>NZ_CP143624.1:8047500-9505619 GCF_050038885.1 Pseudomyxococcus flavus | reverse complement strand
CAGCTACCGACGCGGGCCTGACTCCAGCCAGCTGACCAGTTCACGGGCCTGGGAACGCAGGGCCCACCTCCGGGGTGGCTCAGAGCTCAGCGGAGAAGTGGCTCGGGCGTGGCCGTGCCCTCCAGAAATCAAGTGGCCTGGGAGCGACATCTCCCTACGTGGCCTGTTTCATGGAGCGTGGTGTCATACCCGCTCGTGGCGCCTGCCGCTGTGCGTTGTGGATTGTGGCGCTTCCGTGGCGGTCTCCGAATGGCACTTGGAGGGCTCAAGCACCCGGATTCGTTGGGGTTTCGGGCTGCGGTGCATGTTTGACTCGCCGTTGTCGCTACGACTAGAGTCCGGGTTTCCGCCCGGTCTGCGCTCCGCCTGTCGCGGTGCGCGCCTCCCGGTGCCGGGCCGCTCCACGAGATGAAGAAGCCGACCCTCTTTGGGAAGTACCTGCTCCTTGAGCGCATCAACGTCGGCGGCATGGCGGAGGTGTTCATCGCGAAGGCCTTCGGCGTCGAGGGCTTCGAGCGCATCCTGGCCATCAAGAAGATCCTCCCCACGATGGCCGAGGACGAAGAGTTCATCACGATGTTCATCGACGAGGCGCGGATCAGCGTTCAGCTGAACCACGCCAACATCGTGCACATCAACGAGCTCGGGAAGCACGACGACACCTACTTCATCGCGATGGAGTACGTCGCCGGCCGGGATGTGCGGACCATGCTGGAGCGCTACCGGCGGCGCAAGGAGATCATGCCCACCGCGCAGGCGGTGTTCATCGCGTCCAAGATCTGCGACGGCCTGGATTACGCGCACCGGAAGAAGGACGCCCGCGGGCAGGACCTCCACATCATCCACCGCGACGTCTCTCCTCAGAACGTCCTCATCTCCTATGAGGGCGAGGTCAAGGTCATCGACTTCGGTATCGCCAAGGCGGCGAACCGCTCCCAGAAGACCCAGGCCGGCATCCTCAAGGGCAAGTTCGGGTACATGAGCCCGGAGCAGGTCCGGGGCATGCCCATCGACCGGCGCAGCGACATCTTCGCCGTGGGCGTGCTGCTGTACGAGATGCTCACGGGCGAAAAGCTCTTCGTGGGTGAGTCCGACTTCTCCACCCTGGAGAAGGTGCGGAACGCCGACGTGCCGCTCCCCAGCGAGTTCAACCCGAGCATCCCGCCAGGCCTGGAGAAGGTGGTCCTCAAGGCGCTCACGCGCGAGCCCGAGGACCGCTACCAGTGGGCGTCCGACATGGCCGAGGACCTGATGCGGTTCCTCCTGGCGGGTGACGCCATCTATTCGGCGAAGCATCTCTCGGCCTACATGAAGGAGGCCTTCGCCGAGGACATGCTCCGCGAGGCGGAGAAGATGGAGCGCTACGCGGGCATCGAGCGCCCCGATCAGATCGAGGCTTCCGGCATCACCGTGGCGCCCGGATTCAACCGGCAGGCCGCCCGGCGTGCTCCGCCTCCCTCCGTGGTGGTGACCGGCACGCCTGCGGGTCGAGCCTCCACCTCACCCGCCCAGCCCGTTCAGGACTACATTCCGCCTCCCACGGCCGAGGAGCTCGAGGAGATGGGCGTTGGCGCGGGCGACAAGACCCAGATTGTCGACTCCACGCAGACGTTCATGTCCCCCGAGACCCGGGTGGCCGATAGCAGCGTCGTGGTGGATGACAGCATCACCGGCAGGACGGAGAACCCCATCCAGGACAGCGGGACGGCCGCTTCCTTCAACTACACGCGGGCGCCCGCGCCCGACACGTCCACGCGCAAGCGGAAGAGCGGCCCGAAGGCCCAGGTCGTCATTGGCAACGACGATGGCGAGGCCTACGCGGGCGCTACGATGATTGGCCCCGCGCCGTCGGCCCCGCCGTCGCGCTCCCGCGGTTCCTCGCCTTCGCTGGATGAGGAAACCGGCAGCCGGCCTGCGCCCGTCTCGAGTCGTGGCGTCAGCTCGAAGCGCAATCTGGAGCCCGAGGACCCCGCCGACTACGAGCAACCGCCCGAAGAGGACAGTGGTGCGCATTACGACGACCACGACGACTACGGCGAAGATGCGCCTCCGCCGGACGACCTGAACGAGCCGGAGGAGGAGGTCACCGGCTCGGTTCCCGTCGTGGCCGAGGAGGCGCCTCCGCCGTCGAAGCCTGCTGCCACGCCCAAGGCGAAGACGAAGTTGCCTTCGAAGGGCAAGCCGGCCCTCAACCTGAAGACGCTGCCCAAGCCGGTGCTGTTTGCCGCCGCGGCGGCCATCGTGCTGCTGCTCGTCGTGGGCGTGGTGATGTTCAGCCGGCCTTCCACGGGCGAGGTCACGTTCATGGTGTCGCCGTCCAATCCCGACGCGCGCATCCAGGTGAATGGGCAGGACGTGCAGATCAACACCTTGTTGTCTCTGCCGGCTGGTCAGTACCGGGTCACCGCGAGCGCGCCAGGCCAGCAGAGCGCCGGCAAGACGGTGGCCGTCGTCGCGGGGAGCCGCATCGTCGTCTCGCTGCCGCTCGAGCCGGATCCGCAGGCAGCACCGCCTCCCGTCCAGCAGCAGCCTCCGCCGACGGCTCCGCAGAACTCCGGCATCGTCATTGCCGCGGGCTCGACGGAGCCCGCTCAGGGCGGCGAGCAGCCTGCTTCGGATGCACCCAACGCGAATGGGGAGAATGGGGCTGCCGCCGCGGAGCCGACGCCTGAGCCCGTTCAGGTCGCCGCCGTCTTCGAGGGCGAGAAGGGCGCGGAGATCGCCGTGGAGGGGGAGCAGGTCGGCCGCATCCCGGACGCGCGCATGGCGAACCTCGAGGTGGGGAAGACCTACAAGTTCACCGCGAAGCTCGCCGGCTACAAGACGTACTCGGGCGAGTTCAAGGCCGATGGCAGCAAGGAGCAGGTCACCGTTGAATTCGCGATGACCAAGGAGCCCGCCCCCGTCGTCGCTGATGCGCCGCAGCAACCGAAGGCGCCGAAGCCGCCGCCTGCTCCGCGGGCGCCGAGGGCCCCCAAGGTGCTGGGCAAGTTCGCTTGCAGCACAAAGCCCGCCGGCGCGGACATCTATGTCGACGGGAAGAAGACGAATCGCCAGACGCCGGTGACACTTGGCAGCCCGTTGATGCTACCGGTGGGCAAGCGGAAGATTTCCTTCAAGCTCAACGGCAAGACGACCAAGCCCGTGGTGGTCGACATCACCGAAAACAACGTCGCCAAGTTGGTCAACGTTCCCATCGAGTGAGAAAGCGGGCATCCGATGCCCCCTTCGATTGTTGACCGAAGCGGGGCATTGGCGAGCTATGACGCCTCGCCCGCGAGCCGTAACAAGTAGAGGTGAAGCGCCATGCAAACGACGCCCATCCGGGCCAAGCCTGAGGCTGGCCCCGCCGAACAGCCTTTTTCGTATCCACTCCGCCGGGAGTTCATCGAGCCCGACTGGAGACGGATTCCCGGCTTCAAGGACGTGTCCGCCGCCGACTGGGAGAACTCCGTCTGGCAGCGGAAGCACACCGTCAAGAACCTCAAGGAACTCAAGGCCACGTTGGGAGCGTTGCTTCCGGACGACCTGGCCGAGAGCATCGAGCGCGACCAGCGCGAACGGGCGACCATGTCGCTGCTCGTGCCGCCGCAGATGCTCAACACGATGAACGTGGAGGACCTGTGGCGTGACCCGGTGCGTCGTTACATGCTCCCGGCGTACGCCGACCGCCTGACGGAATGGACCAACCATCCGAAGGCGAGCCGCGACAGCCTTCATGAGCAGGACATGTGGGTGGTGGAGGGGCTCACGCACCGCTACCCCACGAAGGTCCTGGCGGAGATGCTGCCCACGTGCCCGCAGTACTGCGGGCACTGCACGCGCATGGACCTGGTGGGCAATGACGTGCCCCAGGTCGCCA
The DNA here is from genome assembly GCF_050038885.1 of Pseudomyxococcus flavus. Classification (NCBI taxonomy): domain Bacteria; kingdom Pseudomonadati; phylum Myxococcota; class Myxococcia; order Myxococcales; family Myxococcaceae; genus Pseudomyxococcus; species Pseudomyxococcus flavus. Next base: position 9,501,757 of record NZ_CP143624.1, on the reverse strand, counting down.
AACACAAGTTCGGCATTGGTCCGAAGGACCGATACGCGCAGATGCTCGACTACCTGCGCCGTACGCCGACGGTGCGCGACGTGGTGGTGTCGGGTGGCGACATCGCGAACCTGCCCATCCAGCAGCTCGAGCCGTTCGTCAGCGCGCTGATGGACATCCCGAACATCCGGGACATCCGCCTGGCCAGCAAGGGGCTGATGGCCATTCCGCAGCACTTCCTCCAGGACGCGGTGCTCCAGGGCCTGGAGCGCCTGGCGAAGAAGGCCATCGAGCGCGGCGTGGACCTGGCGCTGCACACGCACGTCAACCACGCGCAGCAGCTCACGCCGCTGGTGGGCAAGGCCGTTCGCAAGCTGCTGGACATGGGCTTCCGCGACGTGCGCAACCAGGGCGTGCTGCTGCGCGGCGTGAACGACAGTCCGCAGGCCCTGCTGGACCTGTGCTTCACGCTGCTCGACCACGCGAAGATCCTGCCGTACTACTTCTACATGTGCGACATGATCCCCAACAGCGAGCATTGGCGGCTGTCGGTGGCTCAGGCGCAGAAGCTGCAGCACGACATCATGGGCTACATGCCCGGCTTCGCGACGCCGCGCATCGTGTGTGATGTGCCCTTCGTCGGGAAGCGCTGGGTGCACCAGGTGGCGGAGTACGACCGCGAGCGCGGCATCTCGTACTGGACCAAGAACTACCGGACCGGCATTGAAATGAACGATGCCGAGGCGCTCAGCCGGAAGTACGAATACTTCGACCCCATCGACCAGCTCCCCGAGGCTGGCCAGGCCTGGTGGCGGGAGCAGCAGAAGGCAGCGTGATGGATACCTCAGTGCTTCCGGCGGGGCTCCCGCCGGAGCCGGCGACTCGTGGTGCGTCGCTCAGCGCCGAAGGGCGCAAGCGGTTGTTCCCCAACGCCACCGATGCGGAATGGTCGGACTGGCGTTGGCAGCAGCGGCACGCGGTGCGGGGCCTGGAGCAGCTCGAGCGGTACGTGTCGCTGACGCCCGATGAGCGCGCGGGCGTTCAGGAGACGTCGACGCTGTTCCGCATCGGTATCAGCCCGTACTACCTGTCCCTCATCGACCCGGAGCATCCGTTCTGCCCGGTGCGCATGCAGTCCATCCCCGTCCGGGCCGAGGCGCGCATCCGTCCGGGCGAGCTCGCCGACCCGCTGGGGGAGGACAAGACGCGTCCCGAGGAGTGCATCGTCCACAAGTATCCGGACCGGGTGCTCTTCCTCGCGCTGGATACGTGCTCCGTCTATTGCCGGCACTGCACGCGGAGGCGCATCACCCAGGGCGGGGTGGCCGAGCTCTCCAAGGAGCAGCTCCGCCGCGGCGTGGACTATGTCCGGCGTCATCCCGAGGTGCGCGATGTCCTCATCTCCGGTGGGGACCCGTTCATGCTCAGCGACTCCCGGCTGGAGGAGCTGCTCGCGCCCCTGAGCGAGATTCCGCACGTGGAGATGATTCGCATTGGCACGCGCGTCCCCGTGTGCCTGCCCATGCGCGTCACGGATTCGCTGGCGCGGACGTTGCGGCGCTATGCGCCCGTCTTCGTCGTCACGCACTTCAACCATCCGAAGGAAGTGACGCCGGAGGCGCGTGAGGCGTGCGAGCGGCTGGTGGACCACGGAGTCCCGGTGGAGAACCAGGCCGTGCTGATGCGGCAGCTCAACTCCGACGCGCGCATCATCAAGGAGCTGTCACACCTGCTGCTGCGCAGCCGGGTGCGGCCGTACTATCTGCACCAGATGGACGTGGCCGAAGGGTGCGAGCACCTGCGTACGCCCATCTCGAAGGGACTGGAGATCATCCAGCAGCTTCGGGGACACACCACCGGCCTCGCGGTGCCTCACCTCGCGGTGGACCTGCCCGGCGGCGGTGGGAAGGTGACGCTCCAGCCGGACTACGTCGTCGAGTACGGCGCGCAGGAGACGGTGTTCCGCAACTACAAGGGCGAGCGCTATGCGTACCCGGAGCCCGAGGAGACCGACTGCGCATGCCCGTATGACGGTGTCTGGCAGGAGCGGGCCCGGCAGTACGGATACCGGAAGGGCTGACAGGCAGCTCCGCGCTCGCAGGGAACGCTCGGCCTACTCGATGACGACGTTCTCTGCGGGGACGCCCACGTCGATGGCTGGCTCGGCGCCTTCGGCGGTCTCGACCTCCACCGGGTCTTCGTTGCTGAAGCCCTGCTGGATGTGGACCTCCTCCTGGGCGGCCGGCTTCGGTGCCTGCTTCGCGGCCTGGGCCGCGTCGGCCAGCCGCTTTTCCTCCGCCTTCGCCCGCGCGTTGTCCTCCGGCGTCATCCGCGCCTCGTAGCGGGCGAACTCCTTGGCTGACACGCCGTGCTTCTCCAGCACCGCGGCCGAGGCAGCCTGCTCCTTGTCGATGGCCTCCCTGCGCTCCGAGGTGCTCATCTCCGAGGGCCTGCGGTTGCCATATTCCTCGCTGACCTTCGCCAGCGCCTGCGCCTCGTCACGGCGGATGGCAGCCACCTTTTCCGGCGTCAACTCGCCACTCTCCGCGGCGAAGGCCAGGCCCGGGACGGCGAGCCACGAGGCGACCAGGAACAGGGCAGGGCGGGGGAGCATGGCGGGAAGACCTCGTTCGAGACAGGGGAATCCGTGCCATCTAATCACGGAGGCCGCGTTCGCGCACCGGGACCGTATCCCGTCAGCCGTCGCAGCGCGCGCAGCTGTCCCGGGCCCCGGAGCACTGCTCCTGGCTCTGGGCGCAGCGGGGCGGCAAATCACTGCGGTCGGGGTTCCGCTCCACGAGCGCGCACAGCTCCTCCGCCAGCTCGCAGGTCCGCGTCCCCAGGTCGCAACGGTCCGCGCACGACGCACCGGTTGCCGCCTCGCGGGTCCGCAGCTCCTCGAGCCGCGTCGACAGTGAGTCGATGGCCGCGTCGTCACCGCCGGCGACGCGAGGGGCCACGTTCTTTGTACAGCCCGCGACCATCGCGGAGACAAGCAGCATCCGCAGGGCGGAAGGGAAGGCGCGCATGACCGTTTCCCATAGGCGTGCGCGGTCCCTGGCGTCCAGCGGACGCTGCCTCGTTCCCACGCCGACTCAGCGCCGTGCCGGGCCCGTGTGCACAGGTGGACGTTGGCGAGGCGCCTCGGCGTCTCCTGGCTTCGACAGGTACAGCCACGCCGTCAGCGCCAGGAGCGCGACCACCGCGAGCCGTCGCAGCCATTCCTCGCGGCGGCGATGGGGCGATGCGCGGGCGTCGCGCTCCGCGGCGTCGAGTCCCGTCGCGATTTGGGGCGCCATCGCCTGGAGCTCCCGGCACGCCTCCACCACGGGGGCCAGCGCCGTGGGGAACTTCGCGTCCTGACGCTCCAGGGCCTCCGTCAGCATTCTCGCCCAGGCGGCCTCTTCGTCCTCGCTGGAGGGCTCTCGCGCGGGGAGCCCGCGCTGCCGCGCCAGCGTGACGGCCGCGCGCAGCAGCAGCACGGAGAAGGCCTGGGAGGAGGTGCCGTAGTGCATCGCGCAGGCCGCAAGAGGCCGGTTCTCCACCAGCCGCTGGATGAGCATCGCGGAGGGCCGGGGCTCCAAGGCTTGCAGCGCGGTGATGGAGGCGGTGGGGGACCTGCCAGGGGTGTCAGGGCGCGAAGGTGACGTCACGGGTGAGACATCCTCGCCCATCCGCCGGACGTTTTCTTGTGGCGCTCGCTCGCCCCTCTAGACTTCCCACCCATGTTGCGACCTGTTGCACTCGTCCTGCTCCTGCTGGCCCCGGTGAGTGCGCCCGCCGTGGAGACCCTGCGCATCGCCATCGAGGACACCGGCAGTGTGGTTCGGGTCAGTGGTCGAGGGCTCGCCTTCGGTCCCGACAGCGAGGATGCGACCTTCACCCTCATCACCTCCGGCCGGGCGACCATCCAGCGCAAGGGCGGACGGCTGGAGGTCAATGGCACGGCCGTGGAGGGGGACTCGGTCCGCTTCCGCGCGGGCGTCTCGGAGGATTCGCCCGCGCCCGGCACGGAGCCGCTCAAGGCGGGCGCGGCGCAGGTCCGCGGGGACGTGGTGGTGCGCACGCACCGCAACGGGCTCCAGCTCATCAACGTCATTCCTCTCGAGGACTACCTCGCCGCCGTGCTCGGCAGCGAGATGCCCGTGTCCTTTCCGGCAGAGGCACTCAAGGCCCAGGCGGTGGCCGCCCGGACCTATGCGCTCCAGAAGAAGCTGGGCGCCTACAGCGACGATTTCCACCTGGGCAGCAGCGTGCTCCACCAGGTCTACGGCGGCGTCAACCGCGAAGACCCCAGGACGCGCGCCGCGGTCGAGGCCACCCGGGGACAGGTCCTCACCTATGAGCTGGCGCCCATCGAGGCCTACTTCCACGCCTCGTGCGGTGGGCGCACCGAGTCTGGCGTCGATGCGCTGCAGCGCGACCTGCCATACCTGCAGCCCGTCGATTGTCCCTGCGGCAAGCTTCCCGCCAGCCGCTGGACGGCATCCCTGTCCGACGCGGACATCAAGGCGGCGCTGCACCACCCGGCACAGGGGCTGAAGGTGGCGGCGCGCACGAAGACGCGCCGGGTGACGCGCGTCACCCTGGGGGATGGCGCCTCCATGGACGGGGTGGAGCTGCGCCGCAAGCTCGGCTACACGCGGCTCAAGAGCCTGGACTTCGAGGTGGAACGGACCGAGCGCGGTTACGTGTTCACCGGTCGCGGCTATGGCCACGGAGCGGGCCTGTGTCAGTGGGGCGCCAAGGCGCTCGCCGACAAGGGCCTGGAGTACCGGGAGATCCTCTCCCACTACTACCCCGGGGCCGAGCTGCAGCAGCTCTACTGACGCCTCCCGTGTCCGGCGCGCTTTCCGCGACGGCGTGGGGGCTGCTACAAGCGCCACCCCCGTGTCGTCCCGCCTCTCTGACTACGATTTCGCGCTGCCCGAATCCCAGATCGCCCAGGCCCCCCTGGCCGAGCGGGACGCGTCGCGCCTGATGACCATCAGCCGCTCCAGCGGCGCCTGGTCGCACCGCCGGTTCTCCGACCTCCAGGAGCTCTTGCGGCCCGGTGACGTGCTCGTCCTCAACGATGCCCGTGTCATCCCCGCGCGCCTGCTGGGGCAGAAGGCGGGCACCGGGGGCCGGGTGGAGCTGCTCGTCGTGCGCCCCTCGGCCCAGAACACGCTGACCTCGGCGGCGCTCGGGGAGGCCCCCGAGTCGCTCGATTGGATCTGCCTGGGGCAGGCCTCCAAGGGGCTCAAGCCCGGGCAGCGCGTGACGTTCGCGAGCGGCCTGGAGGCGGAAATCCAGGAGGCGCTCGGAGGTGGCGAGTACCGCGTGCGGTTCCATGCCCCACGGGGGGCGTCGCTGGCCGCGCTGCTCGATGCGGCGGGCCGCCTACCGCTACCGCCCTACATCACTCGGGAACCGGACGCCGCGGACGCCGAGCGCTATCAGACCGTCTACGCGCGTGCCTCCGGCGCCGTGGCCGCGCCCACCGCGGGCCTGCACTTCACGAAGGAGGTGCTGGCCGCCCTGGAAGCGCGTGGCGTGCAGCGGGCGGTGGTGACGCTGGACGTGGGGCCAGGCACCTTCCTGCCGGTGCGCGAGGACGACCTGGACAAGCACCACATGCACCCGGAGCGCTACACCGTGCCGGAGTCCACCGCGAGGGCCGTCAACGCGGCGCGGGCGGAGGGCCGGCGCGTGGTGGCGGTGGGCACCACCGTGGTGCGCACCCTGGAGTCCGCCACCGACCCGGAGACGGGGCGGCTGCGCGCGGGCCCGGGCGAGACGACCCTCTTCATCCGTCCCGGCTTCGCCTTCCGCCAGGTGGACCTGCTGCTCACCAACTTCCACCTGCCACGCTCGACGCTGGTGGTGCTGGTGAGCGCGCTGCTCGGACGGGAGCGCACGCTGGAGGCCTACGCGGAGGCGGTCCGCGCGGGCTACCGGTTCTTCAGCTACGGCGACGCCATGCTGGTGTCGGAGTGAAAGCGATGGATGAGCAGCAGGCAGTGCAGCAGTCCGGAGAGAAGGGCGACACGCGCGTGGCGCCGGGGATGGTCCGCTTCGAGCTCCTTCACGAGGACGCGTCAGGGACCAAGGCCCGGAGGGGGCGGCTGCACACGCCGCACGGCCCCGTGGAGACGCCCATCTTCATGCCCGTGGGCACCGTGGGCAGCGTCAAGGGCGTGGGACCGGACGACCTGCTCACGCTGGACGCGCAGATCATCCTCGGCAACACGTACCACCTGATGCTGCGCCCCGGCGAGGCGCTGGTGGGGGAGATGGGCGGCCTGCACCGCTTCGTGTCATGGGACCGGCCCATGCTCACCGACAGCGGCGGCTTCCAGGTGTTCAGCCTGTCGGAGAAGCGGAAGATCACCGAGGAGGGCGCCGCCTTCCAGTCGCACCTGGACGGCGCGCGGCACTTCCTCACGCCCGAGCGCTCCATCGACATCCAGGAGACGCTGGGCGCCGACGTCATCATGGCCTTCGACGAGTGCCCGCCCTCCACGGAGAACCGGGCCTACCTGGAGGCCTCGCTGGCCCGCACCACGCGCTGGCTGCACCGGTGCGTGAAGGCGTGGAGCCGGGGGCGCTCGTCGCTGTTCGGCATCGTCCAGGGCGGCCTGCACGAGGACCTGCGCAAGCGCCACGCGGAGGAGGTGTGCGCCGTGGACCTGCCCGGCTATGCCCTGGGCGGCTACTCCGTGGGCGAGGCGCCCGAGGCCATGCACGACGGCGTGGCGTACTCCGCGCCGCTGCTGCCGCGCGACAAGCCCCGCTACCTGATGGGGGTGGGGACGCCCGTGGACCTGGTCACCTGCGTGGAGCACGGGGTGGACATGTTCGACTGCGTCCTGCCCACCCGGTGCGCGCGCAACGGCCTGCTCTTCACCTCGGAGGGCAAGGTGGTCATCCGGAACGCGGCCTACGCCCGGGACCCCCGGCCGGTGGACCCTGCGTGCACCTGCTACACCTGCCGCAACTTCAGCAGGGCCTACCTCCGCCACCTCTTCGCCGCCCAGGAGCTGTTGGCCATGCGGCTCAACACGATTCACAACCTCCACTACTTCCTGGGACTGATGGCAGAAGTCCGCCGCGCGGTGGCAGAGGACCGGTTCGCCGCCTTTGCCCGGGAATTCCGCGCCCGTGCCAAGGCGCAGGAGGCCGAACGGACCCGCGGCCGCTGACCGGGCGGATGGATTGCTCGGCTTCCCGCGTTCACTTGCTCACATGGGCCCCCCTTGCTAAGAGGGCCCCCTTTCGGATGCGGTCCTCGGACAAAATGGGGGGCCTCCCATCCCAAGCTTTCCTCAACCGACGAGGCAGTGTGTGGCTGAGAGCTTTTTGATTCTGGCGCAGGCTGGCGGGGGCAATCCGCTGGGCACCCTGGGCTTCCTGGTCGTCCTCGTGGGCATCATGTACTTCGTGATGATTCGCCCGCAGCAGAAGCAGCTGAAGGAGCATCGTGCGCTCCTCTCGGCGCTGAAGAAGGGCGATGAGGTCGTCACCTCCGGGGGCATTCTCGGGAAGATCCACCTCGTGGAGGACCGCACGGTGACGCTGGAGGTCGCCAGTGGCGTGCGCATCCGCGTGCTCAAGACGGCCATCAGCGCGAAGGGCGGGGTGCCGGAAGGCGCGCCCGCGGCCACCGCGACGGCCGCCGACGAGAAGAAGAAGGAGGAGAAGTAATGGACCGCGGCTGGTGGTGGAAGTTCGGACTGATTGTCGCGGTGACGTTGGGCAGCATCTGGTTCCTCATCCCGACCTACTACTCGCTCGTCGTCCTCGACCGTGACCAGCGCAACAACCTGGCCGTGCTCGAGGAGCGGATGCCCAAGTGGGCGCCCCCCGCGAAGTACCGCCTCAACCTGGGGCTGGACCTCCAGGGTGGCATCCACATGGTGATGCGGGTGGACACCAAGACGGCGCTCCAGAAGCGGACCGAGCGTCGGGCTCAGCAGATTGTCAACTACGTCAATGACAAGAAGCTGGGCGAGGTGACGGCGGACACGGACCCGGAGAAGCTCGAGGTCACGCTGACGGCCAAGGACCCGGCGACGATGGACGCCATCCAGCAGGAGGTCCTGGCCACCTTCGCGGACTTCAAGGAAGTCAGCCGCAGCGGCGCCTCGCTGGTGCTGGTGCAGGACGAGAGCCAGGCCAACGTCTTCCGCACCGAAGCGGTGGACCAGGCGATGCTCGTCATCCGCCGCCGCATCGACAAGTGGGGCGTGGCGGAAGTCGACGTGCGCAAGCTGGGCTCCGACTCCATCCAGATTTCGCTGCCGGGCCGCAGCAACCCGGAGCAGGCCAAGGAGCTGGTGGGCACCACCGCGCAGCTCGAGTTCCGGATGGTGGATGACTCCAACCCGCAGTTCTTCGCGCAGTTGCTCCAGGCAAACCCGCCGCCGGAGGGCAGCGACATCACGCTGACCACGGAGGGCGGCTTCCCGCAACTCCAGGCCCCCACGCGCGAGGCCATCATCAACTACACCCAGGACAAGGTGCCGGAGAACCGGGTGGTGCTCACCGAGTGCATCGCCAACCCGGTGAAGAAGAACGAGTGCACCTCGTACCGCTCCTACCTGCTGGAGAGGAACGTGCCGCTGACCGGCGAGAGCCTGGCGAGCGCGGACGCGAACATCAGCCAGCTCAACGAGCCGGAGGTGAACATCTCCTTCGACCCCGCGGGCGCGCGTGAGTTCGAGCGCCTCACCGAGGCCGGCGTGGGTCGCCGCATGGCCATCGTCCTGGACGACAACGTCCAGACGGCGCCGAACATCAACGAGAAGATCAGCGGCGGCTCGGCGCGCATCACCATGGGCCGCATGGGTGGCCGCACCTTCGAGGAGTGGCTGGGCGAGGCGCAGACGCTGGCGCTGGTGCTGAAGGCGGGCGCGCTGCCGGCGCCGGTGACGGTGGGCGAGATTCGTCAGGTGGGCGCGAGCCTGGGTGACGAGCTCATCCGCAAGGGGGGCCTGGCCGCGGTGCTGGGCTTGGGCCTGGTCATCCTCTTCATGGCCATCTACTACAAGGGCTCCGGCCTCATCGCGGACATCGCGCTGGTGCTGAACGGCCTGCTCATCCTGGCGGGCCTGGCCTTCTTCAACGCCACGCTGACGCTGCCGGGCATCGCCGGCTTCGTGCTGACGCTGGGCGTGGCGGTGGATGCCAACGTGCTCATCAACGAGCGCATCCGCGAGGAGCTGGAGCTCGGCAAGACGGCCCGGGCGGCGGTGGACCAGGGGTATGACCGCGCCTTCTGGACCATCTTCGACTCCCACGTGACGGCGCTCATCTCCGCCTTCATTCTCTTCTTCACGGGAACGGGCCCGGTGCGGGGCTTCGCCACCACGCTCATCATCGGCCTGCTGGCGTCGCTGTTCACGTCCATCACGGTGACGCGAGTCATCATGACCTACTTCGTCCACGGTCGTAACGCGAAGGTCGTCTCCGTCTGACCGGTCGGAGTCCGGGAACCGTCATGCAGATTCTCAAGAACAAGACGAACATCGACTTCATCAGCAAGCGCAAGCCGGCGCTGTTCCTGTCGACGGTGCTGAACCTGGCGATCATCGTCGGTATCGCCGCCTTCGGTTTCAACTTCGGCGTGGACTTCGCGGGCGGCACGGTGGTCGAGTTGAAGTTCGACCACCCCATCAGCGCGCAGGAAGTCCGTGAGCGCGCGGAGAAGGGTGGGCTGCCCGACGTCAGCGTGCAGAACATCGGCGCGACCGAGGAGAACACCTTCCTGCTCCGCATGGGCGGCGTCACGCAGCTCAACGAGGAGAGCGGCGCGAAGGGCAAGGCGGCGCTGGAGGCGCTGGGCGGCGTGCGCAACGTGTACGCCGACCTGCCCAACGGCATCATCCGCTTCCGCGCGGCGCAGGAGATCCCGGTCGACTCCATCAAGAAGGCCGTGGAGGGCTCGGGCATCGGCGTGCAGGAGGTGCGTGAGCTCGGAGAGGCCCAGGGCGGCACCGGCTACGACTACCAGGTGGTGGCCAGCGGCATGGCGGACCGGGTGTTCGCCGCGCTGGGCCAGGGGCTGGAGAAGCCGGACTTCGAGCAGCGCCGCGTGGACTACGTGGGTCCGCAGGTGGGCAAGCAGCTGCGCAACCGCGGCATCATGGCGCTGCTGTACTCGATGATCGCCATCCTCATCTACGTGGCGTTCCGCTTCGACTTCAAGTTCGGTCCAGGCGCGCTCGTGGCCATGGTCCATGACGTCATCATGGTGGCCGGCTACTACCTGGTGAGCCGGCGCGAGTTCAACCTGACGGCCATCGCGGCGCTGCTGACCGTGGTGGGCTACTCGGTGAACGACACCATCGTCATCTACGACCGCATCCGCGAGGACATGGCCAAGTTCAAGGGCAAGCCCTTCGCCGAGGTCATCAACATCGCCATCAACGACACGCTGGGCCGCACCATCCTCACGTCCAGCACCACGGCGCTGTCGCTCATCGGCCTGCTCATCTTCGGCGTGGGCGAGATCTTCGACTTCGCCATGGCGATGCTCGTCGGCATCGTGGTGGGCGTGTACTCCACCATCTACATCGCGAGCCCGCTGACCATCTGGCTGGACGAGCGCGCCGCGGCGAGGGATGCCGCCCGTCAGCGCGAGGGTGGCAACATCGACCAGCAGCACCCGAAGGTGGCGTGAGCCTGTCGCGCCCGAGGCCTTCCTTCCGCTGAGGAAGGCCTCGCACGCGAAGCCTCGCACGAGGGCCCTCTTCCTTCGCGGGAAGCAGGGCCCTTGGTGTTTCCGGGCCGCATCAGAAGCGGGCGCCCAGCGTGAGCGAGGCATCCAGCAGGCCACCGTCCGCGTCGTTCACCGCGCCGTCCGCCCAGCCCTCGCTCAGGAGGACGCGGTACGTGGTACGGATGCCCGCGGTGAGGGCGCCGCGGTTGAACTCCACCCCCGCGGCGAGCGGCACCTCCGGGACGGTGTCCGACTGGTAGAGGTCGTCCAGCACGCCGCCGCGCACGTCCACGTAGGTGACGCCAAGCCCCGCCCCCACGAAGGGACGAATGGCGGTGAGGAAGGGCGGAGACACCTTCACCAGCGCGCTGCCGCCCTGGCGGACGAGCGAGGGCGTGTCCAGCAGGCGGCTGTCGGTGATGCCGTTGCGCGAGCCCTCGTAGCCCAGCTCGAAGCCGAGGAAGGTGGTGGGCTGCACGTTGAGCGTCACGCCCCAGGCCGGGCCCGTGCTCGTCAGGTCGCCCAGGTCTCCGGTGTAGTCGCCCACGCCGCCGCGGAGGAACACATTCAGGTCGCCGCGTTTACCTTCGCGCCGCTCCTGCGCGGCGGCCGTGCCCGCGGTGCCCAGCGCGGCGAATACCAGGGCCAGCGTGGCGGCCCGGATGCCTCGTGCTTGCATGCTCGACCTCTCTGTCATCGGGTGTGCGTCAGAAACTGCACACGGGCGACCGACCGTGCGTGAAGCAGCACGCCACCGTGCGTGCGCTCGCCTGAACGCCCGTGCAGGAGGGGAAGTGTCGGGCTCAAGGTTGGACTGTCCTGGTCAGACGTCTGAGGTACTGTCGCCTCCGTAGCCAATTCACCCCGCCAACTCCCGCTGGGAGAAGGCGAGGAGGGGTGTCGAGCGTGCGGTGGTTGCTTCCAGATGTGGTCGAGCAGGACGTGGCGTCCCTGGCCGGGGAGCTGTCGCTCCATCCGCTCGCGGCGCGGGTACTCCTGCACCGCGGCTACCGCACGCCCGAGTCCGCGTCGGCGTTCCTCTCCGACCGGCTGGCGGACCTGCCGGACCCGTTCCGGATGAAGGGCATGCCGGCGGCGGTGGACCGGCTCACGCGGGCGATTCGCGCGCGGGAGAAGGTGACGCTCTACGGCGACTACGACGTGGACGGCGTCTGCTCCACGTCGCTGCTGTATCTCTTCCTCAAGGAGCTGGGCGTCCCGCCCGCGACATACATCCCCCACCGGCTGGACGAGGGCTACGGCCTCAACGTGGGTGCGGTGGAGCGCATCGCCGCGGACGGCACGCGGGTGCTGGTGACGCTCGACTGCGGCATCACCTCGGTGGCGGAGATCACCCGCGCGAAGGAGCTGGGGTTGGACGTGCTGGTGGTGGACCACCACACCGTGCCGCCCACGCTGCCGCCCGCGGTGGCGGTGCTGAATCCACACCAGCCCGGTTGTGAGTACCCCACGAAGGCCCTGTGCGCCGCGGGCGTGGCCTTCAACTTCTGCATGGGCCTGCGCAAGCGCCTGCGCGACGAGGGCTTCTTCGCCCAGCGGAAGGAGCCCAACCTCCGGACGATGATGGACCTGGTGGCGCTGGCCACCGTGGCGGACGTGGTGCCGCTCACGGGGGCCAACCGCATCCTCGTGTCCCATGGCCTCCAGGAGCTGAGCGCGGGCCGCCGTCCGGGCGTGCGGGCCCTGAAGGAAGTGGCGGGCATGGACCCGGACGCGTCCGTCACCGCGGGGCAGGTGGGCTTCCGCCTGGGGCCTCGCATCAACGCCGCGGGCCGGCTGCATGACGCATCGCTGGGGCTGCAGCTCCTGTGCTCGGAGTCGCCGGAGACGGCGCGCTCGCTGGCGGCGGTGCTGGACCGGGCCAACGCGGAGCGCCAGAGCATCGAGAGCAGCATCCTCACGCAGGCGCTGGCCCAGGCGGCGTCGCTGAAGGACGCGCGCGGTCTCGTGCTCTTCGACGAGGGCTGGCACCCGGGCGTCATCGGCATCGTGGCCTCGCGCGTGGTGGAGCGCTTCTACCGGCCCACGGTGATGGTGGGCGTGAAGGACGGCGTGGGGAAGGGCTCGGCGCGCAGCATCGAGGCCTTCCACCTCCACGACGCGCTCAGCGGCTGCGCGGAGCTGCTGACGCGCTTCGGCGGCCACAAGCACGCCGCGGGGCTCACCATCGACGCGGAGCGCCTGCCGGCCTTCCGGGAGGCCTTCGAGAAGATTGCCGCCCAGCGCCTGTCGCCGGAGGACCTCATCCCCCGCTGCCGCGTGGACGCGGTGGTGAATCCCAACGAGCTGGACGCCGACGCCGTGGAGTCCCTCCAGCGGCTGGGGCCCTTCGGCCAGGGCAACCCGGAGCCGGTGCTGGTGCTGCGCCGGCAGGTGGCTCGCCCGCGGGTGCTCCCGCCCAAGTCCGGCACCGGCAGCGGCCACCTGAAGCTGGCCCTGGCGGACGCGCCCGAGCTGGACGCCATCGGCTTCAACATGGCGGACCGGGCTCCGCTGGTGGAGGGGCCCGTGGACCTGGCCTTCCAGGCCGGCTTCGACACCTTCCGAGGCCAGCGCAAGCTGTCGCTGCGGCTCAAGGATGTGCGCGCGGCCGCGTGAGGCCGCCGCTCAGGCAATGCCCCAGCGGACGCGGCCCGGCGTCATCAGCGCGCCGACGCGGGCCAGCTCGTTGAAGCGGAAGCGCTCCGCCTGCCGCTCGAAGGCGTGGCGGCACCGCTCCGAGCAGAAGAAGTACCGGCGCTTCTTGTACTCGGCAGTGGGGCGGCCCTCGGGTGTGTCCAAGGCCTTCCCACAAACGGGGTCCAAGTGTTGTCCCTGTCCCTGCGCGTTCTTCATCGCTCGCCTCCCAGCCCCCAGGGGAACCCACGTTCCCGACCCGTTGAAAACTGGAGCACGACGCGTGCCAGCGCCAACTCCTTGAAGTCGCAAGGAGAGGGCGCAGGCAGGGCGGGGCTGCGGTGGAAAAATCTTCATGGCCGCTCGCCACCGCGTGCGGGGCGGGCGGCGCGCGAAGGCGACTTCAGAAGGCGGTGCCGAGGCTGCCGCCGAGGAAGAAGTCGTTGTGGTAGCCGCGGCGGAAGCCCATGGCCTCCACGCGGAAGGCGAGGCGGAGGTTGCCCGAGGAGGTAATCCGGGGCCGGCCCCGGAAGCCCACGCCGTACTGGAACAGCGGCTTGATGCCGCTGACCTTGGTCTCCACCGTGTCGATGGTGATGGAGGAGGCCTGGTATGCGATGCCACCGCCGAGCTGGCCGAAGAAGCCGAAGTCCGACTTGCCGAGCTTCAGCTCGTAGGCGGGCGCGATGGTGAAGTAGTGGATGTTCGTCTTGCCCTGGAGGAACTCGGTGCCGTCGCTGGTGCCGCCGTAGGTCCAGCGCAGGTCGGCCCAGAGGGCCTCGCGCAGCGACTCGTTGTCGAGGATGCGGCCGTACTCCCAGGTGGCGCGCACGCCCAGCCCCAGGCGCGTGTCGGCGGCGCGGCCGCGAGGGCTGTCCAAGAAGAGGGCGCCGGAGATGAACTCCATGGCCACGCCGAGGTTCGGGTCATCGAGGCTGGAGAGCGTCTCGAAGTCGTCCTCGCCGTCGTCACCCTCCTGTTCGGACACGCGGCGGAAGTCGTCCGTCTGGTCCACCTTGGGGCGGATGCCGTCATACGACTCCGCGGCGTCGTAGGAGGGCGCGTCGTCCGGATAGGCGTAGGGGTCGTCCCCTTCGTCCTGGGCGAGGGCGGGGGCGGACAGGGCGAGGCTGCCCAGGGCGCAACGCAACAGCCACGTCTTCAGGGAAGCAGTCTTCATGCTCACAGGTCCAGGCGGGGGCAGGTGGTACCACCCACAGCGCTGGGCGGGCACATGTTGGGGTCGTTACCGACGAGCTCCTCGCGCGGAATCTGGAGGTGGTCCATCAGCTCGTTGCAGACGGCTTCCTTCAGGCGAAGGTCGGTGATGTGGGTGATGATGGCGCTGGCGGCCACGGACAGGGTGAAGCGGGACTGGTCGGCGAGGGTGGCCCGCGCCAGCTGGTAGAGGCCGGGCGTGGTGGTGCTCTCGTCGTTGTACGCGGCGACGATGGCGCGCAGCAGCACGTCGCGCTGACCGGTGGCCTCGCCGGCCTGGTAGAGGGCGCTCGCGAGCAGGGTGCCCACGCGGTACTCGTTGCCGCTGAACGCGCTCAGGTTCTGGTTGTAGAGCTGGCTCAGCAGCGACAGGTCCATGCAGCGGTCCGCGCGGGCGAGGTCCCGGTCGTCGGTGATCTGGCCGAAGGTGTTGCCGTGGAAGGACGTGGAGAAGAAGCGCGTGTCACAGCCCTTGCCCCCTTGCGTCGTCTGACAGGTGGTGCCGTAGGCGTGGTAGTCCGCGAGCCCCTCGTCGAAGGACTTGAGGATGTTGGCCCCCGGGCTGGCGCCGGCGGACTGCCAGAGCGTGAGCGCCTCCGGGAACTGCTGGCCGCCGTAGGCCTTCAGGTTGAAGACGCGGTGCGCGTACTCGTGGGCGATGACGCCGGCGTTGATGGCCAGGGGCGCGCGCTGGAGCTGGTCGAAGGGCAGCACCAGGAACGACTCCAGCACGGAGAAGTACATGGCGTTGTCGGTCAGCGGGTCCTTGTCCACGTCGGCGAGCACGAACTCCGGGAAGTAGTAGGTGGTGACGGGGTCCTTGAAGTCCGCCGCGGAGAGGTTGCCCACCTCGCGGAAGTAGTCGTAGGCGCGCTCCATGCTGTAGTACGCCGTCACCATGTTCCAGGTGTGGAAGTCCGCCGGCCAGAGGACGCCGTCCTGGGAGATGTAGCTGGCGCTGACGTCGCGGCCCCGGCTCTTCAGCAGGGCGTTGGCATAGGCCTCCGGCGAGTCGGCGTTGTTCAGGTCCGGGTCCTGGGAGTCGACGACGATGCGGGCGCCTCCCTGGATGTCGGCCACCGTGCCCTTGAGGCCGACGATGTCGGAGATGGTCTTCAGCTCCACCTCCTGGGGGACGTACTGGCCATTGCTGGAGAGCACCAGGGCACTGACCTTGACGGGCGCGGTCGAATCGGGCGCACAGCCGGCGGCCAGTCCCAGCGCGGCGGTCGCGGCGATGACTGTTCGGAGCATGGCGTCGTTTTACTCCGGACCGCTCGGAACGTGTATGCCTCCCGATGGTCATCCGCCTGGAGCCGGCGGCGGTGACGTCCCTCTTCCCCGCCCGGGCCGGTGCGGCCATCAGGGCGCGGGCGAGCGCGAGGAGGACGCGGGCCCATCCGGCCCGCCAGATGGGGTGGGGCGCGGCGAGGAAATCCCCTTGCACGGGGGGACGGCCGGGAGCTGCGTCCCCGCCGCGCAGGCCTGCCAGGTGAGGCGAATCCGCCCTGAATCCGACGGTTTGAGCCACGGGCCAGGCGCTCGGATTCCTTGACGCGTCGTTTCCACGATCTCTATGGTGCCTCGCCTCTTCCCCCTTCGAATCCAGCAGGCGGTGTCCATGGCAGTCCCGTTCATCTCCGAGGTCAAGCGTACCCACACTTGCGGTCAGCTCACCGCGGCCAACGTCGGCGAGGAAGTCGTCCTCTTCGGCTGGGTGCACAACCGCCGGGACCACGGCGGCGCCGTGTTCATCGACCTGCGAGATCGGGACGGGCTCACGCAGGTGGTGTTCGAGCCGGACCACGCGGAAGCGCACGCGCTGGCGGGCAGCCTCCGCCTGGAGTTCTGCGTGGGCGTGCGCGGCAAGGTCGTCTCGCGCGGGAAGAACGTGAACCCGAAGATGAAGACGGGTGAAATCGAGGTCCGGGCGAGCGACCTCACCATCTTCAATCGCTCCGAGCCGACGCCGTTCCCCATCGAGGAGAGCATCGACACGTCGGAGGAGAAGCGCCTGGCCCACCGCTTCCTGGACCTGCGCCGCGCGCCGCTGCAGCGCTCGCTGATGACGCGCTCGAAGATGAACGCGCTCACGCGCTCGTACATGGTGGAGAACGGGTTCCTGGAGCTCGAGACGCCCTTCATGGGCAAGTACACGCCGGGCGGCGCGCGCAACTTCCTGGTCCCCAGCCGCCTCAACCCTGGCAAGTTCTACGCGCTGGCGGAGAGCCCGCAGCTCTACAAGCAGTTGTTCATGGTGGCGGGCTTCGACCGGTACTTCCAGATCGTGAAGTGCTTCCGCGACGAGGACCTGCGCCTGGACCGGCAGCCGGAGTTCACCCAGATCGACGTGGAGATGAGCTTCGTCCAGCAGGACGACATCTTCACCATGATCGAGGGCCTGCTGAAGAAGCTGTGGGGCGAGGTGCTGGGCATCGACATCCCCACGCCGTTCATGCGCATGGACTTCTACGAGTCCATGGCGAAGTACGGCAACGACAAGCCGGACCTGCGCTTCGGGCTGGAGCACGTGGTGCTCACCGACCTGGTTCGCGAGCACGGCGAGTCCGGCGGCGTGCCGATGATGTGGGAGGCGGTGCAGAACAAGGGCATCGTCAAGGCCATGGTCATCCCCGCGGACAAGGCGCTGAGCCGCGCGGAGAGCGACAAGCTGGAGGAGTTCGCCAAGCAGGCGGGCGCCAAGGGCCTGGCCCGCGCGAAGGTGGCCGACGGGGGCGAGTGGACGCAGTCGCCGCTGTCGAAGACGATCAGCCCGGCGCTGCGTCAGGCCATCAACCAGACCGTGGGCGCGAAGACGGGCGACCTCATCCTGTTCCAGTTCGGCAAGGAGTCGCTGGTCCACACGGTGATGGCCAACCTGCGCGTGCACGTGGCCAAGAAGCTGGGCCTGATTCCGGAGTACGGCAGCGGCGGCCAGTGGAAGTTCCTGTGGGTGGTGAACCCGCCGCTGTTCGAGTTCGACGACGAGACGAACACCTGGGCGGCGGCGCACCACGCCTTCACGCGGCCGCACGACGAGGACGTGGCCTACCTGCTCACGGACCCGGGCCGGGTGAAGTGCCACCGCTACGACGTGGTGCTCAACGGCTTCGAGATTGGCGGCGGCTCCATCCGCCTGCATGACCCGAAGGTGCAGGCGGAGGTGTTCAAGGCGCTGGGCATCAGCGACGAGGACGCCCGCACCAAGTTCGGCTTCCTGCTGGACGCGCTGAAGTTCGGCGCTCCGCCGCACGGCGGCATCGCGCTGGGCATGGACCGGCTGGCGATGCTCCTGACGGGCGCCGAGTCCCTGCGCGACGTGATTCCGTTCCCGAAGTCGAAGACGGGCACGGACCTGATGACGGGCGCTCCGGGCGACGTGGATGACCGGCAGCTGCGTGAGGTCCACGTGCGGCCGGTGCCCGTGCCGCAGAAGGCCTAGTCCGTCGGGCGCGAGCCCTCACCCGCGCGCCGCCGCGCCACCCCTTTTGACGCGGGGTGGCAGCGGTCCCGCCGTGCCCTGCGCGAGGGCGCGGAGTGGAGTGCCAGCGCGCAACCGCGTAAACAGGGAGGGCACAGGGAGGGGTAGGGCCAGATGAAGACGTTCCTCGTGGTCAATCCGCGCAGCGCCAATGGCCAGACGGGAAAGCGCTGGGCCGAAATCTCCGCGCAGGTGGGCAAGGCGCTGGGGGACTTCGGCCACGGCTTCACCCAGGGCGGGATGGACGCGGCGCGCATCACCCGCCAGGCGCTGCGGGATGGCTACGAGTGCATCGTCGCGGTGGGCGGAGACGGCACGCTCAACGAGGTCACCAACGGCTTCTTCGAGGACGGCCAGGCGCTCAACCCGAACGCGGCGCTGGGGCTGATTCCCCGCGGGACGGGCGGCGACTTCCGGCGGACCTTCGGGTGGGATCTGGAGCTGGCGTCCTCGCTGGAGCGGCTGCGCTCGGACGCGACGGAGCCCTTCGACGTGGGCCGGCTGGACTTCGTGGACAACGACGGCCAGCCCGCCACGCGCTACTTCGCCAACATCGCCTCGTTCGGCGTGAGCGCGGTGGTGGCCCAGGAGGTCAACCGCAGCAGCAAGGCCATGGGCGGTCACCTGAGCTTCATGTGGGGCACGCTGAAGGGCCTGGTGAAGTACAGCGAGCGGCAGGTGCGGCTGTCGGTGGACGGCGGCCCGGAAGAGGTGGTGGGCGTCACCGCGGTGGCGGTGGCGAACGGCCGTTACTTCGGCAGCGGCATGTTCGTCGCGCCGGACGCCGTCACCCATGACGGGCTCTTCGACGTCACCATCTGGTCCGGCTACGGCCTGAGCGACTTCGTCCTCAAGTCGAAGGGCGTCTACAACGGCTCGCACGTGAACTGGAAGGGCACGCGCCGGCTGCGCTGCCGCACCCTGCGCGCCGAGCCCGTGGAGGGCGGCGACGTGTTCCTGGACGTGGACGGTGAGACGCCGGGCCGGCTCCCGTGCACCATGACGCTGCTGCCGGGGGCCATCCGCCTCAAGGTGTAGCGGCGCCGCTGGGGCCGCGAAGTGTCGCCCGGCTGCATGCTGGGCGACATGGCACTTGGGAAGTGGGGCTGGACTGGGGCAACCTCCTGCATCCGGTGGCGTCCGGCGTTACCTGTGCTGGACGCACGGCACCGTGCCCGCGGTGCCTTCTGGCCCAGGAGACGCGCCATGCCTCAGGAGCGAGGCCCTGCACAGCTCGACCTCTTCACCGGCGCCGCGGTGGCGCCTCCCGCCAAGGCGCGCAAGGGCGCGCAGCCGGTGGGGCCGGCGGCGGTGTCCGATGCGTTGGCCACCCTGGGCCGGGAGCTGCCGACGGGCATCTTCCTGGGCACCTCCTCGTGGACCTTCCCGGGCTGGGCCGGCATCGTCTACGACCATGAGGCCGCCGCGTCGCAGCTGGCGCGCGAGGGGCTGGCCGCGTACGCGCACCACCCGGTGCTGCGCACGGTGGGCATCGACCGGACCTTCTACGGCCCCATCTCCGCCAGCGCCTTCGCCGAGTACGCCACGCAGGTGCCGGACACGTTCCGCTTCCTGGTGAAGGCCCACGAGGTGTGCACGCTGGCGCGCTTCCCGCTCCACGAGCGCTATGGCGCACAGCGGGGGCAGGCCAATGAGCGCTTCCTCCACGCGGCCTACGCGACGGACGCGGTGGTGGCCCCCTTCGTGGAGGGCCTGGGCGAGAAGGCTGGCCCGCTGGTGTTCCAGTTCCCGCCGCAGGACCCGCAGGCGCTCGGCGGGCCCGCGCGCTTCGTGGAGCGGCTGCACGCCTTCTTCACCGCGCTGCCCAAGGGGCCCCTGTACGCGGTGGAGCTGCGCAACGAGGAGTTGCTGACAGAGGGGCTCGCCCAGGCGCTGGCCGACGTGGGCGTCGTCCCGGTGCTGGCGGCGTGGGCGCACATGCCGCCCGTGGGGCGTCAGGCGAGGCTCACCCGCGCCTTCGAGTCCCGCGCGCTGGTGGTGCGGTGGATGCTGCCGCCGGACCTGGGCTACGAGGAGGCCCGCGCGCGCTACGCCCCGTTCAACCAGCTGGTGGACGAGGACGTGCCCACGCGGGACGTGCTCGCCCGGGTGTGCCTGGCGGCGCTCCGCCGGGACAAGCCCGCGTTCATCACCATCAACAACAAGGCCGAGGGCAGCGCGCCCCTTTCCGCCGTCAAGCTGGCGGAGCGCATCGTGCTGGGCAGGAAGGAAGAGGCCGAGCGCCAGGCCGCTTCCTCCTGAGCCCCCCTTGCCTCTGTGCACGAGTCTTGCTTACCTGTGCGGCCATGACAGCCATTTCGATGGCAGCACTGCTGGTCCAGTTGATGTCCGCGGGAGGTGCCGGCGGGCAGGCGGCCGTGCGAGCGCCTGGTGACCCCGGCAGCGTGTCCGAGAACTTCTCCGCGCTGAAGAGTGAGGTCACCTCGCTGACGGAGCGGTTCAAGGCCGCTCGTGAGCGCCGCCGCCTTCAGGCGGCGAAGGAGCGGGAGGAGTGGGAGCGTGGGCCGAAAGCGCCTGCCCAGCCTCAGCGCCAGTGAGCCGCCGCTTCCGCCCGAGGGGCCGGAGCCGCCTCCGTCGGAGGACGAGGCTGTAGAAATTCCCATCGACGGGAACCTGGACCTGCACCTCTTCCACCCGAGCGAGGTGAAGGACCTCGTCGTCGAGTACCTCTGGGCCTGCCGTCAGAAGGGCGTGCTGGACGTGCGCATCATCCACGGCAAGGGCACGGGCGCGCTGCGGCGCACCGTGCAGTCACTGCTCCCCAGGCTTCCGGAGGTGGAGTCGTTCCGCGCCGCGGGCGAGGGGGACGGTGGCTGGGGCGCGACGTGGGTGCGTCTGCGCCCCGCGGACTACGACAGCCAGAAGTAGGCGGAGGCGATGAGGGAGCGCTTCTCCGTCACCTTCGCCTTGTTGGCCAGCTCCGCGAGCTGCCGGTCCTTGGCGGCGTAGCGCTTCTCCTCCTCGTTGCGGAGCGAGGACAGCCTGCGGCGGTACTCGCGCTCCATCCGGTCCGAGTGCGCGCGGGCCTTCGCCTTTTCGGCGATGTCCTCGGCCAGGCCCACCTGCTTGCGGGCTTCAATCCACGTCTGCCGCGCCGCCTCCACCGCTTCGCGCGACTCCATGAGGCAGTCCTCGACGTAGCGGTCCGCGCGCTCCTTGGCCTTGTCCAGCTCCAGGGCATTGCGACGCTCCGCGGCCCGGACGATTTCGTCCTTCGCCGCCATCAGCGCCTGCTCCTGCATGAGCTGCACGGACACCGGGGCGGGCTGACGCCGCCGCTCCGGCTTCGCCGCCAGCTTCACGAAGTGCGCCCCGTCCGCCAGGGGCAGCGCCCGGAAGCCGCCGTCCCGGTCGCGCACGAGGACGAGGTGCGCCAGCTTCTCCTCCGGCTTGAGGCCCGTCGTCTCGAACTTGTAGGCGAACCACCAGCCCTCGCTGCCGGCCAGGCGGGCCAGGCGCGACGGCAGCCCGGACGCGTCCAGCTGCAGATAGCTCACCGCGTCCTGGGTGCGCTCCTTGACGGCGTAGGCGGCCTTGGCCACCTCCAGGCGTCCCGCGGTGCGGCTGCCCAGCACGGAGGCGGTGAGCGCGCGCGCCTCCTGCTGGCGCTTGGCGAGCACCTCCTTCGTCTGCTCGTTCTGCCCGCGCAGCCGCCGGCGCACGTCGCCGTCGAAGCGCTCCAGCACCACCGAGCGCATCTGCGTCATGCGCTGGTTGATGCGGCCCTCCAGCTCCTCGCGCAGCTTGTCGAAGGCGGCGTTGATGTCCTCCGGCTTGCGGCAGGACTGGTAGATGTCCAGCACGCGCCGCTCGAAGTCGACGCCGCTCTCCAGCGCGCCCAGGATTTCGTCGGACGCGCCGAACACGCCGTCGAAGAGGTTCAGCTTCTTCTCCAGCAGCTCGAAGAGGCGGGCGTCCGCCGCGTTGCTCCGGTTGAGGAAGTTGATGACCAGCACGTCCCGCTGCTGGCCGTAGCGGTGGCAGCGGCCGATGCGCTGCTCCACGCGCTGCGGGTTCCAGGGCAGGTCGTAGTTCACCACCAGGTTGCAGAACTGGAGGTTGAGGCCTTCGGCGCCCGCCTCGGTGCAGATGAGAATCTGGGTGCGGTTGCGGAACTCCTCCACCAGCGCGCGCCGGTCCTCGGGCGTGCTCGCGTCGCCGGACAGCAGCGAAATCTTCCCCTGGTAGCCGCTCTCCGACAGCAGGTTGAAGAGGTACTGCTGCGTGCGCTTGGACTCGGTGAAGATGAGCGCCTTCACCGGCCACCCGTGCGACTTCATCACCGCGAAGGTGCGGTCCAGGCCGCGCTTGAGCGCCTCGCCCTTGGCGTTGACCTTGATGGAGTCCGCCAGGTCCGCGTACTGGCGCAGCTCCCAGACCTCCTGCTCCAGGACGCGGATGTTGGGCGCCTTGGCCGGATCATCCGACCACTCCTCGCCCTCCTCGACGTACTGCTTGGCCTCCTCGGGCTCGAACATCGCCAGGGCCTGCTGGCCCAGCTTCGCCGCCTGGAGTCGCTTCTCCAGGTTGTCCGACAGCCGGCGCAGGGTGGGGGCGATGGCGTAGGTGGAGGACGCCAGCAGCTTGCGGTAGCAGAGCGTCAGCAGCGTCTTCTTGCCGGGCTCGATCGCCGCCACCTCGGAGCGCTGGAGGTACTCGCTGACCTTCTCGTAGAGGTCGTGCTCCTCGGGGGAGGGGGTGAAGTCCTCCACGATGGAGCGGCGGTTGGTGTAGCGGACGTACTCGCGCACCTGCCGGCGCAGGGTGCGCTGCACCACGGGGGCCAGCCGCTCCTTCAGCTCGATGGCGGCGGCTTCGGGCATGCCGCCGGCCTCGTCCACCCGGTAGCGGCTGCGGAAGGCGTGCTCGGGCCCGAGGATCTGCTCGTCCAGCAGCGACATCAGGCCAAACAGCTCCATCAGGTCGTTCTGGAGCGGGGTGGCGGTGAGCAGCAGCTTGGGCTTGCCGGCCAGGGCCGCCTTCAGCGCCTGGCCCATCTTGTTGTTGGGCCGGTGCGCGTTGCGCAGGCGGTGGGCTTCGTCGATGACGATGAGGTCCCAGGGAATCTCCGCCGCCAGGTGCGCCTTGTTGGCCGCGAAGGGGTGCGAGCAGATGACGGGGAAGGGCTGGTCGAAGCAGTTGCCGGTGGCGCGCACGGTGCGGCCGTCCACCATGACGCTGTCCAGGTCGAACTTCTCCCGCAGCTCGCTGTTCCACTGCGCGCGCAGCGTGGCGGGCGCCATGATGAGGATGCGCGACTTCCCCTCGGCCATCAGCTGGGCGATGACGAGCCCTGCCTCGATGGTCTTCCCCAGGCCCACCTCGTCGCCCAGCATGCAGCCGCCGCGCGACAGCGAGTCGAGCGCGAACATGGCGCCCTCGACCTGGTGCGGGTTGAGGTCCACCTTCGCTTCCGACAGCGCGCCTGCCAACCGTTGCTGCGTGTCTCCACTGCGGGCCAGCAGCTCCTCGGCCAGCAGCCGCTCGTGGAAGGGCGTCAACTCGGGCGTCGCCGCCGCGGCGTTGGACTCCATCCGTGCCGCCACGGCCGCCGTAGCGTCCGCCTCGACCTCCACCCTGAATCCCCTCGCGACCTCCGCCAAGACCGTCTCCATCCGTGGTGTTTTCGAGGTCGCCCACCGTCACGGCGGGCGAGGACGGGCCATTTTGTTGACGCGGGCCTATCTGTAAAGGGGGTCGTGTCCGAGGCCGAAAACTCGGCCTCCGCGCGTTTGGCACGCTTCTTCGCGAGCGGCGCCGAAACAGGGGGCCTGCACACTGCGTACAAACTTTCCGCTGGACTTGACGCAGAGGCTCAGAGTTGTCCGCGCGCCTTCACGTCCAGGTAGGCATTGAGCGTGGCGGCGCCGAAGGCCCGCGCGGGGGCCCGGACGACGAGCGCCCCCGCGTCCCGCAGGGTGGTGGCGGTGCGGCGGAACTCGGTCTCCAGCCGCGCCGCGGCCTGCCGCGCGTAGGCGTCCTGCGGCTCGACGGGCACGCCCTGCGCCGCGGCCTGCACGTCCTCGTCGAGCAGCGAGGCGACGACGGGCAGGTGCCGGGGGCGCAGCGCCAGCGTGCGCGTGAGGAGGCTGGCGGAGGCGTCCGGGTCCACCAGGTCCGTGAAGAGCACGACGAGGGCCCGCCGCGTCTGCCGGGCGAACGCGAAGTCGAAGGCACGGCCGTAGTCGCTCTCCTCGAGCGCGGCCTCGGTGCGGTAGAGGGACTCGGTGATGAGGCGCAGGTGCTCGCGGCCCTTGCGCGGCGGCAGGTAGGCCCGCACGCCGCTGGCGAAGGCCAGCACGCCCACCACGTCCCCGGCCTCCAGCCCCACGCGGGCGAGCCGCAGCGCCGCGTCCACCGCGTGGTCCAGCTTGCGCCGCTCCTGGATGCGGCCCGCCATGTGCCGTCCACAGTCCAGCAGCAGCAACACCGGCTGGTGGCGCTCCGGCTGCCACGTCCGCACCAGCGTGTGGGCGTGGCGCGCGGACGCCTTCCAGTCGATGTGGCGGTAGTCGTCGCCAGGGCGGTACTCGCGCAGCGACTCGAACTCCCGGCCCTCGGCGGCGCGGCGCCGCTGCGTGCGCGCGGAGGGGGCCTCCGAGGCACGCGCCAGCGCCAGCGCCTCGCGGGTGAGCGCCGTGAGGTCCGGGTACACCTTCACGGCTTGCTCCGCGGGGACGCGGACCTGGCGCGCGCACAGGCCCAGCGGCCCGAGCAGCCGCAGGTGCACGTCTCCGAAGCGGGCATCGCCTCGCGAGGGCGGCGTCACGAAGTAGGTCAGCTCGCTGTGGAACGGCGCGGACGCGGGCACGGTGAGGGACTGGCGGTGGCCGCTGCTGGCCATGTCCACCGGGGGCTCGTCGCGGACGTCCACGTGCAGGGCGCTGGGGCCCGCGTCCACCCGCTCCAGCACCACGTGTACCGGGTTGCGGGTGCCGGAGGACAGGATGGGCTCCACGCGCCGCCGCACCCGCACGTCCTCCACGCGGGGCGCCCGGAGGAAGTCCACCGCGCAGAGGGTGAGCACGGCCACGTCCGCCGCCAGCGCGAGCCAGCCGAACGCGGGGCTGGCCACCGCCAGCGCGGCGGGAAGGAGCCCCACCGCCAGCAGCGCCACGGCGAGGCCGGTGGGGACGGGGCGCCCGGCGCTCACCGGGGCACTCGTACCCGCTCGAGCGTCTGCTTCAGCACATCGTCCGCGGTGATGCCTTCCACCTCGGCCTCTGCCTTGAGGAGCAGGCGGTGGTTGAGGACGCTGAACGTCACCGCCTTCACGTCATCCGGGGTGACGAAGTCGGTGCCCATCAGCGCGGCGCGGGCCTTGGCGGCCGCGAGCAGGGCCTGGGCCGAGCGCGGGCTGGCGCCCAGGCGCACCCGCGGATTCACGCGCGTCTCCCGGACGAGCGCCACCACGTACTGGAGGATGGAGTCGTCGCACGACACGCGAGCGGCGCGCGCCTGCAGCTCCATCAGCGTGGGCGCATCCAGCACCTGCTGGGTGGAGGCCGGCTTGCCCTCGCGCTGGTGGAAGGCGCGGAGCATGGTCGTCTCCGCGTCCGCTTCCGGGTAGCCCACGCGCACGCGCATGAGGAAGCGGTCCAGCTGGGCCTCGGGGAGCGGATAGGTGCCCTCCAGCTCCAGCGGGTTCTGCGTGGCCACGACGAAGAAGTGGGCCGGCAGCGCGTGGGACACGCCGTCGATGGTGACCTGCCGCTCCTCCATGGCCTCCAGGAGCGCGGCCTGCGTCTTGGGCGGGGTGCGGTTGATTTCGTCCGCGACCACCACCTCCGTGAAGATGGGCCCCTTCACCAGGCGGAACGCGTTGTCCTGGGGCTGGAAGACGTTGGTGCCCAGGATGTCCGCGGGCATCAGGTCCGGGGTGAACTGGATGCGCGTGAAGCGCAGGCCCAGCGCGCCGGCCATGCTGCGCGCGGTGAGCGTCTTGGCCACGCCGGGCACGCCCTCCAGGAGGACGTGGCCCCGCGCGAGGAAGGCCGTCACCAGGTCCGCCAGCACGCGCTGCTGGCCGAAGACGGCCGCGTCGAGCGCGGCGGTGAGACGGGAGAGTGGGGTGGCGTCGGACATGCGAGGACGTGCTCAGTAGTGCTCGGACTGGCCCTTGAGACCCAGCAGCGTGCCGCCCAGCGCCGCGAGCGAGCCCAGGATGGCCACGTAGACGCCGAAGCTCGGGGACGAGTTCATCATCTCCGAGTTGCCGATGGGCGTGGGCACCATCGTCGTGTCGGACGACACCTTGATGTAGATGCCGCACCAGATGAGGCACACGATGCTGGCGATGAGCTGACCCATCCACGGCACGACGGGATTCACGTTCGGCAGCGAGCCCTTCACGCGAATCGTGACGGCCGTCATCATGCCGATGGACAGCACGAACGCGACAGCGCCCAGGCTCATCAGCCCGAGCACGTCGCCGTCCACCGCCGTCTCCTTCCACGGCAGGAAGCACGACAGCAGCACCAGGGCCGAACCCCAGAACGCCACCTTGTCGCCCCCGTGGAGTTGGCTGAACAGCTCCTTCGCGTCACGGATGAGCTCGTCGGGGTCGGCCACGCCGCCGCTGCTCTCCTCCAGGTCGTCCGAGCGGTTCCACGGGTCCGCCGAGGAGACGGGCTCCGGCGCAGGCGCGGGGGCCTTGCGCGGGGCGGGACGCGCGGCCCCGGAGCGGGCGGCGCGCTGCTGGGGGGCGCTGCGGACGACCTCGTCCATGCTCCGGATGTTGGTGGCGTCCGCATTCGGCGGAGCGGCCGCTGCTGGACGGCTTCCGGAGCGGCCCGGCGCCGGCCGGGGGCGCCGCGGGGCAGGCTTGGCGACCCTCCGGGGATCCTCCGCGGCGTCCGTGGACTCTTCGGGTGCGTCCGCGGATGGCCCACCGGAGAGGAACGAGCCATCGATGATGTAGTCGCAGTCGGGACAGATGGACGTGTTGGCGGCTACCTTCGAGCCGCAGCCAGGGCAGTTCAGGACCAGCGCTCCCGCGGAGAGAAACCAGCGCCCATCTTCGGAGCGCGGGGCCACGCGTGTCAAACTCCCTCGTGGCCTAACCCCTGGATTTTCGCGGAGAATTGACCTAGGCCCGCGGCATGCGCCGCTCGCTCTCCGTTCGTCACCTGCCGGCTTGGGCCCTCT
This sequence comes from Pseudomyxococcus flavus, assembly GCF_050038885.1. Lineage (NCBI taxonomy): Bacteria > Pseudomonadati > Myxococcota > Myxococcia > Myxococcales > Myxococcaceae > Pseudomyxococcus > Pseudomyxococcus flavus. The sequence continues at coordinate 9,474,572 of NZ_CP143624.1, read as the reverse complement.
CGCTCTCATTGCTCTCCGGCTGCGTCCGTGCCGTGCCTCCCGTGGAGGTGGCAACCGCCGCCGAGGACTCGATGGACCGCATCCAGGACTGGGAGGACTCGCGCTCGCTGGGCAACGGCGCCCTGGTGGCGCTCGCCACCAGCGATCCGAGTGTCCCGGTTCGCGAGCGCGCGCTGCGAGCGCTGGCCCGCATCCAGGACCCCTCGACGCTGGAGGCGATGCTGGCGGGGCTGAAGGACGCCCATGCGGACGTGCGCGGCGAGGCGGCCTTCGCGGCCGGAGTCCTGGCCCTCTCCTGGGAGCCGCTGACGGAGGCCGAGCTCGCGTCGCTGGAGGCCGCGCTGCTGGCCGCCGAGGAGGCGGAGTCCGACGTGGCTGCGCGACGCACGGTGCTCGAGGCCCTGGGCCGGCTGGGCACGCCCGGGGCCGTGTCTCGGCTAGCGGAGCGGATGCGGAGTGAGGACGCGTCACTGGCGGGACAGGCCGCGCGGGCGGTGGGGGTGGCGGCGCGGATTCGCGGTGCCGCGGTGGCCGCCCAGGTGCCGTTGGCGCCGGCGGAGGCGCTGCTCGGGGTGGCGCAGCCCGTGGAGGCCCGGCTGAGCGGTGCCTACCTGCTTTCGACGGTGAGGCGGCCGCAGGCCCTGGCCGCGCTGCGCCGCTGCCTGGGGGATGCGGACGCGGACGTGCGAGCCCTGTGTGCGAAGGGCTTTGGCGACGTGGGCGGGCCCGAGGATGCCGTCGTGCTGGGACGGCTGCTGGAGGACCCGGCGCCGCGCGTGGCCGCGGAGGCGGCGCGGTCGCTGGCGAAGCTGGCGGCGACCTGCAGCGGCCCGTGCGCGGCGGTCGACGCACTGGAGGCCCTGGCGGTGCGCGCGAAGCGGGTCGCCCGGGGCATGCCGCTGCCGACGGCGACGGGCGACGCGAAGGCCCGGGCCGAGACGCTGGCGCGATCCGCCGAGGGCCACCCGCTGCTGGCCCTGGCGCAGCAGGGGCTGCCGGCCTTCGGCCGCCCCACGCTGGAGTCGCTGCGGCTCGCGCTGGCGGACGCTGAACCGGGCGCGGCCTCGGACGTGGCGCGCGCGGACCTCGCGTGGCTGGACTGCCGGCTCGCGGCGGCGATGGACCGGCAGGTGGGGGCGCTGAAGGAAGTCCTGGGGTGTGGCTACGGGCGTGTCCCGGAGCCGCGCCGGCTCGCGCTGGGGCTGCGAGAGGTGGCGCAGACGAAGGGGCAGGGGGGCGCGGCCTTCGCGGTGGAGTACCTGCGCCATCCGGACGCGCGGGTGAAGCTGGCGGCGCTGGACGTGGTGTCGGCGCGGCCCGTGCCCGAGGCGGCGGCGCCGGTGCGTCAGCTCATCGAAGGGGACGACGTGGTGGTGGCGGGCGCTGCGGCGGCCACGGCGGGGCGGCTGAAGGATGCCAAGGCGCTCCCGGGCGTGGAGGCCCTGGCGGCGCGGGTTTCCCAGACGCCGGGAGACCTCGCGGAGCCCGTGGCGGGGGCGCTCGTCGCGCTCCAGGGACGGGGCGCCGAGCAGCGTTTTCGCGAGTGGCTCCTGCATCCGCACGCCAACGTGCGGCGCGTGGCGGCCCAGGCCCTCAGCGAGCTGACGGGCCAGCGCGTGCGCTCGGAGCGCGTGGAGCAGCCCGCGTACGCGTTCCGGCCCCCCGCCGCGCCTGCTCACGCCATGCTGACCTTCCGGACCGACAAGGGCGACATCACGGTGCGCCTGAATTCACCCGAGGCCCCGCTCACCTCGGGCAACCTCTTCGCGTTGGCGGAGAAGGGCTACTTCAACGGCATCACCTTCCACCGCGTGGTGCCGGACTTCGTCGCGCAGGGAGGCGACCCGCGCGGTGACGGGGAAGGCGGTCCCGGCTACTCCATTCGCTGCGAGGTGACGCGCATGCCGTATGCGCGTGGCACCGTGGGGATGGCGCTCGCGGGGAAGGACACCGGCGGAAGTCAGTTCTTCTTCACGCACACACCGCAGCCCCACCTGGATGGCCGCTACACGGCCTTCGGCGAGGTGGTGTCCGGCATGGACGTGGTGGATGCGCTCCTGGAGGGGGACGTCATCCGCGAGGTGCGCGCGGTGGCGCTGCCGCACTGAGGCTCAGGCGCAGCTGGCCTTCGCCAGCGGTGCCGGCGGCCCGAGCGGATCGCTGTTCCAGCGCTCGCTCTCCGCCGCTTCCATGGCCTCGACCTCCTGGCGGATGCGCTGCCACTCCGTCTCGGGGATGTTGAGGAACGCCTCCGCCAGCGCCGGGTCGAACTGGGTGCCGGCGCAGCGGCGGATTTCATCCCGGGCCACGCTCATGGGCCGCCCCTTGCGGTAGGGGCGATCGGAGGTGATGGCATCCACCGTGTCGGCGAGGCAGAAGATGCGCGCGCCCAGCACGATGTCCTCACCCGCCAGGTTCTGCGGGTAGCCCTTGCCGTCCCAGCGCTCCTGGTGCTGGAGCACGATGAGCGCGGCCTCGTGCAGGTAGGGCATCTTCGCGAGCATCCGGTAGCCGAACTCCGGGTGCTTGCGCATCTCCACCCATTCCTCCGGCGTGAGCGGCCCGGGCTTGAGCAGGATGGAGTCGCGCACGCCAATCTTCCCGATGTCGTGCAGCAGCGCGCCTTGCTCCACCACGTCGAGCGCCGCCCCCGTCAAGCCCACTTCCTGCGCCAGCCGCCGCGAGTAGAGGGACACGCGGCGCGAGTGCCACTGCGTCTCCGTGTCGCGGTAGTCCAGCGCGCTGATGAGGCCGTCGAGCAGCCCCGTGGTGCGCTCCACCACCCGACGCTCCAGGTCGCGGTTGATGGCCACCAGCTCCGCGTTCTTCTCCGCGACCTCGCGCTGCAGCCGCTCGTTGGCGTCCACCAGGCGGTAGTGGTCGAAGGCCTGGCGCACGCTGCTCGTGAGGTCGCTGAGCGACCAGGGCTTGCCCAGCAGTCGGAAGACCTCGCCGCGGTTGACCGCCTCGGATGCCGTGCGGAAGTCCGCCGCGGCCGTCAGCATCAGCCGCACGGCCTTGGGGTTCTTCTCCCGCAGGGCCCCCAGCAGCTCGATGCCGTTGAGGTACGGCATCATGAAGTCCGTCAGCACCACCTGGAAGCCCACCTCGCGCGCGGCCAGCGCCGGGTCGCTGTGCGTGACGACGTCGTAGCCTTCGGCCTGGAGGATGCGGGACAGCGCCGCCAGGATAAGTACGTCGTCGTCCACGACGAGGATGCGATCCATGCCCGAGGAGCCTCCAACCAGGAGAACAGCGTGCCTGTACAGCTTTATACACGCACGTATCGGCGCCCAAAAGGCCCCCAGGCCCCCACGTATGCTTCTAAACCGTGGAAATCCTTGGAGGTTCTCCCTTGCAGGAAGACTGGTAGAACCACGTCACGCTTGCCTGCCCGCCAAGGTGTGATTTATGGTGCGCGGCAACGCTGGACTGTATCGCTAACCCCTTGGAATCGTGGAGCAATCTCCGATGGCTAAAGCCCCGGAAGGGCCCGTGCCGGTGGTGGTGATGGGGCTGGGGTTCATCGGTCAGGAAATTGCCCGGGCCGCGATGTCTTCGCCGGAGGTGGAGCTCATCGGCGCGGTGGACGTCCAATCCGGCCTGGTGGGTCGCTCGCTGGGAGAGGTCCTGGGCGGTCCTGCTCCCCGCATCAAGGTGGTGGACTCGCTGGAGCAGGCGGTGGGCAAGCGCAAGGGCGTGGTGGTGCTGCATGCCACCGGCTCGCGGTTGCCGAAGGTCATCGACCAGGTGCTGGACGCGGTGAGGCGCGGCCTGCCGGTGGCCAGCACCTGCGAGGAGCTGGCCTTCCCGCACCTGCGGTATCCGGAGCTGGCGGACAAGCTCGACCAGGCCGCGCAGAAGGCGGGCGTGGCGGTGGTGGGCACCGGTGCGAATCCGGGCTTCGTGATGGACCGTCTGGTGGCGGTCGCCGGGCAGGTGTGCGGCCCCGTGCGGCGCGCGACCGTGACGCGCGTGGTGGACGCGCGCACGCGGCGCGAGGCGCTCCAGCGCAAGGTGGGCGCGGGGCTGACCGAGGACGAGTTCTTCGACCTGGTGGACAGTGAGCAACTGGGTCATGTCGGCCTCGTAGAGTCGGCGGCGCTCGCGGCCCTCGGCCTGGGGCTCGATTGCGACGACTTCGAAGAAGAAGTAGCCCCCGTGTTCGCCGAGGAGGACATCTCCGGCGGCGCGTTCCCCGTCAGGAAGGGAAGGGTGGCTGGGATGTTCCAGTCGGTGGTGGGGTTGGAGGATGGACAGGAACGGGTGCGGCTGGAGCTGACCATCGCCGTGGGGGCGGACGAGCCCAAGGACCGTATCGAAATCGACGCTGACCCGAAGCTGGTGTTGGAAATCCCGGGGGGAGTGGCGGGCGACCGGGCCACCGCGAATGCGCTGGTGAATGCCGCGCCACGCTTGACGGCCGCCGAAGCTGGGCTCCTCACGGTGCTCGAGCTTCCGGCCGGACGCTAGAGTCAGGAGAGGAAATGCTGGACAAGAACGCGATCGGCCGCGCCTCGCCGCCGACGCTGAACGAGGTCGAAAAGGGCGCCATCCGTCGGTTCGCGGAGGCCATCGGGGACTACAACCCCATCTACTACGATGAGGAGTACGCCCGGGCCTCGGGCTACCCGACCATCATCGCGCCCCCCACGTTCCCCGCGTCCTTCCACTCCGCGGCGGACCTGCGGGAGCTCCTGGGCGTGGGCATCAAGAGCCTGCTCCACGCGGAGCAGGGCTTCGACTACGAGCGGCCCATCTTCGCCGGGGACCGCATCTACGTTTCCACCCGCGTGTCGGATGTCTTCGAGCGCCCTGGCATGTCCGGGAAGATGGATATCGCGGTCATCGAGGACGAAGGCCGCGACGAGGAAGGCAACCTCGTGTTCCGCGCTCGCCGGACGCTGGTGGTCCGCGCCGCCAAGGAGACCCCGTGATGCCCGCGCGCAAGTTGTACTTCGAAGCCATCCGCGTGGGGGACGAGCTGCCCGCGCTGGCGAAGGCGCCCGTCGACCGCGTCCAGCTGGCGCGCTACGCCGGTGCGTCCGGTGACTTCAATCCGGTCCACGTCGACGAGCTCTACGCCAAGAGCGTGGGCATGCCGAGCGTCTACGCCCCCGGCATGCTCGTCATGGGCATGCTCGGCCAGCTCATCAGCGACTGGGCGCGCGGCGGGCAGATGCGCCGCTACAACGTGCGCTTCATCAAGATGGTGTGGCCGGGCGACACCGTCGTGTGCAAGGGCCGAGTGAGCGACCGGCACGGCTCGGGCGGCCGGTACTTCGTCGAAATCGACCTCTGGGCGGAGAACCAGAAGGGCGAGCTGGTGATGAAGGGCTCCTCGCAGATCCAGCTCTTCTACTCGCTCGAGGACGAGAACCGGCAGCGCTCGGGGCAGTCCCCCATCGTGGTGGAGGTGCCGCGCGAGAGCCTGAGCTCCGCCGCCGCGCCCGCGTCCGCGACTCCCTCCAGCACCGCCGCTTCCAGCGACGAGGGCGAGGATGCGGACGAACGCCGCGCGGGTGTCTCGTCGAAGAAGACGGTCCCCCGGGAAAAGCCGGCGGCCAAGACAGCCACGCTTCCCACGGCAAAGAAGGCGAAGAAGTAGGCAGCCGCAGCGCGTCTCGAGTGGCGGTTCTGACCGCCGCTCAACGCGAGGTGTCATTCTGGGTTGACTCAAAAATCAGTCGCCGCCACACTTCTTGCGTCTCAACGCGCCGCTGACCTTGTCCCTTTTCAATGAGGGCGGGCAGCGAGCCGTCACGCAGGAGTGGCCATGTCCGCCGGGATCAACACCTACAAGACCGACCTTCGAGAGATTTTCTTCACGCTGTTCGAGCAGTTCGGCTTCGGCCAGGTGGCTGGCCAGGCCCCGTTCGAGGCCTGGGGCCCGGACGAGGCGAAGGCGGTGTTGACGGAGACGTACCGCTTCGCGCGCGAGGTGCTGGGGCCCCTCAACTCGGTGGGTGACCGAGAGGGCTGCCGGGTGGAGAACGGCGCCGTCTACACGCCCAAGGGCTTCAAGGACGCCTGGAAGAAGCTCTACGAGCAGGGCTTCAAGACGGTGGCGGTGAGCCCCGAGCACGGCGGCCAGGGCTCGCCGATGATGCTCCAGGTGTCGGTGGAGGAGCTGCTGTCGGGCGCCAACACGGCGTTCAACATGTACCCCGGCCTGGCCTTTGGCGCCGCCGAGGTCATCGCGGAGTGTGGCACGCCCGCGCAGCAGAAGCAGTTCGTGGAGCGCATGCTCAACGGCACGTGGGGCGGCACCATGTGCCTCACCGAGCCGCACGCCGGCTCCGACGTGGGCGCGGCCAAGTCGACGGCGCGCCGCAACCCGGACGGCACGTACAACATCCGCGGCACGAAGATCTTCATCTCCGGCGGCGACCACGACATGGCGGAGAACATCATCCACCTCGTGCTCGCGCGCATCGACGGCGCCGCGCCCGGCACCAAGGGCCTGTCGCTGTTCATCGTCCCCAAGCTGCGCATCAACGCGGACGGCAGCTCGGGCGAGTCCAACGACGTGGGCGTGGGCTCCATCGAGCACAAGATGGGCATCAACGGCTCGGCCACCTGTGTCATCAACTTCGGTGAGAACGACAAGTGTGTCGGCGAGCTCGTGGGCACCGTCGAGCACGTCGGCATGAGCCAGATGTTCAAGATGATGAACGGCGCGCGCATCGCCGTGGGCATCCAGGGCATCGGCCTGGCGTCCGCCGCGTACTACAACGCGCTGGACTACGCGAAGGACCGCAAGCAGGGCTCCCACTTCACCAAGTGGAAGGACCCCACCGCGCCCCGCGCCGCCATCATCGAGCACCCGGACGTGCGCCGCATGCTGCTGGACATCAAGGCGCACGTGGAGGGCATCCGCTCGCTGGTCATCAAGCTGGCCATGCACCTGGACAAGGCGCGCCAGCTGGCCGGCAAGGACGATGACGCGGCCACCTACCACAAGGGCCAGGTGGAGCTGCTCACCCCGCTGGTGAAGGCGTACAGCTCCGAGCAGGCCTTCCGCCTGTGCGCGCAGGCCATCCAGATCTACGGCGGCGCCGGCTACATCCAGGACTACCCGGTGGAGCAGTACACCCGCGACTCGAAGATCTTCTCCATCTACGAGGGCACCACCCACATCCAGGCCATGGACCTGGTGGGCCGGAAGATGGGGCAGGCGGGCGGCATGCACTTCCAGCAGTTCATGGGTGACGTGGGCTCGTTCATCGAGGCCCACCGCGAGCACGCCGTCTACGGCGAGGCCGTGAAGTCCCTGGCCGCCGCGCAGGAGGCCCTGATGGCCAGCGCCATGGTGGTGTTCGGCTGGTCGCAGGACGGCAGCAAGTTCCCGCTGATTCCGCTGTCCGCCAACCGCTTCCTCACCATGATGTCCGAGGTCGCCGTGGGCTGGCTGCTGCTGGACGCGGCCCTCATCGCGGAGAAGGCCAAGGCCGAGCTGTCCGCCGGCCACCCGGACGTGGCCTTCTACGAGGGCAAGAAGTACAGCGCCCTCTGGTACGCGCGGAACGTGCTGCCCAACGTGGAGCAGGCGGCGAAGCTGCTCACCATCGAGGACACCTCGCCGATGGACATCTCGGACGCCGCCTTCGCGACCGTCTGAGGCTGGACCTGAGTCGGTGCCCCGCGTGAAGCGGGGCACCTGACGCACCGAGGCCACCCGGGCATCCGCCCTGGGTGGCCTTCGTGTTTCATTCGCCTTCGCGCACGCCGATGGCGAGCTGGGCGAGCCCGGCCTTCTTGGCCAGCTCCATCACCTGCACCACGGTGCCGTGGGGAACGCCCTCGTCGGCCTGGACGATGACCACCGTCTCGGCGTCCTTCTGCTTGGCCTCGTCGAAGGCCTGCTGGAGCTCGTCCTGGGAGACAACGTTCCCGGCGAGCATGAAGCGGCCGTCCGCCAGCACCGCCACGGACAGGTCCGTGGTGCGCGCGGTGACGTCCGCGGCGCCGCCCTTGGGCAGGTTCACCTTGAGGCCCGCCTTGGCGCCGCCCCCGGGGCCCTGCTGGACGATGACGGAGCTGGTCACCATGAAGATGATGAGCAGCACCAGGAAGATGTCGGTGAGCGGGGTGATGTTGATTTCGGCGAAGACGCCTTCCTCGGCGCCGTCGTCGCTGCCCGGTGTCTTGCCCATGGCCATGGTGCGTTCTCCTCCGGCTCAGGCGGGCTGCGCGTCGGCGCGCGCCGCGCTGGTGGCCTGGGGTTCGGGCGTGGGCGGCGTGGGCTCGGCGGGGGGCAGGCCGGCGGCCCGCTCCTTGAGCAGCTCGACGAACTCATCGCCAATCAGGCGCAGCTCCACCAGCACGCGCGACAGGCGGGCCTGGAAGTAGTTGTAGAAGACCATGGCCTGCACGGCGACGAGGATGCCCACGGCGGTGGCCACGAGCGCCTCGGAGATGCCCGTCATCACCGCCGCGCTGCCGCCAGTGCCGCCGGCCTCCACGTCCAGGCCCAGGTCCTTGAAGGAGCGCATGATGCCGGCCACGGTGCCGAAGAGGCCCACGAAGGGCGTAATCGAGCCGATGGTGGCCAGGATCCAGAGGTAGCGGCGCAGCTTGAGGGCCACCTGGGCGCGCTCGCGCTCCACGGCGGCCTCGATGCCGGAGCCCCCGGAGACGCGGCTGCGCTCCAGCCGGTCGAACCCGGCCAGGAAGATGTCGGCGGCCACCGCGTCGGAGCGCTCGGCCGCGGTGCGAGCCGCCGCCACGTCGCCGCGCAGCAGGTGTTTGTTCACTGTCTCACCCAAGGCGCGTGAGCGCTCCCCCACGCCCCAGAGCGCGATGATGCGCTCGACGGCGACAATGAGCGCCGCGACCGAGGCGAAGAGCAGCAGGGCGAGGGTGACGCCACCCAGGCGAAGGTAATGGAGGATGTCGTTCAGGCTCATTGGTGGGTGACCGGGCAGGGCGGCATGGCCCAGACTAGGAGATATGAACCGCGCAGCCGCCGCAATCTTCCTGGTAGTGCTCTGTTCGGGTTGTCCCAAGCGGATCGAGTTCGGCCCCGAGGGCGAGCTCACCGACGCAGACACCGTGTACCAACGCGTGGTGAAGAACCAGGAGAACGTCGTGACGCTGGAGGGCGACGCGAAGCTGCGCGCCGAGCTCCCCGACCAGAGCGGGACGCTGAACATGTTCGTCGCCGTCACCCGGCCGGCCATGCTGCACCTGGAGACCTTCGACTTCTTCAACAGGCCGCTCGCCTCCCTGATCTCCGACGGCCAGCGCTTCGGCCTGTACCAGACGGAGACGAACACCTGGTACCAGGGGCCGGCCAGCCCCGCGAACGTGTCCCGCTTCCTGCCCGTCATGCTGCCGGGCGAGGAGCTGGTGCCCATCATGCTCGGACAGGTGCCGCTCATCTCCCCGGAGCGGATGACCCTGGAGCTGGACCGCAAGAAGGGCGTCTATGTCCTCACCCTGTATCAGGGCGAGGCGACCCAGATCCTTCACGTTCACACCAAGTATCTGCGGGTCATGAAGAGCATGGTACGGGGCGTCCCAGGGTATGACCTGGGCTTTGGCGACTTCCTGGAGCGGGGGAGCCTCATCTTCCCGGGCCGGGTGGAGCTGGAGGCGAAGCAGGCCGACACCAAGCTCCAGGTGCGCTACCAGCAGATCAAGCTCAACGCGCGGCCGGACCTCACCCTCTACGAGCTGAGCCCTCCCGAGGGGGCCCGGGTGGTGGAGGTGGACGAGGCCGGCCGGGAGTTGCCCGCAGGTGCCCCGGCCTCCGGGTCGCCCGCGCCCCTGGCGCCGGGTTCCTGACCGGGCAGGCGCGGAAGAAGGGGCGCACGCTGCCGAGACAGTCTAGAGTGCCCGACACGACATGGCACAGATCAAGCTTGGAGAATTGCTGATCAAGGCGAACGTGCTTCAGGAGAGCCAGCTCAAGGCCGCGCTCGCCGAACAGGCGAAGTGGGGCGGCAAGCTGGGGGAAATCCTGGTCCGGATGAGCCTCGTCTCGGAAGACATCCTGGTGCGCGCCCTGTCCAAGCAGCTCGGAATGCCGGCAGTGAACCTGGACGCGGTGCAGATGGTGCAGCCGCACGTGAAGGCGAAGATTCCGGCGCAGACGGCGCGGGACTTCTCCGTGCTGCCGCTCCAGGTGCGCGACGACGGCAAGTCGCTCGTGGTGGCGATGGCGGATCCGCTCAACGTGCGCATGCTGGACGAGCTGCGCGCCATCACCAAGTGCCGGATCATCCCCAACGTGGCGGGCCGGACCTCCATTGCCCGGGCCTTCGCTCGTATCTACGAGCAGAACCACGAGCTGGAGGACGCGGACACCAACTTCAAGGTGGTGGACGCCCAGGGCCGCACGGTGGTGAAGAACCTCAAGGACGTGGACCCCGCGGCCGTGGCGACCTCGCCGCGGCCCGCGCCCGCTCCGGCCCGCCCCGCCCCCGCGGCGGAGGCCCCCGCGGCCCGTCCCGCCGCCTCCGGCACGCCCGCGGAGCTGCTGCGCAGCGTGGAAGACGTGCAGCGCAAGGAAGTCGCCGCCCTCAAGGCGATGGTGGAGCTGCTCATCGAGAAGGGCGTGTTCAGCCGCGAGGAGTACCTCGCGAAGGTCAAGCGGTAGTCTTCCATGCGCAAGAAGATTGGTGAGCTGCTCGTCGAGGCCGGCGTGGTGACGGAGGAGCAGGTTCGCGGCGCGCTGGGGCGCAAGAGCGTCTATGGGAGCCAGCGGCTGGGAGAGGTGCTCGTGGAGCAGGGCCTGTGCACGCCCACGCACATCGCCCGCGCCCTGTCCGTCCAGCACGCGCTGCCCTTCGTCGAGCTGCCCGAGGAGATTCCGCCCGAGGTGCTGGGCCTGGTGTCCGTGGACTTCCAGTCCGAGCACCGCATCGTTCCCTTCCGCATGGACGTGGAGGGCCGCAGCGAGCGCGTCCACGTGGCGGTGGACGACCCGAGCGACGTGACGCTCGTGGACGAGCTGCGTTTCCAGCTTCGCAAGCAGATGCGTGTCTACGTCGCCGCCGCGGATGACCTGGATGCCGCGCTGGCGCGCGCCCGGGGCGAGCCGCTGGACATCGTGGAGGCCGTCGCGCTGGACGAGGACGAGGGGGCCCTGCCTCCGGCCTCGGCCGCTGATGCTCCGCTCGAATGGGATTTTCCGGAGGCTCCGAAGCCCGTGCCCAAGTCCGTACCGCCGTCTCCGCCGCCCGCCGCCCGTCCTCCCGCGTTCCGGGGGCCGGCCTCGCCTCCACCCCCGCCCCCGGAGGCCACCGACGGTGAGCCCGGGGCGGATGCCCTGGATGACCTGCTGGGCCGCAAGGCCTCGGCGCCGGCCCGGCCGCCTCCGCCGCCTCCGCCCGACAAGGACGGGGACGCGGGCGAGGGGAAGCCGCGCGTGCCGGTGGTGATGTTCGGCGGCGCCGCGCAGGGCTCGCGGCCGGCCGTGCCGCTCACGCCGACGCCGCAGTTCTCCGACGAGGACCTGGCCGTCCTCGACGACATCGAGCGAATCTCGCGGGGCGAGGACGCCGCGCTGGACACGGAGAAGGTGAAGCCGGCCCGCATGGTGGCCAGCCTCATCCGCCTGCTCATTCGCAAGGGCGTCATCCAGGAGGCCGAGTTCCTGGAGGAGCTGGCCCAGAAGTGACCGCCGCTGTGACACCCGCGGGCGAGGAGCTGCTGCTCGACGTCCGCGGGCTCACCGCGGAGCTGTCGCTGGAGACGGGCCGCGTGCGCGCGGTGGACGGCGTGTCCTTCTCGCTGCCCCCGGGTGGCACGCTGGGCGTGGTGGGGGAGAGCGGCTGCGGCAAGAGCCTCACCGCGCTGTCCCTGCTGCGGCTGGCGCCCGCGCCGCCGGTGCGCGTGGTGGGCGGCGAGGTGCGCTTCCAGGGGCGCGACCTGCTGGCGCTTCCGGAGCCGGAGCTGCGCCAGGTACGCGGCCGACAGGCGGCGATGATCTTCCAGGAGCCGATGACGTCGCTCAACCCCGTGTTCACCGTGGGCGAGCAGATTGCCGAGGGCGTGCGGCTCCACCTGGGGGCCTCGCGCGCGCAGGCCCGGGAGCGGGCCGTGGAGATGCTGCGGCAGGTGGGCATCCCCGCGCCGGGCGAGCGCGTGGATGCGTACCCCCACCAGCTCTCTGGCGGCATGCGGCAGCGGGTGATGATTGCCATGGCGCTGGCGTGCGACCCGGCGCTGCTCATCGCGGACGAGCCCACCACCGCGTTGGACGTCACCATCCAGGCGCAGATTCTGGACCTCCTCCGGCGGCTCCAGGCCGAGCGGGGCATGGCGGTGCTGCTCATCACCCACGACCTGGGCGTGGTGGCGGAGAGCTGTGACGCGGTGGTGGTGATGTACGCGGGGCGCGTGGTGGAGCGCGCTCCGGTGCACGCGCTGTTCGCGCGGCCCGCGCACCCGTACACGGCGGGGCTGCTGCGCTCGATTCCGTCCAGGCGCGGCGCCCACGCGCCGGCCACGCGCGAGCGCCTTCGCGCCATCCCGGGCATGGTGCCACCGCTGCGGAGCCTGCCCTCGGGCTGCGCGTTCCGCGAGCGGTGTGAGCGGGCTCTGGACGTCTGCGCGCACGTCACGCCGGCGCTGACGTCCCCGCGTGCGGGGCAGTTGGCCGCCTGCCACAACCCGGTCCCCGTCCCATGAGCGCCGGGCCACTGCTCCAGGTCAGGGACTTGCGGGTGCACTTCCCGGTGCGCGGCGGCCTCTTCGGCCGGGTGCGCGGCGCGGTGAAGGCCGTGGACGGCGTGAGCTTCGATGTGATGCGCGGCGAGACGCTCGGGCTGGTGGGGGAGAGCGGTTGCGGCAAGAGCACGCTGGGGCGCGCGGTGCTGCGGTTGGTGGAGGCCACGACGGGGTCCATCCGCTTCGATGGCCAGGAGCTTGCCGGCGTGCCCCAGCGGCGGCTCCGGCCGCTGCGGCAGCGGATGCAGCTCGTCTTCCAGGACCCCTACGCCTCGCTCAATCCCCGGATGACCGTCCGCGAGATCCTCGAGGAGCCCTTCGCCATCCACGGGCTGGCGCGAGGTCCCGGAGCGCGGGAGCGTGAGGTGGCGGCGCTGGTGGACGCCATGGGGTTGCCGCGCGAGGCGCTGGAGCGCTTCCCCCACGAGTTCTCCGGCGGCCAGCGCCAGCGCATCGGCATCGCCCGGGCGCTCGCGCTGCGGCCCGACCTGGTGGTGGCGGACGAGCCCATCAGCGCGCTGGACGTGTCCGTGCAGGCGCAGATCGTCAACCTGCTGGTGGACCTGCAGCGCGAGCGGGGCCTCACCTACGTCTTCATCGCCCACGACCTGAACATCGTCGAGTACGTCTCCACCCGGGTGGCCGTCATGTACCTGGGGCGCATCGTCGAGCTCGCCCCCGCCGCCACGCTCTACCGCCAGCCGCGCCACCCCTATACCCAGGCGCTGCTGTCCGCGGTCCCCGTGCCGGACCCGGGGCACGCGCGTACGCGGCTGCTGGTGCCGGGCGAGCCCCCATCCCCGCTGGCCCCACCGCCGGGCTGCACCTTCCATCCGCGCTGTCCTCATGCGATGGAGCGGTGCCGGCGAGAGGCGCCTCCGTCCTATTCCCTGGGAGGAGGGCACTTCGCGGCCTGTTTCCTGGCGGAGCCCGAGGCACGAGCGGCGCCGTCCGAGGCACCTTCTGGAGGGAGCACCGGTGTTCTGGCTCAGCCACCATCATCCGGATGAGTACAACCGCACGTACCTCTTCGGCGGTGTGCGCGTCTGCGCGCGTTGCCTGGGCACCTATCCCGTGATGCTGGTGGCGCTGGTGGCGCTGTTCGCGCTGCGCGCGCCGCTGCGGTGGCCGCTGGACGTCCCGGTGGTGCTGGGGCTCACCGTGCCGGCGCTGGCGGACTGGGCGGTGGGCCGCTTCCGGCCGGCCTCCGGCTCCAACGCGGTCCGGACGCTGACGGGTGTCCTGCTGGGGCTGGCGCTCGGCCGCTCACTGTACGTGCACCTGCAGCAGCCGCTGCCCGCCGTGCTCCTGGCGCAGGGCGCGCTCGTGACAGCGGTCGCAGTCCCTGTCATTCTCGCCACTTACCAGAGACCGCGCCCGGGATAGACCCTGGCGGCCCGCCGTCCGTTAACCAGGCACGGCGGGTGGAGCGGGCGGGTGAGGGTGGCTCCAAGGAGAGTTGGGGGAGTGTTGGGACCGGAAACCTCAGACGAGCGGCTGATGCTCGCCTTCCAGGCGGGGGACGCGCGCGCGTTCGAGGCGCTGGTGCGGAAGCACCGGACGCCGGTGTTCAACTTCATCCTCCGCTTCACCGGGCACCGGGCACGGGCGGAGGACGTGCTGCAGGAGACGTGGCTGAAGGTGGTCCGGAGCGCCGGCGACTACACGCCCAAGGCGAAGTTCACGACCTGGCTCTACACGATTGCGAGGAACCTCTGCGTGGACAGCGCGCGCAAAGAGAGCTACCGCCAGGCGTCTTCCCTGGAGGCCCCCGCCTCGGGCTCGGAGCGGGACGAGGCGCGCCCCCTGGGTGACGGACTCCCCGACGCGGGCGCGAGCCCCGAGCGGGGCGCCTACAACGCCCGCCTGCGTCCGATGCTGGAGCGCGCCCTGGCGTCGCTTCCGGACGAGCAGCGCGAGGTCTTCACCCTTCGTGAGTACAGCGGCATCCCCTTCAAGGACATCGCGGAGGTGACGGGAGTGTCCGAGAACACGGTGAAGAGCCGCATGCGCTACGCGCTCGAGGGGCTGCGCCGCCGCCTGGCGGAGATGGGCGTGGACGGCGACCTCGCCGAGGACGGAAGGACGGTGGTGGGATGAAGCCGCAGAACGCGCACGCGCAGGAGGACCGGCTGCTGGACTTCGCCTATGGCGAGCTGCCCGTGCCCGAAGCCCGGCTCGTCGAGGCGCATCTGCAGGACTGTGCCCGGTGCACCCAGGCCCTGGATGAGATTCGCGGGGTGCGCGCCACCATGTCCCAGCTCTCCGTGGAGGCCGCGCCGGACGCGGGGCTGGAGTCGTTGATGGCGTATGCGCAGCAGGCCGCGCGCCGCGCCGCCGCCGGTCCCGCACCGAAGCCGAACCGCTGGCGCCGCTGGCTGTTGCCCGTGGTGGGGCTGGCCTCGGTGAGCACGTTCGGCATTCTCACGTTCCAGGCTCGCGCTCCAGAGCTCACGCGGGCGGACCTGAGCGCCGCGCAGGTGTCCCTGGCGACGAAGGAGTCCGCACCGGCTCCCGCGGCTCCAGCGCCTACGGCCGCGGCTCCCGCGGCTGAGCCCCCCGCGCCGGCGTCGGCTGTCGCGCAGGCGATGCCCGCCGAAGCGGAAATGGAAGGCGGCGGTGCCTTCGGGGGGGCTGCCCCGAGCAAGCGCGCGAAGGTGGCGGAGCCCGCGGGCGAGGCACGGGTGCGCGCGGAGGACTGGGCCAATGCGGGCAGCGGTGGCGGGCTCGACCCGCGCATCCGGCGTGAGAGCGCGAGCAAGGCGAAGCTCGCGCCGTCCGCGAGCGCCCGGGGCCGCGCTGCCGACATGCCGGCCGCGGCGAAGCCCGCGCCCAAGCTGGCGGAAGAGGCCTCCGTGGACGAGGAGGCCTACGGCCTGGCCGAGCGGCGCGTGCCGGACTCCCAGGCCCCGTCGCTGGTGCCTCCGCGAGACTCGCTGCGGCTGGGGATGCCGCGCCCGGAAGCCAGGGACGATGTCTCGGGGGCTGTCCCGCCGCCACCACCGCCCCCGAGGAAGGCCGAGTCCGCGCCGGTGTCCGATGCGGCCTTGTACGGCGCCCCCGCGTCGGAGGCGGATCAGGAAGTCGCTGAACTGGAGCCCCCGCGGCCAGCACCCGCTCCAGTCGAGGCGAAGAAAGCGGCTCCGGGCGCGAAGGCCGCTTCACGCGCACCGGGAGCCTCCGTTGCGGAGCTGTCACGCCAGGCGCGGGCGGCATTCCGGGCGGGGAACCGGGCCCAGGAGGCCGGGCTGATCCGCGCGGCGCTGGCCGCCGGGGCTTCGGGGAGCCAGCGCTGGGAGCTGCTTGACCAGCTGTGTGAGGCCGAGCTCGCCCTGGGGATGCGGGCGGAGGCGGCCGCGGCGTGTCATCTCGTGATAAACGAGGCGCCCACGTCGCGGGCGGCGGGGGCGGCGCGGCGTCGGCTCGCGCGTGAAGCAGCGCCAGCGGAAGCGCCCGCGCAACCCGGTAAACCCTCGAAATAGCTGGTGGTACTTTCTCAGCAAATGGGAGGGAAACGTAGGCGCAGGTCTGTCCATTTGACCGATGCGCTTATGACACCGGTCCCCGGATAATGGCTTCATGGGACAGGAAGCACAGCTATCGGGGACGCAGGGGGCGTCTCGTCGGCAGTCGGGTCAGGCCGCGGTCGAAGCGGCGATGATCATGCCGCTCGCGGTCTTCATGACGCTGGGGATCATCCAGCTCACGATGATGCAGCATGCCAAGCTGATGACGGAGTACGCCGCCTACCAGGCCGCGCGTGCCGGCATCGTGTGGAACGGCAACAACGAGCGCATGCATGACGCGGCCATCGTGGCGCTGCTTCCCACCATGGGGCGTACGGACGACATCGTCGAGCTGGGCAAGACGTTCGCCCTGCACCAGCTCTACGACTCCGGCATGCGCATGCTGAACTTCGGCGGTGGCCGCGTGCCCCGGACGGTCAACGGGTCCAACCTGTTCGGCGTCATCCGCGTGGACACCATCAGTCCGGCGTACTTCACGCCCATCGACTCGATGTGGAAGCTCCGCAGCGGCTACAACTGGCAGGAGCTGGATTTCGACGGCGCGGACGCCTTCCCGGAGGTGCCGACGCTCGAGAACCACATCCGCAAGTTCTTCAACCTGCCCGAGCCGGACGACGCGGAGCTGGTGTACCGGAAGTCCACGCGGCTCACCATCCGCCTGCGCTACTGGTACCAGCTGCGGGTGCCCTTCGCGAACTCCATCATCTTCTACTCCTGGTTCGCCTCGAACGCGGGCATGGCGCTGCGAGGTGCCATCGACCGGGGCACCGTGGATCCGCGCGCGAACATGATGAATCGCCGCGGCAACCTCACCCCGTTGCTCGCGGGGGCCCGCGGTATCGAGCACGAGATGGGATACGACTCCGTCTATCCGCTCGAGATGACCGTGCTCTGGATGCTGGCCAACGGCAGCATCCCCATCGTTTCCGAACTGGCTGGCAAGCGGTACTTCATGCCGCTGACGGCCACCTACACCATGCGCATGCAGTCCAACTTCCACCGCAAGTGGATCATGCACCTGAACCCCGACTGGGGCCTGTAAGAGGAAGAGGACTCCCGACCCATGTTCACCCGGACCCTCCGACAGAGTTTCCGCCGCCAGGAAGGCCAGGCCCTGGTCCTGGCCGCGCTGATGGTGCTGGTCATGTCCATCGCCGTGTTGACCACCGTCAACATCGGCCACACGGTGCATGAGCGCATCCGCCTGCAGAACACGGCGGACGCGGCGTCGTACTCCATGGCCGCCATGGAGGCGCGCGCGTTCAACTTCTACGCGTACGCCAACCGCACGCAGGTGTCGCACTACGTGTCGGCGATGATGTGGCAGTCGCTGCTGTCGCTCATCTATTCCGCCGAGGCGTTCCTCACGGACATCTACGGCTTCATGAAGACGTTGAATCCGTGCGCGGGCGACGCAGACCCACCATTCTGGACGATCGCCTGTCCCATCCTGGAAAACGTCATCCCGTACGTCAGCGCCGTCATCAGGGCCATTGGCCAGATCATGGACGCGTACAAGAACTACTTCCTCAAACCCATCCAGCAGGTCATCCGTTCGGCGAATCCGGACCGGATCATCGGGGAGTGGATCATCCCGGCGCACCGGGTGCTGAACGGCGTCATGTACTTCGCGTCCCAGGCGGTCATGATGTCCGCGTCCACGCACGTGACGCAGACCACGCAGACGGTCATCGACGACAACGACAGCAACATCTCCTCGCTGGCCAGCCAGCTGGCGACAGGCATCTACAGCCAGTGCCTCTTCAGCCAGGCGCACAATCCACATGCGGGTGGCAAGCCGCTGGCCCCGAACACGTGGAAGAACCCCTTTGGCGCGCTGGATGTGACGAAGAAGGCCGCCAACGACCCCATCGCCCGCGCCAAGCGCGCCATGGGCGGCATCACCAACGCCACCCGCTACGGCTGCGACGCCACGGGCGGCATGTGCCCGGAGGGCTTCATCACCAGCCGCCGCATGGGCGACCTGCTGCCGCTTCCCGACATGCTCGGCTTCATGCAGGACATCTTCAACGGCGGTATCGACATCCCGGGCGTCTTCGAGTTCGGCAAGATTGGCCAGACGCGCATGCTCTCCACGGGCTTCCCCAACGCCAACGCGCTCAAGGCGGGTGGCGGGCCGGGCCAGAATGGCCGCAACTACATCCGCGACTGGAACGACAACCTGAATCCCTGGGGCATGACGGCGCAGGGCGACAACATCGGCTCGGACGACCCGTACTGGCTCAAGTTCGGCCCGCCGGAGATCGACGTGGGCGTGGGCAAGGCGGACAACCCGGTGTCGTGCACGAAGAATGACGACTACTGGAAGTGCTTCGGCGACAACCGCAAGGGCAAGGGCGACAACAACAGGAGCAAGCTGCCCTACCAGCACATGATGAAGACGAGCATCTGGGCGCTCAACGACCACGACAGCGGCCGTCACAAAGGGGGCCTGCACTGGCGCGTCAACTACCCGAGCAACCCGGAGCGCTGGTCCGGCCACATGCGGCCCGGCGGTCCCGAGCGCGAAGTGGGGCTGCACCGCTCTAAAATCTGTGTTCTGGAGTTCCCGAAGCCCTTGTGCTGGTTCCGCACCGATGTCTACGCGGCCAATGTGCGGCCCGTGCAGGACGGTCACCACCCCTGGGGCGGCCTGACGCCGTTCATGCACTTCGAGCCCGGACAGCTCGGCGAGGTGTGCAACCCGACCCAGAACGCCGACATGGGCAATGCCTCCAAGCGCCAGGCGGACTTCAACCAGCCCACCGCGTGGGTGGCGCTGAACAAGGACCCGGACCAGGTCGTGAACCGTGAGAACAAGGACGGCACCGGCACCAACGCGCCCGCCCTGCTCAACGAAGACGGCAAGGTGAAGTTCGCCTTCACGCCGGACACGGACGGCCTGGAGATGCTGAACGACCGGAAGAAGTTCCTCGGCCTCGTCGAGGGCCTCAACGTCATCTCCCGCGGGCAGGCGTACTACCACCGTCCTGGCAACTGGGCGGAGCAGCCCAACTTCTTCAACCCGTACTGGCGCCCGCGCCTGGCGTCCGTGTACCAGGGCCGTCACTCGCTGCCGAAGATTGGCGAGATGGCGGATTCGCTGCCCGGCCCGCTCCGGGGCCTCGCCCCGAAGATCATTACGCACTGAGGACTGCCATGCGTGCCCGTCTCCAAATGCGCTCGCGCTCACGAGGTGCCGCCACGGTCGAGTTCGCGCTCTCCGTGCCCCTCCTCGTGACCATCTTGATGTTCAGCATGTACCTCACGGAGCTCGTGAGGGCGAAGCTCAAGCTCCAGGAGGCGGCGCGCTACGCCGTCTGGGAGATGACGAGCTATGCGCTCTCTGACTTCGCCAACGGGAAGCACGACGACGCCTTCGAGGACGCCCGCAGGGAGGCGCACGAGGAGTTCACCGAGCGCTTCAAGGACATGGACTCGGTGGAGCCCAACGGTCCGGGGGGGCACTTCATTGCCCGCTATACGGATGTGACGGCGACCATCACCAACAAGGAGATTGCCCTCCTGGAGAGTGGGATGCTCAGCCGCCCGAGCACCAGCGAAGGAGGCGGCCTGGCGGGCGCCATCCTCAGCCCGTTGAACAACGGCATGGGATGGGTCTTGAATCAGTGGGGGTTCAACAACAAGGGCTGGGTCGAGTCCCAGGTCGAGATGACCTACGAGAACACCATCCTGCCCAGGAGCTACCTGGACAAGAGCGGTGG
The DNA here is from genome assembly GCF_050038885.1 of Pseudomyxococcus flavus. Classification (NCBI taxonomy): domain Bacteria; kingdom Pseudomonadati; phylum Myxococcota; class Myxococcia; order Myxococcales; family Myxococcaceae; genus Pseudomyxococcus; species Pseudomyxococcus flavus. Next base: position 9,454,642 of record NZ_CP143624.1, on the reverse strand, counting down.
CAATGGCGGCTTCTTCAAGGAGAACATGATGGGGGGGCGCGACCTGGGCAGCCTGACGCTCAAGTCGAAGTACTCCATGTACGCCAACGGCTGGCACATGCCGGACGGCGGCGACGCCATCGTCCGCGGCCGCCGCGCCGGTCAGCACACCGGTGGTTCCCTGAACCAGCCCCACGGCCTCTACCGGCAGGTGGACCGGATGGTGTTCCTGGGCTTCAGCTCCACGCTGGACAGCCTGGGCATTGGCGCCATCCTGGACGTCGTCGCCGCGGTGCTCCCCAACTTCCTGGGCACCTTCGTGGTGTCGCGCAATTACGGCGTGGGCAACTCGCAGAAGGGTGACTGCACGGGCCTGGCCCAGTACGACGCGAATGCGAGCAGCGGCCTGCACGTCATGCACAAGCGCCGGTTCGAACTGACCGACCACGAGCGCCCCAACTGCTTCGATACCGCGCCGTTCCGCGACGAGATGACCTACAACAACAGCAACTACATCAAGGTCTTCAACGCGCGCGGCGAGTTCTACATGGGTTGCAAGCGGGCCATGGCCGACGACCCGACCGACCCGGATGCCCGGCCGGAGTCCACGCAGAATGATGAGCAAGACCAGAAGATTCCCTGCGAGTAGGGCGGGCGCCGCGGGGCTCTTGCTCCTGGGCGTGCTGCTGGCCTCCGGGCCGGCGGACGCCGAGCAGGAGCTGCCCATCTACCCGGGCACCATCCACACCCGCATCGGCAACGACCTCGTCATCGGTGGCGAGTACTACCGCCTCGCGTACTTCACGACGCCGGATTCCATGGAGAAGGTGGCGGCCTACTTCGCCCGGAAGTGGAACGAAGAGGGCTACCCCACCGCGGTGGAAGGCGACATGAAGGACGAGGGCGTGGTGTCCGCGCTCTACACGCGCGAGGGACTGCAGCGCGGCGTCGTCCTGCGCAAGCACCTGGGCAAGACGGTGGGCTTCACGGTGCTGCGCGACCTGTGGGTGCGGCCACCGAAGAAGCCGGCGCCGGGGCTCATTTCGCTGGAAGGAGCGCTGTACAGCCAGGACCTTGCCACGCGGGACGACCCGGGGGGCTCGCAGAGCCGGACCATGCTGGTGACGGGCGAGCTGACGAAGGTGCAGCAGCAGGTGAACACCGAGCTGGAGCGGCGGGGATACGCCCCGGTGCGCAACTCCGCGATGAAGGTGGGGGGCGGCACGCAGCTGACCATGGAGCACGCGCGCAAGGGTGAGCAGGTGGTGACGACGCTCGCGCCCGCGGAGGAAGGCGTCACCGCGGTGGTCCAGATGTGGATTGGCTCGGACCGCCCGGACGCGGTTCCCAACGACGATGCCGTCCGCCAGAGCCGCGAGGCCTGGGAGAAGGAGCAGGCGCAGCAGAAGGAGGGCGCGAAGTGAGGGCCCTGCTGGTGGTGGCCGCGCTGGTGCTGGCCCTGCCCTCGCGGGTGGAGGCGAACCCCGCGCGGGAGCTGGTGCAGCACATGTCCCGTGGCGCCCGGGCGGCCCGCGTGGGCGACTGGGTGACGTACCGCTTCAACGGCGGCGGTCTGCGCGTGTACTACTGGCGCCTGGCCGTGGTGGGGGAGGAGAAGGACAAGGAGGGCCGGGACGCCGTGTGGGTGGAGCTGGAGGCGGGGACGCATCCGGCCATGAAGTCGCCGCTCTCGCAGATGCGGATGCTGGTGGCCCGCGAGGGCGACCAGATTCGCTACGACGCCATCTCCCGCCTCTACATCGGCACGGGCTTCAACCAGCCCCAGGAGTATTCGGACGAGGCGCTCCAGCACGTGCTGAAGCAGCAGCAGGCGGACGCGCGGAAGCAGCAGGACGCGCCGCCTCAAAAGCAGGCCTCGCTCCCCCACGGCCTCAAGCCCTCGGCGCGGACGGGCAAGGAGTCTCGGCTGATGACGCTCGCGGGCACCGTGGCCGCGGTGCCCGTCGAGGTCGTCGTGAAGAACACCGTCATCAAGCGGATGTGGCTCAGCCGCGAGATTCCACTGCTCAACCTGGCGAAGCTGGAGATTCCCGGCATCGGCCACTCCATGGAAGTGGCGGAGTACGGCATCGACGCCAAGCCGCGCATGCGCCTGCCCGCGCCAAATGCACCCAAGGTCCGCTTGGAGTACGCGGATGCTATACTCGATGACCTGCCCGGCGACGCGGAGGCCGGGCATGGACATGACACCTCTGAGGACTCGCCGTGAACCACCCGAAGACGCTGCGTTCCCGCGCCCGTAACCGTCGCGGGCAGGCCATGCTGGAGTACTCGCTCCTGAACTGGATTCTCGTCGTCGCGCTCATCATCGGCGCGTCGGTGAAGGTCCAGTGGACGGAGGACCGGCAGTCCAACGTCATCGACCTGTTCATGGAGGCGTACCAGATTTATTACGACTCCTTCTACTTCGTGCTGAACCTGCCGTTCCCGTGACGGCGCGCAGCGAGGTGGGGCAGCCGTCCCCGCTGGGGCTGCGGCTGGTGCATGCCGCCCTGTTCCTCGCCTTTGCCGCGGGTGTGGGCGCGGCCTCCGCGCCCGAGTGGACGCATCTGGTGGGGGCGCTGGCGCAGCCCTTCCACGCGGGCGCCGCGCCCCGGTGGCTCGTGCTGGCCGGCTCGGTCCTGGCCGCTGCGGGCGTCGTGCGCCTGGGCTGGGACCTGGCCCGGGGCCGCTCCGCGCCGCTGTGGGCGTCCGGCGTCATCCTCCTGGGGGTGATGGCGACGCTCGCCGGAGGCAATCCCCTGGGGCTGGAGCAGTCCCGCGCCGAGGTGACGGCCAACCTCGAACTGCTGCGGGTGGCCCGGCGCGTCCACCTGCAGATGGTGCATGAGCTCCAGTCGCATGGGGAGACGCCGCGCTCGCAGGACGCGTGGCGCGCCGCGCTCCAGCAGGCCGGCGCGGACGACGTCCGGGTGTACACGCGGACCTTCCAGCCCGTACGTCCGCAGGTCGCCTGGATGCCCTCGGAGAGCGCGGTGCCGGAGCCGCTCGTCCCGGGGCAGCTGGCCGTCCATGTGACGCCGGACGGGGTGGGCTTCACGGTCCGGCTGGTGGGGCTCGAGAAGGGGCGGCCCGTGCTGCTCGAGGACGACCAGGGCGCCACGCTCATCCTGCGCGGCCTCTACAACCCGGACCTGCCGCCCCCGTCCGCGCCGCAGCTGGCGCCCTCGTTTCCGCCCACTCCCTGACACCCCGTGAAAAGAGCGGGGTTGCGGGTGTTCCGAGACTCAGCCAGTCTCGTCCCACCTCATGACGCGGCGTCCCGGCCGGCGGGGCGTCCTGGATTGACGGAAGGAGCGCGGAATGGCGCATGCGGCATGGAAGTGGATGGTCGTCGCGGCGGCGGTGTGTACGGGGCTCTTGGCGTGCGGCGACGACGATGACGGCGGCGGAGGGAACAATCCGCCGCCCACCAACCAGTTCGATGCGGGCGTGAACGAGTTCCGTCCTGGCCTCGGCGAGGACGAAGGCGAGCCGGAGGGCACGCCGTTCACCCTGCCGGCCGGGGTCAGCTACGCCGGCACCCTTCGCGGCGCGGACGAGGTCACCGGCGAGTGCGAGAACGCCGGCACGGAGCCCCAGGGCTCCGGGGCCCTCGTCCAGGTCTGCGTGCCGCTGCGCAACGACACCGGTGCGTCCGTCGAGGTGGAGTTTCCGCCCGGGCTCATCGTCGTGGCCACATCGGAGGGGCTCGGCCAGAACGGCCTGCTCATCGAGCGCACCGTCATCACCGTGCCGCCCACGCCCCCTGGGCCCGGCGGCCGGGACGATGCAGGCACTGCGGACGGCGGGGTGGAGGAGGACGCCTTCATCGTCCCCCTGTACATGTACTGCCTCAACGAGGCGCGGGACCCGTCCAACCAGTACATGACTTACGAGGTAGGCCCCGTCACGACCGATGACGCGCTGCAGGAGCTCCTGCGCCTCCTGGAAGGCAAGCGCATCGACAGCTCCGAGGACGTCCGCGTGGTGCAAAACGCCCTCTACAGCATCACCGAGGGGCGCGGGCTGACGACGCCGGACCGCGACGCCATCGACGACCTCTGACGCGGGCCGACTTCAGCACCCGGATTGCGCGCGATACGGAGCTGTCGCGAGAGGTGGTTTTGACACCCGGTGTATCGCACGGCTAACATCGCGCGCCATCCGCTGATTGCATTGCACTGTATTCCAACACCCGCTCTGGACTCCAATTCGGACTCCAACATCGCCGCCGAACGGCTCCCCCCCGTTCTGGAGGTTCCTGAACCATGCTGAAGGGCAAGACTCCGCTCGTCGTCGCGCTTGTGCTGGGCCTGCTGGCCGGCGTCATCGCGTATTCCGCCATCAAGAAGAAGGAGGCGGACGTCCGCCGCGGATGGAACCTGGTGCCGGTGGTCGTGGCGGCGCAGGACGTCCCTGAAGGCACGGTCATCACCTTCGAGATGATCTCCCAGCGCTCCGTGCCGGAGCAGTTCGTGACGTCGTCGGTGGTGCGTCCGGACTCCGCGTCCTACATCGTGAACCAGAAGGTGCTGGTGGCGCTGCAGGCGGGTGATCCGCTCCTGTGGAGCCAGTTCGAGACGACCAAGGCCGCCGAGCGGCTGTCCTCGAAGGTGCAGAAGAAGGCGCGCGCCATCACCATCGAGGCGAAGCACACCACGTCGGTGGGCGGCTGGATTCGCCCCAACGATCACGTGGACGTGATTGGCACCTTCCGCGATCCGCAGACGGACGAGAACGTCGCCGTGACGCTGCTTCAGAACGTCATCGTGGTGGCCACGGGCAAGATCACCGGTACCACCAACGTGAACCTCATCCCGGAGAACCAGCGCGAGTACAACAACATCTCGCTGATGGTGCTGCCGGAAGAGGCGGAGATCCTGGTGCTCGCGACGGAGCTCGGCCAGCTGACGCTCAGCCTCCGCAACGAGGACGACGTGGACCTCATCGAGGAGCGCGGCCGCGCCACCATCAGCACGCTGCTGTCGGGCGAGCGCACGCGCGTGCTGGAGCAGAAGCGCCGGGAAATCATCCAGATCATCAAGGGCGGTGCGGAGCGGGCCGCGGGCGCTGGCGTGCCTTGACGGCGGGCGTCCACCCTCGCTCTTAGGGAAGCGCGCACATGCTTGCTGGAATCGTCCTCCTCCTCGTCACCGGCTCGGTCTTCTTCTTCAGCCTGGTGATCTTCAGCGTCCTGTCGAAGGCGTACGAGCAGTATCAGGAGCGCTACGTCGCCAAGTCGATGAACGACTTGAGCGACATGTTCCTCTTCATCGACCCGCGCCAGATGTTGATCCTCAACATCGCGTGCATGTGCTTGTTGGGGATCCTGTCGTACATCATCTTCAACCCCATCATGGCGGTGGTGGCCACGGTGTTCGGCTTCTTCCTGCCGATGCTGATGGTCAAGCACTACCGGAAGCGGCGCATCAAGAAGTTCAACATCCAGCTCGTGGACGCGCTGCAGGCCATGGCCAACGCGTTCAAGGCCGGTCTCACGTTCCCCCAGGCCATCGAGCACGTGGCGCGCGAGGCGCTGCCGCCGCTGTCCCAGGAGTTCGGACTCTTCGTGAAGGAAGTGAAGCTGGGCGTGCCGCTGGAGGAGGCGCTCGTCAACATGGGGCGCCGCGTGGGTAGTGACGACCTGGAGCTGGTGGTCGTCTCCACGAACATCGCCCGTCAGCTCGGCGGCAACATGGCCGAGATGTTCGAGACCATCTCCACGGTGATTCGCGAGCGCTTCCGCCTGGAGGGCAAGATCGACGCGCTCACCTCGCAGGGCAAGCTGCAGGGGTGGATCGTCGCGGCGATGCCCGCGGTGCTCGGCATGGTGCTCAACTACATGCGGCCCGACCTGATGGAGCCGATGATGGACCACATCTTCGGCTGGGTCCTCGTGATCATCATCGCCATCATGGAAGTGATGGGCATCCTCATCATCCGGCGCATCGTCAACATCGATATCTGAGAGGTGCACCGTGGACGATGTCCTGACGCCAGTGTTGATCGGCAGCTCGGCGCTCCTCTTCGCGGGGGCCGTGGGCTTCCTGGGAATCGGGCTGTACCAGACGCTGCTCGAGCGCTTCCTGTCGGAGGTCCGCGACGAGTCGACGGGCGGCATGAAGGGCTTCGGCTCGGTGGCCATCCGCCGCCTGGGCGCGATGAACCGCCGCTTCATGTGGCCGGGCTACGAGGCCAAGGCGCGCCGCAACCTCATCAAGGCCGGCGAGCCGCAGATGTACAAGCCCGAGGACATCATGGCGCTGCAGGAGGTGAGCGCCGTGATGGGCCTCATCATGGGCCTCATCCTGCTCAACGGCGTGGGCGTGAGCCTGGTGTGGGCGCCGCTGTTCCTGCTCTTCGGCATGTACTACCCGCTGATGTGGCTGAACGACCAGGTGAAGAAGCGCCACCTGCTCATCAGCCGCGCGCTGCCCTACAGCCTGGACCTGCTGACGCTGTCGGTGGAGGCCGGTCTGGACTTCACCGCCGCGCTGGCGAAGGTGGTGGAGAAGGGCAAGCCGGGGCCGCTGCGCGAGGAGCTGCAGCTGGTGCTCAAGCAGCTGAAGATGGGCAAGACGCGTGAAGAGGCCCTCAAGAGCATGATTGTCCGTGTGGACCTGCCGCCGCTGACGACGTTCGTCACCGCGCTCATCCAGGCGGACAAGATGGGCACCAGCCTGGGCAAGGTGCTGCGCATCCAGTCCACGCAGATGCGCATCGACCGCACCCAGCGCGCGGAGAAGCTCGCGGGCGAGGCGCCGGTGAAGATGCTCTTCCCGCTCATCGCCTGCATCTTCCCCACGGTGTTCATGGTGCTGTTCGGGCCCATCGTGTTCCAGTTCATGTTCGGAAACATCACGGGGTAGCGCCCCGTGCCCATCCTCCTGACCATCACCCAGGGGCTCCAGAAGGGACGGGAGCTCACCTTCGAGCAGGCCGAGGTCAACATCGGCCGCACCTCGGAGAACGACCTGGTGCTGCACGACCACGGCGTGTCGCGCAGGCACGCGCGCATCGTGCTGCGCGACGAGAAGTACTACGTCGCGGACATGGGCAGCTCGAACGGTACCGTGCTCAACGGTACGTTGCTGTCTGGTGAGCAGCAGCTGCGCGACGGCGACAGGATTGGCGTGGGGCCGGTGGAGTTCACCTTCGTCTGGGTGCCACCGGACAGCGACGCGGACGCCACCCGGCCCATCCGCCGGGGTGACCCGGTCCCCGTCGATCCGGACGCCACCCGGCCCATCCGCCTCAACGACCCGGTGCCCGCCGCGAGCGGCATCGTGCTGCCGGAGGGGTATCCCACCGCGCAGCAGCCCGCCGTGGTGCCGGTGCGCCCAAGCACGCCGGCCGTGGCGCAGGCCGAGGCCGGCGAGGGGCTGACGGCGGCGGAACGCGCGCGCCGTCGCCGGGAGCTGGCCAACACCCCGGGAGGCCGGTTGCTCCTGTGGTGGGGGCAGCTGTCGAAGCCGGCGCGCCTGGGCGTGGCGGCGCTTGGCGGCGGCCTGGTGCTGGCCCTGGTGGGGGTGCTGGGCTCGTTCTTCATGTCCCAGGGAGGAGGCCGCGCGTCGGGCGTGGAGCCCGAGGACCTGGGCTTCGAGATGGTGGCGGACTCGTTCGGGCTGGGCGAGGGCGTGACGTGGGAGAACCCGGACCACAAGTCCTTCGCCTTCGAGTTCGTCACCCCCACGCGGGCGGTGGCGGTGGTCCGCTACATGGCCAGTGGCATCTCCAAGGAGGAGGTGTCGCTGGTCGTCAACGGCGTGGACCTGGGCTGGGTGCCTCCGGACGTGAGCGCCTCCATGGAGCGGGAGCTGGAGCAGATCCTCCCGCCCGCGGTGCTCAAGCGGGGCGAGCTCAACTCCATCGTCTTCGACAACGTCCGCAACCCGCCCGGGCGGGACACGTGGCGCGTGTGGAACCTGCGGCTGGAGATCATCCCCGTGCCGGAGCTCCCGCCGGAGGAGCTGCTGGTCAAGGCGCGCCAGTACGTGGCGGCGGGGGCCCGGTTCTACGAGACGCGCGACGTGGGCGCGGAGAACCTCTTCAAGGCGTGGCAACAGTACCGCTTCGCGTGGGTGACGCTGGAGGCACTGGACACCAAGCCGGACATCTACCAGGACGTGCGCTTCCAGCTCGCCCAGGTATCGGCCGAGCTGGACCACAAGTGCAGCCAGCTGATGCTCGATTTCCAACGCAGCGTGCAGTACCGGAATGCGCGGACGGCTCGGGCCGCGTTGCAGGAGATGGGTCGGCGCTTCCCTACAGCCGACCATCGCTGCCACAATCTAGGTTTGCAGTTGGCTTACGAGCACGAGCTCTAGGCGCGTGCTCCCTTCGTCAGGAAGTCGGTGATTCGCATGTCCAACGGTTCCCCTCCGGCACGCCGCAGGCCCCCTTCCGGGGCGCCCTCGGGTGGGACCGGGTCCCGTCCCGCCGTGCGCAGGACGGCCGCCCGGCCCGCTCCCGCCCCCGTCTCCGCCACGTCCCGGCTCATCTGCATCGCAGGCCCCAAGGACGGTGAGGAGTTTGCCCTGACCGAGGACGAGTACGTCATCGGGCGAGCGACCGATAACGCCATCTGCATCCCCGACACCTCCGTGTCCCGGAAGCACGTCGTGGTGCGCAAGGGGGACTCGGGCTGGACGGTGAGTGACCTGGGCTCCGGCAACGGCACGCTCGTCAACGGCGACGCCATCAGTGACGAGACGCCCCTGGCCAACGGCGACGTCATCACGCTGGGCGACACGGAGCTGCGCTTCGAGGACCTGGCCAACTCCACGATGATGGTGGGGGCCCCGTCCATCAGCCCGCGGCCTCGTCCGGCGTCGTCCGGCAGCCGGGGCGCGGTGCCACCTCGTCCGGGGCCGCGCGTCGAAGGTGGCCGCGTGCGCAGCGCGCGCTCGGCGGCGGCCGCGGCGCCCAGCCCGGAGGAGCTCAAGAAGAAGAAGCTCATCAAGCTGGGCGCGGTGGGCGTGGTGGTGCTGCTGTTCGCGGGCCTGGGCGTGGTCCGGATGAACGTCCAGAAGCAGCAGGCGCTGGCGGCCGAGGAGGCCCGGCAGGGGAAGAACCGCCGGGAGATGCTCGGCAGCCTCTTCCAGGACGCGAAGAACCTGGTGCGCGAGGGCAAGTGGGTCGAGGCGAAGGCCAAGCTGGAGGAGCTCCAGACCGAGGCCCCCGAGTACCCGGGCGTGGCGGACTACCTGGGCCATGCCGCGCGTGAGATTCCCATCCAGGAGAAGCTGAACGCGGCCAACGCGGCCCTGGCGAAGAATGAGCTGGGCAAGGCCAGCTCGCTGCTGGCCGGCACGGGCGAGAGCCAGTTCCTCTACGAGCAGGTGAACGCGGCGAAGCGGCAGCTGACGGAGTCCGCGGACGCGCGCACCCGCGAGTCGCGCAAGCTGCTGGACGAAGGCCAGCTCGACATGGCGAAGGCCATCACCGACGACGTGCTGGCGGCGTTCCCGGAGCACCGCGACGCGAAGCTCATCAACGAGCAGGCGGCGCAGGCCATCATCGTCCGCGACACGCCCAGGCCCGTCGTCCAGGGGCCGGCGCCCAAGCCGTGGGAGCCCGCCGTGGACCGCTTCCGCGACGGCGACATGTCTGGCGCGGTGGCCATCCTCAACGCGTGCATGTCGCGCACGCCGCAGTGCAAGAAGCTGCTCGGCCAGATGACCGAGTTCGGCAACCTGTACAAGCGGCTGGAGGACCTGGACGCCAAGGGCCTGTCGAAGCTGATGTCGCTGGACAGGGACATCACCGGCGGCCGTACCAGCAAGATGGCGCGCAACGCGGGCACGCGCGCGGCCACCATCTTCTACAAGGGCGCCACCGCGGCGAAGGCGGCCGGGCAGTGGAGCCGCGCCATGGACTACTCGCGCAAGGCGCTGCAGGCGGACCCGGGACATGCGGGCGCCTCGAACATCATCAGCGAGCTGAAGGCCAAGGCGAAGGACGTCTACCTCCAGGCCTACTCCCTGAAGGACGGCAGCCCCGAGGAGGCCCTGCCCAAGTTCAAGGACGTGGTGGCCATGACGCCGCCGGATGACGAGTACCACGAGAAGGCGAAGTCCTGGGTCGAGAAGCTGTCCCGATGACCCGGCGCAAGGCAGGAGGTGGAGCGCTGCCGCCCCCAGGGCTGCAGGGTGACTTGTTTGGCGGTGGCGCCTCCAGCCCCCGTGCGCCTTCCGCCGCGAGGAAGGAGGCGGCGCCACAGCGGCCTCCGCCTCCTCCTCCGCCACCACCGGACGCCGACGGTACGTCCCTGCTGGGGCCGCTGGAGGGCGCGCCACCCCCGCCGCCCAAGCCCGAGCGGGTGGTGCTGTCGGTGGGCGAGCTGACCCGGCAGCTCAAGCAGACGCTGGAGTCGCGCTTCGCCCGCGTCATCGTGCGCGGCGAGGTGACGGGCTTCCGGGGGCCGAACGCGCGAGGGCACTGGTACTTCTCGCTGAAGGACGCGTCCGCGGCCATCGACGCCAAGGTGTGGGCGTCCATGGCGGCCCGCCTTCGCTTCGCGCTGCGCGACGGCATGGAGGTGCTGGCCGAAGGCAGCGTGGACCTCTACGAGCCGCAGGGGCGCTACAGCCTCATCGTCCAGCGGCTGGAGCCAGTGGGGGAGGGCGCGCTGGCGCTCGCCTTCGAGCAGCTCAAGGAGCGGCTCGCGCAGGAGGGGCTCATCGGGCCCGGACGTGTGCGCCCGCCCAGGCCGCTGCCCTTCCTGCCCCGGCGCATCGGCGTGGTGACGAGCCGCACGGGCGCCGCGCTCCAGGACTTCCTGCGCGTGCTGCACTCGCGCAACCCGCGGCAGAGCGTGCTGGTGGCGGACGCGCGCGTGCAGGGCGAGGGCTCCGCGGTGGAGGTGGCCCGCGCCATCGAGCGGCTGTCCCGCACGGACGTGGACGTCATCGTGGTGACGCGCGGCGGTGGCTCGGTGGAGGACCTCTGGACCTTCAACGAGGAGCTGGTGGCACGCGCCATCTTCGCCTCGCCGGTGCCGGTGGTCTCCGCCATTGGCCACGAGATTGACTTCACCATTTCCGACTTCGTGGCGGACCTGCGCGCGCCCACGCCCAGCGCGGCGGCCGAGCGCCTGGCGCCGGTGCTGGCCGACCTGGAGCTGACGTTGGCCACCCAGGCGGGCCGGCTGCGGCGCGCCATGGAGCGGCGGGTGCTGGAGCTGCGCGAGGAGCAGGGGCAGCTCGCGGCGCGGCTGGAGGACCCCCGCCGCGCCATCAACCATCAGCGGCTCCACCTGTCCGAGCAGGTGGAGTCGATGATGCGCGTGCTGCGGCCCGCGGTGCGCGGGCACCGCGAGAGCCTCCGGGCGCTGACGGAGCGGCTCCAGCGGGCCCGTCCCCAGGCGCGCCTGGGCGAGCAGCGAGCGCACCTGCTGAAGCTGGCCATGCGGCTGTCGGAGGCGGTGCGCTCGGGGGTGGCGGCGCGGCAGGGGGCCCTGGCGGCGGCGCGGCTGGGGCTCGAGAGGGCGTCGCCCGCGGCGCAGGTGTCGCGCGAGCGTGCCCGCCTGGCCGGGCACCGGGCGCGGCTGCTGGCGCTCCAGCAGGGGGCCCTGGCGGACGCACAGAAGCGCTTCCAGCGGCTGGAGGGACGGCTGGACGCGATGAGTCCGTTGAAGGTGATGTCGCGCGGTTATTCGGTGGTGTTCCGCCAGCGCGACGGCGCGGTGGTCCGCACGGGCGCGGACGTCCAGGTGGGAGAGCGCCTGGGCCTGAAGCTCGCGTCGAATGGAGCGAAGACTCTGGGTGGGTGTGAAGAAATCGAAGCCACCGTCACGGCGGTGAAAGGGCCGGTGGACTGCTGACGGGCCACCCTCTAGAGTCCCGCGCCCCACACGGGGAGGTGGATGTCAGTGGCGAAGTCGGACAAGGCGCCCAAGGCGGACAAGGTGGCGGAGGCTGAAGCCCCCGAGCAGTACGGGGATGTGGTCTCCCGGCTCGAGGAGACGGTGGGCCGTTTGGAGAGCGGGAACCTCTCTCTGGAGGACTCGCTCAAGGCCTTCGAGGAGGGCATCCGGCTGGTGCGCCGGGGTGAGAAGCTGCTCACCGAGGCGGAGCAGCGCATCGAGCAGCTCCTCCTGGACGAGGATGGCAAGGACGTGGTGGCGCCCCTGACGGCGGGCGCGCGGCCTGCCGTGACGCCCGCGGCGCCTCGCGCTCCGGCACCCCGCCCGCCTCCGGAGGATGACGTCCCGTTCTAGGTGGCTCGGGCGCGTGCATGCCGGCATGTCGAAGCCGAAAATCACCATTGTCGATGATGACCGCGACACGCGGGAGCTGCTGGCGGCCGCCCTGGAGGACGAGGGCTTCGACGTCACGCTGGCCGCCAACGGCCTGCGCCTCATCGCGTCGCTCCAACTGCACCGGCCGCACGCCATCCTCCTGGACGTGAACATGTCCTGGATTGATGGCTTCGAGCTGTGCCGGGCGGTGAAGAAGAACGAGCAGTTCCGGGACATCCCCGTCATCTTCATCAGCGGCCGCGGTGAGCCCGAGGACAAGCGGCACGGCATGGCAGTGGGCGCCGCGGACTATTTCGTCAAGCCGCTGGACATGGACAAGCTCGTCAGCCGCATCCGCGAGCTCGTGCCCGCGCAAATTCCATAAGAGGAGCACGGACGCTCGTGGCAACGTTTCAACTGAACACCTTCCTGGCCGCCCAGGTGGCGCGCGTCGAAGCCCAGCTGGCCGAGCGCGTGGAGCGGCTCGGGCCGGCGGGGACGCCGCCGAAGCTCGTGGAAGCCATGCGCTACTCGCTGCTGGCGGGAGGCAAGCGCCTGCGCCCGGTGCTCTGCCTGACCTTCGCGGACCTGGTCTCCCGGGGGAGCACCGTGTCCGCCGTGGCGGGCGATGCGGCCTGCGCGCTGGAGTACGTGCACACGTATTCCCTGGTGCACGACGACCTGCCGGCGATGGACAACGATGACTACCGTCGGGGCCGGCCCACCAGCCACAAGGTGTTCGGCGAACCCCTGGCCATCCTCGCGGGCGACGCGCTGCTGACGGAGGCCTTCGCGCTGGTGGCCAGCGGCCCCGAGAGCGTGCGCGCCGCGCTGTGCCGCGAGCTGGCGGTGGCGTCTGGCGCGGCGGGCATGGTGGGCGGACAGGTGCTGGACATCGCGGAGGACCGTCCCGCCGCCCTGGACTATCTCATCCGCCTGCACCGGATGAAGACGGGCGCCCTCATTCGCGGGGCCTGCCGGATGGGCGTGCTGGCGGCAGGGGGCGACGCGGACGCGCTGGCGCGCGCCGAAGCCTACGGCGATGCGGTGGGGCTGGCCTTCCAGATCGCGGACGACGTGCTGGACGTGACGGCCACGGCGGAGCAGCTGGGCAAGCCGGCGGGCGCGGATGCGGCGGCGGGCCGCTTCACCTTCCCGGCCGTGGTGGGCCTGGAGGCGTCCCGGAAGCTCGCGAACGACAAGGTGGCCGAGGCCATCGCCGCCGTGCGCCCGCTGGAGGGCGAGGACGGGCCGCTGGCGGCGCTGGCGCGCTACACGGTGGAGCGGAAGTCCTGATGTCGCAGTTGCTGTCACGCATCGGCTCGCCCTCGGACGTCCGTTCGCTTCCCGAGGAGGACCTGCCGCGCCTGTGCCAGGAGCTCCGCGAGGACATCATCTCCATCTGCGGCCGCGTGGGCGGCCACCTGGGGGCGTCCCTGGGCGCGGTGGAGCTCATCGTCGCGCTGCACCGCGTGTTCCATTCGCCGGGAGATGCGCTGCTCTTCGACGTGGGGCACCAGACCTACGCGCACAAGCTGCTCACCGGGCGGCGTGAGCGGATGCACTCCCTGCGGCAGGCAGGCGGCATCGCGCCCTTCCTGGACCCGCGCGAGAGTCCGCACGACGCGCTGCTGGCGGGACATTCGTGCACGGCGGTGTCGGCGGCGCTGGGTGTCCTGGCGGGCCGGCGGATGCTGGGCCACCGGGGCCACGTGGTGGCGGTGCTGGGGGACGGCGGGCTCACCGGCGGCCTCACCTTCGAGGGGCTGAACAACGCGGGGGGCAGCCACCTGCCCCTGGTCGTCGTGCTCAACGACAACCAGATGTCCATCAGCGCCAACGTGGGTGCCATTCCCTCGCTGCTGCGCACCCGCGAGGCGCGCGCCTTCTTCGAGGGCCTGGGCTTCACGTACCTGGGGCCGGTGGATGGCCACGACCTGGGGGCGCTGATTCAAGCGCTGCGCGCCGCCCGGACCTCGTCGCGGCCCGTGGTGGTGCACGCGCTGACGCTGAAGGGGAAGGGCTTTCCCCCGGCGGAGGCCGACACGCAGACGCGTGGCCACGCCATGGGGCCGTATGAGTGGCGGGATGGGAAGCTGGTGCGCTCGCGCGGCGGCCAGCGGACCTTCAGCGAGGCCTTCGCGGCGGTGCTGGAGGACGCCATGGCGCGGGATTCGCGCGTGGTGGCGGTGACGCCGGCGATGTTGGAGGGCTCGGCGCTCAACGCGCTCAAGGCTCGCTTCCCGGACCGGGTGCACGACGTGGGCATCGCGGAGCAGCACGCCGTCACCTTCAGCGCGGGCCTGGCCGCCGCGGGCGCGCGGCCGGTGTGCTGCATCTACTCGACATTCCTCCAGCGCGCGTACGACCAGGTCATCCACGACGTGTGCCTGCCGGGGCTGCCCGTCGTCTTCGCCGTGGACCGGGCGGGGCTCGTGGGCGCGGACGGGGCCACCCACCAGGGCACGTATGACGTGGCCTCGCTGCGCGCGATGCCGGACCTGCACCTGTGGTCCCCCATGGTGGGCGAGGACCTGGCGCCCATGCTGGACACGGCCCTGGCGGCGCCGCACCCGTCCGTCATCCGCTTCCCTCGCGGCACGCTGCCTTCCCTGCCGCCGGGCACGGAGGCTGGTGACGCTCCACTGGCCGGGGCGCGGTGGCTCCTGCGTGCGGAGTCGCCCCGGCTGACGTTGGTGACGCTGGGGCCCCTGGGCCTTGCCGCGCTGGAGGCCGCACGGGAGGAGCCGGGGTGGAGCGTGCTGGACGCGCGCCGGGCCTCGCCGCTGGATGAAGCCGCGCTGCTCGAGGCGGGGAGGGCCGGGCCCGTGGTGGTGGCCGAGGAGGGCACGACGCGGGGCGGGCTGGGCAGCGCGGTGCTGGAGCTCTTCGCCGCTCACGGTGTCCTGACGCGGGTCCGGCTGGTGGGCATGCCGGACGCGTTCGTGCCCCATGGCGACGCGCGGGTGCAGCGCGCGGAGCTGGGGCTGGATGCGGCGGGCCTGCGTCGCGCGGGCCGCGCGCTGCTGGAAGGAGGCGGGCGGTGAAGCCTCGCAAGGAGCGGCTGGACGTGCTGGTGGTGGAGCGCGGGCTCGCGGAGTCGCGCACCAAGGCCCAGGCGCTCATCCTGGCGGGCCAGGTCGTGGTGGATGACCAGCGCGTGGACAAGCCCGGCACGCTGATTCCGCAGGAAGCGGAGCTGCGCCTCAAGGGCGAGGTGCTGCCCTACGTGTCGCGCGGCGGCCTCAAGCTCAAGGGCGCCATCGACCGCTTCGGGCTCGACGTCCGGGGCAGGGTGGCCGCGGACATCGGCGCCAGCACCGGTGGCTTCACGGACTGCCTGCTCCAGCACGGCGCCGTTCGCGTGCATGCGATTGACGTGGGCTACGGGCAGCTCCACGAGAAGCTCCGCACGGACCCGCGGGTGCGCTCGCGCGAGCGCGTCAACGCGCGCTACCTCACGGACGAGGACCTGCCGGAGAAGGTGGGCGTCGTCGTCATCGACGTGAGCTTCATCTCCCTCACGCAGGTGCTGCCGTCGGTGCTGACGTACCTGGAGCCGGGCGGCCTGCTGGTGGCGCTGGTGAAGCCCCAGTTCGAGGTGGGGCCGGACCGGGTGGGGAAGGGCGGCGTGGTGCGCGACGCCGCGGCCCGGCAGGACGCCATCGACACGGTGACGGCGTTCGTGCGCGAGCAGGGGCTGGAGGTGCTCGGGCTGATGGACTCGACGGTGCCCGGGCCCGCTGGAAACGTGGAGGCGCTCCTCGTCGCCAGCAGGCCCTGAGCGGGCGCGTGCGCTCGTGTTCGTTACGGCCGATAGCGGCGGTAGTCGGACAGCGGCAGCGTCTGCACCAGGTCGAAGCCGGTGCGAATCCACAGGCGCCCATCCGGGGCCAGCGCGCCGCCCAGGCTGCCGACCACCTGGTGACGGAACAGCTCGCGCGCCTCGCCGCTGGCGGTCTGGTCCACCGCGACGATTTCGTTGGGCAGGGTGGGGTAGCCATCCAGGCCGCGCGCGGGCGCGTTGAGCAGGTAGAGCTCCGGCGAGTTCGGCCGGCGCAGGACCTGGAGCACGTTCAGCGCGCCATTCGCGTCGATGGACCGGTTGTCCCGGTTGCGAATCTGCCCTGACGCGTCGAGGAACCAGACGCGCTGCTGCCCCACCGCCACCACGCGCGAGGCGGCCGGGTGGTAGAGGACGTGCGCGAGCGGCACCGGCAACGCGGGGCTGGTCCACTGAAGCTGTGGGCCCTCGCACTCGTCATGGTCCGCATCGCACGCGATGACCTGCGACTGCTCCGAGCCGAGCTGGAGGCCCAGGTAGAGTGTGCTGCCAGTGTCGTTGAAGGCGCCCAGGGGCAGGCGCTCGTTCCGGGAGAAGGTCCGCAGCTTGTAGGCTGCACGAGCCTCCGCGACTTCCGATGGTTGCTCTGCCTCAATCTCCGTCACCGTGACATCCGTGCGGAAGGCGTCCGGCCCTGGCCCGAGGGAGGCGATGAGGATGACGCCGTCCTCGCGGACGAGGGGCGGTGCGATGACGCTCTCCAGCGTGGCGGGCGCGTAGAGCCACCTGACCTCGGCGATGCTCTCCGACGTACCGTCGGGGTTGTGCGACAGCCGGCGCACCTCGTCGATGCGGTTGACGATGATGGCATCGCCATTGGCCAGCACGGTGAGCTGCGTGGGCTCGATGTCCGTCGTCGTCCGGGCGGTGATGCGCAGCTCGGAGTCCACGGCGAAGGCGCCCACGTTGGGCGTCCACACCCAGCGCTTGCCGCTGACGGGGTTGCGCTCGGTGATGACCGTCTCGGGGGTACAGGTCACCGGCATCCCGACGGTGCCCGTCACGTTGCCGCTGACGTCCACCCGGTACAGCGTGGAGATCTCCGTGTCCGGGACGCCGCAGCCGAGGAAGGTCGGGTTGGTCGGCGTGCCGTCGATGACGAAGTGGTCGGTGACGACCTGGCCGGCGTTCTGCGGCTCCACGATGCGCCGCTGCACCGGGAAGTAGGTGACGGGCGTGGGCTGGGAGCGGTTGGTGCGGCCATCCGAGCACGTGGCCACCGCGTTCAGCGACAGGTTCGCGGCCAGGCCCACGGTGGCGTAGGGGATGTCGTTGCGCTCCAGCGTCAGCGTCATGGTGCCGCCGCTGTGAGAGAAGGTCCGCAGCAGGGTCTCCCGGTCATTGACGTTGAGCGCCGAGCCGTCCTCGCAGCCGGACACGGTGACGATGACCTGGAGCTTGTCGTCCGCGATGATGCCCGCGGGAACCGAGAGGGCGACCTGGGGAGGCTCGGGCGTGGGAGGGGGCGGTTCGCTGCCACCACAGGCAGCGGCCAGGCTGCTGGCGACGAGAAGGGCGGGGCGTCGCGCGCGCCGCATCAGGGAAGGGAGGGCCATGGCGCCGGACTCTATCCCGTACGTGGCGTCCCAGGCATCCATGCCCGCCGCGGTGGCGGGCCCCTCCGGCACCGGGCCCAGGTGCAGAACGTCCCCCAAGGGCCCCGGGCTGTGGTAGTTCCGGCCGCGCCGTCGGGACCACATTGCGGTGGGCGGCATCACATCGACGGGGTGCGCCGGGAGTTGCAACCACAGCCCGGCTGGCGCCTGATTGGCGGTGGGCCGGGCGGCCGTGCGCGGCTCGCGGGCGGCCACATCCTCCCACCCATGCCCGCCGTTCTGGCTCCAGGGCGTGTTCAGCGGCATGATCGGGATCCGAACCATGAACTCTTTCGCACGCAGCGGGTATTTGCAGCCCCTCTACCCGGGGGCTTGTCGCCAGGGCTGGGGTTCACCGTGAGAGTCGAGATGCAGGCTGATCAGCGGGGACGCGTGCTGGTGGTGGCCGCCAAGGAGGCGGGCGATGCGCTCATGGAGCGGCTCACGTCGAGCGGCTACCAGTGTGCGTCGACGGAGAAGGAGAGCGGGCTGGCGCAGGTCGCCGACACGTTGCAGCCGGAGGTCGTCCTGCTGGCGGTGACGGCGAAACGGGCGGCGGAGATGTTGGAGTCGCTGCGCAAGGTGGACCGTCTGCAGCGCCTGCCGGTGCTGGTGGACCTGGGCCGCACGCGCTCGGCCGAGGCCTTCAAGCGGCTGGCGGTGGACGACTGGATCCGCAGCGCGGACGAGGTCGTCCCCCGGCTGGAGGCGGCGCTGCGCGTGGGCCGGCTCCGCGACCGGGAGGAGCGCATCCGCCTGCGCATGGGGATGCTGCTCGAAATCACCCAGGCGGCCACCAGCTCGCTGGAGCTGGAGGAGATCCTCCGCATCGCGGTGGACAAGGTGGGGCGCGTCACGGGGACGGACCGGTGCTCGGTGGTGCTGGTGGAGGGCAGCCACGCCCGGACGGCCAAGGTGGTGGCCACGCAGGAGGACCCGAGCCTCGTCCAGCTGGACATCGAGGTGATGCGCTACCCGGAGCTGCGCAGGGCGCTGGAGACCCGGGAGGCGGTGGTCATCGACGAGGCGCAGCGGGACCCGCTGATGGCGGAGGTCCGCACCAGCATCCTGCCCCTGGGCGTGAAGTCCATCCTGGTGCAGCCGCTCATCTGCCAGGGCGACCTGCTGGGCGCGCTGTTCCTGCGCGTGTCGCGCGCGGATGCGTCGTTCGGCCGCGACGAGCAGGAGTTCGCGCAGGCCGTGGCCGGCGTGCTGGCCAACTCCATCCGCAACGCGCGCCTGCACACGGCGGTGAAGAAGAAGCGCGAGGACCTGGAGGAGGCCTACGTCCAGCGCTACCAGGAGCTGAACGAGGCCAACCGCCGGCTGAAGGAGCTCAACCGGCTCAAGGACGAGATCATCGCGGTGTGCAGCCATGACCTGCGGGCGCCGCTCCAGGTGCTCCTGGGGCACGGCCGCCTCCTCCAGGAGGGCCCGCTGGAGCCGCAGCAGCGCCAGTCCGCCGAGGCGATGATCCGCCAGGGCAAGAAGATCCTCGGCCTGGTGGAGTCCCTGCTGGAGAAGGGCAAGGGCGAGGCCGCCCGCTTGTCCATTGAGCCGCGCGTGCTGGACGTGGCGCAGCTGTGCCGCGACGCCGTCAGCGAGCTGGAGATCCTCGCCGCGGACCGGGGCGTGTCGCTGCGCGCCGACTGCCCGGACAGCCTGATGCTCATCGGTGACGAGGTGAAGCTGCACGAGGTGCTGCAGAACCTCATCACCAACGCCATCCACCACGCGCGGCAGGACGGCGAGGTGGTGGTGAGCACCCAGCGGCTGGGCCGCCCCGACGGGGACGCGGCCAAGGTGTGCGTGCAGGACGACGGCGTGGGCATCCCGCCGGACGAACTGCACCTCGTCTTCGACCGCTACCGCCACGGCGGCAAGGGCACCGGGCTGGGGCTGGCCATCTGCAAGGAGTTCGTGGAGCTGCACGGCGGTGAAATCTGGGCGGAGAGCCCGCCGGACACCGGCTGCATCTTCGTCTTCACGCTGCCGCTGGCGCAGGAGGCGGCGCGCAACCCGCGTCCGCCGCCCGCCGCCGCGTCCAGCCCGCAGGAGCAGCCGCGCGTGCTGGTGGTGGAGGACGAGCCCGAGATCGCCGCGGTGCTGTCGGAGGTGCTGCGCTCCAAGTATCGCGTGGAAGTGGCGCGCGACGGCGCCGAGGGCCTGGCCCGTGCGAAGGCGCAGCGGCCGGACCTGGTGGTCATGGACGTGTTCCTGCCCAAGCTGGACGGGCTGGACGCGGCCATGGCGCTCAAGTCCTCGACGGACACCGCGCGCATCCCCGTCATCCTGCTGTCCGCCCACCAAGGTGTGGCGGAGAAGGTCCGCTCGCTGAACCTGGGCGCGGTGGACTACATGAGCAAGCCGTTCAACGCGGTGGAGCTCCTCAACCGCACCGAGCGCGCGCTCAAGCTGCGCCAGGGCGAGCGCGAGCAGCAGGAGAAGGAGAAGGTCAGCGCCCTCCAGCGGCGCACGGGCAGCGACCCCGCGACAGGGCTGCATGATCGGCGCGGCCTGCTGCTGCGGCTGGAGCAGGAGGTGGCTCGCAGCCGGCGCTACCACCGCGCGCTCAGCCTCGCGGTGCTCCGGCCCGACCGGCCGGTGGACCCGGTGCCGTCCAACATCGCCGACATCATGCGCAAGCGGGTGCGCCACCCGGATGCCATCTCCCACCTGGGCGGAGGTGTGTTCGCCGTCGTCCTGCCGGAGTGCACGGCCGAGGCCGCGCGCGCCGTCATCAACCGCATGCTGCCGGATGTGGAGAAGGTGACGGACACGGAGTACCGGTCGGCGGTGGCGGACGTGAGTCAGGACAGCGACTCGGTGGAGAAGCTGCTGGAGAAGCTGGGCGCGCCCGGCCCCGAGGACGCCTGAGGCGACTGCATGCCGGACGGGCTCACGCTAGACTCGTGCTTGCGTGAGCTCGCCCCGCCTTCTCGTGACCGCCTTGCTGGCCGCCCTCGTGGCGCCGGGTGCCCTCGCGGCCGCTCCGTCCCGGCGGCCGAGGGTGGATCGCGAGGCCATGCGGGAGGCCATCGACGCGGCGGCCTCGGATGATGGGCACTACGCCTCGTCCGCCAGCTACACGAACTTCCTCGAATCCCGGCTGAGGCACCACACGGGGGACCACCGGGGCGCGGTGGACGCGCTGCGCCTGGCCCTGGCCACGGATGACGGCAACCCCCTGCTGCTCACCCGGCTGGGCGAGGAGTACGCCCGTCTGGGCGACCTGACCCGCGCGGAGCGTGAGCTGCGGCGGGCCGTGCTGCGCTCGCCGTCCTACTACCCGGGACACGTTCTGCTGGGCCGCGTGCTCATGGAGTCGAAGCGCTTCGCCCGGGCCCGGCTGCACCTGCGTCGTGCGATATCCCTGAAGCCGCGAGAGCCGGAGGCCTACCTGGTGATGGCCCAGCTCCACCTGGAGCTGGGGGCGCCGGACGCGGCGGTGAAGGTGGTGGAGGCGCTGGCCCAGGCGCTGCCAGGGGAGGCCTCGGGTTACCAGCGCCTGGGGTTGGCCCTGGCGGAGCAGGGCGACACGGCGCGCGCCGAGCGGCTGCTGGTGGAGGCCGCGGCCCGGGCCCCGGGTGACGTGGAGGTGCTGACCGCGCTGGCGCAGCTCTACGAGGACACGGGCCGGCCCGCCCTGGCCGAGGAGTCCCTGGCCCGGGCGCTGGAGCGGGATCCGGACAGCCAGGAGGTGCTGCTCGCCGCCGGCCGCGCGGCGTTGAAGGCCGGCTCCGTCGTCCGGGCGCGGGCGTATTTCGACCGCCTGCTCTCGCTCTCCTCCGAGCCGGAGATGCCGGTGCGCGTGGCCTTCAGCTACCTCGCGGCGCGCGAGCCGACGGCGGCCGCGGAGGTGCTGGAGGCCGCGCGGCGCGGAGACCCAGGCGAGCCCCGGCTGTCCTACTACGCGGGGCTCGTGCACGAGCGAATGCGCCGCTTCGCGGACGCGGCGGAGGCCTTCGCCGCCGTGCCCCCGGCGTCGGACGTCTACGCCGACGCGCGCCTTCGCCGGGCGCGCAGCCTGTCCCTGGTCGGTGAGCACTCGCGCGCCCTCACGCTGTTCGGGGCCGCCCTGCAGGACGCACCCGGGGACGTGGACGTCCTCACGCAGTACGCCCGTGCCCTGGAGCGCGGTGGCACGCCGGGCCGCGCGGAGGCGGTATTGCGCGAGGCCCTGGTCGAGGGCCCCTCGGCGGCGCTGTACGACGCCCTGGCGGCCTTGCTCCACCGCCAGGGCCGGGGGGCCGAAGCCCTGCGCCTGCTCCGCGACGTGGTGGCGCGCTTCCCCCGGGACGAGGACCTGCACTACGTGCTGGGCGCGGCGCACGAGCGGCAGGGGGACCTCGACGGCGCCCTGGCCCGCATGCGGGCGGTGCTGGCGCTGTCGCCGGACCATGCCGCGGCGCTGAACTTCCTTGGCTACCTGCTGGCGCAGGCGGGGCAGAACCTGGACGAGGCCGAGCGGCGCGTGCGGCGCGCGCTGGAGCTGCGGCCGGAGAACGGGGCCTATCTGGATTCGCTGGGCTGGGTCTACTTCCGGCGCGGCGAGTACGCGCGGGCCGTGGAGGCGCTGGAGCAGGCCTCGACCCTGGCTCCGGACGAGCCCGTCATCCTCGAACACCTGGGGGATGCGTATCAACGGGCGTCCCGGGTGGACGACGCCGCGGCGGCCTGGCGGCGCGCGCTGGAGGTGCTGACGCTGGACCCCGAGTCCGCCGAGCCCCCGGGCCAGCGTGCCGCGCTGGAACGCAAGCTCAAGGCGCTACCCACGCGTGCTCCGGACCGGTAAGTTGCTGCGCCTATGGTGCGTCACGACGAGGGCTTCTTCCCCGGCAGGGACGGGACGCGGCTGTACTGGAAGTCACTGCTTCCAGACGCCGAGCCCCGTGCGCATGTCGCGGTGGTTCACGGGTACGGTGACCACTTCGGCCGCTATGCCTTCGTGACGGACGCCCTCCTGGCGGACGGCTTCGCGGTGCACGGCTTCGACTACCGGGGCCATGGCCGCGCGGACGGGCGCCGGGCGTACTGCGAGAAGTGGCCAGACTACCTGGACGACCTGGAGGTCTTCTGGGAGCGGGTCCGCGCGGTGTCCGAGGGCAAGAAGGCCTTCATGCTGGCGCACAGCCACGGGGGGCTGATGGCGGCGACGTGGGCCGCCAGCCAGCAGGTGGAGGGGCTGGCGGGGTTGGTGCTGTCAGCCCCGTACCTGAAGCTGGCCATCACCCCGCCGGCGGTGAAGGTGATGGCGGCGAAGGCGGTGGGGAAGGTGGTGCCGTGGCTGAACATCGCCTCGGGGCTGAAGGTGGAGGACCTCACCCACGACGAAGAGGTCCAGCGGGTCACCCGGGCGGATCCGCTCCACCAGGCCATCGCCACGCCGCGGTGGTTCATCCAATCCACCCAGGCGCAGGCCCGGGCCGTGCTGCTGGCGCCGAAGATTCAAGTGCCGCTGTTCGTGCTGTGCGGCGCCGAGGATGGAGTAGCGGCTCCGGTGGCGGCTCGGGAGTACTTCGAGCGGGCCGGTTCGGTGGACAAGAAGTTCAAGGAGTACCCCGGAATGCGGCATGAGCCGCTCAACGAGGTGGGCCGTGCGGAGGTGTTCCGGGATATCTCCGGCTGGATCTCCGCGCATCTCTGACATAATCAGGTCGCCCGGCTCCTCGGGAGGAGCTGGCGCTGGGTGAGGTCACCGCATGGCAACGGGTGAAACGGGCATCATCGGCAAGGGCATCGTCATCAAGGGCAACCTCACGGGAGGTGGGGACCTGGTGATCGAGGGACGGGTGGAAGGGCAGATTGCCCTGAAGAACCACCTCACCATCGAGGGCACCGGCAAGGTGCAGGCGGACATCCGCGCCGAGGAATTGACCATCAACGGCGAGGCCAGCGGCAACATCGACGCCTCGTCGCGGGTGGCCATCAACGCCTCGGCCAAGGTGGCCGGCGACATCAAGGCGCCGCGCGTCATCATCGAGGACGGCGCTGTGTTCAACGGCTCCATCGAAATGGACGTACGGCTTCCCGACGACATTTGAGCTTCACGCCGCGCACGACACGGCACACACCTTTCTAGAGGCGGACAACACTCATGGCGAATACGGTCATTGGCTCGAGCATTGTCATCGACGGGGAGATCTCCGGCGACGAGGACCTGGTCATCCAGGGCACCGTGAAGGGGAAGATTTCCCTCAAGGAAAGCCTCTATGTGGAGGGCAGCGGCGTCGTCGAGGCGGACATCGAGACGCAGAACGTGGAGATCGCCGGCCGCGTCACGGGCAACATCGTCGCCAGCGACAAGGTGGAGCTGAAGACGGACTGCCGCGTGGTGGGCGACATCAAGGCGCCCCGAATCCTCATCGCCGACGGTGCCTCCTTCAAGGGCAACGTCGACATGGACATGAAGGAGCGCTGATTCGTGGCCACCGCGAAGGAGCTCTCAGGCAGCAACGCCGTCGACAACACCGTGGTGGGGCCTTCCATCCTCATCAGCGGTCGGTTGACGGGCGACGAGGACCTCACGGTCCGTGGGCGCGTCGAGGGTGAGCTGACGCTCAGCCGCACCCTCATCGTGGAGCCCTCGGGCGTGGTGAAGGCCAACGTGGCGGTGAAGAACGCCATCGTCAGTGGCGTGGTGGTGGGCAACATCAACGCCACCGAGAGCGTGGAGCTCACCCGCGAGGGCCGCATGGTGGGCGACATCCGCGCCCCGCGCGTCATCATCGTGGACGGCGCCAGCTTCCGCGGCCGCGTGGACATGGGCGATGTGGAGCCGGGCCGTCTGCCGGCCGAGCGCCCCGCGGTGGTCCGTCCCACGGCGGTGAGCCGTCCCACGGCGACCCCGACGCGTCCGGCCCTTCCGACCGCGCGCCCGACGCCGCCGCCTCCACCGGCGCGTCCGACGCCTCCGCCCCCGCCCGCGCGCCCCTCGGCGCCTCCCGCGGTGACGCGCCCCTCGGCGCCCATCACCCGTCCGGGGTTGGGTGGCCTGGGAAGCAAGCCGCTGCCGCCGCCTCCGCCGACGCGCGTCGAGCGACCGGAGCCGCCGGCTGACCAGGCGGGCGCCGCTGAGCCGCCAACGCCAGTCCTGGTGGGTGCTGGCGCGAAGAAGAAGGTCGTGGTGAAGAAGAAGACCCGCTAGCGCGCGCTGCCCGCGCCGTCAGTCGCTGGCGGTGCGGGTGCGTGGGCATATCAGGGGTGCCACCATGGACGCCGAGCACAGGGTTGATGGACAGGATGGGACGGCGGGTGCTGGGCCCGAGGGTGGCTCGCAGGCGTCGTCCGGACAGGACGGTGTCCAGGCTCCTTCAGGAGAGGGGAGCCACGGCGACGGATCCGCGGTAGCGCCTGCCCAGGACGCCTCTTCAGGTACGGAGGCCCACGGGGCTGCTGCCGGCCAGGAGGGCCAGGGCGCGGAGGGCACGTCGTCTGTCCAGGGCGCCTCGGAGGGCGAGGAGGCTTCCGGAGCTGCTGCTAACCAGCAGGCCCAGGGGCCGGAGGGCTCGTCTGCCCAGGGCTCGCAGGGCCCGGGTGGAGATGAAGCGCCCTCGGGCTTTGGCGAGCGCCGCGACGATGCCTTGGCTTCGGACGCAGCGCCCCGGCCGGAAGGCGCGTCCGAAGCCAGCAGTGGCAACCGGGATGCGCAGACCTCCGAGGTCTCTGCCTCCGGCGATGCGCAGACACAGACAGGTTCGAAGGAGGGTGGACTTCCGGCCGCGGGGGATGCTCCGGGCCAGGGGGAGCCACACGCCAAGGGTGAGTCTCATGCGCAGGGCGAGCACCAGGCCGTGAGTGAGTCCCATGGGCAGGGTGGTAGCGAATCCGAGGGTGGCGGAGCTCGCGCGGAGGGTGAGCGCGACGCCACGGGGCCCGAGGCCGACGCGGGAGCGGCGGCCAGGGCGTCGGCGCCAGGCCTGGAGACGCCGCCCCAAGGCACGTTCTGGACGGGCGAGCCGGAGGCCGGCAAGGAAGGCGCCGCCGCGGAGGACACGCCCGACGACGAGGAAGCCCCGGCGGACGTGCTCGCCGCGCCCGAGGAGCGCCTGGCGGGCCGGGTGACCACGGTGCTGCTGCCGCTGGAGAAGCTCCAGGACGACACCGCGTTCCGGCTCCGGCCGGAGGGCGATGTGTCGGGGCTGGCCACGGACATCGCGCGGCTGGGGCAGTTGTTCCCAGTGGACGTCCGCCCGGCGGGGGAGGACCGCTACCAGCTGGTCTGCGGCTTCCGGCGCGTGGCGGCGCTGCGCTTCCTCAAGCGGGACGCGGTGCAGGCGCGCATCCATCTGCGACTCACGGACGAGGACGCCCTGGTGATGTCACTGGCGGAGGCGATTCACGCCACGCCCGTGGGGCCGGAGGTGCTCGAGGCCAAGCGTGACGAGCTGGAGGCGCAGGGCCGGTTGAGCGCTGCCGTCCGCGACATGCTCGAGAAGGCGCTGGCGACCGAGGACACCCTGGCGCCCGAAGGCGTCGAGGAAGAGATTGATGCGGACGAGCTGGCGCAGGAGGTGGCGCAGCGGCTCGGGGCCATCAACCAGGACCTCTCGCTGCTGGCGGACGTGTTCGCCGCGCTGGACGAGTCCCGCAAGGCGGAGCTCCTGATGCAGCTGCGGTACTCGTCGGAGCTCGTCACCTACCTGGAGGGGCTGTAAGCCATGGTGGAACCGCTCGCGCGTGACCGCGCCCGGCTGCTGGAGCTGCTCACGGAGCGCTCCTTCGAGCGGCGCCGTGTGGTGCTCTCGTCCGGCAAGGAGTCGGACTTCTACATCGACTGCAAGCGCACGGCGCTGCTGGCCGAGGGCCACTTCCTCATTGGCCGGCTGTTCCTGGAGGCCATCCGCCGCGAGGCCCCCGAGGCCGTGGGCGTGGGCGGCCTCACGCTGGGCGCGGACCCTCTCGCGTCCGCGGTGAGCCTCACGGGCTATCTCTCCGGCACCCCCCTGGCCGCCTTCATCGTGCGCAAGGAGCCCAAGGGTCACGGCACTGGCCAGTGGATTGAAGGTCTGAGTGGCCTGGGGCAGGGCGCCGCGGTGGCCATCGTGGAGGACGTGGTGACGACGGGCGCCTCCACGCTCAAGGCCATCGAGCGCGCGCAGCTGGAAGGCCTGAAGGTGCTGGGCGCCTTCGCGCTGGTGGACCGGTTGGAGGGTGGACGTGAAGCGGTGGAGGCCGCGGGCCACCGGCTGCACACGCTGTTCACCCGCAAGGACTTCATTCCGTGAAGCGTCGTTTCGTCACCGCGGCCCTGCTGGGGCTGCTGGCGGGGTGTGTCACCACGCCGCCGACCGCCATCTCGGACCCGCCGCCGTCGCTCCCGGACGAGCACGCCGAGCACTCCTACCGGAAGATCCTGGCGCGCTACAGCGGCCGTCACGAAATCTACGACGGCTTCGACACGCGCGTGTTCGCGGCCGTGACGCTCCAGACGGTGGCCTTCCGTGAGGCGCGCGTGCATCGCCAGGCGGCGTTCCAGCAGCTGCCGGCGCCGAAGGTGGAGCAGATGCTCGCGGAGGAGCGTGCGAAGGCCACGCAGTCCCACGAGTTCTTCCTGGGCGTGCACTTCAACGACTCCTCCTACGCGGACTTCGACTACAAGCACTCCATCTGGCGCCTGGCGCTGGTGACGCCCGCCGGTGAGGTGACGCCGTCGCGCATCCGGAGGCTGGGCCGGGTGAACCTCCAGACGCGGGCGTACTACCCCTACACGTCGATTTTCTGGGTGGGCTGGGAGGTGCAGTTCCCCATGCAGATGTCCGACGGGCGGCCCGTCATCCCTCCCGGCACCGAGAAGGTGACGTTCCGCATGGCGTCGACCCTGGGCCAGGCGGAGATGACGGTGAACGCGCAGTAGCGCGCGCACCTCACGTCTGGCCGGTGCGCTTCAGCCACTTCTCGGCGGGCGGCATCGTCGGGCCCGCCAGCAGGCGGTCCACGAGTTCCGCGGGCGCGTCGCTCACGGCGAAGGGCACGGCCTGCTCCACGGGCACGAAGCCTTCCTCCGCATGGTGTCGCGCCATGGCCAGCAGGGGTTGGAAGAAGCCGCGCGTGTCCAGTAGGCCCATGGGCTTGCGGTGCAAGCCGAGCTGGGCCCAGGTCACGATTTCGAAGAGCTCATCCAGCGTGCCGAAGCCGCCGGGCAGGGCAATGAAGGCGTCGGAGCGCTCCGCCATCAGCGCCTTGCGCTCATGCATGGAGCCCACCGAGTGCAGCTCGGTGAGGCCCCGGTGCGCCAGCTCCTTGGCGCCAAGGAAGCCGGGCAGCACGCCCACCACCTGGCCTCCAGCGGCCAGCGCGCCGTCAGCCACCGCGCCCATGAGGCCCACGCTGGCGCCGCCGTAGACGAGCGTCAGTCCGCGCCGCGCCAGCTCGGCGCCCATGCGCGTGGCGGCCTCCATGTATTCAGGGCGTGCGCCGGGCCGGGAGCCGCAGAACACGCAGACGCTTCGCACTTCCATGTCACAGGCCTCCACGCCGTTCAGGGTGGGCCGCGTAGAGCGCCACCACCAGCGTGAGAAAGAGGATGATGGGGAGGGCCCGTGCGTACACCTGACGCCCCAGGCGCAGGGCCAGGCCGCACGGCAGGCCGAAGAGGAACCCGCCCAGGTGTCCCGCCCAGCTCACGAAGGGCAGCAGGCTGAGGACGGCGACCTGCGCCAGCCAGATGAACAAGTCGCGGCGGCCCTCGCGCGTGGCGACGGGCAGCATGGCTCCCGCCCACCCGAGAATCATGCCGGACGCGCCCACGGTGGGCACGTCGAAGTCGAAAATCAGCGAGAAGGCAGACGCCCCCAGGGCCGTGACGAGCGACAGGCCAAGGAAGCGCAAGCTGCCGATGCCCCGCTCCAGCGTGAAGCCCAGCGTCACCACCACCGACATGTTGAAGAGCAGGTGGATGGGGCCGCCGTGCTCCAGCACCGCGCCCAGCAGCCGCCAGTACTGGCCCGACTGGACGGCGGGGCCGTACAGGCCCAGGGGCGGAATCCGCATTGTCCCATGGGGGCTCTGGACGAGCTGGGAGAGGGGCAGGAACTGCTCTGCCAGGAACATGCCCACCGCGCCGGCGATGATGGCGTAGCACACCCAGGGGCGGGGAAGCGGCGGGCCCTGGACGGGCTGCTGCGGACCGGGGCCTTCACCGCCGGGGCCGGAGGGGGGAGCGTCGAGAATGCGGCGCGGGCGCGAGGACATGGGCGCTCAGGGCTCCCGGGAGACGACGGTGTCCCGCAGCCAGCGGTGGTCGTCCGTGTGAGGGTAGTCCAGCGTGTAGTGCAGGCCGCGGCTCTCCTTGCGGCGGCTGGCGCAGTCGACGATGAGGTAGGCCACGTCGGCGATGTTGCGCAGCTCGATGACGTCGCGGGTCACCTTGAAGCGCCAGTAGTAGTCGCGAATCTCCTCGCGCAGCAGCTCCAGCCGCCGGCGCGCGCGCATCAGCCGCTTGTCGGTGCGGACGATGCCCACGTAGTTCCACATGAGGCGGCGAATCTCGTCCCAGTTGTGGGTGACGACGACGCTCTCGTCGGACTCCACCGCGCTGCCCGGGTCCCACGCCGGCGGGTCCTCGGCCGGGACGGGCTGGGCGCGCACCTCCTCGGCGGCCACCTGGACGGCCCGGTGGCCGAACACCAGCCCCTCCAGCAGCGAGTTGGACGCGAGCCGGTTGGCGCCATGCAGACCAGTGCAGGTGACTTCGCCAATGGCGTACAGGCCCGGCACGTTGGTGCGCCCCTCCAGGTCCGTCACCACGCCGCCGCACATGTAGTGCGCCGCGGGGACGACGGGGATGGGCTGCACCGCCATGTCGATGTTGAAGGCCTTGCAGGTGGCGTAGATGTTGGGGAAGCGCTCGGCGAGGAAGGCGCGGCCCAGGTGCGTCATGTCCAGGTAGACGCAGTCGTCACCCGTGCGCTTCATCTCCGCGTCGATGGCGCGCGCCACCACGTCGCGTGGGGCGAGCTCGGCCATGGGGTGGTAGCGCTCCATGAAGGACGCGCCGCTCTTGAGCTTCAGCTTGCCGCCCTCGCCGCGCAGCGCCTCGCTGATGAGGAAGCTCTTGGCCTCGGGGTGGTACAGGCAGGTGGGGTGGAACTGGTAGAACTCCATGTTCGCCACCTTGGCGCCCGCCCGGTACGCCATGGCCACACCGTCGCCGGTGGCCACGTCCGGGTTGGACGTGTACAGGTACACCTTGCCCGCGCCGCCCGTGGCCAGCACCGTCACCTTGGCCAGGAAGCGCTCGATGACGCCGGACTCCAGCAGCGCATAGACGCCCAGGCAGCGGCTGACGCCGGGGGAGGGCAGCTTCCGGTCCAGGATGAAGTCGATGGCGGCCGTGTGCTGGAAGAAGGTGATGTTGGGCGCCTCGTCGCAGGCGGCGAGCAGGGCCCGCTGCACCTCGCGACCGGTGATGTCCCCCGAGTGGATGATGCGGCGCGCGGAGTGGCCCCCCTCGCGGGTCAGGTCGAACTCGCCGGTGATGTGGCGGTTGAAGTCCGCTCCCAGGCCGACCAGCTCCTGCACGCGGGCCGGACCTTCCTTCACCGTGACTTCCACCGCGTCGCGGTGGCACAGCCCCGCACCTGCGACCAGCGTGTCCTCGATGTGCGCCTCGAACGAGTCCGTGGGCGCCAGCACGCTGGCGATGCCTCCCTGGGCGTAGGCGGTGTTGCTCTCGAAACGGTCGCGCTTGGTGAGGATGGCCACCGTGCCATGGCGGGCCGCCTGGAGGGCGAACGAGAGGCCCGCCACGCCGCCTCCCAGGACCAGGAAATCGAACCGATGGGGCATGGTGAGCAGCCTTAGCGACTGTAAGTGCTGGAAACAAGGCGTTTTCTTGAGGACTTTCCCGCGGGTGTCTAAGGTTCGTGGGCCGATATGCGTGCACCCTCCGCGTTCCTTGCCACCGCGCTGCTGACCCTGCCCCTTTCGGCGGGGGCGGACGCCATCTACCGGTACGTCGAGAAGGACGGCACCATCGTCTACACGAACGTGCAGCCCAGCCGCGGCAAGCGGGCGAAGACGCTGAAGGGCACGTTCACCAAGGCGCCCGCGAAGAACACGCCGGTGGTGGGCCGCAAGCGGACACCGCCGGAGCTGGACCCGCACATCACCGCCGCGGCGCTGCGCTATCGCATCCCACCGGCGCTGGTGCGGGCCATCATGCACACCGAGAGCAACTTCAACCCGAACGCGCTCAGCCACAAGGGCGCCAGCGGGCTGATGCAGCTCATGCCGGCCACGGCGTCGGAGATGTACGTGAAGGACATCTTCGACGAGCGCGACAACATCGAGGGCGGGGTGCGCTACCTGCGTGTGCTCGCCAACATGTTCGACGGCGACATGGTGAAGATGATTGCCGCGTACAACGCGGGGCCCGAGGCGGTGAAGCGCTACGGCGGCAAGGTCCCCCCCTACGAGGAGACGCAGGGGTACGTGCGCAAGGTGCTCAAGCTCTACTACCACTACAAGGAGCGCGAGGCGGCCGTCGCGAGCGGCCCCAGCGAGCCCACATCCCAGAATGACGACGCGCGCGAAGGGGCGGGGGGAGACGAGCCCCGCTGATGATGAGTTCCTCCAGCAGCTCTCCCGCGGTGGTGAGCTGTTGGCCGCAGGCCGGGTCCACGAGGCTCAGCCATTCCTGGAGCGTGCCCACCAGCTCCAGCCCCGCATGGAGAAGGCCCAGAACCTGCTGGGCCTCTGCTACTTCAAGCTCGGCCAGTTCGACCGGGCGGCCGAGCTGT
Source organism: Pseudomyxococcus flavus (assembly GCF_050038885.1). Taxonomy (NCBI): domain Bacteria; kingdom Pseudomonadati; phylum Myxococcota; class Myxococcia; order Myxococcales; family Myxococcaceae; genus Pseudomyxococcus; species Pseudomyxococcus flavus. The sequence goes on along the minus strand of NZ_CP143624.1, from coordinate 9,423,238 downwards.
ACGAAATGCTGGTGCGCGACAACCCGGTGGACCCGACACTTCGGGTCAACCTGGGGCTGGTGTACCTGAAGACGAACGCGCTCCAGCGGGCCGCCCGCGAGTTCGAGACCGCCACCGACCTGGCCCCCGAGCACCAGAAGGCCCAGAACTACCTGGGGCTCGCGCTGGCGCAGATGGGCGAGTACGGACGCGCGCGTGAGCACTTCCTGCTCGCGGGCAGCGAGGTGATGGCGGAGAAGATGTCGCGCGCCATCGCGGGGGAGGCCTATGCGAAGCCCGCGCCCGCCGCGCCCGCGCCGGCCAGGGGGCGCCCCGCCGCGGAGGGGAGCGTCCCACGTGGCGGCGCTGTCGAGAGCCCGCGTCCCACTCCGCCCGCGCCGGTGGCTGCCGCGGCCGAGCCTGAAGAAGAGGAGATCCGTTTCGCCGAGGACGAGGGGCCCAGCGCGCTGACGGACGCCGGGCCAGCGGCATCGACGGCCGGAGCCGCCGACAGGGGCGACCAGGAGCCGCCCCCAGAGTCGGCCTTCGACGAGACCTCCGCGGCCGTGGCCGCGAGCACCTCCCTGACGCCCGTGCCCGTGACGAAGCTGCAGCTCCGGCGGGTGCCCGCGGATTCGCTCAACGCACCCGCCGCTCCCGTGGCTCGGGACGCCGCGGAGGCACACGCCGCGCCGGAAGGGGCACCGCATGGCGCAGCCACTCCGGCCAGAGAGGCTCCGGCGCCGCGTGGTTCTCCGACCTCGCCGCGAGACGGGGCCGTGGGGACGTCCGGCTTGGAGCGCGGGGGAGCGGGGACGCTCGGCCCAGCCACTCCGGCTGCGGCGCTGGGGCCCTCCGCGCCGACGTCGGAAGCCGCGGCGGCGCTCGGAGCATCCACGTCGACGCAGGGTTCCGCGACGTCGCTCGCTGCATCCGCCCCGGGGCAGGGCACCGCGGTGGCGTCGCTCGCCGAGCTCGCCGCGTCGGCCGTCCTGGCAGGGGCGGATGCATCGCGGCCCTTCCGCTCGAGCCCGGACTGCTTCGCCCTGGCGGTGGAGGGGGAGCTGCTCACGCGCCTGGATGGACTGGTGGCGCTGGGCGGGCAGCTCACCTTCACGCCGGAGATGAAGCGCTTCCGGGGCCGTGCCACGGACAAGTCGTTCGGGGAGGGGGCGGCGCGGATGGTGCGCGCCAAGGGGAGCGGGGTGCTCTACCTGGCTCCGGCCCCGTCCCGGGCCTTCCTGGCGGTGGACCTGGGCGAGGAGTCCGCCTATTTCCGCGACGAGTGCGTCTTCGCCTTCGAGGAGCCCGTCATGTTCGAGAACGGCCGGGTGCCGTCGGACATCGCGCCGGACCTCGACCTGGTGCACCTGCGGGGGCAGGGGCGGGTCCTGTTGAGCCTGCCGGGGCCGCTGCGCTCGGTGGCGGTACGCCAGGAGCACCCGGTGACGGTGCCGCTGCCCCACCTGGTGGGCTGGCAGGGCAATCTCACGCCGCGCATGGTTCCACTGCTCAAGTCCCCCACGGGGGAGACGCTCCGGGCCGGGGTGGAGCTGAGCGGTGAAGGTTTTGCCCTCATCGCCCTCGCTGTCCGATAGAAGGGGCCCGCCATGGCCATGGACCGAGCGGCGCGGAAACAGCGGAAGCGAGAGGAGCGCGCCCGGAAGCGCGCGGCGCGCAAACCCAGCGTGCTGGTGCAGGAGTTCTGGAACCTGCCCAACATGCTCACGCTGGGGCGCATCCTCATCATTCCGCTCTTCGTGTGGCTGACGTACGACGCGGACCCCCTCAACTCGCTGCTTGCGGGGCTCGTGTTCGCGGTGGCCGCCATCACCGACGTGATTGATGGCTACCTGGCGCGCAAGTGGAACCTCATCACCGTGGTCGGCAAGTTCATGGACCCGCTGGCGGACAAGCTCATCGCCATGGCGGCCCTGGTGATGATGGTCCGGCTGGGGCGCATCGCCGCCTGGGTCGTCATCGTGCTGCTGGCCCGGGAGCTCATCGTCAGCGGCCTGCGCACCATCGCCGCCAGCGAGGGCATGGTCATCGCCGCCGGCCAGGAGGGGAAGTGGAAGACGTCCCTCCAGCTGGTGGGCATCATTTCACTCTGCGTCCACTACGTGCATCCGCTCGAGCTGGGCAGCTTCTCGGTGCCGGTGGACTACAACCTCGTGGGTCAGGTGCTCGTCTACCTGTCCGGGGCCTTCTCCGTGTGGAGCGCGGTGGTTTACTTCCGGGCATTTCTGGCCATGCTCGCGAAGAGAGGGGGCGAGCCGGCCCCCGCGAAAAGTGTTTGACGGGTCCGGAAGGGCTCTGTATACCCCACCTCACTTCCGGCCCGGCGGTCACACGGCGGTGACGGAAGTGCGGTACCTGATGCGGGAATAGCTCAGCGGTAGAGCATCGCCTTGCCAAGGCGAGGGTCGAGGGTTCAAATCCCTTTTCCCGCTCCAAAATCAGGCCCTCTGGGAAACCAGGGGGCCTTCTAGTTTGCAGGGCCTGCGCGGGAATAGCTCAGCGGTAGAGCATCGCCTTGCCAAGGCGAGGGTCGAGGGTTCAAATCCCTTTTCCCGCTCCAAATGAGGCCCTCTGGGAAACCAGGGGGCCTTTTGTTTTACCGGCGTCGGTTGTCTCGGACGCCGGCATGAGGGCCGGACAACGCCTCGGCTGCGTGGCTGCTCGTCGAGAGAGCGGCCAGGCCCGAGCTCGCTGCCAGAGTAGGGCCGGGGCGCCAGGCGTCCTCGCAACGACAGAGGCCCTGCGATAGAAGCCCCCTCATGATTCGCCTCGTCCGTGAACTGTATCAGTACCGGGGCTTGCTCATCAGCCTCGTCCAGCGGGAGCTGAAGGCGCGGTATCGCGGCTCGTTCCTGGGGTTCTTGTGGACGTTCCTCAACCCCACGCTCCACATGCTGGTGTACGTGCTGCTGTTCACGGTGGTGATGCGGCAGAATATCCCCAACTTCCCGTTCTTCATGTTCACGGGGCTGTTGCCTTGGATCTGGTTTTCCACTTCATTGGCGAGTGGGGCCAGCGCCATCAGCGACCGGCGTGATCTGCTGACCAAGGTCCGCTTCCCGGCCCAGGTGCTTCCGACGACGGTCGTGGTGACGAACCTCTGCAACTTCGTGCTCTCGCTGCCGCTGATGCTGGTGCTGGGAATGGCCTATGGACAGTGGCCCACCTGGCACGTCGTCGCGTTCCCGGTGGTGGTGCTCATCCAGCTCACCTTCACGCTGGCGTTGGCGTACATCCTGGCCGCCATCAACGTGACGTTCCGCGACCTTCAGCACATCGTGGGCAACCTGTTGACGTTGTGGTTCTTCGCCTCGCCCGTGCTCTATCCGTTCACCACCATCCAGGACGAGCAGGTCCGCACGCTGATGCTGGCACTGAACCCGATGGTCGGCTTCATGACGTCGTACCAGGCCATCTTCTACGAGCACCGTCTTCCGGATGCGGGGCCGCTGATGGCGTTGGCGGCCGTTTCCGTGGTGCTGCTGTGGGGCGCCTCGGCCATCTTCGAAGCCCGCCGCGAAGAGTTCGCGGAGTCCATCTGAGCGTCGGCATGACTGAATCCATGGATGCCATCATCCTGAAGGACGTCGTGAAGAGCTTCCGGAAGCGGACCATCCGGGGCGAGTACACGACATTCAAATCCGAGCTCCTGCGCTGGCTCCGCGGCAAGCGCGAGGCGCGCGAGGCGTCGCTCATCACCGCCCTGAGGGGCATCAACCTCACCATTCCCAAGGGGAAGACGGTGGGGGTCATCGGGCGGAACGGTTCGGGGAAGAGCACGCTGCTCAAGCTCATCACCGGCATCTACACGCCTACCTCCGGGTCGCTGGAGATCAACGGCCGCATCTCCGCGTTGCTGGACCTGGGCGCGGGCTTCCACCCGGACTTTTCCGGTCGGGAGAACATCCTCATCAACGGCATCATCCTCGGGATGACGCGCGCCGAGGTCCGCGCGCGGATGGATGAGATCATCGCCTTCAGCGAGTTGGGCGAGTTCATCGACGAGCCGGTGCGCACCTACTCCAGCGGCATGTACATGCGCCTGGCGTTCGCGGTGGCCACCCACGTGGACCCGGACATCCTCATCATCGATGAAATCCTCGCCGTGGGGGACGAGCACTTCAGCAAGAAGAGCCTCGCCAAGATGATGGACTTCAAGCGCCAGGGGAAGACCATCGTCCTGGTGACCCACGACCTGGGCACCGTGGAGCGCTGGTGCGACCTCGCGGCGTGGATTGACGGGGGGTACGTCCGCCGTGTGGGCAAGCCGTCGGAGATTGCCGCGGAGTACCGCGAGGCGATTTCCCTGGCGGAGGCCCAGTCCGTGGCCTTCACGCCGCCAGCGCTCACGGAGGGCGGCGGCGCGCTGCCCCAGGTGCCCGCCGTGACGCTTCCCGCCGAGGGCCCGGTGCGGATCCGCCGGGTACAGCTGATGGACACCCACGGCGCGCCGGTGGACGTCCTGTCTCCGGAGCAGGGGGTGGAGGTCCACGCGGAGTTCGAGGTGGAAGGGGGCTGCGAGGATGTGGACTTCGAGGTCCGGCTCCAGGCCTCGGATGGCCGGGCGCTCTATGAGACGAGCACCCGCCGCGAGGCGGTGGTGCTCTCCCCGATGCCTTCGCATGGCGTGCTGCGCTTCGTCGTCGAGCGGCTGGGCGTGCTAGGGGGGGACTATTCGTTGGTGGTGACGGCCCGCGCCGGGAAGGGGAGCTCGGCCGCGCGGTGCGCGTTCCGGGTGGTCTCCGCGTCGGAGGACGAGGGCGTGTTCCGGCCGCCACACCGGTGGCTGGTGGAGGCCAGCACTGGAGCCCAGGTGGGCGTTGCATTCGCACCGGGGACGGCACCGCGGGTGGAGGTGGGATGAGGGGCGGCGCGCGGGGCAGTAGCCACGGAGAAGGGTGAGCCATGTGGCAGAAGTGGGCTGAAGTGTCCCAGGGGCCCGTGGAGCCACCCGGGCCGGGGGACTTCGCGCAGATGGTGGCCGTCCTCCGGAAGGTGCTGGAGGAGCGACGGCCATGCCCTCCGGAGCAGTGCGACGAGCGCAGCGCCCTGGAAGGTGCGCTGCGTTTGGCGACGGAGCAGCTCCACCGCGCGCTTCCGGACGGGGGCCAGGGCCTGTCGTCGCTCCAGGAGGCCGCACGGCTGGCGGACCCGGCGACGTTCGCCGTGCCGCCTTCACACCGCGCGCGTGGTGGCAAGCTGGTGACGACGGCCAAGCGCGCCTTCGTCAACGGGCTGGAGCCGTTTCACATCGAGACGCTGCGGCCGCAGGGCCAGTTCAACCGCGCGCTGGTGCGGGTGCTGGAGCACCTGACCGTCCACCGTGCGCTGGGCCTTCGCGAGGACCTGACTGACTGGGCGGTGTCCCAGTTGGAGCCGCTCGCGGTTCCCACCCGCTGGGCCGTGGGCTCGCACCGGGGGCGAGTGGCGGGGACGCTCGTGGGCTTCGCCAAGCGGGGCTATCTCTTCACGTTGGGGCCCGTGCTGGAGGCCGTGCTGGAGGGACAAGCGCGATGGAACCTCGCCATGGTGGAGGCCGTCCGCGCTGCATCGAAGCTCCAGGCGCCCGGGGAGGCAGAGGCCCGTCGCGTGGTGACCACCGTGGATGCGCTGCGGGAGCCGCTGGCGGGGCGTAAGCTTCCTGGCGCCCTGCGTGTCACCCAGGCCTTGTGGGGCGAGGTGCTGCGCCGCCAGACCCGCTTCAACGCGGAAGCCGTGCTCGCGCTCGCCAATCTGCTGGGGACGCGGACCGCGCCGCCGCAACCGCCTTCGCTGGCGGACTACCCCTCATGGTGCGCGGCGCGCGAGCCTGTGCGCATCGAGACGGCTCGCGCCGCCATGGCGAAGCTGCCGCAGCGGCCGTTGGTGTCGCTCGTCACGCCGGTCGACGACACGCCCGAGGCGTTCCTGCGTGAAAGCCTTGCCTCGGTGGCGTCCCAGGTCCATGCCGACTGGGAATGGGTGCTGGTGGATGATGCCAGCACGGCGCCGCACGTGGCGCACGTCCTCCGGGAAGTGGCGGCCCACGAACCGCGCATCCGGGTCATCACCCTGTCTTCCCACGGCGGCCGCGCCCGGGCCACCAATGCCGGCTTGTCAGCGGCGCGAGGGGAGCTCGTGGGCTTCCTCGACGCTGGAGATACGCTGGCACCCCATGCGCTGGCCGAGGTGGCGCTGGCCTTTGCGGAGCAGCCGGACCTGGAGGTCCTCTATACCGACGAGGACTGCCTGGATGCAGAGGGCCGCCGCGCAGCGCCTTTCTTCAAGCCGGACTGGTCGCCTGACCTGCTGCGCTCTGCGAACTACATCCGCCATTTCCTGCTCGTTCGCCGCTCGACTCTGGCGCAGGTAGGGGGGCTGCGCGAGGGTTTCGACGGCGCCGAGGGCCATGACCTGCTGTTGCGGCTGAGCGAGGTCACCTCCCGCATCGGCCACGTGGCGGAGCCGCTGTACCACGGGCGCGTGTATCCCACGTCTGGCGCCAGTCAGGCCCCCGGACGCGACACGGACGCGGGCCGGCGGGCGCTGACGGAGCACCTGGCCCGCCAGGGCGAGGAGGCCGAGGTGACGAGTCCCGCGCCCTGGCAGTACCGGGTCCGCTACCCGGTGCGGGGCACGCCGAAGGTTTCCATCATCGTTCCCTTCAAGGACCGGCCGGACCTGTTGCGCACCCTGGTGGACAGCCTGCTGGCGCACACACGCTATCCCCACTTCGAGGTGCTGCTGGTCTCCAACAACAGCACGCGGCCGGAGACGTTCGCCCTGCTGGAGCAATGGGTGGATCCGCGGCTGGTGAAGCTGGAGTGGAACCACCCCTTCAACTACCCGGCCATCAACAACTGGGCGGCGAAGCAGGCCACCGGGGAGCTGTTGCTCTTCCTCAACAACGACATGGAGGTCGTGGACCCAGGCTGGCTGGATGAGCTGGTGTCCCAGGCCCAGCGGCCCGAGGTGGGCGCGGTGGGTTGCAAGCTGCTCTTCCCCGAGGGCACCGTGCAGCACGCGGGCGTGGTGCTGGGGATGACCGGCTTCGCGGGCCACCCGTTCTGGCGGCTGCCGGATGGCCCCATCGCCACGCCCTTCGGCCATACGGAATGGACGCGCAACTGGCTGGCCGTCACCAGCGCGTGTGTCATCCTCCGCAGGGACGTCTTCGAGCAAGTGGGGGGCTTCGACGAGCGCTTCCAGGTGTGCGGCAGCGACGTGGAGCTGGGGCTGCGGCTGAATGCGAAGGGTCTGCGCGTCATCAGCACGGCCCACGCCCGGCTCATCCACCACGAGTCCGCCAGCCGCCGCGCGGACGCCATTCCCGAGGCGGACTACTGGCTGTCCTACGCGGCGTACCGACCCTGGCTGGGGCCGAAGGGCGACCCCTACTACAACCCGAACCTCACGCTGACCTCCACCGATTGTGGCTTGCGCCGCCACCTCGAGGATGGCGAGCAGCTCGCGGTACGGACGCTCGGCCGCGACGTGCCAAGCGCGCGCGATGTCCGGAGCGACCAGCGGGCGAGGGCTCAGCGTCATCTCATCGAGCACCTGGATGCCTGGGACTTCACGCCCGAGCAAGCCCAGGCCTCGCGCGAGTCGGCGCCAGCCGCGCTGGCGGCACTTCGAGCGAAGGGCAGGGTGGAGACGGCCACCTGGTTCGTCCCCGCCTTTGGCCATGTCTACGCGGGCATCCACACCATTTTCCGCTTCGCGGACCTGATGCAGCGCCGCCATGGCGTGCGCAGCGACTTCGTCATCTACGACCAGCCGAACGCACGGCCGGGAGACATCGAAGCGCGCGTGGCGTCCATCTGCCCGGGAGCGGTGGGCGCGGTCCGCGTGCTGCGCAGGCCGGAGGAGGTGGCGGAGCTGCCCAATTGCGATCTGGCGCTGGCCACCGCGTGGACCTCCGCCTATCGCGTATTGCACCACCCGCGCGCGGGCGTCCGTGGATACTTCGTTCAGGACTACGAGCCCTTGTTCCACGCTGCGGGCACTCCCTCCGCGCTGGCCGAGCAGACGTATGGCCTGGGCTTCTACGGTATCTTCAACACCCCGGGGCTCTACGAGCACGTCGTGGGGCTCCACGGCATGGAGGGCGTCTGGTTCGAGCCCGCCGTGGATCAAACGGTGTTCCACGCCCGTCGGCCACCGCGCCAGGGGCCTGTGCGTGTGTTCTTCTACGGACGGCCGGGAAATGAGCGCAACGGCTTCGAGCTGGGGCTCGCGGCGCTGACGCGCCTCAAGCGGGAGCTGGGCCCGGCGGTGGAGGTGCTCGCCGCGGGCGCGGAGTGGGACCCCGAGGCATATGGCGTCAGGGGGCTTGTCACCAATCTGGGAATGTTACCGGCGGAACGCACGGCCGCGCTGTACCGTGAATGCGACGTCGGGCTGTGTTTCATGTTCACGCGGCACCCCTCGTACCTGCCGTTGGAGATGATGGCCTGCGGGGTGACAGTCGTGACCAATGACAACCCCACGAATCGATGGCTGCTTGAACCGGGGACCAACTGCCTGCTTGCCGAGCCGACCCCGAGTGGCGTACTGGCCCGGCTTCGTCATGCCGTGGCAGATGGCGCGCTCCGGCAGCGCATCGGCGCGAATGCCGCGGAGCGGGTCAGCCGGACGACGTGGGAGGCCGAGGTGGACCGAGTCATGGAGGGCTTGCTGAACACAGGGGGGCGCCCAGCGCCGAGACTGGCTGACCGGGCGAAATCCTTGGAGCAGGTTGGCTGAGCAGGGGGAGGGCTGGCGGTTGAACAATGGCCCAGTGGGCCGCGGCAGAAGGAATCTCCACCATGCGGGATGACACCCAACTTCAAAGCATGTCGTCGCCGGAGCCGAGCGCTCCACCGGAGCCGCAGGCGGAAGAGGCGGCCAGCAGTCAATATTGGAAGGCGACGAGCGGTTACACCTACCGGGAGATGATTCGCACCCGCCAGGACGCGGGCAATCTCGGGTATGGCCAGCAAGAGGCGTTGCTCACAAAGTTGATGCAGGCCGAGCAGCGTGTCCTGGGGCGGCCGCTGGAGGTTCTGGAGTTTGGTTGCGGCTTCGGGCGGCACGCCGGTTATCTGGCGTCACTCGAAGGCATCCGCTACCACGGTTACGACTTCTCCGAGGCGATGATGGAGCCGCTGCGGCACGCGCCGCCAGCGGGGCTTGAGCCGCTGGAGGAGCGGCTATTCTGTGGACCGGATGCCCTGGCTGCGGTGGGTGACAGGACGTTCGACGTGGTGTTCACCGTGTCCGTTCTCATCCACAACCCCCCGGAGCGGCTGCCTGGCTTGCTGGATGCGCTGGGCAAGCTTGTCCGCCCTGGTGGATTACTGTGTCTGGTCGAAAACCAGCTCGTCCCATTCGGCGTCTGGGAGAACGCCTGGCACCAGGGATGCTGGCTTCACCCGTACGCCGAGCTGACGCCCGCTGGATGGGACCTGCACCATGGCGGTGGTCTCCTGGCCACGCATGATGTCTACGTCTTCAAGCGCAACGCGTCCGCAGAACGGCGACGCCGCTTCTTCCAGCTCCACTCCATCGACCGGCCTCGGGACGAGAGCCAGGAGGTATCGTTGGAGTCTCTGCACGTTCAATCCCTGCCGCGGCTGCGGGCGTGGACGGAGCACGCGGGCGAGGTGCTCCGGGCTGGGGATGGCCTGACGGGGATGCGGGTTTCCGAACTCACGGAGCGCCTGGCCGTCGAGCTGAAGCGCTCGGAGCGGCGGCAGCGCTTGTTATCGCTTTCGGATGAACTGGTCCGCCTTCGCGCTGGGACAGTGGAACGTGCCCGGTCGCCTGTCGCAGCACCGGCGCCGCGCTATGGTCAAGACACGGTGGCGGAAGCCGTTGTCGTCGATGCTCCGCTGGATACGACGTGGGCCCAAAGTGACCCGCGGCTCTCCCGAGTGGTGCATATCTTTCACCAGGAATGGTATGGCATTCGCGCTGCGTCTGGCTATGCGCCGGGACATAAAATTGGCATTACCGCAAACCGCCAATTGACCGCCGCAGACCACCAGCGAATCGCCGAGACATGCGAAAAACTGGGCGCACGGTCCATCATCTTCCAGGGATTTTCGCCCAGTGCCATGGAAGTCATGCACATGCTTCGCCGCGTCTTCGGCAGCACGCTGAAGCTGTGCTGCGTTTGGCACGGCTCCACGGCCCAGTTCCACTTCGACTTCGAATTGGAGACGTTCAGTCGTCTGCTCGCGCTCCGGCAGCAGGGGCTCCTCGATGCCTTGGCTTGTGTCAAGCCTGAGATGCACTTGATGTCGCCGCTGCTATTCCAGAAGGTTCTGCTCAACCTTCCCCCGCGTATCGCGCATGCGGACCAACGTCACCGCGCTCCGCTGACGCGAGCCGCGTTCGTTCCCACTCCCAACAACTGGTGGAAGAACTTCTATTCCAACGTCTTCGTCGCCGCCTCACTGCCGGGGATGGAGCGTGTCTTCGTCACCAGTCCGTTCACGGCCCGCCCGGAGCTGCCCCTGCGTGCTTCCGTCATCAACGTGGGGCCGCTCAACCGGTCGGAGTTGTTCAACCTCATCCGGGAGACGGATGTCGTCCTCAATGTGACGCTCGCCGAGTGCCAGCCGATGACCGCCTTGGAGGGGCTTGCTCACGGTGTGGCGTGCCTGACGGGGCCTCTGACCCTGGGGGCACTGGATGAACATCCCTTTCAGCGGTTGGTTCAGGTCATGGGCACCGGCTCGCTCGGACAAATTCGCTTGGCACTGGAGCGGGTCGTCGGTCTCCGGGAGCGTTCGCCGGAGGAGTACGCGCAGATGCTGGAAGACTATACCCAGACGCTCTGTGCCCACGCGATCAACCACTATCTCGAGTTCGCACAGCCATGAGCATGACCCGTGTATGCTTGGTGACCGATGAGCTCTACCCCTTTACTCCGGGGGGGATCGGCCGCGTCGCGCACAACCTCATCATGGACTCGCTGCGTCACGGCGCGAACGTAGAGTTCCATCTCCTGTTCCCGCCCACCGTCTCCGTGCAGAAGGCCCATGTGGAGCTCTTCTTTGGGGGACAGGTGAAGGCTCATGTGTGCGACTTCCGGGAGGCGTGCCAGACCACCGCGGATGCCCACGGCCTCTATCCGCCAACAGGGGCCTTCAGGGACTCGCGCTGGCATGGTGAGTCGTTGGAGATGATGCGCTACTTGAAAGCGCGAGAAGCGGAGGGACTGCGCTTCGACGTCATCGAGTTCGCGGATTTCCGCGGCTGGGCCTTCGCCGCGCTGCAGGAGAAGCACCTGGGCCTGGCTTTCGGGCAGACCACCATCTCGGTTCGACTGCACTCGAGCTACGGCACCATCATGCACCACGAGCCCAACACCCTTGAGGTGGAGAACCTTGGGCGCTTCGAAATCGAGCGGAAGTCGTTGCTCGACGCCGATCTCGTCGTGGGCCATCTTCCCTGCATCGCCGAGTTCAACCGGCGCTTCTACGGCTTCGATGACGCGTGGATGCGGAAGGTGCGGGTGGAGTTTCCCCCGGTGGTCATGGAGTCCCCAGCGGAGCCTCCCCTGCCGTTGGACGTACCCGCCAATCAGCGCAACCTGGTGTTCGTCACCAAGATTCAGCACTTCAAGCAGCCGGACGTGTTCGTTCGAGGGGCCGTGCTGTTGATGCGCACGTGGCCTGAGTATCAGGGCAAGGCCATCCTGGCGTGCCATGCCTTCGACCCGGATTTTCTCGCCGAGGTCAAGGGGCTCATCCCCTCGGATCTGACAGACCGCTTTGTCTTCATCAAGCCGGGGCCCGACCGTGAAGCCTATATGCGCGCGGGCGTGGTGGTCATCACCTCTAGCTATGAGTCGCTGAATCTGACGGCCTACGAGGCCTCCGTCGCGGGCGCTCGGCTGGTGCTCAACTCGGCGTGCCTTGCGTTTGGTGCTGACAGTCCTTTCGTGGATGGGGTCCACTGCCACAAGTATGACGGTGGCTTGGACTCACTGGTGGGGGCCATGCGCAAGGCGCTGGAAGGCCCGGCGCTGACTCCCGTTCGGTGGACCGTGGACCGCCCCTATTGGGAGCGCCTCGTGCGGCCGGCACCGCCAACACGAGCCTCGCGGTCCCCGCTGGTCAGCGTGGTCATCATCAACCATGACCAAGGCATCTTCTTGCCCATCGCACTTCAAGGGCTCGCCGCCAGCACGTACCCGGAAGTGGAAGTCGTCATCGTGGACGACGGGTCCACGAGCGCATTCGACATGTTGGTATTGCAGCGCCTCGAGCGGTCCTCGGCCGAAGGCCCGGGTTTCCGTGTCGTCCGCTCGCCGGTTCACCGTGGGTTCGCGGGGGCTCGCAATCTCGGCCTTCGCGCCGCGAACGGCGAATATGTTGTGTTCCTGGAGTCGGACGACAGTTTGTCACCTGAGTTCATCCAGCACGCAGTGTCCGCGCTTGAGGAGCGACCTGAGTTTGCGGGGGTGGTTCCTACCGGGGGCTGTTTCCACTCCAGCGAGGAACTGGCCAACCGCCAGTTCAAGGGGTTCATGACGTACCTGGGCGACTGCCCGACGTATGCGCTGGCGGCCAATCAGATTTCCGCCCCGACGTTCTTCCTGCGCCGCGCCGTCCTGGAGCAGAATCCCTACAACGAGGCTCTATCAGGCTATGCGAATTGGGACTTCTTCTTGCGGCTTGTGCAGGAGGGGCACCGGTTCCTGGTGACGAACCAGGTCCACTTCTACTCTCGACGTGGGCAGGAACTCTTCCCGGTGCGGCCAGATCAGCGCCAGCACTTCCGCTGGCTGGTGCGGCTGCTCGAAGGCCTGCCTGTGCCACCTCATCCGTCGACGCGGCTTTTCGCGTTACTCGCGCACTCCCGAGAGGCCATGGTCGACCCCCATGGCGCGCTCAGCCCCCACTCGACGTCGCCCTCCTCGGCATCTGGTACCCTGGAGTCCGCGCAGGCACTGACCGGGGCCGTGCGTCCCCTGCGTTATGACGTAGTCGACATCATGAACGCGGCCTTGAAGCGGCTGCCCCTCGTGCACCCATTGCTCAAGCAGGCTGTCGTGGGCAGGCCCGAACCCTCCAATGCGGAGATGGGGGGGGCGGCTCCAGTGGAGATGCCTCCACTTCGCTACGTCCTGGTGGACCACGCGAACATGCTCGTCAAGCGGGTGCCTGTCCTTCACCGCGCGCTCAAGCAGTCCGTCAGTTGGCTGACCTGAGCGTCGGTGTATCCAGGGCGACCGAAGGAGTGATGCGGGGCGATTGGGCTGTTGGCACCGCATGCCCTCGCATCCGGGTGCGTCAGGCGGAGGGCGCGGACGCGAAGACCAAAGGGCTGATAGGGCACGTCCGCTGGTGGATGCGCGGGCTGGCCAAACGGGGCAAGCAGTTGGCCCGTGGCTGGCGCTCGACGTGAAGGCCATCCTGGGGCAAGTGCCCTGCTTGCACGTGGTCGTCCTTACGCCCGGTAACCGCTAGAAAGCGCAATCCACCCAGTCTGGCTTGAGTTCCACTCCCTCATGCTCTCCGAGCGCTGGGACGCCACCATGGACCTCGCCCTTTGGCCTCCCTGTGCGCTCAAGCCCCCCGGGCTGTGTGCTCAGGAGGAGCGCCAGCCCCGGAGCCAGGGGCCAGCTTCGGGGGTTCCTCGGTAACGAACAGTGCCAGTGTGGCGAAGGTGGCGATGACCGACCAGTAGATGAAGCGGAAGTCGTTGCCAATGCCGATGAGGAGATAGGTGAGTGCGTAGCCGAGCCCAGAGAGCGCCGTACAGCACGCGAGGGGCGTCCTTCGGATGCGCCGCAGCGCGATGATCGCCAGCACGCTCAGCACGAGGACCCACGCCCAACCGCGGAAGAAAATCGTTCTGCCTGCCCAGACTTCAACGGCGCGTGCCCACTGATTCATCAAGCCTTCTTTAGCGGTGCGAAGTTGAAAAGGGTTCGCGTCGATATCCTGGTGGATGAGAAAGGGAATGGGACCTGCGAATGCCCCCATCAGATGCCGGAACGACGCGACGCGATGCTTCATCCAGGCTGCAGGATGGGCCCGGACGACCCGAAACCACTCTTTCACAAATTCCTGGCGCTGGAGAGCCAATGTATAGAATGGAATGGGGCGTGCGCCTTCTTCGCCTCCAATAAGCGGCCACACATGGGTGGGCCTGTAGCTGATTGCCAGTTCCTTCGCGGACGTTTTGTCTGCCAGCAGCGAACGCGGTAGCAGCTCCGGGTGGGCGGTATAGATGCCTGCGAGATCGAACAGGAACAGCTGTCCTGCCGCCCAGTCCCGATGGGCATTCAGCAAACGGTTGGGCAGGGCTGGTGCAAGGAAAAGGGCCCCAATCGTTACGGCCAGGGCAGGTGCCTTCAAGTTCCAACGCCAGCTTGGTGGCGCGAGCTGCGCCACGGTTGGGATTGCCAAAGGAACCGCTGCGATGATTGCGTTGTGACGAAGGGCCACGCTTGCCAGGATGAGCGACAGTGCAAGGAGTGGGCGGCGCGCCTTGAGCGCGGCGACTGCCCCGAGCAGTGCCGTGGCCATCATCACGTCTTTCCACAAGACGACAGCGAGCGCCCAGACCGTGGGAGTAAGCAGGAATGCCGCCATGAGCACCAAGCCCCACTGGCCCCGGGCCGGATTGGGGGATTTGACAAGGTGCGACATGGCGATGCCCAGGCCAAGTAACTGACCTGTAAATACTGGCCAGGGAGAGCCGGCCAGTCTTCCGCTGATGCCCAGAATCCATGAGCCCAGAGGCGGATGGACATCGTTATAGATTCCGGTCAGTCCTTGCGTGTACTGGTCGATGGTGTCGGAAGACATCAGTCCCGGCTGGAACGCGGCATAGAGCACCACCGTCCAGACCATGATACTCATCCAAAGGACCCGATTCCGTGATGACTCATCGACAAGGAACAGGGGGGGGGGGGCCCCCCCCCCCCCCCCCCCCCCCCCCCCCCCCCCCCCCCCCCCCCCCCCCCCCCCCCCCCCCCCCCCCCCCCCCCCCCCCCCCCCCCCCCCCCCCCGCCCCCCCGGCGGGGGGGGGGGCGCCCCCCCCCCCCCCCCTGGGGGGGGGGGGGCCCCCCCCCCGGGCCCCCCCGGGGGGGGGGGGGGGGGGGGGGGGGCCAGGCCCCCCCCCCCCCCGCCGGCTCTGCGAATACTCGGAGCCGGCCTCCTACACACTTATAGGGACACGACCCAAGGAACATCGCGGACCATTTCATATAGATGGACTTGAGGGTGGAATGAGTGCGCATCGCTTGGAGTAGGATCACGAGTTCCCGGAGCGGCCCCGGAACCGAAGTTTGGATAGGATTTGATGGCGAAGCGGCCTGGGGTCATCCGGGGCGTTGAGCAGCCGCTGGGCTGCGCGGCGAACCAAGCGATGCGCAGAATCGAATCGCTTGAGCGTGCTATTGACCCTGTCAGCGACGTGAGTCAGGAGTGGAGGGACCGCGGCGCTGCTTGCGCGGATGCTCGCTTCTTGCTTGCGCGCGCGTCCAAGCTGAATTCGGAGTGTGCGCTCCATGTGGAGTGGCAGTGAGGGATGCTTATTGCACAGATATGCCATGAGCGCATAGCGGTCATCCGCTCGCATACTGCGGGTCATCGAGTCTGGGCGCAGTCGGTAATGGAAGAGCGGTTCCGGGATGACGGAGCCAGCGAGGCCTCGCTCGGCCAAGGAGCAGAAGACGTCCCAGTCTTCATACGCCGTGAGCCATTCGTCGTAGCCTCCGGCTTCCACGACGCGTTGCCGCTCCATCAGCGCGGTGCAGGTGGACGCCACGTTTTCCGCCAGGAGCGCGTCACGCTCGATACCCCAGGGAATCCAGCCGCCCACGGGCTCGTCCGGAGATTCGACGAAGTAGGAGACGAGCGACGTGACGTAGGCCAGCCCTGGAGTGCTGTCCAGCACCGCGACCGTCTTCTCCAGGAAAGTGGGATGGATGAGATCGTCCGGATCCAGGGGCAGGATGTACCGGCCCCGCGCCGCGTTCAGCCCCACATTCCGTGCCGAACTGAGTCCTCCATTGGGTTTGTGGAGGATGTGGAGGCCTGGCGCACGAAGCGTCTCCAGCAGCGCTCGGCTCTCCGGCTCGGTGGAGCCGTCGTCTATGAGAATGATCTCATAATCCGTGAAGGTCTGGGCGCGAATGGACCGGAGTGTCTCAGGGAGAAAGCGCCCCATGTTGTAATACGGCACCAGGACGGACACGTACGGTCCCGCTGGGGCTGTCGTCCTCGGCGAGGGGCTGCGGGGGCCGGGGTGACGGTGGCGCCTCGCGTCGGCCACGGCCGCTTCGAACCGACTGACGACGCCAGCGGGGGCACAGTACGAAGCGATTCGGACGGGTGCCGCCTCGCGGACAGCTTCGTGCAGAGAGGGCGTGGACAGGGCCCGCTCCAATGCGCTGGCGAGCTGCTGGGCGTCGTCACTCCGGAACAGCAGGCCGCTGCCGCCGTCCTCGATGAGCTCGGCCATTCCACCTCCATCGCTGGCCACCACCAGGACTCCGGCGGCCATCGCTTCCACGCAGACGTCGGAGAAGTGCTCCCAGCGAGAGGGAATGCAGCATACGGTTGCTTCTGTGAGTGCCAAGGAGAGGTCTGTCCCCTTGTTTAGCGCTGTGAAGTGGAACCTGTTGCGCCATGCGGGCGCGATGCGCTGGTCCAGCCATGTTCTCAGGGAGCGGCCGAATGGGCCGGTGCGGGTGTCCTCTCCGATGAGACGTACATCGGCGACGACACCTCGCTCGAAGAGCACCTGCATGGCTTCAACGAGGAGGTGGGCCCCCATTCGATACTCCAGGTCTGCGAAGTACAGCACCTGAGGAGGCCCGTCGCGGCGAGCTGGCACAGTGGGGTGTGTTCGAGCCAGATCGAACGGGGGCGGAACCACGACACCGCCGCGCGCTAGCTCGAGTCGGGTGCGGATTCGTTCCAGGGCTGGACCGGAGGAAGACAGGACGAGATCCGCTTCGCGGATGGACGTGTCCTCCATGTGTTCCTGTTGGGCGGTGTCCATATCCAGCGTGGCCACTCTGTTGAGAAGCAAGCGGTCGTGGAGTGTGTCGTGCAATCGCACCGCGAGGACCGCTGGTTCGAAACGCCCCAGAGTCCGCCGGGCGCGCATCGCGAAATAACCCTCGCCAGCGTCACTGGAGAACTCGATGACGTCGAAGGGATGCCGCGAGTGCAGCGCCAGCAAGCTTTGGTACGCCGCCCACGCATGACGAAGTGGCGCATGTGGGAACGCACCCTTGAGCTCGACTTCACGCTCATCTACGGCATGGAGGTGTGCGCCGGGATGGTGGGGAATCGCACGCTGCCAGTCGGCGCGTGCCGCTGTCAGAACGTGGACTTCATGGCCTGCCCCGACCAGTGCCCGGCTCATGGCCGCCACGTAGTTCGCAATGCTGCCTCTGTCGAAGGGGGCGAGTTCTTTGGAGACGAGACAGACGCGCAATGGACCGGACCTTGAGCTGAGGGGAGTGTCGAGCGGACGGGGAATACACCCGAATGACCGTCATCCTCAATGCTGCCTCGGTGTCACCCGCTCAGGCCGTGCATCCTCCAAGAGGACGCGAGAGTATGGGGATGGGTTCCCAATCCCTGATCGTCACCGACCTCGTTTGCGCGTGCGCCTGGGAGGCGCGGCAGGAGCGGGCTCCGGGCGCTCGGCCATCGCAGCTTCGGTGCGGATGCTTGATGCGGCTTCGAGCTTTACCAGTCGGCGCTCCAGTTCCTTGCGCCAGACGGCCTGGGCGCGAGCCTGTTCGCGCTGCACGTCGTGCAGCGTGGCCAGTGCGTCGAGAATGGACTCGTTGAACTCCACCTGCTTGCGGAGCACTTCGTTGATGAAGGGCTGGAAGGCAAGGCGGAAGGCGCGCTTGGCCAGGACGAGCGCTGTCCCCGGGAGGCCCCCACGGTGCGATGTCGCCGGCTCGGCGTAGCGACTGTCCATCTTCCCTCGCGCTTCCTGGAGCAGCGCGGGCCAGGGCGCGGGCGTGGGGCGACGGGCTGCGGCCTCCAGCGTCTGGCGGAGTGCCTCCTGGGCTTCTTCGGAAGGGGTGGGCAGATGCCGTGTCTCGCGTGTCACTGCCTCGGCCGTGGGGTTGCGCGTGATGAGGTCTTCAGTTCGCACGTGGGGCGACTCCCGTGGATGCCAGTGTCGTAATCAGTGCCTGCAGTGTTGTCTCGATGCGAGCCGCCTCCTCCATCACCAGCTTGTCGCCCAGGTGCTCCCGTGCGAATGCGAGCAGGTCAGGTCGCGCCGAGGGGGCGCATGCGCCCCAGGCGCGTGCCGCGACACGGGAAAGCAGCGCCTGCGCTGTCACTGTGTCCGCGCTCAGCAGCACCACGGGCGCGGTGGAAGTCCGCACTGCCGTCTCCAGCGAAGAGGACCCCGGCAGGGGGGCTCCGACGTCAGGCACCACGGGCTGGTCTGGCGTGAAGTGCATCACCGTGACGCCCTCGACGCTGACAGGGTGCGGCGTCAAGGCCGCGTCCTCACCCCACGGGCGCAGGGCAAGCACCCGGGCCCCAGGCAGCCGCTCCGCCAGCTGGCGGGCCAGACGCGAGGCCGGCTCCTCGGGCCGCACAGTGAAGCCCGGACAGACCAGTTCCACGGTGGCGGCTGGGCGGGCGTCAGCTGGACGCTCCAGCGACGCGCCGGCGCAGATGCCCTTGAAGGCCCGGCGGACCTGCTCGGCCACGGCCTCCTGTGACAACGCCGCGATGCGTTCACGCTGCGCGGCAATTACCTGGGCGCGCATCCCGGCGTTCCGGTCAAGCACGGCGAGCAGCTTCGCGACCTCGCGCGGGTCATTCAAGCGCGTCGCGAGCCCCGCGCCGCCCATCGTCTCCGGCACGGCGGCCGCGCCGTAGGCCACGACGGGTACGCCCCGGTACATCGCCTCCAGCAGCGGCACGCCGAAGCCCTCGTGCCGGCTCATGGACAGGTATGCGGACGCGGTGGCGAAGCATGCTGACAGCTGCGCGGCGCTGACGCGGCCCAGGAAGAGGACACGCTCGGCGCCCAACACGTCCTTCAGCCCGTGCAGATAGGCGCCATACGGCCCGTCCCGGTGCAAGGCGCCGGCGATGACGAGCCGGCTGCGGGGTTGGTACAGCCGCTGGTACGCGGTGAAGACGCGCAACACGTCATCCACCTTCTTGCTCGGCACCGCGCGGCCCACGAAGAGGATGTTGGAGAAGCCATCCTCCAGCTCGGCCCGGAGCGCCGGGTCCGCCGGCGCATCGAACGCCGCCCAGTCGATGGCGAAGGGCAGGAGCGCGACGCGGGGATAGCCCGCGGCCACCAGCTCCTCCGCGCTGAAGCGCGAGTAGGCGAAGGCCGCCTCCACATGGGGCCGCAGCGCGAGCAGCTCGTCTCGCGCGGCGTCGCACGCGGCGGCCACCTTCCGCTCGAAGCCCTCGAACAGCCGCGCGGGCGTCACGTTGTGGTAGACGAGCACCTTGCGGCCCGGGCTGCGCGCGATGCGCGGAACCAGGCGCGACTCGAAGCTGTGGTGGATGACCAGGACCGAGTCGCGGTCGGAGTCCCGCGCCAGCTCACGCGCGGGGCGGACCTGGTCCTTGCAGGCATCGTCCCAGGCATCGGCATAGACTTCCGAGACGTGGCCCCAGCGGCGCAGCAGGCCCTGGAGGTATCGTACCTGGTTGCCCACGGCATCACCCCAGGCGAGCCGAGGGAGCACCTGGTGGATGGCGGGGAGCCCGGTCCGTCGGGAAGGGGGTCTCGGAGCGCTCACGACCGGCTCCCTTACCGCCGTGCCGGGCTACCGCACAAGCCTGGCCTCCCTCTCGCCTTGACGGTCGTAGACCCCTTCGATACGCAGGCGCACGCTCCGAGCGCACGAGGTCCACGGGACATGAACGTACTGGTGACAGGCGGCTGCGGCTTCATCGGCTCCAACCTCGTGAAGTATCTGCGTCGCGAGCGGCCCGCCTGGACAGTGGTCAACCTCGACAAGCTCACGTACGCCGGCAACCTCGAGAACCTGTCCGAGCTGGAGGGCGACCCCCAGCACGTCTTCATCCGAGGCGATATCGGCAACCGCGAGCTGGTGGAGCACCTGATGTCCGTGCACGCCATCGACGCGGTGATGCACCTGGCGGCGGAGAGCCACGTCGACCGCTCCATCCTCGGTCCGGAGGTGTTCGTCACCACCAACGTGCTCGGCACGCAGCAGCTCCTGGAGGCCAGTCGCGCGCGCGGCGTGAAGCGCTTCCTCATGGTGTCCACCGACGAGGTCTACGGCTCGCTCGGCCCCACGGGCGCCTTCACCGAGACCTCACCCCTGCAGCCCTCCAGCCCGTACTCGGCCAGCAAGACGAGCGCCGACCTGATCGCCCTCGCGTACCACCACACCTTCAAGATGGACGTCGTGGTGACGCGTTGCTCGAACAACTACGGGCGCTATCAGTTCCCGGAGAAGTTGATTCCTTTGATGGTGGTGAACGCACTGCACGACAAGCCGTTGCCGGTGTACGGCGATGGAGGCAACGTGCGCGACTGGCTCCATGTCGAGGACCACTGCCAGGCGTTGCTGCTGGCGCTGGAGAAGGGCCGTGCGGGCGAGGTCTACAACATCGGCGGTGGGGCGGAGCGGCGGAACATCGACATCGTGAAGGCCATCCTCGCCCTCCTGGGCAAGCCGGAGTCGCTCATCCAATACGTGAAGGACCGCCCGGGGCATGACCGGCGCTATGCCATCGACCCGTCGAAGATTCGCGCGGAGCTGGGCTGGTCGCCAGCGCACACGTTCGAGCAGGGGCTGGCGGAGACGGTGCGTTGGTTCGTGGACAACCCGGCCTGGTGGGAGCGGGTGACCAGCGGCGCCTACCGCCAGTACTTCGAGACCCAGTACCGCACGCGGCTGCAGGGGAGGGCCTGAGTCATGCGTTTCCTCGTCACGGGGTCCAACGGGCTGGTGGGCAGCCGCGTGTGCGCGTTGCTCCACCAGGGCGGGCACGCAGTGGTGGGGCTGGGGCGCGGCGCGCGGCGCACGGGCGGCGAGTACGGCTACGCGAGCGTGGACCTGACGCGCGAGCCGGAGGTCTCCGCCGCGGTGGAGGCCGCCGCACCGGAGGTCATCATCCACTGCGCCTCCATGACGGAGGTGGATGCCTGTGAGAAGGACCCGGAGGCCGCGTACGCGGGCAACGTCAACGCCGCCGCCTTCGTGGCGCGGAGCGCTCGCAAGGCTGGCGCGCACCTGGTGCACGTGTCCACCGACTACGTCTTCGACGGCGAGGCCGGTCCCTATGACGAGGCCGCGGTGCCCAACCCCCGCGGCGTCTATTCCATCACGAAGCACATGGGCGAGCAGGCCGCGCGCGTGCTCGCGCCGGGCTGTGCGATTGCGCGCACGGCCGTGGTGTACGGCTGGCCCCCCGTGGAGGGCCGCCTCAACTTCGGCGCCTGGCTGGTGACGGCGCTGGAGCAGGGGCAGCCGGTGCGCCTCTTCGAGGACCAGATTGTCTCACCCAGCTTCGCGGACAATGTGGCCGAGATGCTGGTGGAGCTGGGCACGCGGCGCCTGGGTGGCGTGTGGAACACGTGCGGCGGCACGGTCATCGACCGGGTGGCCTTCGGCCGCGCGCTGTGCGAGGTGTTCGGCTTCGATGCGAAGCTGGTCGTTCCCACCCGCATGGCGGATCTGAAGCTCGCCAGCCCGCGTCCACTCAAGAGTGGCCTGCGGACGGACAAGGTCCGGACGGAGCTCTCCGTTCCGCCCCTGTCGCTGGCGGAATCCCTGACGCGCTTCCACGCGGCCTGGCGTTCGGCCCGCGGGCACTAACGTACCGAGGTGCACATGAAGGGCATCATCCTCGCCGGTGGCTCGGGAACGCGGCTGTATCCATTGACGCGCGTGGTCAGCAAGCAGCTGCTGCCCGTGCACGACAAGCCGATGATCTACTACCCGCTGAGCACGCTGATGCTGGCGGGCATCCGCGACGTGCTGGTCATCTCCACGCCGCAGGACCTGCCGCGCTTCCATGACCTGCTGGGCAGCGGCGAGCAATGGGGCATGCACTTCCGCTACGCGGAGCAGCCCCGGCCGGAGGGGCTGGCGCAGGCCTTCATCATCGGCCGTGATTTCGTGGGCACCGACAGCGTGTCGCTGGTGCTGGGCGACAACATCTTCTACGGCCACGGGCTGCGCGAGCTGGTGCAGCGCGCGGCGGCGCGCAACTCGGGGGCCACGGTGTTTGGCTACTACGTGAAGGACCCGGAGCGGTACGGCGTGGTGGAGCTGGACGCGAAGAACCGCGCGGTCAGCCTGGAAGAGAAGCCGCTGAAGCCGAAGTCCAACTACGCCGTCACCGGGTTGTACTTCTACGACAACCAGGTGCTGGACATCGCGGCGGGGCTCAAGCCGAGCAAGCGGGGCGAGCTGGAGATTACCGACGTGAACGCGGAGTACCTGCGCCGTGGACAGCTCGACGTGGAGCTCATGGGGCGCGGCTACGCGTGGCTGGACACCGGCACGCACGAGTCGCTGATGCAGGCGTCGAACTTCATCGAAATCATCGAGCGCCGTCAGGGCCTCAAGGTGGCGTGCCCGGAGGAGATTGCGTTCCGCATGGGCTACATCGGCGCGAAGGAGTTGATGGCGCTGGCCGAGCCGATGCTCAAGAACGAGTACGGACAGTACCTGCTGGCGCTCGCGGAGAACCGGGGGGCGGTGTCGTGAAGGTGACGCCGCTGGCGCTTCCGGAGGTGCTGCTGCTGGAGCCGAAGGTGTTCGGCGACGACCGCGGCTTCTTCATGGAGATGTTCCATGCGTCCCGGTACGCGGAGGCGGGCATCGCCGGTCCCTTCGTGCAGGACAACTACTCCCGCTCGGCGAAGGGAACGCTTCGCGGCCTGCACTTCCAGGAGCCGCAGGCCCAGGGGAAGCTGGTGCAGGTGCTCTCGGGCGCCGTGTATGACGTCGCGGTGGATGTGCGGCGTGGCTCGCCCACCTTCGGCAAGTGGGTGGCGGCCGAGCTGTCCGCGGAGAACCGGCGGCAGCTCTGGGTGCCGCCCGGCTTCGCCCATGGCTTCTGCGTGGTGAGCGACTCCGCGGACTTCCATTACAAGTGCACCGCGCTCTACGCGCCGGAGACGGAGCGGGGCATCGCGTGGAACGACCCCGACCTGGCGATTCCCTGGCCGGTGAGCGCGCCGTTGCTGTCTCCGAAGGATGCTCGCGCGCCGAGGCTCCAGGACGCACCGGTGTTGCCGGAGTACGTGGGCTGAGCCGTGGCGGGGCGCTCGGCTCCCAGTGAGATGGAAACCGGCGGTGGCGCTCCCCGAGGCTCGCGGCTGGCCTCGATTGCCGTGGCGAGCGCGCTGTTCATGGAGTTCGTGGACTCCACCGCGCTGTCCACCGCGCTGCCCCGCCTGTCGCTGGTGTTCGGCACGGACCCCATCCACCTGAAGCTGGCGCTCACGTCGTACATCCTCGCGCTGGCCGTGCTCGCACCGGCGAGCGGCTGGATCGCGGACCGGTTCGGTCCCCGGCGCGTCTTCATGCTGGCGATGTGCGTGTTCCTCGCGGGCTCGGTGCTCTGCGGCTTCTCGCAGTCGCTGACCCAGCTCGTCATCTTCCGCACGCTCCAGGGACTGGGCGGTGCGCTGATGACGCCCGTGGGGCGCATCATCGTGGTGAGCTCGGCGCCCAGGGAGCGGCTGGTCGCCGCGCTGAGCTGGTTCACCATGCCCGCGCTCGTGGGGCCGCTGGTCGGTCCGCCGCTGGCCGGGCTCATCCTCGGCGTGGCGGACTGGCCGTGGATCTTCTTCATCAACGTGCCCGTGGGCCTGCTGGGCATGCTCGCGGTGGCGCGCTTCGTCCCGCCGCTGCGCCAGCCGGACCCCGGCCCCTTCGACACGCGCGGCTTCGTGCTGTCGTCCATCGCCATCACCACGCTGATTGGCGCGGCGGAGACGGTGGGTATCGGGCTGATGCCGCTGCCCCTGCAGCTGGGCCTGGCGACCGTCGCGCTCTCCACGCTGGCGGCCTACGTGTGGCACGCGCTGCGCGTGGAGCGTCCCGTGCTGAACATCCGGTTGCTTCGCATCGACACGTTCCGGGCCAGCCTCATGGGTGGGACGCTGGTGCGCATGGGGCTGGGGGCGACGCCGTTCCTGCTGCCGCTGCTGTTCCAGGTGGGCCTGGGCTGGACGCCCGTCGAGGCGGGCCTGGTGACGATTGGCAGCGGGATAGGGGCGCTGACGTGCAAACCCGTGGCGCCCTTCATCATCCGACGGGTGGGCTTCCGGCAGACGCTCATCTTCGCCAATCTCGCGTCGGCCGTGCTCACCTCGCTGCCGGCGTTCTTCCGGCAGAGCACGCCGATTCCGCTCATCATCCTGGCGCTCATCGTCAGCGGGTTCATGCGCTCGCTGCAGTTCACGGCCACCAATGCCGTGGCCTACGCGGACATCCCAGCGGCCACGGTGAGCAATGCGTCCACGTTGTCGGTGGTGACGCAGCAGATGGCGCTGGGGCTGGGGATCAGCTTCGGTGGGCTGATGCTGCACCTGGCGCGCGGACCCGGCGAGGCGCCGCTGACGCCGGACCGCTTCGTGCTGCCGTTCATCGCGGTGGGCCTCGTCTCGTCGCTGGCCGGCCCGCTGTTCCGCCGGCTGTCGCCCAATGCCGGCGCGCACATCGGCGGACGCAGGGTGGGGTGAGCCCGGGACTCACGCACGTGCCGGAGTGGATCCACCCGGCATGCCGTGCGCGCTGTCTACCGTGAAGGCCCATGAAGCTCAACCAAGCGGTTGTGCATGGATGGCTCTACCGCTATGTTGAACCAGGTGGTTTACAAAAGGAGCGAAAGCGATGAGCGCCGCGCAGAATGTCCAGGTTCGCGTCACACGGCAGTTCAATGCCTCGCCCGAGCGGGTCTTCGACGCCTGGCTCACGCCGGAGACGGTGGGCCAGTGGATGTTGGGGTCGAACGTCCGGGACGAGGAGGTTCTGCGGGTCGCCATCGACGCGCGCGTGGGCGGCAAGTTCTCGTTCTTCGTGCGGCGAGGCGGCGTGGAGATCGACCACGTGGGGACCTACCTGGAGATCGACCGGCCCCGCCGGCTCGTCTTCACCTGGCATGTCGACACGGAAGCGGATGAGCTCAGCCGGGTGACGGTGGAAGTCACGCCGCGCGACACTGGCTGCGAGCTGACACTGACGCACGAGATGGACGCGAAGTGGGCGGACTACGCGAGCCGGACCGAGAAGGGCTGGGCCACCATGATTGATGTCTTGG
Organism: Pseudomyxococcus flavus; assembly: GCF_050038885.1. NCBI lineage: Bacteria > Pseudomonadati > Myxococcota > Myxococcia > Myxococcales > Myxococcaceae > Pseudomyxococcus > Pseudomyxococcus flavus. Next base: position 9,397,982 of record NZ_CP143624.1, on the reverse strand, counting down.
CGCCGATTCTCGAACGCGGCTGACGACGCTCTCCTGCCTGGGGGGCGGGCTGGGGCGGAGGGCTTCTGAGAAATCTCCTTCAGGGCCATCCCTGCTCGCCTGCTCCTCGGGCGCATGCAGGGAAGCTGGGGATTGGAGGTCGCCTGGGGTGTGGGGAATGCGCATCGTTTCCCCGGTCGCAACACCTCCGAGGAGGCGGAATGGTTCTCCCTGGCAAGGGAATGAGCTGGAAGACGTTCTTCATGTCCCTGAAGAACGAGTGGACCCGCGACGAGGTAGGGGATGTCGCGGGGGCGCTCACGTTCCGGGTGATTCTGGCGCTGTTCCCGTTCCTGCTGTTCCTGGTGTCGCTGGCGGGGCTCCTCATCGAGCCCGCACAGGCGCAGGTGCTCATCCAGGAGCTGGCGCGCGTGGCGCCCAAGGAAGTGACCAGCATCCTGAGCGAGCGCATCCAGTCACTGGCCGCCAGCCGGCCGGTGGGCTTGCTGACGGTGGGTGGTGTCGGCGCGGTCTGGGCGGCTTCCGCTGGCGTGGTGGCGCTGATGAACGCGCTCAACAAGGTCTACGGCGTGCATGAGTCCCGGCCCCTCTGGAAGCAGCGCGGTATCGCGTTGCTGGTGACGCTGGGCGGCGCGGTGGTCGCTATCGTCGCGGCGTTCGCGGTCGTCGTCACGCCCGTGGTGGCCGGCAAGCTGCCCGGAGCCCTGGGCACGGTGCTCATGTGGCTGCGGCTCCCGGTCGCGGGCCTGCTGATGATGTTCCTGTGGGCGGTGCTCTACTTCGTGCTCCCGGACGTGAAGCAGAAGTTCAAGTTCATCACCCCGGGCTCCGTGGTGGGGGTGCTCATCTGGGTGCTGGCCTCGTGGGGCTTCTCCCAGTACGTGGCCAACTTCGGCAGCTATGACGTCAACTATGGCGCCATCGGCGGTGTCATCGTGATGCTGCTGTGGATGTGGATCTCCGCGCAGGTCATCCTGCTGGGCGCTGAAATCAATGCCATCCTCGAGCACCGTTCCCCGGAGGGGAAGGCGCCGGGCCAGAAGCTTCCCGAGCAGGGCAAGGCGCTGGTCGCGACGAAGTCGGAGCTGGAGGCGGGTGGGGCGGCGCTGCCGGGCTCGCCGGACTTCCGTCCCACGGTGGACCCGGTGACGGGCCAGCCCCTGGACGGTCCGCCTTCGGAGCCACCGCGGCTGCGCGACACGCCGCTCGCCGCGGCCTTCAAGTGGGCGGCTGGTGTGGGATTGGGGTTGTTCTTGTTGCGCAGGACGTCGCCTCGCTAACGGCGTCCGCGCCACGCATCGCTTGAGCAGGGGTCGAGCCCGGGCCTTCCCTCCGTGCCGCCGGCGAGGGGGAGCCCGGGCTCGTCTGCATCGTGCGCGCCGGGCCATTGGGACACGGGTGCGTCGTGACTCGGGACCTCATCCAGGCGCGGGTGGCGGGAACGGAAGGGGCTTGCGGACCGGTGGTGCCCGGTGCCAGCGTGCGCCACCGTCGGCGGGTCAACAGTGGCTTTGGGCCACCGGCAGTCCCCCGGACATCCCCCCTCGCACCCCAGCTTGCCCCGGCGCACCGCGCGCCTCGGAGCTCCAATGCGTTCGATATCCTCCTGGCCGCTGCGCTATGCCGCGCTGGCGCTCACGACACAACTCGTCCTCGCTTGCGGTGGAGGTGGTGGCGGGGAGCCGCAGCCGCCTCCAGCCGCCGACCTCACACCGCCCACGACGCGGGCCACGCCGGACGGCGGTGACTTCTCTGGCGCGGTGGTGGTGACGCTGGCCTGCGATGACGGGCAGGGCAGCGGCTGCGCGGCGACGTACTACACGCTGGATGGCTCCACGCCCGGCACCGGCTCCACGCAGTACCGGGAGCCCTTCACGCTGGGCAGCACCACCACGGTGCGCTTCTACTCCGTGGACACGGCGGGCAACGCGGAGGCGCCCAAGTCCGTGACGTACACGCTGGCGGGCGCACCGGACGTAGAGCCGCCAGCGACGGTGGCGAACCCGGCGAGCGGTTCGTTCAGCAGCCCCCGGAGCGTGGCGCTGACGTGTGACGACGGGGCGGGAAGCGGCTGCGCGGCGACGTACTACACGCTGGACGGGAGCGTGCCCACGCAGGCCTCGCCGCGCTACACCGCGCCGTTGTCCATCGCCGCGTCCGTCACGCTGCGCTTCTTCTCGGTGGATCGGGTGGGCAACATCGAGGCTGTGCGTCAGGCGCGCTACGTGGTGGACACGGAGGCACCCCAGGTGGCTGCGACGCCACGGGGGGGCACGTTCACCACGACGCGCGTGGTCACGCTGGCGTGTGATGACGGAGACGGCGCCGGCTGCGCGGCCATCCACTACACCACGAACGATGCGATTCCCTCGCTGGAGTCCCCCGTCTACGGCGAGCCCCTCGTGCTGACGGCCACCACGCGGGTGCGCTTCATCGCCGTGGACTGGGCGGGCAACGTCTCGGAGGTGGTGTCGGAGCTGTACACGCGCGATGCCCCGCCCGAGGACCGCGAGGCCCCGGCGACGGTGGCGAACCCCGCGGGAGGCATCTACCGGAGCGCCCAGTCGGTGGTGCTGGCCTGCGCGGACCACGTCGGCGGCAGTGGCTGCGCGGCGACCTACTACACGCTCGACGGGAGCGCGCCGACGACGTCCAGCCCGCGCTACACGGGCGCCATCTCCGTCAGCGCGACGTCCACGTTGCGCTTCTTCTCGGTGGACCAGGCGGGCAACGCCGAGGCGGCGAAGTCCGAGCAGTACACGGTGGATACGGTCGCTCCGGTGACGACCGCCACGCCCGCGGGTGGCTCCTACACGGAAGCCGTCACCGTGACGCTGACCTGCAGCGACTCCGGCACGGGCTGCCGTGAGACACGCTATACGCTGGATGGTTCGGCGCCGGAGACCGGTTCGCCGCTGTACACAGCGCCCTTCACCCTGTCTGCCAGCGCGACGCTGCGCTTCGCCTCCGTGGACCAGGCGGGCAACGTGGAGCAGCCGAAGCAGGAGTCGTACTCGATTCTCTCGATGGATGCCGTGGCGTCGACGCAGATCCAGGCCGTGCGTGACGCGGCGGAGGGCCCGGTGGCGCTCGTCATCAACGGCGCGCGAATCACCTACGTCAAGGCGGCGGTGGGCAATGCCGTGAATGACCCGGCGGGCTTCTTCCTTCAGGCGGAGCAGGCCGGGCCTGCCCTCTTCGTGGCGGTGGACCCGGACACGCTCTCGCCCAGACCGCAGGCGGGGGCCCGGGTGCGCGTCACCGTCTCCCAGAAGAGCGTGGTGAACGGCCAGGCACGGGCTGCGAGCCTCTCGAGCTACTCCGTTCTCAGCCTGGGCCACTCGCTGTCGGACCTGGTTCAGGACGTCAGCGGTGTGGACGTGACGGAGGGGGACCCGCCCCGGTACGAGTCCCAGTACATCTCCATCACGGGCACGCTTGGCGGAACAGGCTTCTCCAACGCGGGGCTCGGCCATGTCCAGGCGCCGCTCACGACGGCGGGTGTACCGGAGGGCTCGGGCGCGGCGGCCTACCTGCGGCTGCGCGTCGTGGAGCCGCTGCACGAGCTCCTGAGCCTGACGCCAGGGTGCTCCGTCACCGTCGTCTCGCCGCTGTGGCTCTACCGGGCGGCGGGGCAGGTGCGGCACACCCTCCAGCCCTCCGTGTGGACCGAGGCCCAGGTCACCGCCAGCGCGTGCCCCGCGCCTCGGGTGGTGAGTGCACAGGCGACGGACCGTAACTCGGTCATGGTCCGGTTCAGCCGGCCGCTCGATGAGGCATCCGTGGACCGCAGCGGCAGCCAGTTCACCATCCCCGGGCTGAGCGTCACGGGGGCGCTCGCGCTGGGGCATGGCGAGGTCTGGCTGTCCACCGGCAACCAGGCGCCGCGGCAGCCATATTCGGTGACGGTGGCGCGTACGGTCCGCGACGTGCGGGGGACCCCCGTGGATGCCGCGGCAGCCTCCGCCACCTTCTCGGGCTTCCAGCGGCCTGCCCAGCTTCGCATCACGGAGATTGCGCCCAATGTCGCGATGGGGCGGGACCTGGTGGAGCTCTACGTCGTGCAGGGAGGCACCACGCTGGGGGCCCTCCTCGTGGACGGCAACAGCGTCGGCTCGCCCCTGGCGACGCTCCCTGAGGTGGAGGTGTCCACCGGTGACTTCATCGTCATCCACCTGAACCCGGACCGCACCACGCCTGGAACGGATGCGCCCGCGTCCGAGACGCTCGGCAAGAGCCAGTACTCCCAGTCGGTCTATTCCTCGAACTTCGACACGGCCTGGGACTTCCAGGGCGGCAGCGTGGGGCTTGGCACGGGCAACCGCACCCTGCGCATCCTGGACGGGCTGGGATTCACCCAGGACGCCGTCGCCGCCACCGTCGTCGGGAACACCTTCGCGGGCTACCCCGCGCTCCTCCAGTCCATCCAGGACCTCGGCCAGTGGCTCCCGTCGAACTGTGGCGGCATACCGTGTACCTATACGTCCTATCCGAGCGCCTGGGATGTCTCCGTTGACTGGAGCCAGGCCTTTCACGTCCAGACGCGCGATACGACGGTGCAGCGGTTCGGGATGGCGGACACTGACACCCGGGAGGACTGGGGGGTGGGCCCGGCTTCGTTTGGAGCGCCCAACCCGTAGCGCTTTCAAGGCAGGGTGAAATGACGATCGCCGTCGCGTCCCGGGAGCGAATTCCCGGGGCCGGCGGCGATTCGTCTTTCAGGGGAGTCACCGAGGCAAGTGTGCCGCCGCTGCGAGTGAAGGACTGTGTCTACTGTCTCGCACGCTGAGCCTGTAGGGTTGTAATGCTTGTGATTGGCAGGCGGGCCGAGCCTCGTCCAATCCGCTCTCGGGCGGGTGCCGGGTCCACGAGGACCTCGAACACAAGCCAGGCCTTTTCCTGAACGTCTATTGCTCTGGCGCAGGGCGGAGCCCGTGCGTCCTGGGGTTTGTCATGTCTTTGAGGTGTCATTGGCCGTTGCGCCGTACCGTATTGGCGCTCGCGGCACAGCTTGCCCTTGCTTGTGGTGGCGGCGGCGGAGAGCCGCCACCTGTTCCTCCACCGGCGGCCGACGTCGCGCCGCCCACCACGAGCATCTCTCCAGAGGGAGGGGAGTTCGACGGCGCCGTGGGTGTGGCGCTGGTGTGCGATGACAGGCAGGGGGCTGGCTGCGCGGCCTCGTACTACACACTGGATGGCTCCACGCCCAGCACCGGTTCCATTCAATATACCGGGCCCTTCACGCTGGTTGGTACCACCACGGTGCGTTTCTTCTCCGTGGATGTGGCTGGCAACGCGGAGGCGCCCCAGTCCGTGACGTTCACGCGGAGGGCGTCTCCGGACACGGCTCCACCCACCACGGTGGCCACCCCTGCGAGCGGCTCGTTCAACAGCCCTCGGAGCGTGACCTTGACGTGCGATGACGGGGAGGGGAGTGGCTGCGCGGGGACGTATTACACGTTGGACGGTAGCGTGCCCACACAGAGCTCGCCGCGCTACATGGCGGCGCTCACCATCTCCGCCTCCACCACGCTGCGTTACTTCTCCGTGGACGCAGCCGGCAACATCGAGCCCGTGCGCCAGGCGCATTTCACAGTGGACATGGAGGCGCCTCGGGTGTCGGCGACGCCCGGCGGCAGCGTCTTCACCTCAACGCGCACCGTCACGCTGAGGTGTGACGATGGTGACGGCTCCGGCTGTGCGGCCATCCATTACACCCTGGACAACTCGATTCCTTCGCAAGCCTCACCCAGGTACCAAGTGCCCCTCGTGCTGACAGCCACCACGAGGGTGCGCTTCATCGCGGTGGATTGGGCTGGAAATACCTCGGCAGTGGTCTCCGAGCAGTACTCCCGGGATGGAGAGGGGCCCACCACCATTGCGAATCCTCCGGGAGGCTTCTTCCGCGCGCAGCTCACGGTCAGCCTGGCCTGTGACGATGGTGCAGGTCAGGGATGCCAGGCCACGTACTTCACCACCAACGGTGAAATACCGACGCGGGCCTCAACGCGTTACGCGCTCCCCATCATCGTGTCGCGCACCACCATGATGCGCTTCTTCTCCGTGGACGCCGCTGGGAATGATGGTGCGGTGGTATCGGAGATGTACGTGGTGGATGGCACAGCCCCTGTGACGGTCGCGAGCCTGCCGGGTGGTGCGTACGGCTCCGAGCAGGCGGTCACGTTGTCATGTGACGACGGCGGTGGGAGTGGTTGCTTGGCCACGTACTACACGTTGGATGGCTCCATCCCTACCACCGCTTCTCCCCGGTACGTGTCACCCCTGCGAATCAGCTCCAGCTCGACGCTGCACTACTTCTCCGTAGACGCGGCGGGTAACGCCGAAGACATCCAGCGTGTGCCATTCATCATCGACACAGTGGCCCCCTCCACCACTGCTTCCCCCGCGAGTGGCATCTACCGCCAAGCGCAGCAGGTGGCGCTGACCTGTGCTGACGGCGCGGGCGCGGGGTGTGCGGCCATCCGCTACTCCACCGAAAGCGAGGCGCCGGTCAGCAGCTTCCATCTGTACACCGGGCCGCTGCTCGTATCGGGGGAGACGCGGCTGCGCTACTACTCCGTGGATGCGGTGGGTAATGCCGAGCCCGTGAAGTCGGAGACCTACGTCATCGACAGCGTGGCACCTGCCGTCGAGGCCAGTCCGCGAGGCGGTACCTACCATGCCGCGCAGACGGTGACGCTGACCTGCGCGGATGCGGGCACCGGGTGTGCGGCCATCCACTTCACGACGGACGGTAGCATCCCGGGACCTCACTCGCCTCGCTACGTGTCGCCGCTGACCTTGTCGGCGGACACCCAGCTGCGCTTCCTTGCTATGGATGCCGCGGGGAACGCCAGCGCAGTGGTCCTGGAGGCTTACGCCATCTCCCTGGACATCACGGCGCCGGTGACGACGGTGACACCGGCGGGGGGCGTCTACCGTGTCGAGCCGTCGGTCGTGCTGACCTGCACGGACGAAGCAGGCGGCAGTGGGTGCGCAGGGACGTACTATACGCTCGACGGGAGTGAGCCGACGACGGCGAGTCCTCGCTATACGGGGCCGCTGGTCATCTCAGACTCCGCCACGCTGCGCTTCTTCTCCGTGGATGCAGTGGGCAACGCCGAGCAGGTGATGATGGAACAGTACACCGTGGATACGGTGGCGCCGATGACGGCGGCCATGCCCGCGGGTGGTACATACGAGGCACCTGTCACAGTGACGTTGGCGTGCAGCGACTCGGGCACGGGGTGCCGGGAGACGCGCTACACCGTGGACGGCTCCACGCCCGGGGCCGGCTCGCCGCTCTACGAAGGCCCCATCACCCTGGAGAAATCGACGACGCTCCAGTTCGCCTCGGTGGACCATGCCGGCAACATGGAGACACCTCGGCAGGAGGTGTACGCGCTGCCGACGACGGCCGCGGAGACCTCGGCGCAGATTCGTGCGGTGATTTCCGCGCCCACGGGGCCGATGAGCCTGCCTGTCGATGGGGCGCGCATCACGTTTGTCAAACCGTTGGTCGGCAGTCCTTCGAGCGACCCCGCGGGCTTCTTCCTCCAGGCCGAGCAGGCGGGGCCCGCGCTCTTCGTCGAGGCGGACCCGGTCAGTCTCTCGCCCGCGCCGGAGGCGGGGGCCCGGGTTCGTGTCATGGTTTCCGAGAAGCTCTACAGGAACGGCATGCGGTTCTTCCGCATCTCCAGCTACGAGGTCCTCAGCGCCGGACACGCCCTGGATGACCTGATCGAGGACGTGAGTGACATCAACCTGCCCACGGTCGAGTATCAGTACGAGTCCCAATATATCTCCATCACCGGAACGATAGGCACCAGCGGCACGAGCACCTTCGTGAGTGCCGGACCCGGCCATGTCCAGGCACCACTGACGACGGCGGGCGTGCCTGTCGGTTCGTACCCCGCCGAGCGTCTGCGGCTTCGCGTGGTGGAGCCGCTGCATGACATGCTGGACCTGGCAGCGGGATGCAACGTCACGGTCGTCTCACCGCTCTGGCTATACAGGTCTCCCGACAGCGTCTGGCCCACTGTCCAACCTTCCGTGTGGACTCGTGACCAGCTGACAGTCAATTCGTGCCCGGCACCTCGTGTTCTGCTTGCAGAGGGACGGGGCAGTCAAACCGTCGTGGTGCGCTTCGACCGTCGCATCGATGCCTCGACGCTCCGGCGAGATGGCAGTCAGTTCTCCATTCCCGGGTTGACCGTGACGGAGGCCACACACCTGGGGGGAAGGGACGTCATGCTTCAGACCACGGTCCAGACGGCGCGTGTCACGTATCAGGTGGAGGTGGATGGCTCGGTTCGGGATGAACTTGGAACGGGCGTGGACCCGGAGGCGGCCACGGCCTCGTTCATCGGGCACTTCCAACGCGCGGTCCTCCGCCTCTCGGAAATCGTACCCAACGTCTACGAAGGGCGGGAGCTGGTGGAGTTGGTCGCCGTCACGGGGGGCTCCACGCGGGGTATCTCGCTGATGGATGAAGACGCGTCCACGCGGCCGCTGGCAAGGCTCCCGGACGTGGAGGTGGCCGCTGGCGACATCATCGTCATCCACCTGAGGCCCGACCGCTCGAGGCCCGGCGCGGATGCTCCGGCGTCGGAGACGCTTGGCAAGAGCGAATATCCCCAGTCGACGTATGGCTGGAACTTCGATACCGCCTGGGACTTCCATGGGGAGAACGTGAGCCTTGGCGATGCCAGCCGGACCTTTCGCGTCGTCGATTTTTTCGGGGATACCCAGGACGCGGTTGCCGTCATTCGTCCTCGAAGTGAATTTCCGTACTTCCTTACCCGGCTCCAGGCGCTTCAGGCAGAAGGACATTGGCGGCCAGCGAGCTGTGGCGGCGTGCTCTGCACCTATCGCTCCGTGCCAACCGCCTGGGACGTTTCCGTCGACTGGTCCTGGCTCTTCCTCGTGCAGGGGCGGGACAGGTCGATGCACCGGATCGTCACGTCCGAAGCGAACTCGAGTGCGGAGTGGGCTGTCGGCTTCGGTTCGCTCGGCGTTCCCAACCCGTAGCGCGCAGTGACGTGAAACGACAATCGCCGCCTCGTCCCGGGAGCGTTCCCCCGGGCCGGGCGGCGATTCGTGTTTCCGAGTCGTGACGGAGACGGACTACCGACGGCGAGCGGCGACGTCGGAGTGCTTCTCCACGAACTCCGAGTAGGGCCCGTTGAAGTCGAGCACCTCCTTGCCCGCCTGGAGCGACCAGATGCGGGTGGCCACCTCGGAGATGAGCTCCTGGTCGTGTGTGACGACGATGACGGTGCCCTCGTACTTCTGGAGGCCTTCGGCCAGCGCGGCGATGGACTCGAGGTCCAGGTGGTTGGTGGGCTCGTCGAGCACCAGCACGTTGTCCTGCATGATCATCAGCTTGGACAGGAGCAGCCGCACCGTCTCACCACCGGAGAGGGTGTCGGTGTTCTTCATCCGCTCCTCACCGGAGAAGAGCATCCGGCCCAGCACGCCGGAGATCTCCTCGTTGGTGAGCTTGTCGTGCAAATCACGCAGCCAGCCGAAGCAGGTGGTGCCCTTGCGCACGACGCCGTGGTGGTCCTGCGGCAGGTAGCCCACGGAGGCCTGGTGGCCCCAGCCAATCTTCCCGCCGTCCGGCTCCAGCTGGCCGGCGATCATCTTCACCAGCGTGGACTTGCCCACGCCGTTGCGGCCGATGACGCAGACCTTCTCGCCCTTACAGACCAGGGCGTTGAAGGGCTTGATGACCTCCTGCCCGTCGAAGGACTTGTGGATGCCTTCGATCATCAGCGTCTGCTTGCCGCTGGCCACCTTCTGGTCGAAGCGGATGAACGGACGCGCGATGTTGGAGCGCTTCAGGTCCTCGGTCTTCAGCTTCTCGATCTGCTTGATGCGGCTCTGCACCTGCGAAGCGCGCGTACCGGCGTGGAAGCGGGCGACGAAGTCCTGGAGCTGGGCGATCTTCTTCTTCTTCTCCGCCGTCTCGGACTCGACGCGGCTGCGCACCTGCGCCTTCTGCCGGACCATGTCGTCATACCCGCCCGGGTACTGGATGATGGTCTCGTAGTCGATGTCCGCGATGTGCGTGCAGATGGCGTTGAGGAAGTGCCGGTCGTGGCTGATGGTGATGAGCACGCCCTCGTACTCGTGGAGGAAGCTCTCCAGCCAGCGGATGGAGTCGATGTCCAGGTTGTTCGTGGGCTCGTCGAGCAGCAGCCCTTCCGGCTTGCCGAACAGCGCCTGCGCGAGCAGCACGCGGAGCTTGAGGCCGCCGGTGAGCTGCTTCATCGGCCCTTCGTGGAAGGCCTGGTCGATGCCGAGGCCCGCCAGCAGCGTGGCCGCGTCGCTCTCCGCCGAGTAGCCATCCTCCTCGGCGATGATGCCTTCCAGGTCGCCCAGCCGGTTGCCGTCCTCCTCGGTGATGTCCGACTTGGCCAGCAGCTCGTTCTTCTCGGACATGGCCGCCCAGAGGGGGCCGTTGCCCATGAGCACCACGTCGAGGACGCGGTTCTCTTCGTAGCGGAAGTGGTCCTGGCGGAGGATGCCCAGCTTTCGAGGACGGACGATGTTGCCCATGTCCGCTTCCTCGTCCCCGGCGAGGATCTTCATGAACGTGGACTTCCCGGCCCCGTTCGGACCGGTCAGGCCGTAGCGACGGCCCGGGGAGAACGTGACGTTGACGTCCTCGAAGAGCTTCTTGGGCCCGTAGGCCTTGGAGACGTTGATGACGTTGAACATGGCGGCGGCGTTGTAGCGGAAATGGTGCGGTGGGCCAAAGCGGCGCGGTGTTTCGCGTTCTCCAGTGACCGCGGTGACCCTATGTAACCGCTCGGGCGCCTGGAGAATGCCGCCTCCGTCTCGGGTCCGGCCCGGCGGGAGCGGCGGAAGAGGTGAGATGCCCGGGGCCCAGGGGGCGTTCCGCCTCGAGCGGAATGCCGGAATGCCTGCACGGCTGTCCAGGAGGAAGGGAGGCCCGGGGCACGGCACGGCGGGTGGGGGAGCGGGCAGGGCAGATGGATGCGGTGCCTGCCGGGCGTGACGGGTATAAGGGCCGGCCCATGGCCGTTCGTTTCGAGCTCCTCACCACCGACCCCACGGGCGCCCGTGCAGGCATCCTGCACACACGCCGGGGTTCCTTCAAAACCCCCATGTTCATGCCGGTGGCCACCCACGCTGGCTTTCGCCACCTGGCCATGGAGGAGGTGAAGGAGACGGGCGCCAGCATCCTGCTGGCCAACACCTACCACCTGATGCTCCGGCCTGGCGCCGAGGTCTTCAAGCGCTTCGGCGGCATCCACCCCTTCATGCAGTGGGACGGGGGCGTGCTCACGGACTCGGGTGGCTTTCAGATCTTCTCCCTGCCGGAGGACCGGCTCATCACGGAGAAGGGGGCCCACTTCCGCAGCTTCTACGACAACAGCCGGCAGCTCCTCAGCCCCGAGTCGAGCATCGCCATGCAGCAGGCCATCAACTCGGAAATCATGATGGTGCTGGATGTTTGCATCGACTCGCGGACCGACGAGGCGGGCACCCGCGAGGCCATGGAGCGCACCCACCGCTGGGCGGTGCGCAGCCTGGAGGCCAAGGCGGCCCGGGACACCGGGCAGGCGATGTTCGGAATCGTCCAGGGGGGCGTGTTTCCGCACCTGCGCGACGAGAGCGCCGCCTTCCTGACGAAGCTGCCCTTCGACGGCTTCGCCATCGGCGGGCTGGCGGTGGGGGAGACGAAGGTGGAGCGCGAGTCCATGACGTTGCGCACCACCGCATCCCTGCCGCAGGACAAGCCCCGCTACCTGATGGGCGTGGGCACGCCCACGGACCTGGTGGAGGCGGTGCTGCGCGGCGTGGACATGTTCGACTGCATCATCCCCACGAAGATGGCGCAGCAGGGGTATGCGTACACGTTCAGCGGCCTCGTCCGCATCTCCCGCAGCGTGTTCCGCCTGTCCGACGAGCCGCTGGACGCGGAGTGCGACTGCTACGTGTGCAAGCGCTACACGCGCGGCTACCTGCAGCACCTGATGCGGGGCAAGCACCATCTGGGCTCGCGCTTCCTGTCGGTGCACAACGTGCGGCACTACCAGAAGCTGATGGGGCGCATCCGCGAGGGCATCCTCAGCGGTACGTATGCGCAGGTGTACCGCGAGCTGAAGGCGGCCATCGCCACGCCCAAGGACCTGAAGGACGAGGCGAACGCGCGTGAGGTGACGCTGAAGGAGGTCGGGTGAGTACGGAGGTCTCCGAGCCGAATCCGCGCGACGGCGACTTCGAGCTCATCACCCTGCGCAATGGCGCGCGGGCCGTGCGGCACCTGGGCCATGGCGAGGTGATGCACCCCTCCGTGGGGCCATGGCAGGAGGCGCTGCGGCTCTACGTGGAGCAGCCTCGCTTGGCCGAGCGGCTCCGGCAGCCGGGGCCTCCGGTGGTGATTCACGACGTGGGCCTGGGGGCCGCCACCAACGCGGTGGCCGCGCTCACCTGCGCGAGGAGCCTGGGCGCGGAGCAGCGCCGGACGCTGGAGGTGGTCAGCTTCGAGGTGGACCTGGCGCCGCTGCGGCTGGCGCTGGCGGACGCGGCGGGCTTTCCCTTCCTCCAGCCCTTCCGTGAGGCGGCGGAGTCGCTGATGCGCGACGGCGTCTGGGAGGCGGAGGGCCTGAGGTGGCGCTTGCTGCTGGGGGATGCGGTTCCGCATCTGGACGGCACACTGCCGACGGCGGACCTCGTGTACTTCGACCCGTTCTCCCCGGCGTCCAATCCGGACATGTGGACGGAGGCGGTGCTGGCGCGGGTGCGCCGGCATTGCCGTGAGGACGGCGAGGGCACGCTGCTGCTCACGTACAGCGCGGCCACGCCCACGCGCGTGACACTGCTGCTGGCTGGCTTCTATGTGGGGGCCGGCGTGTCGACGGGGACGAAGGGCGAGACCACGGTGGGAGCGACCCGGCTGGCGTCGTTGGAGGCGCCGCTCGGTGCGCGGTGGCTGGAGCGGTGGACGCGCTCCTCATCGCGGGCGCCGCACGGCGCGGAGCTCACGCCGGAGGTCGAGGCGCGCGTGCTGGCGCACCCGCAGTGGAAGTGATGGCGCGCGCAGAGGGATGCGAGGCTCGGAGCCCTGCGAGGTTTGGGACACCGGCTGCTCGCTCATACGCACGAGCGGTGTCGGGCTCACGGGCAGCGTGATGCTGGAGCGTCAGCGCGGTGGGCGTGGGCATGGCCTACGCCCTCGATGAACTGGCGTGGACCCGTGCTGCATGGAGGCACTTCCGGCGCCGTGCATGCTCGGTACCATGGGGATTCCCTTCGCCAAGGTGCCTGCCGGCGGCGTGTGGATGGCCGACCCGAGGCGGCCGAGCGAGGCCGCGTTCCTGTCGCCTCCTGAGGCAAGACTTCCGATGCGGTCCGGGGTAATCGACTGGGCATGCGCGACGCACTTCAGATGGAGGACTGGGGCGGCACCGGACCGGTGCTGCACCTGGCCCACGCCAACGGATTTCCACCGGGCTGCTATCGGAAGCTCATCGAGCACCTGAAGCCGCGCTACCACGTGTTCACCTTGCGCACCCGCTGTCTCGTGCCGGGCTCCGACCCGCAGGCGATGCGGACCTGGGATGACATGGCGGATGACCTGATTGATGCGCTCCGTGCGCAGGGCGTGCAGGGAATCGTGGGCGTGGGACACAGCATGGGCGGTGTGGCGACGCTGCTCGCCTCCGCGAAGGCGCCCGCGCTGTTCCGGGCCGTGGTGGCGTTGGACCCGGTGCTGTTCACGGGCGCGCGCGCCTGGGCGCTGCGTGCCTTGACGCTGCTCGGGCTGCGGAGCCGCGTGCCTCCCGCGAGCCTGGCCCGGCGGCGGCGTGAGTCGTGGGGCGCTCGGGAAGAAGCCGCTCGGAGCTACGGCAAGAAGCCGCTGTTCGCGCGCTTCGACCCCGAGTGCTTCCAGGACTACATCACCCATGGGCTCACGGAGTCCCCCGGCGGCGGCTTCCGGCTGACCATCCCCAAGGCCTGGGAGGCGCGCATCTTCGAGACGTCTCCGCGCGACGTCTGGCAGGCCCTGGGCACGGTGAGCGTGCCGACGCTGGTGATTCGCGGCGGCGACTCCGACACGCTGACGAGCGAGGCACTGGAGCGGGCCCGGCTCACCGTGCCTGACAGCCACACCGAGGAACTGCCTGGCACGGGGCACCTCTTTCCATTGGAACAGCCCGAGCTGTGTGCACAGCGCATCCTCACGTTCCTCGACGGTCAGGAATCGATTCGCGACGCGGCACTGGCCGCGCGTTGATGCGCCTGGGCGGGTGGAATGCTCGTCGCGCGGGCCGCCGTCCAGCGGGTCAGTGGGCCTGTCCGCGCGTCGCGTGCTCCGGCGAGGAGAACGTGAACTCGGCGCGGCGGTTCTGGCGGAGCGCCTCCTCCGTGTGGGCGTCCGACAGGGGCCGTTCCTCGCCGTAGGAGATGATGGAGAGCTGCGAGGGCTCCACGCCCAGGTTCCGCAGGTAATCGCGCACCACGGCCGCGCGCCGGTGGCCCAGGGCGATGTTGTACTCGGTGGTGCCCAGCTCGCAGGTGTGGCCGGACACCGTCACCCGCGTCTGTGGACGCTCCCGCAGCGCCGTGGCGAGCTGGGCGAGCATGTCGCGAGACTCGGGGCGCAGCGTGGCCGAGTCGAGCTCGAAGTACACCGGGTCGGCGGACAGTGGGCTCATGCGTCGCAGCGCGTCCTCGTCATCCTCGAGTGATGTTCGAGGCGCCGTCGCCACGGCCTCGGAGCCGCGGTTCCGGTGCGAGTCCGGCAGAGGGGCCGTCACGGAAGAGGTCTTGGGCTTGGAGGCGCAACCAGCCAGACTGACCGCGGCAAGGAGAGACAGGAGGGTTCGGGTCATGCCGCCTGTCATTTCAAGGCCCGTGCCGAGGCTTCGTCCCTCTGAGACGCCCAGGCCGTGACACGTCCACCGTTGCAGCGCGCCCAGCTCAGCGTTGCGGATTGCCTTCCGCGCGCTCCCGCCGGTGGATGGTGGAGACGTCGATGCCCAGCAGCTCGGCCGCCTTCGTCTTGTTGCCCCCGCAGCGAGCAACGGCCCAGGCGATGTACTCCGACTCGAGCTGCCGCAACGGGATGATGTTGCGCTGCGCCGCCACCAGCGGGTGGGACTCGTTGCCGGTATCCGCCGGCAGGTGTGGCCGCAGCTGGGATAGGTCCACGACCTCCGTCGAGCCGAGCACCACCAGTCGCTGCACCAGGTTCTCCAGCTCGCGCACGTTGCCGACCCAGGGCAGCGCGCCCAGCGCGGCGAGCGTCTCCGGCGAGAAGCGCTGCACCACCGAGCGCGGGTTGCGCGCCTTGGCCTGGACGAGGAAGTGCTCGACGAGCGCGGGGATGTCCTCGCGGCGCTCCCGCAAGGGCGGAAGCCGCAGGGTGACGACGTTGAGCCGGTAGAAGAGGTCCGCACGGAAGCGGCCTTCCTTCACCCGGGTCTCCAGGTCCTGATGCGTCGCGGCGACCACCCGCACGTCCACCGTGCGCGAGCCATCCGCGCCCACCGCGCGGACCTCGCCGTCCTCCAGGACGCGCAGCAGCCGGGCCTGGAGCTCGGGCGCCATGTCGCCAATCTCGTCCAGGAACAACGTGCCGCCGTCCGCCTCCACGAAGAGGCCGCGCCGCGCCGTGGTGGCGCCGGTGAAGGCACCCTTCACGTGCCCGAACAGCTCGCTCTCCAGCAAGGCGTGGGGGAGCGCGGTGCAGTTGACGGCGACGAAGGGCCCCGCCTTCCGCGTGCCCTCGAAGTGCAGGGCCCGGGCGACCAGCTCCTTGCCGCTGCCGCTCTCGCCGCGCACCAGCACCGGGGCGCTGGACCAGGCCACCCGCTCGATGAGCGCGTAGAGGTCGCGCATGGCGGCGCTGCTGCCCACCAGGGCGCCCAGGCCTCCGCGGTCGGCGGCCTGCTGCTTGAGGGCGCGGTGCTCGGTGCGCAGGCGGCGCTGCTCCAGCGCGCGCTCCAGGGACAGCCGGACCTCGTCCAGCCGGAAGGGCTTGGTGAAGTAGTGGAACGCGCCGCGCTTCATCGCCTCCACGGCGCTCTCCACGCCGCCAAAGGCCGTCATCATCAGGACGGGCAGCTCCGGGTCGAGCTTGCGCGCGGCGTCCAGTACGTCGAAGCCGTCCACCTCCTGCATGCGCAGGTCGCACAGCACCGCGTCGTAGACACGCGCGCGCAGCTGGGCGATGGCGTCCGCGCCGCCGGTGGCGATGTCGACCTTGTAGCCGTCGTCCGTCAGCGGCTCCTTCAACATCTGCCCCATCTCGACGTGGTCGTCCACGACGAGGACCCTGGCTCTAGACGACATGTCGCTCCTCTCCGGCGGGCGCGGCCACGGGCCAGCGCACGGTGACGCGGGTGCCTCGCTCTGGCGTGCTGTCCAGCTCGATGCGTCCGCCGTGGTTGCGCACGATGTGCGCCACCATCGTCAGGCCCAGCCCGGTGCCCTGGCCGCGCTTCTTGGTGGTGAAAAAGGGGTCGAAGACCTGGTGGACGTGGCGGGGGGAGATGCCGCAGCCGTTGTCCTCCACGTCCACGCGCACCATGTCCCAGGCGCCCGGCGCGTTCTCCACATCCAGGCTCGCGCTCAGCCGGACGCGGCCCCCGGGCTCGCATGCGTCACAGGCGTTGAGCACCAGGTTGATGAGCACCTGCTGGAACTGGTCCGGGTCGGCCGCCACCGCGGGCATCGCATCGGCGACGGCCACCTCCAACTTCAGGCGCCGGCGCTCGGCCTCCATCCACAGGAGCTCCCGGACGCTGTGCACCAGCGGCGCCAGCGCCACCGCCTGTGCGTCCGCGGGCTGGAGCCGCGAGAAGTCGAGGAGCTGGCGCAGCGTCCGGCTCACCCGGTCAATCTGCTCGACGATGGTGCCCAATCCGGCGCCCTGCGGGTGGTCAGGGCCCAGCTTCTCCTGCACGTATTCGGCCCGGCCCCGGACGATGCCCAGCGGCGTGCCAATCTCGTGGGCGATGCCCGCGGCCAGGACGCCCACGGTGGCGAGCTTCTCCGCGCGCAGCAACTGTCCCTCCAGCGCGCGCAGGTTGCTCAGGTCCTCGAGGACGACCAGGGTGTGGACGTCGGCGGAGGGCGGCTCCAGCGGCACCGCGTGGACGTTGTACTGGCCGGGCTCCTCGAAGAGGCAGAGCGGCTCGCCGTGGAGGCTGCGGACCCGGCCGTCGAGCGTGGCGGCGTGGACCAGGTCTTCCAGGCGCTGGATGACGGGGGCCTGGGCGTGGGGGAAGGCCGCGGCCAGCGTCTGGCCCACGGCGTCCGCGGGCATGCGGGCGCTCAGCGCGCGGTTGGCGGCGGAGATGTGCCGGGAGGCGGACAGCGCCAGCACGCCCGTGGGGATGTGGTCGAGAATCTTCTGCGTCTTGTCATGCAGGTGGGCCAGCCGCCGCGCATGCTCCTGGCTCTCCCGCAGGGCCGCCGCCCGGCTGCGCGCGAGCACGACGTACACCCCGAAGGCGATGAGGAACCCGGAGACGAGCACCGCGGCCAGCGACAGGCGCAGGACGAGGCTTCGCTCGTGCGAGCGCAGCACCCGCGTGGACGCCAGCGTCGCCACCGGCCACGCCGCGCCATTCTTGAAGCGGACGGGGCTGAAGGTGGCCACCACCTCCGAGTCGCCCAGGCCGAGCCGGGCGGACTCCTCGCGCTCGATGACGAGCGTGCCCGACTCCCCCGCGCGCATCCGCCGCACCAGCACCGCCAGGCCAGGCGTCAGGTGCCCTTCGGTGGCGAGACGGCCGTACCATTCGGACAGGTGGGGGTGGGTGAGCGCCGTCGGCGTGCCGTGGACGCCCAGCACCAGCAGCCGCGTCTCCGTGTCCGAGGCGAGCAGCTTCAGCGGCGAGAACAGGGGCTCTGCGTCCACCAGCACCACCACCACGCCGCCCCCCTCCGGCGCGTCTTCGGGCAGCGTGGAGGCGAAGGCGCGCAGCCAGCCGGTGCGGGAGCGGGGCAGGGGCGGGGACGAGACGATGTGCCCCGGCTGCTGCCGGGCCTGCTCCACGGTGACGGCGAGGTCCTCCGCGGTGAACTGGTGCGTCATGGCAGCCGCGCTGCGGCGGTCCACCAGCCGCAGTCGCTCGCGGCCATCCGTGTCGAAGACGAGGATGGCCTTGTACTGGCCCACCGCCTCCAGCAGGGCGCGCATCTCCCGCCGGTGCTCCTCGGCGGTGCCCGGCTGGGCGAGCAGCTCGCCGGCGAAGCGCAGGTCCTCCTCCGCGTTCTCCAGGGCGGCGGACACGCCGCGCACGGCCTCCTGCAACTGGGCCTGGCGCTCGCGCGCCATCTGGTCCACCAGCGCCTGCCGGTCCCGCTGCATGAAGTGCAGGACGCTGGCGATGGTGCCGGAGAGCACCAGGCACAGCAGCAGCACGGGCAGGACGGACAGACGCATGAACAAGGGTGCCGGATGCTCCACCCCGGACGGAGGCCGGGGCCTGCCGGACCCTCACGCCGCCTGGCAGCGCTTCAGCCCGGTGGAAGACCGCGCTGGTAGCAACGCCCGTGCCCCTGGCCCGCTCCTCGGTGTGGCGGTGGAACAACTCGGAACACCGCCGCAATCTGCATGGCCGTCGTTGCATCCTGCCAGGGCGGCCAAGCGGATGACGCGCCCCGGCGGCAGCGGGCGGCCAGGAGGGAAGGCGCTCAGCGGCGGGACGCCTGCTGGGTGAGGTGCTGGGACGCCTCACGCACCTTGGCCTGGATGCGGCGGAGGTTCTCGGGCCCCATCCGCAGCAGGTGCTTCTGCGCGGCCGTCAGCGACTCGAGGTTCGGGTCCGCGTAGACGTAGACGGCGCCCCGGGGGACCACTTCCACGTCGCCGTCGATGACGGGCACGGCCAGCACCTGCTCGAAGGCGAGGTGGAGCGTCGCGTCGAAGGTGCTGCCAGGGCGGGCGTTCTCCTTGTGGAGGCGCTCGGCCAGGTGCCGCACCTCCCGGTAGGTGGACACCAGCACGCCCAGGTCGAGCGAGCCCACCACCTTGCCGATGACGTCGTAGCGCGCGTAGCTCTTCTTCTCGATGACGTGCTTGCCGGCCTTGTAGCGCGCCTCGAAGGCGCCGCTCGGGGCGAGGAAGCTCACGACCTCGCGGGGGCTGTCGCCGGAGGCGATGTTTCCGACGACGGTGACGAAGCGGCGCAGCAGGTCCTGCTCGCGCAGCCACGCGGCGAGCTCCGGCAGGCCCGAGGCCCCCGCGAGCCGGGCGCGCATCAGCGCGTCCATCTCCGCCGAGGAGGGCATTCGGGGTTCGGCGCGAGGCGCCAACCCGGGATGGGACGGCTTGGGAATCACCACCTGCGACGGCGGCGGCAGGTCCGACGAGGACTGACGAAGCACCAGCCACGTGCCCAGGCCACCGAACACCAGCACCACCGCCGCCACGCCAACGCCCCAGTGCAGCCGGCGCTGGGGATTCGTCTCCACTTCTTCAGGGTTGCTCATGCGTCCATCCTCCGAGGGATGCGCATGGAATTGCAGGCGCGATGCCAGGGGATGCGCGTGGCCGGACTGCCTCGCACGTCCCTCTGAAGCACGGTCCGTCCTGAGGTCCCGAGGGCACGCCCGCCTGCCCAGCGAGCGTGGCGTACCGCGGGACGCGCCGTGGCGAAGCGCCACGGCGCGCGGAAGGCGGCTACGCGCGGGGCCGGGAGGCGCCCGAGTCGTCGTCCGTGGCGGTGAGGGCGGCCTCGGCCGGGGTCTCCGACCAGCGGATGTGGAACGTGGCCGCGGTGCCGTCGAACTCCTCGGGGATGGACACCACCCGCGCGCCACCGCACAGCTCCACCGCGCGCGCCAGCAGCCCCGCCGCGAAGGTGGGCAGGTCCGCCAGCACGTCGTTCATCCGCAGCTCCAGCGAAGTCGGGCCGCGCTCAACGATTTCGACGACACTGAAGTTGTTACCGGCGCGAAAGCCCATGCCCGAGCGCAGCAGCATCCGGCGCGGGCCGGCCAGCCGGACGACGCCCAGAAGGGCCCGGCCGAAGAAGGTGCCGAAGTACGCGTCCATGAACCGCTCGCCCAGCGAGTAGTAGGCCGCCTCGGCGGGGACGCCGCCGTAGACGTGGCCGGCGGCAATGCGGAGGAACTCCTTCCACTGCTCCAGGGTGTAGGCCCGCTCCAGCTTCTGGTCGAGGTCCAGCCCCGCCCGGCGCAGATGCTCGCGGCACGCAGGGGTGAGCCGGTTCTCGAGGGCGCGAACGAAGAGCGCCTCGACGGTTTGGGTGAACACAAGCTTCTCGGAAGAAGTCATAGAGGCGCCCCGTATACACCGAGCGGGCCGTGGGATGCTTGCCTACTGGTGAAAGTTCGTTCAGTGGAACTGTCCGCGAGTGTCAGAACGGCCTGTGTCACGTACTGGCTGTCTGTACGACATGGGTGCGACATGCGCCCGGTGTGCCTCCCGCTCCATGCCTTCAAGGAGTGCTGCTAATTCGGTTCTATCCCATTTGTGGGCGGCTGCGGAGGGGGCACGCGAAGCCCATTGCACCCGGGCGAGGCGCGCCGCATTGACGGAGTCATGGACACGCGTGCCCCTGGCCCCTCGAAGACGGACCCGTCCTATGACGTGCTCCACCAGCAGCGGACGCGGCTGCCGCTGGACGTGCTCTTCGCGCCGCGCAGCGTGGCCGTCGTGGGGGCCACGGAGCGGCCGGGCAGCGTGGGGCGCACCGTGCTGTGGAACCTCATCAGCAACCCCTTCGGCGGCACCGTCTACCCCGTCAACCCGAAGCGGCCCAACGTGCTGGGTATCAAGGCGTGGCCGTCCCTGGGGGCCCTGCCGGAGCGGGTGGACCTGGCCGTCGTCGTCACGCCCGCGCAGGCGGTGCCCGGCGTCATCCAGGAGTGCGCGGCGCTGGGTATCCGTGGCGCCATCATCCTCTCCGCGGGCTTCAAGGAGATTGGGGAGGAGGGCGTGCGCCTGGAGCAGGACATCCTCCGCATCGCCCAGGCGGCGCAGGTGCGCATCATCGGTCCCAACTGTCTGGGGGTGATGCGGCCCCCCACCGGCTTCAACGCCACGTTCGCCGGGGCCATGGCCCGGCCGGGCAACGTGGCCTTCATCAGCCAGAGCGGCGCGCTGCTCACGTCCATCCTCGACTGGAGCCTGCGGGAGGCGGTGGGCTTCAGCGCCTTCGTGTCCGTGGGCTCGATGCTGGACGTGGGGTGGGGGGACCTCATCGACTTCCTCGCCGACGACCCGATGACGCGCTCCATCCTGCTGTACATGGAGTCCATCGGCGACGCGCGGGCCTTCCTCTCCGCCGCGCGCGAGGTGGCGCTCACCAAGCCCATCATCGTCATCAAGGCGGGGCGCACGGCGCAGGCCGCGCAGGCGGCGGCGTCCCACACGGGCTCGCTGACGGGCAGCGACGAGGTGCTCAGCGCCGCCTTCCGCCGCTCGGGCGTGCTGCGCGTGGACTCCATCGCGGACCTCTTCTACATGGCGGAGACGCTGGCCCGGCAGCCGAGCCCGGCGGGGCGGCGCCTCACCGTGCTCACCAACGCGGGCGGCCCTGGCGTGCTCGCCACGGATGCGCTGGTGACGGGCGGTGGTGAGCTGGCGGTGCTGGGCGAGGACACGCGCAAGGCGCTGGACGCCTTCCTCCCGCCGCAGTGGAGCCACGGCAACCCGGTGGACATCCTGGGCGACGCCGACCCGGAGCGCTACGCGAAGGCGCTGGAGGTCACCAGCCGCGACGAGGCCAGCGACGGCCTGCTCGTCATCCTCACGCCACAGGACATGACGGAGCCCACCCAGACGGCGGACCGGCTGAAACCCTTCGCGAAGCTGCAGGGCAAGCCGGTGCTGGCCAGCTGGATGGGCGGCTCCGAGGTGGCCGCGGGGGAGCGCATCCTCAACGACGCGGGCATCCCCACCTTCGGCTATCCGGACACGGCGGCGCGCATCTTCAATTACATGTGGCGCTACGCCTACAACCTCGCGGGCCTGTACGAGACGCCCTCGCTGGCGCAGCCGGTGGGCACCGCCCGGGACGACGTGCGCCGGTGGGTGGAGGCGGCGCGCGCGGCGGGACGCACGCTGCTGACGGAGTACGAGTCCAAGAGGCTGCTCGCCGCGTATGGCATCCCCACGGTGGAGACGCGGCTGGCGGAGACGGAGGACGCCGCGGTGGCGGAGGCGGCGGCCCTGGGCTTTCCGGTGGTGGTGAAGCTGCACTCGCTCACGGTGACGCACAAGTCGGACGTGGGCGGCGTCCGGTTGAACCTCCAGGACGCGGAGGCGGTGCGCGCGGCCTTCCGGGACATCCGCGCGCGGATGGAGGCACGGGGCCAGGGGAGCGCGTTCAACGGTGTCACGGTGCAGCCCATGGTGCGCCTGGATGGCTACGAGCTCATCGTCGGCAGCAGCGTGGACGCGCAGTTCGGGCCGGTGCTGCTCTTCGGCGCGGGCGGGACGCTGGTGGAGGTGTTCCGGGACAGGGCGCTGGGGCTGCCGCCGCTCAACACGACGCTAGCGCGGCGGATGATGGAGCAGACGCGCATCTACGAGGCACTGAAGGGCGTCCGGGGACGCGCGCCGGTGGATCTGAAAGCGCTGGAGCAGCTCATGGTGCGCTTCAGCCAGCTGGTGGTGGAGCAGCGCTTCGTGAAGGAGGTGGACATCAACCCGCTGCTGGCCTCGCCCGAGCGCCTGCTGGCCCTGGACGCGCGCGTGGTGCTGCACCCGGCATCGGTGACGGAGGCGGAGCTGCCGAAGCTGGCCATCGAGCCGTACCCGAACCAGTACGTGGCGCCCTTCCGGCTGCGCAACGGCGAGGAAGTGCTGCTGCGGCCCATCCGTCCGGAGGACGAGCCCAGGATGGCGGAGTTCCACCGCACGCTGTCGGAGCAGACGGTGTTCCTGCGCTACGCGGGCCTGATGCAGCTGAGCACCCGCGTGGCGCACGAGCGGCTGTCGCGCATCTGCTTCAACGACTACGCGCGGGAGATGGCGCTGGTGGCGGAGCGCAAGGACGGAGAGCTGCTCGGCGTGGGCCGGCTCACGCGGCTGCGCGGGACGCGGGACGCGGAGTTCGCCATCCTCATCAGCGACCCGGTGCAGCGGCAGGGGCTGGGGGCGGAGATGTTGAAGCGACTGGTGGAAATCGGCCGGGCCTGGGGAATGGAGCGCATCGTCGCGGACATCCTCGCGGGCAACCGCGCCATGCAGACCATCAGCCGGAAGCTGGGTTTCTCCATCCTCCAGCACGAGGAGCTGGCGCCGGACATGGTCAAGGCCGTGAAGGTGCTCTGACCCGAGCGTCGCACGCGCTCGGTGCCGGCGGGGCCGCGAGGTCGGGGCCTCTGCGGCGGAGCCCGTCACGCCCGGGGCTTCGAGCACCCCGGGCGGACGGGGGCGCGGCTACGGCTGCTGCGTGTTGTACGCGTTGTAGAGGGTGACCTGGATGTTGGAGGCCTCCTGCAGGTGGTTCTGCACCGTCTTCCGGATGGCCATCAGCTCCTGCTTGAGCGCGGGGTTCTGCACCTGCGGCGCGAGCAGGGCGTCACCCAGCATGGCCGTGCCGGCATGGGCGGCGACCTGGGCATCCATCGTCGACAGGTCGAACGTGGGGCTCTGCACCGCCGCGCCGAGCACGTCGACCGTCTTCTGCGCCGTCATCTGGAGATGCTGCGACACAGGGCTCTCCGCGGGCGCGATGCCCTGGGCCTGGGCCAGCTGCTCCAGGCGCTGGATGACCTCGGTGTGCATGGTGACCATGCGCGCGTTGAAGTCGCGCGCCGTCGGGTCGGTCGCGTGCGCCTGGCCCATCTTGCCCAGCATCACCTCGCCCGCGTTGGCCACCAGCAACACCCCGAGAATCTGGCCGTCGGTCAGCATCAGCCCCGGGGCCGCGGCCGACTGCTGCGGTCCCAGCTCGCCCTCACTCGCGGCGCTCTCCCCACAACCGGCGAACATCATCGCCGCCCCCACCATCGCAATGCCCAACATCGCCCGTGTGACTCGCATGACTGTTTCCCCCTCCATCTGATGTTCAGCGGAAGGTTGGGCAGTTGAAAAGCACACCGCCATGGGCGGAAAGCACGGGGCCTTTGTGTGCGCGGTGACGAATCCGCGCGACGCCGCTCGCTCGTGCCCAGGCAGGCCTTCTGCCCCTGCCCGGGCAAAGCAGGCGTCGACTACTTGAAGTCAGCGGGAGACAGGCCGTGACGGCGCAGCAGCTCGTAGAAGTCCGTGCGGTTGCGGCTGGCCATGCGCGCGGCGGCGGCCACGTTGCCCTTGGAGCGGCGGAGCACCTCGCACAGGTAGCGCCGCTCGAAGCGGTCTCTCGCCTCGCGCAGCGTGGGCAGCTCACCCGACGCGCTCAGCAGGTCAGACTCCCCCTCGCGCGTGGTGTCCGGCACCGTGCGCGCGGAGGTGGGCGGGTCGAGCATGCGGGCCACGTGCTCGGAGCGGACGTCGTCCTCGGGCGCCAGCAGCACCAGCGCCTCCATGGTGTTGACCAGCTCGCGCACGTTGCCCGGCCAGGCGTGCGCCTTCAGCAGCGCCAGGGCATCCGGCGCCAGGCGGGGCATGCGCAAGCCGTTGCGCGCGGCGGCCTGCTCCAGGAACCGCGTGGCCAGAATCGGGATGTCCTCGACGCGCTCCCGCAGCGGCGGCATGACGATGGGTAGCACCGCCAGCCGGTAGTAGAGGTCCTCGCGGAAGCGGCGCTCCTCGACCTCCTCGCGCAGGTCGCGGTTGGTGGCCGCCACCACGCGCACGTCCGCCTCCTCCTCCACCGCGCTGCCCACCCGGGCGAAGCGCCGCTCCTGGAGCACGCGCAGCAGCTTCACCTGGACGCGGGGGGTGGCCTCGCCCACCTCGTCGAGGAAGAGCGTGCCGCCGCGGGCCGCGCCGAAGAGGCCCTCGCGCGTCTGGGTGGCCCCGGTGAAGGCGCCGCGGACATGGCCGAACAGCTCGCTCTCCAGCAGCTCCGGCGGCAGCGCGCCGCAGTTGACGGCGATGAAGGGACCGCTCGCTCGGCGGGACAGGGCGTGGACCTGCCGCGCCGCCAGCTCCTTGCCGGTGCCGGACTCGCCCAGGATGAGCACCGTGGCCTCCGACGGTGCCACGCGTGCGATGCGGTCGCGCACCTCGGCGATGGCGGGGCTGGTCCCCAAGAGCCGCTCGGGCGAGGTGCCCGCGACGATGCGGCGCAGGTCGGCCAGCTCGCGTTGCAGGTCGCTGCGCTCCGTCGCGTGCAGCAGCTTCTGGAAGAGCTCGTGGTCCTGGAAGGGCTTGGTGAGGAAGCCGTATGCGCCGCGCTGCATGGCCTCGACGGCGGTTTCAATGGTGCCGTGCGCGGTGAGGATGACGACGGGCAGATCCGGCGAGCGGGCCCGCATCTGGGCCAGCACCTCCAGCCCGTCAGCCCCCTCCAGCCGGAGGTCGAGCACGACGGCGTCCACTTCTTCCTGGTCCAGCAGTTGCAGACCGCGCGCCGCGGTGAGGGCGGTGGTGACGCGCATCCCACGCGCCTCCAGCCGCAGCGAGATGAGCTCGCAGAGCTCCGCGTCGTCGTCCACCACCAGCACATGTCCGCCACGGGCGCGCGTCATGCGTCGCTCCTCCTGGCCGTCGGTTCCGTCGTCGAGGCTGGTACGCCCAGCCCCAGCGGGAGCACCAGCGCGAAGCGCGCGCCGGGGTTCGCGTTCTCCAGCAGCAACACATCTCCTCCGAGTGCCCGCATCATCCGCTGCGCCAGCGGCAGCCCCAGCCCGAGGCCGTCCGCGTTGGCGGCCCCCACCGCGCGGGTGAAGAAGGGCTCGAAGACGCGCGGGCGTGCGTCCTCGGGGACCCCCGGGCCTTCGTCCCGCACCTCCACCCGGGCCCACGTCCCGGGCTTCCCGTCCGGGCCGTGGGGAGAGAGCGTGCGGGTGATGTAGACGCGCTGGCCGGGGGCCGATACGCGCACGGCGTTGGTCATCAAGCTCACCAGCGAGCGCTCCACCAGGGCGGCGTCGAGCGAGGCGGGAGGCGTGGTGCCCTCGGCGATGACCACCAGCTCCGTGCCTTTCTCCTGCGCCAGCTCGGACACCTCTTCCACGGCGCGCTCGATGAGGTCATCCAGCCTGCACCCTTCGTCCCGGCGCACCGTCTTTCCGGCCTGCACGCGCGTCAGGTCCAACAGCGCGGTGACGAGTCGAATCTCCCGCTCGCAGGCCACGCGCGCCAGCTCCACCACGCGCCGCTGCTGCGCCGTCAAGGGGCCCGCGGTCCCATCCGCCAGCAGGCCAATGGCCGTCCGCAGCCGCGCCAGCGGGGTGCGCAGGTCATGCGACGCCGACGCCACGAAGGCGTCCTTGAGCTGGTCCAGCTCCGACAGCCGGCCCCGCATCCGGTCCAGGTCCGCCCAGAGGGCGCGAATCTCGCTGGGGCCGGTGACGGCGGGAAGGGGCGCGAAGTTGCCGTCACCCACCCGGTGCGCCAGCGCGGAGAGCTGACCCAGCGGCCGCGTCACCCCTTGCGCCACCCACCGCGCCACGGCCCAGGCGGCGACCACCGCCATCGCACCCAGGATGAGCCCCACCGCGATGGCGGACGAGCCGATGTCGCGGGCCCGCTCCTCCCGCTGCCGGATGGCGGAGTGGAGCGCGAGCGTGGTGTTGATCCACGCGTCGGTGAGCTGCTCCGCCAGGAAGAGGCGCTCGTTGCGCAGGGGGCCGTTCTGGAGCCGCTCGCAGGTGTTACCCGCGAGGATGTGCCGTGCGTAGGTTCGATAACCTTCGGCGGCGCGCAGGAGCAGCGGTTGGGTCGATGCTCCGTAGCGCGTGAGGAGCGCGTCCAGGTGGGTGAGCCGTTCCCTCAGCTTGTCCGCGGCGGCCGGCACCTCCTGGGCGCTGTGCTCACAAGCAAACAGTCCCTGGCGCGCGGCCACCTCGACACCCCAGGCGGCCTGGTGCACGGCCTCTTCCTTGATGATTCCACCGAGCTGTTCTTCGCGGACCTCGGTGAGCAGCGACGTCATCCGGACGATGGCCACCACCGAGAAAGCGGCTGCTCCCAGCAGAGCTGCTGTCAGGAGCGCGTGGGAGATGAGCAGGCGGTGAGCGAGTCGCATGGGCCGGAGGCAGAACGCACGTGGGGGCGCGCTCGTTCCGGAAGACACCTCTACTGAGGTTGCGGACCGCGCGCAGCAATTTCGAGCGAATGTTGCGCTGGTGGATGGTTCGTGTCGGCGCGAACAGACAGGTGTCGGGACACCAACGACGAAGGGGCGTCGGCATGGGCCGACAGGTGAATCAGGCTTCAGAGGGGAAAGGGCGTCGGCACGTTCCATGAAACCAGCCCGGGCATGGTCGAGACACCTACGCTCAAGACGCATCAGGGATGGACCGAGCGCCCCAAGCGGTTGTGGGCGGAGTGGAAGCAGATGGCGTCTCCGCGGACGCTTCCCGGTGACGCGGGTGCCGCGCTGACGGTGGCGTGTGTTGCTCTGCCGCTGAACCTGGCGCTGGCGGTCGCCTCCGGCCTTCCTCCGGAAGTGGGGCTGGTGAGTGGCGCGGTCGCCGGCGTGATAGCGGCGTTGCTTGGCGGCGCCAGGCTGGGCGTCACGGGACCGGAGGCCGCGCTGGTGCCCACCGTGCTGCTCATCGCCACGAAGCACGGCGTGGCGGGCGTGGTGGTGGCCACGTTGATGTGCGGCGCGCTCCAGGTGGTGCTCGGGGTCGCGCGCGCGGGGCGGCTGGCGCAATGGATGCCTTCCGAGGTGACGCGCGGCTTTACCGCCGGCATCGGTCTGCTGCTGCTGGATGGACAGATTCCCCGGCTGCTCGGCGCAGTGACGGAAGGCACGGCCTCCGCGCGCGCGCTCGTCCAGCCGGCAGCCTGGCCCACCTGGTCCGTGCACTGGGCGTCCCTGGCGGTGGGGGCCCTGGTGGTGGCCTGCATGCTGGCGCTGCCCAAGCTCCACCGCTCCATTCCCGCCGTGCTGGTGGGGCTCGTGCTGGCGACGGTGGCGTCGATGCTGGGCGGGCTCTCCGAAGGGCTGGCTCGCGTGGGCGCGCTGCCCAGCGGACTGCCCGCGCCCGTGATGCCTTCCTTCGCGGGGCTGGACCTCCAGGCGCTCCTGCCGGATGTGCTGGCGCTGACGGTGCTGGCGTCACTGGGCTCGCTGCTCGCCGCGCGGGCGCTGGACCAGCTGCCCGGCCTGACGGACCACCGCACCGACGGCGACCAGGAGCTGGCGGCCCAGGGCATCGCGAACCTGGCCTCGGCGATGTTCGGCGGCATGCCGGTGATGGGGGCCATCGTCCGCTCCTCTGTATCGGTGCAGGCGGGCGGGCGCACGCGCGCTGCTTCCGTGCTGCATGCGGTGATGCTGCTCGCGGCCTGCATCCTCGCCGGCTCGCTGGTGGCCCGGATTCCCATGGCCGCCCTGGCCGCCATCCTGGTGGTCGTGGGAACGCGGCTCCTGGACCTCCGCGGCCTGCGGGCGCTGTGGACGGAGAACGCGGGCAAGGCCGCGGTGTCCGTCGCCACCGCGCTGCTCATCGCGTCCATCGGCTTCCTGCCGGGGCTGGCCGCGGGTGTGCTCATCTCGCTGGCGCGGAGCTTCTTCTCGCCGCCGAAGGCCAACGTGCGCAGCCTCCTGCTCCGCACCGATGGCCGCCCGCTGTTCCGCAGCCTCGGCGCGGATGGCGGGGACCCCGACGCGCGGCCTCCGGTGCAGGTCCTTCGGGTTCGCGGTGACCTGGATGTCCGCTCGTGCGCGAACCTGAGCGCCGCGCTCCAGGGGCCGCCCTGGCCGCGTCACCTCGTGCTGGACCTGTCCGACGTGAAGTACATGGACGCCGCGGGTCTGCGCACCATCCGCGAGCTGTCGGATGTGCTGGCCGTGCGCGGCGGGCGGGTGCTCGTGGCCGGCGCCCGCGGCGGCGTCGCGGCGATGCTGCGGGAAGCGGGAACGTGGACGGGTGCCGGTCCTCACGCGCTCATGGCCTCAATGGACGAGGTCCTGGAGAACATCCAGCAGGAGAGCGCGCGAGAGTCGGCGGCCACGCAGGCGCCTCAGGCGACCTGAGCCCCGGCGGCGCCGTCCGCGCAGTTTCGAGTCGTGCTCAGAGGCCCATGTCCCGTTCGTCGGGGGATGGGCCTCCGTGCGTTGGCGCTGGTGCGCAGCGGGGCCCGGGCCCACCAGCATCGTCTGGGGGTGAAGCGCCCGCGTGGTCGCGAGCTTCAGGGACCGGCGCCGTCGTAGGCCGAACTTCCGCGGGTTCCAACACCGTCTCTTTCGCCACCGCCCGAACTGCTTTCGCCTCGCCCGAGGTTCGTGGCACCGCCGGCCGGACTCCCACCGCCGACAACGCCACTGCTTGGGCCATCTCTTCCTCCGCCATGGCCCGAGGAGCCGCCGGTCGTACTCCCACCGCCGATGATACCGCCGCCCGAGGCGCCTTCATGGCCGGTGCTGCTGCCGCCACCCGTCGTGCTGGTCCCGCCCGTCACGCTGTTGCCGCTCGACCGGCTGGTGCCTCCGGTGGTGCTGCTTCCTCCCGTCCTGCTGCTCCCCCCACCGAAGCCGCCAAGGCCGCCGCCGCGCCCCCCGCCGCCACCTCGCTCCCTGCCGTGCGCGGCGCCCGTTCCCCGGCCTTCACCGCCCAGGGCGCCGTGGGCTGTCCCCGGGGGACCGCTTGGGCCGCTGCCGCCGCTCGTGCTGCCGTGGACCCCGGCCCCGGCACCCGGTGGACCGGGGGGAGCCACTGTCGGGGCAGAGCCGGGGCCGCTTCCGCTCGGGCCGCCAGGCGGAAGGGCAGTGTCCGGTGGGCCACTCTCCAGGCCACCGACCCCGGGAGCGCCTGGGGGGCCCTCGGCGGAAGCGCCCGGGCTGCCCTCGGCATCCACTGTCGGCCCATGGCGTTGCTCGCACCCGGCGCCAAGCCAGGGCACGGAGACCAGGCCTCCCAGCAGCGCCGCCCGCTTCAGCCGCCTCATCCGCTTTTCGACGGTTCTCCGCATCCCCACCCCTCGGACCGAGCCCACCGCAACGGTGCGGAATGCTTCCGGTCCCGGGTATTGCGCCCCTGGGCCTTGAACCTGGGCACTCGCTGACACGTCTCGGCGGGCAGGTCCGTTACGCCGTCCCACCGACCGGGAGGGGGGCCTCCGGCTTCACCCACCGTGCAGCCGATTGCGATTTTCCCGGTGAGGCCCGGTCGCGCCGCCTATTGTCCGCGGGTGATGGCCACCCCTGAAACCCAAGCTCCGCTCGCCGCGCTGCTCCCCAGGAAGGGCGAACCCGCCCTGGACGCGGATGAAATCCTCAATCGCTTCGTCGGCTATGTGGCGGCCAATGGCTTGAGCCTCTACCCGGCCCAGGAAGAGGCCATCCTGGAGCTCCTGGCGGGCAAGCACCTGTTCCTCAAGACGCCCACCGGCTCCGGCAAGTCGCTGGTCGCGACGGCGCTCCACTTCAAGGCCATGGCCGAGGGCAAGGTCTCCTTCTACACCTGCCCCATCAAGGCCCTGGTGAACGAGAAGTTCTTCGCCCTCTGCGACGCCTTCGGCGCGGAGAACGTGGGCATGCTCACCGGCGACGCGAGCATCAACCGCGACGCGCCCATCATCTGCTGCACCGCCGAAATCCTCGCCAACCTGGCCCTGCGCGACGCGAGCGCCCGCGTGGACTACGTCGTCATGGACGAGTTCCACTACTACTCGGACCGCGAGCGCGGCGTCGCGTGGCAGCTGCCGCTCATCGCGCTGCCGGACACCACCTTCCTGCTGATGTCCGCCACGCTGGGCCCCACCCACGTCATCGAGGAGAGCCTGACGAAGCTCACCGGCCGGGAAGTGGCCACCGTGCGCAGCGCCCAGCGTCCCGTGCCGCTGGACTTCGACTACCGCGAGACGCCGCTGCACGAGACGATTGAGGACCTGGTCGCGCGCGGGAAGTACCCCATCTACCTGGTCAACTTCACCCAGCGCGCCGCCGCCGAGCAGGCGCAGAACCTGATGAGCGTGGACTTCTCCACCAAGGAGGAGAAGGAGGCCATCCGGCTCGCGCTCCAGGACGCGCCCTTCGACACGCCCTACGGCAAGGAGTTCCAGCGCTTCCTCCGCCACGGCATCGGCATGCACCACGCCGGCCTGCTGCCCAAGTACCGCCTGCTGGTGGAGAAGCTGGCCCAGGGCGGGCACCTCAAGGTCATCAGCGGCACGGACACGCTGGGCGTGGGCGTGAACATCCCCATCCGCACGGTGCTCTTCACGCAGCTCTTCAAGTTCAACGGCGAGAAGCTGGCCACGCTGAGCGTGCGCGACTTCCAGCAGATTGCCGGCCGCGCGGGCCGCAAGGGCTTCGACACGCAGGGCAGCGTCGTCGCCCAGGCGCCCGAGTATGTCATCGAGAACATCAAGCTGGCCGCCAAGGAGGCCGCGGGCAAGAAGAAGACGCCCAAGGCCAAGCCGCCGCAGAAGAACTTCGTCCAGTACGACCGGAGCACCTTCGAGCGGCTCCAGAACGGCATGCCCGAGCCGCTGGAGTCCCGCTTCGCGGTGTCGCACGGCATGATCCTCAACCTGCTCCAGAGCGACCACCAGACGGAGGGCAACGCCGGGTACAAGCGCCTGGTGAAGCTGGTGCAGCGCTGCCACGACTCGGACTACCTCAAGCGCCGGCACCTCAAGCAGGCCGCGCGGGACTTCCGCACGCTGCGCGAGGCGGAGATCATCGAGGTGGTGAAGGGGCAGGGCGGCTCGGGCGCCACGGTGAAGGTGGCGGGGGAGATGCAGCAGGACTTCAGCCTCAACCACACGCTGTCGCTGTACCTGCTGGACACGCTGGAGCTGCTCGACCCGACCACGGACGCCTACGCGCTGGACGTGGTGACGCTGGTGGAGTCCATCCTGGAGAACCCGGAGGTGGTGCTCTACGCGCAGCTCAACCAGCTCAAGGGCGAGAAGATCAACGAGCTGAAGGCGCAGGGCGTCGAGTACGACGACCGCATGGCGGAGCTCGAGAAGCTCGAGTGGCCCAAGCCCAACCGCGACTTCATCTACGGCACCTTCAACAAGTTCGCGCAGAAGCACCCGTGGGTGGGGGAGGAGAACATCCGGCCCAAGTCCATTGTCCGGGACATGTTCGAGCGCTTCATGTCCTTCCCGGACTACATCCGCGAGTACGGCCTCCAGCGCAGCGAGGGCGTGCTGCTGCGCTACGTGAACGACACGTACAAGACGCTGGTGCAGACGGTGCCGGAGCGCTTCCGCACGGAGGAGGTGGAGGACTTCATCGACCACCTGCGCGCCACGCTCCGTCAGGTGGACTCCAGCCTGCTGGACGAGTGGGAGCGCATGCGCAACCCGGACGCCGTCGTCGCGGCGAAGCCGGTGGTGGAGCTCAAGCCCAAGGAGCTCACCGACGACCCGAAGGCCTTCGCCGCGCGCGTGCGCGAGGAGCTGCACCGGCTGCTCAAGGCGCTGGGACAGAAGCGCTACATGGACGCGCTGGCCATGCTCGACAACGCGCTGGGCGAGTGGACCGCTCCCAAGCTGGAGCAGGCCATGGCGCCGTACTTCGAGGAGCACAAGGTCGTGGTGCTCACGCCCCAGGCGCGCAAGCCCGCCAACACCTTCCTCAAGGAGACGGGCCCGCGCCTGTGGGAGACCCAGCAGCGCATCATCGACCCGGAAGGGCACGGCGACTGGATGCTCGACTGCGAGATCGACCTGCGCGACCGGCGCCTGGATGACGGGCCCATCCTGATGCTCCGCCGCATCGGCGTGTAGTCCGGCCTCAGCCCTCGGAGGCGGGGGCCTCCGTGGGGCGCGAGGCCGAGATGGCTTCCGGCTCCGGGGGCGTCAGCTCGGCCACGTCGAGCCCGCCGCCCGCGCCAGGCGTGAGCACCATGCGCCACGCGCCCGCGCTCAGGACGACGCGGTCCGTCTCGCAGCGCACCTCCAGGCCCGCGTCCTCGACGGTCCACGCGCCCGCCCACACCGTCGTGCGGGCCTCGCACCCGGATGCGTCGCACGTCTCCGTCTCCGCGAGCCACACGCGGCCTTCGGGCACCGCGGGGCAGGACAGCGGCTCCGCGTAGCGCAGGACGGGGCCGTCGAGCTCGCCCGGGCCGGCGTCCGGGAAGAGCGGCTCCTCGGCGAAGACCTCCCCACCGCGCGCGGCCCTCGCCTCGGACGGCACCCCGTCGAGCTCCGGCGCCTCGGCCAGGGCCACGGGCGCGGCCAGCCAGCCACACAGCAACGTCACCTTCCATCCCCGCATCGTCCACATCGCGACAAGCTCCCCGGCCGCGGTGTCGTTCGCGGCCCACGGATGGGGTGTTGTGCAAGGCCTGGACCGGGCGCTCGTGTGGCCTGGAGGCCGCAGTGGCGCAATGGGCTCCACCTGTCGGGAATGGCAGACAACCCACCGTGATACACGGGCGTCATTCATTTTCCCGCGCGGAAATGCGGGCCATGACGCCACGCAGCGACTACCGTCGCACCATATGGCCCGACTGCGTGCCGTGGATCAGCCGCTGCGCCGGGATGTCCGCCTGCTTGGCCGGCTCCTGGGAGAAGTGCTCGTCGAACAGGAAGGGCAGGCGCTCTTCGACCTGGAAGAGGAGGTGCGCCGCCTCGCCATCCAGCGCCGCCGCGGCCCCGTGGCCGGCCGGCGCGCGGTGGCGGCCGAGCTGGCGGAGGTGCTCCAGCGCCTGCCGCTGTCCCAGGCCGAGCCGGTGCTGCGCGCCTTCTCCGTCTACTTCCAGCTGGTGAACCTGGCGGAGCAGCACCACCGCATCCGCCGCGCCCGCACCCACGCGGAGGCCGCGTCCGCGAAGCCCCAGCGCGGCTCGCTGGAGGCCACGCTGCTGCTGCTCAAGGAAGCCGGTGTCCCCGCGCAGCGGGTGCGTGAGGCCATTGGCGCCATGCGGGTGACGCTGACGCTCACCGCGCACCCCACGCAGGCGGTGCGCCGCACGCTGCTGGAGAAGCTCTACCGCATGGCGGAGCTGCTGGAGCAGCGGGACCGCTTCGAGCTGACGCCGCGCGAGGCCGCCACGAACCTGGAGCTGCTGCGCGAGGAAATCACCCTCCTGTGGCAGACGGACGAGCTGCGCCGCGAGCGCCCCACCGTGGGCGACGAGGTGAAGAACGTCCTCTGGTACGTGGAGGAGGTGCTCGCGGAGGAGCTGTCGCTGCTGCCCGACCTGCTGGACTGGGCCTTCGAGCGTGCCTACGGCGAGCCGCTGGGCCCGGTGGAGACGCCCGTGCGCGTCCACTCGTGGGTGGGCGGCGACATGGACGGCAACCCGCTGGTCACTCCCGACGTCTTCGCGGACACGCTGCGCGCGCACCGCGCCCGCGGGCTGCGGCGCCTGCTCCAGGACATGGAGCGCCTGGGCGGCCGGCTGTCCCAAGCCGAGCGGCACGCGAAGCCCTCCGAGGAGCTGCTGCGCTCGGTGGAGAAGGACGCCCAGGAGCTGCCCGAGGCCGAGCGCCGCTACGGGCCCCGCACGCCGGGCGAGCCGTGGCGCCACAAGCTGCGCTTCATGGAAGAGCGGCTCCACCGCGCGCTCCACTACGTGACGCAGCAGCGCGCCGGAGCGAGCATCGCCATGCCGTCCGGGGCCTACCGCACGCCCGAGGCGCTGCTGGCGGACCTGGACGTGCTGGCGCGCGCGCTGGAGGCGTCGAAGGGCACGCACGCCGGCCTCCGGGACGTGCGCCAGGTGCGGCAGCGGGTGCTGGCGCTGGGCCTGTCACTGGCGGAGCTGGAGGTGCGGGCGCCGGCGGAGGACGCGGTGAGCGCGGCGGCCTCGCTCGACGGAGGCCCGGCGCCCACGGAAGGCGGCCGGCGGCTGCTGGAGGTGCTGTCGCGCTTGAAGGAGGCGCAGTCCGAGTCGGGTGAGCCCGCCTGCCGGACGCTCATCCTCAGCATGGCCAGCACGGCCGAGGACGTGCTCGCGGCCTTCAAGTGTCTGAAGCACGCGGGGCTGTGGGACGCGCAGCGCGGCTGCGCCACCGTGGACGTGGTGCCGCTGTTCGAGCAGCTCGGGGCGCTGGACTCGGGGCCGGACGTGCTGCGCACGCTGTTCTCGAACGCGGAGTACCGCCGGCACGTGGACGTGCGCGGTGGCCAGGAAGTGATGGTGGGCTACAGCGACTCCGGCAAGGAGGTGGGGCTCCTGGCGGCGAGCGCGGCGCTCTACCGCGCGCAGGTGGCGCTCACGGAGGTGTCGCGCGAGGCGGGCGTGCCGCTGCGCCTGTTCCACGGCCGCGGCGAGTCCGTGGCGCGCGGCGGCGGCCCCGCCCAGGAGGCCATCCTCGCGCTGCCGCCCGGCGCGGTGGCGGGGGGCTACAAGGCCACGGAGCAGGGCGAGGCGCTGGACCACAAGTACGCGCGTCCGGAGCTGGCCCGGCGCACGCTGGAGCTCATCCTGGGCGGCGTGCTGCTGCACACGCTGGACGCGCAGCCGCGACCGGAGGTGGAGGCCGAGCGCACCTTCCGCACGGCGTTCGACACCCTGGCGGAGACGGGACGCCAGGCGTACCGCTCGCTGGTGTGGGAGGACCCGCGCTTCCTGGAGTTCTTCACCGCGGCGACGCCGGTGGAGGAGATTGCCTCGCTGCCCATCGGCTCGCGCCCCAGCAAGCGCAAGGCGGGCGGACTGGAGACGCTGCGCGCGATTCCGTGGGTGTTCGCCTGGACGCAGAACCGCGCCATCCTCCCGGGGTGGTACGGCGTGGGCTCGGCGCTGGAGGCGTTCTCGAAGCAGGAGGGTGGGGCGGCGCTGCTCAAGCGCATGTACCGGGAGTGGCCCTTCTTCCGCGCCGTCATCGACAACGTCACCATGGTGCTGGCCAAGTCGGACATGGCCATCGCCGGGCGCTACGCGACGCTGGCGCCCGCGAGCACCCGCGCGCTGTGGCGGCGCATCCAGCAGGAGCACCGGCGCACGCGCAAGCAGGTGAAGCGACTGACGGGGGAGTCGAAGCTGCTCGACAACAACCCGCAGCTCCAGCGCAGCATCTCCTTGCGCAACCCCTACGTGGACCCCATGTCCTTCCTCCAGGTGGAGCTGCTCAAGCGCAAGCGCGAGGGCCAGGCGGAGGTGGACCGTCCACTGTTGCTCAGCCTCAACGGCATCGCCGCCGGCATGCGCAACACCGGGTAGGCTCCCCGCCCACGAGCGCAGCGAGGAGGAGGCCATGGCCAGGGAGACGTTCAGCGTGGTGGAGGTCAACCCGGCGCACCGCTTCGCGCGGCTGCGTCCCGAGTCGGGCGGCGCCCTGCTGCACGCGGCGCTGTACCCGGACGAGGAGTCCCCCGAGCCGCCGCTCCAGCTTCGCGAAGGCGACCGGGTGGAGGGGCTGCGGCGCGGGCAGTCGGTGTCGGACTGGGGCTGGGTGTCCCGCGCCGAGCCGCCGGCGGACCTGGTGGAGCGCATGGGCGAGTTGCTCGCGAAGCTGGAGGGCTTCGAGCTGCGCGTGCCCGCCACGGCCTATGACCTGGCCGAGCACCACTGGCGGCGGAGCCGGGCGGACCCGCTGCACCAGGAGCTGCTCGCGCAGCTGCCCACCTTCTTCGACTGGGAGCTGGCCCACCCCTACGAGGACGGCGCGCTGCTCGAACGGCTCCAGGCCGCGATGCAGCCGTACCTGCCCGGCTTCGAGGTGACGCCCCAGGCGGGCCGCGCCGCCTTCCGCCTGGAGCCCGGCGGCCTGGAGGTGCCCGCGCCGGAGGGCAGCCGCGAGGCCCCCACCGCCACCTTCGAGCCGCTGCTCCTCCAGGTGAACGGCCTGCTGGAGGGCGCCGGAGCCCCGGTGCGCTGGGTGCCCACGGAGGACGACTGGATTCTGGCCCCTCCGGGGCTGGCGGAGCTGCTGGTGCTCCACGGCGTGCTCGGCGCACGCCAGGGCTGAGCGTGGGGCCTAGACGCCGCCCTGCTCCCGCAGCACGCGCGCCACCTCGTCCGCCATCACCCGGTGGCCTTCCTGGCTGGGGTGGATGCCGTCCACCTCCAGCCCGTCCAGGAACAGGTGCACGTCACCGGGCTGGCGCGTCACCGCCTCCAGGTCGATGACGTCCGGGCCGGTGCCGCCGCCGCGCACCCAGGCGTTGAACTCCAGCCGCTGCGCCTTCACCGCCTCGTAGGGCGCGTAGTTCGACTTCTCCTTGGGCAGCAGGGTGCTGACCCAGGTGCGGCAGAAGGGCGCCAGCCGGCTCAGCAGCGTCGTCATGCGCGCTTGAATCGTCGCCACCGACTCCTTGTCCCCCAGGTCGTTGGTGCCCAGCAGCACCACGCAGTCGGTGATGCCCTGGAGCGCGAGCACCTCGCCGTCGAGCTGCGCCAGCGCGTCGTAGAAGCCCTGGCCGCTCACCCCCGCGTTGACCACGGGCACGCCCAGCGCGGTCTCCACCAGCGCGGGCCACGCGTTGCGCGTGTCGTTCTTCGTGTCGATGTAGCCCTCGGTGATGCTGTCGCCGATGGCGACGAAGGCGCGTCCGGTGGGGCCCTCCACGTCCACCGTGGCCACGCCGATGGCGTGGTCGAACACCGTGCCCCCCAGCGCGCCCGTGACGAGCGCATGGTTGCCCGCGCGCGAGTAGCTGTCCGGGAAGGCGCTGATGGTGCTGGACGCCAGCGCGCCGCGCGCCTCGAACGTAATCGCCAACTCGTCGCGGAAGGACACCGGGAAGTCCACCGGGTCCGACGTCTTCCGCGTGCGCGCGGGCACCGTGAAGCCGTCCTTGCCGTCGAAGGTGAGCGTGACGGGCGCGGACGCGAGCTCACCCGCCGTGCCCGCGTGCGCCACGGTGGCCCGTACCAGCGTCATGGTTCCGTCGCCCGAGCGGAACGTCACGCGGATGCGCCCGCCCTCGCGCGCCACGGGCACGCGCATGCGGAACGTCGTGGTGCTGCCCACGCTGTGCGACGTGCGGAGCGCCTGATGGAAGCCGGGCTGGAACGAGGTCGCGGCGGGGGGCGCGGGCGGCGTGGCCTGCACCTGTCTCCCGTCGTTCAACACCAGCACCGGCGCCACTTCCAGTGATGCATCGGGCGCGCTGCTCTCGATGGTGGCGGTGTGGTTGGTGTCCTCCGGCGGCACGTCCCAGTCAGGTGAGTCGACGCTGCCGGCGCATGCCAGCAGCACACCTCCCGCGAACACGAGGACCGTCCGCCACCCCGGCTTCTTTCCCATTCCCATCCCTCCCGGCATTGCAGGATGCACACCACACGGTGCCCTGCCAGCCGGTCGTCTGGGAACCCGCCCCCCTTCAGGCTTCGTCCGCCTGGCCGCCCTGCGGGGGGCCTGCGGGAACGCGCGGTGCTCGCGCTAGGGCACGCAAGCCCCCACGCCCGGGTTGCCGTCCAGCGCACGGCAGCTGCCCGAGGAGCAGGCAGGCTCGCCGCCAGGCTGGCAGAGCGCGCGGCAGGTGAGGCCGCCTCCCGCATTCACACAGGCGCTCCCCGGCGTGCACTGGTTGCTGAACTCGCAAGACTGGCCTTCGGTGCGAGTGCCGCTGCCCGCGCAGACAGGCCCGCTGCTGGAGGGGTAGCAGCTCAGCGGCGCCGTGCAGTCCTGCCCGAAGGGATTGCATGACGGAGACGGCGGGCCGCAGAGCAGCGGCAGCTCATCCGTGCCCTCCAGCCGAAGCACCGTGTTGCACTCACCGGAGTTCCCACACTGGGTCGTGGCATGGCACAGCCGCTGGCACGTGAAGCCACTGCCTTGCCCCTCGGGTGCCTGACGGCAGAAAAGCCCCTGCTGGCAGGTGTCGTAGGCGAGGCCGCCCTCGGACGGGGCCAGCGTGCAGGGCGCGCCTTCTCCCACGGTCCCCGGCGCCACGCACCGGCGCCGCGTCACCCCGTCCTCGGTGGCGTACGTGCAGCGCTGTCCCTCGGCGCAGTCCTGCGCCACCACGTCGCATTCGGCCTCGAAGCAGCGGCTGCCGGTGCCGCCGTCCGCGAGGTCCGCGAAGTGGCAGCTCTGGCCCTCGGCGCAGCCCTCCTGCCTCGCCACGTTGCAGGCGAAGTCCTGGCTGCCCCCGCCATCGGTGCCGCCCCCATCCGGCCGCGGAAGGCTCCCTCCATCCACGCCCGCGTCGCTGGTTCCTCCGGGCCCTGGGTCATTGTCGCCATTGCAGCTGGCGGCCCACAGGGCCAGGGCAAGGGTTCCAGTCAACACAAAGAGGCGGTACGCACGCATGCCAGAGCTCTCCCAGGGAAGTCTTCGAGGACTTAGGCACCCGAATTCGATAGAGGGGGCCCCTTGAATCGGGCGTGGAAAGCAGCGGACACTTGGTGGACGCCCGGAGCTTCGCGGTTGGCCCGGCGCGTCACCTTGTGTGACTGTCGGTGTGGGAGCCGCGGGGTTTCGCCATCAGCGTCGAACGTGGGGGTTATCGGGTGCGTATGACAACCAAGGCGGCGGACGACATGGAAAGCGAGAATCCTGCCGCATACGCGAACCGGCGCGCTGATGAGCGCGTGGCGGCACGCTTCGAGGTTCGCTTCGCCCAGACGCAGGACGCGGCGCGCGCGCTGCGCGCGTACTCCGTCAACATCTCCGCGGGCGGGCTGTGCCTGAAGACGCGGAAGTCCTATGACGTGGGCTCCCACGTCCGGCTGTCCATGGCCATTGAAGGCGAGGAGTTCCACCTCACCGGCGTCATCGCGTGGGTGCGCGACGAGGCCGAGGCCATTGGCGTGCGCTTCACCGACATGAGCGACGAGGACCGGGCCCGGCTCCAGCGCGTGGTGGACAGCTTCAAGCGGTAGGGCCGGGGCCGGAGCCCCGGCGGGCCCCTAGCGCTGGGACTCCGTCTCCAGGTGGCGGAACACTCCCGAGTCGACTTCGGAGAAGCCGCACGCCGTGTAGAAGCTGCGCGTCTCCGGCGTCGTCGCCATGGGCGAGACGAGCTGGAGCTGCTTCGCGCTCAGCACCTTGCAGCGCTCCAGAATCTGGCGGATGAGCGCTTTGCCCACGCCGCGGCGGCGCCACGTCTCCGTCACCACCAGCTCGTCGATGGTGGCCACGCGGCCGCGCAGCCGGAGCTGGGGCCGGTGGGAGAAGGACACCATGCCCACGGGCCGGTCCTGCGGGTCGCCGGCCACGAAGATTTCAATCTCCGGATGGCTGACGACCCAGTGGACCGTCTGCTGGTCCGTCCCCTGGGGGTAGCCCAGCTCCTTCAGGAGCGACGCCATGGCCTCGGCGTCGCCCCGACGGGCGCGGCGGATACGGAAGGCCGGCGCGTCGGCGCCAGCGGCGGGAGTGACTGTCCGGACGATT
This sequence comes from Pseudomyxococcus flavus, assembly GCF_050038885.1. Lineage (NCBI taxonomy): Bacteria > Pseudomonadati > Myxococcota > Myxococcia > Myxococcales > Myxococcaceae > Pseudomyxococcus > Pseudomyxococcus flavus. The sequence continues at coordinate 9,357,697 of NZ_CP143624.1, read as the reverse complement.
GGCTGTGACAAGGCCCTGCCAGTCTAACGAATGGGCCGCCGTCCCTCCAAAGAGGAACGGCGGCCCGGGCACTGGCCGCGTGAGACAGGGGGCTCACGGGCAGGGATGTGTGGGTGCCGCGCTTACGGCTGTTCCGCCGCGAGCGAGCGCATGGCGGTGGTGATGTCGCTCAGCTGCGGCACCGACGCCATCTCCAGCGCGTCCGCCAGGCCGATGCCCGGCAGGAACTTGCCGGCCAGCAGCCGCGGCGGGGCCAGCAGCGAGTAGAAGAGCTCTTCCACCGTGCGGCGCACCAGGTGCTCGCCGAAGTTGGTCACCTCGGTGTCCTCGTTGACGAAGAGCACGCGGCCCGTCTTCTGGACGGAGGCCTTGATGAGCTCCCAGTCGTAGGGCCACAGCGAGCGCAGGTCGATGACCTCCGCGCTGATGCCGTCGGCGGCCAGCGTCTCGGCGGCCTTCGCGCACAGGGGCAGGGTGCGGCCGTAGCTCACCACCGTGAGCTGCGTGCCCTCGCGCACGAGCTTGCCCTTCCCGAAGGGCACCGCGTACGCCTGGAGCCCTTCCGGCCACTGGGGCTTCCACTGGGAGCGGTCCCCCAGCGGCGCGTCGATGAGCTTGGACAGGGCGCGGTCGTCGTCCGGCTCGCCGGGAATCCGCTCCTCGCCCTTCACGCGCAGCAGCGCCTTGGGCTCCAGGAACATGACGGGGTTCTTTTCCTGGCACGCGGTGATGAGCAGCCCGTACGCGTCCAGCGGCGTGGAGGGCATCACCACCTTCCACCCGGCGATGTGGGTCATCGTCGCGTCGAAGGAGTGCGAGTGGTAGATGGACCCGCGGATGCCGCTGCCCACCGGCGTGCGCACCACCATGGGCAGGTTCCAGTCACCGTTGGTGGACCAGCAGGTGTTGCCCGCCAGCTTCAGCAGGTCGATGGTGTTGTAGACGTAGTCGCAGAACTGGATCTCCGCCACCGGCCGTCCGCCGGCCATGGCGATGCCCATGGCCGCGCCGATGATGCCGCGCTCGTCCAGGGGCGAGTTCCACGTCGTCTTCAGGCCCTGCGTGCAGGTGAAGACGCCGCCCAGGGGGGCACCCACGTCCTCGCCGAAGATGTCGGTGACGCCCAGGTGCTCCTCGGCGTAGTGCAGGGCCATGCGGATGGCCTGTGCCATGTTGGCCATGGGTTACTTGTCCTCCGCGTAGATGTGCTTCCAGATGGAATCCGGGTCGGGCTGCGGCTCGTCGCGCACCTGACGGGCGGCGGCGGCCATCTCTTCGGTGTAGCGGCTGCGCAGGTCGTCCATCTGCTGGCGCGTCAGGACGCCGTCCTTCTCCAGCTTCGCCTCGAACTCCTTGAGGCAGTCGACCTCGTTGCCCACGTAGTTGGCGCCGGACGCCGAGGAGTGCCCGTAGAGGCGCGACACGTTCGCCTCCAGCAGGAACGGCTTGCGCTCCGTGCGCACGTACGCCATGGCGTCGCGCAGCTCGGTATAGGCCTCGATGGGGTCGTTGCCGTTGATGGTCTTCGTGCGCATGCCGAAGGCCTTGCCGCGGTCGCTGATGCGCTGCTCGCCGTGCTGGCCCTCCGCGGACGTGGAGATGCCCCACCGGTTGTTGGTGACGATGATGAGGATGGGCAGCGGGTTGGCGGGGCGGCTGCTCCACACCAGGCACGAGGCGAAATCGCCCTCGGCCGTGCCCGCGTCACCGCCGGTGACGATGGTGATGCCGTCACCGCCGTGGCGCTTCTGCACCATGGCCGTGCCCGGGGCGATGGCGTACTGGACCTCGATGGGCGAGGACACCGGCGCCACGTTGTACTTCCGGGCGGAGTAGTGGCCCGCGAAGTTGCGGCCGCCCGAGTACGGGTCCGTGGCCGTGTTCTTCATCTGCCGCAGCGAGCCGATGGGGTCCTCCCCCAGGGCCAGCAGGGTGCCGGACTGGCGGTAGTGGGCGTGCAGATAGTCGTAGTCGGGGCCCTGGCCCTTCTTCATCAGCAGCCCCAGGGAGACGTTGAACGCCTCCTCACCGGGGCCGCCAATCCAGAAGTAGCCGTGGCCCTGTTTGTACATCTGGATGAGGCGTTCCTCGAGGACGCGCGTCTTGACCATCAGGTCATGGATGCGGACCAGCAGCTCCCGCTCGAGCGGCGCGGACGCTTCTGAGGATTCTTTGATGAGTCGTGGACGAGACACGCGCGACCTTCCTCTGGCTGAAGGGGAGGCCCCTATAACCCGGATGGGCCGCTTCCGCTCAAGGCAGTTGATGGGCCGCCTGCCGGGACGTCAGGCGGAGAGCACCTTCTGGCGCGGCGCGGCAATCAGCGGGGCTCATCCGGGGCAGGAGCCCGGCCGTGTCGCAGCGCGGTGACGCGCTCGGCCAAAGTCGTCTGGCTCGCCGCGCCGGCGTGCTCGGAGATGAGGGCCAGGGTCTCCTCGGTCAGCTGGCGGGCGTGTGAGCTCTCCAGCAGGGCGGCCAGCTCCTGAAGTCGCTCCGTGCGCAGGAGCGCCAGCACCAGCAAGTGGCCGGTACCCGGCAGGGGCGCCTGGGTGAAGGCCATCTGGAGCGGCTGTACCGCCAGCTCCGGCAGCCCACTGTGCAGGAACATCTCGCCCACCAGGGCGGGGTCGTGCGGGAGCTCGGGCTCGTCGTCCTCCGGCCACCCGACGGGGGCGGCCGTGCCCCGCAGCTCGCCCAGCAGCCCCTCGACGGAGACGGCGCCCGTGGCACCGCGCCCGGGGGCCCGGCGCGCCTTGCTCTTGCGCGGGAGCAGGGGCCGTGGCGGCCCGGCGAGGCGCACCCTCGGCGTCCGGCGAAGCTGCTCGAGGTTCATCATCCCCAGCATCATCGCGAGCAGACCCAGCCAGAGCTGCTTCCACCAGATGGCCAGGCCCAGCACCGCCACCGCGGTGGCGACGCCAATGCCCAGCACCCACCGCTCATACCGGTAGCCGCTGCGCGCGCGCACCAGGTCCGCCAGCAGGTGGCCGCCGTCCAGCGGCTGCACGGGCAACAGGTTGAAGAGCCCCCAGCCGATGTTCACCCACAGGAACTGCTGGAGCCCCTGGTCCACCAGCCCGCCCGGCGCCGCCGGGGGCAGCAGGCGCGACGCGGCCCAGACGAGCCCTCCCGCCACGAAGCCGATGCCCGGCCCGGCGAAGCTCACCCAGGCCGACTGGCGGTGGGTGAGGTGCGCGGCGTCCTCGGAGAGGGTGGTGCCGCCCATGCCGTGCAGCTCGATGTGGGCGGGACAGCCAAAGCGGCGGAAGGCCAGCGCGTGCCCCAGCTCGTGGAGCAGCACGGACACGAAGACGATGCCGACCCACAGGGCGAGCCGCGCCGGCTCGGAGATGAGCGTCCAGCCCGTCGCCAGGGAGACGAGGAAGAAGAGCGGGTGGAGCCGGACCGGGAAGCCGGCCACGTGGAAGTGGGGCCGCATGGGCCTTCGAATCTAACCGCCACGGCGGAACGCCGCCCGGCGACGGGCGAGGGCATCGCACCCATGGTGAATGACGCAGGGCTTCAGCAGGGCGCCATGACACTGGGATGACATTCCTCCAGTGACATGCCGTCCGTGGCGGCTTCCCCTGAGCGCGTGGATGTGGGGACAGGGCCTCGCGAAGCACGAGAAGTGAGATAGAGTCTCAATCACCCCTGTTTTCCGCGCGCCCCCGCGCGTCCCCACCCCGGCCCGCCCTTGTCCAGCACGAATACGCGACTGAAGTCCGCGCCCCCGTCCGACGCGCCATCGGATGACGCCGCGCTCCCGCCGTCCGAGCGGACGGGGACCCAGGAAGTCACTGGCGCACGCGAGTCCACCGCGACCCGGCTGACAGGCCCCCTGGGCATGGGACAGCCCGAGGGGACGCGCACCCTCATCGCCCCGCTGGAGGCGGGCGAGCTGCCCAACGTGGCCCTCATCAAGGGGCTGCGGTTGGACCAGATTCTCCTGCTCACCACCGGCCTGCTGGTGGTGCTCATCGTGGGCCTGCTGGCCGCGCTGTCCGTCGCGTCCACGCAGTCCCAGTTCGAGGAGACGGCGCTCGTCTCCAAGGAGCGCATCCAGGAGCAGGCGCGCGAGCTGGGCCAGACGGTGGGGCAGACCATCGCGCTGACGTCCGCCACCAACCTGCGCGACAACAACTACGCCTTCCTCGAGGAGGTGGCGGGCTCCATCGTCAAGACGAACCCCAACATCCTCCGGGTGCAGATCTTCGACCCGGACGGGGTGCGGATGGCGGACAGCGAGGGCGGCGGCGCGGAGAAGGAAGACGCGGCCCCGGTCCGGCGCGCCGAGCGCCGCCTGGTGAGCGCCTTCTACCAGGGGCAGCCCATCTCCGAAATCCAGGAGCCCATCGACTATGGCTCCAGCAGCGGCAAGGGGCTGGTGGTCATCAGCTACTCGCTGGGCGGGCTCCAGAAGCAGCTGGAGGCGCTGGAGCAGGACAAGCGCGCCACGGTGCGCGCCAACACCCTGCGCATGCTGGGGCTGGGGCTGGGCTTCGTGGTGCTGGCGGGCGTGCTGGTGGCCTTCCAGAGCCGGCGCATCACCCGGCCGCTGGGCATGCTGACCAGCAAGGTGATGCAGCTGGCCGCCGGCAACCTGAGCGCGCGGGCGGAGACGGCGCAGGGCGCGGGCCGCGAGGTGGTCACGCTGGGCGTGGTGTTCAACCACATGGCCGAGCGCATCAAGGTGCTGCTGGAGGACGTGCGCGCCAAGGCGCAGCTGGAGCGCGAGGTGTCGCTCGCGCGCACCGTGCAGGAGACGCTGCTGCCCGGGCGCGAGGCCGTGCAGGTGGGGCCGCTGCGCATCGCCGGGCTCGTCGTCACCGCGGACGCGTGCGGCGGCGACTGGTGGTTCCGCGCCGCGCTGGATGACCGGCGCGTGGTCATCGGCATCGGCGACGTGACGGGCCACGGCCTGTCCACCTCGCTGGTGGCCACCAGCGCCACCAGCGGCTTCGCCTCCGCCATGACGCTGCGCGAGCCGTCGCAGGTGAACGCGCAGATGCTCATCACCGCGCTCAACGTGACGCTGGCCAACGTGGGCCGCGGCGAGCACCAGATGTCCAGCGCGCTGGCCCTCATCGACGTGTCCAACGGCTATATCGACTACGCGGCCGGCGCGCACCCCAGCCCGCTGGTGTTCAACAAGCACAGCGGCCAGATTGCCTCGCTGCCCGCGCGCGGCCCGCTGCTGGGGGCCTCCGTCTCCTCCCAGTTCACCTCGCGCCAGGCGCAGCTGCGGCCCGGCGACGTGGTGGTCTGGTACACGGACGGACTCACCGAGGCGCGCGACGGCGCGGGCAAGCTGTATGGCACCCAGCGCCTGGCCGCCGCCGTCCAGGCCCACGCCCACCTGTCCGCGGAGGCGCTGCGCGACGCGGTGCTCGCGGACGCTCGCGCCTTCAGCGCCGGCCAGCCGCAGCGGGACGACATCACCGTCGTCGTGGCCGAGTTCAGCCCCGCCGCCTGACTTTCTCCCGGGACTCCACACGCATGCGACGCTCCCCACGCCATCCTCGGTCACGCCGTCTCACGCCGGCGCTCGCGCTGCTGACCACCCTGTGCGCGCCGCCCGCGCTCGCGCAGTACCGGCCTCCACCCATGTCCGAATCGCAGCGGCTGGTGAAGGACGGCGAGACGGCACAGCTGGCCGCCAGCGCCGCCACCGCCAAGGGCGACAAGAAGGAGGCGGAGGAGAAGTACCGCAAGGCGCTGGGCCTCTTCGAGCAGGCGCTGACCGCCGAGCCCGCGTCCGTGGCCGCCGCCGCGGGGCTCGCCGCCAGCGCCAACGCGCTCAATGACTGGCAGCGCACCGTCGACCGCGTGCAGCCGGTGCTGACGGCGAACCCCACCGAGCTGTCCCTGGCGTATCCGGTGAGCGTGGCCCTCTTCAAGCTGCGCCGCTTCCAGGAGGCCATTCCGCTCATGGAGCAGGTGGCCGTCGCCGACCAGGCCGAGCACCTCATCGTCCACTACTACCTGGCCAGCTACTACCTCTACGTCCAGCAGGGCGACGCGGCGGCGACGCGGCTGAAGCGCTACCTGGCGCTGCGCCCGCAGGCCGTGGCGGGCAACGACTACCAGATTCACGAGCTGCTGGGCCGCGCGCACGTGCTGCGACGGGACGTGGCGGCGGCGCGCGCGTCCTTCCAACAGGCGCAGGCGGGGCGGGCCGAGTCGCCGTCCATCCAGCTGGGCCTGGCGCAGGTGCTGGAGCTGGAGGGCAAGCTGGTGGAGGCGCGCACCCTGCTGGAGGGCGTCACCACCCGCTTCCCGAAGGCGGCCGACGCGCGGGAGAAGCTGGCGCGCCTGTACCTGGGCGCCGGGGACGTCGCGAAGGCGGACGTGCAGGCGCAGGCGCTGGTGAAGCTGGGCAGCTCGCCCGCCGCGCACCTGCTGCTGGGTGACGTGCGCTTCGCGCAGAAGAACGCGGCCGCCGCCGAGGCGGAGTACCGCAAGGTGCTCCAGCTCCAGCCGGGCCTGGTGCTGGGGCAGATGGCGGTGGGCAAGGCGCTCCAGGCGCAGGGCCGTCACGAGGAGGCCATCCAGTTCCTGGAGAGCGCGGTGCGCTCGGGGGCCAACAGCCTGGAGCTGTGGGCCAACCTCGGCTCGGTCAACCGGCGCGCGGGCCGCTTCCAGCGCGCGGTGGAGGTGCACCGGCGCGTGGTGGAGATGGCGCCGCGCCAGGCCCTGGGCTACGTGCTGCTGGGCGCGGACCACTTCGCCACCGGGCAGTGGGACCAGGCCATTGAGGACTACTCCAACGCGCTGCAGGTGGAGCCGGAGCACGCCGGGGCGAAGCAGTGGCTGGCCCGGGCCCTGGCGCACCGGGCGCGGGACCGAGCCGGAACGGGGCGGCTGGAGGACGCCGTCCGGGACCTGCGCCGCGCGTATGACCTGGACCGAACCGCGCCCATGGCCCGCCGGCTGGGCGCCGCGCTGCTGGAGACGCGCGCCTACGCCGACGCGCGCAAGGTGCTGGAGCAGGGCGTGACGCTGCCCGGCGCCACGTGGCGTGACGGCCTGCTGCTGGGCTACGCGCGGCTGGCCACGAATGACGCGCAGGCGGCGCTGGAGGCCTTCACCCGCGCGGGCGCGCAGACGCAGGAGCCCGACGAGCAGGCCGAGGCCTCCGTGGGCGCCGCCCTGGCGGAGGTCGAGCTGGGACAGGTGGACGCGGCGGTGCAGCGGCTCACCGAGGTGGGCCCGTCGCGCGCCGCGTCGCAGGTGGCGGGCGCCAATCTTCCGCGGGTCCTGGTGCGCCGCGCGCTGACGCGGCTGGAGAGCGGGGACGCCGAGGCCGCGGAGCGCGACCTGGACCTGGTGGACAAGCTGGGCACCGGCAACCGCAAGGACCTGGTGAAGCTGGCCCAGTTCACGCGGGGCCTGGCGCGCGCGGAGGCGGGACGCCACGCGGAGGCGAGCACCGCCATCACCAAGGCCCTGACGCCCGCGCAGCCCTGGGCGTGGCCCAACACGCGCGCGCTGGCCACCGCCTTCGTGCTCTACAAGAAGGGGCAGGTCGCCGCCGCGCGCCGGCAGCTCACCGCCGCGGCGAAGAAGCCGATGCCCGGACAGCCGCAGTGGCTGACGGCCATGACGGGCGCGCTGCACCGGCGCGAGGCCTCGCTGGCCTACGCCGCCGGCAACATGCGCGTGGCGGAGAAGGCCTTCAAGGCCGCGCTCGCAGGCAGCCCGGACGACGCGCTGGTGCAGCACAACCTGGCCTGCGTCGACTGGCGCAGGGGCCGCGCGACGAACGCGCTGGAGGCGTGGCGCAAGCTGGAGCCGTCGGTCCCCGTGGCCTCGCTCAACCTGGGCATCGACGCACAGGAGCGCCGCAAGGACGCGGCCGATGCGGTGGAGGCGTGGCGGCGCTACCTGGCCGCGGGCGCCGGGCCGCGCCTGGCGCAGGTGCGCGAGTGGAAGGAACGCCTGCAGAGTCTGCACGGCCTCGCCGAGCCCGCCGCCGTGGGCACGCCGGCCAGCGCCACCGTGGAGGAGACCCCGTGATGAAGGCACCTCGCTTCCTCCTGGCCGGCCTCGCGCTGGCCTGCACCCTGGCGGCCAGCACCGCGGCCGCGGCGCCGAAGAAGGCCACGCTGGGCGTCTTCCTCGCCACCACGCTGGCGGATGGCCAGGAGCGCTTCGAGTACGCGGAGGCCCTGGCCGCGCGGCTGACGGACGCCCTGGACATTCCCGTCGCCGCGAAGAGCTTCGGGCGCTACGAGGACTTCTCCCGCGCCGTCGCGGGCGGCCTGGTGGACTTCGCGGTGGTGGACGCCTGGGCCGCCGTGCAGCTGGGCGCCAAGGCGAAGCCGGTGGCGTGGGCCTCCCGCTCCGGGGACACCCAGCAGCGCTGGGCCATCGTGTCGCTGCAACGCGGCGCGGTGAAGGACCTCGCTGGCAAGCGCCTGGCGCACGTGAAGGGCGCCGGTCCCTCCGACCCGAAGTTCGTCACCCACGTCGTGCTCGGCGGAGACCTGGACGCGCAGCGCCACTTCAAGCTGTCCCCCGTGCCGAACGTGGAGTCCGCGCTGAAGATGCTGGAGGCCAAGGGCGCGGACGCGGCGCTCGTGCCGCTGGCGCACGTGCCCAAGGACAAGGAGGTGCGCGTGCTCTTCCGCACGGGCCGTGTGCCCGGCGCCGTGCTGGTGGACCTGCGCAACCACGAAGCCGCGCTCCAGGGGGTGCTGGGGACGGTGGGCGCGGTGGCGCCCTTCGACGCCTTCGCCCGGCTCAACGACAAGGACTTCGAGGACTTCCGCCGGCTCGTCACGCGCGGACCGCCCAAGCGGCAGCCGGTGCTCGCCGAGAGCCCGGACCTGCGGGTGGACGCCGAGGTGCTGGTGCGCTCCGAGGAGCTGGGGCCCGCGCTGCCGTCCTTCGTCGGCGACCTCGCCGTCTCCGCGGAGCAGCCGGATGACTGATGGTTTCCCGTGTTTCTAGAGAATGAGAGTCAGCGACTTGGCCCGGCGTTGGCTCTGGGGTAGCTTGAAAATGATGGCGTCGGTGTTCAGCGGTGAAATTGCGTTCCCCCGGACGCAGGGCCAGACGCCGCGCGTGCCACCAGGTCGTACGTACAGGACCTCGGGTGTCCATGCTCCACCCTTGGATGTGAGAACGATGCACACGACTGTGTTCGGTGAGCCGCGGCGAGGCGCGGCGAAGGCGGTTGCCGGACGCCGCGCTCTGCGCGCCGGCCTGCCTCTTTCCCTGATGCTGTGCGTGCTGTCCCTGGCCGTTCCGTCGAGCGTGGCAGCGCAGGAGGTTGCCCAGACGGAGGCGCCCGCGAAGGCGAAGCGTCGGAAGCGGGTGGTCAAGCCCCGCGAGTCCACGCGCCCCGCCAGGACGGCGAAGAAGCCGCGCAAGGCCGCGAAGCCGCCGCCCGCCGCGGAGCCGGAGGCGAAGCCGGACGAGGAGCTGGAGGCGTCCGAGATTCCGGTGCTCGGCAGCGGACCGGCTACGGATGATCCGCCAGCGGGGACCCCCGCGCCCGCGTCCGTGTCGCCGGCCTCGCCCATGACGGCCCCCGCGCCCATGACGGCCGAGCCCGCCGCGCCGACGCCGCTGCCCTCCGTGGGGCCGGACTTCAACCCCTCGGACGCTCCGCTGACCCCGCCGGCGCCCGCCACCGCGACGCTGCCCGCGACGCCCACGGAGGCTCCGTCCAACATCCCCATCAGCGCGCCCTTCGCCGAGCCCGCCCTGGACCGACCCCTGCCTCCGCCCTCGGGGCTGGCGGGCCTGGGGGCGGACCCGCTGGGCGGCGCCGACAGCCTGGAGGAGTCCGTCAACCGCGTGCTGAGCGAGGCGGTGGTGACCACCGCCGGCAAGCGCAACCAGCGCATCTCCGACGTGCCCCTCACCGTGTCCTGGATTCCCGCCGACGAGCTGGAGGGCACCGGCCAGTTCACGCTGTGTGAGGCCATCCAGTACTTCCCCGGCATGGAGTGCCGCCGCGGCTCCATGCGCAAGGCGGCGGTGAGCGCGCGTGGCCTGGGCTCCAACTACCTGTCCAACCGCCTGCTGCTGCTCCAGGACGGCCGTCCGCTGACGGACCCGTGGACGGGCCAGTTCTACGCGGACGAGACGACGCCGCTCACCAACCTCAAGCAGGTGGAGGTCATCCGCGGCCCTGGTTCGTCGCTGTACGGCTCCAACGCCTTCAGCGGTGTCATCAACATCATCCAGCGCCAGCCGTCGGACCTCATCGAGAAGGGGAAGAACGTGGGCGCCGAGGCCCGGGTGCTCGCGGGCCAGGACCAGACGTGGCGCCTGCACGGCACGGTGGCCGGCCGCGGCGGCCCGGTGGAGGCGCTGCTGGGCTACTACGGCTTCGGCTCGGACGGCCCGCAGCTCTTCAACGACCCGCGCGTGGGCCGGGTGGACACCAACCAGGACTCGCTGGTGCACCAGGTCAACGGCAAGGTGCGCATCGGCCCCCTGGCGCTGGACGCGGACTTCACGGACGCGGAGATTGGCCGGCCCGGTGGTACGCACATCTCCACCGTGGGCAACTGCGGCCGCTGCCACTACACGCCGAACGACTCCGAGTCGGTGCAGAACTTCAACGCCTCCGCGCAGGTGGACCAGCAGGTCACCGACAACCTGCGCCTCTTCGGTCAGGCGTACGGCTTCTTCAAGCGGCGCGACGTGCTCATGGAGAACGCCTTCGGCGGCGAGCCCACGCGCGCGCTCGGCAAGCGGCGCCGGCTGGGCGGCGAGGCGCGCGCCCTGTGGACCGTGGGCGACCTCAGCGTCACCTTCGGCGGTGACGTGAAGGCGGACGTGGTCAACGTGCCCAACGTCCTGCCCGAGCTGACCATGGATGACACGAAGCAGACCATCTTCGGTGGCTTCGTCGACGCGGAGTACCGCCTCTTCGAGCGGCTGGTGCTTGGCGCGGGCGCTCGCTACGACCGCTACCAGATTCCGGAGCGCGTCTGGCAGAACCGCACGGACCAGATTTCGCCCCGCGCCAGCATCGTGTTCCACGCGGTGCCGGAGTTGCTGACGCTTCGCACCAACTACGGCCGCGCCTTCCGCGCGCCCACCCTGGCGGAGCTGGCCATCAACCAGCAGATGTACGCGGCCACACTGGTGGGCAATGGGAATCTGCGCGCGGAGACGCTGGACACCCTGGAGGCCTCGGTGGATTTCTGGCCCTTCGACCGGAGGGTGCGCCTGACGGGCACGGGCTTCTACAACCTGGCCAAGAACTTCATCAACCAGCAGCTCCTCTTCGGCTCCGTCTCCCAGTTCCAGAACCTGGGGGATGCCCGGGTGGCGGGCTTCGAGCTGGAGGCGGCCGCGCAGATTCCGTCCATCAACTCGTCCTTCGACATCGCCTACCAGTTCCTGGACGCCAAGGCGCTGCCCTACAACGACGGCCCGTCGTCCCCGCTGGACTACGCGCCGGCCCACCGCATCTACGCGCGCGGCCGCACCAACATCGGCAAGGTGGCCTTCGTGGAGCTGTATGCGCTGCTCGTGGGCTCCCGCTATGACCCGGGCTTCATGGTGGACGAGGAGACGGGCCTGCCCACCACCCGCGTGCAGCTGCCCAGCTACGTCACGGCCAGCGCGCGCGTGGGGTTCAACGTCTACGACGGCATCTCCGTGTCCTTCCTCGGCTCCAACCTCTTCAACGCGCAGTACGAGGAGTCCCACGGCTTCCCGGCACCGCCCCAGTCGTTCTTCAGCGAAGTGAAGGTTCGTTACTAACCTTTGAGTACCGCTCCCCACCTGGAGGCCGACGGCCTCCTGTTGATTGCCGACGAGTCGCTTCCTCCCGAGCTGGTGGAGCAGGCGGCTCCCGTCCTCGCGCAGGGCGGCATGGCGTTGTGCCAGGGGCCGGGGTCGCCTTCGGGGCCCCGGCGCCTGCTGCTCTTCGACGGCAAGCTGGCGCCCGCGCACGCGGAGTCACTGCGCCGCGAGCCTCCCGCGTTGCTGCTGGCGACGCGGGGCGCTGATGGCCGTCCCTCCGCCTGGGAGGTCCGCCTCCTGGGAGACCTGCTGCGCGGGGCGCCGCTGCTTCCGGCCGGGGCGGTGCGGCACCGCATCCAGTCGGTGGCGGACATCTCCGCTACGGCCGACGCGGCCGCGAAGGCGGTGTCGCAGGCGGGCGGCGCCCGTACGGCGGCGTCGCTGGTGGGCGACGTGGTGCACGAGCTGGCCGCCAACGCGATGCTGGACGCGCCGGTGGACGCGCAGGGCCAGCACCGCTACGCGCACCGTCGCACGGAGGTCCGCGAGGTGGCGTCGGAGGACGCGTGCGAGCTGTCCTACGTGGTGGAGGACCGCCGAATGTGGCTGGAGGTGGTGGACCGCTTCGGCGGTCTGCGTCCGGGGCCCTTCGCCCGGGCGCTCGAAGGGTGGGGCGGGCGCGTCCAGGTGGACGCGTCCGGAGGAGGGGCGGGGCTGGGCCTGCGGCGCATCCTGGAGCACAGCGATGCGGTGGCCGTCCGCGTGGCCACGGGCCGTGAGTCGCGAGTCCTATGCGTGGTGGACCTGGGGGAGGCCCGCCGCCGCGCCACACAACCCAAGTCGCTGCTGTTCTGTCTGCAATGAGGTCAGGGCCGGTGGATAGCCAGGTTTCCAACGCCATCATCAGCCGGCTCCGGGTGGGGACGATTACCCACGTCCGGATCTCCGGCGTCATCGACGAAACGTTCCCGCTGACCTCCAACAGCCCGGAGTTGAACGGGCTGCTGGTGGTGGACCTGGGGCAGGTGGAGCGCATCAGCTCGTTCGGGGTGCGGCGGTGGATTGAGTTCGCCGCCAAGCTGCCGCCCGGGGCGCTGGGGCTCTACGTGGTCCACGCGCCGCCCGTCATCGTGGACCAGCTCAACATGGTGGAGGGCTTCGCTGGCGTCGCCCGCGTCCTCTCCGTGCTCGCGCCCTACACCTGCCGCGCCTGCAACGAGGACCGGCTGCGGCTGGTGAACCTGCTGGACGAGGCGCAGGTCATCTCCGAGGACCGTGCGCCGGAGCACACCTGCCCGGTCTGCTCCGGGCCGCTGGAGTTCGCGGACCTGCCGGGCGAGTTCTTCGACTACGCGCGGCGGCAGCAGTTCGGCCAGGTGGACCCGGTCGTCATGCGCTACCTGCGCGCCAGCATGCCGGCGGTGCAGCCGGAGCTGTCGCAGCACCTGAAAATCGTCCAGGACGACATCACGTACATCACCCTGGCCAGCGCGTTGAAGGGCGACCTCAACGTGCGCCGGCTGGCGTCCGGCCTGGAGGGCCGCGTCGGCTTCGACTTCAGCCACGTCAGCAAGGTGGAGCCCGAGGCCCTGCCCAAGCTGGAGCAGGTGCTGGAGACGGCCGCGCAGGGCGCGCACGTGGTGCTGTGCCGGGTGCCGCCCCCCGCGCTGGCGGTGCTGGCGCGCTCGGCGAAGGTGCTGCCGGTGCGGCTGGCCACGCTGTGGCTGCCGTGTGACTGCCGCAACTGCGGGCAGGTGAGCCACCAGCGCCTCCAGGCGGCGGACTACCTGGCGCAGCTGCGGGCGCAGGCGTCCGGCGTGGAGGTCGCGTGCCCCATCTGCGCGGGCAGCGCCCGTGTTCCGCACATGCCCCAGCTCCAGGGGCTGCTGGCGCGGTTGCAGCTGACCGACCGGCCGCTGGAGGACATGGAGACGCTGGAGACGCGCGCCCTCAGTCAGTACCTCTTCGGCGCCACGAACATCGACCCGGCGGCTCGCCAGGGCGCGTCCACCGACATCTCCAACTCGCTGGGCAACACCAAGCTGAACATCATCCGGCGGCTGGGGCAGGGCGGCATGGCGGAGGTCTTCCTCGCCCGGCAGGTGGGCGTGAAGGGCTTCGAGAAGTTCGTGGTGATGAAGAAGATTCTCCCGCAGTTCGCGGAGAACCCCGAGTTCGTCGACATGCTCTTCGCGGAGGCCCGCGCCAACGCGCGGCTGACGCACCCCAACGTCGTGCAGACCTTCGACGTGGGCGTGTCCGACGGCGTCGCGTACATCCTCATGGAGTACGTGCGCGGACCGGACCTGAAGAAGCTGGTCATCGAGCTGCGCCGCAAGGGCCTGGCGCTCCCGCTGGAGCACGCGCTGCGCATCGTCGCGGAGGTGGCCGCGGGCCTGCACTACGCCCACTCCTACGTGGACCCGGCGGGCACGCCGCACCCGGTGGTGCACCGGGACGTCAGCCCGCACAACGTGCTCATCTCGCTGGATGGCGCCATCAAGCTGAGCGACTTCGGTATCGCCAAGGTGGCGGGCGAGGAGCACACGCAGGCCGGCGTGCTGAAGGGGAAGATCTCGTACATCTCCCCGGAGGCGGCCTCTGGCCGCACGCTGGACGCGCGCAACGACGTGTTCGCGCTGGGCGTGGTGCTCTTCGAGTTGCTCACCGGCCAGCTCCCGTTCCGCAGGGACCATGACGCGGCGACGCTGCAGGCCATCGTCCGGGACCCGGCGCCGGTGCCGTCGCAGCTCAAGCCCCACATCCCGCAGGACGTCTCCGACCTCATCCTCCGCGCGCTGGTGAAGGACCCGGCGCGCCGCACGCCGTCCGCCGCGGCGCTGCGCGAGGAAATCGAGGCGGTGATGGCGCACCACCGGCTCAACTCGTCGCCCGCGGCGGTGGCGCAGTTCTTCAAGGACACGCTGGGAGACCGGCTGGTGGAGTTCGCTCCGTCCTCCGTCGGGGGCACCGGGAGCCACCCCAGGCCCGTGTCCTCGGGCACGGGGAGCGGCAATATCGGCAGCGGCGAGATGGCCGCGCCCACCGATGGCCGCACGCCGAGCCGCGGCAGCGTGTCCGTGGTGGGCGGCCGGCCCGCGACGGGAGGCAGCGGTGGGATTCCCAGGCCCGGGCCGCCCGTGCCCGCGGCGCCCCCGCAGCGCCCCGTTGGGGCCGTGAGCCCGCCCCCGCGGCCTCCGGCGCCGCCTCCCGCCGACGATTCGTTCCCGGGCATCTCCGTGACGGAGGATGGCGAGCGGACCGAGGTGGTGCCGCTGAACTTCGGCGCGCCGCCGCCGCCGCCGCGCGCGGAGCCACCGCCTCGGCCCGTGGCGCCGACGCCGCGTGCGCCGCAGCCGCAGCCCACGGCTCCTCGCGCGTCGGGACCGCTTCCGGCCATGAGCCAGGGCGCGCCCGCGAGCGGTTCGCGCGCGCAGGAGGTTCCCCAGGCGCGGCCGGTGCCGGCCCCCGTGGCGCGTTCCGCCGAGGCAGGTCCTGGCGGTCAGGCAAAGAAGTTCCCCTGGAAGTGGGTAGGCATCGCGGGTGGCGGCGCGCTGGTGCTGGCCGTGGCCGCGGTGGTGATTGCGCGCGACCCGGGCTCCAGCTTCGTCAACGTGGGGCCGGACGAGCACGTCTACGTCGGTGGCCTGCGCTACGAGCCGGGGACGGACGTGCATGACCCGTCGGGCGGGTCGCTGCTCATCTCCACGGCGGTGGATGGAAAGCTGCGGCGCTTCGGGACGACGCAGCAGCGCTCCGGCATCGACGTGCGCACGCTGGCGGACGCCTCGCCCGAGCCGGGCACCACGGGCCTGCTCAGCGTGACGGGTGCCGCGCCGGGCTGCGAGGTCCACGTGGGTGGCGCACTGATGCCGGGTGGCACGCCGCTGTTGAAGGCGCGCATCGAGGCGGGCCGGGAGCTGGAGGTCCTGGTGCGCTGTCCCAGCGGCGTCAGCAAGCTGTGGGTGATGGCGGTGCCCGGGCAGCAGATCGAAGTGAAGTCGCAGCCGCGAAACTGAGCGGCTCGCTTCCGGGCGCGAGGCCACGTCCCGGACGAAGGGTGCGAAACACATGACGGGCTGGACCCTCTTCCCCCACCTCGTGGTTCGCACCACCGGCTTTCCCTTCGACTGGCTGGAGCGGCTGGGCTGCCCACGCTCCGCTGAGGCCGCGCGGCGGCTGACGACGGAGCGACGGGCACTCGAGGCCCTGCGCGCCCAGGGCCCTCGTGTGAAGCGCCCCCCGCGCGCCGTGCTGGCCGCGCTGAAGGCCGGCCGGCCGGTGGAGACCGACGGGCTCGACGCGCCCGAGGTGTTCGCGGAATGGAACGCCCGGGCCCGGGCCGCCCAGGACGCGGAGGCCGCCTTCGATGCGGCGATGGCGCAGGAATCCCAGGCCATCGAGGCCGCGCTCCGGGCCCTGCGCGAGGAGCCCCGCTTCCTGGAGGCGGTGGCCAGCTCCAGTCCGCCCGTGGCGAGAGACCTGCTGGAGGGGCGTGACGGAGCACGGCTGCGCAGGCAGGTGGCCAGCTACCTGCAACGCCTGTGTGCGAAGAACGAGACGATGGGCTTCTTCGGTCCCATCAACTACGGCCGGGCGGATGCGGCCGCGCCCACGGGCGTGACACTTCGCTGGTCCGGGCCGGAGGTGCTGACGGGACGGAACACCTTCGCCGCGTCGTGGCTCGTGCAGGGACTGGTCCGCGCCATCGCCTTCGACCCCGAGGTCGCCCCGTGGCTGGTGCTGCGCCGCAAGGCCTTCGCGGAAGTGCCTTCGCGCAAGGCGCTGCCCGCGCCGGAGAGCGCGGAGGCGCTGCTCCCCCGGCTCGTGGAGACCGTGGACGGAACGCGGACGCTCGCGGGCCTGGCCTCGTCGCTGGGGGTGGCGCCGGGACTGGCGCGCGAGGCGGCGCGGATGGGCTGCGAGAAGGGCTTGCTCACGCACCAACTGGAAGTGCCCGCGGCCACGCACCATCCGGTGGACGACCTGGCCGAGCGGGTCGCCGGTCTGCCGTGCCGCGCGGCCCGGCGCCATGTCGAGGGGCTGAGCGCGCTGCTGACGTTGATGAGCGGGTATGGCGCGGCGGACGCGGCGGGGAAGATGACGCTCCAGGCCGCCTTCGCCCAGCGCGCGAAGGCGCAGTGGGGCGTGGTGCCTCCGGTGGAGCGAGGGGCCGCGACGGAGTCGCACAACTTCTACCAGGACCGGCTCGCGCTTCGTGAGGAGTGCGGCGGTGACCTGCGGCTGGACGTGAGCGGCGAGCGCGCGCGTGAGCTCGTGACACGCCTGGAGCCCGCGCTGGCGTGGATGGGGGCGGCGGCGCGGCGGACGCGGGAGGCGGCACGCGCCACCGTGGCGGGGCTGGTGGGCGCGCGGACGGTGCCCTTCTGGAAGGTGGCGGCCGCGTACGCGGAGCGCCCGGTGCCGCTCGACACGTCGGTGGCGGAGGAGCTCGCGGGCGCCCTGGAGGATGCTTCCGCACGCCGCGCGGACCTGGGCCATGTGCCGCCGCCCGCCCTGGCGGGAGACGGCAAGGCGCTGCCGCTCGTCACCTCCGTGGACCTGCTCGTGGGCGCCCGGGACGTGGAGGCCTGGAGCCGGGGCGAGTACGAGCTGGTGATGGGGGACGTGCACGACACGGCGCTGGTCTGGGGCTGGGCGCTCCAGTTCCATGAAGCGCGCGGCCGGGTGGAGAGCGCCATGGTGCGGGCGCTCGGGGCCTTGCGCCGTCCCGTGCCCCTGGTGACGGTGCTGGCGTCGCGGCGCACGGGGTTGCTGCCGTCGGAGTTCCCCGGGCCGGTGGTGGAGCTGGGGGGCGTCAGTGCCCGCGCCTCCGCCTGGCGGCTGCCGCTGGACGACCTCTTCGTGGAGAGCGACGGAACCCAGGCGCGGCTGGTGTCGAAGCGGCTCGGCTCCGAGGTGTGCCTCTACAACGGCGAGTTGGAGAGCCTGGTCCACACGGCGTTCTCCCTGCCACGCATCCGGCCCCTGCGCGTGTCGCTGGGGGCCCACACGCCCCGGCTGACCCTGGGCGGCGTGGTGGTGCAGCGCGAGCAATGGCGGCTGGCCCCCGAGGAGCGGGAGCGACTGCTGGCGTGCCGGGACGACGCGGCGAGGCTGCGCGCGGCCGTGGACGTATGGCGCGCACGCGGTCTGCCCGACTGCGTCTTCGCGAAGTTCAAGGACGAGCGCAAGCCGGTGCTGGTCGACGTGCGCAGCCCGCCGCTGCTGCGCGTCTTCCTCAACCTCCTGGAGCAGAAGGAGGAGGTCGTCCTGTCGGAGATGCTCCCATCGCCAGACCAGCTCTGGCTGCGAGGCCCGATGGGCCGCCACACGGTGGAGCTGCGCTGCACGCTGATGTGGGGCGCGGAGCCCGTCGAACCCACGGAGGAAGCGCGGCCATGAAGTGCCTCGTCCTGCCGCCGCATCGCGACGTGACGCTCGTCCCGGAGGCACCCGACGGGTGGCACTGTGTCGATGTGGCGCGGGACTTCTACCGCCGTGTCTTCGCCGCGGATGAAGTGGAGGCTGCCGCCAAGAAGCGTGAGGATTCGCCCGCCACGGCGCAGTCCATGCGAGAGCTGTTGCTGCTGCGTTCGGCGCAGTCACTGTGGGCCCGCGAGGGCTCCAGCAGGCACACGGCGCTGCGCGCGCAGGGCGCCGTGCTGACGGCCATCTCTGGACCGCCCTGTGGCGTCCACCTCCGGCTGGATGACGTGGCGCTGGACGGTGGCACCACCGAGCGGAGCGTGGATGTCCTGCGCGCCATGGACCTGCCCGCGGCCTACGCGGACGACCTGACTCGGGCCGTCGAGCAGCTCGCGGGAGCGGAGCACGTGCGCCTCTGGCTCGAAAGGGACTTGCAGCTGCCTGCCGCGGCCTGGCTCGCGCGGGCATGCCCAGCGCAGGTGCCGCTCGAGGTCGCGGGCCCGTTCGCCGCTCAGCATCGGGAGGTGCTGGCGCGCCTGCCTGTCTTCCAGCGGGCTGTGTTCGTCGACGCGGCGCCGCTGCGCTGGCGTGTGACGACGGACGTGAGGTCCCATGAGCCCTCCCGGCTCGTCTGGATTCCCGAGGGCCTGCAGCTCCAGCGGGGAGGGCGGGACCGCGGGTTGCCCGCGGACTCCCACGACGGTGCGTCCGGCGGATTGCCGCGGGGAGACCGCGGCGGCAGGGGGCCCGCTGACCCCGTCCACGGTGCGCCCGGCACGTTTGTTCCGGAGGCGGTCAGGGGCTTCACCGGAGGCGACCGGTGGGCGGGGCACGTGTCGCTCGAGTCGCTCCTGCATCCGGACGCGCTCGTGGACAGTGGCTGCGAGGTGGCCATCGTGGGCTTCTGTGCCTTCAGCGACGCGTCCTGGCTGGACCCCTTGGGCGGACGGGTGGCTCATGCGTCGCTGGCGCAAGGCACGCGCCGGCTCCGGGACGCCGGTGTCCGTGTCGTCGCGGAGTGGTGGCTCGGCGCTCCCGGTGTCGACGAGGCCGCGCTCGATGCGACGTTCGACGCGCTCGACAGGGAGCCCTGGTTCGACCACGTCGCGGGTGTCCGTCCGTTCCACTGGACCCGGGCGCCCGCGGGCGCGGAGCGTCCGTTTCTCTGGCGGGACGTGCGGCTCGGCGCGCCGCCGGAGGACCGCGACCTCGCCCGCAGTCTGCCGTTCGAGCACGCCCGCGCCATTCCCGAGAGCCGGCTGCCGCAGGTGCTCACCGGGCTCGCGAACCGCCTGCTGGCGCGCGCTCCTCTGAGCCCGGGCCGGGTGGCCGCGGCCTGCCTTCCGGATGGCACGCCGACGTGGAATGCGGACGCGCGCCCGCGTGCCATCGTGCTCGACGCCGACTGCGCGCTGGTTCAACTGCCGGCCAGCCTGGACGGCGCGCCACGTCCGTCGTGGTACGCGACCAACCTGCGCACGGGGGGCGTGCTCGCGATGGATGCGCGCCTGGCACCGGCGCTGTCCCGTCTCACGCGTCCGCGGGAGGTGGCCAGCGTGCTGGGGGCCGTACCCGAAGCGCAGCGGGAGAAGCTGGTGGACACACTGGTGGCCAGAGCGGTGCTGATGAGGGTGAACGGATGAGCGAGCCCTGGACGTTGGGCGAGGTGTTCGTATTGCGGCACGCGGGCTTTCCCTTCGACTGGCTGGAGTCGCTCGGGGTGTCCGAGGCCGTGCAGGACGACGTCGCCCGGTTGCTCGAGGCCGAGGACGCGCTCGTGGCCGCGGTGCATGCCGAAGGCGGTGAGCCAGGCGCGCAGTCCATCCGCGAAGCCCTGTCACAGGGGCGGGAGCCCCGGCTGGATGCCCGCCTGAGCGCGACGTGCCAGGACGCCCTGGCCCGTTATCGGGAGCGCCGCGCGTCCGTCCAGGCCCGTTACGCCGAGGAGCGCAAGGCCCTGCGTCGGCGCCTGCGCGAGCGTGCCGCCGACCCCGCGATTCAAGAGGCCGTGTTTCTCTCCAGCCCGGCAATGTTCGACAACGTCTGGGTCCGCTACCTCCGAGGCGGCGAGCGGCCGGACACCTCCGATGCGCGCAGGGTGGAGCGGCAGGTCTACACGTACCTCCAGCGCTTCTGCGCGAAGAACGAGACGACCAGCTTCTTCGGTCCCATCGCCTATGGCGAGCGCACCCCGGATGACGGCTATGACGTGCGCACGGTGCCCAGCGGCGATACGCGTCGCCGCACGTTCTTCTCCTTCTGGGCGGTGACGGAGCTGGCGCGCGCGGTGGGGCGGGAGCGCACGCTGCGCCCGCACCTGCCCTTGCGCCTCAACCCGCTGTTCACCCTGACGCCGGGCCGCGCGACCTGTGCGCCGTTGAACCTGGACGTCGCCCTGTCGCCACAGGCGGAGCGCTTGCTGGCCGTGCTGCGCGAGCACGCCGTGCCCTCGGAGGCGGCCCGGGTGCTGGGCGTCCCCGTGGAGGACGTGGAGCGACTGGCGCTTCCCCTGGTGAAGACGGCGCTGCTGTTGTGGGGGCTCCCGTTCCGTCCGAATGACTTCGCCACCTTCGAGAGCGTGCGCGACGCCGTGGCCGCGCTCCCCGAGCTGGAGGCGCGCACGCGCTGGCTGGAACGGCTGGATGCGCTGGCCCGCCTCAAGGCGGACTTCGAAGCCGCGGACCTGCCCCGGCGCCGCGAGCTGCTGCTCCGGCTGGAGGCCGCCTTCACCGAGGCCACGGGCAAGCCGGCGCGCCGGGGCGACGGACAGGTGTACGCGGACCGGCTCATCCTCTACGAGGAGGCCAGCTCTCCCTTCCGGCTGCGCTTCGGAGCGCGTTTCACAGCGGAGCTGGAGGCGGCGCTGACCGGGGCCCTCGAGCTGTCGGCTGCCTATGGCGAGAAGGTGCAGCGTGGCTTCCGCGAGCAGGTGCGCGACGCACTGGGCCCCGAGTCCGGTTCCATGGACCTGCTGGACTACGCCGTCCGGCTGCGGCCGGACAGCGTGACGGGGAGCCGCTTCTCGCCCGTGCCCCCGGTGATGCTGGAGCCGGACGACGCGCGCTCGCGCGCGGTGCCGGTGGATTTCCTGGGGACGTCCTCACCCGGAGGGCGCTACGCGCTGCCGGACGTGTGCCTGGCCGCGAAGCCGGACGGTGGCTTCGAGGTGATGCTGGCCCGCGTCCACCACCACCTGCTGCTGTGGAGCTGGCTGAGCGCGTTCCATCCCGAGCGCGCCCGTTACGCGGCCGTGGCTTCACGCTGGCTGGAGCAGGACGCCTCCGCGCGGGGGCTGGTGGGCCTGGCCATTCGCAGGCGCAACAAGGGCTTCTACGTCTACCCGGGGCGGCGGCTGGTGTACGCCGTGTCGGACGTGCTGGACGTGGAGGAGGGGGCGCTCACGCCCGGTGACGTGAAGGTGCTGCCGACGCCCGAGGGGCCCGTGCTGGTGGACGGGCAGGGGACGCGGTTGAACCTGTACCTGCCGCTGGACGACTTCTCGTCCTATCCCCCGTTCGCGGCGCTGGCGCATCCCCAGGTGCTGCACGCGCCGCTGCGCACCCAGGGAGAGCACCTGCCCCGGCTGAGCGTGGGCGGCGCCGTGTACCAGCGCGAGCGGTGGAACCTGCCAGCGCAGCGACTGGCGAGGCCCGCGGGCTTCGAGCTCTTCCTCACCGTCCAGCGGGAGCGTCGCGCGGGCGGGTGGCCGCGTTTCGTGTTCATGCGCAGCTCGAAGGAGCGCAAGCCGTACCTCATCGACACCGCGAGCCCCTTCGCCGTGGACCTGCTGTCTCACCTGGCGAGAGATGCGGAGCGGCTGTCCGTCGAGGAGATGTACCCGGCACCCGAGCAGCTCTGGCTGCGGGACGAGCGGGGCCGCTACACCTGCGAGCTGCGAATGCAGTTCACCCGCTGGAGCGACAAGACGGCGGACGCCCTTTGACATCCGGGGCGCATCCGCGACCAGAATGGCCCGTTCCCCCGTCTGGCGGCGCTTCCCGCGTTGCCAGGACTCCGGGCCTTTTTGAGGAGACAGTCCATGTCCGGTGAAAACGTCGTCACGCCCCCCGCCAAGAAGCTTCGGCGGCCGGTGGAGGAGGTCCGCGCGGAGCTGCTGGCCAACGCGGACGTGAAGGAGCAGGCCCGCCTGCTCAAGCTGCCCGTGGAGGAGTACGTCGAGAAGATTCTCGACTATGCCCTCAACCCGGAGAAGCCACCCCAGATTCAAATCGTCCCGGACGAGGAGCTGAAGGCCAAGGACCCCAACGCGCCCACCGTCGCGGAAATCCAGGACCACCTGGAGGCCATCGTGGACGGCCGCGTCGTCATCAGCCGCGCGCACCAGCGGGACGGCTTCAATGATCGCGACGCCGACGCCCGCTACAAGGAGGCGCTCGCGTCGGATGCCGTCCAGCGCGGCGCGCCGGAGAGCCGCACCGGCACCGCCCCCGACGGCTCGTCCCTGCGCGGCTCGAAGCCCCCGCCGGGCAAGGCCTGATCCTCCCGGTCCCGCTGCTGGGGAATTTCCCGCAGGATTTCCCCAGCGACCCGAGGAGGCCTAAGCGCTTGATTTGTAAGGGCGCTTCGCCGACATCCGGTTTTTTCGGGTAGCAGGGAAACAAAAGCCACGCCTCCCCGACAATTCCCACATCAGACACATTCGCTGGCCGCGCTGCGGCCATGCTTGAAAGGGGATACGTCATGGGTGGCCTCAAGAACCTCGTCAGCAAGGCCCTGAACGTCATCAAGCCGTTCGTGTCGATGGTGAACCCGCTCCTGGGTGCGGCCGTCGGCTTTGCCACCAACCTGATGCAGGGCAAGAACCCGCTGCAGTCCCTGCTCGGCGCGGCGACGGACCTGATTCCGGGAGGTGGCGCCTTCAAGAACACCCTGGGCAAGTTCGCTGGCAACTTCCTGATGGACGGCGCTGGCGGTAACAGCCTGCTGAGCGGCGCGCTCAACCTGGCCACCGGCCAGAGCAAGGTCACCGACGTGATTGGCGACCTGATGAAGAACACCGCGAAGACGGGCCTGAGCCAGCTCGGCATGAACAACGCGGCCGAGCTCTCCGCGCAGCGCATGTCCCAGTACCTGCTGTCGTAGTAGGCTCGTGGGATGACGCCCATCCCCTACGATCCGGCGGTTCATTACGCGCAGTTCGAGTCGTGGCTGAAGGTCCGCGACGACTCGATGCCGCCGGAGACGCTCCCTCAGACTGGCTTCATCATCCCTGGGAAGGCGGTGGGCTTCCTCTACCGGACCGACAGCTGCATCGCCATGATCGAGAACCTGGTGGCGGCGCCGGGGCTGTCGAAGGAAGAGCGGAGCGAGGCCCTGGACCTGGTCGTGAAGGCCATCATGGCGGAAGCCAAGAAGCTCGGCTTCACGTTGTTGATGGGCTACACGCAGCTCGACGCGGTGGTGAAGCGCGCCGAGCGTCTTGGGTTCACCCACGCGGACAGCGGCTACCACATCGTCGCCGTCCGGCTCGCGTGACATGTTGCCTGGGGCTGACATCCTGATTCTCGGAGCCGGTGTCGTTGGCCTGTCGGCCGCGCGCCGGCTCTCTGCTTTGGGCGCGAAGGTCACCGTGCTCGACGCCGCGGACCCCGGAGGCCGGGGCTCGCGAGCCGCCGCCGGTGTCGCCATTCCCTCGGTGCGGCTGTTCGATGACCCGGTGATGCTCGCGTTCGCCCGGGCTGGCCGTGCCACGCTGGCGGAGGACCTGGCCACGTTGCCGGAAGGAGACCGGCTCCGGCGTGGCAACGGCATCCTCCGCATCGTCCCCGACGCGAAGGCCCGCGACGCGCTGGCCGCGAAGGCGGAGGGTGACGCGGAGGGACTCGGGACGTGGCGGGACGCCGCCAGCCTCGTGACGATCGAGCCCGCGCTGGAGGGCACGCCGCTCTTCGGCGCCTTCGAGACGGGGCAAGGCCACCTCGTGGACACGGATGGATATGTCGACGCGTTGCTGAAGGACGCGGCGCGCGTCGGCGTGAGCGTGCGGCGGGGCGTGGCCGCGCGCGGCGTGACGGAGACCTCCACCGGCGTCGAGGTCCAGACGGAAGCGGAGACGCTCCGGGCGGACCAACTGCTGGTATGCGCCGGGCCGTGGTCGTCGACCGTGGCGGGGATGCCCACGCTGCCGCTGAAGCCCGTGCGCGGGCAGATGCTGGTGGTGCACCAGCCGGGCCTTCGGCTCACGCGCGTGGTCTCCGGGCCCACGTACCTGGCGCCATGGCGCTCGGGCGAAATCGTCGTCGGGGCCACGGAGGAGGACGCGGGCTTCGTGGAGCAGGTGACGCCCGCGGGGCTGCTCCACCTCAGCGCCACCGTGGCGAAGCTGGCGCCGCGCCTGCGCGACTCGCGCTTCGTCCGGGCCTGGGCGGGGCTGCGCGCGGCCACGCCGGATGGTCGCCCGTACATCGGCCGCCACCCGGACATGCAGCGCACGTTCATCGCCACGGGCCTGGGGGGCCAGGGCATCCTCACCGGTGCCCATACGGGCGCGCTGCTCGCGGAGCTCGTCGCGCGAGGCCACAGCGCCGCCGCCGAGCCCTTTGCCCCCTCGCGTGTCAGTACAGGTTCACCGAGTCGAACGGGCGGTTGAGCTTGGTCCGGGCGCGGGGGAGCGCGCCGTGGATGGCCTTCGCGTCGCCCCGCGCCAGGGCCTCCCTCAGCGCCGCGGTCTGCTGGGGCCAGGTGGTGCCCGCCTCGGCGCAGCGCAGTGCCTGCGTCCAGTCCGAGCGCCCGGCGGCCAGGGCCTGCCCCGCCAGGCTCTCCGCCGTCTTCAGCGGGTCTCCAATCGCACGGGCGTGTTCCTCGGCGCGGGCGAACCAGTCGATGGCGGACGCGGGCTGCTGCTCGTCCAGGAACAACCGACCCAGCTCCGCGGCAATCACCTGCCGGTGGAACGAGTCCCCCAGCGCGTCGGCGTTCGCGAAGGCCTCGGTGAAGTGGGCCACGGCGGCGTCTCGCTCGCCCGCGGCCAGCTCCAGCCCCGCCAGCCGGTAGCGGTGGTGCTTGGCGAAGTTCACGCCCCAGCTCTCGCTGATCTTCTCGAACCGGCGCCACGTGGAGATGGCGTCGCCGTACTGCCGCGCCGTCTCCTGGAGATAGCTGGCGTTGGAGATGAGGTTGATTTTGAGGTGCGTGGCGCTGGCGTCGTGCAGGTCGCCCACGCAGCGCATGGCCAGCTTCTCCTCCACCAGCGCCTTGTCCAGCTTGCGTTCCAGGAACCACGTGAGCGCGCAGACGTTGCGGAGCCAGCCCTCCTGCAGCGCGCGGTCAGCCGCGGTGCTGCGCTCCAGGGCGGCGAGCCCGGCTTCCACCTCGGTCCGTGCGTTGGGGAGCTGCCCGAAGCGCTTCGTCAGCGTGAGGGCGCGGAACATGTGGAGCCGCGCCACCAGCTCGGGCGGAATCCGGCACGCCAGGCCCCGGCCGAAGGCCTCCATCGCCTCGTCGTGGGCGCCCGTGTAGACGTGGACCACGCCCATGCTGCGGGCGAACAGGGCTCGCAGCTCCTCGGCGTCTCCCAGGCTGGCGCGGTCAATCTCGATGGCGGGGGTGGTGAAGCCCGTGTCCAGCGAGTCCCAGGCCTGGAGCACGCGCGCGGGCAGCGCCGCGTCCTGGCCCTCCGCCAGCGCCGCCAGCCCCTGCTCGGCGGCCAGCATCGCGCCCTCGTAGTTCGTGGTGAAGAAGCAGCTCCGGATGGCGAGGATGGCCGCGGCCACGCGCGTCTCGGGCGCCTGTGCCGGGTCCACGGCGAGCTGGAGGTAGCGCCCCTCCAGGTCCACGGGGGCTTCCAGCGCCCGGGAGGACACGGGGCCCGGCGTGGGCACGCGCGGGGCGCGCAGCCGGTCGCAGAGCGCGTCCAGGTAGGCCTGCCGCCGGGCCTCGAACGCCACCGCGCCGTGAGGGCGGCGCACGTTCCACCCGGTCAGCAGCAGGGTGCCGTCCAGTCCCTCCAGCCGGCTCCACTCCGCGGCCCGCATCACCGCGCGCAGGCTCACCAGGTCGCACTCGCCGGCGCCGTGGAGGACCAGCGGGCGGCCGCTGGCGCGCAGCGTCTCCACGATGGCCTTCGCGGCCACGTTGAGGACCCAGAACATCTGCTCGGACTCGCGGTGGAGCCGCCGCTCGGAGGGCGTTAGCGCCAGGTCACTCAGGTCCGGCACCCCGTCGATGGCGCCGGGAAAGAGCCGGTTCCACTCGGACGGATGCGCGAGAGACAGGGCGCGCACGGCCTCGGGGGCGGCGTCCTCACAGGCGCGGAGCACCTTCCGCAATCCACCGAACGCGACAGGCAGCGCCACCCCCACGTCCACCTCGAGGGCATGCGCGGGAAGGGTGGTGGGAAGCGATGCCTCCACGGTGACAGCCAGCTCGCGGGGACGCGCGAAGGGGGGACTCACGGGGGGCTCCTCGGAGGGACGCAAGGCCAGGGTGAGACACGAAAACGTGTCTCACGCACATCCTCACATCCTCTTAGGAACTGAGCAATTACCCT
This sequence comes from Pseudomyxococcus flavus, assembly GCF_050038885.1. Lineage (NCBI taxonomy): Bacteria > Pseudomonadati > Myxococcota > Myxococcia > Myxococcales > Myxococcaceae > Pseudomyxococcus > Pseudomyxococcus flavus. The sequence continues at coordinate 9,331,044 of NZ_CP143624.1, read as the reverse complement.
CGGCCCGGAAACTTCCGTTTCACGAAGTCAGGTTTTCGACGTGTCCGGGCGCGGCACCGGGCGATCCGTTCCCAGCGGACGCCGGCGTGTGACAGCTCCGGAGGACCTCAGTCGTGCGTGCCGATGTGCTGATCGCCGTGATGGGCGCAGACCCAGTGGAAGGCGCAGGAGCAGGCCACGGCGCGCGCCTGGGTGCAGCACCGGCCACCGAAGTGCTCCGGCAGCGCCTCGGCTTCGTCGTCCTCCGGGGGCTCCGGGAGGCACCGCGGCGCCGAGTGCCCCGACACGGCCGGCTCGCTGTCGCAGCAGCCGCGCTCCATGCAGCGGGGGCACAGCGACAGCTCGCAGTTGGCGCACCAGTCGAAGACCTCACCGGCGCTCCCGCGGCGCTCACATCCTCCACAACAGTCGAACATGGACGACCTCCAGGCGCATGCGAGTGAAGGTAGAGCAGGGGTCTGACAGGCCAAGCGTCCAGTCCGTCACGCTCCGGTGGCGAAGGCTTCCATCCGTGAACGTCCCGAGCGGGGAATGTGGGGCAATGAACCGTGGTGACAAGACGCGCGCGCGGGGTTGGAGCAAGCTGGTGGAGGGGCCCGTCTTACCGGGGGAAGGAGCGAAGCCCATGCGCAGGCAACGGCGAATCATCGGCGTCTTCGGTTCTGGCAAGGAGGACCACGCGGAGCGGGTCGTCCCGCTGGTGCGGTGGATTGCCGAGGCGGGGTTCGACCTGCTCACGGGCGCGGGCAGTGGGGTGATGCGGACCGCGGCGGATGCCTTCGTCCAGGTGGAGGGCCGGCACGGCATCTCCATTGGCATCGTTCCCGGCACAGTGGAGGGTGGGGAGTACAAGCCGCGCTCGGGCTATCCCAACCCCAACGTGGAGCTGGCCATCTACACGCACCTGCCGCTCAGCGGCGAGCAGGGCACGGATCCGCTCAGCCGCAATCACATCAACGTCCTCACACCGCACGCGCTGGTGTCGCTGCCCGGAGGCGCGGGCACCGTGGCCGAGGCCGCGCTGGCCCTGCGCTACGGCAAGCCCGTCATCCTCTACGGGCCCACCGACTCCTTCCGCCGCTTCCCGGCGGAGCTGGAGCGGACGGACTCGCTGGAGCGCGTCGCCGAGTTCCTCCGCGCGGCGGTTCGTGAGCCGCTCCGCGTGACCGCGCCGTAGCGGCGACGTGTCGCTCGGGCTGGCTTCCTCGCGCGGCGGTCCGCGGACGCTGCCGACCTGGCGCGTCATGGCGGAGGCACTTCACCCGGCTGGCCCCCCCACGCTGCGTTGCGCGGACCGTGCCGTCTTGTCGCGGCGTGGCAGCGGCACGTCGTCCTGGCTGCCCTCATGCGCGGCGGTGGCGCTGGCCATCCCCCTTGCGTCGACGCGCGCCGCGCTCCGTCCGAGGGCCCGCCATGGTCGACGTCGTCAGCTGGGCGCGTGCGGGAAGGTGGGGGGCCACGTCTGGGGCGCCTTGAAGAAGGCGCGGCCGGTGGCGGAGACGGTGGCGGTGGGCTTCGATGCGGTGGTAGGCGTCCTCTCCTCTCCTTGAGGATTCGCTTCAACGCCCTGTCCTGAGCCTCCCCCATGCCTCCGGTGGACCTCGACCCCATCCTCTCGACGCTGGCGCCCTACATTCCGGGCGCGGTGCTTAGGCGCCTGGCGCACACGGAGGCGCATGCCCTGCCTCTCGTGGAGGCGGTGCGTGGCGCCATCCTGCTGCTCGACATCGCGGGTTTCACGCCCATCGTCGTCAGCCTGAGCGGCGCGGGGCCCCGGGGCATCGATGCGCTCCAGCGCCTGCTGACGAGCTACTACACGGAGATGGTCGACGTCGTGAAGGACCACGGCGCGGACATCTACCAGTTCGCCGGTGACTCCATCCTCGCGTGCTTCGAGGAAGAGGCGGAGACGGGGGCCAGCGGCGCGGTGCAGCGAGCGGCGCGCTGTGCGCTGGATGTCCAGGCGCGGCTGGCGCACTTCTCCCGGCTGGAGCTGCTGGGCCAGCGCTTCAGCGTGTCGTCGCGCATCGGCATTGGCTTTGGAGAGGCCCATCGCGTGGTGCTGGGCGCCACGGGGCTGTGGATGCACCCCGCGCTCATCGGCCCGCCACTGGCGCAGGCGGTGGCGGCGGAGAAGCGCGCCGCCGGGGGCGAGGTGTGGCTCAGCCCGGAAGCCTGGGCCGCGCTGCCGGAGGCCTCCCGCCAGGGGGGGGATCGCGATGGCGCCTGGCACCTGGACCCGTCCGCGCCGCTTCACGCGCCGCCAGCGCCCATCTTCGTGCTGCCCTCGGGGCCGGACATGGTGACCCGGTGCTCCCTGCTATTGCACCCGGTGCTCTTCACCAAGATTACGACGGCGCACCAGGAGTTCAGCGGTGACTTCCGCGACGTCACCTGCTTCTTCCTTCGCTTCGACACCGATGGCGCCTCGCGGAGCACGGAGGACTTCACCCGCGAGCTGAACGCCTTCTACGAGTACGTCCAGCGGGAGAGCGCGCACCATGGCGGCGTGCTGCTGATGACGGACTTCACGGACAAGGGGAACGTCCTCTACGTCCTCTTCGGCGCGCCCACCGCCTTGCAGAGCAAGGAGGTGCTGGCGTGCCGGCTGGCGTGCAAGCTCATGCGGGAGCGCGAGTTCTTCCCCTTCGTCAACGCGCTGCAGATTGGAATCGCCACCGGGCCGGCCTACTGCGGGGACATGGGCGCGCCCCGGCGCAAGGGCTACTCCGCGCTGGGCGAGGTGGTGAACATGGCTGCCCGCCTGATGACGCACGGGCAGGGCAGCGGCATCCACATCGACGCCCAGACGGAGCGCAAGCTGCACCAGGGCGGCTTCGCCACCGAGTTCGTGGAGGATGCGCGGCTCAAGGGCGTCTCTCGCGCCGTCCCCGTCTACCGGCTCACCGCGGAGGTGCGCCGGAGGCTCTTCCTGCGAGGAAGGGGGGACATCGTCGGCCGCGAGCGCGAGCTGGAGACGCTGCGGCAGGCGGTGGAGGCGTCGCTGGAGGGCAAGGGGCGCGCCTGTGTGGTGTCGGGCGAGGCGGGCATCGGCAAGTCGCGCCTGGGCACGAAGGTGGTGGAGCTCGCGGAGGCGCGGGGCGCGCGCATCCTGTACGGCGTCTGCTACTCGTACGAGATGTTCACCCCCTTCTTCCCGTGGAAGGAGGTGCTCGTTCAGCTCTTCGACCTTCACGAAGGCGACGACGTGGAGACGCAGGTGTCGCGCCTGCGTCAGGGCTTCACGGGCCTGGAGGACACCGGCCCGGAGTGGGTGCCGGTGCTCGCTGGAATCCTCGGCCTGCCCGTGGAGGAGTCCCCGCTCACGCGCGACCTGGATGCCCGGCGCAAGAATCAGCGCGTCTTCGAGGTCATCTTCCAGCTCCTGGAGAAGCGGTCGCGACAGACGCCGGTGCTGCTGTTCTTCGAGGACCTGCACTGGGCGGACAAGATCTCCGTGGACCTCATCGCGTACGTCGCCGCGCGGCTGGCTCCGCTGCGGCTGGCGCTGCTGGTGACGATGCGGCCGGGCGAGCATCTCAAGAGCCTCAAGGGGCTGCCGGGGCTGCACCGGCTGGACCTGTCCAGCCTGGACGACGAAGAGGCGCGGGCGCTGCTGCGGCTGCATCTGCGCATGGAAACGCCAGACACGGCCCTGGAGGAGCTGCTCCTGGCCAAGGTGCAAGGCAACCCGTTCTTCATCGAGTCCATCGTCCAGGGGCTGGTGGAGAAGGGCTACCTGGGGCCGGTGGCGCCCGGCGCGGGACGGATGGAGCTCAAGCGCGGACTCCAGGGGCTGGAGTTGCCGGACTCCATCCAGGACGTGGTGCTGGCGCGCATCGACCTGCTCACCGAGACGGAGAAGCTGGTGGTGCGGGTGGCCTCCGTGGTGGGGCGCATCTTCACGCTGGAGGCCGTGGCGGCGCTGGCGCCCGGCTCGGTGTCGCACGAGCGCATCCGCGAGGCCCTCGACACGCTGACCCGGCTGGGGCTCATCCTCCTGGAGATGGAGGAGCCCTTCACCTGCATCTTCAAGCACATCGTCATCCGTGACGTGGCGTACACCACGCTGCTCGTGTCCGCGCGCGAGGACCTGCACCGGCGGATGGCGCGCTTCATCGAGGCGCGCGCCGGCGACAACCCCGTCAAGTCCGCGGGCATCCTGGCCTATCACTCGCTCGCCGGGAACGACGAGGTGAAGGGCCTGGAGTACACGCTGATGGCGGCGCGAAGCGCGCGCGAGCAGTACGCCAACGACGACGCCATCCACCACTACAACCGCGCCATGGAGATTCTCGGGGGCACGGTGGCGCTGGACCCCGAGGAGGTGCTGCACAAGACGCGCGCGGTGATGCAGGAGCTGGCGGAGACGCTGCTCAACGCGGGCCACTACGCGGGCGCCATCCACATGTTCGAGCAGTGCCTGGCGGACGAGGAGCAGGTGTCGCGCCGCGCGGAGATTCACCTGGGGCTGGGCCGCGCCCACCAGGAGAAGGGCGAGTCCAAGCGCGCCATCCAGGAGCTGGAGACGGCGCTGGAGCTCATGGGGCACGGGATGCCGCGGGGCCTGCCGGCGCTGGCGGTGCGCTCGGCGCTGGCCATGGGGCAGCACCTGCTCTACGGCCTGTTCCCCTGGCAGTCACGCCCGCTGGGCGCCCGGCTGCCGCTGTACCAGATGCGGTTGTCCACGCTCATCGCGCTCATCAAGATCTACTACTTCGCGGACCTCGGGAAGCTCACCTGGGCCACGCTGGTGGCCAGGATGCTCGCGGAGCGCTCGCGCAGCGAGTATGGCCTGAGCCTGGCGACCAGCTCCTACGGCTCGCTGCTGTTCGGCGCGGGCCTGGTGGGGCGCTCCGGGTACTGGTGCCAGCTCGCGCTGGCGTATGCCCGCCGCTCACGGGACGCCGCCGCGGAGGGCGTGGCCCTGAGCCGGCTGGCCGCCCAGTCCATCTTCACCAACGCGCCGGCCAAGGCCATGGTGTACGCAGAGCAGGCGGTGCCGCTGCTGCGGCAGGTCGGGGACATGTGGGAGGTGCAGACGGGGCTGATGATGCTGGCCACCAGCCAGTTCCTGCTCTCGCGCTTCGAGGACGCAGAGCGCGCGTACCGGGAGATGGGGCGCGTGGGCGTCGAGCTGAACGCACGGAGGCATCAGGGGTGGTCCCACGCCTGGGTGCCCCTGTGCCGCTACCTGCGGGGCGATGGGGACGTGGGGGAGCTCTGCGCGGAGCTGGAGGAGGGCCTGCGCATCAGCATCGAGGTGCAGGACCTGGCCAACCAGTGCGCCAGCCTGAACCACCTGGTCAACGTGGCGGTGCGCGAGCACCAGGTGGAGGAGGCTGCGCGGTTGGCGGTGCGCGCCGACGAGGCGCTGCGGCGCTACCACGTGCTGGTGCCCTTCCTTCAGGTGGGCCTGGTGGACGCGGCGGAGGGGGCGCTGTTCGCGCTGGAGCAGGGCGCCGTCTCCGTGCCGCGCGAGCAGCTCTGGGCCCTCTATCGCCGCTGCGCGCTCAAGGCGCGGGCCCTGGGGGTGCTCTATCCGTATCTGCGCGGTCCGGCGATGCGGGTGATGGCGCGCGCGAAGGCGTTGAAGCGGGGGGCGAAGGCCGCGGAGCCGCTGTTCGACCGCGCGCTCGCCGTGCTCGAGGCCACGCCCAATCGCTGGGAGACCGGGGTGGCCTACCTGGACGCGGCGGCGGCGCTTCCGCATCGGCGCACGGCACTCCTGGCCCGCGCGAGGGACATCTTCGCCGCCATTGGGGCCCAGGCGGAGCTGCGACGCGTGGAACGCCTGGATTCCGGCTCCGCCGGTTTCACGGCTTGAGCAGCATGACAGCGGCGCGAACCGCGAATCTCATGCTCAACCCTCGTGTCCGGAGCGGACGTCGTGAGTTCCAGACTGTCAGGCCTCGAACGCCACTCACCGTGCATTCGGCCTCGTCACGCCGTGTGCATGGAATTTCAGTGAGTGGGTCATTATCTATTCAGGGCCTGCTTGCCCCATCCACGAGCTCGCATCGCTTCGACCCCCCCGCATCTTCTCCGCCGAGCGACCTCTCATGTCCGTCAGCACCTGGAACATCGACGCCTCCCATTCCTCCGTCCTTTTCGTTGCCCGTCACATGGTGGTGGCGCGCGTCCACGGCCGCTTCGAACGCTTCTCTGGAACGCTCCGAGTCAATCCCGAGCAGCCCGTGCAGGGCGAAGTCGACATGACCGTGGAAACAGGGAGCATCTACACCGGCTCGCCGGACCGGGACGCGCACCTGCGCTCCCCGGACTTCCTCGACGCCGAGGCCGCGCCCAAGCTCATCTTCCGGAGCACCAAGGTCGAACCCACGGGGGGCGCCAGCTTCCGGCTCCTGGGGGACCTCACCATCCGCAACGTCACCCAGCCTGTCGCCTTCGAGGCGCGGCACACCGCCACATCGAAGGACCCGTGGGGCAACACGCGGCTCATCTACTCGGCGCGCACCACCATCAACCGCACCGATTACGGCATCCGCTGGAACAAGACGCTCGACAACGGCGGGTGGCTCGTCAGCGAGAAGATCGACATCGAGCTGGATATCCAGGCCATCCCCGCGGCCTGAACCCCGCTGCCGATGCCGGAGCCCCGGCGTGGGGCTCCGCGCTCAGGGCGCGGGCATGAAGTCCGCGTAGACGGCGGCGTGGTCGGAACCGCCATAGCCGCCCCGTGGGTCCTTGGCGGTGCGGAATGAGCCAGGCACATACGTGCCGCCGCCCCGCGCCAGGTACAGGTGGTCGATGGCCTGACGCTCACCGTAGAACGTGTAGGTCCACGTCTCGTCGTCCGGCCGGTCGCTGGCGACGCGCAGCAGCGTGCCACCGCGCTCCAGCGCCACAATCGGCTCCGAGCCCGGCACGTCGTTGAGGTCTCCTCCCAGGACCACCAGGGCATCCGGGGCTGCCTGCGCCGCGGCCGTGACGATTTCACGCGTCGCCTCGGCTTCGGCGAAACGGCGGCCAGGGTCATCGTTGGACTTGGAGCGGAAGTGCGCGGCGAAGACGATGACCTCCTTGCCGCTCACCTCCACGTGGACCTCCAGCAGCTCGCGGGAGAAGTACGTCTGCGTCCCGTTCGGCCGCTGGAGCACACGGTCGCGATGGCCTCGGACCTGGGTGATGGGGTGGACGGAGATGACGGCCACGTCCACCGAGGCGGGAGCTCCGGTCTCGCCCAGCTCTGAATAGGCGAAGCGCGGGAGGCGGGACGTGAGCGCATCGAGCGAGGCCTGCGTCTCCACCTCCGCGAGCAGCACCACGTCCGCATTCAGCCGCGAGATGGCGGACGCGAGCCGGTCGGCCTGCATGCCGAACTCGGAGGGCGTGGGGAGGGCCTCGTAGTTGTTGCCGCCACAGGCTCCGGAGTCGCACACCGTGTCGAAGAAGCGCTGCACGTTGAAGGCCGCGATGCGCACGCTGCCTTCGACCGCCGTATCGGGAGGCTTGGGCTCGCCGCAGTCCGAGCCCACGCACGGGGCATCATCCTCTGGCGGCGTCCCGCGCCCGTCGCAGCCGGACAGCGACAGGAAGGCACCCAGCAGCGCGAGAGCACGGACGCGGGTGAAACGCCACGGCGCGGGAGGAGAGGCGGGAGGCATGCGGCCGGCAGACTACCCCAACGCGGCGTCCGCGCAGCCGGGCAGGCGAGCACGGTGTTCGCGGAAGGGCTCATGGCCTGACGCGCATTGCTTCTGGAGGTTCGTTACGGCATGACATGGCGTGCGGTGGGTTCCTGGCCTACCGCACGGCTTGTGTGCGGAGGGGAGTGCGCGGAATGTTCATCGAGATTCTCATTGGTGCCGCGGTGATGACGCTCATCACGGTGCTCTTCACCGGGCCCGGCATGTGGAGCTCCACCTGGGGCTACCGGAAGAAGGAGGGCCTGCGAAAGTCGGAGTCTTCCGACGAGAAGAAGTAGGCCGTTGGCCCCAGGGAGCGGACGCGTCCGTTCCTGGCAGACGCCCGGGACGCCGTTCGCCCCCGGGCCCGCTGAGCAGGCGTCTCATACGCCCGGTCCCCCCGCCCCCGAGGGGCAGGGGGGATGAAGGGCGGGGCACGCGTCATTCCACCAGCAGCCGTTTCACCGGTGCGGGGTCCACCGCGACCATCAGCGGCCGGGTGAAGTTGCTGAACGACACCAGCGCCTGGCCCGGGGCGAGTCGCGACACCCGGTTCCACAGACTCTCGTCGATGCTGCCCGCCGTCTTCTGCATGCGGGAGATGACGGAGCTATCCGCGATTTTGTGGATGACGAAGTTGTTGATGAGGCCCAGCACCTCGTTGGGCAGGTGCTGCGGAAGCTGGGTGACGAAGACGAGCCCCATCCACCGCTTGCGGCCCCGCTTGGCAATCTTCGCCACCTGCTCGAAGAGCACCGGCATCTGGGAGATGCGGTTGGCGGACAGGAACTCGTGGGCCTCTTCGATGATGATGAGCACCGGGGTGATGGCCGCGTCCTGTGCGTTGGCCCGCTGGTAGCGGGCTTCCTGCTCTTCCTGGAGACCGCGGAGGATGTCCGCGATGACCAGGTTGTTGAGCTGTGGTGAGTCCGTGTCCGACAGGTCGATGACGGAGACGCGGCCCGGCGTGAGCATGGAGTCATAGTCCACGCCCGCCGCGTTTCCGACGTCGAAGATGCCCAGGCGCCGGAGCCGGTGCAGCTTGCTGGCCAGGGCCTTCCAGCTGATTTCATTACGGCTGCTCTGCGCCATGACCCGGGCCATCACCCGGCTGAAGTTGTTCCGGAACTCGGTGCGCAGCACGAGGCCCCGCGACGGCGCCTTGGCGGTGGCGTCCGTATCGGCCTCCTGCTCTTCGGGGTCCTCCAGCAGCGAGGCCTGCTTACGGGGCACTGCCCGCGACTTGCCACGCGTCTCCGACTTGCCCTCGTCGCTGAGGCTGTAGATGTACGCGCTGACGACATCGAGCACGTGGTCGATCGTCATGCGCGGATAGCCCGTCGACAGCTCGTCCACGTCGAGGACCTGGCGGCGTTCCTGCTCGGTCTGCGGGTAGATGTTGAAGTCTTCCAGCAAGAGCTTGGTGACGTCGTAGGCCTTGAGGAATCGCTCCTGCTGCGCGTCCGACATGTCGAGAATCTCGGCGAGCGCGTAGGGCGACAGGCTGGAGAACTTGAGAGAGAAGGCGTGTTTGCTCCGGTGGCGCGGATTGAGGCTGGCGCGGCCGATGAGATGGTGGATGTGAAGGTCCCTGACGCCTTCTGCCTTCTGGCCCCGGCGTCGGAGCGCCTCGAGCATGGCGGCCTGGTCCGTGGGCTTGTCCACGTGCGTGTATTCTCCCTCCACGTCGAAGACGATGGTGGCGATGCCCTGCTGCTGTGCGCGGTGGATGAGGGTGGCCACCGTGGTGGACTTGCCGCCGCCCGTCGTTCCGATGATGCCGGTGTGGCGCGGAAGGATGGACTTGTCCCGGGGATTGAGCCGGGCCTCCATCTGCTCGTAGCCGACGACGAGCCCCAGGCAGAGGTCGCCTCCCGTGCCCAGCACGCGTGCGCTCTCTTCGTCATCGAGCAGGAAGACAGGGCTCTGGGGACGGGGCCGGAAGCGCGGCGGCTTCAGCGCGCCATCGACTTCCTCTCCGACAATCTCGATCTCCGCGCGTCCGTGGTAGTCGAACGTGTACGCCAGCTTCTTTCCATGCGTGACGACACCAATGGCCATGGTGGAGTTGGCGGGCACGGCATTGGGTTCGGCGAAGGGGCCACGCACGACGACGCCCAGGTAGGCGCGCTGGTCTTCCTTCGACTTCACCCGGACCAGTGTCTGCGACGCGAGCAGGTGCAGGTCGTCGCGCGTGAGCAGCACCGTGATGAGGTTGTCCTGGCTCGATGACACGTCGAAGTGCGTGAAACCCACCGCAGCTTCCAATTCGGGGTCCGCTTGGGGGCCGGACTTCGCCTGCTGCCTCAGGGCGTCCAGCTCGTTCAGGGCGGATGTTGGTGTCGGCTGCACGACCCCATTGCGTGGAGCATGAGGTCCCGTGGGGCCATGCCCCTTGCCGTTCATCATGGGCGCGGCTGAAACAGGGACGGGCCTGTACTGGCCGTTCTTTCCCGCCGGTGGATGCCCATTGCCGTTGACGGGACGTGGGTCCGAGGCCGCTGGCGGTGGCCTACCCGCTGTCATGTTCACCGTGGCGGCATGACGCGGGGGGGCGGAGGTATTGGGCCCACCCAGCGGCGGGGACGCTCGGACCTCACCGGTTTGCGCCGGAGCGGGCAGGGTGGAATGAGGATTGGCGCTTCCGGAGCGGGCGGGTGCTGCTGGCCGCCCATTTGCCCCAGCAGGTGCCTTTGGCTGGCCTGGACCCGTTCCACGATATCCAGGGGGAGGTTCACCCCAGTTCCCTGGGTCCTCCGCCGCGTGAGGGGGCCTTGTAGGAGCGTGGCCCTGTGAAGAAGGTTGCCCCCGGAGTGCTCCTGCCCCTGGCGAGCGATGGCCCCTGCCGTCGTCAGTGATGCTCATGACGCTCCTGACCTAATGGCGTTTGGTGTGCTCGTTGAAGAACTGGAGGTTCGCGCCTGCCTGCGCATAGGCGTCGTGAACCAGCCCCATGAATCCGTCCTCGCCAAAGGCACTGCGGCAAGATGCTTCCGCGACGTCGAGGAGCATGGGGAAGCCTCGCTCGGGCCGGAGAATGCTGTCCGCCATCGCAATGCGTGCGGCGAGGTGGACATGCTCGCGGTGGGCATAGAACGAGCGGGGAGGTGTGCGATCCGAGGCACGGAATACGCCCGAAATCACGTCTGGGCAGCACTCCCGTACGAAATTGGCCGCGAGGCGATGGCTCCTGTCACCGTACTTCCAATGCTCGACGACGCGTTTCCCGAAGCGCTCCAGCGTTTCGAAGATGATGTACTCGCCCGCTTGGAGTGCATGGCCGATGGTCAGGATGCCTCGCTCTTCCAGTGCGCTCGGGACGAAGACGAACTTCTTGTGCTGTTGGATGAGGCGACGGAGTACGGCGAGTGATGCTCGAAGAAGACTCATGTAGCCTGAACCCGTAATCAGTTCGTGGGCACAGGGGTTGCCGTGTCCGATTCGCCATTCAGCTTCGGACTTGTCTACCAGCACGGCTCGTTCCGCATAGGTCCTGATGCCACGACGGGCCAGCTTGGAGAGCGATTCCTTGCGCGGGCTGGCGGAACGCTCCATCCGGAGGTTGATACACGCGATTGCATCCCGCACTGGATCCGCGCTCTGGTCCGACATCTCCTTGCGGAAAAGCCGCTGGGAGAACGTGCCGGTGGTCCCTCCGTAGCTGACGGCCGCGATGCCGATTTGCGTGATGCCTAGCGGCAGGCTCTCATGACTCGTGGAGATGCCGTTGACTGCCTCCACCTTGCCGGAGAACAACAGGCTCTGATGAACCGTTGCCAGTTCTTCAGGCGTGGCCTTGTAGACTCCGGCCTCCTCGGCTCCGCCACCTGAGTTGGCCGAGATCTTGGGGAGCACCTGCTGCCGGATGATCGTCCTGACGACGCTCTCCTTGTCCACGGCATTGGCGATCTCCTTTCGAAAGCGCGCCATGACGCTCGCGAGATCGAGCCCCTGTGACCACGTATCGAGGTCGAGGGTGCTCAGCAGGTCTTCGCCAAATGCATCGAAGAAGTCGTCGTCACCAAAGAGGTCAGCACCCTCATGGTCATCGTAACCTCCCGCCATACCTATGTCCTCTCCTCCCCGAGAAACTGGATGATCGAGAATGGTTGTGTCCGCTTCTGTGGTTTCAGCAAGCGGGCGTAACCACGGGCTTTGTCCTCAGGGATGCCGAAGTGTCGCGCCAGCAATGCTGGGCCCTCCTCATCAGGCGCGGACTGCAGGAGGGGACGGGCATGCTCCGCCGGGGCCAGCAACTCGAACGCCAGTCGATCCGCGCGCCGTTCGGCCTCTGCAATGGCTCCGGATGGGAGGTGGCCCGAGGGGTTTCGATCCATGAGCTTGATCTGGACCCCAAGTGGCACCTGCCCGAGAACGGAGGACAGCCGCTCTTCGAGGCTGGCCCGCCGCTGCCCGTTGATGACAGGGAGGATTCCCTCGCCGAAATGATGGATGGCGCGCTCTCGGGGGAGGAGGTGGTCCAACACGAAGTGCGCGACTTCGTGCGCGATGGTGAAGCGCTGCTCGGCCTCCGTGTCTCCTGTGTCGTGGAACAGGAACGCTGAGCCCGCCCGTGCGACCATGCACCCGTAGAGTTCTCGTTCCGTGTCCGAGGCCGAACGACGAACCCCGCGGTACCGAAGCCAGTCTGTGACGTGGCTGGTGGTCAGCATGGGGATGGGGATCAGTTCGACGGAGAGCGCGTCTTGCGCTTCGGTCGCGATATCCCGAGGGAAGGTTGTGTCCCGTCGCAGTCCGCTGCTGGTCATTGCCACATCCAGCCAGTGGCCCATCATGAGTCGTTCTCGTCTTCTCGGGTGCGATCCCGTGCCGCCAGCAGGATGGCGCTGTCTTCCGAATCCATTTCTTCTTCGGACTCCATCGTCAGGGCATCAATGACCTCGACGCGACGGAGCACTCGGACCAGGCATCGTCGGTCCACGGAGAATCGCTGTGCGACGGCAGCGGTCTGCTCGGCGAACGAAGCGCCGACGGGGCGCCGGCACAACGACATCCACTGCAGTGCTTCAAGCGTGCATCCCAGTTCGGTCGCGAGTGCCGTGGGGGTGATGCGTTCAATCGTGCGGTAGCGCTCAAGCGCATGACCGAGCATCCAGGCTTCACCTGTGCTCCGTTTCGCCGCAGCCTCGAGCCAGTCATGACTTGACACCGATGACCTCCCTTCCAAAGCGCTCCAACCACTTCGTGATGCGGTCTCGGTTGCGCTTCACTTCGCGCTGGATATCGACCGCCGGGAGAGGGCCTAAGCCGAGTACCTCACCAAACCGCTGGGTGGACCGCTCTCCGAGGAGCATGAGTTCGAGGAATGCCCGATCGACCACCCCGAGGTTGGATTTCTCGATGCGTTCCACGATGCGGCGCGCCTCCAACGCGTTCTCCAAACTGTCCTTCGGAGGCATCCCCAGAAGTTCGAACAGGCATCCGAACTTTTCTTCGCGCAGGACTCGCCTGAAGGTGGAGCGCTGCCAGTCGGTGACCCTGTTCTTGGCGGATTGCGTCAAGTATGCAAGGAGGCGGCCCCGCTGAGGGTCGAATCGCTCGGGAGCTTCGAGGTAGTCGATGACTGCGTCGATGGCTGCATCGCGCGCCTCTTCATACGCGCACCTTCGAGCACGCGTGACCGCCGCGATGATTGGGTCCATGAGGACCTCAAAAGCCTCTGAATGTGCCACCGACTCCTTCTGGAGGATGCGCGCATGCAGTGCGTTCTCCTCGTCCGGCGTTGGAATTCCCATCCTGACTCCTCATCGGAAGTTTCCATTCGCGCTTTGCTCACGTGCGCTTGTGTGTTCCTTCGGAGCCATCCTGGCGAGTTCGACGGAGACACACCTCTGTAGCTCCCCAGATGGTTCCTTCGAGTCGATCCGAGTGTCTGTACCTCCCAAGTGGTATGGGAATGAACGTCTGTGCAGCTTGAATTCACGTAAACGCCTGTCCTTGGAAGACGAGGCGATTCGCTTGTCGGCGTGCCGCTACCTGCCTCTCCTTGTTCGGAGCCGGTTGATCATACGGGAGAGCTGATTGGCGCGGTCCGTCTGAATGCCACGCGCGGCGTGTGTCGCCATGAGGGCCAGTGCCCATACCCCCACAGTGGTAAAGACAGGGAATCCACGAGGCGGCATCTTGCGTAGGGAATGACGGGCGTGGTCCGGAGCGCCCCAGGACGGCTCGGGGGGGACGTCTTGGCATCACGACTCGAGCGGGCGCGGGAGACTGCGCGGCTCCAGAGGCGTGGGCGCGGGAATGGCGTGGCGGAGCCGGGCGGGCCTGCGGCACGAGGCCCGCCCGGCTCCTGGGGAAGGTGCGATCCCTCCCCACCTGCGTATGGGTTCAGCAGCCCAGGTTGGCGCCGGGGCTCACGCCCAGCATGTTCGTGAACCGGAGATAGTTGTCGATGCGGCTTTGGACCTGGCCCGGGTTGTTGCCATTGCACTCCAGCGCGCCGTTGATGGCGCGGATGGTCTCACCGAAGCCCCGCTCCTCCACCATGGCGCGGTGGGCGGGGATGGAGCCGGCACCGGCCTGCGTGGTCCAGAACCAGAACGCGGAGCGCCAGGACGCGTTCGGGTCCTGCGCCAGCAGGTCCGGGTTGGTGTGCAGCGGCAGGCCCAGGGCAGTGCCGGCGGCGCAGTAGTTGCCGTTCCACGAGAGCTGGATGGGGCCACGGCCGTAGTAGCGCTTGCCCGCGACGCAGTTGCAGCCCGGCGGGCCCCAGCTTCCGCAGTACTCGCCGCGGTTGATCTCCTCCACGTACACGAAGTTGCCCGTCTCGTGCGCGGTGTTGGCGAAGAAGGCCGCCACCTCACGCTTGCGCGTGTCCAGGGAGCCCGTGTTCGCGAACGCGGGGAAGGTGTTCGCCGCGGCAATCAGGGCGCTGTAGGTGTAGAAGGGGTTCCGGTTCGGGAACATGCTGTTGAACATCGACTCGCTGAGAATCGCAGCCAGTCCCGTGCCGCCATTGCCCCCGCCATCAATCCGGTCGAACGTCCACCGCTGGTTCGTGCCGCCGATATAGGGGTACTGCACCAGCTCCGTGCCGTTCGCCGAGTTGCCCCAGTACAGGTCCACGGCCATGTCCGTGTGGCGTGCGTGGATGCTGAACTCGGTGCCGCCCCGGTTCTGGAAGCGGAACTGCTGGTTGTTGCCGCCGCTGTAGGTCCACTGCTGGACGCGCGCGTTCTCCGCCGTGCTCCCGCCGGTGATGTCGAGCCCCTTGTTGCTGTTCACGTTGATGATGCTGAAGTAGCCACCGGACGTGGGCGTGATGCGGAAGCGCTGGGCATTGGTGCCATTGCAGTCCCATTGCTGCACCTTGGCTCCATCCGCCGTGCTCGACGAGGCCACGTCGATGCACTTCTGAGTCGCCACCGAGCGGATGACATAGGTGCCCTCGGTGATGTTGCTGACGATGGCGGCGCCTTCCACCTGGCCCAGCGGCTCGGGCGCGGCGGGCATGGGGTCCGCGTCACCACATCCGCCCAGAAGACTCAGGCCACCACAGATTCCCAGCAGGGTCAGACCACGGGATATGAAACTGCCAGACATGACTTGCTCCTTGCGCAAGAGGGGATTGCGGGCGCTCCGCGAGAGGGTTTGCGGAGGCCTGGCTCCGGAGCCCGGAGCCACAAGGACTGTATGGGAATTGGTAAAGCCGGAATAAGCTGGCAGCCTGGTCCGGCCCCAAACGTTGACGATTGGACGTGGCGTGAATGTCAGACGTGCTGCCGTTCCAGCACGCAGGGCCGGGGCATCGATACGACCGGGGGCTCCTCCGACTTCTACCAGCGGAAAGGTGCAAAGCCAGCCAACTTCCGTGTCCGGCTGCAGGCGGCGCCCGCGGGCTTGCTCACCCCTGGCGGCTGTCGTGCCCCAGCGCCCGCCGGATGGCGCGCTCCACCGGGGAGTAGCTGTCGTCCGGGCGCTGGAGCTCGAACGCGCCCGAAGGGAGCAGCGGCGGCTGGGCCATGAAGCGCGGCCGGGTTCCCCGGTGCGGCTGGGCGGCGTGGACCAGGAAGGGGTGGCACAGATAGACGGTGCCTGCCTCGCCCGTGGCGAAGGCCAGCGGGCGGTGTGCGGACACGTCCAGCTTCCTGGCGAGCTCCATGAAGGACAGCCCGGCCTCGCCCTCGGGTTCGAGGACGCGCGCGATGTCCTGGTGCGAGCCCACGCGGATGCGAGTGGGAGCGTCGTCCTCGCCCACGTCCGAGAGCAGGAACAGCATCAACAGGGCGCGGCCTCGGGAGGCCACGTTCACCCGATAGGTGAAGAAGTCGCTCGGGTTCTCCCCCGGAAAGCTGGCATCGACGTGCCAGCCGTCGTCTCCGGGCGCGTCCGCGCTGGGAAAGCGGACGGGGAAGGTGCCCAGGCTTCCGCGTGGGAGCCAGCGTCCGGCGCCCACGAGTTGGTCGTATACGCCGCGCAGCCGAGGCGTGTTGGCCGCGAGCCGGAAGGGCTCCTGTGAATAGTCGCCGAGCCGGATGACGGGCTGTTTCCACGTCGTGGGGTCGTCTGGGGCACAGCCCGTGTCACGCCAGAGCAACGCTCGGCCCGCGTCCGCGAGCTCGCGCGGAAAGGCGTGGTCCACACGAACGAATCCCTCCTCGACGAACTGCTCGACTTCGCTAGCGGAAAGCTCCATGTGGCGGTGTTCTCCTCGCGGTCCGGAGCCGCGGACGAAATGGCCGCTGATTTCCTGACCATGACGCCGTCGCAGGCGCGAACGGGCTTCTTCGGGGCGCGAGGGGGCCGGTGGCGGCGCCGAGGGCAGACCTCCGCGTGAGCCGACGGCGCTCGCGCGGAGGTCTTCGTCCTTCGAAGGTGCGGCAGCGGGCCTCAGTTGCAGACCCGGCAACGGCGGCAGGACGTCGTGATGGTGCAGCAGTAGCCGGAGGCGGGCGTGCAGCAGTAGCGCCACCCACCGCACGTCACGCAACAACGGGCCTTGTCGTCGGCGGACGGAGCTTCGAGCGGGTTGACGTCCAGGGACTGCGCCTCGACGGTCGTCACGGCCACCTTGAAGGCCGCGCGGAGGCCGTGGTGGACCTTGCCATCGGCCCGCGCTTCGATGACCTCGATGGGGGCGGCGGACTCGAGGTCGTAGCCGTTGTAGATGGTGTAGCGGACCGTGTCTTCGCCGATGACTTCCGGGACGATCCGGTAGGACAGCTTCAGCGTGTCGTTCGTGGCGCTCACGGGCTGGCCGTCAATGGCGCGAAACGCGGCGCTCTCGCCGGTCTCGCTGTAGACGGTCATGTGGATGACCTTCTTTTCGACAGCGGCGTCCGCGTTGCTGGCCACGAAGAGCAGGGTGGCGAGTCCCATGATTCGGGTGAGGGCTCCAAGCATGACTTTGCTCCAGGTGATGGGTGTGTGTTTGTTATTGGGGTGGCCCCTCTCTTTTTCTTGGAACTCCGCTCCGTCACTCGTGAGAAGAGTGGATGTGCGCCATCCAGGGGCCCGGGTGATTGATACGGCTTGGTGATGGCATTGTTGTTATGCGGCTTGTTTTGATTCTGGCTCAAGTTCTGCCTGTCTGGCTTTCGACGTTGGCAGAGGCTCTGTTGTTTGACGTGCACGGGCGGTCCCCGGAGGCTGTGAGACGCGGTGGTGAATCCCAATGGCTGCGAAACGGAGAAGCACGGACTGAGAGCGTGGCGTGGTAGCCTGCTCATTCATGCCGCGCCCGCACCCGTGCGGGGCGGTCCCCCTCAGCCCATTGGAGTCACGTCATGGATTGGAGAGCGTTGCCCTGCGTCCTCGCCCTGTGCCTGGGCGCTTGTTCGGAGCCTTCGGACCCTGAGCCGCAGGACCGGAGGCCCTTGAAGGCCGTCCTCTTTCCCTACATTCCGGACGCGGCGGGAGATGGGTTCGCAAGCCTCGAGCAGCGGCTCGAAGCGGATTTCGAGCGAGACCACCCGGATATCGACCTGGACGTCGTGTTCGACGCCAACCTGGACGTCTATGACCTGGAAGAGGGTGGGGTGCTGAACCAGCTCCTCGGACAAGGCGCCGGGGCCGCCCAGGTGGTGGAGATTGACACGTTGATTCTGGGAGCCCTTGTCGCGAAGGGCTGGGTACAGCCGGTGGCACTGGAGTCCGGCGCGGCGCATCCTGCGGCGGAAGAAGCCGTCTCCATCTCCGGGCAGAGCTACGGCGTTCCAACCTACCTGTGCAGCTATGTCGTCTACTCACACAGCGCGAACCTGGCTTTCGCCAGCGATGGCGCGTCCCTGGTCCAGGTTCTCAGTGACGTGGCGCCCGGCGTGCGCCCGCTGGCCGCGAACTACAGTGGGAGCTGGACGCTGCCCTCGTCGTACCTGGATGCCTGGGCGGACACGAATCCCGAGGGCGAGCTGTCCCAGGCGCTTTCGCTGCCCCTGGACGCGACGGCCCTGGACTCCTTCGAGGAGGTGGTGAAGAGCTGCGAGCTCCACGCGGGGGCCAACCCCTGTCTGGATGGCACCTTCGCGGACAACACCCTGCCGGAGGAGGCTTTCGCCACGGGGCAAGCCAACGGCTTCATGGGCTACACGGAGCGCCTCTTCTTCGCCCGGAGGGCCAACCCGAGCATGGCGCTTCCGGGGGTCATCTCGGTGCCGTTGGGCACGGGCTCCGCGCCGGCGGTGTTCGTGGACGCGCTGGTGGTCAGCGCGCGGTGCACGGGCACTTGTGCCGAGGATGCCCAGGCGTTCACCGACTTCATGAAGGACCCGGCGGTGCGCAGCCTCATCGCCTTCAGCGGAGATGCCCCGCAGGGCACGTCGCCGCGCTACCTCCTGCAGGCCAGCGAGGCCTTCTATCAGCAGGAGCCCGCGCTCTCGGACCCGATGTATCAGCAGTACCGGGCGTTCCTGGACGGAGCCCGGCCGTATCCCAACCAGGGCTTCCCCGAGAACCGGAGGACCCTCCAGTCCGCGCTGATGAACGCGCTCCAGTAGGTTGCCGTCCAGGGAGCGCGACGTGCAGCTGCGCTCGCCGGGCCCGCTCCCGGCGAGAGGCCACACAGGCGCCGCCGTCATTCCACGACGTCTGGCGTGGCGGGGCGCTGATTGGAACACGCTGCGGCGCACTTGGAGCCTGGGCAGCGAATGGTGTGGACAGGACGGCGCGATGCCGGAGCCGAACCCCACCTACGAGGTGCCCCATGACGTCCATGTACTGCCGTGTTGTCACGACCCAGCGCGAGCTGGATGACGCGCTTCGTGTCCGCTGGGCTGTCTTCGGAGAAGAGTTGCAGTTGATGCCCGGGCGGGCTCCGCCGACCCAGCGGGAGGTGAACGGCTTCGATACCTTGCCGACCACCTTCCACCTGGTGGTCTACGCCGCGAGCGAGCCGGTGGCCACCGTGCGGGTGCTGTTGCCCAATCCAGAGGTGGCGCATGCGAGCGGCGGCGAGCTGGGCGTCGAGATGGAGCAGCGGCTGGACCTGTCCGACCTGGCAGGGCCCGGGCAGGTCGTCGCGGAGGCTGCGCGTTTCTGCGTGCGTCGGCCGTGGCGACACACCGACGCCGTGGTGAGGCTGCAAGCAGCCTTTTACGAGGAGAGCCGGCGCCGGGGCATCACGCATTGGTTGGCTGCCGCGAACCTGGAGACGGACTCGGAGGTGGATGCGCGGCTCATCCAGCAGGCCATCGCCCACCGGGGCTGGCTGAGCCCACTCTGGAGGGTGAGGACGCCGGGTGCGTTCGTGACGCCAGTCGTCTCGAGCGCTCCCTTCTACGCGCCCGAGGAGCGGGCTCGCGCCCTGGAAGGGTGGTGGGACACGTTGCGGCTGCCGCGCTCGCCGGCGCTCGTCGCACGGAACATGGGCGCGCGGTTCATCTCCGAGCCTCTCTATGACGCGAGCTTGCACCGATTCACGCTGCCGCTCATCGCCGCGCTCGATGACATCCCCACCCGTACGCTGGAACGCTTCTCGGCGCTCATGCCCGACGGCGGCGACAGAACGGGGGAGTCCGTACTCCCCGGGAGGTAGAGACATTGCCTCTTGACCGGGCCATCCTTCCTCATCCGCGGGAGCTTCGAAGTGAGGAGCTGACCGTGGGAAGTCAGGCTGCGATTGGCGATGCCAGGGGGACTGCGGTGCCCGTGGCACTCGCTCGCGAGTTGGCTGGCGGGAGCTGAGGCGTACGCCAACACCCGCCGCCAGCCTCCACAACGAACTTCCGGCTCAGGTTGATCTGATGCGCAGCTGGCCTTCGTAATCACGCTTGCCGAGCGGGACACCGCGCGAGCGGAGGATGTCGTAGGCAGTGACGGCGTGGAAATGGAAGTTCGGCAGGGAAAACGAAAGAATGAACGTCTCCGACGTGAAGGCGAGCCTCCGCGGCCCGATCTGAAGGTCCAGATCCTTGCCCGCGCACTGGTCGATCTCGTCGGGCGTGAACGCCTCCAGCGCCGCTTCCGCTTTGCCGATCATCGCCTGCAGGTCGGCGAAAGGGACCGGTCCGACCAAGGCCGGCGGGGCGAACACTCCGGTCTTGAGGGCTTCCACCCCCCACACGGAATGGTGCCATGTGGCTTCGACCTGAAAGTGGAAGGGCGCCATGTCGTCGAAGAGGCGCGCGTTCACGAAGTCGTCGGGATCAGCACCCGTCTCAGCGCAGTGCCTGGCCGCACGGTCGAGAAAGCCTGCGACGGCCCTCACGGTCTGCAGGAAGGTGGGCACGCTGAGGTCGTAGAGTGATGTCGCCATCTGCTTTCTCTCGCTTTCTGGCGCTCGCGTTTCCGCCTTTTCAGCATGCGCCCGAACGACCACGGCAGCAAGAACCGGGCGTTCGAAGCCGTCCGTGCCTTGACGCGGAAAGCAGTTGAGCTGAAGGAAGCAGAGGCAGTGGCGGAACCATGCGGCGAGCTTCGCGAGCGGAGTCGCCGCACGGTTCGGGCCAGCTCGGCGAGCGCGCGAGGAGCATGCCTTCGAAGCTGACGCTTCAAGTCCGCCCACCACAGCTCGATGGGATTGAAGTCGGGGCTGTCCGTGGGCAGGTACACGACGCAGGCGCCCACTGGCACCCTGCGTTAGCCAAAGGTGCGCATGGCCATCTCCCTCGCCGTTTCGACGAAGAGGCGCAGTGGCTCGGAGCGCTGGGCGCGGCTGGGGTAGTAGAGGAAGAAGCCGGGTACCTTGGGGGCATAGGGCTCGAGCACGCATTGCAGCCGCCCGGTACGGAGCCGCTCGGCAACCATCGGTTCAAGGGTGTAGGCGAGGCCCAGGTCCTGCTCCGCCAGGATGACGCTCAGCTCGGTGTCGCTGGTGACGATTCCCCCGCGCACCGGCACACGCCAGTTCCTCCGGCCGCGCTCCAGCTCCCAGGCGTAGAGCGTCCCTGTGCTCTGCATGCGGAAGGTGATGCACTCGTGGCGTAGCAGGTCCTCGGGCCGCTGTGGCGTGCCCGCGCGTTCGAGGTAGCCGGGCCCGCCCACCACCACGAAGCGGAAGGCGTCCGTGAGCCGCACCTGCACCATGTCCCGTTCGATAGCCTCGCTCAGCCGCACGCCCGCGTCGTAGCCCTCGGCGACAACATCCACGAAGCGGTCCTCGACGACCACCTCCACCTGCACACGCGGGTGACGTGCGCGAAAGGCCGGCAGCACGGGCGTGATGATGAAGGGCACCGCGGACCGGGGTACCGACAGGCGGAGCTGACCCACGGGTTCGCCCGGCCTCGCGGAGACCTCGGTAAGGGCCGCGAGCGTCTGCCCCAGGGCGGGGCCCGCCTTCTCGACCAGCCTCCTGCCCGCCTCGGTCAACGACACGCTACGCGTGGTCCGGGTCAGCAGCACCACGCGGAGCTGCGCTTCGAGCTGACGCACGGACTGGCTGACCGCGGAGGTCGAAAGCCCCAGCTCACGAGCCGCCGCGCTGAAGTTGCGCAGGCGCGCTACCACGAGGAAGGTCTGGAGCTGAGGAAGAAGCGCGGTCTTCATCGCGTGAGTCCCTGACATGCGGGGGCGGCAGCCGAACATCCAGTACAGCTTCAATGCCAATGTGGCCACCGGCGCCTGGGAAGTGTCTCCAGGCTGTGAACAGAATGAGCTCGAAGCCGGTGCGCTACGTCGCAGCAGGCGGTCCGAACCAGGTGGTCAGCGCGTCAGCAAGCCCCACATGGGTTCGGTTTCCCACCCAGGCCACATAGCCGTCGGGCCGAACCAACACAGCGGTAGGCGCAGTGACCGCTCCGATTGCAGGGAGCTCCCATGGACCCTCATAGCGGGCGTCGACCCACTGAACGCGATCTGCCCACGGGGTGATGTCGAAGCCGCTGGGCTCACCGAGGTTGAGGAGCACCGGTCGGGCACTGTGCAGCAGCGTGAAGACCCGCAGCGGGCCGTTGTCGGTGACCAGGTCG
The DNA here is from genome assembly GCF_050038885.1 of Pseudomyxococcus flavus. Taxonomy (NCBI): domain Bacteria; kingdom Pseudomonadati; phylum Myxococcota; class Myxococcia; order Myxococcales; family Myxococcaceae; genus Pseudomyxococcus; species Pseudomyxococcus flavus. Next base: position 9,309,026 of record NZ_CP143624.1, on the reverse strand, counting down.
AGATCGGGCATCCGGCGACCGAGCAGCGGGTGCCCCTCGCCGAGGTCGTAATGAATGCCCAGACCGGACATCTCCGCGGCGAGACGTTTTCGAGGTCCGTCCATGCCGAGGAGCTCGGAGACGGTGTCGCCCAGGGCCTTGGTGCGTTCGTCCTGACGCCGAAGGGCCATCTGCGCCATCGTGGTGCGCAGGACGCGGGCCGCGACCGGGTGGCGCTCGGCGTGATAGGTGTCGAGGAGGCTCTCGGGTGCTGTCCCCTTGACCACCTGGGCCAGCTTCCATCCCAGGTTCACCGCATCCTGCACGCCGATATTGAGGCCCTGCCCACCCACCGGGGGATGCACATGCGCAGCGTCCCCGGCCAGCAGGACCCGTCGGTCACGGTAGGCGGCGGCCTGCCGGGTCATGTCGGTGAACCTGGAGAGCCAGGTGGGCGTGTGGACTCCGTAGTCCGTTCCGTAGACGGCGATGAGTGCCTCCCTGAGGTCGCGCAGTGTGGGTTCGCTGGCGGGGCCGATGTGTCGTTCGGTCAGGACGACCCGCACGGGCCCACCGTTCTCCACCCGGCTGATGCCATGGATGCCGAGCGCATCCTTGTGAAATCCCCACTTCGGCTCCTCGGCCATTCCGACTTCGGCGATCAGCCAGCTCGTCGTTGGCTCCCACCCTGGAAACTCGATGCCGGCAGCTTTTCGAACCAGGCTGCGGCCGCCGTCGCATCCGACCAGGTACTTCGCCCGGAGCGACTGCCCGTCCGAGAGAGCGATGTCGACGCCAGTGTCGTCCTGCACGAACCCGGTCACCTCCCGCGCGCGATAGAGCCTCACGTTCAGCTCTTCGACCCACTCGGACAGGATGCGCTCGATGTGGTTCTGCCAGAGTGCGAGGCCGTAGTTGTGCCGGGTTGGAAAGTCGCTGATGTCCAGCGGGACCATGTGGAAGCCAGCGACCTGCGCCACCTGGCCCTTCGAGAGGAACCGATCGGCGATGCCGCGCTGATCGAGAACCTCGATGGTACGTGAGTGCAAGCCCCCCGCGCGAGAGCCGATGAGCTCAGGGCTCGCACGCCGCTCGACGATGGCGACGTCGACGCCCGCCAACGCCAGCTCGCCCGCCAGCATCATTCCGGTCGGACCACCACCGGCAATCACCACCGCATGCGGTTGCTTGCTCATCGCCACGCTCCTGTAGGCATCACATTGCTCGGCCGCCGCGCCGAGTCCGCCCGTTGCATCTCGGACCCCAGCCAGGGGTCGACGTCCCCGCGTGACCCATTCATCGACAATGGCGCACGCATTCCGAACCTCCCGTACGGCGAGCTCTGGCGTTCTGGCCGGCGATTGTGAGGCACGACTTGGGGAGGGCTACAAGCTTCGGTGCCCGGTCCATTCGAAATGGAGGGACTCGGACTCGCCAGCTCGGTTTCCGACCGCTGAAGCCGGCCAGATTCTCGCGTCGTGGCGGCACCTCGCGTACGACGGTACCAGCGGCCGCATGGGCTCACGGACGCAGGCTCGGGAACAAGCCGTCCTTCACCCGCGTCAGCAGCGCCGGCTCGAATGTCGTTGTGCGCGCCGCCAGTCCCCTGGACTCCGTCGCCGCGCCGCACGAACGCTGAGTGGAACTCGCCAGTCGTCACTTGCACGTGCAGGAACTGCGCGGAGTCTCCAGGCGCATGCGATGCCGCGGATGTGGAATTGCCCACGGTCCACCTGCATCCATGACGCGCGCCCTTCGCCAGGCAACCAGGGCTTCGGGCTGCGCGAAGCGGATTGTTCAATGCGCCTTCAAGGCCTATCGCCGCATTGGCCTGTAGTCGCGGGCGGCGGAGGCGCGTACTTCTCTTCATGGATGCAGGGCGAAGCATCTCGAAGCCAGGAGGGCGAAGCTGTTCCCCGGCGTGCGGCGAACGGACGGCCTTGCCGCCGGGTGGCGGACGTCGAGCGAGGAGGAGGACGGGCGAGCGCCCGGTTCGCGGTGCCCGCCCTCTTCGAGGGACTGAGGCAGCAGACGGCTGGGGCCATCTGCACGGTCATCATCTCCTCCCCAGCCACCATGAGGGCCATCGCCTTCGCCATCGAGCAACCCGCCGATGTGGACATCAACAAAATCCTGCTGGGGCCCACGAAGCAGGAGCTTTGAAAGGAACCGACATGCAGATGCGCAAGCTTGGGAAGAGCAATCTCGAGGTCTCCGCCATCGGACTCGGCTGCATGGGCATGAGCTTCGGCTACGGCCCGCCCGCGGACCGGCAGGAGATGATTCAGCTCATCCGTACGGCAGTGGAGCGAGGTGTCACCTTCTTCGACACGGCCGAAGTGTATGGCCCCTGGACGAACGAGGAGCTGGTGGGCGAGGCCCTGGCACCGTTCCGGGGGAAGGTGGTCATCGCCACGAAGTTCGGCTTCACGCCCACGACGCCGGGCGAAGCACGATGGAGCGGCTTCGACAGCCGGCCCGAGCACATCAAGGCGGTCGCCGAGGCCTCGCTCAAGCGGCTCAAGGTCGACGCCATCGACCTCTTCTATCAGCACCGTGTGGACCCGAACGTGCCCATCGAGGATGTCGCGGGGGCGGTGCAGGACCTGATTCGTGAAGGGAAGGTCAAGCACTTCGGCCTCTCCGAAGCAGGTGTGCAGACCGTGCGTCGCGCGCACGCGGTCCAGCCGGTGACGGCGTTGCAGAGTGAGTACTCGCTGTGGTGGCGGAAGCCAGAGGAGGAGATGCTGCCGACGCTCGAGGAGCTCGGCATCGGCTTCGTTCCATTCAGCCCGCTGGGCAAGGGCTTCCTGACGGGGAAGATCGACGCGACGACCACCTTCGCCAGTAACGACTTCCGAAACATCGTCCCGCGCTTCACGCCGGAGACTCGGAAGGCGAACCAGTCACTGGTCGAGCTGTTGAACCAGGTCGCCCTGAAGAAGGAGGCAACGCCCGCGCAGGTGGCCCTGGCGTGGCTGCTCGCTCAGAAGCCCTGGATGGTACCGATTCCGGGCACCACGAAGCTGAGCCGACTCGAGGAGAACCTGGACGCGGCCAACATCGAACTGACCGCGCAAGACCTCCGGGAAATCGACGACGCGGCGTCGAAAGTCACCGTTCAGGGTGCCCGCTACCCCGAAGCGCTGGAGAAGGTCACGGGCCGCTGAGGTGGCCTGGTTTCTCATCGACACGGCGTGTGCCTGAACCACGTGGCCACGCTGGACACCCATCCCACAGAAATCGAGGTTGAACATGAAGCTGCCCATTGCTGTCGCTGTATCGCTTCCTGCGCTCGTGCTGGCGATTTCCCACTTGAGCCGGGGAGGTACCCCCGTCGTGTCGAGCGCGCTCGCGGCGGAACCTGGCGGGAGCTCGCGGCGCTTGGACATCCAGCGGAACGGCTCGCAGCCGTCCAGCAAGGGACCCGCCGCGAACTTCACGGGCTCCGTGCGGGTCGATCCGCTGTTCCAACCCAACGCTCCGGCGCGCGCTTCTGGGGCCTACGTCACGTTCGAACCCGGCGCCCGCACGGCATGGCACACCCATCCGCTGGGCCAGACGCTCATCGTGACCGCCGGCCTCGGAAGGGTCCAACTCTGGGGAAGCGCGATGGAGGAGATTCGCCCAGGTGATGTGGTGCGGATTCCGCCAGGGCAGAAGCACTGGCATGGCGCGTCGCCAGAGACGGCGATGACCCACATCGCCATCCAGGAGGTGCTCGATGGCAAGAATGTCGAGTGGATGGAGAAGGTCACGGACGCCCAGTACGGGAGCAGGCCGTAAGGAAGCACAGGAGGCGGATTCCGTCGCGGGAAGGCCCCAACTGGCGTTCAATACGGGCCGGCTCACGGTCGAGCCCGTCAACATTCCGAGGAGACCGCAGATGAGCGGAGCGAAGCGCCCCTACGTGATTTGCCACATGGTGCCGTCCCTGGATGGGCGCATCGTCACGAAGGGCTGGAAGCTCTCGTCGCGCGCCATGGCCGAGTACGAGCGGACGGCGGAGACGTTCGACGCCGATGCCTGGATGATTGGCCGGGTTTCGATGGAGCCCTACGCGGGGAAGGCGAAGGTCCCGGCACGCAAGGCTGGGGAGCCGATTCCAAGGACGGACTTCATCGCCAGGCGCGGCGCGGAGTCCTACGCCATCGCGCTGGACCCCTCGGGCAAGCTCACCTGGAAGTCGAGCTCCATCGATGAAGAGCACGTCATCACCGTGCTCACGGAGCAGGTCTCCGACGACTACCTAGCCTTCCTTCAGTCCAAGGGCGTGTCGTACCTGTTCGGCGGCAAGACGGACCTGAACCTGAAGAAGGTGCTGGAGAAGCTCCGGAAGGAGTTCGGCATCAAGCGCTTGCTCCTGGAGGGCGGCGGGAAGATCAACGGCTCCTTCCTGGCCGCGGACCTGATTGACGAGCTGAGCATCCTGGTGGCGCCCATCGCTGATGGGGCCATCGGTACGCCGTCGCTCTTCGACGCCAAAGAGGGGAAGGGGCCCATGCGCCACCTCAAGCTGGTCTCCTCCGAGCCTCGGAAGGACGGCCTGGTCTGGCTGAGGTACAAGGTTCGCAGAGCAGGAACGACAAAGTAGACGCGTGACGCGAAGCGCGGGGCTGGTGCTCGCGGCACAGATTTCCGCGCTAGCGGCGCGATGTGTCGCGGGTGCCGCCACCGGCACCAAGGGGCGTGGCGCGGAGCTCGGAGGGGGGCTCACGGCCCTGCTTCCGGTACTCATGCACGAGTGCTTCGAGGACGTCCGGTGTTTGGATGGGACGCCCCGCCTCACGCGCGATGAGCGCGGCCGTCAGCACCACGTTGCGAATCTGCCCTCCGGCCAGGTCTGCCGTCGCTGCCAGCCGACTCAGTTCCTTGGCGGGAAGCTCGTGCGCCATGCCCAGGTGCGTGGTCCAGAGCGCGCGCCGCTCGGCGGGCCCGGGCAGGGTGAAGTCGATGATGGCATCGAGGCGGCGCGTGAAGGCTGAGTCGAACCGGCTCTTGCTGTTGCTGGTCAGGATGGCCACGCCATCGAAGGCCTCGATTCGCTGGAGCAGGTAGTTCGTCTGTGCGTTGGCGAAGCGGTCATTCGAGTCCTTCACGTCGGTGCGCTTCGCGAAGAGCGAGTCCGCCTCATCGAAGAGCAAAACCAGGTCGGCATGCTCGGCCCGAGCGAAGAGCTGCGAGAGGTTCTTCTCCGTCTCGCCGATGTACTTGCTCGTCACGGATGCCAGGTCCACCCGGTAGAGCGGCAGTCCGAGTTTCGTGGCCAGCCAACCCGCCGCGAGCGTCTTGCCCGTGCCTGACGCGCCCATGAAGAGCGCCCGGACACCCGCGCGATAGCGCACCGTCGCGGATGGGCCCAGGCCCTGGACCAGATCGTCCCGAGCGCGGCACCGCGCGAGGAGCAGCTCCAGCTCCCGCTTCACCTGGGGCACGAGGACGATGGCGTCGTCGTGGATGGTGTCCATCAGCGGCTCCGCGAGCGTGCTCAGGCCCTCGGATTCCGCCACCCACGCCGCTGCGAGCACGTCATCGAGCTCGGGCGCCTGCCGCCCGTCCAGCTCCGCCTTCTGCCGCGCCAGCCGGCCAAGCTGCGCAATCCGTCCAGCGCCCTGACGGTGCCGTCGGGCCAGCTCCTCCGCGAGCTCCGGTGCGCCCAGGGAGGCCTCCCACAGGAGCCGCCGCTCCTCTCTGGGGGGCCTCGGAATCGACCAGCGCAACACCGCTCGGTCCGTAGCGTCGAGCGTGCCCTCTGGACCAGTGATGGCGAGCACAGGGCCGCCGTAGTACGGCAAGCTGGGAAGCAGCTTCCGCTCGCCGGGCGCGAGGTCGTGGACATGGATGGGGAGCAACCCTCGCTGAATCAGGAAGGGTCCCAAGCCCGCCTGCTGCTCTGCTCCGAGGAAGAGGGGCGTGCGCCCGAGCGACCTTGCGACCGCGGCCGCCACGGTGCGCGTTTCAGAGAGAGACGTTCCGCGCAGCACGAGTGTCGACCGGGGCTTGTCCGCGAGAAAGCGCGCATACCGGCGCACGCCGTCCATGATGGAGGGCGGCAGTAGTACGTCCATGGCGTGGGCCGAGCCGAGCGTCGCCCCGGGCCAGGTGACGTCATGGCCGGACAGCGCCAGGAAGTGTGGCAGCGGCATGGCCAGCGTCTGTTCGCACAGGGGCAGCTCTTCCCGGAGGCGCGTCAGCAGCCCGCTGCCCAGCGCGGCTCCAGCGGTCAGGAGCTGCAGGGCCTCCTGGTCCACGGGCGCGGCCGGTGTCAGCGCGCTGGCTACCAGGCCGAGCGTTGGCCGTGAGGCCCCCACGGGCGCCTGAAGGTACGCGACCACTCGGCCCACCATCGGGTCCTGCTCGACGGCGGCGACCAGCACCACGGCCAGGAGCTCCACCAGGGAGAGCCCGAGCGCTTCGCCGAGGAGGACGAGCCCTGCATCCTCGGCGCCTGGATGAGCGAGGCTCTCCCGTGCGCGAGCGACCCAGTCCTGCCCCGTTGCATCCAGGTGCTGTCGCAGGAAGCGCAGCTCGATGGCTTCTCCATCCGCCGCGTCACCCTGTGTGAGGGCCAACGCCGCGAGGACCGAGGTGCGAAGGGGCAGGGAGGACGTCGTCATGCTCCGGTCTCGTCGTATTGATAGTGGTACTGGATGACGCGGGCGAGCCAGGGAACCCAGCCCGGATTGATGTCGAGTCCCGCGCGACGGATGCGGAGATCCACCTGCGAGGCCGCGAAGACGATGTCCAGGTGCGTGCGGGTGGCGACGAGGCGGCCGGGACGGAGGACGAGCGCTCTCAGCCCCATGTGGGCCCGCCGTCGTGTGAGGCGGCCCACCGCGAGCAGGGCCGCGCGCACCATGAGGGTGGCGTCATCCCAGGGAAGTCGATGCGCGAGGAACTCCGTGAGGCACTGCGCGAAGGGTGGGGGCAGCGTCCCGCCATGGGACGTCACGGCGAGCGGTATCCGGTGCCGTGCATCGAAGGCAACACAGCGCCCTGTGGGCTCGCGAACGAGACGGAACGGTGCTTGCGCGCCAACGACTGCCTGAAAGCGGTCGGGGAAGGTGAAGGGGCTGCGCTCCGGCAAAGGCTCCGCAGTGCCCTCCTGGAGCGCGCTGAGCAATGGGTCTGTCGAGGGGACGCCCAGGCGCTCTGCGACGTGACGAAGGAAGCGCTGCGGGATGCCGAGGTCGGCAAGGGCCGGGTGGCCCTCGAGGAACTCCACCAGTCCCAGCGCGTTCAGCATGGGCACGAGGAAGAGCAGCCCGCCCGCGACTGTGGGCAGTGCCTCATCCGTCAGGTGGAACGGGGGCGTGTCCTCTCGTGTTTCAACTGCCCCGTCGGCGTCCATGAGTCCGGAGCGTGTCGTCGGCAGCGGTCTGGAAGCCGCCAGCGCATCCTCCGAGGACGCGGGCCTGGCCTCCAGGGGCTTCATCACCATGTCCGCGGGGAGCGCACCGGAATGAGCCTCCCGCGAGAGCGGCGACGGCGGCGCGGTGCCTGGAGCCACACGCGTACCTGCGGAGGTTGAGGGCACATCCGGCATCAGAGGGAGCTGCCGCAGCGGCTCCCGGGGGCTGGTCAGGGGGGCCATTGGGGAAGCCTGGAGTGCCCCCAGCACCCGCCACGCCCGTGACGGAAGGTCGGGCGCGGCCACCCGGGAGGGCAGGGGCGCGCAGAGGGCCACCGCGGCCAGCCACAACGCACGGGCGTCACTGGCTCCCCAGGTCTGTACCCAGCGCGAGAGCGTGCTCCGGAGCGGCTCGGAGACCTGCTCCGTCGAGCCCGTGTCGTCCAGAGGGCGTCGTGGCTCCGGACGGGACGGCAGATGCCCCCACCACGCCCGGGCGAGCGCGGGTCCATCCTGCCATCGCAGCGCGCCCAGCAGGGGCGCCACCGCGCCGAGCGCCTGCAGCTCGGCGACCAGCGTGACCGCGGCGGCATGGCCAGTCCGGGTCCGCAAGGCGCTGGCGAGCGCGAGGCGGAGCCCGTCATCCCGTGACGTCCCGGGCTGCAGTCCCGGAACGGCCAGCCGCCAGAACCAGGCGTCCAGGGGCAGCCCGCGGGCAAGCCGGGTGGCCAGCACCACGAAGGGTTCCAGTTCATCCCGGAAGTAGACCGCTGGCGCGGTGGTGGCGGACGGAGACGTCGCATGCACTGCGAGCAGCGACAGCTCGCGCACGCGTTCCTCCACGACGAGCGAGAGCGCGGCGGGACTGCGGTCCGCGTGAATCGTCCCGAGCGCCAGCTGGCGGATGATCAGCACCCGACCCCCGGGAGCATCCGGGAGCGATGCGGTGCGCAGCGCGTCCTCCAGGAGGACCGCCCCTCTCTGGACGAGCGCACGGCTCGGCGCCGCGAGCTTCACGCTGCGCACCCGTCGTTCCGACGTCACCGGAGCAGTGTCCGGCGCGGCGTCGGGAGCAGGGCGCCGCGCTGCTCGGGCTCGGAGAACTTCGCCACCGTCTTCTCCGCGAGGTTCACACGCTCCGCGCTCGTGGAGAAGACACGCGCGCGGGCCGTGCCGGTGCCCAGGTCCTCCACCACGGCCTGAACCGTGTGAACGCCGGAGGCGAGCAGCACGTGGGTGCCGACGCGGATGCGTGAAGGATCCACGTGGAGGTCCAGCACCGTACCCACCCTCGCGGGGGCTGGCTTCGGCAGGTGCCCGGCGACGATTTCTCCCACCGGGGCATGGCTCGCGAGCAGCAGCGCCGAGCGCACCAGGTCGTTCATCAGCGCCACGGCCTCGCCGCGCGATGGGTTCATCTGGGCGAACAGCCAGTCCACCAGCTCCTGAAGCTGGCGCCGGCCCGTGACCTCCAGCATGTTCCACTGGGGGAGCAGGGCCAGGTCCCTCAGGTCCCACGGCGCGTCGTACTCACTGAGCATCGACGCCCATTCCATCCGGACGCGTGGAGGCACCTCGCCGAAGAGGAAGTAGAGGTACGTGGCCACCTTGGCGATGCTCTCCAGCTCGCGGGCCGCGGCCTGCGCGACGTCCGGCCGCCCATGCGCGGTGTCCATCAGGTCGCCGAACGAAGTGATGGGCACCGCCAGCTTCACCAGCTCTGCCCAGCCACGGTGGACGAGGCTGGCCAGCTCCAGGTTGGCGGTGACGACCCGGGCCTGGGAGACACGCTGGCTCTGGGCGGTGAAGACCCGGCTGATGCCTTCACCCGAGCGGCTGGGCGCGCGGGTTATCTGGGGCAGGACGGGAGGCACGCGCGTGGTGGCGCGCTGCCGGGCCCCTTCCAGGGTCCGGTGGACGAGGTCCAGCCGGTCCAGGCGCTGGAACAGCACGGGCCCCTGCGCGAACCAGTCCAGCGGTGCGTCGCGCAGGAGCTGGATGAGGGCCCAGAGCTCCGGAGGCGCGGCGCGTGTCTCCGCGAGCGCCGCGGGCAGCTCCGACTCGTAGATGCCGGTATCCAGCGCGCGGACGGGCGTGGCCCGGTCCAGGACCTGCTCCCGGGGCCGGTGGTAGACGAGGAAGCGCACATGCTCGCGCAGCACCTGGGTTCGCCGCACGTTGATGCGCTCCAGCCGGGCCTGCTCCTCGGCCAGGAGCGCGCGCGCCACCATGACGTCCTGGCGGGACTCGGAGACTTCCGTGCCAATCACCGTCAGGCGCTCGCCTCCCCGCGTCTCATGCGCCTGGAGCACGCTCACCAACCGCCCGCCTTCGTCCAGGGCCTCCTTGTACCGCATGACACGGTCCTCGAGGTTCCGCAGCACGGCCAGGACGTCTTCGAGCTGGGCCACGGACATGGAGAAGTAGGTGGCCTCTTCCGCTCGCGCGGGCACCCGGGGCGCCACGTAGTCGGTGAACACCTGGCCCCAATCCTCCGCGGTCAGGACGCGCAGCTCGCTCAACGGAACGCCAATGCGCTGCTCCTGGGTGGGCGTGGGCGTTGGCTCGCCGGTTACCGGTGGCACGCGAGACCTCCGCCACGGGGGGACCTTGACGTTGGGGACCTGCACGCCTTCGAGGTTGAACTCCATGCCGGAGAGCAGCGTGAAGAGCTTGCCAAGCACCTCTCGCTTGATGGCCATCGCCGAGTGAAGCGTGCCGATGACGGGCGAGACCTTCAGCAGCCGGTCCCGGAGGTTGGTGGGCTCCAGGAAGCGGACCGTGGACCAGCTCACCTTGCGCTTCGCGTTCAGGACCCCGATGAACTTCTCCACGTCGGTCAACGTGGCGACACGCGTCTCGGCCTGGGCGACGTCGGTCAACACGGGAGACGCCGTCATCACCGCGGAGGCGGTGCTGCCCAGCATGAGCTGGCGGACGCGATGGATTTCCGACTGGACCTGAAGGAAGGCCGCGTCCACGGCTTCGTCGACCCGCTGGATGCGGTCGGACAGGTCGCGCATCAACCCGCGCAGGCCGAGTTTTCGCTGGGTGGTCTGCAGGAGCGAGCGCACCGGTCGATGCCAGAGCAGGTTCTCACGTGCCCTGGCAATCACATCCAGGTGCTCGCCCCGGCGGATGGCCGCGGGCGCGGAGCGTGCCACCTCGGTGCCGAGCGTCTTCCAGGGCGTCCAGGTGGTGCCGTCGAACCGGGCGTACAGGATGCGCCCGTTGCTCCCGCGAGACAGGACGTCCAGCACGCCCTTGCCCGGCGCGGACAGCGCGGCGGTGAGCGAATGGCCGCTGCCCAGGTCCTTCCAGTCGCTCCACACCGAGCCGTCGAAGCGCCGGTGCAGCAGGGAGCTGCCGGCGAGCGCGACCAGGTCCACGGTGCCGTCATCCGGTGAGGCGCAGGCCTTGAACCAGCGGATGTCCCGCCCCATCGCGTGGTTCGTCCAGACCTCTTCGCCAGGTTTGGCGTCCACGGAGATGGTGACCTGCTGGAGGTTGTGCTGGGGGTCCAGGAGAAAGGTCATGAGCTGGCGCTGTGACACCACCGCCGAAACGGGCTCGCCCTTGAACGTGAGCGGCGTCTCGAACGGCCTCGCCTCGGTGGCGCGCGTGGCGGTGACGGTCATCCACCAGAGCGAGAGGACCTGTCCGCGAGGGGCCTGGAAGAAGACGTCCGTGCGGCCCTCGTTCGGAGACACCGCGGCTGGATCTCCCATGACGTTGCTCGCCAGCATCCGCGGGCTGCTCCAGGGCTGATTGCTGACACGGGTGTCCAGGTAGGTGTTGAGCAGGTTGCCCTTGTCGTCCCGGAAGTAGACGTCCAGCCGCCCGCGCGGCCACATCGCCACGACGGGCATCGAGCGTGACCTGATTCGTCCCTGAAGCACGGGCGTCACCTTGCTCCAGGCCCGGCCGTCGAAGGTCCGGTAGCCGAGCGTCCAGAACGGTCCCCGGAACAACACGTGCGCGCGGTCCTCGGTGGAGATGACCACGGGCGCGGAGGTGAGCTGCCCGGCGAACTCCATCCGGGGCGTCGGGTCTGTCTGGGGCCGAGGCAGCAGGTCGGAGCGCGCATCGACGGCCAGTCCCCAGGAAGGCTCGAAGTGGTTCTGGAGATAGGCCTCGGCGGAGGGCACCGTCTCCCCCGACGTCCCGTAATCCTCCTCGGTGGGATTCGTCGGGTCGGCGGCGGGAATGTAGCGGTCCTCGTCCGGGTCGGCCTCCGGGTCGACCAGCGGATAGTGGTCGCCGGTGGCGCCGTACAGCGTGTCCTTGAGGGTGCTCATCCGCGCTCGAACGACGAGGCGCCGCTTCAGCCATCCGCCCAGGCGCTGAAGTCCTTCCTCGATGGCGGCGAGGAAGGCGGGGTCCAGCGGAGCGTCATGTAGCAGCCCCGGCTCGTAGACGGCGCCGGGCACGGGGACGAGGATGCGAACGCGCTCCTCGCGGGTGATATCCAGGGGCTCCAGGGCCGCGCTGGCCATCGCCACCGTGTCGAGCTGCTCCAGTGGAATGGGCACCGCCTCCAGCTCGAACTGGTCGGGGAAGAAGCGCCGCGTCCAGGCACGGTAGTCCACGGCGTCCGGGGGCAACACGCCCACGGGCGGCAGGCGGCGGAAGTAGAGGATGGCCTTGTCCTGGGCGAGCCGCTCGGGAGGAACTTCCGCCAGGTGGTCATTGAACTGGAGGATGCGCGCCTGCCACAGCACGGGTGAGCCGCGGGACTTCACCAGCGGCGTGCGCGCGCGTGGCAGTCCACCCGCGCGCGCCACCGCATGCCGGTCGACGAACGACACCTCGGGACCGTCCGGACCCTCCTTGAAGCCCAGCAGCCCCAGCGGAACGCCCGCGTGCTCCCAGGGGGCGAGCGTTCCGCGCGGGCGCCGGCGCTCCCGCTCGAAGAGGCTGTACACCAGCCTGCTGCGCCAGCGCAGGGAGTAGTCCTGCGGCATGTCCCAGCCTTCGGGCCACCCCCAGAGCACCAGCGCCGCGCCCTCGGTGCGCACCGCGTCCTCGAAGGCGTAGGACTCCGGGGCCACCTCGCAGGCGTCGGTCTGCGAGGCCGGTGGCGTCAGCACGGACGTGGTGGGGACCAGCACCAGCACCGCGGCCTTGGGAAAGGGCAGCGGGTCCACCGGGGGCTCCTCGTTGACGAGCGCCTCCAGGGAGAACGTGGACGGGTCCCGGTGTCCAGGGAAGAGGGGAATCGCTCCCAGTGAGGCGCGGAGCTGGCGGCGGACGATGACGTCCTCGCCTGTCACGGCGATGCCGCTGCCGGGTCGGACATGGATGAAGGTCTGCGAGTCCACCCGCTCCAGATGAATCTCCAGGCCTGCGACGATGCCCGGCGTGAGGTGCTGGCCCAGGAGCGCGAGCCTCCCCGCGCGATGCTCCTGCTCCATCGCGAGCGCGTCCGCCGACACGGCGCGTCCCGTGAAGAAGTGGGCCCTCCTGCGCCAGTCGGCGTCCACGCCGAAGGGCGCCATGCGCGGCTCCACGCGGAGCACATGCTCGTTGGCCAGCGGATCCGCAATCGGCTTGGTAATCATCTCTCAGCTCCGCAGCGTCAGGAACGCCTCGTCGAGCGACACGCCTTCATCCAGCAGCTTCTTCAGCTCCGTCACGAACGTGGCGTAGGGAGCGGCGGCGAGCGTCATCACGTAGGCCCCGATGTCGGGCATCCGGTAGGACGCGGCCAGGGTGGCCAGCGGCACGTCCAGGAGGCTGGGTTCCGCCTCGAGCCTCGCCAGGCCCTGCTGCACGGTGGCCGGGAAGCGATTGAGCGCGGCCATGTACTCCTTGTGCTGGAGGCGCGCCAACCGCAGCGTGGCGGAGGCCAGGCCTGCGAACTGCCACCGCGTGGTCCCGTGGGCGAGCGTGTTGAGCCGTGGGACGAGCTGGCCAATGGCCATGGCGGTGCCGCGCTGGGGCAGGGCGGAGAACTCGTCATAGAGCTCCGCCTGCCGGAGCTTCTTCACGAGCTCCTCGAAGTGCTGCTCGCCGTCGTGGTCCTCCGGCTCGGGCAACGGCTGTCCCGCCGCGGAGTGGTGGTGCGGCAGGTTGCGCCGGCAGGCGTACCAGAGCGTCCGCGAGCCGGAGAGCAGCTCGCTCCACGCCGCGTCCACCAGATCCGTCACGGGCGGCTCGGGCGCGGGTTGGGCCTGCCAGCGGCGCGTGAGGTCCAGCAGGGCATGCGCGGGCAGCCGCCGCGCCACCTGGCCCACCGCCGCCGCCCGGAGCTTGAGCGGCGCAGCGCGCAGCACCTCGCGGAGCCCCTCCAGCCGCTGCGCCATGCCATGTCGCGCCACGGGCACCATCACCAGGACGGACACCGACTCCAGCGCCTCGCCGGTCTGCGTGAGGTCGATAGGGGGCAGTTGCAGGGACTCGTCGAGGATGGCGCCGAGCTCGTCCTCGGCGACCACCGTCAGCTCGACGTCCACTTCGGGCGGGAAGTAGAACTCCGTGAGGCTGCCCGCCTCGATGACCGCCGTGGGCAGGGGCCCCGCGGCCGGCAGCGAGAAGAAGTGCTCGCTCGCGAGAAACCGCTCGCTCTGTCCGGCCGCGCGGCGCGCCTGGAGCACCTCCTTCAGGTGCTGCTGATATTGAAGCGCGTGTGCCTCACGCAGCTCCCGTGAAGCCACGCCGAAGCCCACCACGCTGCGCTGTTCGGCGCCCACCTCACGCCGCACCAGGAAGGTGTCCAGCCAGCGGAGGGTGCCCCGGTCCAGTGCCAGCATCGCCAGTGGCAGCGCGTCCACGGGGAGGTTGCGCATCCCCGCTCCGGCGAAGACCTCATGGGCCGCGCGGCTGCGGCGTGTCTCGAAGGTGCCGCCGCCCACCGGGTCCGGGTAGGGGATGAGCGTCAGCGCCACCGCCTCGATGATGTCGCCGTCCTGGGTGGTCCGCGCGGCGCCCAGCGAGGTGGGGTACGAGGCAATCGGGTTCGCCGTGTACTCCACGGGGCGCAGCACCAGCACGTACAGCCCCGAGCGGCTCCGCGCCAGCTCACGCGGAACGGGGGCGAGCCCGAAGGCCGCGTCCAGCCGCTGAATCTCCGGGATGTCGTCCAGGCGGATGTCCGTCAAGTCACGCGGAACGACCACCAGCTCGCCGCCGGGGGTGAGCCCATGGCCCAGGCGGACGGTGAGCGTCGTACGGTCCTGGCTGGGCGTGACGGTCAGCCCGTTCATCACCCCGGTGCCGTTGGCCCGCGAGAGGTCGGCCTGCCGCGTGAGGAAGTAGTTCTGCTCCCGCGTGAGGTCCTTCGCGGTGAGGAAGCGCCCGTCGAAGAAGAAGGAGCGCACGCGCCGGTCGTCGTGCACCATTGCCCGGGCGGTCTCCAGCGCTTGTGCCGTCTCCCAGGTGAGCTTCTCCCGGGCGGGTCCACTGGTTGGGTTGAACACGGTTATCCCCCTTCGAGAGAGTCGGGCCTAGAAGATGCCCATCCATCGGGCGAGCGCGGCGGTCGAGAGGCTGAAGGGCCTCAGGTGGTTGTCGACGTAGACATTCCCCTGCCGCGTGGGCCGCACCTCGGTGCCACGCACGTCCTCCACCTCCGTTGCCCCGATGACGACGCGGGCGAGGAAGACCCACGCGGGGTCCCGCATCTTCAGGTCGGGCTGGGTCGGGTCCGTCAGCAGCGAGGCCGGGATGAAGGTGTCGTTCCAGAGCCTCGCCAGCTCCTGCGCGCGGCTGCCGCGCCAGGCGCTGAAGATGGCCTGCCGGAGCTTGCTGCGCCGCTGCACCGGGTCGGGCTCTTCCACGGGGTCCGGGAAGGGGCTCTCGGGGACTTCCGGAGGGGGATGCGCCGTGGAGCGCGGCACCAGTCGCAGCTCGTAGCCGTCGCGGATGCGCGAGGCGACCACGGCGTCCATGGCGTCGAAGGGGCCCGTCGCGAAGGCGGGCGTCTTGCCTCGCTCGCACTGCTGGAAACGCAGGAACAGGTCCGCCACCACGCCGGTGGGCGGAAAGCCCGCGGCATCGGAGCTCAGCCGATACTCATCGGGTGTGAAGACGCCGAAGTCGGCGAGCGCCAGCGGCTCCTGCCAGTACCAGCGGTCCAGCTTGAGACACGCATCCGTGGGCACCTCGACCAGCCGACCGAAGGGGTCCAGTGCGAGCCCGGCGGACACCCGGAGCTCCTCATGCTCCGGCTCGGTGCCCTCGTAATGGCTCACCTCCAGCCCGGCCACCGTCCCGATGCCATGGAGGTACGCCAGGGCCCGGGAGAGCCTGCCGCGGTGATAGGTCTGCTCGGCGCTGAAGTCTCCCGCGTCCAGGAGCACGCCGGTGTCGTAGTGGAGCCGGTCTCGCGTCTCCGCGTCGAGCAAGGCGTCATTCGGGGGCGACATGGTCATCAACCTCCTTCCAATCTGGGGTCCAGGCTCGACGGACGCTCGATGACGTCCGCGAGCCCCAGCACGCTGTGGCCTACCCGCACCGAGGTGGGGGCGGGGGAGGGCCCGACGTAGGTGTCCACGCCCACCAGCGACGCAATCCCGACGAGCAGCGGACGGCTCGCGGTGATGACGGAGACCTGCACGTGCGCGGGGGCTTCCTGCTCCGCCACCTTCCGGATGAGGCCCAGGGTCTGCGTGTCCGTGCCCTGGTGCACCAGCACCGTGAGCCGGTGGGCCAGGCGCTCCAGGAACTGCTCCACCGCCGCCGACTCCGCGGGCGACTGGAGCGTCTCGTCCCCGAAGACGGCCAGGAACTCCTTGCGCGTCTCATCTCCGAGGAAGAGCGTGTCGCCCACGTAGGAGTTCCCGCTCCGGGACAGGCCCGGCAGCAACGGGTCCTCCTCGTCCGCGAGGTCCGCACCGAGGATGGTGGCCAGCGTGCGCCGGAGCCGGAAGTCCTCCACCACCACGACCGCGCCCCGGTTCACCGCGCCGTCCGTGACCAGGTCCAGCGCCAGACGCAGTCCCTCGATACAGCCGCGCCGCCGGGAGAGCGCGGGCGCGGCGCGAAGCATCGCGCGCCGCTGACGCTCGCCCACGATGGGGTCGAAGGAGAGGCCGACCCAGCTCGCGAGCCATTCCAGCGAGTCACCCGGCACGTGCTCCGGGTCGGTGAGGACGTGCGCATGGGCGATGCGGTCCTCGATGGGCGTCAGCACCCCCTCGACGATGCCGAGGAAACGCTCCAGGAAGTCCGCGGGCGTCGCCCGGCCGGGGGCGTCCGCGTCCTCGCCAAAGAGCTCCTCGCGATAGAGGGACGGCAGGTAGTTGTCCACGTAGGAGAAGCGCGATGCATACGCGCGCAGCGCACCCACCTCGGGGGTCCGCCGGCCATCGCCGAACAGCTCCACGCGCACCCAGAGGTACCGCCCAGAGAGCGCTCGCACCTTCGAGTGGGCACGCTGGATGAGGACGGTGAACAATCCACTCTCGCCGGGGGCGGGCGGCGCCGGCAGCATCTCCGGTTGGAAGGGCACCTCCGACGGCAGCGGCACCCAGCTCCCATGCGGGACATCCGGATGGACGGGGGCTTCGGGGATGACGCCCAGGCGATGCTCGTGCCAGTGCGGCGAGTCAGCGGGCGGTGCCAGGGGCTCGTCGGTGGCGGCGAGCCAGACGCGCACGCCGGTGCGAGGGGGCAGCAGCGCCTCGACGTACAGGCGGTGCCACACCGTGCGCCCGTCGCCCGAGTCGAAGGGCCGGTTCGGCGGGTTGGAGGCACGGCCTCGCTCGGCGCATCGGGGCAGGGACAGGGCTTGAAGCGGCACGGGCGCCATGTCGGCCAGTCCCGGGGTGACGGCGTGGTGCGGAGGCCGCGCGCCCTGGAGGAAGGGACCGCCGTCGTGGCCGGGCAGCGGGAAGTAGTCCCCCTGCGGAATCGCCTCGGACGCCCCGGCTGGGAGCGCGTAGGCCACTGCCTCCACCTTGCCGTCACCGAGCAGCGACAGCACCACGGCGCGGCCATCCGGGAGGAACGCGAGACTGAAGGGCCGCAGCACGCCTGGAAGCGCGACGGGCGCGGAGAAGCGGCTCGTGTAGAAGCGCAGCCGTGCATGCGCCGCGTCCTCAGGCACCCCCGCGAGGTTCGCGTCCATGATCCAGCTCAGCACCGCCAGCCGTCCCTCGGTGTCGCAGGCGAGCGCCACCGGCACTTCGCCGGGCCACGCGAGCGTCTCCAGCACCCGGGTCCGAGGCGGGTCCGGGTTCTCTTCCATGGGACGGAACAGACCGGCGCCCGAGGGAATCGACAGGACCTCCGGAAGCGGCTGCCCGTCCACGCGGCCGAGCACGGCGGGAGGCGCGTTGGGCGCGAAGGAGGGCGGGCCGCTCAGCACGTAGGCGCCACCCCGTGGGTTCGCGGCGATGCGGCGCGCGGCGATACCCTCCTCCGGGAACACCACCGCGGGCCACACCTTGCGCAGGTGGAGCGCCACCACGCGCTGGGCCACCGCGAGGTAGAGGACGCCTCCGGCTCCGGGCGCCAGGTCCGTCACCGCGCCGGACAAGCCGACCTGCGGGGGCTCGAAGCGCAGCGTGGTGCCAGCGCCCCCGCCTGCCGCGCGCACCTGCCCGGCCACGTCGTCCCACCAGGCCCACGTGCCGAAGGTGTCCACCGCGCCCGGTACGCGGGCGAGCCTTGGCTCGAGCACCGCGAGGTCGAGCGCCTCATCGAAGGTGCGGAGTTCCCCCAGGCTCCCCAGCCGGAGCGTCCTGCGCTTCGCGTCGTAGAGGCACACCTCGCCCTCGGAGACCGAGCTCTCCGTGAGCCAGTCCGACGCGTCCGCCAGCATGTAGAACCGGAGGCGGTTGGCGTCCATCAGCAGACCTCGGGGACCATGGGCACCGCCACGCCCGCCTGCGAGGAGTCGATGCCTCCGCTGCCCTCATCGCCGATGCCGTGAAGCACCGTCGGCACCTCTCCGTCGGCGTTCACGGCGACCTTGAGCAGCTCCGGGAGCTGCCAGTCCGCGAGGGACAGCTCCACCGGCGTCGTCGCCGTGCTGCCCTTGAGCTGGAGCCAGCTCGGGTTGACCGGACCCTCGGCCTGACGGACGGACGCCGCGGGGGGCTCCACCGTGAAGCGCGCCACGTCGGCGGTGGCTCCGGCGCGACGCGGGTCGCGCAGCACGCGCGTCACCGTTCCCCAGGCGAAGAGGCTCACGCCGGCGATGCTGGCCACGCCGGGGACCTGCGCCACCGCCACGTAGAGCTCCCGGTCCTGGACGTCGCGGCCGAGCGGCCAGCCCTCGCCGGTGGGGCCTCCCGCCGGCAGCGGGAAGATGAAGCGGCGCACGGCCTGCCGCACCGCCTGCACCACCGTCTCCCTGCCAAAGCCCTCGCGCACGGTGATGCCCACGCCGAGCCCCAGGGGAACGTACTCACAGCCAATCACGTAGAGCTCGGTGGTGAGCGGCCGGCGGGCATCCAGGTACGCGTGGACGGCTTCCAGCAGTGGACGGTCCGCTCTCGGGTAGGGCGCCTCCAGCCGCGTGGCCGTGGGCAGCACCATGACGGAGACCACACCGGGAACACCGTCTCGCCGTCGCCGTGGCTCGAAGCGGGGCAGCACCTCCACCCGTCCCAACTGCACGCCGGGGGTGGTCGCCGCGAGTCGTCGGTAGTCCTCCTCCGTCACGGCCCGGTCCACGTGGCGCAGCAGCGCGGGGATGCGGCGCTCGGCCTCCGCCAGCGTCTCCGCGTCCCGGCCGCCCAGCGTGGGCTCCGGCTGGTGCACCCGCAGCCCGGGGGCCGGACTTCCATCGAGCCGGTAGGCGCTGATGTCCTTCAGGCTGCCCGGCGGGAGATTTCCCGCGACGCCGCCGCCGCTGCGCATCCGGGCCACCAGCACCTGGGCACCCGCGGGAGGCACGCGTCCGCGCACCCCGTCCCCACAGCGAACGGTGCCCGCCTCGGTGTCGAGGGCGTAGACGGGCTCGTCGCGCCGGGCCAGCGCGAGGTCTTCGATGAGCCGCCACTCGCGGTAGCCCACCCCTGGCTCTTCGATGAAGAGCTGGAAGGTCGCGCGCTCCACGGAGCCGGAGGGCAGGCGAAACTCCTGCTCCGCGTTGCCGTCGCTCTGGCCAATCAGGCGCCCACCGGTCGTCTCGCGCTGGTCCACTTCGACCGCGTTGATGTCCACCCAGCCGACGGCGAAGCGCTCCGGCCTTCCGCTGGGACGCAGGCGCAGCCAGGTCACCAGCCGCGCCGCCACCCTCGGGTCGTCCAGTCGCGGGGGCCGGTCGCCCAGGCCGGCGCGCGTGTCCGCCCTCACGTCGTTGACCGGCGCGCCAAGGTCCGAGGGCAACAGCAGCCGTACGACGCCCCGGCGGGACAGCTCCTGCGTCGAGTCCGCCACGACGGTGAGCCGGTGGTACACCGGCGCCCCGTCCGTAGCGGGCGTGCCTGTCACCTCCCAGACGTGCGGGAGCCGGCCACGCGTCCCGAGCAGCTCGGACAGGGCGGGCACCTCCATGACGGGCGAGACGCCCACGCTGAGGACGCGCGGCCCCTGTCCGTTCCCCTTCGTCAGGTCTTCGCGCAGGGCCGTGACGTGTTCCGCCTTGGGGGCGAGCAGCGCGAGCCACAGGCTTCCGTCCACCGTCTCCGTCACCAGGTCCAGCCCGCGCGGGTCGGCGGCGCCGAGCGGGAAGACGGGTGTCGTCGCGTAGAAGCCGTGCTGGGCCTTGGGGTCCAGGCCATAGACCTGGGCGAGCCGGGGCAGCATCGAAGCGTGCTGCTGACGCTCCGCCTCCGTGAGCGGGCGCTTGCGGTACGCCTCCGCGGTGAGGTGCACCACGGTCAGCTCGTCCAGCGTCTCGAAGGGCACGGGCTTGCGCAGCGAGGCGAGGGCCCGCAGCGTCACGGAAGGCTGGAGCACGTCGGTGTCGAAGTGCACGCTCACCACGCCGGTGGCGGCCTCGGCGGGGCGCAGGCTCGCGCCCAGCAGCCGGAGGAAGGCCAGGCGCTGGCGCTCGGGAATGAGGTTGGCGCGGTAGAGGATGGAGTCCGCCAGCCAGGCGAAGAGCTCCAGCAGGGTGCGCCCCGGGTCGCCCACGCGGGCATGGGTCCACTCCGGGGTATGGCCCGGGATTCGGGATAGCAGCTCCTCGACGAGGTCCGGGAAGCTCCTGTCGTCGAGTCGGGGAGGAATGATGGGCATCTAGCCTCCGAGGTCCATGGCGAGCCCGAGCTGCTGCACGTCACCCGTGCGGCGCAGGCGGTAGACGATTTCCACGCGGACCTGGGTGGGCAGGTCCGCCAGCTCCACCACGTCCACGCGGATGAGCTCCAGGCGCGGCTCCCACTCGGTGAGCGCGCGCTGCACCAGCTCCTGGATGCGTCGGCGCGTGGACACGGTGTTGGGCTGTCCCATCATCCGCTCCAGCCCCGCGCCGAAGCCCTGTCGCATGAGCTGCTCGCCGGGGCGCGTGCGGAGGATGACCTCGATGGACTGACGCACGCTGGCCTCCAGCGAAGGAAACGCCAGCTCACCGCGCTCGTCCGGGACGAGCCGCAGCGGGAAGCCCACGGGAGGACGCCTGTCGGGAAGCTTCGGGCTCATGGCGCGGTCAGTCCTCGAACCGCTCGCGCAGCGAGGCGGGGATGGGGATGCAGATCTTGATGAGGGCAATCCAGAAGAAGACGATGTTCAGCAGCGACAGGAAGAGGTTGAGGACGATGAAGGCGCAGAGGGTGATGATGGGAATGTTGAACCCGCACAGCCACCCGATGCCCTGACCCGAGGGGGAGCTGGCCGAGCCCTCGAGGAAGTCCTTCGGCGAGTTCTTGTTCAGCAGCTCGTTCAGCCCCGGCGGCACCTGGAAGGTGACGTTGGGCTTGAAGGCGCTCAGGTCCTTGAGCGACGGAAGCGGGATGAGGACGGGCGGCAGCTTCCCGCGCTCGTGCCAGGCGGCGATGGTGAAGAGGGCGCTCTCCTCGCTCCAGACGATGGCGGGCGGGCAGCCATCCTCGCGGTACACCCGGACGAAGGCCTTGGCCACGTAGCGCGCGCCCCGCCGCTCGAAGCGACGCTCGGGTGGAATGAGGTCCCGCATCCGCGGCGCGGTGGCGGCCTTCGCCGCCTGAAGGACCTGGGCGGCATCCGAGGCATTGGGCTGCGTCCACGACCGCGGCAGCACCACCGTGCCCGCCTTCCCCTGGACGAGCACGTCCGCCAGTCCGGAGAGCGCCGTGCCCGCGGGCTGCTTCTGGCCGTTGCCATAGTCGAGCTGCACCCGGTTCATCGCCGTCATGAGCGCGGGCACCTGGAAGGCGTCGAACACCGCGACCAGCCCGCGCAGGAAGTCGATGAACAGGGAGAGCTTGTCGTGCGTCGCCTGCGGCAGTCTGCGCTGCGCGACGTCCTGGTAGGTGACCGACAGGCCTTCGAGCCCCGTCCAGTCCACCGCCTTGCCCGTGGCGAAGTAGGGGGACAGCAGGCTCCGCACCTGTGCGTCGTCGAAAGCGGGCGCCGTGGTGGACGCGCCCTCCGGTGCTTCACCGCTCGCCACCTGGAGCAGTCCGTACAGTACGGTGCGCTTCGCGGCGGCGCATGCGTCGGGCGGCGCGATGAAGAGCGACGTCACGGTCTCCTGGTCCCGGCTGGTGGCCCGCATGAGGCGCAGCAGCTCGCGTCGGACGTCCGCGGGGCCGGGGCCCGAGGGCCCTTCGCGCCGGCTCGGGTCGGGGTCACGCTCCAGTTCCTCGCCCTCCAGCGTGACCCAGCCAGCGACCTTGCCGTCCCGCCGCACCCAGGCCTCGCGCGTGTTGCCCACGCCCACTCGGCGGATGACGAGCCCCGCGCTTTCGATTCGGGTCGCCTCGACCCGAGGCTCGCCGAAGACGTCGCAGCAGGCCTCCAGCAGGGCCACGTTGAACACGCCGTGAACGGGCTGGAGCAGCTTGAGGGCCTCGGAGGGGAGCGTCCCGTCGGAGATGACGGTGCCTGCCAATGCCTTGCGGCCTTCCTCGGTCCTGAGCTCGCCGAAGATGGCTTGAACGAACTCCTGGTCCTGCCGTTCGAGGAACGCGGGGGCGCCGCGCTGGGCCGCCAGCGGGGCTCCGGTAGCGCCGTCGAAGACGAGGCCGCGCAGCTTGACGGGATGGCTCACCATACGTTGCCCGCCCCTGGCGAGTACGACACGCCTTTCACCGCGTTGGCTTGCAGCACGTCGCACTTCACGACGCCCGTGAAGGACGACATCGCCGCGTTGACCGTGACCTGACCGGCGCTCACCTCCACCTCGCTGGCGGTGACGCTCACCTTGGTCGCGGCACGGACGGTGACGCCCTGCGAGTTGAGCGTGACGGTGTTGCCCGCTGCTTCCAGCGTGAGCTCGCCCTCTCTGGCCTGGTTCAGCGTGGCGCTCACGCCGCCGGGGACTTCCAGGGAGATTTGCGCGGTGCCCTCGCTCGCTTCGACGATGGCGATGCGGCTGCCGTTCCGGGCCTTGATGACGTAGCGGTCCACGCGGTTTCCACCTGGCGTCTCCGGCGGACGGGCGCTCCCGTTCCACAGGCCCCCCACGACGAGCGGCTGGCGCGGGTCACCGCCAGCGAAGACCACGGCCACCTCGTCATCCTTGTCCGGGAGGAAGAGCGCGCCCCAGCCACTGCCGGAGAACGGCACGGCGACTCGCGCCCACAAGGCCACGTCCGCATCGGCCAGGCCCTCGGGCGCGGTGAGCAGGCGGACTTGAACGCGCGCCAGGTGGTCGGGGTCCTCCACGGAGACGACCTTCGCCAGATAGGTGCTGTGCAGGGCACCCAGCAGGCTTCGCTCCCGGGCGTGTGCGGTGTCGGTCATGGCTCTCCCAGGAAGGCGCACTCGGCCTCGAAGTCCGTCTCGTAGCCGTGGAGGGTGTCGTAGCGGTGGCTGGCACGGACCACGTAGTAGGTGTTGTCGAAGCGAGCGCTCAGGCCGCTGAGCCTCACGTGAGTCCCTACGCGCAGCGCGGGCGTGCCCTCCGCGGTGGCGTCGATGCAGACGAAGCGCCGGGCGCGCGCGTCGAAGGCGGCCCTGGCGATGGCGGTGGCTTCCTCGCTGGTGGAGACGGGGAGCGAGCCGAGGTGCTCTCTCCGAGGGCCCAGCGTCTGCTGGAGCAGCTCCGCGCCAGTGCGGCCCGCGCCAGGCCCGGGACGCGAGCCGGCGCTCCGGCCGGAGACCGCGGCTCCCTGGATGGCGTTCCACCCGGCGCAGGTGACCTCGGTGGCCTGATGCGCCAGGTCCGCCGTGACGCGCACCCGGCGCAGCTCGGAGTAGAGGTTCAGCTCCAGGGTGCCCCGGCGCACCTCGCTCCGTGGCGAGACGTGGAGCTCGTCACCCGTCACCTGCAGGTCCGCATCCCGAGAGGCCAGCAGTCGCCGGATGAAGGCCAGGTCGCTTTCGTTCCACTGGACCTGGAGGCCCAGGGGCTCCCGAAGGCCTGTGATGACGGGAGTCAGGCCCAGGTCCCGCGCGAGGTTCTCCGCCAGCTCGGCCAGCGTGACAGCGTCGTGGACCTGCGTGCGCCGCGCGAGCCTCGCTTTCTGGAGCGCGTCCTCGGCGAGCACGACGAACTCCGGCGCGGAGTCGTGCACGAACACGGCCTCGATTCCGGTGATGACGCCGCGGAAGATCTCCTGAGGGGCGCTCTCGGGGCCGGTGTAGATGCCGATGGGGGCACCCAGCCGGACCAGTTGCTCGTCCTCGAAGACCAGCTCGGCCTCGGCGTCGGCATAGCGTGCGAGGGCCTCGAAGCGCAGCTCGAGCGAGCATAGGCCGCCTTCGGTCTCATCCAGCCGCATGCTGCTGACCAGACCGGTGACCCGCGCGTCGGCCCTGCCGAAGATGCGCACCGTGGGGCGGTGGTGCTCTGTCTGTGTCGTGGCGTCAGGCATGGGGAGCAGTGAGCGGACTCAGTCGGCGAGAAGGCGGGCCTTGCGTTGCGTGATGAGCCGGAGGGAGCGGGCGATTGATGTGGGATCCGCGGGAGGCGGCGTGAGCGCGGGCTCCGTCGTCGGGCGCTGGCCCGCGTCTGGCGGGCGTCCCGAGACGACGGACCCTTGGACCTCATCGAAGACGATGGACATGACTCAATCTCCCTCGAAGCGGAGGCGGCCCCGGGGGGATGCGGTGGCGCTGAAGCGGGGCGTGGTGACCTGGGCGCGCCCTCCGAGCTCGAAGCGGCCCTCTCCGGTGGTTTCGTAGGTGTAGGTGTCCACGTGGCCGGTGGAACGCACGGTCTCCATGCGGACAGAGCTGCGTGGAGGGCCGGCACGCAGTCCCGCGAACGCGCCTGCTGTGGCCGAGAGGCCCGCGGAGGACTGTGCGCCATACCAGGCATTCGCGGTCCAGCCGGAGGCGGACGCCCCTGTGGTCGCGGGGAAGTTGGCTCCAGCGGTGAAGGAGGCCCCTGCGGAGAAGATCGGGCTCGATGCGGACGCACTCGCGCCGAACGAGGCGGAAGCTCCCGCCATGGCGCCCGCGTTGAACGAGGCGCTGCCTCCGAACGAGGCACCGGCTGAAACGCCCGCACCGGCCGCAAACGCTCCGCCGGCCAGGAATCCACCCCCCGCGGAGAAGCCGCCTCCGGCAGAGAAGCCACCGCCCGCGGCGAACACGCCACTCGCGCCAATCCCACCGCCAACGCCGAGCCCCGCTCCCGCGCTGAGCCCACCACCAAGCCCCGCTCCCGCCCCAATTCCACCCCCAACGCCGAACCCAGCACCCGCGCTGAACCCACCACCGACGCCGAACCCAGCACCCGCGCTGAACCCGCCACCGACGCCGAACCCGGCACCCGCGCTGAACCCAGCACCGACGCCGAACCCGGCCCCCGCGCTGAGCCCACCCCCGAACCCCGCTCCCAGCCCGATTCCACCGCCCACGCCGAAGCCCGCCCCAGCGCTGATGCCACCTCCAACGCCGAAGCCGACCCCCGCGCCCAAGGCTCCTCCGACTCCGCCCGAGGCGAACGCCGAGGGCGGGGCCAGCGGAACGGAGGGGTCGACGGTCATCACGTCCTGGCTGGGGAAGCGCGGATTGTCTTCACTGTTCTGCTCCGCGACAGCGCGAGAGATCGGCTGGTTGCGCGCAGCGGCCATTTGCCGCGAGCTCTCGCCTTCGGCCCCCCTGGAGAAGACGCGCTGCTGTCGCGTCATTCCCACCGAGACGGTCGAGCGCAGCGGAATGCCGTCGGAGGCGAAGAAGTCGATGGTCTCCCGATAGGTGTCCACCAGGCCGGTGAACTCGAAGGCGCCCCACCGGAAGGTGACGTCCGGGGGAATCTGGCTCTTGGCGCCCATCAACTGGGCAATCCGTATCGTGTGGTCGCAGACGTTGGCGCCCGTGCCGGTGGTGTCGAAGACAAGCTCCATGGTGAGCTTCGCGCTGCTCTCCGACACGAACTGCTGGTTCTCCTGGCCCTGGACGTTCTGGAGCTTGTTGTTGACGGTGTACTGGAGCGAGCTCGGGTTGAAGTGCACCAGCACCTCTTCGCCGTTGCTCTCGTTGATGAAGCTCGCGCTCTCGGGAGTGGTGTCAGGCATGGCGCGCTAGTCCTCCAGGGAGAGTCCTTCGTGCACGAGGTGCAGCTCTTCGATGCCGACGTCCGTGGCCCGGGCGTTGAAGTCGGCCGCCTTGAACTTCACCGGCATGGCGCGCTCCAGCTTGTAGGTGAGCACCGTCTGGGTCCCTCCGTCCTCCGACGGGGCCTTGAGGCGGATTCGCACGGTGCACCGGTATCCGTAGTCGCCACCCGTCACCCGCGTGAACCAGCGGGCGAGCCGGCCGCCCGACGAGAGGCCTCGCTTGAGCACCACGGTGCCAAAGCTCACCGGCCCGGCGCGCTGCACGGCTCCCAGGTTGTGGCCGCCCACGCGAATGGCCTTCGGCTCCATGGTGGCCTCCAATCCCGTGCACTCGGAGAAGGCACCGTCCACGGGAGCCTCTTCCGAGCCGCTGCCCGACAGTGGCTCGGGCTGGAAGCTGAGCTCGAAGCGGAAGGTGTGGAGTGGCCAGAGGTCTCCGCTCATGCGGCTTCCTCCTGGAGTGACACGCCACCCTCAAGCGCGGACAGGAGGACCTGCACCCGTTCGATTGCCGCCGCGGGGGCCAGCTCCACCCGCGCGATGAGCCGCCCGTTGTCGAGGTCGTCCTGCGTCATGGTCGTCCGGTCACACCGCACGGAGAACGCCTCGCGCGGCGTCGCTCCTCGCAGGGCTCCCTCCGCGAAGTAGCGGCCGAGCACGGACTCCATCCGGTATCGCAGCGCCAACCAGGTGTTTTCATGGGAAGGGGAGAACGTCAGGTCCACGCCGAGCTGCCTCGCCGCGCGCAGCACCGAGGAGATGAGCCGGCTCACCGGCGCCTGTCGGTGGCTGCCCATGGGGCTGGACGTCACGTCGGACAGCACCTGCATCCCACGGGGCGTTGGCCCCAGAAGCGAGACGCGCTCGCCGAGCGCGCGCAGCGGCGAGCCCGGCTCGCGCGGTTCCTGGTCCAGGCGTGTCGGGACTGGGAAGACCTCGCGAACCTCGGCGAGTCCCTGGCCCAGTGCGCTGCGGAAGGTGCCGCGAAGCAGCGCGTTGCGCGCCAGCACTCCCGCGAGCGCCCCGTCGGGGGGCGCCAGCCGCTCCGGCAGTCCCTCCGAGACCGCGGTCCGCAGCCACGGAAAGGCCAGCTGGATGAACGCGCTCTGGAACGGGGTGAGCACTCCGCTGGCATGGAGGAACCCACCCAGGTCCTGCGTCGCCGCGCGCTTGCCCGTCGGCGTATCGAAGACCAGGCTCGGCGAGGGCAGCGGTAGCGCGGCGACCAGATGCGTCTCCCGCAGACGCCTGTCACGGAGAAGCTCGGCCATCACGGCGAGGAAGGCCGCCCAGTCCAGGTAGGCGGTGAGTCCGCAGCGAGGCGCCGCGCGCTCCGGCGTCTTCCACTCGGGCCCGCTGGAGGCACCGGGCGCGGCACATTCCACGAACCCCGGGGCACCGGCGGGTGGCAGACGGGGGATGGGGAGTGGCTCGGGCGCATCCGCCACCAGCTCCGGCAGGTCTGGAAGGCAGAGGAAGGACACATCCTGCAGGCCGAACAGGTGGGCCGCGCCATGCCACGTCGTGCGGTCCACGGCGGAGGCGGGGTCCTCCATGCCAGGAGGCGCGGGCAACCGGCTGCCCGGCAGCAGCAGGTTCAGCTGGCTGAGCCGCGTGGCGCGCTCCGCTCCCGGCGCGAGCGGGTCCGCCATGCGCACCACGTAGCACTTGCGCCCGCCCTGGACGAAGAAGGCCTGCACCGCTGCGCCCAGGGCCGTGGCCTCGTCGGGAGCGGTTCCGGTGCGGGCCCTCCAGTCGAAGAGGCGCTCGAAGGCGGAGAAGCTCTCCAGGGGCAGGGGGACGTCGGTGAGCGGGTCCTGCGCGTCGTTGGGGTCCACGCGGAGCGTGGGGGCGGTCATCCAACCCTGCTCGAACAGGTAGCGAGACAGCGCGGCGGGCACGGACGCACCCGGCCGGCGGCGGACGAAGCCCACGAAGAGGGCCACGTCCATCCGCTCGGGCGCGGTGGGCGCCACGCGTTCTGTGACTTCGAAGGTCAGTCGCCGCATGGCCCGGGAGCTCCCCCTGTTGCTCCGCTCAGTCCACGTCCGGGAAGCCCATCCGCACCGTCTCCGCGGCCAGGACGAGCTCTTCCATGGCCACGTCTCCGCCACCCTTGGCGGCCAGCGTGGGGCCGGTGAACTTCAGGGGCGTGACGTTCACCAGCTTCCAGGACTGCACGGGGTTGCGCGCCTCGTCGAGCAAGCGGATGGTGACGGCGGCCTTGCGGCCCAGCGGGCCGTTGCGGCGCACGTCCTCCACCCACGTCCAGATGGCCCTCGAGTCGACGACGCCACGCTTGAGGGTGACGTCGCCCGTCTTGAAGGTGCCGGGCACCTTTCGCACGTGGTTCTCCGGGTCGGTGCCGTCGCGGTACTCGGAGACGGTGACCTCGGTGCTCAGTCCGGACACGTCGGAGAATCCACCGAAGGACGTGCCATCGAAGCTGATCTCGAAATTGAAAGCGCCATAGGGCGTGGGGCGAGTGGGCATGGCGGCGAGTCCTTTGCGTTAGGTCCGGGCATCTGCCGTCTTCTGGCCGATGCGGAAGATGACGAACTCAGCGGGCTTCACCACCGCCACGCCGATGAGGCAGACGAGCCGGCCGTTATCGAGGTCGTTCTGGTCCATGGTGGTCCGGTCACACCGGACGAAGAACGCCTGCCTCGGGTCCGTGCCCAGCAAGGCGCCGGTGCGCCATTGGTTCTCCAGGAAGCTGCCAATGGTCTCGCGGATGTTGGCCCACAGGCGCTCGCCATTGGGCTCGAACACGGCCCACTGCGTGCCCTCGTCCACGGAGCGCTCCAGGAAGTTGAAGTAGCGCCGCACGTTCACGTACTTCCATTCCGGGTCGGAGCTGATGGTGCGGGCGCCCCACACGCGGTAGCCGCGGCCAGGGAAGAAGCGCAGGCAATTGATGCCCTGTGGGTTGAGCGTCTCTTGCTGCGCGAAGGAGATGTCCTGTTCGAAGCGCAGCGCCCCGCGGACCACCTCATTCGCGGGCGCCTTGAACACGCCTCGTTCGATGTCGTTCCGGGCGTAGATGCCGCACAGGAAGGCGGACGGCGGCAGCGCGATTTCGCGTGGGACATCCGCCGACTCGGGCCCGGCGAGCGGATTGGCCACGACCACCCATGGGTAGTAGAGCGCCGCCTTGGTGGAGTCCATCTGCGCGCGAATCGCCTGCGCGTCCTGCGGCCCCATCCCGCGCGGCGTATCGAGCACCGCGATGCGGTAGGCGCGGCGTCGCTCCGCGGCGCTGATGAGCCCCAGCCGCACCGCCTGCGCCGAGGAGAAGGCCGAGGAACCCGGCGCGGCGATGATGGAGATGTCCTCCACACTGCCCAGCCTGCTGAACGCGTCTTCGTACGCGGCCGCTCCGGGCTCGCTCCCGTCGGAGCCGCCGGTGAGCGCGAAGGACCCCGTGGCCAGGGCCGCGCGGAGGGCGAAGGTGGATACGCCGCTGCCCGCCTCGAACGCATACAGCCGCTCCATCTGCTCGGAGAGGGTGGTTGGCGATGGGGTGAGCACATGGCCCAGGTAGCGCGGGTGGGCGCGGTCCACGCCGAGCCCCTCGTACACTCGCTCCTGGCCGTCGCCGTCCAGGGTGATGACGGTCAACGTGACGAAGCTGCTGTCTCCCGGGAGCTGCTGGAACTGGGACGCGTCATCGCTCGGCAGCGGCAACGTGTCACTCCCGTTGGACCAGGTGGCGTCTGCCTGCTTCACCCACCAGGTCACGCCCGCCGTGCCATCCGTGCCGGGCTCCGTGGTGGCCGCGTCCAGGCCCAGGGCGCTGGAGCTGACCGCCGCCACCTCCACGGAATGGCTGGAACCGGGCTGCGGGTGGCTGATGACGAGCTTGTTGTCATCGACGGAGGCCGTGGCGTTGGCGCCCAGGAGCGCCTGGATGTCCTCCAGAGTCACTGCGCCCAGGTCCCCCACGTTGCTCTGTGGGTCCCCCGAGTTATCGACCGTCTGTTCGGCGAGCTTGAGCTGCGGGTTCGCGGAGACCTGGATGAGGGCCTCGGTACCTCGGACATCCGTACCCAGGATGAGGCGGCCAACGGGCGCTGCGTCATCGGCGCCACTGAGCCGCGCGTACCCGCCGCGGAGCTGTCGGTTGAGGGCGTCCACGACCTCCGCGGGTGTCAGCGGCACATCCGTGGGCAGGGTGAGGGTCTGCTGCTGTCCACTGATGGAGACGGTGAGCGTGCTGTTGGCTTCGAGGAACGTCGTCGTGGGGTCGAGCTCCGCCGCCGCGGCCGCTTCGGCGTTGCGCCCGGAGAACGTGAGGGTGACGTCGTTGGTGCCGTCGAGCGTCAGCGTGAGCGTGGTGCCATTGGGCACGTTGAAGGGCGGAGGCAGCGTACCCACCACGCGTGCGGCCGACGCGGCGGTCTGATTCAGCCTCACCATGCTGCCGGTGGGGGCGCGCCGCATGGCCCCGACGGTGGCGGGCGCGAGCACCTCCCGGACGGTGATGCTCCCGTTGCCGGAGCGGCCCGGGAACCGCGCGATGAAGCGCGCGCGCAGGTTCGCGTCGGCGTTGGGGATGACCCCCGCGCTCGCGGTGGCCGTGGCCGGCGTTCCCGAGAAGACGCGTGCCACGTAGAGGCGGGAGCCGCCCTCGTTGAAGTAGGCGCGCACCGAGTGCGCCAGGTAGTTGGTCGTCTCCGGAGTGCCCGCGAGGTCCAGGTCCGCGAGGCCACCGAAGAGGCGGACGAACTCGGGGAAGCTCGTCACCAGCGACGGCGTGCCGGAGATGGGGCCCTTGCGCGCCGGGCCCGCGAAGCCACTGGTGCTGGTGCTGACGCCCTCGATGGACCTGGCTCGGAAACTCGTCTCTTCGACGTAGACACCGGGTGCGAGATATTCAGGCACGCGAGCCCCCTCTCTCTCGTTATGTGGCGCGCAACCGCGCCGTCATGGTCTGCGTTCAGCGCTCGACCCAATCGAGCTTGATGGTGGTGGTGACCTCTTCGCCGGCCGCGACGTCGAGGGTGCTGCTCAAGGGGTGGAAGTCCTGGGAGAGTGCGTCGGGGTCGGGAGGCTGCGGCAGTGCCGCCCAGGCAGCGGCGACGTTGAAGGTGAAGTGGATGGGGGCTTCGGGGTTGCCCCAGTCCGCGATGGGAATGCCGGGCACGAGGATGAGCGCGTCACCCCGCTCGTTCGACAGGCCCCATCGGGTGATTTCCGGTTCGGCCAGGGAGAGCGACACCAGCGCGCCGGGCACTGGCAGGTCGTTGACGTCCACCACCCGGAGCCGCACCACCGCGCTGCGAGCGGACGGGCGCATCAGCGGCGACGGGTAGAGCGTGACGTCCACCGGGCGGAAGACGGAGTCGGGCGGCAAAGGCTGGCCCGTGGGCGGGGGTGTTGCGTTGCGCGGCAGCTCGAGCGTGAAGCTCCGGTCCAGGTAGCGGCGCGACGGGTCGCTCACCACCAGCGTGAAGGTGGCGGCGTCGGGCAGCGGGTCCGGAAGCTCGAAGCTCGCGGCATAGCTGGAGAAGCCGGGTGCGTCCGTCACCACGTGGAGCCCGCGGACGTTGCGTGCGAAGCGGAGGCCCTGCCCGGCGAGCGTGACAGGCTCCGTGAGCGGGCGTTGCGTCTCCGCATCCAGGAAGCGGATGGCGGCCAGGGCGCGGCTCTCCGTGCGATCGAGAATCATCGCCCGGGCACCTCGTCCGTGAAGTCGAAGCGCCGCGCCACCACGGGCCTGCCGGCGGGCTTGCCCTGCACGTCGATACACACCACCCGGGCGACGTACGTGACGGATGGGCGGTATGGGCGTCGCAAGGCGTCCCACATCCGGAGGACGTCTTCCTGAGGGATTTCGGCGGGGACGATTTGCACCAGCTCGTCCGGGCCCCACGCGCCCACGGGGGACAGGTCCGAGGCGCTCAACGCGTTGTGCGTGTGAAGCTGCAACATGACCCAGGCCATGATGCGGTGCTCGTCGTCGACGTTTTCAGACCAGACGGTGAGCAGGTAGTGCAGGTCGAGCGCGAGCGGCGGAGGCGCTTCAGCACGCGGCTCGTTGCGCAGGTGCTCGTTGACGGCGACGCGGTAGAGGAAGAGGGTGACGCCAGGGACTTCGACCGGAGGCGCGTTTGTCTCGCTTCCAGCCATCTTCCCGCTGGGGACGAGCTCGAAGCGGCACGTGGGCAGGCCTTCGGGCTCGTGAGACAGCTCGTAGGCGTGTCGCAGATACGAGACCAGCGAATCGCCTACCGAATAGATGGCGGAAAAGCCGGCCACTCTGGTCCCCCCAAGTGCACCGCGTGGACATGCTGAAGGTGAAACTCAATTCGCCTTCGAGTGTTGATATCGTGTCGAAACACGGACACTTAGTCAAGTCACCTCATACGGTGGGTGAATTAAGTGAAACCTGTTGAGACGGTGGGTGTTGCTCAGCGCGGCGTCTGAAGCCGGGTGAGCAGGGCTCGAACAAGCTCTTCTGCACTGGGCTCACGCGCATCGTCTCCCGCTGGGGTGAGCGCTTCGAGCCAGGCCTTCCATTCCTCGGGCGGCTCATCGCCTCCCTGCTCCAGGGCAGAGAGGAGTGGCTGGAGGCGTGAGGTCAGGTCCGGAAGCTCGACGCCGCGAGAGGAGAGGTCCTGCTGTAGCGAGCCCAGGAGTTGAAACAACTCGGCGGGAGTCTCAGGGCCTCGCTTGGACGTGCCTTGCGTCGTACTGCCAGGAACGGTGCGCACCGCGTGTTCCATCAGACTTCCAAGCCAGGTGGCGAGCGCCGTGGCATCGAAGCGCTCTGGGGGACTGGGAGGGACGCTCGTACCGCCGGGTGGGGAGGGGGGCTGGGCGCTGTCTTCCGCGTCGAAGCGGGCACCGGTGCGGTCGCTCCCGGTCCACTGCACGCCCTCCAGTATGGCTCCGTGGAAGTCCGCATGGCGGAAGCTTCCGCCCGAGAGGTTGGCACCCGTCAGGTCGGCGCCGCGGAAGTCCGCCTCGTCCAGCCGTGCGTCCACGAGCGACGCGCCCGCGAGGTCCGTGCCACGTAGCTCCACGCCGACGCCTTCTGCTCCGTCCAGAATGGCCTCACGGAGGATGGCGCGCGCGAAGGAGGTCTCCGAGAGCCGCGCTTTGCGCAGGTCCGCTTGGGAAAGGTCCGAGCCGCGCGCGAAGCTGTCCTCGATACGGGCCTCGGAGAGGCGGGCGCGTGTCAGGTGGGCGCCGTCGAGTCGGCACTGCCGCAGCGTTGCGCCCTCCAACACGGCTTCTTCGAGCACCGCCCGTTCCAACGAACAGGCGTTGAGCCGAGCGCCGCGGAGGTTGGCGCCACGCAGGTTGGCCTGGCCCAGCTCGAGATTGTCTCCGCGCAGGTCATCAAGCTGGGCACCCGCGAGGTCGGCACCGTGCAGATGAAGGTCTCGCGCGCGGGCTTTTCGCTGCTGAAGAGCCTGAAGGGTATCGCGCGCGCTGGAGGTCATGCCTGCCTCCGACTCATGAGGCCGAGCGCATGGAGCTTCTCATGCAGCTGGACGATGAGGGCCGCCGCGCCATCAGTGCCGGGGGCCGCGGTGTCGAACGCTTCGACGAAGACACTGGCGACCTCGTGCGCCTCCTCCGGCGTCAGCGAGGGGGGAACGAGCCGCTGCGCGACAGGGCGGCTCTCATATTCGTCTCTCAGTCGAGTCGTCTCATGGGCCAGGGCCTTGCCAAGGAGAGGCGCCAAGGCGCCGGCGGCCTGCTCCCGGGACTCGTGCTTGGGGCGCCAGAACGACCAGTCGAAGAGCATGCCTTGCAGCGCCCTGACGAGGTGCTCCCATTCGTAGCTCCGGACCTTGACGGGCCCTGGCAGGGCCGAAACGAGCCAGATTGCGAACCAGTTTGCGAAGCTCCGCGTGAGCTCCTCAGTTGTCATCGTCGGAGGACTTGGGCGCGTGAGCACGATTTCACCCTCGACCAACTTCGGGTCGAACGGTCGCATGACATTGCTCTTCATCGCCTCGAACAGGTCGAGCGGCGTGAGTGTGTGATCGACGTCTACTTCGCGCCCTCGGTACCCCGGAGCCTTTCCGAGCGCTCTTCGGACCTCTGCCACGAGTGGCGTTGGGCCTTCGAACTGCAGGCGAGCACTCTGATCTCGGTACTCGGCCTCGAGCCAGACGACGATTTCCTTCTTGAAGCGCGCGAACGGCGATGAGGGCGGGGTCATCAATCGGTAGCGGAACATCGCTCAATTTCCAGGCGTGTTTGAGGTGGTGGGCATCGTGAGGCCGGCTCGGGCCCTCATCCGCTGGACCACACCTAGCACGTAGAAGAAATGCTCTGGGTCCTGACGATAGAGTTGCGCCATCTTCGTTGGACTATTGAAGCGCTCAAGACCCATCGTGACGACCTCGGTCGCCGGGCTGTTGTAGACCTTCCCAACGTACGGGTCGATGAACCCACCTTCGTAGGCAAATTCGTAGGATTCGTAGGATTCGATGCCGGTGAGGTCCCGCAGCGATTTCGTTTCAATGGGCTGTCCCGGTTGGACGAAACGCCGGGCGCGGGCTTCGACGAAGGACTTGGATGCCGAAGAAATCTCGGGATCGATGTGCTCGATGCGGTGGGAGAGCTCGTGATGCATCTTCGTCGATGAAGGTTGGTCTCCGACGTTGATGAAGCGCGCGGCATGGTAGTACTCCGCACGGTTGTCCTCAGGCCTCGGCCCCTTGGTCAAGAAGAATCCTTCTGGCGGCGCATTGCCCGTCATCCGGTAGTGCTCATTGATGTCTGCGCGAACCTGTGCCTCTGTTCGGCCGTAGGCATGGATGGCGTCCAAGCCCTCCTGTGTAATGGCTGGTGCATCTGCAATCGCCGCTGCATGTGGGGTCGCTTCTCCCAGGAGCGCATTGCGCAACTCGCTCATGACCTCCGCGGCCTTCGCTTCGTTCTTGAGGGAGCGACTCTCCATTGACGTCAGCAGCCAGTCTCGGGCGTTTTTGTACCGGTTGTATTCGTGAGTGAGGTCTGCCTGTAGGGCCTCGATGCGCTCGATTTCTGCCTTGTTCGCCAGGTAGTCCTTCCGGAGGTCTCCGAGGTTTCTCTGCATGAGCGGATCGTTGGAGATCTCCTGCATTCGAGTGTTGAACTCTGCCAACGCGGCGGCGTCGCCCGGATAGACTTTGTGGACCAGTTCGTCCAGTCGGCTCCGCATTCCCTTGGAGACGCTCTCCATGAAGTCGATGCCGTTTTTGATGAATTCGAGGTGAGGCGCGCTCGCGGACGGAGCGTTGATGTCGCCAGACCAGCCCACCGTCTGACGTGCGCGCCCGTCCGGATTGATCTCAATGTCTTCAAAATTGCCGGGCTCGTCCTTGGGCTTCGTGCCGGTGGAGCTGGACGCGGCTGCCCGGCCGTCCAGCTCCGCATCTGCGTTGGCGCGCGGATTCGTCCCCACAGGAGATTCGGGACTGAGGGCGGGCTCTGTCTCGGTCTTTGGGGGAAGCGTTGTGCTGGGTTCCGACTGGGCTTCGGGGCGCGGAGTCGCGGTGCTCGCTACTTCTGCCTCGGGCCGTGGGGGCGTGGAGACGGTGGCAACGTCTGTTTCCGCCGTGGTACGTGGCGTCGTGCTGGCCTCGGCCTCGGACCGTGGCGTCGTCGCGCTGTCGGCCTCAGCCTCGGGGCGAGGCGTCGTGACGTCGGCCTCAGCTTCGGGACGTGGCGTCGTCGCGACGTCGGCCTCGGCCTCGGGGCGGGGGCTTACGGTCGTCGAGGCCTCGCTCTCCGCTGGGGGGCGGGGAGCGATGGAGTCGCGGAAGGTACGGGCCCCTGATCCGGGCACGATGCCCGCGCCGCGAGCCATCCACCGTTGCTGGACGCGCTTGATGCGAGGGACTTCGCCGAAGCCGCCGGTGACGACGGACATCAGCACGGACATTCCCAGCGCATGCCAGGAGAACTCGCCCGTGACGAGCTGGGTGCCGACTTCCAGCACCGCATCGGCGGCCACGTTGGCCACGAACTGGATGGCCACGCTCTTGACGGTGTGCTGGATGATGGCGCCCGCGCCCGCGCCGAACACGCCGCCGATCGCGCCCATCAGGGCTGCCCTGTCCACGCCCTCCAGGAGGCGCTGACCCGACGCCCAGTTGTTGAGGACCTGGATGGTGGCCGACGTCGCCGCGCCGACAATGGCACCGCCCACGATGGTGCCGATGGTCGCGGCCGCTGCTGTCCCGGCGCCCAGTGCGCTCGCCGCCGCGCCCACCGCGCCAATGACCGCCGGGCCGACGACCAGCGCCACCACGATGACGATGGCGATGATGAGCACCACCGCCAGCACGCCCTTCCAGGCGGGCTGCTCCTTCGAGGCCGCCTCCTGGGCCTGGGTGGGAATGTCGCAGTCGAGCTGCGCCTTGGAGTCGCGGAGGCTCTGCTCCAGCGCGTCGGCGGAGTCCACCAGCGCGCTCTCGACATGGGTGAGAATCGTCGCGCAGGTCGTTTCGAAGCCGGTGGCCACGGTCTCCAGGCCGGTGGCTCCGTCCGAGGCCACCTGCTGGGTTTGCGTGGTGAACGCGTCGCGCTGCTGGCCGAAGCTCGTCGTCGCTCCCGCCGCCAATGCGCCCATGGAGGCCGTGAAGGAATCGACCAGGGCCGCTGTCGCTTCCTCGGAGGATTGGCCCAGGCGCAGCATGGCCTCCAGCCCCTGATTCCCCACGCCGTCCACGCGCTCCAAGGCGCCGGCGGCTCCGTGCTCCACCTGGGTGACCAGGCCATCCAGTCCGCCTTCGAGCCCGCCCATGGCTTGCCCGAGGATGCGCTCCAGGTGTTTGCCCTCTGGAGCGGATTGCGTGGCGAACAGGTCGCGCACGCTCGTGAGCGCTTGCACCACGGTGTCGATGGCGCCCGTCACGGCATTCTGGATGGACGCCGCCGAGGCGAAGGCCGCCAGCTCGATGAGGACCTGTTGCAGGTAGCCCGTGTCGTTGACGGACTGTCGCTGGTCGTGCTCGTGGCGGTCCAGCCGGTCCAGCTCGGTGATGAATGCCGAGTCGACGGAGGCGAGCATCGAGTCGCGGGTGGTCTCCGCCTGGGACAGCGCCTGCGTACGGCTGCTCTCCAGCGCGGACACGAGCTGCTCGTACTGGGTGTCGAGCGTTTCGCGGGCGCGGCGGGCCGCGGCGATGACGCCGCAGCGGTCCCGCTGGCGCCCCTTCATCACTTCGCCGGCCTGCTTCGTGGCCGTGTCCACCAGGCTCTTGCGATAGCCCTTGGCCGTCTCGCGCGCGGCCTTCATCTGGGCCTCGGCGCGGCGGTCGGTGAGGTAGCCCGCGAAGAAGCTGTCCTTCTTGTTGATCTTGCAGTCTTCGTATTTCTCCGCGTACTCCTCGCCGAGCTGGATGCACTCGTCGCCCACGGTCGGGCCGAGTGCTTCGTGGGCAATGCGGGCCTGGGCGTAGAGGGAGTTGACGCTGTCCAGCGTGCTGGACTCCTGCTCGTCAACGAGCATCAGGCTGGAGTCGTAGGCGGTCTGGAGCGAGGCGAGCGCGCTATCGGTCTCCGAGTGGATGGTGGCGACGGTGGCCTCATGCTCGGACAGGACGTGCTGGCGGGCACCGTCGGCCTGGGCCGTGGCGGCGATGCGTGCCTGTTCGACGCTGGCGCTGATGGCCGCCTTCTGTTCCTCCATGGAGGAGGAGATGGCGCTCTTGTACGTCTCGGCGAGCGCACCGATGCGCGCTGGAACATCATCCAGGGTGAGGAGGACCGCGTCCTCGATGCGGTCGGCCGCATGACGGAAGAACGTGCCCGCTCGTGCGTTCGCGGCGACCCGGCGAGCGTCGTCCTGCGCGGTCGCACCCGGCGTCGGTACGAACTGAGCGCCGCCGCGGAGCGCGATGGTGCCTGCCCCGGCGCTGGCGAGCGCGGCGGACGCGTTGCCATGGGTGGCCACGGCATCCCACCGCTGGACCTCAGTCGTGGCGATGGCTTCATCCAGCGGCGCACTAGCGGCCTCATTCGCGGCATCTTCCTCGGTGGCCGCGCCGTGAGCTCCAGTGGCCTCCGGGGCCTGCGTGGCACTGGTGTCGCTCGTGGAGGCCGCTTCCGAGGAGGATGCAGCGGCTTCCGGCGTGGAAGCATTGCTCTCCAGCGTCGACTGCGCGGGTGCCGCGGCTTCATCGGGGGAGGGGGCCTGCTGGGAGATGGCCTCCTCGATGGGGCAGATGTCCTGCTCCTCCGCATCCGGGCTGACGCTGGATGCGGCCTCTTGCGACTCCGTGGGCTCGGGCTCAGGAGGCTCCTGCTCGGGCTCCGTCTCCGGCTCTTCGATGTCGGCCGTGTAGCAGGTGGCGTTGTCGCTGCCTCCAGTGCACTGCTGTGCGGTATCGCTAGCTGCGGGAGGAGCAGGCGTATCGCTCGTGGGCTCCGAGGTGCCGGAGCTCAGTGCGTCGGTCGCGGGACCTGCGGCGGCGCCGAGCGCGCTTCCAGCGGCTCCCGAGCTGCTTTC
The DNA here is from genome assembly GCF_050038885.1 of Pseudomyxococcus flavus. Classification (NCBI taxonomy): domain Bacteria; kingdom Pseudomonadati; phylum Myxococcota; class Myxococcia; order Myxococcales; family Myxococcaceae; genus Pseudomyxococcus; species Pseudomyxococcus flavus. The sequence goes on along the minus strand of NZ_CP143624.1, from coordinate 9,270,691 downwards.
GGTGGAGTTCTCGTCCTGGGAAGAGCGGGCTTCAGCGGACGTGCGCGCGCCGCCGGCTGAGGAGCCTCCTCCGCCTCGAGCCCTGGGCATTCGAGACGGTGCAGTCGGAGGCTCGAAGAGGCGGTGGGCATTGACGGCCAGGAAGCGCTGGACGGGGGCTTCGCTCGGTGACGTTTCCGCGACGGGTGGACCGGAGGGGCCCACGGTGCGGTTGAGGATGGGCTCGGCGGTCTCGCCTCGGACGACGGCATCAGCGGCTTCATCCGCCTGGCGTTCGTAGGGATCCCCTGGGTGACCCACGCCGTCATGGAGCTGTACGCCCGCTTGCTGCTGGACTGCGTGGGCAGCTTCGTGCGCCGCCAGCCTCAGGTCTGGCGGTGCGCGGAAGGCGATGCGATTGCCCATGGTGAAGGCATGGGCCCCCATCCGGTCGCTTGCGAGCGCAGCCTCGCCGCCCACACGGGCCTTGATGTTCGACAGGTCATGGCGGCCGAATGCCTGTTGGAGCAGTGCGAAGTGGGGAAGGGGAGCGTTGGCATCCTTCACACCGGCATGGGCCTCGCGTCGAATGGCCGAGGGCCGCGACTCAACCGTGCCGCCGGCTTCCTTGGGCTGCACGGCATTCTTGTCGCCGCAAGCCGCGCAGGGACCGCCACCGGACTCGCACGCCGCGCACTGCGCCTGGACGGGAGGTCCGAGGGACGACGTCAGTCCGCCGCGCATGTAGCGCGGGACGCCCGATGCGGCAGAGGCGGAGGGGCGGGCGCGTGCGCCAGGGCCACTCTCGCTGGGCCTCCCGCGCAGGAATGCGGGTACGCCAGGCGCGGACCGCTCCGACGGTGTGCTTTCGAGATGCCTGGACGAATCCGAAGGCCGGGTCGACTCATTCCGACGTACCGACTTTGAAGTCGCTCGGCTCACGGATGCACGCCCCCTGGTGATTCACACCAGAGGAGTTCATGTGTTCACTGTCAGTGTCAATGGGTGGCACTGTCGTGAACTGGAGCCTTGTGTGAGAGACCGGCCGTGGCCCGATGCACGGCTCAGCGTGTGGCCAGCTCACCGAAGTGACGCATGAGGTGAGACAGGCTCGTGGGTGACATGCCCTCCAACTGCTTGCATTGGAGCAAGGTGAAGCCTCGCGTATCCACGCGCCACTGCCCCTTGCTCCGGATGGCGACCTCCAATGCCAGGTCCCCCCTGCGTCGCATGGGGGCCAGCTTGAGCGTGCTCAAGAAATGCTCAGCCGCCAGCGGTTGACCTCCCAGGTAGCGCTTCCCCGACGCCAACCGCTTCCTCACATCCTTCCACGCCGCCTCCACTGCGTCGGGCTCCGGCTGAGGCAGCTCCCGTTCGGCCCACAGGATTGCGCACTCCTCCGAGACAGGGGGGAGGATGGGCGCTTCCTCCTCCTCGCCCTCCTCGGAGGGTTCACGCACGAGCGCACCCTCCAACACCACGCCGGTGGTAGCGGAAAAGACCTCACCAGCCAGGTGGGCCACCTTCTTTTCGCGCAGCAACGGCAGACACGCTTCCACGGCTTCCGGCCGTCCACTGGCCGCCAGTGCGCGGAGGACGTCTTCTCGAAGCTCCGGGATTTCGAGTAGCCGAGCCAGCCTCTCCACGTCCTGCTGCGCACCTCCCATCGCGAGCAGGCGCAAGGCGAGCCGGCATCCCGGGAGCCGCGATGAGACGAAGTGCCAGCACACGTCCCACGCGGCCCGCTCTCCCTGCAGCAGCCCCACCTCGAGCGCCGCCTCCCTGACGTCAGAGGAAGGCGCATCCAGGGCGCTCCGGAGCAGCGCCGCCGGCAGGGACCGGCCCCAGCGCCCGGCGGCCCTCAGGGCACTGGCCCGAAGCAACGGCTCCTCGCTGGACAGGAAGGACCCGAGCGCGAGCCCTGGAATGTCCCGGGTGCGGACACTCAGTGCTCCCATCACATACGCGAGAGCGAGCGCGGGAGCCTTGCCCTCCTCCAGCAGCGCGCGCAGACAGGATGTGAGTGCTTCGCTTCCTGCCAGCTCCAGCACGCGCTGGATGCACGCCTGATACACCGTGCCATCCGCATCCAGGCGCCCCAGGAGCATATCCACCTGCTCGCGCGCCCCGTCTGCCAGGAGCGTCAAGGCGGCGGCGCAAATCCTCCCGGGCTCCTCCTCCAGGGCGGGCAGCAGCAGGCGCTCCACGGCGGGTGCCCCACATTCGTGCAGCCCCTGTAGATGTGCCAGCAGCCGCTCTTCCGGGCCATTCATCACCTCGTTGAGCACATACCGTGGTGAGACGAGCGCGCGCTCCCACTGGAGCCAGAGGAAGGCGGCTTCGTCCAGGTGCTCTTCGATGACGTCCCAGAGGATCATGGCCAGCGCATCCCTAGGAGCCTGTCGCGGTAATCGCGAGGGGCTTGCCCGGCGGAGTCTGAAGGGGCTCAATGCCCCGCATGAGCAAGAAGTACCGCCCCTGGAATGTGCAGCAGGACTTCCTGCTGCCGCCGTCGCTGCTGGACTGGCTGCCGGAGCACCACCTCGCGCGTTTCGTGCTGGAGGTGGTGGAGGAGTTGGACTTGGGGCCCATCTACGAGTCGTACGAGAAGCAGCTGCGAGGCTACCCGCCGTACGAGCCGAAGATGATGGTGGCGCTGCTGCTGTACGCGTACTGCACCGGGGTGACGTCCTCTCGGAAGATTGAGAGGAAGACGCAGGAGGACGTGGCCTTCCGCGTGCTGGCGGCGAACCAGTCCCCAGACCACTCGCGGATTTCGGAGTTTCGACGTCGGCACGGGGCGCACTTCGAGAGTCTCTTCGTGCAGATGCTGAAGCTGTGCGCGAGGGCGGGGCTGGTGAAGCTGGGGCACGTGGCGCTGGACGGCACGAAGCTGAAGGCGAACGCCAGCAAGCACAAGGCGATGAGCTACGAGCGGATGAAGCAGGAGGAAGGGAAGCTGCGCGAGCAGGTGCGGCACCTGCTGGCCCAGGCGGAGGCCGTCGACGCGGAAGAGGACGCCCGCCACGGCAAGGGCAAGCGAGGCGACGAGCTTCCCGAGGAGTTGCGGCGCACGCGGGAGCGGCTGCAGCGCATTCGTCAGGCCCGGCAGGCGCTGGAGGCCGAAGCCAAGGCGGCCGCCGAAGCAGACAAGGGCAAGGATGATGACGACGACGCGCCCCCGCCCGCCCAGGACTTGCCCGGCCACACCGTGCCCCACACGGCCGAGGGCAAGCCGACGCCGAAGGCGCAGCGCAACTTCACCGACGCCGACAGCCGAATCATGAAGAAGGGCGCAAGCTTCGAGCAGGCCTACAACGCGCAGGCGGCGGTGGACGCGGCGCACCAGGTGATTGTCGCCCAGGCCCTCACCAACCAGCCTCCGGACGCCGAGCACCTGCCGGCACTGGTGGACCGGGTGGCCGCCCACCTCGAAGAAGTGCCAGGCAAGCTGAGCGCGGACGCGGGCTACTTCTCGGCGAAGAATGTCCGCTGGCTGGAGTCGGTGGGCGTCGAGCCGTACCTCGCCACCGGCCGCCAGAAGCATGGAGAAGCGCCACCGAAAGTCAGGGGCCGTCCGCCCGCGGGGCTCACCCCCAAGGAGCGGATGGTCCGGAAGCTGGCGACGAAGCGAGGCAAGGAGGTGTACCGAATGCGCAAGGCGATTGTGGAACCCGTCTTCGGCCAAATCAAAGAGGCACGCGGCATCCGCGCCCTGCTGCGCCGAGGCCTGAAGGCCGCCCGGGAGGAGTGGGCCCTCATCTGCGCCACCCACAACCTCCTCAAGCTCTTCCGAGCGACGGCAGCAGCGTAGCGGCCTGCCGCACCCTGCGGCCCACCGGCGTCTCTCACCCCGCCTCGCTCCCAACCCCATTACCGCGACACACTCCTAGTTGACCTTCACCGAAGCGCCCTTGATTCGATTGGTGCCCGCCGCATGGGTCTCCACCTGCAGACCGCGGATGAGGACCTTGCCGTTGCGTCGCAGGGTGATGCTGGCCTCCCCACACCGAAGCACCACTTCCTCCTCGCCTTCCAGGACGACCCGCCTGCCATCCACCTGTGCATCCAGGCCCGGCTCGCCGCCTCCGAAGAGTGCCTCCAGCAGCGGCGACGGGGACACCGCCTGACTCAGCCCCACGAGCACTGGCCGCGAGAGGTCATCCTCCTCGAAGAGGAGGAAGGCGCCCCGTCGTTGTGAGATGGCCTCCTCCAGCTCCCTCGCATCAAGCGACACGAGTGAGCGGGTGGCGAGCGGCCCTGACGGATTGCCTGGGAAGTCCACACACAGGCCCCCCTGCGCGTCCGTGCCTGCAATCCATCCGAACCGGGGTCCACGTCGCATGGAAGGCTGCTCCTGCGTGGGCTCGTCGGTTGCTTCCTCGCCTCCAGCCCTGGTCCGCATGGATTCCTCCTGCTGTCAGTAGAATGCGTCCAATCCCTCTGCAGGAATCAGTCGGATGCCCCGCAGTCCGGCCTTCTCGATGGCATCCCTGACAGACTCGTGGACGATGATGGTGGACGTGGTCTCGAAGAGTCGGAATATCTTCGCGCCATGCACCTTGGTGTAATCGAGGTGCATGGACTTGAATTCGAAGATGCCATTCTTGGGGATGGCCCCCCCCTCGGGGAGGCCTGGCATCAATGTATAGACGGACTTCGCCGCGTCAACACAGGCGATGAGCCCCACCACGTTGGCGGCCTGATAGCCCGGGGTCGCTTTGCCAGTGGCTTCATCAACGAGCTGGGCCGGGTAGAAGTCGACGTTGTCGACTCCCACGGACCGCAGGGCCTCCACGAACCGGTCGGAAACGACCATGCAGGGGGGCGACGACCCCAAATAGTCCAGAAACGCGCCCCGGTCTCCCGCGCGCTTGCGGAAGGTCAGCAGGGGGAGCGTTCCCAGCCGCTCTCCACGGGTGAAAGACACCTTCTTCCCCGGGATGGGGTCCATGTACAGGTCCGCGGAATTGTCTTCAGCGGGCCCGTAGCGGATGACGTAGTACATCAGGATTCCTCACGAGGTCTTGCGCTGGGTGTTGTCGAAAATCTGCTGTCGCTGCTGCTCCATGTATCGCTGCCGGCGGTCTTCCAGGGTCTGCACGGCTGAGCGGAAGACGACCAGGGCGTCGAGGTGCAGCCCCATGTAATCCTTCCCGCTGGCATGCTGCCGGATATTCACGATCTTGTCCCTGACGGTATTGGACAACATCTGGAGCGCCTGCCCGAGCGCGAGCTGCATCGCCACGTCTTCCTTGTCCTGGCAGGCATTCTCATAGAACTCCTCGATGCTCTGAAGCCGCTCATTGATGGGCTTCGTATAAGAGCCAGGGTGACTCCCGTTGTGCTGCTGCAAGCGGTGGAGCGCCACGTCCATCTCGTCCTTCGGTAGCATCATGCCGTTGGAGAGGTCATTGATATCCCAGCCCGCGAGCACGGCATTGTCCTTCAGTGTCGATGTGCTCTCCACCGTTTCGACGGGGAGGATGTGGTGCGCCTCGATGCGGTATGGGTAGGTGTCCGCCTTGGGAGTGATGACTCCATCCTTGCGCTGGTCCAGGTACATCTTCCGGATATTGGTCTCTCCGTGCCCGCCCCCATTCCAGGGCTCCAGATTCTTCGCGAGGAGATTGTCCCTCAGCTTCTGCCCCTGGCGCGCGACATTTCCCTGACGGTACTCGGGGTTGAGGTCCTTCTCGTGTCCCTCGCAATTGGACCACTTGCACTTCTTCCGCTGCGCCTCTTCGGCCTGTTTCACCTGGCCGCCCGCGGGACCCGTGGCTCCATCGAATTGGTTGGGCATGGCGTGCTCCTCAACCCATGATGTTCTTCTTGTTGTGGAACAGGGGGTCGCCCATACGGCAGACGTTCTTTCCCTCGAACTTCACGTCGAACGAGTACAGCATGAACTCGGCCTCGCCCTTCGTGGAGCCACTGACGACCCCGCCCGCCGAGCCCGCCTCGTCACCCGCGGTGACGCTGTATTTCGAGCCTTTCACCATGGGCATCTTCCCCTCCACCACGACCGATTTGGGGCCCTTCGCGGTGTCGCTGGACTTGCCGATGTTGGGATAGGGAATTGGCACCGGCCCAGCGGGGGAGGGCGTCTTGCAGACGTCGGGGAACACCATATTCATGCCACCGCTGCCCTGATGGACCACGCCGCGGAAGTTGACAAACACCGTGCTCGGCATCGGAACATCCTCCTTTAAACGGGTTCGCTGCTCACGAGCGCGGCCGCGCGTGCCGCTCCCTCTGAAGAACACCAGGCCAGACACGGCCCGGGCAGGTAGCCCTTCTTAAGTCCCAGGGCCGCGAGTCCGATGAGCACCGGACCACATGCGGCGCCCAGGTCTCCGAAGCAATCCGCCGGATGTTCCATGCGCGGTTCCTCCTGGAAGGCGTCCCGGTTCCGGATGAAGGCCACGCCCCACTCCTTCGCTCCGAAGCTCTCGCCATTGAAGCTCGCGAGGACCGTCCGGATCGGGGGGGCGGAAGCGCGCCTGACCGCGGCACGAATCGCATCGGCCAGTCCATTCCCGAGGTAGGGCTCGGTGCTGTAGCGGTGGCCCTGTTCCACCCCGAGCCCGGGTGTGGACACGAAGGCCAGCCGCGTGGAGGGCGGAAGGGTGTTCCGCGAGGACAGGAGCAGGAAGCCTGCGCCTTCTCCGGGGACGAACCCATCCAGCACTTCCTCCGCGTGAACCCGGCCCTCCTCGTCCAGCACGCCCAGAAGCCCCGTGTCCAGATGACTGTCCACCCCTCCCACCAGGATGGAGGTGGCTTTCCGGGAGGACAGCAGCTCCATGGCGCGTCCCAGCAGCGCGAGCGCCCCGGCCCGCCCTCCTGAAGACACCTCGCTGCGCCCCAGGTCCAGCGAGACGCCTGTCTGGAGCGACAGCAACTCCAGGAACCCTTTCTCGAGCGCCGGCGTGGGCTTCTTCGGGTGGGGCTCGGGTCCGGCCAGCAGGAGGGGCAGGGGCTCTCCCAGAATCACCGAGGCGGCTTCCTGGAGCGCCAGCGTGGCGAGCCGGAGCATCCGGACCTGTCGCGAGGTCAGGTCATGCCGGCTCGCGAGCGGCGGTGACAGCGGGTGCAGGTCCGAATCCGCCAGGGCGGCGAGAATCATGGGGGCTCCCTTGCGGTTGATGATCGAGCTCTCGCGGAGCCGGCTGATGCCACCGCGAACGGCGGCAGCGGTCGCTGCGGCGCGAAGCCCGAGCGGCGTGGTCATGCCGACCCCGTGAATCCATGCGCCGCGCCCATCCATTTCCGTTCCCCCCGTCCTATGACTTCAATTGGAGCGACTTCAGCCCGACTGTGACCCGGCGGACCTGTAGGACCTTCTTGTCACACGGCGCGGTGGCGCGCCAAAGCATGCAAACGCGGCGCTCCTCGGGCTCGATGAGGACGGTCTCCAGGTGGGGACGTGGCGTCTCCACCTGGCCCGCGATATGGGCCTGGATGTCAGGCACACAGAGGGGGAGTGGAAACCGGCACTCTCCCTCCGGCACGAGGTGCACGAGCCTCACGGGCTCGCCTCCCTTCAGATGGGTGGGCGCGATGAGGTCCGCCGAGGCCACGTGGAAGAATCGGGCGTCGAAGTCCTCGGGCAGGAACGGCGCACGGTACTGACGCCACCGTGAGTCATAGGTACCCGCGTGGAGCTTGCGAGGAGCCCAGGACGGAGCAATGGGACCGAAGCAGGCGGGAACGGCGCGGTCTCCGGCCCTCGCGACTGGATGACGCGGGTCCTCCAGATTCGGCAGCGGCAATCCATTCAGCTCCTGCGCACCGCGCCGGCCTCGGAACCCACGACCGACCGGGTTGCGGGGCTCGAAGGACGCTTCTCCCCGCTCCGGGACATGCATGCCGCCGAAGGCCCGCTCATACGTCAGGGGCATGGTCAGGAAGGGCTCGGGGGAGGAGATCCCCGCAGACAGGAGGCCCGACCGCCAGATACGGTCTCCCGTGACATGGATGCTCTTTGTGAGGCCTGCGACGGAGAGCTGGACATTCAACTCCGTCACGGGCTTGCCCCGCGGCGCATGGGCTTGTCCAATGAGCAACACATCCGTGGAGGACTTGCAGAGATGTCGCTCGCCAGCGTACCGGAGGCTTGATGCGCCCGGCTCTCCCCAATGGACGTCGGCGGTCAGGACAGGGACCTGCTTCTCGGCCACGCGGAGGCCCTGCCCGGGAGGACCGAACTCGAAGGTGGCCTTGAGCACGACGTAAAGCGTGTCGACCCCTTGTGCGTCCGGGAACAGGTCGATCCCTGCTTCAAATGGCGTGGTGTTGGTCACCTGCAGCATGAAGGTTCCCCGACAGCTCTTCAGCGACGCTAGAAGCGTGGATTCTACCATTCATGGACTTCTCAAGCATGCTTTAGGATTGATGAGTACCTCCCACACTCTCATGCATGTGCCCACTCCTCGGTCGAAAGTGCCTACTTTGATCGGGAGAAGCTTGGTGTGTCGTAGCCGAAACTCGCTCAAGCCTTCGGGACGTTGACGGGCTAGGGGCTGTCCCTGATCTCGTGCTCGAGAGTCGACGGTCAAGTCCCGAATCGTGTGTAATTGGTCCGGAGGGGGTTCGGGGGAGGGAGGCCCCTTATCGGCATCATGCAGCGGCAGTGTCAGGGGTTGATTTCAGCCGGGACATGTCGAGGTAGCGGCGGTCATCCCAGACACCCGTGACTTCTAGGGCGACGGCAGTGATGAGGCGCAGAGTGCTGGCGCGGTCCGGGAAGGCGCCGACGCCGCGGATGCGGCGCTTCACCTCGCTGTGGAGGCGCTCCAGGCCGTTGGTATTGCGAAGGCGCTTCCAGTGGGCCTTGGGGAAGGCGAAGAAGCAGGTGGCGGCGGCGAAGCCCTCGCGCAGGCACTCCATGGCTTCGGGTACCTGCCGCCCCAGCCCCTCCTGGAGGGCCTCCAGCCGCTTCCTGACGTCCTGGAGAGAGGTGGCCTCGAAGACGGCCGATGTCTCCTTGCCCAGCCGTCCACGCAGCCGCCAGGGGGCCTTGGCGAGGACGTTCCGGGTGAGGTGCACGGTGCAGCGCTGCAGCCGCGCCTCGGGCAGTGCCTGCCGGGCCGCGGCAGCCAGGCCCGCGTGCCCGTCGGCGATGACGAGCCGCACGCCCTTCAGCCCTCGCTCCAGAAGCTGGCGCAGCAAGTCCAGCCAGGAGTCCACCGACTCGCTACCTCCCAGCGTCACCGCCAGCAGGTGCCGGTGCCCATCCTCGCCCACGCCGTAGGCCACCAGGGCGGAGACGTTCTGCACCGTGCGCGCCCACCTGGCGTCCAGGAAGGTGGCATCCAGGTAGAGGTAGGGGAAGGCCTGCGTGAGGGGCTGGGTGCGCAAGCCCTCCACTTTCTCCTCCAGCGTCCGTGTCACCCGACTCACCGTCGAACGCGAGACGTCCTCGCCCATGAGGGCCCGTGTCACCTTGCCCATTTTCCTCGTGGAGACGCCCTGCACGTACGCACTGGTAATCGCCTCGTCGAGTTCCCCGCTGCGCCGCTTGTAGCGGCCCAGCACGTCCCCCGCGCTACCACTGTGCCTCGTGCGTGGCACCGCCACGTCCACGGCCCCCGCCGTCGTCACCAGCGTGCGCAGGTAGCTGCCGTTGCGCACGTCCGCCCGGCCCACCATCCGCTGCCACCGGCCGGCCCCCACCAACTCCCGTACATCCTCCTCCAGCAGGGCCTCCAGCGTCATCCGGATGGCTCCGCGGAAAAGCGCCCGCAGGTCGGCCTGCACCTCTTCGTGCGCGGGGGACTCAAACTCGCTAACGTCCACGTCGGGGAACTCCTCGGCTCCTCTGCCAGGAGGAGACCGGCTCGGTTGGTTTCACCGAGGAGCTTCCCTCTTTCCCGCTCGTCCCTCCTCACCATCTACACACTTATAGGGACACGACCGTGCGCTTTCCGGGCGGAGGCATAGGGGAGGCGGACCACGGCCGGAAAGCGTCCCCATTGAGGAAGGAGAGCGGACTGTCCGCGCGGCATGGCGCCGTGCGGCCCGCGCGAAAGGCCTTCCCATGCTTCGCCCTTCTTTCCTCCTGATTGCAGCCCTCGCCCTCACGGCTCCCGCCCTGGCCTCCGAGGCGTCTGGCGTCCCGGACCCGTAAGACCTCGCTGTGCCCCGTCGTGACGGGCTCCGGCCTCTCGTGAGACCTCCCTTGGCCACACGCCAGGAGGTGGTCCATGGAGTTGGAGAAGGAGTTGGAGCAGTTCCGTCAGGAAGCACAGCGGTTGAAGGCCGGGCGGCGCAGTGGCTCGTTGCCCTTTCCCGAGGCGCTGCGCGCCTTCGCGGTGCGCTACGCCGAGCACACCGTGGCGGCGGGAGGGACGGTGACGGACGCGGCGCAGAGGCTGGGCGTGTCCGGGCCGACGCTCTACGAGTGGCGCAAGGGGCGCCCCGCGGGACACCGCCGCCCGAAGCCCGCCGAGAAGGGCGCGGCGCTGGTGCCGGTGCGCGTGGGCGAGCGTCCTGCCAGAGCGGAGGTGGCGGGAGTGCAGCAGGTGGCGCTGGTCTCTCCGGGCGGCTGGCGAGTCGAGGGGCTGACGCTGGAGACCGCTGCCCAACTGGTGGGGAGACTGGGGTGCTGACGCCCACGCGCGCCGTTCGCGTCTTCGCGTACGCGGCCCCGGTGGACATGCGCAAGGGCTTCGATGGACTGGGTGCCCTCGTCGAGCAGCAGCTGGGGCGGCAGCTGCTCAAGGGCGACGTCTTCCTCTTCGTCGGCCGCAGCCGGCGCCGGGCCAAGGTGCTGCACTTCGACGGCACGGGCCTGGTACTCCTCACCAAGAGACTCTTCCGGGGACGCTTCGCTCGGCCCTGGTGCGAGGAGGGCGCGCAGGCGGTGGAGCTGACGGTGAGCGAGCTGTCGCTCTTCTTGGAAGGCTGCGAGCTGGCCGGAAGGTGGAGGCTGTCGCCTCCGGCGGTGGACGAGAAAGTCCTTGCGGTAGGCAGTGGCTTGTAGCACCTGTCAGGTAGTCATGACGCGCGTCGAGCAACTGCGAGACTTGGAGACGGCCAAGCAGGTGGCGGCGCTGCTGGAGGCGGAGAATGCCCGGCTGCACCAGCGCCTGGAGGCGCTCGTCGCGGAAGTGGCCCGGCTCAAGGGCGAGGACGCCCAGGCGCACCTGCAGTTGGAGTTGACGCAGCTCAAGGAGCAGCTGGCCCTCATGCAGCAGCGCCTCTTCGGCGCCTCCAGCGAGAAGCGAGGCGACAGGCCGCACAAGCCTCCGCGTGCCAAGCCGCAGAAAGGCCACGGCCCCAAGGCCCAGCTCGAGCTGAAGGTGCAAGAGGTGCTGCTGCCGCTGGACGAGGCGGACCGGGTGTGTGGCCTGTGCGGCAGCGGCCTGCACGCGTGGGAAGGCCAGACGGAGGACTGCGAGGAAATCACCGTCGTCGAGAGAAGCTTCCTGCTGCGGCGGGTGAAGCGGCAGAAGTACCGCTGCGGCCAGGGCTGCGCGCCAGTGACGGCGCCGGCCCCACCGCGACTGCTTCCGGGTGGCCGCTACTCGGTGGACTTCGCGGTCCACGTAGCCCTCATGAAGTACGGCTTCCACCTGCCGCTGGCTCGCCAGGAAAGGCTCTACGCACGCGAGGGTCTGACGGTGGAAGCGCAGACACTGTGGGACCAGCTCGAGGCGCTCGCCCGGCACCTGCAGAAGTCCTACGAGGCACTGCTGGCCGAGGTCTTCACCTCGCCCCTCATCCACGCGGATGAAACGCATTGGCTGCTGCTGGACAAGGGGCCGGGCACCAAGTGGTACGCGTGGACGGTGGCCTCGCCTGACACCGTCTTCCATCGCATCTACCCCAGCCGCTCCGGGGCGACGGCGCGCACCGTGCTGGGCGACTACGAGGGCGTCGTGCTGGTGGATGGATATGCGGCGTACCAGACGGCGACCAAGTCAGGCCCAGATGGGCCCTGTCCGGCCACCCTGGCCTTCTGCTGGGCCCACGTGAGGAGAAAGTTCTTCGAAGCCCAGCAGTTTGCCCCTGCCTGCAAGGAGGTGCTGGACCTCATCGGCGAGCTGTACGCCGTCGAGGCGGACCTGCCGGGCTGGTACGCCCTGGAGGGCGAGGAGCGTCAGGCCGCGCTCGCGCACCGGCTCGCCGTGCGTCAGCAGAAGTCCGCGCCGCTCACCCAGCGAATCCGCGACTGGGCGCACGCGCAGCGCGCGCTGCCTGGCAGTGCCTTTCGCAAGGCGATTGAGTACATGCTCAACCTCTGGGCGGGGCTGACGGTCTTCCTCACCCAGCCGCAGGTGCCATTGGACAATAACCACGTCGAGCGCCAGCTGCGTGACATGGTGATAGGCAGGAAGAACCACTACGGCAGCAAGTCAAAGCGGGGCACCGAGGTGGCGGCGCTCTTCTACTCCCTCATCGAGACGGCGCGGCTGCGCGGTGAGGACCCGGGCCACTACCTGCGGCGCGCTGCGCTCGCTGCCATTGAGAACCCGGGCACCGTGACGCTGCCGAAGCCCCAGAGCTGACCCCCTCTCCCGCCGTGCGACCGGGGGGGGCGGGGCAGGTCAACTCGGTGCCGGGACGGGGCACGGCGAGGAGTTACCCAGTCTCACGCCTTTCTCCAGCGCCTCGTCGACAAGGGCAAGCGTCATTTCTCGCGCTTCTCGTCCACTGCGTCGTCCTCGTCTTCCGGGAATTTCTCGTCCCAGCCCATCCCCTGAAGTTTTTTTCTACACCGGCAAATATGGCCTGAGCTCCTCTTCGATGCCTCGGAGGTAGGCGTCCGGGTCGGCGCGGAAGCGCCGGCCCATGATGCGAGGGATGCGCCGCTGTTGAAGCTGAGCGCGCAGCCGTCGCCAGTCGTCGAGGTCCCCAGGTGCCAGGTGGGTGGCGTCAAGTGCAGGCAGCAGGTGGGCTGAGGCGATGGCCGGCAGCCGCACCGCGCCGCGCACGACGAGGCCCGCACTCCCGCGCACCCGGCCCGAGGCACGCCGCTCATGGTAGCGGCAGGTGCCGAAGAGGTGCTCCAGGTCATTGTCGGTGCGGGGCAGGTCCGGCACGTCGTAGCAGTGGAAGAGGCCCTTCCAGTAACGGCGCGTTTCGAGGAGGAAATGGGCGAGGGCCTGGCGCAGCACGCCCCGGTGACGGCGGTGCGTCCAGCGCACCAGGGCGGCCAGCAGGGCGGCCAGCCGACGCCGTACCCCTGCGGCGTCCAAGCCGGGCTCGTTCTTGAGAATGGCCGCGGTGCGCTCCACCCACCGGTACGCCCGCGCGAGAGCGGGCCACATGGAGGCAGTGGCCTGCCGTGCGCTACGCAGCACCGCATGCAGGCGGCTCAACTCCGGTACGCAGGCCCCCTTTTTGACACCCGCTCCAGTGTTGGCGGTCATCGCGGAGCGCGGAAATCTGGTCATCGGAAGCAGCACGGCCCCGCCCCCCCCCGACCGCCGGGAGGCGGAGCGGGAGAGCGGGGCCTGGTGGTCTGCGGGTAAATGAGGCGTTCAGCTCTTCTTGGCCTTGCGCTCGGCGCGGGACTCCTCGGCCACGCGCCGGCGGTAGCTGTCTCCCTCAATGCTGATGATACTCGCGTGGTGGATGACGCGGTCGATGAGCGCGATGGCGCACGCGGCGTTGGGGAAGATGGTGGTCCACTCCGAGAATGGGAGGTTTGTTGTCAGGACAATCGGCTTCTTCTCATACCTGCGTGACACCACCTGGAAGAGGAGGTCCGCGTTCCTGGCGTCGTAGGAGAGGTAGCCAATCTCGTCGATGACGAGCAGCCCCGCCTGGGTGCAGTAGTGCTTCAGACGCCTGTCGAGGGCCCGGGCGGAGTCCTGGCTTCCGAGGTCGAGCAGCAGTTGGGAGGCAGTGGTGAAGAGGACGGAGTGGCCGGCCTGCACGGCGTTGTAGGCGATATTCTGAGCAATCATCGTCTTGCCCAGGCCCTGGGGCGCGACGAGGACGACGTTGGCGGGGCGGGCCATGAAGTCCAGGGCCAGGGCACTCTCGACGGCCGGCCTGTCAATGCGCTTGGGCCAGCCCCAGTCGAAGTCGGCCATCGTCCTGAGCGCGCCGAGCTTGCTGCGCGACAGGCGCCGCTCCACGCTGCGACGGGCCCGGTCCTTCGTTTCCTCCTCGGCGATGGCCTCCAGCAGCTCGGTCGGCCCCCACCTGCGCTTGGTGGCCATGGCAATGAGGTCGTCGAGCGCGTCGCTGGTGTGACGCAGCCCGAGGGCGGTGAGGCGTTCTTTCAAGGGCATCATGGTGCTTGCTCCGCTTCGTCCTCGAGGAGGGCGTCGTAGGCGTTGAGGGAATGCTGGGGGACGCGCTGCTCGCGCACGCGCGGGTCATCCGGCAGCACGAGGGGCAGCGGCGGGGGCGCGCCCTTCTGGCGGCTTCTCTGGTCGAGGACATGGGCCACGGCGACGGGCCCGAGTGCGCCACGCGCAAGCGTCTCGGCAATGGCGGCGTCCGTTTCGGCGGGGCCGTACCTGTCGGCCAGCGCCAGCAGCTTCACGGTGTGGTTGCCGAGGTTGTCACCGCGGTCGGCGAGCGCCTGGAGAAGCAGGTCGGCGCGCGGGCAGCGGGCGCGCAGCAAGTCCCTGCCGCGCAATTCGTGGGCGTGGGCCTTCTTCTTCGCCAGCGCCGCCAGGTGCTGCGCGTCCTCGACGAGGGCGCCCTTGTCCCAGCTGCGCACGTGAGAAGCGACCTCCTCGGCGCCGTCGAGCAGACGCACCGTGGTGGAGGAGGCCACCAGCGTGAGGGGACGGCGTACCAGGCCGTCGGGAATGGAGTAGTCATTGCCGTCGAAGCGCACGTAGGGCGTCTTGCCGGAGGAGACGGGGCGCACGACGTCGGTAGGTAGCGGGTGCGCGGGCAGCGGCAACAGACGCGGGCGCTCCTCTTCCAGGGCCTGCGCCACCGTGCGGCCCGAGGCGTCGCCGGGCACCCGGCGCTGGTGGGCCACCTCGTCCACCCAGCGCTGAAGCTGGCGGTTGAGGTCGTCCAGCCCGTGGAAGGTGCGTGCGGCGAAGAAGGAGTCGCGCAGGTAGCGGATGGTGCGCTCCACCTTGCCCTTCTCGTTGCCGCGGTAGGGGGCGCAGGGCTTGGGCGCGAAGTGGTAGTGGCCTGCGGCCTCCAGCACGCGTGGGTGGAAGCGGATGGCGTCTCCAGCCCGCTCGAGCACGACGGACTTCAGGTTGTCGTAGAGGAGGCTGCGGGGGACGCCCCCGAGCGCTTCAAAGGCCTGGACGTGGCCCTGGAGAAAGCACTCCATGGTTTGGCCCAGGAAGAAGCGTGCGTACATGGCGCGCGAGTGGCCCAGCACCAGGACGAAACAGGAGAGCGTCCGGGTGGCCCTCCCCACCTGCACCTTGCCGAAGCTGCCCCAGTCCACCTGGGCCTCTTCGCCCGGCAGGGTGCAACGGCGCAGGAAGGCCTCGGCCTGGGGCCCCGGGCGCACCCGCCGCACGTAGCGCTTCACCTGCTCGTAGCCGCCCGGGTAGCCACGGGCCTTCACCATGTGGAACAGGCGCGTGGCCCTCAGGCGCGGGTGGGCCTTGAGCGTGGCATCGATGAAGTCCGTGTACGGGCCCAGCACGGTGGGCTTCGCCGCGCTTCTGTCGGCAAGGGCCACCTGCGCGTCCTCGAGGGCTGCCTCCACGGTGTCGTGGTGCAGGCCCAACTCCGCGGCGATGGTGCCCACCGGCCAGTGCTCCGCGTAGTGCAGCCGGCGGATGCGGGCGCGTACCTCCGGGGCAATCATCCTCGCACCTCCTCAGAGAGGGCAGCGCCGCCAGCGCGGGCCCACCCGTGTGCGCGCCAGGGTGGTGTGACGCAGGAAGGGGCTGGGGCGCCCGCAGGACGTGCAGGCGGGAGAAGACGGCAGTGCATGGGGAGGTGGCCTCGCTGCGCTCGGCTCCGAAGACACCTTCGTGGTGGCTTGGACCGGCGCGAGTGGCACCGTCGCCGCCTGGGCCACCCCTGGGGGAGCCTGATGCGTCACTTTCCTCCGCCGCTCCCGGTAGGCGGCCTGGCGCGCGGCGTGGGCATGCCGCCCGTCCCGCGTGAGCTGATAGCGCTGCCCGGCCCCACGCACCGACTCCGCGCGCGCCCTCCTGCCGCAGGCCCGCGCGCAGTAGCGCTGGCCCCGGTCGCACCTAGTGCACAGCTGAAACAGCCGCCGGCACTCAGGCCGACCGCACACAACCAGACGCAACGACTCCATGCACACCTTCCCGTGCGCGCGCCGACTTCTGGCGCCGCGCCCCGGAGTGCGCTACCCCTGCCTCACCGGCTCGCCCCACTCGCACACCAGGGCGCGCCTCCAGGAAGGCCCTCCAGGTGTCGCTGGTGGGCCTTCTGACTTTCAGGACGCGCGCAGCCCTGAACTCAACCGGCTCGCTTCCCACCCCTCAACTTTTCGGCTGCGCCCTGCGCTGCCCCTGGCCGCGAAGCTCACGAACTCCTGGTCGTCCATGACCAGAAATCTGCGCTTCCTGGTGACCATCAACACTCCAGGCTCTTCTCGATGGCGCCCAGGCGTCGGCGCAGCAGCAGGCCGGAAGGCTTCAGAGGCGGGCGGTGGTCGTCGGTGAGGGCACTTCTGACGGCCGCTGCATAGGCGCGCGTGGCGCGGGCGCCCGCATCCTGACGGCCTTCCACGGCCCGTTCGACTTTTCTCACCTCGCGCACTCGCTTCTTCAATTCCTTCTTCGCATGCCGGTCCGCCTCGTACAGAGGGCGGGCCGCTTCACGCAGGTAATGGAAGTGGCAAAGCTGGTGGGGCACCTGGGGCAGTGCGTGGGCCAATGCGTTGCGGAGGCTCCTCTGCCCATCGGACACCACGCCGACGATGGGGACTGGCCCCAGCGCGCGCTTCACCTCCTCGAGGAGCGGTACCAGTTCCTGCTCGCCCCCGGACAGCAGGGGCCGCGCCAGTAGCACCTGCCCCGAGAGGCACTCGCGCACCACCCAGAGCACCTCGTGCCCCACGTCCGGGGCAAGCCCATCAATGGCGAGGACCGCCCGCCCTTGACGTTTGAGCGCCTCTTGCAGCCGCCCGGAGTCGAGCAACTTGAGGCTGACGAGCTCGTCGTACCGGTCGAGCAGGTTGGTGCAGGTGCGCTCGGAAATGGCGACGCCCTGCTGACGCAGCAGGGCGTGGATTTCCGGCACGCTGCGGTGCGCCCGGTAGCGCTGCGCTCCGATGAAGGCCAGCACGTCCAGGCCGAACTCGTGCTCGGGCAGCACCCAGCGCCCCTCGCCTTCGGCCCTCAGCGGCACGCCCTCCAGCAGACAGCCGTCCCGGTGGCACACCCTCACCTGCACCGACAACCCCACGCAGCCGGTGAGCGTCGTCACGCAGCGTCGCGAGCGCCAGTCCGCCCGCGTCCTCGCGCCGCACGCCTCACATCGCCGCCGCTCGCTGTCGAGCCTCTCCTCGCGGGTGGCAACCGGACGGGCAGTCGTACGCGCCATGGCGGTCCTCCTCCTCTCAAAGGGGCAACACCCGGGACGCAGGCCATATTTGCCGGTGTAGTTTTTTTTCGAGCACCAGCAACGCTGCCGTCTCGGCCAGCGCCTTCTCCTTGCGGCGCAGCTCCCGCTCGAGCTCCTTCACGCGCTTCTCCGACGAGGCCAGCCGGCGACGCTGGCTGGCCGTCAGTGGCCCGGAGAACTCGCCCGACAGGGCCCCGGCAGCCACCTGCCGCCACTCCTTCAACTGCGCCTCGTGCAGCCCCTCGCGGCGCAGCAACGCCCCCAACTCCTCACCCTCAAGCCCCTGGGCCACCACCAGCACGCGCAGCTTCTCCTCGGGCGTCCACTTCTTCGGGCCAGCGGGCTTCTTCTCCTCGGGCGGTGGCGTCATCGCCGCTACCCTACGCGCCTCGCGCAACCACTGCGACAGCGTCGGCTGCGAGACTCCCACCTGGCGGGCGAGCGCCGCAGCACTCACCGCGCCTGGCCCCACCATCCGCTTCACCATCTCCGCCTTGAATGCATCCGTGTACGACACAGCAACCTGCCTGTACTCGCCCCCGGGGGTGGTCAGCTCGGCCGGTCAGCCGAGGCGGTCGGGTCGGGGGCCGGCGCGGTGGTGTGCAGACTGCTCTTGGCTGTTTCCGCCGTTTCCAGCTTCGTGCCCGTGTAGAGCAAGCCATCACTCCGTCTCCGGTCCCCGCCACGTCGAACCGGACAGGCGGGTTTCCCGCATCCGGCTCACCGCGAAGGCGTCATCTCAACGGGGTTATGGTTCCGCTCGGTGGGAAGCCTGCTTTCAGGACGGCGTAGTACCTCACCCGGTAGTCATCGAAGAGACCCCAGCTTCCGTACACGACGTCCTTACTCCACCGCTTCCAACCGAATCCCCCTCGCTTCGCTCTCTTCGCCGCGAACCGCCTCACCTTGAGCTCGACGTGGTGCTTCACCCTGTCGAGCGCCTGGTACGAGTTGCCCCACCGGAAGTAGTTCACCCAGCCGCGCACGATGGCATTCACCTCCGCCACGGCTGACTGCACCGCGAGTGCTCGGCTGTCCCGCAGGACGTGGCGCACGCGGCGCAGGACTTCGGTGACTTTCTTCCGTCGAGGGCTCGTGTTCGGGTACCACGTCCCGGTCTTGGGACTCCGCTTCCATCGGAAGTCGAAGCCCAGGAACGCGAAGGAGGCGTTGCGGTCGGTCATTGTCACCGTCCGCGTCTTCTCCTCGTTGAGCGACACGCCGAGTGCCTCCGCCTCCCGACGGATGCGCTCCAGCGCCCGTGCTGCCCACCTCCGTCCCTTCTCGGAGACGGGGGCGAGCACCACCATGTCGTCCAAGTACCGCGCATAGGTGAGGAAGCCTCGTCCTCGGTCCAGGGCATGGTCGAGGTCGTTCAGCGCGATGTTGGCCAGCAACGGGGACAGGGGGGAGCCCTGCGGGATTCCCCTGTCCCCCGTGCTCTTGAGAAATTGCTTCACCAGCGCCAGCACCTCGCCGTCCTGGACTCTTCGCCCCACCCTCTCCAGCAACGGCGCGTGCCGGATGCTGTCGAAGTAGGACTTCAAGTCCACGTCGACGACGTGGTGCCTGCGCCGTCGCAATCCCTGCCGCACGGTGTCGATGGCCTCATGCGCCGACCGTCCCGGCCTCGCCCCGAAGGAGCTGCCCGAGAAGTCAGCCTCGAAGATGGGCTCCAGTACCAGCCGGAGGGCGCCCTGGACGACGCGGTCTCGAATCGACGGAATCGAGATGACGCGCACCTTGCCGCCCTCCTTCGGAATCTCTCTTCGTCGGTACGGTCTGGGGCGGTAGGTGCCAGTGCGAAGCTCCTCGGCGACTGCACCGAGGAACCCTGCTCGTCCGTGCTCCTCGATGTGCTCGAAGGTGATGCCGTCTTGTCCGGGAGCCCCGCCGTTGCGCCGGGCTTCCAGATAGGCGGCTTCGAGTACCTCGGGTTTGAGGACGTGGACGTACAATCCCCAGAAGCGGTGCGTTGGGGCGGATTTCGCCCGATGGCCTATCCTCGCGCGGAGTTCCTGCGGACTGATGGTGGGCTTTGTCATCCCGCTCCCGCCTCGCTCCTCACTCGGAATGCCTCCGGTAGGGGCCCTTCGCTCCACGGGCGTTACCCCGCTTCTGCGCTACTACGGCCCCATCCGCCGGGCTCTCGCCTTCGCCGGGCTTCGCCTCGTCGGCTCGCCGCGGCTACCTTGCTTCCGCGGGTTTTCTCCGCGGGACGAGGAGCCCTTCCCTGTTTCCACTCATGTCCTTGTGCACGTGCCGTCACCCTCTACCCCGCCGGGTGGTACGTCCCCTCGGTCGTTCTGCAGGAACGTCCTGCTGCCTTCGCCGTAGTTGTGACGGCTCGGCACCCGGAGGTATCAATTGACGGGGCCTCGACCAGGCGTTCACGCATCGTTACGGCCCGCGCACTCGCTCACCCCGCTGAAACGGGGCTTTGTCGGTGGGCTTCACCGGAGGGGTCTCCCCTGTCGGCGCCACCCCAGCTATGCGGCTTCGACCTGTTGCCGCTTCGGGACTCTCACCCTACGGGTCCATGAGTTCCTCCAGGCATCACACAACTTCCCTGACACAGGGGCCATCCTCACCTCGCAACGTGTGGGCGTAGTGAAGGGCATCCGCAATCTCGGCGCCGATGTAGAGGGCCAAAGCCTCGGACACGGGCTTCCGCCGCGCTACGCCCGCGCTCACCAACGTGTCCAGCGAGGGCCCGTCCACGTGCTCCATGACAACGTGAGGCGTGTTCTGGTGAATCTTCAGGTGGAAAACTTGGGCGATGCTGGGGTGATTGAGCCGGAAGGCCAGTTGAATCTCATCGGAGAGCCGCTTTCGTTCCTCGTGGGTCGAGGGACTCGACAGACGACGCACAAGACATCGTCCAGGAGACTCCTCCTCTAGGAGCCTGTCGCGGTAATCGCGAGGGGCTTGCCCGGCGGAGTCTGAAGGGGCTCAATGCCCCGCATGAGCAAGAAGTACCGCCCCTGGAATGTGCAGCAGGACTTCCTGCTGCCGCCGTCGCTGCTGGACTGGCTGCCGGAGCACCACCTCGCGCGTTTCGTGCTGGAGGTGGTGGAGGAGTTGGACTTGGGGCCCATCTACGAGTCGTACGAGAAGCAGCTGCGAGGCTACCCGCCGTACGAGCCGAAGATGATGGTGGCGCTGCTGCTGTACGCGTACTGCACCGGGGTGACGTCCTCTCGGAAGATTGAGAGGAAGACGCAGGAGGACGTGGCCTTCCGCGTGCTGGCGGCGAACCAGTCCCCAGACCACTCGCGGATTTCGGAGTTTCGACGTCGGCACGGGGCGCACTTCGAGAGTCTCTTCGTGCAGATGCTGAAGCTGTGCGCGAGGGCGGGGCTGGTGAAGCTGGGGCACGTGGCGCTGGACGGCACGAAGCTGAAGGCGAACGCCAGCAAGCACAAGGCGATGAGCTACGAGCGGATGAAGCAGGAGGAAGGGAAGCTGCGCGAGCAGGTGCGGCACCTGCTGGCCCAGGCGGAGGCCGTCGACGCGGAAGAGGACGCCCGCCACGGCAAGGGCAAGCGAGGCGACGAGCTTCCCGAGGAGTTGCGGCGCACGCGGGAGCGGCTGCAGCGCATTCGTCAGGCCCGGCAGGCGCTGGAGGCCGAAGCCAAGGCGGCCGCCGAAGCAGACAAGGGCAAGGATGATGACGACGACGCGCCCCCGCCCGCCCAGGACTTGCCCGGCCACACCGTGCCCCACACGGCCGAGGGCAAGCCGACGCCGAAGGCGCAGCGCAACTTCACCGACGCCGACAGCCGAATCATGAAGAAGGGCGCAAGCTTCGAGCAGGCCTACAACGCGCAGGCGGCGGTGGACGCGGCGCACCAGGTGATTGTCGCCCAGGCCCTCACCAACCAGCCTCCGGACGCCGAGCACCTGCCGGCACTGGTGGACCGGGTGGCCGCCCACCTCGAAGAAGTGCCAGGCAAGCTGAGCGCGGACGCGGGCTACTTCTCGGCGAAGAATGTCCGCTGGCTGGAGTCGGTGGGCGTCGAGCCGTACCTCGCCACCGGCCGCCAGAAGCATGGAGAAGCGCCACCGAAAGTCAGGGGCCGTCCGCCCGCGGGGCTCACCCCCAAGGAGCGGATGGTCCGGAAGCTGGCGACGAAGCGAGGCAAGGAGGTGTACCGAATGCGCAAGGCGATTGTGGAACCCGTCTTCGGCCAAATCAAAGAGGCACGCGGCATCCGCGCCCTGCTGCGCCGAGGCCTGAAGGCCGCCCGGGAGGAGTGGGCCCTCATCTGCGCCACCCACAACCTCCTCAAGCTCTTCCGAGCGACGGCAGCAGCGTAGCGGCCTGCCGCACCCTGCGGCCCACCGGCGTCTCTCACCCCGCCTCGCTCCCAACCCCATTACCGCGACACACTCCTAGTGCGTAACGGTGTGCCAGAAGCAGCGCCTCGCCCGTGGGCATCCGCATCAACTCGCGCACAGCCTCGTACCGGACGCCGCCCACTGTGAAGAGCGGCTGGGGAGATTTTGGAGTCGCAAGTGGAGGGAGAACGAGGGACTGCGCGGGGCGTCGGTCACTGTCCGTCGTGGAGGGCATGCGGTCCTCGGGAGGCATGAATGGGCTCCCGAGAATCTTCCGCCCATCGAACCCTTAAAGTCCACATATTCACGACTTTAAAAGTCTTGACCGAAGTGCCAGCACGGGCCACCTCCGCCCATCTGCTCGGCATCGATGAGGGCTGGGCCGTGAACTGCGGCGCTGCTAGAGTTCGCCGTGTGACCAACCGCATTTTCGTCGCAGTCGCATTCGTCGTGGGAGTCGCTGGAGGCTGGGCAGCATCCATTCTCACGGGGACCGATACCAAGCTTGTCGCAGGGCTCCTGGGAGGTGGAATCTCGGCAACAACAGGGTTCCTGGCCTCAGAGCTTTCGGCAATGCGTCGCCGCAAAGAAGCACGGCACGACCGCTTGGTCTTCGAAAATCTCGGTGCGCGCCACAAGGCATACGCGGAACTCAACAAGGCGCTCCTTGTCCTAGAACGCTATTACACGCTCTACCTTCCGAGAGAATCTGAATTTCAAGAGAGAGACGATCCTTACAATTTCAGACCTCTTCGGCCCTACGAAGAATTCGACAAGGCAGTATCCGAAGTTGCCTTATGGCTTGACCTCCCCACCCAAAAAGCAATCGCGGAGCTAACTCTCGCCGTGGGGCCTAGCATTCCCATGGCCCTTCGCATTGCCATGGCCAAGGACAGCAAGTCTCCCGACTTACAATCAATGCTCCCCGCGATGTGCGGCGACGTGGAGTCACACGCAGCAGAAGTTCTCGCCAAGATTCGATCTACAAAACAAGGACTTCGCCAGACATTAGGAATCAACCTTCTTGACGAATTCACCCAAGTAGCCGCGCAGGGTTTGCAGGCGACGGAACGGCCTACCTCACCAACCGAGCGGTCGTGAATCCCAGCCCCACCCCGAGAGCCAATGCCACCAGCACCTTCACCAATGGCACGTCGCCCGAGTGCTGGCGCAGCGCCTCGTTCTCCGACTGAAGGCGCCGCACTTCCTGAGCTGTGTCCATGCACCGCGACGTGGACAGCCAGCAGCCCTCGGAGACGGCCACCGTGCGCCCATCCTGAAGCGTGACGGTGGCATAGGCCACGTCCAGGACTTCGCCCTCCGCGCGCACCGCCCCCGAGAGGAGCAGGGTCAGCACCAACACCAGCGGATTCACAGCTTGCCGTCCCGGCGCAACTGCTCCAACGCGGCCACCGCCATGGCCTTGCCCGTAATCTCCCCAGCCGCCACGGCACCGGCCTCCTCGGCCCGCTCCACCGCCTCGTCACCAAAGAGAAGGGCCTTCAGCACGGAGAGCCCACCTGCCGCCCCGAGGCCAATGCCGAGCGCCTTCAGCAGCAGCACCCACGAAAGCGGCTCTCCAGCCAGCAGCGCATTTGCTACCGCGCCCGCCACGGACACCCCCACCGCCAGCGCGGCGCCAGCCCTCGCCGTGCGCAGCACCGGCAGCCACTCGCCGCCGAAGCGGCGCAGCACGTAGACGAGGGCCACCACTGCCAGCGACGCGACGAGTGCCCAGTTGCGCGTCGTCACGGCATCGAAAACGAGGCGAGCGAATTCCTCAATGTGGCCCGGGTCCGGGTAACTCCTCGCCGTGCCCCGTCCCGGCACCGAGTTGACCTGCCCCGCCCCCCCCGGTCGCACGGCGGGAGAGGGGGTCAGCTCTGGGGCTTCGGCAGCGTCACGGTGCCCGGGTTCTCAATGGCAGCGAGCGCAGCGCGCCGCAGGTAGTGGCCCGGGTCCTCACCGCGCAGCCGCGCCGTCTCGATGAGGGAGTAGAAGAGCGCCGCCACCTCGGTGCCCCGCTTTGACTTGCTGCCGTAGTGGTTCTTCCTGCCTATCACCATGTCACGCAGCTGGCGCTCGACGTGGTTATTGTCCAATGGCACCTGCGGCTGGGTGAGGAAGACCGTCAGCCCCGCCCAGAGGTTGAGCATGTACTCAATCGCCTTGCGAAAGGCACTGCCAGGCAGCGCGCGCTGCGCGTGCGCCCAGTCGCGGATTCGCTGGGTGAGCGGCGCGGACTTCTGCTGACGCACGGCGAGCCGGTGCGCGAGCGCGGCCTGACGCTCCTCGCCCTCCAGGGCGTACCAGCCCGGCAGGTCCGCCTCGACGGCGTACAGCTCGCCGATGAGGTCCAGCACCTCCTTGCAGGCAGGGGCAAACTGCTGGGCTTCGAAGAACTTTCTCCTCACGTGGGCCCAGCAGAAGGCCAGGGTGGCCGGACAGGGCCCATCTGGGCCTGACTTGGTCGCCGTCTGGTACGCCGCATATCCATCCACCAGCACGACGCCCTCGTAGTCGCCCAGCACGGTGCGCGCCGTCGCCCCGGAGCGGCTGGGGTAGATGCGATGGAAGACGGTGTCAGGCGAGGCCACCGTCCACGCGTACCACTTGGTGCCCGGCCCCTTGTCCAGCAGCAGCCAATGCGTTTCATCCGCGTGGATGAGGGGCGAGGTGAAGACCTCGGCCAGCAGTGCCTCGTAGGACTTCTGCAGGTGCCGGGCGAGCGCCTCGAGCTGGTCCCACAGTGTCTGCGCTTCCACCGTCAGACCCTCGCGTGCGTAGAGCCTTTCCTGGCGTGCGCGTTTCGGCGATCGTGATCAGCAGGCTCGGAGCATCGTGATCAGTCGGAGCGAAGCGACGCTGGGCTCAAGTTGACGGATTCTCCTCCTTGCGGCGGGAGGGCCCCTTCACGGTGAGCCGGTGGGCTCGGTGGAGGACCCGGTCGCAAATGGCGTCCGCCACAGTAGGGTCGCCCAGGTGGTCGTGCCACTTTGTGGTCGGCAGTTGGCTGGCGATGATGGTGCTGCGCGCGCCATAGCGGTCCTCGAAGACCTCGAGCATGTCCCGGCGCTCGCCGTCCTTGATGGGAGCCAGGGCCCAGTCGTCGATGACGAGCACGTCGACACGGGCCAGTCGGGAGAGAAACGCGGCGAAGGAGCCCTCCGCGTGCGCGAGCGCCAATTCCTCCAGCAGACGCGGGGCCCGACGGTAGAGCACCCGATGGCCGCGACGAATCGCCGCCTGCGCCAGCGCGCACGCCAGGTACGTCTTGCCGGTGCCCGTCATCCCGGTGATGACGATGTTCTGCTTCTCCTCCACCCAGCGGCACTGGGCGAGCTGACGCACCAGGGGCTTGTCGAGCTCCCGCTTCGCCGTGAAGTCGATGTCCTCGACGCAGGCGCCGGAGATGCGGAGCTTCGCCTCTCTGAGGTTTCTGCCAATCCGGGCGTTCTCCCGGGCCAGCCACTCGGCCTCGACGAGCAGCGCGAGTCTCTCGTCGAAGGCCAGGCTGCTCATGTCCGCCAACTTCTGCTGCTCCTCCCAGGCGCGGGCAAAGGCGGACAGCCTCAGCGCCTGGAGCTTCTGCAAGGTGGGTTGGTTCAACATCTCGGGTGTCCTTTGTCGTTGGTGGCCTCATCGGACCTCGGGCACGGCCGCCATGGCCGTGCCCGAGGCCCCCTTCCGAGTGGAGAGGCCTGCAATCCACTCAGTGGTAGTAGTCAGCGCCGCGGACGTTCTCGTGCGCGGCGGCCGGCTGCGAGGAGGGCTCTTCGGCCGGCAGCGGGGTGGCTTCCAGCCCCTTCTCCAGCAGCAGTCGCACGTGCCGGCTGCTGCGCGCGTGCGCTCGCAGCGCCCGGCCGCATGCGAGCTCCAGCCGCGCGTTGCCATAGCGCTTCGCCAGCCGCAGCAGGCCCAGGCAGCTGCGGTAGCCCACTTCCGGGTGGGGCCTGTCCTGGAGGATGGCCTCCACCAGCGACTGGGTAAGGGGGCCCACCTGGCTCGCCCACTGAATGAAGCGCGAGGGGCTCCACTCGGCATGGGCCCGGTGGGCCTTCGGCATGTGCTCGGCCACCGTCGTGTAGCCGCCCACCTTCGCGCTGCGCACGTGGACGGCCACTCTTCGGCCCCGCTGCAGCAACTCCACGCTGGTGGCGGTGAGGCGCGCCTCCAGCACCTGACGCGCCAGGCTGTAGGGCGCCGAGTAGAAGTGGCCATGGACGTCGACGTGGTAGTCGATGTTCACCTTCACCCGCTTCCACTCCGACACCGCGTACCGCGTCGGCGGCAATGGCTTGAGGGCAGGCCTGTCCAACTCCTCGAAGAGCTGCGCTCTCGACTTGCCGTACAGTCGCATGGGCCTGTCGTTGAGCACCGCCACCTGCTCGGCAATCGCCTCATTCAACTCCCGCAGCGAGGTGAAGACGCGGTGACGCAGCCGGGCCAGCACCCAGCGCTGCACCAGTTGCACCGCCCGCTCCACCTTCGCCTTGTCCTTGGGCTTGCGCGGGCGCGCCGGCAGCACCGCCAGTCCGTAGTGCCGTCCCAACTCCTCGAAGGTGCGGTTCACCTCCGGCTCGTACCGGTCCGCCCTCGTCACCGCCGACTTCAGCTGGTCCGGAACGATGAGCGCTGGCGCCCCACCGAAGGCCTCCAGCGCGCGCACGGTGCTGCCGACGAAGTCCGTCAGCTTCTGGCTCCACGTGGCCTCCGCGTACACGTAGCTGGAGGCCCCCAGCGCCGCCACGTACAACTCCGCCTCCCGCACCTCGCCGGTGCCACCGTCCACCACCGTCGGCTTCTTCCCGGAGTAGTCGACGAACACCTTCTCACCGGCCTTGTGCGCCTGCTTCATCGTCAGCCGGTGGCGTGCCAACCACTCCCGGTACACCTCGCAGAACTGCGTGTACCGGTAGCCTTCCGGGTGCCGCTCCAGGTACTCCAGGTGCAAGAGCTCCAGCGTCACCCCGGGTCGCTTGCGCTCCTGGTGTATCCACACCGGGTCCGGCAGCGGCCGCTCCGTGCCCGGCGCGCACTTCGGGCCGTACAGCTGGCGCTCCAACTCCTCCTCCTCCAGCGCTTCCACCGCCTCCCACGTCAACCCCAGGTGCGCCGCACGGCTCATCACCTTGCCCACCACTCCAGGGCTGACGCCCACGCTTCGCGCCACCTCCCGGTGGCTTCGCTTCAGGCCCCACTTCTGACGGATGATTTCTCGAATGCTGTGCATCGGCAGTCTCTCGGTGGCCATGGCCGCTCTCCCTCCGGCGGCCTTCTTGCCAGGACTGCCCAGCGCTCATTCGGCTCCGAACCCCCTGTTCACACAGCCGAACTCCGTGTCCACGTGGCCGAACCTCCTGTCCACGATGGGCCGAACTCGGTGATCACGATGCTCCGATCTGAGTGTTCACGATGGGCCGACGCGCGCACCTGGCGAGCCAGCGGCAGGTGGAAGCCGTACTTCATGAGGGCTACGTGGACCGCGAAGTCCACCGAGTAGCGGCCACCCGGAAGCAGTCGCGGTGGGGCCGGCGCCGTCACTGGCGCGCAGCCCTGGCCGCAGCGGTACTTCTGCCGCTTCACCCGCCGCAGCAGGAAGCTTCTCTCGACGACGGTGATTTCCTCGCAGTCCTCCGTCTGGCCTTCCCACGCGTGCAGGCCGCTGCCGCACAGGCCACACACCCGGTCCGCCTCGTCCAGCGGCAGCAGCACCTCTTGCACCTTCAGCTCGAGCTGGGCCTTGGGGCCGTGGCCTTTCTGCGGCTTGGCACGCGGAGGCTTGTGCGGCCTGTCGCCTCGCTTCTCGCTGGAGGCGCCGAAGAGGCGCTGCTGCATGAGGGCCAGCTGCTCCTTGAGCTGCGTCAACTCCAACTGCAGGTGCGCCTGGGCGTCCTCGCCCTTGAGCCGGGCCACTTCCGCGACGAGCGCCTCCAGGCGCTGGTGCAGCCGGGCATTCTCCGCCTCCAGCAGCGCCGCCACCTGCTTGGCCGTCTCCAAGTCTCGCAGTTGCTCGACGCGCGTCATGACTACCTGACAGGTGCTACAAGCCACTGCCTACCGCAAGGACTTTCTCGTCCACCGCCGGAGGCGACAGCCTCCACCTTCCGGCCAGCTCGCAGCCTTCCAAGAAGAGCGACAGCTCGCTCACCGTCAGCTCCACCGCCTGCGCGCCCTCCTCGCACCAGGGCCGAGCGAAGCGTCCCCGGAAGAGTCTCTTGGTGAGGAGTACCAGGCCCGTGCCGTCGAAGTGCAGCACCTTGGCCCGGCGCCGGCTGCGGCCGACGAAGAGGAAGACGTCGCCCTTGAGCAGCTGCCGCCCCAGCTGCTGCTCGACGAGGGCACCCAGTCCATCGAAGCCCTTGCGCATGTCCACCGGGGCCGCGTACGCGAAGACGCGAACGGCGCGCGTGGGCGTCAGCACCCCAGTCTCCCCACCAGTTGGGCAGCGGTCTCCAGCGTCAGCCCCTCGACTCGCCAGCCGCCCGGAGAGACCAGCGCCACCTGCTGCACTCCCGCCACCTCCGCTCTGGCAGGACGCTCGCCCACGCGCACCGGCACCAGCGCCGCGCCCTTCTCGGCGGGCTTCGGGCGGCGGTGTCCCGCGGGGCGCCCCTTGCGCCACTCGTAGAGCGTCGGCCCGGACACGCCCAGCCTCTGCGCCGCGTCCGTCACCGTCCCTCCCGCCGCCACGGTGTGCTCGGCGTAGCGCACCGCGAAGGCGCGCAGCGCCTCGGGAAAGGGCAACGAGCCACTGCGCCGCCCGGCCTTCAACCGCTGTGCTTCCTGACGGAACTGCTCCAACTCCTTCTCCAACTCCATGGACCACCTCCTGGCGTGTGGCCAAGGGAGGTCTCACGAGAGGCCGGAGCCCGTCACGACGGGGCACAGCGAGGTCTTACGAGACTGGAAGCCGTCTGCGAGCGACTCGGGGTGACGCCTCGCACCGTCCAGCGTTGGAGGAAGCCTGAAACGGCCCAGGACGGCAGGTGCGGTCCGCATACCCGGCCCGCCAACCGGCTGTCGGAAGTGGAGCGACGCCGCATCCTGGCAGTGGCCAACAGCGAGGAGTTCCGCGACGTCTCGCCCAAGCAGATTGTGCCCCGGCTGGCCGACAGGGGCGAGTACGTGGCCAGCGAGGCGAGCATCTACCGGGTGCTGCGCGAGGCGGGTCAACTCACCCACCGGGGCTGCGCCAGGGCCCCCACGCCCAGGCTCCGGGCCGAGCACCTGGCCACCGGGCCCAATCAGGTGTGGAGCTGGGACATCACCTACCTGAAGGGTCCGGTGAAGGGAGCCTTCCTCTACCTGTACCTGGTGGTGGACGTCTTCAGCCGGCGCATCATGGGCTTTACGGTGCACGAGGAGGAGTCGTCCGAGCATGCCGCGGCCCTCATCCGCCGCTGCTGGCAGGAGGCGGGCTGTCCCGAGGGGCTGGTGTTGCACTCGGACAACGGCGGCCCGATGAAGGGCGCCACGCTGCTGGCCACCCTGCAATGGCTGGGCGTCACCCCGTCCTTCAGCCGGCCCCGCGTCTCGGATGACAACGCGTTTTCCGAAGCCCTCTTCCGCACGCTGAAGTACCGCCCCTCATTCCCTCGGCGCCCCTTCGCATCCGCCGAAGACGCGCGCGCCTGGGTGGCGCGTTTTGTGGCCTGGTACAACACCGAGCACCTGCACTCCGCCATCCGCTTCGTCACGCCTGACGACAGACACTTCCGTCGCGAGACGGCGCTGCTCGCCCGGCGCCATCAGGTGTACCAGCGCGCCCAAGCCCGTCATCCTGAGCGATGGAGCCGCCACACGCGAGACTGGACACCGGCAGGCCCGGTGCGCCTCAACCCCTCCCCGAACCCCACCCCGGCCGTGCAGGAGTTGAAGCGCATCGGTTGAACTCTCTCACGCGACAACTACCTTGACGCTCACCGATGGCAAGCAACTGGGCATCATCCACCGGGACGTCAACCCTCGGCACATTTACCTGGGGGCGCACGGCGGGGTGAAGCTCGCCAACTTCGGTGCCGCGTACTCGCTCATGGTGGGACGGCTTGAATCCCCCGCGAATCTCGTCCGGGGTGACGTGGCCTATGCCTCTCCTGAGTACCTGGA
The DNA here is from genome assembly GCF_050038885.1 of Pseudomyxococcus flavus. Classification (NCBI taxonomy): domain Bacteria; kingdom Pseudomonadati; phylum Myxococcota; class Myxococcia; order Myxococcales; family Myxococcaceae; genus Pseudomyxococcus; species Pseudomyxococcus flavus. The sequence goes on along the minus strand of NZ_CP143624.1, from coordinate 9,240,772 downwards.
GCGCCTGCCGTTGTCCCCGGCCTCGGACGTCTTCAGTTTGGGCGTGGTGCTCGTAGAACTGCTGACGGGCACACACCTCTTCGACGTGGAGGATGTGCCTTCGACTCCCAAGGGGATGAGTCCCCTCATGGCCGAGCAGTTTCCCTCCCTGCCGTTGACGCAGATGCGCGTGCTGCTCTCCAGCTTCAGTCCGGCGGATGTGGAGACGGCCGTGGGTGGGCTGTCAGCGGATGTGAAGGACATTCTCCACACGGCTCTGCGCGTCGTCCCGAGGGAGCGCTTCGCCACGGCGGCGGACATGGGGGCCGTGCTGCGAGCGGCGCTGACGAAGCGGCATCCCACGTTTGGGCGCCAGGATGCCCAGGAGGAAGTCGCCCGCGTTGTCGCGGAGGGGAGTTGCCTGCGAGACGTGGTGGAGTTCGGTGAGGGCGGCCTCTACCCAGAGGGGCTGGACGCGCACGAACTCGAGGCGCTCGCGAAGGAAGACTAGCGAGTCAGGACGGTGGCGACGTGGAGGAGCGCGTCCAGCTTCTCCGCGTCCAGCTTCCGCGCGAGCGCTAGCAGCCGGCGCAATTCGGGCGTCTCGGCTTCTAGGGCAGGGGAGCGTGGTGGCTTCTTCCCTGTTCCCCGAGGCGTCGTGCCCAGCAGGGCTTCGGGGGAGATGCCCAGCGTCAGGCCGAGGCGGTGGAGGACGGGGACACTGGGCAACACCTTTCCCCGCTCCAGACGCCCATAGGCGGGCTCCACGAGGCCCACGCGCTCGGCCACCTCTGCGCGCGTCATCCCCAGCTTCTCCCTCGCTTCACGCGCAACCGTGCCGATGGTGATTGCCAGCTCTTCATTCATGGAACGTCCCGAGGGAAAGGAGGGCGAGCATCGCTCGGGCCCGAGTCTCGTCCAACTGCCGCACTCGGTAGAAGAGGCGACGACGGGCGGGCGAGTCCGTGTCGGGATGCATTGCGCGGGTGTGGCCCATCAACTCGTTGGGCGACGCGTCCAGCACCTCACACAGGCGGTGCAAGGTGGGGACGCTCGGCAGCATTTTTCCGCGCTCCAGACGGCTATAGACGGCGTGGGCAATCCCCAGGTGCCGGGCGACTTCGGCTTGCGTCAGTCCCAGACGGCTTCGCGCGGCGCGGGCGGCAGGGCCGATGAAGGTGGCGAGTTGCTTGCGAAGTTCGTGGGCGGAAGTGACTTGCTGCATGGCTTCTTCCTAGTGGAATTGAATGCCAGACGTCTAGCCAGTGATGCTGGACGTCAGACGTCAGTCGGTAAGGGGTGGTCGAAAGGAGAGACTCCCTACAGGGTAGTCCATTTGGTAGGGTGCGCTGCCGGTTGGGAGGGTGCGCATATGAGTGCGTATTCCGGCGATGGTGAGCACCCGTTCCGGCTCAAGCCGAGCAGCCGTTCCGGCCATGGCGAGCAGTCGGAGCGTCAGCGACGCTGGGACGTCCCATCACTTCGCTTGCTTGCGCCCCTTCGTCAAATTCGCGTCCGCCTTGCGGATGGACTCGCCTGCCAGGCGCAGGCGGTGAGCGTTGTGGACCAGCCGGTCGAGGATAGCGTCGGCCAGCGTCGCGTCACCGATGACCGCGTGCCAGTCCTTCGGTTCGAGCTGGGAAGTCACCACCGTCGAGGACTGCTGGTAGCGGTCCTCCAAGACTTCGAGCAGTTCCTTGCGCTCGGCGGCGCCGAGCGGCTCCAGGCCGAAGTCATCGAGGATGAGCACCTGCGCCTTGGCCAGCCGCTTGAGCGCATGCGGATGCGTACCGTCAGCGCGAGCCTGGGCCAGTTCGTCGAAGAGGCGGGAGGCGCGCCGGTACACGACGCTGTAGCCGTCGCGGCACGCCTTCTGCCCCAGGGCGCACGCCAGGAAGCTCTTGCCCACGCCGGTGGGCCCGGTCAGCAGCACATTCTGCTTGTCGGCCACCCACTTCGAGGTGGACAGCTCCAGCACCTGGGGCTTCGTCAGGCCGCGGGCGTGGGCGTAGTCGATGTCCTCCAGGCATGCCTGCTGGCGCAGCTTCGCGTGCTGCAGGCGCGCAGTGAGCTTCTTGTTCTCCCGGTACATCCACTCCGCGTCCGCCAACAGGCCCACCAGGTCCGTGGCACTCAGCGTCTTATCGGCCGGCCTCTCCACCCAGCTACGCAGGTAGTTGGCCATGCCGTGCAGCTTCATCGCGTCGAGCTTCTCCAGCGTCTGGTCCACCAGCATTTCTTCCTCTCCGTCGGTCTCGGTGTCCGGCCGGAGCGCGCCCAAGAGGGCGCGCGCAGGCCACCGCCGATGCTGGGAGACTCGAGCCAGCATCGACGGGCCATGTCCGCGCACGGCCTTCAAGCCGTGCGTGCAGTCAGTGGTAGTAGTGGGCGCCGCGCACGTTCTCGTGCTCGGGCAGCGGGCCCTTGTCGGCCGTCTTCTCGTCGGCGTCCTCGAGGTGGTGCTGGAGGATGGCGACGATGGACTTGTAGCTGACGGCGCGGTGGCGAAGTGCCCGGGCGCACGCCTTCTCCACGCGGGCCTTGCCGTACTTCTTCTCGTCGGCCAGGCGCAGCACGCCCAGCGCCGAGCGGAAGCCCTGCTGTGGGTGGGGCCGCTTCGTCATGAGCTCCTCCACCAGCTTCGCGCACGAGGGGCCCACGCCTTCGGCCCAGCGGATGAGGCGCGAGGGCGTCCACTCGGCATGCTGCCGGTGGGAGGCGGGCATGTGCTCGGGCTGCGTGGTGAAGCGCCCCTTCTCCAGGCTGCGCACGTGACTGGCCACGCGACGTCCGGCGAGGAAGACCTCGACGCACGACTCCGTGTGGCGCATCTCCACCGGCTTGCCGACCAGCGTGTACGGCACGCTGTACCAGTGGCCGTCCAGCTCGACGTGGTAGTCGATGTTCACCCGCGCCTTCTTCCAGAAGGCCAGCTGGTAGGACCGCGCCGGTAGGGGCTTGAGCGTGGCGCGCTCCACCTGCTCGAAGAGCTCGCGGCGACTGATGCCCAGCTTGCGCAGGGGCCGCGCGTTGAGCTTCTCCAAGAGGGGCCGGACGGCCTCGTGCACCTCAGCCAGCGAGGTGAAGCGTCGGTGGCGCAGGGCCGCCAGAATCCACCGCTCGGCCAGCAGCACCGCCGCCTCCACCTTGGCCTTGTCCCGAGGCTTTCGCGGGCGCGCGGGCACAATCGCGAAGCCGTAGTGCCGGGCCAGGTCCGCGTACGTGGGATTGAGGTCCGGCTCGTACCGGTGCGCCCGGGTGACGCCAGCCTTGAGGTTGTCGGGCACCACCAGCTGGCTGACGCCTCCGAAGAACTCGAAGGCCCTCACGTGGCAGCCCACCCACGTGGCCACGTCCTCGCTGAAGACCGGCTCCACGTAGGTGAGGTTGCTGGCACCCAGCACCGCCACGAAGAGCTTCGCCACGCGCTCCTCCCCGGTGACGGCGTCCCTCACCGCCACCCCATCGCCGCTGAAGTCCACGAAGCACTTCTCTCCGGCGCGGTGCTCCTGGCGCAGGGTGACGCTGGCAGTGGCCAGCCACCGTCCATACCTCTCGCAGAAGCGGCTGTACTGGTAGCCGCCCGGGTGCGCCTGCAGGTACTCCTGCCAGAGCAGCTGCTTAGTGACGCCCTTCTTCTTCAGCTCCGCGTGCACGTGCGCCCAGTCCGGTTCCGGCCGCTCCGCCAGCGCCTTCGCGTCCTCGGGGAACAGCAGCGCCGTCAGCGCCTCGTCATCGTCCAGCTCCGGAGGCAGCGGCCACGTCAGCTTCACGGCCCGAGCCCGCCCCAGGTAGTCGCACACCGTGCCGTTGCCGATGCCCAGGCTGGTAGCAATCGACCGCGTCGTCAGCTTCGCCTCGTACCTCAACCGGAACAACTCTCTGAGCTTCCGCATGGACAGCCTCTGTGCCGCCATCTCCACCTCCAAAAGGGAGGGCGGAGTGGCCCGCTGCTGCCCAGCGCCGTCAACGCTCCTGTCCGCCTCGCACCCCGCTCACCTCGGGTGCTCGGCATCACCGGAACCGGTGCTCGCCTTGCCCGGAATGCCTGCTCGGCATCCCCGGAATCGCTGCTCGGCATGCCCGGAACGGCTGCTCACCTTGGTCCGGAATCGCTGCTCGGCTTGGCCCGGAATCGGTGCTCGGCATGCCCCGGAACACGCAATGAGCGAGGGCCGGAAGGCTGGGAGACGGACGCCGTGAGGCCGCGTGGGCCTGCCTTCGCGGCGCTCGCGCCCGGTGCCCAGGTGGTGGGCTACACGGTGGAGCGTCGGCTGGGCAGCGGCGGCTTCGGTGCCGTGTACCTCGCACGGTGTGAGGGGCAGGCTTACGCGCTGAAGTTGGTGGACCTGGCGCGCGTGGGTGCGCGGGTCGAGCGCGAAGTCTCCATTCTGCTGAAGCTGAGTCACCCCAACGTGGTGGGAATTCACGGCTTCGGGAAGTGGCCGGTGGCGTCTCCGGAGTTCGGCGTCATCGTCATGGAGTACGTGGAAGGGCGGCAGCTGGACGTCTGGACGTCCGAGGAGAATCCTTCCGCGAGGCAGGTGGCGCGCGTCGTGCTGGACGTGGCGCGGGCGCTGGAGGCTTCACACGAAGCCGGGGTGCTCCACCGTGACGTGAAGGAGGCCAACGTCATGGTTCGCGCTGCGGATGGCGTGGCCAAGCTGGTGGACTTCGGCGTGGGGGATTACGCGGGAGCGCCAGGAATCACGGCGGACATTCTGCCGCCCGGAACACCTGAGTACCGCTCTCCGGAGGCGTGGAGCTTCTTCCGTCAGAACGCGCGTGTGCCTGGGGCCATCTACACGCCGGGGCCCTCGGACGACTTGTGGGCTTTGGGCGTGGTTCTTTACCAACTCCTCACCGCGCGGCCTCCCTTCACGGGGGACCATTTCACGCTGGCGGATGTCGTCATCTCGAATGATGCGCTTCCTCCACGTCAGGTGAACGAGCGTGTGCCTTCGGCGCTTAGCGGCGTGTGCATGCGGCTGTTGGAGAAGACGCCAGCCGCGCGGGTGCCGAGTGCCGGGGCTTTGCGTGCTGCTCTTGAGGAGGTGCTGCACGGAGCGGACGCAACGTGGGACGTGCCGCTGTGCGACTGCTACGGCGAGGACACCGCGACGACGGAGGGGGGCAGGGACACTCTCGACAAATGGCTGAACGAACCGCTGCACCGCCCCCGGCGCGGCAAGCGGCCGAAGATGGAGAGTCCGCCTCCGCTGGAGGTGCGGCCTCCCTCGCTGGAGGAGAAGAACTCCGCTATGGCACGGGCGTCGAATCCTGCGCCGGTTTCCCGAGGTTGGAGCACGGCTAGCCTGACGGTGCTCTTGGTGCTCGTCGCGGTGGTGCTGGTGTGGAGCTTGCGGACGTCACCCGTTGCAGATGCCATGCCGCCCCGTCAGGAAGTAGCGCGTTCCGAGAGTTCGTCCCAAGCTGTCCACGCCGCAGCTCCCCCCTCCGGAAAGGAGTCCACCCCTGCGGCCGTCGCTGCCCCTGCGATGCTCCCTGAGGCCACAACTGTGAAGATGGAGAAGACCGAGACCCCGACGCCACCGAAGCCTGGAAGGAAGGGCGCGGGCATCATGAGTAAGGCGATTGTCGCGGTGGCCGCATGCACGGGTTTGGCGTGCCCAGGTGCGCAGGTGCGCCCGCCGCCGCCTCCAGAGCCGTGCCCAGCGGGAGCCGTTGAGTCGATGGAGAAGTGGGGTATCGAGGCAGGAGACCACCACGGCGTGACGTTCCTGGTCAGGAAGCCGCAGATCATCGCGGTGACGGATGGCCCAACTGAATTGCTGTTGCTTGGTAAGTGGAAGCGCATGCCCGACGGCACCGTCTTCTCTGGACGGCTCGCGGTAAGTGATCGCGTCTATGGTCGATTCACCCATGCGCGTACTCGTGATGGCAAGAGCTTCCCTGTGTGCTTGGAACTCTTGTCTGAGTCCCTGGTGAAGGGGTTGGAACGAGAGTCGGGGGATGGCAACTCCACCTCGGCCCGTGTTTTCACGACAGGGGATGTGAGGGCAGTGAGCGAGTTTGAGTGATGCGGCTTGCGCGAGATGCCGCATGAGGGAGTCGCGGACGGATGCATGCAACATCATCAATCGTTTCCCTTTGGCTCTTGCTCATTGCAGGAGGGGCTGCGGCTCAGGGAGGCGTGGGGCTCGGAAACGGCTCTCGGCGCATTGAGTTGGAACCAGGTGATTCCGGCGCGTTAAAAGAGGTTACCGTCAGTCCTGGTCTCTCCACGGTGTTTCTTTTCGACTCCGAACTCGCACGAGAAGGCGTCGACCTGGATGGGAACGGAGCTTTTTCGAACGTCGATGTGGGCCGAACGACGATGCGTTTGGTCCCTTCTGGAAAGGCCCTTCCTGGTGAGAAGTTCCGGGTGTCGGTGAGATTCCGCGACGATGCGGCGCCTACCGGCGCTTCGTTCTTGTTGGTGGTTCATCCCGGGCGAGCGGACAATCTCGTCGAGGTGTATCGGAACAAGAGGACCGTCGAGTCGTATCAGCAAGAAGCGAGGGAATCGCGTGCCGAGACTTTGCGGTGCCAAGAAGAGATCGCGCGCTTGGTGTCGGAGCATGACGCTCCGGAGGGCTTGGCGGGATTGCTCGCGATTGGTGGCATCGATGTGAACGGTGTGGATGGTCGGATCGTGACCAAGACAGTGTCCTCGGACCCGAAGAGCGCGCTACAGCCCTTCAAAGTGCATAGCTACCGCGCGACGGGGCGTGTAGCACTCGAAGTTTTCCTGAGGGATCTGAGAGGAGAGCGGCCGTGGGCTGCAATAGGCGCTGCACTTCGCCGTTCCCCTGGAACGGATTTGAAGGTGCTCCGCGTGTGGCAGGAATCACCCATTGCATCCGGTGGAACTGGGCGCGTGGTGATTGAAGCAGAGGCTTCTCCCGACTCCTCACGCGGCCCGTTTTCGCTCAAGCTGTGGGAGTCCGATGGTGCTCGCACGGTGACGATCAGCAACGTCACTTTTCCCTGAAAGATGGGGGGGCCGGCGTGCATCGCTACGGGATTCATGCAGGGCGCTGGGCAGATGCGCCCCGGGGCGGTCGAGTTTGCCGGGGCAAGTGCTCCACGCTTCGGGCAATTGGTCGGCACGGATGGGGCTGGCGGATGCTCTGGCGTAACGCACCGGTAACGCAGTCCCGTGGACGTGCCTGGACGTAGCTGGACAGTTCAGGTACGGTCCAAGTGGGTTGGGTGGGGCGTAACCCCTCGGAAGTATTGGCGGTAGGGCACGGGAATCGAACTCGCCAGGGACGCCTCTCGGCGCCCCTCACCGGTTTTGAAGACCGGGCCGGCCACCAGGTCCGGAGGCCCTACCGTCTGCGATTACGCCGGACCCTCCGGATCCCGTCAACCACGGGCCCGGCGCGTCACCGCGCCTTCGTCTGCGCCCGTTCCACCTTCAACCCCGGCAAGCCCTTCACCAGCGTGGACACCAGCACTTGCGCCAGTTCCTCCGCGGGTGTGCCCGGGAACCCCGCGCACGTGAGCCTCAACGCCACGATGCCGTGAAGCCCCGCCCACAGCATCTCCGCGAGCGGCTCCGGCTTCGTCCCTTCCTCCAGCCTCCCCGCCGCCAGCAGATCCACGAACACCTGCACCAGCACCCCGAATGACCTCGGGCCCGCGCCCTCCGGGTTGCCCGCGAACAGCGCGGTGGAGAGCTTCGGGTCCTCCATGAAGATCAGCCGGTACGTCTCCGGGTGCTCCAGGCCGAAGCGGACGTAGGCCTCCGCCATCCTGGGCAGGCGCTCCAGCGGGTCCTCCACCTGGGCCGCGGGCTCCAGCACCGCCAGCAGCTCCTGGAAGCCGCGCACGCACAGCTCCTTCGCGATGGCCTCCCGGTTCTCGAAGTGGAGGTAGAGCGTCGCGGGCGCGTACTCCACCGCGTCCGCCAGCTTGCGCATCGAGAGGGCAGGGAAGCCCTCCCTCACCACGATGTCCCGGGCGACTCGCAGAATCTGCTCCCGCAGCTCCGCCCGCTGTCGCTCCTTCCGCTCCGCAATCCCCATATTCCGAGTGTAGGCCTTGACCATCCGAACGGCCAGCAGTAGATGAACGGTGTTCACCGAACGGTGTTCACAAATCACCCGCTGTTTAGCGAAGGGAGCAGGACATGGGCACGGTTGCGTTGTTCGGAGCCTCGGGCGCCATTGGGCACAGCGTCGCGCAGGCGCTGCGGGCACAGGGGCGGCCCTATCGGGTGGTGGGGCGCTCCCGGGAAGGGCTCCAGCGCGAGTTCGGGGCGGACCCCCAGGCGGAGATCGTCACCTGGAACCCGGAGGACGAGGCCTCCATCCGGGCCGCGGCCCGAGGCGTGCAGACGCTCGTCTACCTGGTGGGCGTGCCCTACTGGCAGTTCCACCTCCACCCCGGGCTGATGCGCCGCACGCTCGACGCCGCCATCGCCGAGGGCGTGGAGCGCCTCGTCTTCATCGCCAGCGTGTACCCTTATGGCCTGCCGCGCACGGACGTCGTCAACGAGTCCCACCCCCGCATGCCGCAGACCTTCAAGGGCCGCATGCGCAAGGAGCAGGAAGAGCTGCTGCTCGCGGCGGACAAGGCGGGCGCCATCAAGGTCTCCATCCTCCGCCTCCCGGACTTCTACGGCCCGGGCGTGGAGAACAGCTTCCTCCACCGCGCCTTCGTCGCCGCGTCACAGGGCAAGCGCGCGCAGCTCATCGGACCCATCGACACGCCTCACGAGTTCGTCTACGTGCCGGACGTGGGCCCCGTGGTGACGGCGCTCATGGACACGCCGGGCGCCTACGGCCGCTTCTGGAACCTCGGGGGCGCGGGCGTCACCACCCAGAAGGCCCTGGTCGAGGACATCTACGCCCAGGCCGGCTACCCCGCGAAGTACTCGGTGCTCGGGCCGTGGATGGTGCGCTTCATCGGCCTGTTCGACCGGTTCATGCGCGAGCTGCCGGAGATGCACTACCTGCACACCACGCCCGTCATCATGGACGACTCGGCGCTGCGGGCGCTGCTGGGCGACATCCGGAAGACGCCGTACCACGAGGGCATCCGCCAGACGCTCGCGGCGCTCAGTCCAGCCCCCGTTGCCACAGGTCATCCTCATCCAGTCCCATGAGGTGACCGACCTCGTGCATCACGGTGATGCCAATCTGCTCGATGAGCTCCTCGCGGGTGCGCGCGAAGCGCTCCAGGTTCTTCTGGTAGAGCACGATGGAGGCGGGGACGTGGTCGAACGCGTTCGTCACGCTGCGCGCGCCCACCGGCAGGCCGCGGAACACGCCGAGGATGCTCGGTGACAGCGGAGGGTCCTCACCCAGCAGGTCATCGTCCGCGGGCAGGTCCTCCACCGCGATGGTGACGTTGTCCAGGTACTGCTTCGCGTGGCGGGGCAGGGACTGCACCGCGGCCTCCACCGCGCGGTCGAACTCGGCCTCGCCCAGCTCCACCGGCGGGAAGAACTCCGCCGGCACCAGGGCCTGGGCCTTCGCGAAGCGGCGCTGGGCCTCCTTCTCGTCGCCACGCCGCTCCGCCATCAGCCCCAGGTACTGGTGGGCCCACGCCTCGTCGGGGGCGTCCTTCAGCACCTTGTCGAAGGCGGCCTTCGCCTCGTCGAAGCGGCACAGCTCGAAGAGGGCGATGCCCCGCTCGAGCTGCGCGTCCACCGAGCGCGGCATGTGCCCGAGCGCCGCGTCCAGGCTCGCCAGGGCCGCCCGGCACTCGCCCACCTGGTTCAGGCCCATGCCCTCCAGGAGGAGGAATTCGTAGAGCATCTCCACATCGTCGGCCTTCTGGGACAGGCGCTTGCCGCGCGTGCACAGGCCCAGGCCCTCCTCCACGGCCTCGCGGTCCTCGCCCGCCCGGCAGATGAGGCAGTCCGCGGCGCCCAGGAGCACCTCCAGGTCGTCCGGGGACACCTTCAGCGCGGCGCCGAAGGCCCGGCCGGCTTCCTCCAGGCGCCCCAGCTCCACCAGGGCCGCGGCGCGCAGGGACAGGGCGTCCAGCAGGTCGGGGGATTGCGCCAGGAGGCGGTCGGCGGCGGCCAGGGCCGCTTCGAAGTCGCCCGTCTCGAAGGCCTCTGCTGCCGCGTCCAGCGCCTCCATCCCGCCCACCCCCATTCGCTTCGACGTCCGCGTCCCCATGGGCCCGCGACATATGAAGCCGTGCACTTCGTTGTCAACGCCGCGTACGGCTGTTACGTTCCAGCGCCCGTCCTGGTGCGGCGCTCGGTCCCGTGAACATCCTTGTCGTCGACGACGATCTCGAACTCTGCACGATGCTCTCTCGCTTCTTGGAGATGCATGGGTTCACGGTCTACTCGGCGGCGGACGCGCTGCAGGCGCTCGACGTGCTGGAGCGCAACCAGGTCAGCATGGTCATCACCGACTACGTGATGCCCCATATGGACGGCATCCAGTTCACGGAGATGCTGAAGGCGGACCCCCGCTTCCAGAACGTCCCGGTGCTGCTGATGACGGGCAGCGAGGACGGCTCGGTGACGGACCGGGGCCTGCGCAAGGGCGTGGCCCTGACGCTCCACAAGCCCCTGGACATGGGGCAACTCCTCACCCTGGTGCGCTTCGCGGAGTAGCCCACGCGGGCCTGCCCGGAAGGGTGCCCGAGGCCGTCCGCTCGCCTACACGCCCACCCTTCCTGGTTGACATCGTTTGGGCGGCCCTTATGTTGGCGCTCGCCATGGCCGAGTGCTAACGGCCCGTGTCGTACCAGTAAAATCCCCAAGTAAAATCAGGAGGTTGCGATGACAGCGAAGGAGATTTTCTTCCATCAGTCCGCGCGTGAGGCCATCCTGCGCGGCGTCCGCATCCTGTCGGACGCGGTCGCGGTGACCCTCGGTCCCAAGGGCCGGAACGTGGTCATCGAGAAGAGCTTCGGCTCCCCCACGATCACCAAGGACGGCGTCACCGTCGCCAAGGAGATCGACCTCGAGAACAAGTTCGAGAACATGGGCGCGCAGATGGTGAAGGAGGTCGCGTCCAAGACCTCCGACAAGGCCGGTGACGGCACCACCACCGCCACGGTGCTGGCGCGCGCCATCTATGAGGAGGGCCTCAAGCTGGTGGCCGCCGGCCACAGCCCCATGGAGCTCAAGCGCGGCATCGACAAGGCCGTCGAGGTCGTGGTGGGCGAGCTGAAGAGCCTGTCCAAGCCGACCGCCGACAAGAAGGCCATCACCCAGGTGGGCACCATCTCCGCCAACGGTGATGAGACCATCGGCGCCATCATCGCGGACGCGATGGAGAAGGTGGGCAAGGAGGGCGTCATCACCGTCGAGGAGGCGAAGGGCCTCGAGACGACGCTCGACGTGGTCGAGGGTATGCAGTTCGACCGCGGCTACGTGTCCCCGTACTTCGTGACCAACCGCGAGCGGATGGAGGCCGTCCTGGACGACCCCTACATCCTCATCAGCGAGAAGAAGGTCTCGTCGATGCAGGACATGATTCCGCTGCTCGAGCAGGTGGCCCGCTCCGGCAAGCCGCTGCTCATCATCGCCGACGACATCGAGGGCGAGGCCCTGGCCACCCTGGTGGTCAACAAGATCCGCGGCGTGCTGAACGTGTGCGCGGTGAAGGCCCCGGGCTTCGGTGACCGCCGCAAGGAGATGCTGCAGGACATCGCCGTCCTCACCGGCGGCACGGTGGTCAGCGAGGACCTGGGTCACAAGTTCGAGACCCTGACGCTGAACGACCTGGGCCGCTCCAAGCGCGCCACGGTGGACAAGGACAACACCACCATCGTCGACGGCGTGGGCACCAAGGCGGCCATCGAGGGCCGCATCAAGCTCATCCGTGGCCAGATCGAGACGGTCACCAGCGACTACGACCGCGAGAAGCTCCAGGAGCGTCTGGCGAAGCTGGTGGGCGGCGTGGCCGTCATCAACGTCGGCGCGGCCACCGAGACGGAGATGAAGGAGAAGAAGGCCCGCGTCGAGGACGCGCTGCACGCGACCCGCGCGGCCGTCGAGGAGGGCATCGTCCCTGGCGGCGGCGTGGCCTACCTCCGCGCGCTGCCCGCGCTGGAGAAGCTGCAGCTGGGCGGTGAGCAGAACTTCGGCGTGGACATCATCCGCCGCGCGCTCCAGGAGCCGCTGCGGAAGATCGCCAGCAACGCCGGCGTCGAGGGCGCCGTGGTCATCAACAAGGTCCGCGAGGGCCAGGGCGCGTTCGGCTACAACGCCCGCACGGAGACCTACGAGGACCTGGAGAAGGCCGGCGTCATCGACCCGACCAAGGTCGAGCGCACCGCGCTGCAGAACGCCGCCTCCGTCGCCTCGCTGCTGCTGACCACCGAGGCCATGGTCGCCGAGCGTCCGAAGGGCAAGGCCAAGGCTGGCGCTGGCGCCGGCATGCCGGACTACGGCGGCGACGACATGGACTACTGAGCCACTCCGGAGGGCTCGGGCCCCGCTGAGGGCCCGGGCCATCCAGGCTCGGCAGTCGAGCGGCCCCGGATGCCTCTTCGCGAGGCGCCGGGGCCGTTGTCGTTTCAGGGCACGCGGCCCACGACGCCGCCGGTGCCGCTCTCCTGCGAGGTGTAGAGCAGGGTGTCTCCGTCCACCAGCAGGCCGCCCGGGCCCACGCCTTCCGGGCCCACGGGTTCGACGGCGCCCGCCGTGCAGGTGCTCACGCGCCGCAGGAAGTCGGTGCCGCCGGTGCTGACGTCCTTGAAGTAGAGCGTCCCCTTCAACTCCACGGGGAAGGCCGGGCCCTGGAGGCCCGAGGCCACGACCTCGGCTTCACCGCCCTCGCGCGGCAGGCGCAGCACGCGGCCGTTGCCGCCGCCGCCCTCGGTGACGAGGAAGTGCGTGGGCGTCACCTCCAGCGAGGTGCCCGCGGTGATGCTGCCGTCGCGCAAGGTCGCCGGGGCGCTGCCGTCCAGCGGCACGCTGTAGAGGCCAGGGCTTTCGCCCGCGGCGACCAGGAACCAGACGTCCTGGCCGACGACGCGAGCGCCACGGACCTGCGCGTCCCCGGTGCCGGAGAAGAGCTCGCGGCGGTTGCCTCCGCCGGCGTCCACGCGCACCAGCCGGCGGTGGGCCGTCGCGATGACCAGCACGTCCCGGCCGCCCACGCTCGCGGGGAGGACCTCCGTGCCGCCGATGGTGACGTTGTTCAGCGTGGCATCGAGCGGCCGCTCGTCCTTCACGCCCGTGGCCTTGTCCACGCGCCACAGCCCGTCCAGGTCGAGCACGTAGAGGGACTCGGCACCCACGGCGATGGCGTCCGGGGCCCGGAAGCCAGTGGCCACCGGCACCGCCTCACCCCCGCCGCGCGGCAGCCGGAGCAGCCGTCCGGGGCCGGGCTGGGGTTGCTGGGGATTCAGCGAGTGCGACTCGGAGATGTAGAGGTCCGTCGCGTCCGCCGCGAGCCTGCGCGGCGTGTTCAGCCCGCTGAGCAGCACGGTGCCCGGGCCCGGCGCCAGCGGCTCGCAGCCCGCGTCTCCTGTGCCCGCGTCGTCGTCACCGGGGCCCGCGTCGCCTCCGGTCCCCGCGTCCGCGCCGACGCCCGCGTCCGGTCCGCCCGGCTCGGAGGGCTTGTCCGAGGAGCAGGCCACGCCGAGCAACAGGACGGACAGGAGCGCGAGTCTCATGGTGTCTCTCGTTTGAAGGCGCGGTTCAGCTCCCGGCTGAGCGCCGTGGCGTCGGACATCAGCTTGGGCAGGCACGCGGCGGCGCCTGCTCGGAGGGACTCTATCGCCGTCTCCATCGTCAGGTGCTCGGCCAGCACGACGAAGGGCGCGCCCTGGCCCAGCGCCTTGCCCAGCTCCAGCGCCTTGCGCCCGTAGGCCGGTGCGAAGTCCCAGCTCACCACCACGCCGACGGGAGGCTCCAGCGCGGCCAGCTCCGTGGAGTCGAGGATGCGCGCCTCCAGGCCCACCAGGGCCAGGGCGCTGGCAATCTGCGCCGCCGTCGTCGGGTTGTCCTCCAGCACGTCCACGCGCCGCATCGCGGGGTCGGTCACCGGCGGGGCGGGGACAGGCTTGTGGGCGAGCGTGGAGCGCAGCAGCGCGCGCACCTCGCGGATGTCGTCGAAGGGCTTGAGCAGGTAGTCCACCACGCCCAGCTCCAGCGCCTGCTGCGTCGTCACCAGCGAGGGGTAGCCCGTCATCAGGATGACGCGCGAGTCCGCGTGCAGCCGCCGCGCCTGCTGCGCCAGCTCCAGGCCGGACATGCCGGGCAGGTTCTTGTCGGTGACGATGAGGTCCACCGGCGCCTGGTGCAGCAGGTCCAGCGCTTCCTCGCCGCTGGCCGCTTCGATGACCTCGCACTCCTTGCTCATCAGGTCCCGGAAGACCATGCGGATGATGATCTCGTCATCCACCACCAGCAGGCGCTGCTTCTTCGCGGGCGCGGCGTCCGTGGCGGGGAAGAGCACCCGGAACACGGTGGCCGGCGGCGGCACGTCGCGCAGGACGGAGGGCGGGGCCAGCTCGATGCGCGCGTGGTGCTCGCGGGCGATGCGCTGGCACACGGACAGGCCCAGGCCGGTGCCTCGCTTGTTGGCGGTGACGTAGGGCTCGAAGATGCGGGCGCGCAGCTCCTCGGGGATGCCCGGGCCCCAGTCCGCCACGTAGAGGGCAGGGGAGGCGCCCTCCATCGTGAGCACCACCTTCACCCGGCCGCGCCCCGACATGGCGTCGCGGGCGTTGTTGAGCAGGTTCAGGGTGAGCTGCTCGATGAGCCGCGCGTTGCCCTGGATGGTGATGTCCTCGGGGGCCTCCACCTCGAGGGAGATGCGAGCGGAGTCCGGGTTGACGCTGAAGTGCTTCGCCGCCGCCCAGATGGGGGCCGCCAGGGAGAGGCGCTGCTGGGAGGCCGGGCGCTCGCTCGACAGGCGGATGTAGTCGGAGACGATCTGCTCCATCCGCTCCACCTGGGCCAGCAGCAAGCGCAGGGGGCCCGGGGCGGCGCCGTCTTCCGCCAGGAGCTGGGCGTAGGCCTTCACGCCGAGCAGGGGCTGCCGGAGCTCGTGAAGCACCTCCGCCGCCAGTTGTGAGGAGTGGGCACCCGCACGTTGCAAGGCCGCCGCCGCTGTTCGCGCGGCCGTCAGGTCCCCTGCCTCCACGGCCTGGAGCAGCTGGGCAAGCGGCGCGGGTATTTCCATGTGACGAGCATGGCGGAGGCAACCGCTTGTACGCAACGCACCCAGAGGGAATCCGTTGACCGGGACCCTCGCGGCGCGGATGCTGACCGGCGTTCTCATCACATGGTCCGGAAAAACCGGACGGCGCCACCGGCCTCGGGAGGGCCTTCATGCCGCAGACCAACCCGTTCCACTCGCTGGTTCCCCGGAAGATGACGGACACCGAGCTGGCCCGCTCCATCCGCCTCAACATCGAGGCGGAGCTGGATGCCATCAACCTCTACGCCGCGCATATCGACGCCACGGACAATGAGGACGCGAAGGCCATCCTCCGGCACGTCATGGACGAGGAGCGCGAGCACGCGGCCCTGTTCTGGGAGCTCATCGCCCGGCTGGATCCGGAGCAGGCCGCGCACGCGAAGGAGGCCGTGGAGAAGTACCGGCTCATCACCTCCGGCGCGTCCCACGAGGCCGTCGAAGCCGTGGGCAAGGAGGGCGCCGAGCCCGCAGCAGCCGAGGAGCTCACCCCGCAGAAGCGCCTCACCGTGGGCAGCCTTCGGCGGTAGCGAAGCAGCCTGAACGCCGGGCGACCTCCGACGGGGGCGCCCACTCGGGCCCAATTGGGCAAGGCGCGGCGCCTACCACCGCTGGACGCGCCGCTCAGCGGGCGCTGGCCCCGGGCGCCGCACCGCCCATCCGCTCAGGACGCGCTGTTGGCCTGCCGACGCTCGGCGGGAGGCGCCTCCAGGTCCTTCGCGGCCATGTAGATGACGTTCCTCGAGCCGCGCTTGCCGCGGTACATGGCCCGGTCCGACAGGTCCAGCAGCGTGGCCTTGTCCTGGGCGTGCTCGGGGAAGCTGGCCACGCCGATGCACGTGGTGAGCTTGAGCGACAGGCCTTCGCGCGCCAGGAAGTTGTGCGTCTCCATGGTGCGGCGGATGCGCTCGGCCACCTTGAGCGCGCCACCGGAGTCGGTGTTGCGCAGCACCACCACGTATTCGTCTCCGCCGTAGCGGGCGACGACGTCGTGGTCTCTCACGCAGCCCTTCACCACGCGCGCCGCCTCCACCAGCACCTTGGAGCCCACGAGGTGGCCATGGGTGTCGTTGATGGACTTGAAGTGGTCCAGGTCCAGGAACAGCAGGCTGAAGGTGCGGTGCGACTGGAGCGCGTCCTGGACCTCTCGGTCCACCACCAGGTGGAGGTATCGGGTGTTGAACAGGCGGGTGAGGTCGTCGACGTACGCCAGGTCCTCCACCGCCGCGAAGCGCCCGAGGTTGCGCAGGGCGAGCGCCCAGTTGCGCACCAGGAAGCTGGCCGTCTCGCCCGTCCACTCCGCGGCGGGCCCGCCGAAGAAGAGCACCGCGTGGCCCAGCACCGTGTCTCCCTCCAGGGCGGGGAATGACACGGCGCGAGGGAAGGGGGCGTCCAGGCCTTCGAGCTCGCGGGGGGCACGGGCGTCCGCGAGGCGCTCGATGAGCGTGGCGATGAGCGGCTCCTCCATGGCGGTGGACAGGCCGCTCGTGCCGTGGCGGCGCAACGCGAACGCGGCGTCGCGCTCCAGCAGCACCACGGCGCTGGCGGAGGCCATGGACTGCAGCGCGCTGGTGGTGGCGGTGGCCAGCTTCTCGCGGTCCATGGTGGTGGCGATGCGCTGGCCGGCCTCCAGCATGGCCACGTGCCGGCGCAGGGACGCGTTCTCCTGCATCAGGTCGCGCGTGGTCAGGGCCCGGCGCACGGCGTGCTGGAGGGCCTCGGGGGCCACCGGCTTGACGAGGTACTCCGCCGCGCCGCTCTTGATGGCGCGGACCGCGGGGGCCACCTTCTCCAGCCCGGTGATGACCACCACTTCCACGCCGGGGTGTCGCTCCCGCACGTACCGGAGGACCTCCATGCCGTCGCCACCGGGGAGGATGAGGTCCGTCACCACCGCGTCGAAGCGATCACCCGCGAGCGCTCCCTTGGCTTCCTGGAGAGTGCCCACCGCCGTGACGGCGTGTCCCACCGCGGTGAGGTAGTCGCCGTACAGCGTGCGGGCGACCTTTTCGTCGTCGACGAGGAGGATTCGCGCCATCTCCTATCGGCTTAGCACCAACCGGTGGAACGCTGCTAGGGTCGCCCCCCGTGTCCCCCTTCGAAAGCGGCCGTCGGCTCTGCCTTCTCGTAGAGGCCGGAGAAACCCGCTACGCCGTGGAAGCAACGTCTGTCATGGAAGTAGCGATGCCGGGCGCTAATGGCAGCAGCCTGCGCGGCGTGCTGGAGGTGAAGGACCTGTCCGCGCTGCTGGGCGGGCCTCCGGAGGAAGGGCCGGGGATGGTGGTGGTGCTCGACGTGAGTCCCACGCTGGCGGTGCGCGTGCGCTCCGTGGTCGAGGTCGCGGACGTGGCCCGCGCGCCCTTCTTCCTGCTGCCGCCGGGGCTGGCGGATTCGCTGGCGCCCCTGAGCCGGGGCGCGGTGCTGCACAAGTCCCGGCTCTACCTGGAGCTCATCGCGGAGGCGCTGCCACACCGGGTGGGTTCGATGGCGGCGTCGGTTTCCAGCCGGCCCGTGCACTGGGCGGAGACGGCGCCGGACCGGGCGCTCGTGTTCGAGTCCCAGGGGCGGCTGTTCGGGGTTCCGCTGGGCCTGGTGTCGCAGGTCATCGCCCGGGGCGAGGCCTTCAGCGTCCTGCCCGTGCAGAGCGGGCCCGTGGCCGGTATCTTTCCGCATGACCAGGTGCTGTGGCCTGTCTGCTCCGTGCCCGCGCTGCTCGGGGAGGCGTCCTTGCCGGAGGCCTTCATCGTCCTGACCGAGCTGGCGGGCCGGAACGTGGGGCTGACGGCCACGCGGGTGCTCGGCGTCCTGCAACGTTTCGAGCCGGACGACACCGCGGGCAGCTTCCGCGCTCCTGGGTTGACCGAGCCCGTATCGTTCCTGGATCTGCAACGCATGTTTTCTTGATCGTCCCGGAGCGCAACTCGTAAGCTGCCCGGCTTGTCAGACTGCCGCGATCCAACCCTCGTGGCGGGAAACACCAACGAATTCAGGGGAGTGGATGCTCCCCGAGGCCCGAACCGATGCCCAAGAATCTGCTGGTCGCCGATGACTCGCTCACCATCCGCAAGGTGATCGGGATGATCTTCGCGACCGAGGACTTTCAGGTGACCGCGGTGGACAACGGGCTGGACGCCATCTCCCGCACCCGCGAGCTGCGTCCGGACGTCGTGCTCGCGGACGTCATGATGCCGGGCAAGAGCGGCTATGAGGTCTGCGAGGCCCTGAAGAACGACCCGGCCACCCAGGGCATCCCGGTGATGCTGCTGGCCGGCACCTTCGAGGCCTTCGACGAGAACCGCGCCCGCGCCGCCCGCGCGGACGACCACGTCACCAAGCCCTTCGAGAGCCAGGTGCTGCTCGACAAGGTGAAGGCCCTGGTCGGCCAGAAGTCGAACACGATGCCGGCCTCCGCCGCCACGCAGGTACGTCCCGCCGCGGCGCAGCCCGCTCCCGCGCCTGCCGCCGCCGCGCCCCAGCCTGGGCCTCGCGCCGCGCCGCCGCCGGGTGCGCGTCCGGGCGTCCCTCCGGGGCCGGGCATGCCGCGTCCCCCGGGGCCGGGCATGCCGCCGCCGGGCGCTCCGGGCGCGCCGCGTCCTCCGGGGCCCGGGATGCCGCCGGGCATGGCGCGTCCTCCGGGGCCGGGGATGCCACCGGGTGCGCGTCCTCCGGGGCCCGGGATGCCGCCGGGGCCGGGCATGGCGCGTCCACCGGGGCCGGGGATGCCGCCGGGTGCGCGTCCACCGGGGCCCGGGATGCCGCCGGGTGCGCGTCCGGGCGTGCCGCCTCCGCCGGGAGGCTCCGCGCCGGGCGTGCCGCCGCGTCCGGGCATGCCGCCGGGGCCGGGCGCTGTCGCGCGTCCGGGTGTGCCGCCTCCGCCGGGAGGCCCCGCGCCGGGCGGCTTGCCGCGTCCGCCGGCAGGGGCGCCGCAGCCTCCTCCCGGGGCGGCGCCCGCGCCCGCCGCGCGCGGCCGTGACCCGTTCGGCCTCGGTGCGCCCGCTGCCGCTCAGCCGGCCATCAGCATCGAGGACTCGCTGCCCGACCAGGGCGAGGCGGAGGAGATCTCCCTCGACATCGCCACCCCCGCGCCTGTCGCGGCCAGGCCGGCGAGCGCTCCCGCGCCCGCCGCGGACGGAGGCGAGGCCCTGCTGCGCGAAGCGCTTTCGAAGGCTTCCCGCGAGGTCATCGAGAAGATTGCCTGGGAGGTGGTGCCGCAGCTGGCGGAGACCATCATCCGCGAGGAGCTCGAGCGGCTCATCAAGGACCGAGAGACCCAGCACTGAGGCGCCTGGCGCCGTAACCTTCTGACCTTCCGCCGGCCCCGGTCTCCGGGGCCGGCCGTTTTCAATGACCGATACCACTGAACTTTCGAAGGCCTACGAGCCCACCGAGGTCGAGGCCCGTCGCTACGCGTTCTGGCTGGAGCGCAACTACTTCCGCGCCGAGGCCCCGTCCGACAAGCCGCCGTTCTCCATCGTGCTGCCGCCGCCCAACGTCACGGGCAGCCTGCACATCGGTCACGCGCTGACGGCCACCATCCAGGACATCCTCACCCGCTGGAAGCGGATGAGCGGCTTCAATGCCCTGTGGCTCCCCGGCACCGACCACGCCGGCATCGCCACGCAGATGGTGGTGGAGCGGGAGCTGAAGAAGTCGGAGGGCAAGAGCCGCCACGATTTGGGGCGCGAGGCGTTCCTGGAGCGCGTCTGGGAGTGGAAGGGCAAGTTCGGCGCCCGTATCGGCGAGCAGCACCGCTACCTGGGCGCGTCCCTGGACTGGAGCCGCGAGCGCTTCACCATGGACGAGCAGTCCTCCGCCGCGGTGCGCGAGGTCTTCGTCCGCCTGTACGAAGAGGGCCTGATGTACCGGGCCCAGAAGCTCATCAACTGGTGTCCCTCGTGCCACACGGCGCTCAGCGACCTGGAAGTGGAGCACGAGGAGAAGAACGGCTCCATCTGGCACATCCGGTATCCCGTCAAGGACACCGACCGCACGCTCACCGTGGCCACCACGCGCCCGGAGACGATGCTGGGCGACACCGCCGTCGCCGTGCACCCCGAGGACGAGCGCTACCAGGACCTGATTGGCAAGCACGTGGTCCTGCCGCTCAGCGGCCGTGAGATTCCCATCATCGCGGACGCCGAGCTGGTGGACCCGAAGTTCGGCACCGGCGTGGTGAAGGTGACGCCCGCGCACGACTTCAACGACTACCAGACGGGCCTGCGCCACAAGCTGCCGATGCTGTCCATCCTGGACGAGTCGGCACGGATGACGAAGGAGACCGGCAAGTACGCCGGCCTGGATCGCTTCGAGGCGCGCAAGCAGGTGCTGGCCGATCTCCAGGAGCAGGGGCTGCTGGAGAAGGAGGAGCCGCACAAGCTGTCCGTTGGCACGTGCCAGCGCAGCGCCACGGTGGTGGAGCCGCGCCTGTCGCCGCAGTGGTTCGTGAAGATTGAGCCGCTGGCGAAGCCGGCCATCGAGGCGGTGGAGCAGGGCCGCACGAAGTTCGTCCCCGAGTCGTGGACGAACACCTACTTCCACTGGATGCGCAACATCCACGACTGGTGCGTCAGCCGCCAGCTCTGGTGGGGCCACCAGATTCCCGCGTACTACTGCACCGCGTGCAGCCCGCGCCTGGGTGACGACACCGACCTGCCGCTGGATGCCGCGACGGTGAAGGTGGGCGGCGTCGACTTCGCTCGAGCCGAGCCCATCGTCGCGCGTGAGCAGCCCACGTCCTGCCCGAAGTGCGGCGGGTCCAGCTTCATCCAGGACTCGGACGTGCTGGACACGTGGTTCTCGTCCGCGCTCTGGCCCTTCTCCACGCTGGGCTGGCCGAACAACACGCCGGACCTGCAGACCTTCTACCCGACGTCCGTGATGGAGACGGGCCACGACATCATCTTCTTCTGGGTCGCCCGGATGATGATGATGGGCCTGCACTTCATGGGGGATGTGCCCTTCCGCACCGTGTACCTGCACGCGATGGTGCGCGACGAGAAGGGCGAGAAGATGTCCAAGGTGAAGGGGAACGTCATCGACCCCCTGGACGTCATCCTCGGCGCCAGCGTGGACAAGCTCGCCCCGGCGCTGAAGAACAAGTTCCCGCAGGGCATGCCGGCGTTCGGCGCGGACGCGCTGCGCTTCACGCTCGCGTCGCTCACCCAGCAGGGCCGGGACATCAAGCTGTCGATGGACCGCCTGGCGGGCTACAAGGCCTTCTGCAACAAGCTGTGGAACGCCAGCCGCTTCGCCCTGATGAACATGGGCGAGTTCACGCTGGATGAGCGCCCGCTGAAGGAGCGCCCGCTGACGCTGGCGGACCGGTGGATTCTCTCGCGGCTCCAGCGCGCCACCACCGAGGCCCGCGCCTCGCTGGAGGCATACGGCTTCGCCGAGGCCGCCTCCACGCTGTACCAGTTCCTGTGGGCCGAGTTCTGCGACTGGTACATCGAGCTCGCCAAGGGCTCGCTGTACGGCACGGACGCGCAGGCGAAGGACTCCACGCGCGCGGTGCTCGTGTACGCGCTGGACCGCATCCTGCGGCTGCTCCACCCGTTCATGCCGTTCATCACCGAGGAGATCTGGCAGAAGCTGCCGATGTCCCGCTCGGTGGACAGCATCATGATCGCGCCGTTCCCCGAGCCCGAAGCGGACCTGGTGGATGAGGCGGCCGAGGCGGAGATGGCCCCGGTCATCGCCTCCATCGAAGGCCTGCGCACCATCCGCGGCGAGAGCAACCTGTCGCCCGCCACCAAGGTGAAGGCGGTGGTGCAGAGCCCGGACGCGCGCACCCGCGAGCTGCTGGAGCGCTGGCGCGCGTACCTGATGCCGCTCGCCGGCCTGTCCGAGGTCGAGATTGGCGCGCCCGGCACCAAGCCGCCGCAGGCCGCGGCCTTCGTGGGCTCGAACCTGGAAATCTACGTTCCGCTCGCGGGCCTCATCGACCTGGACGCGGAGCGTGAGCGCCTGCGCAAGGAGATTGCCCGCGCCGAGCAGGAGATGGCCGGCGTGCTGCGCAAGCTGGACAACCCCAACTTCGTGGCCAAGGCGCCCCCGGACGTGGTCGAGAAGGACCGCGCCCGCGTCGAGGAGCTGAAGGAGCGCAAGGCCAAGCTTCAGGACCATCTGCAGCGCATTGCCCCGGAGCCCGCCATGCCCGCAGCCCCGCCGTCCGAGAGCAACACCCCGACCGAGGCCGAAGTCCCGACCGAGGCTGAAGTCGCGACCGAGGCTGAAGTCGCGACCGAGCCCAGCACCCCGACCGAGAGCGCCGCTCCGTTAGAGAGTGCTCCGGCGGCCGAGGCCAGCGCTCCATACGAGACGCTCGCCGAGGCCACGGAGGAAGAGGAGACGCCCGCCGCGCCGGCCGAGGAGAAGGCGCCCGTGGGCCAGGAAGCCCACGATAGCGTGGACCTGGCGCAGGAGCTGAAGGGCGAGCTGGAGGCCGCGGGCGGTGTGCCCGAGGCCGTCGACCCCCAGGTCCAGGATGCGCTGGAGAAGCTGCGCGCGGGGACGAAGGAAGGTTTGTCCCCCGCCGACCATCATGACCTCGGCGTTGCGTATATGAGCATGGGCCTCGTCGACGACGCGATGCGGGAGTTCAACACGGCGCGTGCCGGTGGCGACGCTCGGGAAGTGCCGGGCCTGGCCGAAGAGACCGCCGAGGCGGAGGACACCGAGGAGACCGAGTCCGCCCAGACGGTGGCCTCCACCGCGAAGGCGGTGGTGAAGGCCGCGCTGGCCGCCGTGAAGAAGGCATCGTCCATTGCGAGGGACACGGTGGCCGAGACGGCGACTGCTCCCGACGAGGAGCCCGAGGCCCCCGCGAAGGCGCGGCCCGCAAAGAAGGCTCCGGCCAAGAAGGCTCCGGCGAAGAAGCCGGCCGCCGCGAAGAAGGCACAGGCTCCGGCCAAGAAGGCCGCCGGCAAGACCGCGGCGAAGAAGGCTCCGGCCAAGAAGGCTGCTGCGAAGAAGGCCGCGGCGAAGAAAGCCCCGGCCAAGAAGGCTGTCGCCAAGAAGGCCGCGGCGAAGAAGGCTCCGGCCAAGACCGCTGTGAAGAAGGCCACCGCGAAGAAGGGGGCCGCGAAGAAGAGCGCTGCTGCCGCCCGGAAGACGGCGGTGAAGAAGGCGGCGGGCCGGAAGGCTCCCGCGAAGAAGGCGCCGGCCAAGAAGGCGGCGGCGAAGAAGGCCACCCGGGCGAAGCCCAAGGCGCGGGCAAAGACCCGGCGGTAGCAGGAGGAGACGTGCAGCAGCAGGAATACCTCGACCGGCTCATCGCGCTCGCACTCGATGAGGACCTGGGGGCGGCGGGTGACGTCACCTCGCAGGCCCTCATCCCTCCCGACTACGAGGGCAGCGCGGAGTTGGTTGCCAAGGAGCAGTTGGTGCTCGCGGGCCTGGATGCCTTCGTCCGCGTCTTCAAGACGGTCGACCCGAACGTCGAGGTGGAGCTGCTGCGCCGCGACGGCCAGGAGATCAAACCGAAGATGGTCGCCGCGCGCTGTCATGGCCGGATGCGCTCGCTGCTCGCGGCGGAGCGCACCGCGCTCAACATCGTGCAGCGGGCCGCGGGCATCGCCACGCTGGCGCAGCAGGCGGTGACGTCGGTGCGCGGCTCCAAGCTGCGCGTCCTGGACACGCGCAAGACGCCGCCGGGCATGCGCACCGTGGCCAAGGACGCCGTCCGCATGGGCGGCGCCTCCAACCACCGCTTCGGCCTCTTCGATGGCGTCCTCATCAAGGACAACCACATCGCCGCGGTGGGCGGCTCCATCGCGGAGGCGCTGCGCCGCGCGAAGCTCAACGGCCCGCGGCTGTGCAAGGTGGAGATCGAGGTCACCAACCTCAAGCAGCTCGCGGAGGCCATCGAGCATGGCGCCGACGTGGTGATGCTCGACAACATGGACGACGCGCAGATTCGCGAGGCCGTGAAGCTGGCAGCGGGCCGCGTTCCGCTCGAGGTCTCTGGCGGCGTCACGCTGGACCGGCTGCCCCGCCTGGCGAAGCTGGGCATCGACTTCGTCTCCATGGGCGCGCTGACGCACTCGGCGCGGGCCATGGACCTGTCGCTGGAAATCTCCGCCGCCGCGAAGCGGCCCTCGCGCAAGCAGCCGAAGCCGGCGTAGCACGCGAGCCGGGGAGGCGCATCCGGCTCGAGCGCCTCCCGCCATCGCTCCATTCAGTCCCAGCGCAGGCGGGCGGAAGGCCGCGACGCGGTCTTCACTTGCCCGTGAGCACCTCGAAGCGCGGCTTGCCCTCCGCCGACGCGGGCATGCCCATCTCCAGGAGCGCCGCCAGGGTGGGGGCGAAGTCCACGGGGTCTATCTCCTCCAGGTACATCCCCGGCTTCACGCCCTTGCCCGCGAACACCATGGGCACCTGGGCGTCATACGCGTGGGGCGTGCCGTGGTTGGTGCCGTCCGCGTCCGCGTAGAGCAGGTGGAAGGGGCGCGCCATGACGAGCACGTCGCCACTGCGCCCGGCGTAGTAGCTCTTGCGCATGCCCGCAAGGTAGCCCCCGGCGTCCGTCGCGGTGAACAGGTCATCGCTCGCGACGGCCGTCACCAGGGCCGGGTGCTTCGCCAGCCACGCCGCGGCGGCGCGCCGCACCGTCGCGTCCACCGCGCCGCCCTGGTGCGTCTTGCCTCCCAGGTACACGTCCAGTTGCTCGAACGTGGCCGTCACGTCGCCCCCGAACTGCTGACGCAGCGCCTGGGTGAGGCCCTCCGCCAGTTGCACCGGGTTCACCCGCCGGGCGGGCAGGCCCGTCGCCGCCCACTGCTCTGGTGCCGCGGCGCCGCCGTGGTCCGCTGACAGCGCGATGACCAGGTTGGCCCGTCCCCCCGCGGCGCGCTCGGCGGCGGCGATGAGCTGGCCCATCGCCCGGTCCAGCCGCAGCAGCGAGTCCTGCATCTCCCACGAGTAGGGGCCGTACTCATGGAACACGAGGTCCGTCCCGGTGAAGCTCACCGCCAGCAGGTCGGGCACGTCGTCCTTGCCCAGGCCCTCGCCCGCGATGGCCGCCTTCGCGGCCTCCACCAGCACGTCATGGGAGTCCGGAGAGACGCCGAAGGCCTTGTAGAAGGTGGGGCCGGGCGAGGGGAGCCCTCCGTCCAGCGGATGTGGGAAGGTGCGGCCCAGGCCGTAGACGTCCGCCTCGGAAGGGACGTCGTCCTCGCCCACGTACTCCGAGGCGGGCCGCATCAGCTCCCACTTCTTGTGGAAGGACGCCTCGGGTAGCTTCCGCTCGTTGAGCGCCTTCACCCAGGCCGGGAACTCCTTCGTGTACCAGGTGCCGGTGACGAACTTGCCCACGCTCGTGTTGAACCACCATGCCTGGCCCGCGCGGCCGGCCAGGGGGATGGCCGCGTGGGACTTGAGGGACAGCGCCACGGCCTTGCCCCGCTCCTGCGTCGCCAGGCGCAGGCGGTCCGCCAGCGTCTCCGCCTGGAGGTGCGCCGGCCCCGAGTCCTGACCGGGCGTCTGGGGCGCCTCCAACACCGGGTGGGCGTCGTCCGCGAACGCGAAGACGCGCTTCATCGTCGAGCGGTCCACCCACCGGTTGTCCACGATGCCGTGCCGCCACGGGTTCGCGCCCGTGGACAGCGTGGAGTGGCCGGGCGCGGTGCGGCATTCGGCATAGCCGTAGCGGGCATAAGGAAAGTACGCGCCCTGGGCGAGGAGCTGGCCCAGGCCGCCCTTCAGCCGGTGCCGGTTGCGCAGCAGCACGTCACTGCCGAGCGCGTCCACGCTGATGAGGAGCGTAAGCCTGGGAGGTCGGGCAAGTGCGGGCAGGGCGGCCAGCGCCGCGGCGAGGGCGAGTGCGCGAATCATTGGGACGAGAACCATCTCCGGCGGGATGGTGAGAAGCAACCAACAACGCGTGTGACGGCTTGGACAGGGCACATCGCGCTGTTAGGGTCGCCGGCTTCATGGTCGAGGCCCGTCTTCGCGTCATCTACGGCGACACCGATCAGATGGGTGTCGTCTACTACGCGAATTACTTCCGCTATTTCGAGTTCGCGCGCAGTGAGTACTTCCGCGCACGCGGGGGCAGTTACGCCGAGCTGGAGCGCTCGGGTGCCCTGCTACCGGTGGCCGAGGCGAGCTGCCAGTACAAGGCATCCGCGCGCTACGACGATTTGCTGGTCATCCAAACCACCGTGAGCGAGTTGCGCCGCGCGTCGATCGTGTTCACCTACGCGCTGTTCCGCGACGGTGCGCCACGCACGCTGCTCTGCACCGGGATGACGCGTCACGCCTGCGTGGGGCGCGACGGCAAGCCGACGCGGTTGCCGGATTCCCTCATCCGGCTGCTCGAAACCCCCGAGCCTTCCCCGGGCTCTTCCCGTTCCACCTGAACCCTTCCGGCATACCAAGGAGCACACACATGGATCGCAACCTGGCAATGGAGGTCGTGCGCGTCACCGAGATGGCGGCCATCGCCTCCGCGCGACTGATGGGCCGCGGCAGCAAGAACGAGTCGGACCAGGCCGCCGTGGACGCGATGCGCCGCGCCTTCGACGCGCTGCAGATCGACGGCACGGTCGTCATCGGCGAGGGCGAGCGCGACGAGGCGCCCATGCTCTACATCGGCGAGAAGGTGGGCAAGCGGGGTGATGGCGCGCCCGAGGTGGACATCGCCCTGGACCCGCTGGAGGGCACCAACCTGTGCGCCTACGGCCGTCCGGGCTCCATCTCCGTGGTGGCCATGGCGAGCAAGGGCAACCTGCTCAACGCCCCCGACACTTACATGGAGAAGCTGGCCGTGGGCCCGCGCGCCCGGGGCGCCATCGACCTGCGCAAGACGCCCACGGAGAACCTGCGCGCCATCGCGGAGAAGATGAAGGTCTACGTGGAGGACCTCACGGTGGTGGTGCTGGACCGCGAGCGGCACACCGACCTCATCAAGGAGATTCGCGCCGCGGGTGCCCGCATCCGGCTCATCGAGGACGGTGACGTGGCCGGCGCCATCGCCACGTGCTTCGACAACACGGGCGTGGAGGTGCTGATGGGCATTGGCGGCGCGCCCGAGGGCGTCATCGCCGCGGCCGCCATCCGCGCCACCGGCGGTGACATGCAGGGCCGGCTCGTTCCCCGCAACCAGGGTGAAATCGAGCGCGCCAAGAAGATGGGCATCACCGACATCTCGAAGATCTACACCGCCGAGGAGCTGGCCAAGGGTGAGGTCATGTTCGCGGCCTCGGGCGTCACCACCGGCGACTTCCTCAAGGGCGTGCGCTTCTTCGGCGGCGGCTGCGAGACGCACTCCGTCGTCATGCGCAGCAAGACGGGCACGGTCCGCTTCATCCAGTCCATGCACAAGTTCGACAAGAAGCCGGGGTACGCTTTCTAGGACGCCGCACCCACCTCGCCTCACGCCCCCTGGAGGAATCCATGCCTGGCGCCTCGCGCACCATCGTCGTCAACGCCCCCATCGAGAAGGTCTTCGACGTCATCACCCAGTACGAGCGCTACCCGGAGTTCCTTCCGGAGGTGAAGGAGATCCGCACCGACAACCGCAAGGGCAACACGGTGGACGTCCACTACAAGGTGGATGTGGTGAAGACCATCAGCTACTCCATCCACGTCACCGAGGAGCGGCCCTCCCGCATGTCCTGGTCCTACATCAAGGGCGAGTTCATGAAGGACAACAAGGGCAGCTGGGTCCTGGAGCCGGAGGGCGAGGGGAGGACCAAGGCCACCTACACCGTGGAGATGGCCCTGGGCGCCCTGGTCCCCAAGAGCGTCGTCAACGCCCTGGTGGAGACCTCGCTCCCGAAGATGCTGGACGCTTTCAAGCGCCGCTTCGAGGCGCCCTGACGCACGGCGTCCGCAACGACACACCCCGGGCGGCCCGCTGGCGATTCCACCTTCGCCCGCCGGCCGCCCGATGTCGTCGAGGACCCTGGGACAGGCTTCACGCCAGCAAGCAGCCGGGCAGGGCCGTGAAAAGGGTGGTTGCCACGCGGGATACAAGGAGTAATGCCCTGGGGACGGTCCGCTTGCGGGCTGCTCCGAGGGCATTAAAATGAACATCGTCCCGACGGGATTTTCGGCCTCCACGACATTTCTGCCCTGGGTGCCCTGGCTCAGGTGTCGGGTGGCAGACGAGCAACCGTGCGAGATGGCTGCAACGTACCCAGCGAAGAACCGGGGTTCTTAATTTGCATCTGATATTGGTGGAAATGGTATTGGGGCGGGTTGGGCGTACATCGGGGTACGTAGGCTGAGGGAGACGGAAGACCCATGCTCGACGCCTTCATCATTGAAGAAATCAAGCGCCGTGAGCGCCGCCGCGAGGAGCACGAGCGGCCGGTGGTGGAGCTCCCGCTCCCCGCACCGGACGAGCGTCCTCGTCGCCGCACCGAGACGGAAGACGACAAGCCCCAGCGGGGCGTGGTGGTCATCGACCTGCTGGCCTGACCGTGGCGTGCGGCCTGACGGCCGCGCCCGTGTGTCCCCGAGCCCGCGGTGGCGGTCCTCTCCAGGACGGCCCCGCGGGCTTCGCGCATCCAGGGGCCTGGCTCACTCCTGGGCCAGGGCCAGCAGGTGGCGCGGGTGGTAGACGTCCCACAGCGGCCCCTTGACGGTGGCCAGGGCCTCCAGCACCTGTCTGCGCCACTCCTCGGGAAGGGCCTGTTCGCCATGGAAGGCGCCCACGAGCGCGCCCGTGATCGTGGCATGGGCCTCCGTGTCGCCTCCCCGGTGGACGACGTCCAGCAGGGCGGCCTCGGCGCTGGGGGCGTGGAGCAGCTCCCAGAAGGCCAGCCTGAAGGCGACCCTCACCGCGTGCTGGGGCCGGTGGAGGTGCAGCTCCGGCCCGTAGAGCATGGGGTCCTCCTGCTGGGCCGCCGCCAGGTCCTCGCGGAGGAGGGCGGCGGCGAAGGTCACCTCCTGCACGTGGTCGCTGGCGGAGTGCCCGAGCGCGGCGCCGGCCAGCAGGAGCCCCGACTCCGCGGCGGTGATGAGGTCCGAGGCCTTCAGGCCGGCACCGTGGGTGACGGCGTGGCCGATGGCCGCGTTGAAGGCCGCGCAGGCGAGCTGGCAGCGCGGGTCGTAGTGGGTGAGGGCGGAGTCCTCCAGGGAGGCCTGGGTGCGCGCGGCCGCGTCCCGCGCCAGGTACACGCCCAGGGGCGCCGTGCGAGCCAGGCTCCCGGCCTCCGCGGGCCGCCGGAACGCGCGCAGCCACACGCGCCGGCCCGCGCCCAGGGGCGGGAAGCCGGAGGTCTGGCAGTCCTCGAGTACCGCCATCATGGGCTCGCTGACGTCGAAGGCATGGGGCTGCCAGGCGCAGTAACGACGCAGTGCGTCCGCGGCGTCGTAGCGGCGGAGGGCCCGGAGGCTGTGGCCCAGGCAGGCCGCGAGCTGGACCTCTTCCGTCACCTGTCCGCGACGCAGCTCATGCGGCCCGCCGCCCATCAGCTTCACGTAGGGCCCTTCCGCCTGCTTGGGAAATGGAACGGCCATGAAGGGCCGGTGCGCGGTGGGCACGGCCAGGGCATTTCCCACGGCCATGCCCAGCAGCGCGCCGCGGCGCCGTTGAGCGAGCAATGGGTCGGGCCCCTTCACGGCGGGGCGGCGTTGGGGCGGGGGCATTCGACGGGTGGACACTGTAGCAGCGCGGGCTGCGACCATGCTTGCCCGACCCTGGGGCGTCTTCTAGAAACGGCCGCCTATGACCGAGATTTCTCAGATTCTGGCGCGCGAAGTGCTCGACTCTCGTGGCAATCCCACCGTGGAGGCGGAGGTCCACCTGGTAGGTGGCGCCCGTGGCCGTGCCGCGGTGCCGTCCGGTGCGTCCACCGGCGAGCACGAGGCCATCGAGCTGCGGGACGGCGACAAGCAGCGCTACCTGGGCAAGGGCGTGCAGAAGGCCGTGAAGAACGTGGTGGACGTCATCGCGCCGGCGCTCATCGGCACGGACGCGGCGGACCAGTTCGTGGTGGACCAGCGGATGCTGGAGCTGGACGGCACGCCCACCAAGAGCAAGCTGGGCGCCAACGCCATCCTCGCGGTGTCCATGGCGGCCGCGCGCGCGGCGGCGGACGCGCACGGGCTGCCGCTGTACCGCTACGTGGGCGGCGTGCAGGCGCGCACCCTGCCGGTGCCGCTGATGAACATCCTCAACGGCGGCGCGCACGCGGACACGCGCGTGGACGTGCAGGAGTTCATGGTGGTGCCCGCTGGCGCGTCCTCCTTCGCGGAGGGCCTGCGCTGGGGCGCCGAGGTGTTCCACGCGCTGAAGAAGATTCTCAAGGGCCGCAAGCTGGCCACGGGCGTGGGCGACGAGGGCGGCTACGCCCCGGACCTGCCGGCCAACGAAGAGGCGCTGAAGCTCATCATGGAGGCCATCGACCAGGCGGGCTTCAAGGCGGGTGAGCAGCTCTTCCTGGCCCTGGACGTGGCGGCCAGCGAGTTCTTCGACAAGGGCAGCAAGAAGTACAAGCTGAAGGGCGAGGGCAAGGAGTACGACTCGACCGGCCTGCTCGAGTACTACCGCGGCCTGGCGGAGCGCTACCCCATCATCTCCATCGAGGACGGCATGGCGGAGGATGACTGGGAGGGCTGGAAGAAGCTCACCGACGCGCTGGGCTCGCGCATGCAGCTGGTGGGCGACGACCTCTTCGTCACCAACGTGGAGCGGCTGAGCCGCGGCATCGAGTCGGGCACGGCCAACTCCATCCTGGTGAAGGTGAACCAGATTGGCACCCTGACGGAGACCTTCGACGCCGTGCGCATGGCGCACCGGGCCGGTTACACGTCCGTCATGAGCCACCGCTCCGGCGAGACGGAGGACACCACCATCGCCGACCTGGCGGTGGCCCTGGACTGCGGGCAGATCAAGACGGGCTCGGCGTCCCGCTCGGACCGCATCGCGAAGTACAACCAGCTGCTGCGCATCGAAGGCGAGCTCGGGGCCGCGGCCCGCTACGCTGGCAAGTCGGTGTTCCGCGCCCTGAACCAGAAGAAGTGAGCCCGTGAGCAACAAGCCCAAGCGCATCCTGGTTTCCAACGACGACGGCTACTTCTCCGAGGGGCTCCAGGCGCTGGTCGAGGCCGTGAGCCCCCTGGGGGAGGTGTGGGTGGTGGCCCCCGACCGGGAGCAGAGCGCCGCGTCCCACGCCATCTCCCTGCACCGCCCGCTGCGCATCAAGGAGGTGCGGGAGCGGTGGTTCGCCGTCGATGGGACGCCCGCGGACTGCGCTTATCTGGCGATCAACCATCTCCTGAAGGATGATCGCCCGGTCCTCATGGTTTCCGGCATCAACCACGGCGCGAATCTGGCCGAAGACATCATGTACTCCGGCACGGTGGCCGCGGCGATGGAAGGGGCGCTCCTCGGCGTGCCCGCCATCGCCTTCAGCCTCGTGGCGCGGCGTCAGTTCGACTTCGCGCCCGGGGCCCGGTTCGCCCGTGCGCTGGTCGCCAGCGCGCTGTCGCGCCCCCTGCCGCCGCGGATGCTCCTCAACGTGAACATCCCCGGCGGCGTGGAGCCGCAGGGCTTCTCCGTCACCCGCCAGGGCCGGCACTCGTACGGCTACGAGGTGGTGGAGAACGAGGACCCGCGCGGCCGCAAGTACTACTGGATTGGCGGCAGCGACTACCAGCACGAGGACATCCCGGGCAGCGACTGCAACGCCGTGTTCCGGGACAAGCGCATCTCCGTCACGCCGCTGCACTTCGAGCTGACGGACCACGGCCGGCTCCCGGACCTCTCCGGGTGGCAGGTCGATGGCTTCCACCGGCATGAACCGGATGGTGCCTAGCGTTGGCGCCGAGCGTGTCCAACCGAGCGCGTGGGGCGCTCCGGGTGTGCCTCCTGGCCGTGCTGCTGAGCGGCTGCGTGGGCACCCGGACTGCCTCCGGGCTTGGCCCGGACACGGGAGCGGACTCCGCGCCTGAGCCCGAGGCGCCGGAGGCGGTGGACAACGCCGAGGCGCGGACCACGCCGTTGCCCTTCAACCTGCGCGGTGTCCACGCCGAGCCGGAGCTCGTAGCGGTGCGTCACCGCGTGGCCGCCGGGGAGACGATGTACCGCATCTCCCGCACCTACGGCCTCACGGTGGAGGAGCTGGGCGCGGCCAACAACATCAAGGCCCCGTGGACGCTGGCGGTGGGACAGGAGCTCATCATCCCCGGCGTGGAGCGCAACGTGCCCGTGCGGGCGCTGGCGGAGGCTGACCCGGAGCCCGTGCGGACCTCCACGGCAGCCGCCTCCCGGCGCAGCGTGCCCGCGGCGGGGCGTCGTGAGGAGCCGCCGTCGCGGAAGCGGCCCGCGTCGCGACCGGCCAGCGTGTCCCGCCCGCGTCTGGCCACCCAGGGGATGCTCGACTGGCCCCTCAAGGGCGTGCTGTACGGCCGCTTCGGGAAGAAGGGCAAGGAGCCGCATGACGGCATCGACCTGGCCGCTCCCTCCGGGACGCCCGTGAAGACGGCGCAGGAAGGCACCGTGCTCTACGCGGGTGAGCAGCGCGGCTACGGCAACATCGTCATCGTCGAGCACGCCAACCAGCTCATCACGCTGTACGCCCACAACCGGGACCTGCGCGTGCGCACCGGCCAGAAGGTGCGCCGGGCGCAGGTGATTGCCACGGTGGGCGAGTCCGGCCGGACGTCCGGGCCGCACCTGCACTTCGAGGTCCGCCTGGACGGAAAGCCGGTGGACCCGCTCGACTACCTCGGCCCCATGCCCTCCTCCTGAGCGGGGCAGGCTGGGCCTGGCTGGCTCCTCGCTGCTGACATGGGGCGAGACGCACGTATCGGCCTCCGGTCGCCTGCTCGGAGCGGGCCCCACTGCGCCTGGCGGGCATCCAGCCGCTGACATTGGAGCGGCCGGCGCGCCGGCCTCCGGTCGGCTGCTCGTGCCGGGCCCGGGTGAGGGTAGAGTGCCGGCCCGTGTCGCGTTCCCTGTCCTGGTGGTTCCCCTGTCTCCTCCTGCTGGCTTCGGCGGCACATGCCCGTGCACCGGCCACAGAGGCGCTGGAGGCTGCGACACGCGCGCCCGCCGCCGAGTCGACCGTCGTCGCGGTGCTGATGCTGGACGCCAACGAGGCGGGGCGCGACGCGGCGCCGGGCATCACCTCGCTCATCACCTCCCGGCTGGCGGAGTCACCGCGGCTGCGCGTCCTCTCGCAGTGGGACGTGGAGTCCGCGCTGGATGCCACGCGCCAGCAGCACCTCCAGGACGTGAAGACGTGCGAGCGGGGAGACTGTCTCCAGGAGTTGGTGGCCCTCACCGGCGCTCGCTACGTCGTCACCGGCCGCCTGGACCGCTTCGGCGACCAGTACCTGCTCACCGCCAACCTGCTGGACACGGCGGAAGGCCGGAGCCTCGCCCGGCCCCGCGCCGAGGCGCCGGAGCCGGAGGACCTGCTCCGCACGGCGAAGGCGGTGTCCGACCAGCTCTTCGCCGCGCTCGCCTCGCCGGAGGAGTCCGTGGTGGCCCGCCCGCTGCTCGGCGGCTCCACGCGCACGGGCGGCGGCGGGCTGCTGCTGGGCGTGCGCGTCAACAACAACTTCATCGACAAGCTGTCCACGGTGAATCCCGGCGGCGACATCGAGGTGGGCTACTGGTTCCACCCCGAGTGGGTCGGCTTCCTCCAGGTGGGCTTCAGCTACGTGCGCTCCACCCAGGAGGGCGTGCGCAGCGGCCTCAACGTGCTGCCCAGCGTCGTGGGCGCGCGCCACTACCACAACGTGGAGCGCGCCCTCCGGCCCTACTGGGGCTTCGGCCTGGGCGTGCAGCTGTCCTTCGGCGACTTCGGCATCTTCCAGTCCACCGGCCCGCTGCCCACCGTCATGGGCTTCGCGGGGCTCGAGTTCCTCATCGCCGGCAAGGTGGGCGTCCAGGTCGAGGTGGGCACCAACGTCGCGCAAGCGGTGCTGGGCCTGGCCGAATCGAAGCTGGGAGACGGCCTCAACCTGGACCTCACCGCTGGCATCGCGTACCACTTCTGAGCCCCGGAGCCCCTCATGTTCCCGCGACCGCGTGTCCTGTCCCTGATTGCCTTGCTCGCCCTGTCCGGGTGTGACGACGAGACGCCTCGCGTCAAGCCGAAGGACCACGCGGAGGGCCTCTACGTCAAAGGCACCGCCGAGTACCTCCAGGGGCACTTCGAGGCGGCGCTCGCCTCCTTCGAGGCGATGAAGCAGATTGCCCCGGACGACCCGCGCCTGCCCGCCGCGCGCGGCGAGGTGTACCTGTCCATGGGGCGGCTGACGGACGCCGCCGCCGAGTTCGAGGCCGCCCTCAAGCTGGAGCCCAAGCGCTCCACCAACTGGAGCCGCCTGGGCTTCATCCAGGCCCAGCTCGGCCAGGTGGCCGAGGCCCAGAGCTCCCTGCGCAAGGCGCTGGCGCTCTTCCCCCAGGACTTCAACGCCCTGGAGTCCCTGGGCGACCTGCACCTCAAGCAGGGGGAGCATGACGCCGCCGTGCGGCACTTCACGCTCGCGTCGAACGCGGCGCCGTCCCCGGAGCAGAAGTCCGCGCTCATCATGCGCGCGCTGGACGTCCTGTCCGAGCAGAAGCGCTACGCGGACGTGCTCGCCGTGGCGCAGAAGGCCGTGGACGACGGCATCCACACCGCGGAGGTGCTGGCCACCCTGGGTGATGGGCTGGTGCACGCTGGCAACCTGCCCGAGGCCGCCAACGCCTACCGGGACGCGGCCAGCCGCGCGCCGAGAGACCCCACGCTCTGGGAGCTCGTCGGCGAAATCCAGACGAAGCTCGACAAGCCTGGCGACGCCATCTCCGCGTACAAGGAGTCCCTGCGCGTGAAGGACCGCGCCATCGTCCACGTGGCGCTGGCGCGCCTCTACCTGGGGATGAAGGACACGTCCGCCGCGAAGGAGGAGCTGGCCGCGGCCCTGGAGTCCGTCTCCGGCCAGGACACGCGCGAGCTGCGAGAGCTGGCCAGCCTGCTGGCCACCATGGACCGCAAGCCGGACGCGCTGCGCATCCTCTCCAACCTCAGCGCGGAGCCGGACCACGCGAAGGACGCCGAGCTGCACTTCACCACCGCGCGGCTGGCGCAGGAGCTGAAGGACACGGGTGTCCTCCAGGCCGCCTGCGCGCGCGCCACCGCGGCCGACGCCACCATCAAGAAGTGCCCGTGAGCCGACATGCCCGGGCCGCGGCAACGGGCCCGGGACGGGGAGGGGACTACGGCGTGCGCCCGCCCTGCAGCTTCCGGTACACGCCCACCACCTGCCCCAGAATCATCGTGGACCGGAACTCCGCGCGGCTCACGTAGATGGGCTGCATGGTGGCGTTGGCCGGCTGGAAGCGGATCCGGTCGCCTTCCGGGTAGTAGCGCTTCACCGTGGCCTCGTCCTCGATGAGGGCCACCACGATTTCCCCCGGCTGGGCGGACGGCGTCTTCTTCACGAAGAGGTAGTCCCCGTCGTGGATGCCGTCGTCAATCATCGACTGCCCCTTCACGCGCAGGGCGAAGACCTCGCGGCCATTCACGCCCCCGAGCAGGAAGCTGTCGATCTTGACGGAGTCCTCCATGTTCTCCTGCGCCAGCAGCGGCGCGCCGGCGGCGACCTTGCCGAGCAGGGGAATCTCCACCATGCCCGAGTCCTTGCGCGCCCCCAGGCCGAGCAACAGCCTGGCGCGCTTGGTGGGCACCAGGGAGCGGCTCTGCTGCTCGCCCCGGTTCAGGTAGCCCTTGCGCTCCAGCGCCTTCAGGTGGTCGTTGACGCCGTTCGTCGAGCGGATGTCCATGTGCTCCCCGATCTCGCGAATCGTCGGCGGGAAGCCCCGGGTCTCCGTCTCCTTGACGATGAAGCTGAGAATCTCGCGCTGGCGTTCCGTGAGCTCTTCCATGCGCTCCCTCACTCGTCTGCCGTCCTGCCGGAGGGTCGTTCCCCCAGGCAACAGGCTTTCAGTGTCACTCTCCCTGAACAGACGTGTAGAGTCAACTCGTCCGGTGTCTCACCGCGCACTCCCCGTGTGTGCCGGACCGTCCTGTTTCTCACTTCTTGAGGTGGGAGGACGAACTCGACGTACACTTCCGCTGCTTTGTCCGAGCTCCGCCACACGCTGCTCTTCGTCGACGACGAGGTCGACGTCCTGGACATCCTCACGCGGATGTTTCAGCGCCGGTATCGCGTCCTCACGGCCCGAAGCGGCTCCGCCGCCCTGGAAATCCTGAGAAAAGAGTCAGTCGACGTCCTCGTCACGGACCAGCGGATGCCGGAGATGACGGGCATCGAGCTGGTGGCCACCGCGCGCGCGGAGGGCTTCGACGTCACCGCGCTGCTGCTCACCGGGTACACGCACCCGGACGACATCATCGCGGCCATCAACCAGGGGCAGGTGTACCGCTACATCACCAAGCCCTGGGACGTGAACGACCTGCTCATCACCGTGAAGAACGCGGTGGAGTACACGCAGCTGCGCAAGGACAAGGAGCGGCTCATCCGCCAGCTCCACCAGCGCGTGGAGGCGCTCTTCGTCCTGTACGAGGTCAGCCGCGCCAGCGCGAACGACCCGGCCAGCTACGACAACATCATCGACCGCGTGCTCATCGCCGTGGCGCGCGTGCTGCCCTACGACTGCGGCGCGGCGCTCATCGCCCCGGATGAGGCGCGCAGCGCCACGCTGCGGCTGCGCTGCCAGGGCGTGGTGGGGGAGCAGGCGCTGCTGGGCGTGAAGGAGTCCATGCTCGGCGCCTACCGCAAGAGCAGCGGCCTCTTGCTGCCGGAGGACCGCGTCATCACCCGCGTGGCGGGCACCACCACGCAGGACGCGGCGGCGCCGTCCATCTACCCCAGCCAGCTCACCGTCAACCTGGTGGCGGGCGGGCGTCCGGTGGGCATGCTGTCGCTGTTCAGCCAGCGGCCGGATGCCTTCTCCGAGGACGACGGCGTGCTGCTGGACGTGCTCGCCAACCAGACGGCGGACGCCATCCAGTCCCTGCGCTCGGCGGAGGAGGAAGCTCGCCACCGCATGGAGCGGATGGTGGAGTCCATGGCCGACGGCGTGGTCCTCACCGACGAGAAGAACGACATCGTGGTGATGAACCCGGCGGCGCGGCGGCTGCTGCACGCGGGGGACAACCCCGAGGAGCAGACGACCCGGCTGATGGAGGAGCGCCTGGGCTTCCAGCCCTTCCACCTGGTGCGTGGCTGGGAGTACGGCGGCGGGCAGGTGCTGCGCGAGGAGGTGAAGCTCTTCGACCGGCACGTGCAGACGACGGTGACGCCGGTGACGGACGCGCGCGGCACGCTGCGCGGCGTGTGCGTGGTGCTGCGCGACATCACCGAGCAGAAGCGGCTGGAGGAGCGCAAGGACGAGTTCGTCTCCATGGTGAGCCACGAGCTGCGCACGCCGCTGACGTCCATCTCCGGCGCGCTGGACCTGGTGCTCAACTTCATGGCCGGGGACATCAACGACCGGCAGCGCCGCTACCTGTCGCTGGCGCGGGACTCCACGGAGAAGCTCAACGGCATCGTGGACGACCTGCTGGACCTGTCGAAGTTCGCCAAGGGCCGGCTGCGGATGAGCTTCGAGGTGTCGTACCTCGACGAGCTCGTCCAGCGCGTGGTGGAGAAGTACGGCCCGGCCTTCGCCGAGAAGCAGGTGCAGGTGACGCCGGTGCTGCCGCGCCACCCGCTGCGCCTCCTGGCGGACCCCAACCGCCTGGACCAGGTCCTCAACAACCTGCTCAACAACGCGGTGAAGTTCACGCCGGAGCGCGGCGAGGTCCGCGTGGAGGTCCACGCCACCTCCAGCCTGCCGGGCTACGTGGTGATTTCCTGCTGGAACAGCGGGGACCCCATCGCCGAGGAGAGCCTGGAGCGCATCTTCGACCGCTTCGAGCAGGCGCGCACCAAGGCCAACCGCACCGTGCGCGGCACCGGCCTGGGGCTGGCCATCTGCCGCAACATCGTGGAGGCCCACGGCGGCCGCATCTGGTGCGAGCCGTGCCTGGACGGCGTGCGCTTCCTGGTGGTGCTGCCCACCGAGCCGCCGCCGGAGCTGCGCCGGCAGGACGACGTGGCCGACGCCATCCAGCTCCCGCGCCGCCAGGAGAGCCGGGGCCGGGTGCTGGTCATCGAGGGCGAGCCCGAGGTGGCGTACATCGCCAAGGCGCTGATGTCCGGGCGCGGCTACGACGTGCGGCTGGCCTTCAACGCGGAGGACGGCCTGGCCGCCGCGCGGCGGTACGACCCGGACACGGTGCTCGTGTCCGTGCGCCTGCCGGACGTGGACGGGCTGCGCCTGGCGGAGATCCTCCGGCACGACCCGGAGACGCGCCGCGCGCCGCTGCTGGTGTCCTCCGCCTTCGACGAGCGGCAGCGCGCGTTCCGCGCGGGGGCCGACGCCTTCCTGGTGCGCCCGCTGGCGCCGGACAAGCTGCTGGCCACGGTGGACTCGCTGGTGCGCGGCCGCCAGGGCCCGGCGCACGGCCGCGTGCTGGTGGTGGACGATGACACGAAGATCGCCACCATCTGCCGCGAGGTGCTGGAGAACATCGGCTTCGACGTGGCGCTGGCGGGCTCCATCGAGGAGGGGCGCCGCTCCCTGCGCGAGCGCCGGCCGGACGTCGTGCTGCTCGACGTGACGCTGCCGGACGGCGACGGCTTCGTGTTCCTGGAGGAGATCAAGGCGGAGAGCGCCGGCGGCCACATCTCCGTCATCTTCATCTCCGCCCGCGCGGAGACGTCCTCCAAGGTGCGCGCGCTCAAGCTGGGCGGCGACGACTACCTCACCAAGCCCTTCGACGCGCTGGAGCTGGGCGCCCGCGTCGAGAGCGTGATGCGGCGCAAGGAGCAGGAGCTGTCCGCGTCGCCCACCACGCAGCTGCCGGGCTCCACCGCCATCGAGCGCGAGGTGCAGCGGCGGCTGGCGCTGCGGCGGCCCTTCGCCTTCTGCTACCTGGACCTGGACAACCTCAAGGCCTACAACGACTACTACGGCTTCGCGAAGGCGGACGGCGTGGTGCGCCAGACGGGCGACCTGATGCGCGAGGTGTTCGCCCAGGACGGCGCGCCCGGCGACTTCCTGGGCCACGTGGCCGGCGACGACTTCGTGTTCATCACCTCGCCGGAGTCGGTGGACCGCATCTGCCAGAAGGCCATCGAGACCTTCGACCGCATCATCCCGCTCTACTACGACCGGCAGGACCGCGAGCGCGGGCACATCGAGGCGGAGGACCGCTACGGAGAGAAGCGGCGCTTCCCCATCATGAGCGTGTCCGTGGTGGCGGTGATGACGGACGGCACGCAGGACCATGCCGAGCTGGCGCGCCGCGCAGCGGACATGAAGAAGCGCGCCAAGGCCATTGCCGGCTCGGTGTTCCTGCGCAGTGACCTGGAGCGGGTGGTACGCTCCGCGGCCGGATGAGGCTCTACCAGCAACTCGTCCTCTTCATGCTCGCCGCGACGGTGCTTCCCCTGGCCGCGGTCGGCTTCCTGTTGCTTTCGCGCGCCGAGGCCGAGCTGGCCGCCCGCATCGACGCGGAGCAGCGCGCGCAGGCGTCCGCGGCGGCCGAAGCGGTGGGGGCCTTGATGATGGAGGTGGTGGACGCCCTGGCCCGCTCCGCCGAGCTCATCGACTGGCAGGCCATGAGCGACGCGGAGACGCAGGGCGCGCTGCGGCTCCTGTACGGCCAGTCCCCGGCGGTGAGCGCGGTGCTGAAGCTGGACGCGGACGGCCACCCGCTGGGCTCGCCTGTCTTCCGGACACAGGCCCTGGACGGACACCCGGCCTTCGCTCCCGAGTCGCTGGACCGGCTGGTGCGCGCCATGCCCGTGCAGACGCTGCGGGGCGGTGGCAAGGGGCAGGCGGCGCTGGGCAGCGCGTACCTGCACGCGGAGGACGGGCGGGCGGCGGTGGCCGTGGCGGTGAAGCTCGCGGACGGGGAGCGCGCGCCCTTCGCCGTGGCGGAGGTGGTGCTCCAGCCGCTGGAGGCCGTGCTGCGCCGCCGCGCGGGGGACGGGCTGGGGCGCATCGACCTGGTGGACGAGGAGCGGCGGGTGCTGGCCAGCTCCTTTCCGGACCGCCGGGGCCAGCTGCTGGCGCCCGAGCTCAGCGCGCACCTGCTCGCGCCCGCGGGGCCGCTGGCGGAGCCGGTGCGCAGCTTCCGCTTGGAGTCGCCCACCCGGCGCGTGAGCGTGGCGCGCGTTCCGCACGGCATGCGCTTCGACGTGCTGGTGGAGGTGGACGAGGCCGCCGCGCTGGCGCCCGTCCACGCCATGCGCCGCACCGTGCTCCTGTCCATCGGCGGCACCTTCCTGGTGCTGCTGGGGCTGGGCGCGCTCTTCACCCGCCGCCTCAACCTGCGGCTGGCGGAGGTGGTGCGCGGCGCGGAGGCCTACGGGCGTGGCGAGCTGGACAAGCGCGTGCGGGTGACGGGGCAGGACGAGCTGAGCGAGCTGGCCACCACCTTCAACCGCATGGGCGAGGAGTTGGAGGCGGCGCGGGGCCGCCTGCTCCGGTGGAACGACGACTTGCGCGTCCGCGTGGAGGAGGCCACCGCGGAGCTGAAGGCGGCGCAGGCCCAGCTGGTGGAGGCGCAGAAGCTGGCCGCGGTGGGGCAGCTGGGCGCGGGCGTGGCGCACGAAATCAACAACCCGCTGGCGGGCATCCTCGGCAACGTGCAGCTGCTGATGCTGGACCGGGGCTCCACGGACCCGGACCTGGAGACGCTGCGGAAAATCGAGCAGAGCGCCAAGCGCTGCAAGGAAATCACCCAGAACCTGCTGCGCTTCTCGCAGCAGCGCGAGCGCGCGGAGCTGCGGCCGGTGGACCTCAACGCCGTGGTGCGCGACGCGCTCAGCCTCACGGAGCACCAGGCGCGCGGTGAGGGCATCATGCTCACCAGCGAGCTGGCGGACGGCCTGTCACGTGTACGCGCGGACCCGGGGCACCTGTCACAGGTGGTGCTGGCGCTGGTGTCCAATGCACGCACCGCGATGCTGAAGTCACCGCAGAAGCGGCTCACGTTGCGCACGGGCGAGGCCGACGGCGTCAGCTACCTGGAGGTGGAGGACACCGGGAAGGGCATTGCTCCCCACATCCGCCCGCGCATCTTCGAGCCCTTCTTCACGACGAAGGACGTGTGGTCCAACGTGGGGCTCGGGCTCAGTGTGGCGTGGCGCATGGTGACGGAGGCGGGCGGCAGCATCGAGGTCCGCTCGGAAGTCGAGCAGGGCAGTTGCTTTACCGTGAAGCTGCCGAAGGCGTGAGGTCCCGCGCGGGGCCTGTGATAGCTAACGAGGCCGCCCATGGCTGATTCCCACCCATCGCGCCGTCAGGCCCCCTTCTTCATCGGCCTCGTGCTGATTCTCGCGGCGCTGCCGGTGGGGTGGTTCGTCTTCCTGCGCCAGCCGCCCCCGCCGCCGCCTCCGCCGGTGGCGCCGC
This sequence comes from Pseudomyxococcus flavus, assembly GCF_050038885.1. Classification (NCBI taxonomy): domain Bacteria; kingdom Pseudomonadati; phylum Myxococcota; class Myxococcia; order Myxococcales; family Myxococcaceae; genus Pseudomyxococcus; species Pseudomyxococcus flavus. The sequence continues at coordinate 9,199,282 of NZ_CP143624.1, read as the reverse complement.
CCGTCGTCGAGGCGCAGGCGGTGGCCCGGCCGCTGGAGCTGGAGCTGACGCAGGTGTCCGGCAAGGTGGAGGTGCAGAACACGGATGGCTCGTGGCGCGAGGCCACCGTGGGCACGAAACTGCGCCGTGACGAGCGGGTGCGCACGGATGACGGCTCGTACGCCATGCTGATTGGCGGTGAGTCCGTGGAGGTGCACATGGACCCCGGCACGGAGATTTCCGTGGACGAGCTGACCGAGTCGCTGTCACGCATCCTGCTCGCTCGCGGTATGGCCACCGCCGTCGTCCGCCCAGGGCAGCGTCACACCTTCGAGGTGAAGGCCGCGAACTCGGACGCGAAGGCCACGCTGCAGCAGAGCGGTGCCTTCACCATGAGCAACAACGGCGAGGGCACCGTCGCGGTGGGCACGCGCGAAGGCGAGGTGACGTTGGTGGGCCAGGGCAAGGTCGTCATCGTCCGCGCGGGCCAGCAGGCCGTCGTCCGTCCGGGGCAGGCGCCGTCAGACCCGGCGCCGGTGCCCACCAGCCTGCTGCTCAAGGTGGACTGGCCCACCGAGCGCACCCGGCGCGCGCGCGAGCTCGTCGTGCGCGGGCAGGTCACCCCGGGCAGCCGCGTGGAGGTCGCTGGCGTCAACGTGAAGTCCGATGCTGAAGGAAACTTCCAGCGGAAGGTGATCCTCCGAGAGGGCCGGAACACCGTGGACGTCCAGGCCTTCGGTGTCGGCAGGACGCGGGAGCAAGCCTCGCAGGACGTCGTCGTCGACACGACGCCGCCTCCGCTCCAGACGGACACCGAGGACATCTGGAATCAGGCGCGCGAAGACTAGGGAGCAGCCAGGTGGGCGGGCGGGTGTTCGCCTTGACCCACACCGAGGGGGCTTCCTACACTTCGGGGAGGAATCGTTCCTGTTCAAGGGCAATCCCGGGCGAAAGCCCAGGTGCGCAAAGCCGCGGGGCCTGAAGTCCGGCCGGCCGTGACCGCCGTGGGAAGTCAGCACCGGACCGGGTCCGGGCCCACTGCGCCTCGTGCAGGGCGGACGTGGGTCATCGATTCGGAACCCCGGAGGACCTATCCGATGCTGCGGACACTGGCCCTGAGTTGCTGGCTGCTTCCTCCCCTGGCGCTTGCATCCACCCCCGAACCGAGAACGCTGACGGGCACCCTGCACGTGGTGGCGGGCGGCCCGGGCGACCAGACGGACCCTCACGTCAGCGGCCCCCTGGTGGCGTACACGAACGAGTCCCGAGGCACGAGCGAGATTCGCTACCACGACCTGCGGACCGCCACGGACGCGGCCATTCCGAACGAAGGCGCCTTCGACTTCGTGTCGGACATCTCAAACGGCACCATCGTCTTCACGCGCGTCAGCACATCGAGCGCCATCTACACCTTCGACGTGGGTGGAGATGCGGTGGCCCGGGAGCTGGCGCCCGAAGCAGGCAGCAGCCGCCGCGCCGCGGTGATTGGTGGGCGCACCGTGGCGTGGCAGGACTTCGGCTACACCGGCGTGACGTCCCAGCCGGAGATCGCCGCCTACGACCTGGAGCGCGGCACGCTCACCCGGCTCACGGACGACACGTTCCAGGACCGCACGCCCGCGGTGTCCCCGGACGGCTCGACGGTGGTCTGGGCCAAGTGCGATGAGCAGGGCCTGCGCTGCGACATCTGGCAGGCCCGGCGCGGTGCCTCGGGCTTCGCGTCCCAGGCGCTCACCGGCAGCGAGGGCGAGGAGTCCCAGCCGGACACCAACGGCGAGGTCGTCGTCTATGCCAGCACCCGCACCTTCGATGGGGTGACCGACCGGGACATCTACTGGAAGCCGCTGGGCGGTGGCACGGAGCAGCGGCTGGCCCTGCCGGGGATGGATGCGAACCCCAGCATCAGCGGCTCGCTGATTGCCTTCGAGCGCAGGGACCCGGCGAAGAGCGACTTCGACATCGTGCTCTACGACATGAGCACCGAGACGCTCTACGCCATCACCGAGACGCCGGAGAACGAGAGCCTCACCGACCTGAGCGTGGACGCGGACGGTACGGTGCGCGTGGTGTGGACCGTGTCGCAGAACGGTGACTTCAACGTCCACGCCTTCACCTTCAAGGTGGATGACGCGCCGGGCTGCAAGCTCGCGCCGGTGGCGATGGCCTCGCCCGAGGAGGTCTGCGCGCGGCCCGATGCCTGGCCCCTGCTCGCATCGCTGGAGGTGGCGCGCACCAGCGGTCAGCCCAACGGCGTGGCGCTCGGCTTCGCGGGCACGGGGGAGGGGGTGCTGTGCGTGGACAACGGCTACAACGGCGAGGCGTCCACCGCGGGCTGGGTGTGGATCAACGGCCGCGAGCTGGTGGACCCGTCGCGCTTCAGGCAGGGGGTATCGCTGGTGGCCACGCGCGCGCCGCTGGACGGTCACAACTCACTGGCGGCGCTCATCTCCGGCAGACCCGGAAGCGCGTTCCGCCTTCGCGTGTACGCGCCTCCGATGACGTGCCAGCCCGTGGCGGACGCGCCCACGGGCGCCCGAATCGTTCCAGGACGCGCCTTGAAGCCGGTGTCATCTTCGTCCTCGGTGGTGTCTCCAGTGACCTTCGTTCCCGATGGCCCGGTGCGTGACGCGGAGCTTCGGGGATGTAGCACCGGGAGCGGACCGGTAACGCTTTCCGGGGTGATCCTGTTGATGGCCTGGTGGCTGCGTCCGCGTCGTGCGCGTGCAGGTGCGAAGGCGCTTCGACGCAGCGAGGTCGCCCTGTAGACTGACACGGCCCTGAACCGGTTTCTCCTCCTCGGATTGTTGCTGCTGTGTGCCCCGGCCTGGGCGGACACGCTCGAGATTCTCGGGCCGTCGTCCGCCGTGGCGCCGGATGGCTTCCCCGTGGCGATCGTACGCAAGGACGCGGCGGGCCATCCTGTCGCGATGGGCAAGCCCTCCGTGCAGGTGGAGGGCGCGGAGCTGCGCGAGGCCGTGGCCCAGCCGCCGCTGCACACGTTCGTGGTGGTGCCTCGGCCCGGCGTGCGCGACGTGGTGGTGCGCGCGAGCAAGGACGGTCTGGAGGCGCGCGCCCGCTACGTGCTGGGGCCACAGGCCACCGAAGTCCGACTGGCGCTGGATCCGCCCGCGCCGGTGAAGGGCAAGGACAAGGAGGCGCGGCTCACCGTGCAGCTCGTGCGGCCGGATGGCACCGCGGATGATAGCGGCGCGCCGCCGGTGGTTCGCGTGAGCGTGGGGCGCGTGGAGGCGCTGGAGCGCACCGGGCCGGGCACGTATCGCGCGCGCTACGTCCTGCCGGACACGCGGTATCCCGAAGTGGCCATCCTGGTGGCCTTCTCCGCGTGGCCTTCGCCGCAGTCGATTCATGGCGCCTACGGGCGGGTGCTCGTGCCGCTCGCCGCATCGGTGAACCTGCCGGGGACGACGGAGCCGGACGCCGAGATTTCCATTGGCATCGCGGGCCAGACGTTCGGTCCGGTGACCGCCGGCCACGACGGCCGCTTCCGGGTGCCCATCATCGTTCCGCCGGGGCACCGCATCGGAGAGGGCCGCGTGGTGGACAAGGTGGGCAACGTGCGGCGGATGCCCATCGACCTGCGGCTGCCGCCCACCGATGGACTGGCGTGCGTGCTCCAGCCGCAGCGGCTGCCCGCCGACGGCGTGTCTCAGGCCCGGCTGGTGTGCGCGACGAGCGACGCGATGGGCCGGCCGGTGGAGGATGCGCGCGTCACCGCGCAGGCGCGTCACGGCACACTGCGCGGGCCCACGCGCGCGCCGGGAGGGCTGCTGGAGTGGCGCTACACCGCGCCGCGGACGTTGGCGGCCGACGAGCGCATCGAGGCCGCGTGGCCGCAGCGCGGGCCGGGCTCGCGCGAGTCGCCCGCGCTGGAGCTGGTGCAGGGACCGGTGGCCGAGAGCCGCCTGCGCCTGGACGAGTCGCTGGTGCACCTCGGGGCCCGCACGCGCGTGGTGGTGACCGCTCGCGATTCCCTCGACAGGCCCCGTCCGGGTGCGACGCTGGAGTTGCGCGCGCCCGTGGGCACCTTCACCCCGCCGGAGGAGGCTTCCGAGGGAACCTTCACCAGCACCTGGGTGCTTCCATCCCAGAGCGAGGATGTGGCGGTGGACGTCCAGGCCCGCGCCTGGGGACCCGCGGGCAGCGAGCCGGCGCGCATCCGGGTGTGGATGGCGGACGGTGCGCTGCACGCGGGGGTGTCGGACCTGGCGGGCCTGCCGGTGCCCGCGCAGCCGCTGCGCGTGGACGGCCGGGAGGTGGTGACGGGCGCGGATGGCACCGTGCGCCTGGGCCCCGCGCAGCCGGGAACGGTGGAGGTCGCGCACGCCGTATGGACGGGCCTGACGCGCACCGTTCACGTGCTGGGCGTGGAGGGCCCCGTCTTTCCGCTGGAGCGGCCGTTGGTGCCTCCCTCCGTGTCTCAGCGCGTTCGGCTGGCGCCCGAGGTCCCCGTCAACGTGCGCCTCGAGGTGGATGGGCCGCGCGTGACGTACTGGGTGGAGGACGCCAGCGGGCAGGTGCTGCCGGGGCGCGACGTGTTCGTCTCGCTGTCGGAGGGCGAGCGGATGGATGAGGTGTCGCGGGAAGGCCGCACGTCGTTCACGGTGCGCGCCGCCGGCACCGTGAGTGTTTCCGTCGCCGACGTCGCCACGGGCGTGACGGCGTTGGCGGAGGTGCGCCCATGAGCCGCGCACTGGCCTGTCTCGCCGTTGTGACGTGGTTGCTGCCCCTGGGCACGTGGGCGCAGGCGCTGTCGCTGGACACGCCGTCTCAGGCATCCACCATCGCGGGCCGTGTGTGCCAGGACCTCGATGGCGACGGGCAGTGCGGTGCCGACGAACCCGGAGTGGCCGATGTCCGGCTCGTGCTCTCCACCGGTCGGGATGTCCGCACGGATGCCCAGGGGCGCTACCACATCACCGGCGTGGACGCGCGCGTGCCCGATGCCGTGCGTGGGCTGCATCTGCGTCCGGGGCGCCATCGGCTGAAGGTGGACGCGCGCTCGCTGCCAGTCACGAGTCGGGTGCATCCAGCGGGCGCGACGTTGGAAGTCCCGTGGGGGGCCGCGGTCCTCCAGGACTTCGCCGTGCGCAGTGCGGCCGTGGACGCAGCGCCCGTGCAGCTGTCTTTCACCGAGGCTCCCCCGGTGGCGCAGGTCGAGCCGGACTCCGGTGCCGTCCGCTTCCGGGTCGCGGGACAGGCAGCGGCGGGAGACCGCGTCACCGTCGCGGGCGTGGCGGCCCAGGTGGACGCGAAGGGGGCGTGGCAGGCCAAGGTGCCGCTGGCGAGCGGCGAGAACTGGCTGCCCATCACCGCCACCGGGCCAGAAGGTCAGGTCCGGCTGTTCCGCCAGCGCGTGGACGTGGTGAGCCGTGACGGTGGCTGGCTGGTGGCCCCGCGGCCGATGCTCCCCGTTGCCACGCTTCAATTGCCCTCTGGGCGGGATGCGCCCGCGGCCACCGGCCCCGCGCGCGTGCGAGTGACGGCGCCCGCGGGAACGCGTGTCCACACGCCGGGAGGCGAAGTCGTGGTGGGGCCGGAGGGTCGCGCTGACGCTCCCGTCGTGCTGGCCCCGGGCCTCAACACGGTGAAGGTCCACCTGGCCTTGCCGGGGGAGGCGCCTCGCGACGAGTCGGTGGAGATTGTCGCCGAGGCCCGGTCCTTCGCGGTGGGCCTGCTGGACGTGGAGGCGACGTATGCGCCAGCCACCGGCGACGTGCAGCTTCGCGGACGGGGCTCCGCCCACGCGGAGGTGCGCTTGGGCGCGGTGGACCTCGTGGGCGAGCTCGACCTGCGCGACACGGACGGGCGCACGTTGAACGGCGCCAGCCTCCCGGACTGGCTGCGTCCACGCGTGCCCGAGCGCTTCGACCGGGTCGCGGACCCGGACCTCGCGCCCGCGGAGTGGGGCGATGACTCGGTGTCCCTGATGCCGAACCCCACGGAGGCCCGGCTCCGGTTGGAAGCGCGCCACGCGGAGCACGGCCGCGCGGGCCTGGGGACCTATCGCGCGCTGATCCAGGACCGCGAGGTGGGCCGCTACCACCGGCCGCTGTTCGGCCCGTACGCGGAGCTCCAGGTCGGGAAGAAGGACTCGGCGCGTGTGGGGGTGAATGCCTTCGGCGGAAGTCTGACGGACCCGGTGCGAGCGGTGTCGGCGGTGCCCGCGCACGAGGAGCTGCGGGCCACGGGGGGCAGCCTGTACTACCTGGGCGCGGCGTCGGTGGCGGAGGGGTCGGAGCTGGTGCGCGTGGAGGTGCGCGATGGCGTCACCGGGCTCCCCATGGGCGAGCGGCACCTCGTGCGAGGCGTCGACTACGACATCGACTACTTCGGTGGGCGCATCCTCCTGGCGCGTCCGCTGTCCTTCCTCGCGGGCGAGGCCTGGCTGCGGACCGGCTCGCCCACGGAGTCGCCGGAGCCGGTGCTGGTGGTGGACTACGCGGCGCTGCGGCTCGCGGATGGCGGCGACTCGGCGGGCGGTGAGGTGTGGGCCGAGTGGCGCGGCTCGCGGCTGGGCCTGGGCGCGGTGCGCGAGGGCAGGGACGGGAGCCCCTACACGCTCTACACGGGACGCGCGAGCACGACGCTGGGCGCCTACCGCGTGGCGGCCGAAGTGGCGTCCAGCCGTGGCACGGCCGTGGATGCCTCCTTCTTCGGCGTCTCGGACGACGGTGGCCTCAGCTTCCTGCGGCCTCGTCCCGACGCGGGGACGGGCGCGGAGGCCCTGAACGTCCAGCTCCACGGGCCGGGCCTGTCTGGGGAGGGGACCGTGGACGCGGCGTTCCGCCTGCGCGGGCGAGGCTTCTCGGACGGTGCGCACACCGACGTCGCCATGTTCCGGCAGTCGTCGCTGCGCGTGAAGCAGCCGCTGGGGCGGCTGCGGCTGACGCTGTTGGCGGACGAGCGCCGCTCGGCCGATCCTCGCGAGCCCTTCGCCGACACGCCTTTCTCTGCGCAGGTGCTCGGTGCGGGCCTGGGGTGGGAGGAGGCACGGTGGGGCGTGGGCCTGGAGGTCCGCGACTCGAGGCTGCGCGCCGCGCAGGTGGCGGGCGTGGGACCCGCGCTGTGGGGCGGCCGCACCTCCGCGGGTGTGACGGGCTCGCTGAAGGTGTGGGAGCGCCTCCGGCTTCGCGCGGCGCACCGCCAGGCGTTGGCGCTGCACGGCGAGGGGCCGGGGCGCTTCGACGACACCTTCACGTCCGTGGGCGTGGATGTGGAGGTGGACCGGGACACGCGGGCGGGGGTGTTCGGTGGTTGGGGGCCGGCGCTCGGGCCTCGGGCCTGGGCGAACGTCGAGTCGCGCCGGGGGCAGGACGTGTACTACGGCGGCTACTCCGTGGACGTGGACGGGCCGGACTACGGCGCGGGCCGCACGGTGACGGGCGCGCGCACGGAGCTGCCGGCGAGCGGCACCGCGCTCTTCGTGGAGGACGTGGGCGCGCATGACGCCACGGCGGTCCGGCTGGCGCGCGCGGTGGGCTTCCAGCAGCAGGTGGCGGGCGGCTTCAGCGTGGGCGCGCGCTACGAGCGCGGCGTGCGCAGCCTGCTGGACGTGGACAGCCCGCTGGAGCGGGAGGCGGGAGGCGTCTTCGGGCAGCTCGTCCTTCCGCGCCTGCGTCTGGATGGACGCGTGGAGCTGCGCCGGGAGGAGGGCACGCCCGAGCGGGGCGCGGCGACGCCCGTGGACCGGCTCCAGGCCGTGGTGGCCCTGGCGGCCCAGGCGCAGTTGCTGAAGGACGTGACGGCCTCCGGGCGCGTGGACTTCGCGCGGACCGTCCATGCCGACGTGCTGGAGACGCGGCTGGTGGAAGGCTACGCCGCGGTGGCCTGGCGGCCCGGTCCCTGGCTGGTGGTGGCGCGCTATGGCATCACCCGCGAGCTGCTGCCCGGCCTCCGGTCCGCGTTTGGCGACCGGGCCCTGCAGACCTTCTCCCTGCTGCCGGCCGTCCGGCTGGGGGACCGGCTGTCAGTGGCGGCGGGGCTGCATGCGGGCCGCTCCAGCGTGGAGGACACCGCGCGTTGGGTGTGGACGGGGACGCTCCGTCCCGCGGTTCGCGTGGTGGGGGGCCTGGAGGTGGGGGCGGAGCTGGCGCGGCGGACGGCATCCCCGGAAGGCGAGCGGCTGACAGCGGTGCGTGCGGAAGTCGCCTACCGGGTGGACGAGCGGCTGCGATTGGCCACCGGGTACACACTCCTGGGCTTCAGCGGTTTGGGGCTGGAGCCCGGCTCGTCGGACAATCAGGACCGGCTCTACCTTCGAGCCGAAGTGGCTTATTAGGAGCGAGTCGTGCGTCCCGTCCTCGTCATCAGCCTCTGCCTGGGTGTGGCCACCGCGGCGCGCGCGGAGTGGGACGTCACCGAAGTGCCAGGCATCGCCCGGTCCGTGGACGTCTTCGCTCCGGGCGTCTACGCGGTGTCGACGTCGACGCAGACCGAGCTGCACCGGGGGGCCGGGACCCAGTCCATCCTCTTCCTGCACGGGGATGTGTTCGGCACCTTCCTGTCTCCGGCGGGTTGCTTCGCCATCGTCGTGCGCCCGGGCGACATCATCAGCCACGAGAACTGTCGCGCCGCAGGCAACATCATCCCCCCGGACCCGGTGAACACCGTCGTGGGCGTCCGGCGGGTGAAGCACACGCCGTCAGGCACGGGCTACGCGTCGGTGGCGCTCTCCGGGGGCGGCCTCACGCTGCTCACGTCGCCTGCCGGCCTGGAGGGCCCCGCGCCCTGGACACCGATCCTGAGTGATACGGGGTTGATGTCGTCCACGGATGTGCTGGGCGTGGTGGACACGCCGGATGGCGCGCCGCATGCGCTCTTCAGCGTCACCGGCGTCTCGCGCACGGAGCTCCTCTGGTACACGCGCGACGACCATCAGGCACAGTTCGTCGTGCCTTCCACGCTGACGACCCAGTCTCCGCGGACGGTGGACCTCTTCGCGGGGGACGGACCCTATCCCATCGCCTTGTTCGGCAACGCGGACGGGCTCTTCCGCGGCGTGCTCGACCCGGCTGGGACGACCTTCGCGCCGGTGATGCTCCCGGACGAGCAACCCATCGTCATCACCTCGGTGGACGTGAACACGGGCAGCGGCAGCCGCCACGGCGAGGGATTTGGTCTGGCCGTGGGGCAGGGGCCCGGCGGCGAGCCGGTGGTCCTGGGGGCCGTGCCCGCCTCCAGCGCGGGGAACGCCGGGCAGCAGTGGCGGATTCATCCCGCCTTCGAGGATTCGGCGCTCCCGGGCGCGCTGGTGGCGGCGCCGCTCGAGGTGACCTGCGTCGGCTCGACCTTCTGCGTCTTCATCCTGGACCAGCCGGGCTTCAACGTCGTCTCGTACTTCAACGTGAACGCGCCCGTGCTCGACGTGGGGAGCACCCCCATCATCGTCAACGAGACGGAGTCGGCGACGGCCCGGTTCACCGCCACCGATGCCGACTTCGATGCCGTGCGCATCTCGGTGGAGGAGCCGCCGGCGGGGAGCCCCATCGCCGTCAACACGCTCGAGACGCCGGACCAGCTCGACGTGATGCTCATGCCCCAGCGTCCCGTCTGCCAGGACGAGGAGGGGACGCTTCGCATCTTCGCGTCGGATGGCCTGGGCTCGCACGACGTCGAGGCCACGGTGCCCTTCCGGGTGGTGAACGTGCAGGGCCCGCAGCGGCCGAGGGTGACGCCCACGCGTGCGTCGACCACGGCGTCCGGAGCGGCCCAGGTGTTCACCGCGCAGCCGGTGGACGAAGCGTGTCCCGCGGTGCGCTACACGTGGGCCCCCGCGTCGGGGCAGTCCGGTGCGCCGCCGCTCACCACCGACGGCGGTCCTCAGGCCACCTTCACCCCGCCGGACGTCCTGTGCCAGGCCTCCGGAGCCAGCTACACGTACGAGGTCCGTGGCCTGGACACGGGCGGCGTGGCCTCCAGCACTCCGTCGCTCTTCACCGTGGACGTCGCGCCCTGGGGCCGGCCGCTGGCGCCCTTCGCGCCCGGGGCGGAGCGTGTCCTGACCTCAGGCCCCGGAGAGAGCGTGGAGCTGGTGCCCGACGTGCTGCACGCCTGCTCGGGCACGCCGGGCCTGCCCGCCATCGAGACGGAGTGGCGGCTCACCGCCCCGGGTTCGGGGCTGCCGGCGGGCATCACGGTGACGACCGCGCACGGCACGCCGGTGTCCCTGGATCCGGCGGTGACCAGTGAACGCCTGCGCGTGGAGGCATTGGAGTGCACCCGCGCCACGCTGTCGCTCACCGTGAGGAACCGCATCCCCGGTGCGGAGAGCAGGGTCCAGGATGGCCCCGAGTCCGAGCTGCGCGTGCGCGTCGAACCGTCGCTGGAGGACGTCGCCGCGGGCACGCTGGAGCTGGGCGTGACGCCCGCGGGCGTGGGGCGCGTGGACGTCGCCCTGGGCACGTCGCTGAACTGCGTGGAGGCCCGGGCGCTGAAGGCGCGGATGTTCCTGGAGACGCTGGACGGCGAACAGCTGGCCTCGGATGTGGTTCCGGTGCCCGGGACGTGGAGCCCCGAGCTGCCGCGCTCCTGTTCCGCCGAGGCCTACCGCGTCCGGGGCGAGCTCTTCGATGACAGCAACGGCACGGTGCGCGAAGGCGGCCGTGCCTCGGTAGAGGTTCCCAATCAGCCGCTCCCCGCACGGCTGGGCGCGCTCGAGGCCGGGGCGCTGGTGGCCCGCTGTGGCGAGGGCGCGAGCGCCACGCTGACGCAGACGATTCCCGCCGAGGCCTGTGGCGAGGTGGCCCTCTCCTGGGAGCAGGTGGCGGGGCCCTCGCTCGTGGATGCGTCATTGTCCGGCCGGAGCGTCACCGTGAGCACGCGGGACACGGCGCTCGAGTCGCTGGTGGGACAGTCCGTCACCCTGCGTGTCCTCGCCGACGCGGGTGGGGGCAACACCGCGACGACCGAGCACGTGGTGCCAATCACCTCCGAGCGCTTCGTGGACGTGCGCCACACGACGGAGACGCCCTCCGCGTCGGAGAAGGGGTTGGTGGGCGTCCTGGTGGAGCTGCGCAACACCTCCGAGTGCGAGGTGGGGACGCTGCGCTACGTGGAGCACGTGGACGGGCTGGAGTGGGTGCCCGGCAGCGTGAAGCTGGACGGCGTCGACGTGGAGGCGCAGCCGGTGGAAGGGGGCTTCGTGCTGGAGAACCTGCGGCTGCCCGCGCGCGGCACGAGCACGCTGACGTACGTGGGGCGCTCGCCGCTTTTGTCCACGCCGCGCCTGGGCGGCGAGATGTCCCTCAACGGCGTGCCCGTGTCCGGTGACGCGCCGGTGCCTCCGTCTCCGTCGAGCTGTGGTTGCTCGGGGGGAGGCTCCGGCGTGGCGCTCTTCGGGCTGGTGGCGCTGGCGCGGGTGCTGCGCCGCCGCAGGTAGCGCGGCTACAGCCCGAAGCTGATGCGGTGGCGGCGGCTCGGCGTGTCGGGCCGCTCCTCCAGCACCCCGAGCAGCTCCAGCGCGCGCAGCGTGGCCAGCGTCTGCCGCTCGGACAAGTCCGTGAGCGCGAGCAGGTCCTCCACCGTCTTGCTGCCATCCGCGTAGGCCAGCACCAGGGCCTGGGGGCCCTCGAGCTTCAGCTCATGCAGGCCATAGGGCGGGTCGGCAGTGGGGAACAGGCGGCGCGAGCGCGGCATGTGCTTCCGCAGGGCCACCAGCGTCTCCGTCTTCTCCACGCCCTCCAGCACGATGTCGCCCGGGAAGACGGACAGCTTCACCAGGTCCGTGCGGCGAGGGCGCATGGCGCTGAAGCCGAAGCCGCCCTCCTTCCAGGTGAAGGTGGACCCGATGATTTCCGTCACCTGCTCGATGAGCAGCTGCTTGCGCTGGGCCGCGTCCATCAGGCCCATCCGCAGCATGGCCTCGCCCGTGCGCAGGCCGTGCTCCTTCGCGTAGGCGGTGACCTCCGCGAGCCGGGCCTCGGGCAGCACGCCCTTGCGCACGCAGAAGCGGCCAAAGCGCTCCGTGGCCAGGTTGGACGCGGCGTACACGACGCAGCCGGACTCGAAGTAGACGACCTTGTGCACCGCGCCTTGCTGGAGCTTCAGCTCCCCGTGGTGGCGGGCCTCGTAGTAGGCGTTGAGCAGCCGGGGGACGGAGGTCTCTTCCAGGTTGCCGCCCAGGGACCACGTGGGGAGCGCGCGCCGGGGCGGTGGCGGCTCGGCGGGCGCGGCGCTCTCGCTCCACACCTTCTCGCGCGTGCCGAAGGGCAGGGGGAGCGCGTGCTCGTCGGTGGTGGGCTCTGGCTCCGGCAGGGGATCCGTGCTGGGGACGATTTGCAGGGGCTCGGGCGAGCCTCCGGACTCGAGGGGGAACTCTTCCAGCACGATGAGGTCCTCGGCGTCGAGCAGCTCGTCCAACAGCACGCTCTCCGCGATGGGCGGCGGAGCGCGGGGTTGAGGCGTCACGCCACCGGCCTGCTCCAGGGCCTCCATGACGGTGATGAGCTCGAATGGCTTCTCGAAGAAGGCGCGGGCGCCGTGGACCTGCACCGCCTCCTGCGCGAAGCGGTCTCCCTTGTACACCCCGCTGACGGCGATGGCGGGGATGCCGTTGGCCCGGAGCGCCGCCAGCACCTCACTGCCCCGGATGTCCGGGAGCAGCAGGTCCACCAGCGCGGCGTCCCACCGCGTATCCGGCCCCAACGCCTCCAGCGCGGCTTCGCCAGTGGAGGCCGCCTTCGCCTCGTGGCCACGGCTCTGCGCCATGGAGACGATGAGGGAGGCCAGCTCGTGGTTGTCTTCGACGATGAGCAGTCGCGCCATGGGCGCGCAGACCATAGCATCCGCGTCATGGACGTTCAGGGCTTCCACCACGTGGCCATCCAGGCGAAGGACATCGAACGCGTTACGGGTTTCTATAGGGACCTGCTGGGCTTCCCCGAGTTGACCCGTCATCACCGTCCAGACGGCTCCCTGCGCAGCATCTGGGTGGGCGTGCCAGGGGGCGGCTTCCTGGCCATCGAGGCGGCGGGCGGCGAGCCCGTGCAGTCGCCGTTCCGGCATGACGCGCCGGGGCTGCTGCTGCTCGCGTTCCGGATTCCGAAGAGGGCGCGCGCAGGCGTGGTGGAGACTTTCACCCAGGCGGGTGTGCCGCTGGAGCACGAGACGCGCTGGACGGTGTACGTCCGGGACCCCGAGGGCAACCGCGTGGCGTTGAGTCATCACCCGGAGGACTAGCCCTTCGCGCATGGGGTGCGGGTGCGCTTGCGGAGGAGGATGGGGCACGGCTACAAGCGGGCCTCATGCGCCTGGGTGAACAGCTCCTGAGGGATGGTCTCGTCACCGCCGAGGGACTCGAGGAAGCGCTCGAGGCCCAGGTCGTCCACGGCGGGCGGCTGGGGACGAACCTGGTGGAGCTGGGGCTGCTCTCCGAGCAGGACCTCGCGAAGTCGCTGGGGAAGCTTCACAACAGCGCGTTCGCGTCCGGGGAGATGGTGCCCGACCCCAAGGCGCTGGAGCTCGTCTCCGCGAACCACGCGGACGACAAGGAGTACCTGCCCATGCGGGTGGATGCGACGCGGCTGAGCGTCGCCGTCGTCAACCCGCACGACTTCACGACGCTGGACGCCATTGCGTTCAGGACAGGCAAGCGCGTGGTGCCGGTAGTCATCCCCGAGTTCCGGATGAACCAGCTCCTGCGCCGCTACTGCAAGGCGTTTCGGCCGCTGCGCGCCATCGACATGAACGCGGTGCGGCCCCGCCCGGCGCAGGGCTCCCAGGCCGAGCTCGCGAAGGCGGCCGAGAAGCCGCCCGACCTGATGAGTGAGGAGGAGTTCCAGTCCGTCTACGCCTCCGCGCTGCGCGGCGGCGCCGACTACGACGGGGACGTGGGGGAGGAGGAGATCATCACCGGGGTGGAGGTGCTGGAGCCCGCGTTTGTGGCTCCGGTAGCGCCGTCCATGACGCCTCCGCAGGCCGGGGCTCGGCCGCCGGTGCATGGGGCGCCGCCACAGATGGCGCAACCGCCGGTGCCGCCACCGGGGCCCATTCCGCCGCAGTGGGCACAGCCTCCAGCTTCGCCACCGGGGCCCGTTCCGCTGCAGGGCACGCAGCCACCAGCTTCGCCACCGGGCGCCTTTCCGCCGCCAATCGCGCAGCCACCAGCTTCGCCACCGGGGCACGTTTCGCTGCAGGGCACGCAGCCACCAGCTTCGCCACCGGGCATCGCTCCGTCTCCGATGGCGCAGCCGCCAGCTTCGCCACCGGGCATCGCTCCGTCTCCGATGGGGCAGCCGCCAGCTTCGCCACCGGGAATGGTTCCGTCTCCGATGGCTCAACCTGCGGTGGCGCGACCGGGCGTTGTTCCACCTCCGGTGGCGCAGCCGCCATTCCCATCGCCGGGCATCGTCGCGCCTCCGCTGGCGCATCCTGCCGTGCCGTCCCAGGGCCTCGGTGTCCCTCCTCAGTCGCCGGTGCCGTCCCAGGGCGTCGTCCCGCCTCCGATGGCACAGCCGCCGTCGCCGCCACCGGGCATGGCCTTCCCGCCACAGGGCGGCCTGCCGCCGGCACCGCCACAATCGCCGACCGCGCCGATGGGCGCCGCGCTCGGGGGACCTCCGCCCGCGGCCCACGTGCAGGCGCCGCGTCCTCCGGAGCCACCACCGACGCCGCTCACCTTCGCGGAGGCGCAGGCGGAGCTGGCGCGCAGCTCGGACCGCGAGGACGTGGCGCGCACGGTGCTGCGTTTCGCGCTGGGCAAGTGGAAGCGGAACCTGCTGCTGTCGGTGCAGGGCAGCCTCGTGACGGGCTGGCACGGCATGGGGACGGGCGTGCGCGACGCGGTGGTGCGGCGCATCGGTGTGCCGCTCCGCGAGCAGAGCACGTTCCGGCTCGTGCGCGACACGCGCTCGCACTACATCGGCCCGGTTCGCCGAGACGCGGCGATGGGCATGTTCTACAAGCTGCTGGGGGGCGGCTTCCCGACGACGGCCGTCATCCTCCCGCTGCTGGTGCGCGGCAAGGTCGTCCACCTGCTCTACGTGGACAACGGACCGGACCAGGTCACGCCGCCCGACGTGGGTGAGCTGCTCATCCTCTCGCAGAGCGTGGGCCGCTCGTACGAGGCGATGATGCGCCGCCGGAAGAGCGCGTAGGGCGCGCTCACGTCGCGGTGGAGCGGCTCAGGAGCCGAGCTCCTCCACCTCGAACGTCATGCCCGCGCGGCGCAGTCGCTCCACCAGCTTCATGCCCATGCAGGACGCTGGCGTGAGCACGCCGCCCGCGCTGGGAATGTCGTCGAAGGCGAGGCTCAGCGCGGACTCGGCGAGCATCCGCGACGTGGCCGCGTAACCCGGGTCACCCTGTGCCGCCACCTTGCCCTTCAAACGCACCTGCTGCCCGGTGCGGGGCGATGTGCCTTCGCCCCGGAGCTGCGCGACGAAGAAGCCCTTCTCCCGGGCCTCGGCCGTCGGGCCTTCACCGGGCGCCGGCAGCACCTTCGCCTCCAGCAGCGTACGCAGGCGCTTCACCTGCATCGCGGCGACGAGGCCCCCCATGCCCGCCGTGAATCCAGTGGCTCGCAGCAGCCCCTTGGGCCCGGAGCCATAGCTGGCGACCTCCGAGTAGCGGAACTGCTCTCCCCAGGGGTGGCCGAGCAGGGCGTTGCTGCGCCGGACCACGCGTGTGTTCACCGTCGCCATGAAGAACGGGCCGGTCCACTGGCCCAGCTCCTCGCTGTAGTGGACGCCCAGCTCGTCCCGGGACTCGGGGCGCCGGGGCCCCGGAACGGGGTCCAGCGCGTGCGGGTGGGCCATGATTCGTCGCACCGAGCGGTCCGTCGAAGCTTCCTCCAGGGCCTGCACCATGCTGGCCGCCGTTCCACCGCTGGCGCCTCCGCGCATGGGGCCCATGTAGAGGCGGACGGCATCCAGGTGACCGCCATGCGCCTCTCGCATGTGCTCCTGCATCATCAACACGCCCAGGTCGGATGGAATCGAGTCGAAGCCACAGGTGTGGACG
This sequence comes from Pseudomyxococcus flavus, assembly GCF_050038885.1. NCBI lineage: Bacteria > Pseudomonadati > Myxococcota > Myxococcia > Myxococcales > Myxococcaceae > Pseudomyxococcus > Pseudomyxococcus flavus. The sequence goes on along the minus strand of NZ_CP143624.1, from coordinate 9,183,325 downwards.
ATGCGGGCGCCGCTCTGCCGGGCCTGCTCGTGGTGCGCGTCAATCATGCGGCGCATCCACTGCACCTCGCCCGTCAGGTCGCAGTAGCTGACACCGGCGCGGACACAGGCGGCGACCAGCTCGCTGCCGTATCGCGCATAGGGGCCCACGGTGGTGCAGACGACACGGGTGCGCGGCACCAGGGCGTCCAGTGACGCCGCGTCGCGCGCATCCGCGATGAGCAGCGGCAGTTCGGAGCAGGACGGAGCAATGGCCGCCAGCTCCCGGCGGACCTTCCCCAGCTTGCCGAGGTCGCGCCCGGCCAGGGCCCACCGTGCGCGGTGGGTGTCCTGGCTCCTGGCGAGGTATTCGGCGACCAGCCGTCCGGTGAAGCCCGTGGCGCCCCAGACGACGATGTCGAACTCAGCGGAAGGCTTCTGGCTCATGGGCGCGGGAGTCTGGGCTCACCGCCAGGGCACCGCAACCGCGGCGTGAAGCCAATGTTCACGCCGCGGTAATCGTCGCGCCCGTTACTCCTCTTCGGGGTGCTCGAAGTCGACGTCGAAGTTGACGCGCTGACCGGGCTCCACCTTGAACGTCTTCTGCCACCGCGCTCCGTTGACGATGACGAGGAGCTGGTGCGTGCCTTCGTACAGGTCCAGCTCGTCGACAGGGGCCGCGCCGATGAGCCGGCCGTCGACCGTGACGATGGCGCCCTCGGGGGCGCGCACGTTCGCGAAGCCCTTGTTCAGGTAGATCTGCTGCGACGAACGGCCGCCGGCCGGCACGGTGATGACCCGGGTTGTCTGGATGCCGAGCACCGGGTTGCTGAGCGTCAGGACATGACGCCCGGCGGGAACGGAAGCGCTGACCGGCGTGCGTCCCAGGTACTGGCCGGGAATCGAGACCTCCACGCGCGGGTCCACGGTGATGTCCAGCGTGCCCATGGGGATGCCCGCATCCACGGTGCCCGCGTCCACTGGTGCCCCCGCGTCCACGGCGAGCGCGGCGTCATCCACACCAGCGTCCGCGAGCTCGGCCTCGATGTTGGAGGGCAGTTGCTTGAGCACGATGGCTGCGGCGCCCAGCGTGAGCACCAGGCCCACGCCCACGATGGCCATCCACGAACGCGACGGCTTCTGCGCGGTGGGCGGCGGGGTGCCCGCAGCGCCGTGAGGCACCGCGTGCGCAGGCTGGGGCCCTGTGCCCGTGGGCGCTCCGGCGACCGGCTGTCCCTGAACGTCGCCGGTGGCCGTCGGTCCGAAGGCACCAGGTTGGCCGGTGCCGCTGGTTGCAGCGGAGGCTCCCACGTGGCCCTGAGCGCTAGCGAGGCCAGGGGCTCCCGTCTGCCCCTGAACGGCGGCACTGCCCGCCGTCCCGGGGGCTCCCGCGCCGCCCTGCGCGCTACCACTGCCAGCCGCCGTGAAGCTTCCCGACGGCGCACCGGTACCGCCGGTTCCTCCCGGGTGGCTCTGCGTGGGCGCGCCGCCTGGAGTCGCCAGGTGTGCAGCGGCAGCGCCGGTTGCTCCCGCGTGGCTCTGCGTGGAGGCACTGCCTGCCGTCGCGAAGCCTCCCGACTGCGCACCGGCACCGCTGGTCGCCCCCGCCTGGCCCTGCGCACCGGCACTCCCTGCCGCTGCGGCGCCTCCTGCCGCCCCAGAGGCACTGCCCCCCGCCGCGGCCTGGGCCGTCGAAGCGCCGCCACCCGCCTGGGTGTTGGCATCCGCCGCGCCCGAGACGGACAGCTGTCCCGGCAGCTCCGGCCACTTCGCGGGCATCAGGCTGGGGGGCAGGGTGCCGCGAGCGAGGAACTCCGCCACCGCGGGCGGCGTGAGCCCCGCCTTCTGCATGACGTCCGCGATACCCGCCTCGATCACGCGGCGCCGCGCCGCGCGGGCCTCGCTCTCCGGCGGGAAGTGCTTGGACAGGAACTCGGCGAACTCGGCGTGCGTGGGCAGCGAGCCCACGGCTTCGACCACGGCCTCGCGGAACGCGAGCGCGGACGGGTACCGCTCCTTGGCCCGCTTGGCCGTGGCCCGGCGCAGCACCGCGTCCAGCTTCAGCGGCACGTCCTGCGCCATGGGTGGCAGCGAGCGCGTGAGCACGGCCTTGTCCGGGTCCGCCGCGTCCTTGAAGGGAATCTTGCCGGAGAGGCACTCGTGCAGCACGAGCCCCAGGAGGAACACGTCCGACTGCACGTTGACCGCCTCGCGGCCACCGAGCAGTTGCTCGGGCGCGCTGTACATGCGGCGGTTCTTCACGCGCTTGCCGCCGCGCTCACGCGGAGCGACGCCGAGCGCGCCGTAGCCCGTCACCTTCGTCAAGCCGGTGAAGGAGATCATCAGCGTCTCGGGCCGGACGTCTCCATGCACGAACGGGGTGCCGTCGTCGTTGCCCGCCACGTGCGCGTAGTGCAGGCCCACGGCGGCGTCGGCCGCGATCAGCGCGGCGAAGTGCGGCGGCAGACGAGGCTGCGCCTCCAGCAGGCGCCGCAGCGGCTCACCGTCCGCGAACTCGGTGACGCGGGCCAGTCCACCGTCCTGCTCGGCCAGGGCGAAGACGCGAAGGATGTGCGGGTGTTCGAAGACGAGGGCGCGAGCCGTCTCGCGCCGCAGCGTCGCCGTCAGCTCGGGGTTCTGCACGACATCTTGCGGTGCCCAGATGAGCACCACGGGACGGGGCAACGCGCCGTCCTCCAGGGCAAGTCCGAGGAAGGCGCGCGAGCCTTCCCCGGCCAGCAGGGGACCGAGGGACTGGTAACGGACGGAACTCATGACACCGCATGTTAGTGCGAGTCACGCGGGTCCCGAAATACGGGGAGGCCTCAGCCCTGAGACAGCGGCTAGAGCCGGTAGCCCGCCTCCTGCTCGAAGGGCAGCGTCACGTGGTAGCCGTAGCGACCGCGCCGCACGAGCAACAGCACGCTACGTCCTCGTCGCGCGGTGAGCAGCGCCTCGCGGAAGGCGTCGTTCGTCGCCACGGGCTGATTGTTCACCCGGAGGATGATGTCTCCCGGCTCCAGCCCGATGTCCGCCGCCACCGAGCCCGGACGCACGCTCGCCACCGCCAGCACGCCGCGCACCTCTTTCACGCGGAGTCCCAGCCGGTCCCACGCCAGCCCCTCGACCATGCGAGCGGGGAACTCCACCGGGGTCACCTGCACGGTGCGAAGGCCGCCGTCGCGGAAGAGCACCAGCGGGAAGGCGGAGCGGGCGGGGTAGCCGCGAACGCGGGTGTCGAAGTCCTCGGCGTCCTGGATGCGCGAGCCGCCCAGCTCCGCCACCACGTCACCGCGCTTCACGCCTGCCTCGGCCGCGGGGCTCCCCGCCTCCACCGCCGTCACGAGGGCGCCGTAGGCGCGGTCCCATCCGAGCTGCCGCGCGATGCGCGGAGGAAGGTCGGCCGTATCGATGCCCACCCACGCGGGGCGCACCTTCCCGAAGCGGGTCAGCTCGTCGACGATGCGGCGCACCTTGTCGGCGGGAATCGCGAAGCCGATGCCCTGCGCGCCCCCGCCGAAGATGGCGGTGTTGATGCCGATGATTTCACCGTCCACGTTGAGCAGGGGACCGCCCGAGTTGCCCGGGTTGATGGCCGCGTCCGTCTGGACGAAGTCGTTGTAGACGCGGTTGTCGGCGCGGAAGGTGCGGCCCACGGCGGAGACCACGCCCGCGGTGACGGTCTTGCTGAGGCCAAAGGGGCTTCCAATGGCAATCACCGTCTCGCCAATCATCAAGTCGGCGCTGGTGCCCAGCTTCGCGATGGGCAGGGGCTCCTTCGCGTTGACCTTCAGCACGGCCAGGTCGTTCGCGGCGTCGCTGCCGATGACCTCCGCGTCGAACGAGCGGCCATCCGCGAGGATGACGTGGATGGCGGAGGCGCCACGGATGACGTGGTCGTTGGTGACGATGATGCCCGCCGGGTCGATGATGGCGCCGCTGCCCAGGCCGGAGATTTTCTGCCGCTCCGGCTCCGCGCCCAGCCCACCGAAGAACTCCTCCAGGGGGGAGCGCCGGCCGCGGAAGCGCGACTCCACCTCCTGCTCGGTGCCGATGTAGACGACGGCCGGGGAGACCTTCTGCACGACCTCGACGATGGCATCGCGCCGCCGCGCGAGGTCCGCGCTCGCCGTGCCCGAGGTCAGCAGGGCAACGGCCACCAGGCTCCACCTCATGACTGCGTGCTTCATTCAAACCCTCCGTGCACGGCCAGGGACTGTCGGGCGAACGACAAAGTAACTGTCGGGAAGGCCGCAGCCTACCCGGGGCCCCCTGGATGCGGTGTCTCACTCTTCATAAACCACTCCGGTCATCCGTGAACGAATGCATCTCCGGGATGCAGGGGCTCCGCGCGGACCGGTACACCTCCGAGCGGATTGTTATCCTGGCGGCGCGCAGCCAGTTGGTGCGTGTCGAGTCGAGGGAGTCGGAGCATGAGTCTCGTCCTGGTCGCGGACGATGAGCCGGCGGTGTTGGAGGTCCTCAGTCAGGTGGTGGAGGACCTGGGCCACGACGTACTGAGGGCCAGGGACGGTGAGGAGGCGCTCGGCCTGGCGCGCGTCCGGCGGCCCCAGCTCGTGGTGACGGACCACATGATGCCCCGGCTGAGCGGCGTGGACCTGTGCCGCCGGATGAAGCAGGAGGCGCAGCTCAAGGACGTGCCCGTCATCCTCCTGAGCGCGGTGCTCCCCCACGGGGCGCCAGAAGCCTTCGCGTTCCTCCACAAGCCCTTCGAAATCACCGACTTCGAGTCGATCATCCGCCAGTCCCTGGCCTCAGCGCCGGAGCCCCGGGCCGCGGCCGAGGCGTCGCCCGTGGGCGCGCTGGGCCAATGGGTGGCAAGGACGCTCCAGGGGCCGCTCGATACGGCGCGCGAGCAGCTCCGCCGGCTGGAGCGCGCGCCCGAGGTGGACCGGGCCGCGCTGGAGACGCTGGAGGTCCAGCTCCAGTCCATGGAGTCCATGAGCCGCAACCTGAGGGAGCTGGCATGGCTTTCGTCGGGAGCGGCGACGCTCGAGCGAGCCGACACGGACATGGCGCAGCACCTGCGCGAGGCCGTGGCCGCGCACGGCGCGCGTGTCGCCCTGGAGCTCCCGCCCGAGCCGGTGCTCCTGCCTGTCGACCCACCGCGCCTCCGGCGCGTGTTCGACGTGCTGCTGGCGAACGCGGTGAAGCACGGCAGCGCGGTGGTCCGGCTCGAGCCTGCGCGCGAGCACGTCACCGTGCACGTGCGGGATTCGGGGCCCGGGTTGCCCGCGGAGGCGGTGGCCCAGCTCTTCAAGCCCTTCCCGTCGGACGCGGTGGGGGCGGCGGGCCTGGAGCTGTATGTGGCCTCGGAGGTGGCGCGCCTCCACGGCGGCACGCTGTCCGTCGAGTCCCAGCCAGGGCAGGGCGCCACGTTCAGCCTGACGCTGCCGCGAAGCGCCTGACGCTCAGAAGGGGCCGAAGTGCGCCTCGGCATGGGCGAGCCCACACTGCTCATCGAGCAGGCGCCCCTCTGACAGGAGCGGACGGGGCTCGCGCGGTGACAGGGCACCGACCGGCAAGGCGCGTCCGGCCGGGAGCGCCAGGGCTTCCGCCAGGGGCAGCGAGAGTGCCTTGTCGACAGGAAGGCCCGCCTGCAGGGCGCGATAGGTCGCCTCCAGGCGCTGGAGGGACAGGCGCCATTCATCGGCGTCGATGACGGTGGCGCTGTAGAGGACATCGAGCACGATGCGCTGGCTGACGGCGGACCGCTCCAGGTTGGCGCCGGCCAGTGGACGAGAAGGCGCGGGCAACAGCGAGGCCAAGAAGACGGCTTCGAAGACGGTGAGCTCATCGGGCCGCTTGCGCCAGTAGTGCTGGCTGGCATGGGTGATGCCCCAGACGCCTGGGCCCCACTCGACCAGGTTCACGTACAGCTCGAGGATGCGGCGCTTGCCGAGCGTCTTCTCCAATCGGTGCGCGATGACGGCTTCTCGCAGCTTGCGGGGGACGGTCTGCTCCGGGCCCAGGAAGAGGTTTCGCGCCAGTTGCTGGGACAGGGTGCTGCTGCCGACGGTGTCGCCGACCAGCCGGGCCACCACCGCGGTCAGCATCAGTGAGTAGTTGAAGCCCTGATGCCGGAAGAAGAGGGGGTCCTCGGCCATCATGACGGCACACAGCACCCGGGCCGGGAGCGCATCGGCGGCGGTCCATTGGAGTGCATAGCCCTCGTCCAGCCGCCCGTCGGCGATGGCCCGTCGCATGTAGCTCGTGCGTGGAGGCGTCTCGCGAGCGAGGTGCTCGGTTCGGGGGCATTCCGCGAAGGCGATGGCAACGAGCACGCCCGTTCCCACGAGCCCGACGGCCAGCGCACCGCCCAAGAGCCAGGTGCATCTCCTGAACACGCGCCGCACGGCCGTGGAGCTATCAGAAGAAAGGGGCCGGCGAGTCATGGCGTTGCGCGCGCTCCGCGGAGGTCCAGGCGCGGGGGAGGTGCCTTTCGATGGCGTTCGCCAATGACTGTACGCGCTCTTCCGCGTGGAAGTGCGCCTGCATGCGCTTCAGTCCACGCCGATAGAAGGTGGCTTCGGAGGGAGGCGCCCGCTCCGACGGGGCCGCGATGCGCGCGACGCAGGAGCAGCTTCCGGCTTCCGTGTCACCAGAAGAGGGGGGCTCCGCGGCCACTGCCCCAGCACCCGTGAGGCGCGCCGAGCGGCGCGACAGGCCGCCACTGGAAACTGGCGGCGGCACAGCTCGCCATGGCGGCGCCGTGGTGCTGGGCGCGACGAGACGTCAGGCCTGCTGCGACTTCAGCATCCAGCCAATCATCTTGTAGAGCAGACGGGCGCCGACGTTACCGTCCCACTCACCGCCGTCGGGGGCGGGGGCCACTTCGGTGAGGTCGAAGCCCACGATGGTGCGGCCGGAGCGGACCACGCCGGCGATGAGGGCCACCGCCTCGGGGAAGGACAGGCCACCGGGGACGGGCGTGCCCGTATGGGGGCAGAGCACAGGGTCCAGCCCGTCGATGTCGAAGGACAGGTAGACCTGCTGGGGCAGCAGGGCGACCATGTCCGCCACCTGCCGGTTCCAGGGCACGCCGTCGAAGCGCTTGTTCTGGAGGTCGGCGTCGAAGAAGCCGTGCACGCGGCCCTTCGAGTCCGCGATGTACTGGTGCTCCTCGGCGCTCATGTCGCGCAGCCCCACCTGCACCAGCGTCTTCACGCCGGGGATGCGCTCAGCGACGTTGTACATGATGGAGGCGTGGGACCAGGTGAAGCCCTCGTAGGCCACGCGCAGGTCCGCGTGCGCATCCAGGTGCAACACGCCCATGCCCGGGTACTTCTCCGCGTGCGCGCGGATGATGCCGTAGGAGATGGAGTGGTCTCCACCGACCGCGGCGACGCGCTTGCCCTGGTCCAGCCAGTGCTTCGCGGTGCGGTAGACGAGCTCGTTCATCTGGTCGCAGAGGCCGTTCACGTCCTGGGCGGCCTGGAGCAGCGCGGCGTCACCGGAGTGGATACCCCCCGCCTCGATGACGACCTGGGCGCGTTCCTTGGCGCGGGCGTTCCAGTCGCGCAGCTCCTGGGACTCGGGGAGCATGGCGATGCCGCGCTCGTAGGGGCGGCCCGTCTCGACGTCGAAGAGGTCGACCTGCCGGCTGGCCTCCAGGACGGCGGCCGGGCCATCGGAGGTTCCACCGCCATAGCTGGTGGTGGCTTCGAAGGGCACGGGGATGAGGACGACGTGGGCCTCTTCCGGAGTGTGGGGAAGGCCGAACACGCCGGAGTCCGGCTGGGCGGCGGCGCTGGGGTCGAAGTGGGTTGCCATGGCGGCGCAGGATAAGGGCGCCCGGTATGGGCGCAACGTTCTATTGGCGGGGGCTGCTCAGTCCCACCGCACCACCAGCTTGCCCACCGAGTCGTTGTCCGCCATGCGCTCCAGCGCCTGCCGGATGTCGGCGCGCGGCACCACCGCGTCGATGACGGGGCGCAGCGCGCCCGACTTGAACAGCGGCAGCAGGTGGCGCTCCGCGCGCTGCGCCAGCGCAATCTTCTCCTCGAGCGGGCGGCTGCGCAGCACGGTGCCCGTGACGCGCAGGCGCTTCGTCAGCACCGCGCCCAGGTTCACCTCCGCCGCCGAGCCCGCCACCAGCCCCACCAGCATCAGCCGCCCGCGTGGAGCCAGGGCGCTGAGCGTCTCGGGGACGTAGCTGCCACCCACCAGGTCCAGGCACAGGTCCGCGCCCCTGCCGCCGGTCTCCTCGCGCACCGCGTCGGCGAAGCGAGGCGGCTTCGTGTCGCACAGCACGGTGCGCGCGACACCCCAGTCCGCCGCGCGCGCCAGCTTCGTCGCGCTGCGGCCCGTGCCCACCACACGAGCCCCCAGGGCCTGGCAGATGAGCGCCGCCGCGGAGCCCACGCCACTGGCGACCGCGTGGACGAGCACCGTCTCCCCAGGCATGAGCTCGCCCTGGAGGACCAGCGCGTCGAAGGCGGTGAGGTACGCCTCCGGAATGGCCGCCGCGTCCGTGAAGTCCATGCCCTCGGGGAGCGGGAGGGCCTCGCGCTCGTGCGTGACGAGCAACTCCGACCAGGCGCCTCCGCCCACCAGGCCCATCACCCGGTCGCCAGGTTGGAAGCGCCGTGCGCGCGGGCCCACGGCCACCACCTCGCCCGCGTACTCCAGGCCGGGAATGTCCGGCGCCACGTCCGGCGGGGCAGGGTAATGACCACGAAGCTGCAGAAGGTCCGCGCGGTTGAGCGCGGAGGCCCGGACCCGGACCAGGATCTCCCCTGGACCCGGCACGGGGTCGGGCCGCTCCTCCTCGGCGAGCACCTCGGGGCCACCTGGACGGGTGATGCGCAGGACCTTCATGGCACGGACCTCCAGTGGAAGGGTGCGCACGAAACATCCTGGCTCGCGAGAACGTCAACGCTTATCTAGAACACCGACCACCATGAGCACCTCGACGTGTCCCATCTGTCAGAAGCCCGTTGCCCCACGGGGCACGAACACCGCGTTCCCGTTCTGTTCCAAGCGCTGCCGCGCCGTGGACCTCGGCCGGTGGCTCGGCGAGGAGTACCGCGTGCCCGACCGGCAGGCGGATGAGCGGGAAGACGAGCTGCCTGCTGACAGCCACCCGGACCGGCAGTACGGCGACGCGTGAGCGGCTTCGTCGACCTGCACTGTCATCTCCTGCCGGGCGTGGACGACGGGGCTCGCACCCTGGAGGACGCGCTGGAGATGGCGCGTGCATTGGTTGACCTCGGCTTCGCCACCGTCGCCCCCAGTCCCCATGCGCGGCCCGAGTACGCGCCGGTGGACATCGTGGACGCCCGCCGCGCGGAGCTGGCGGAGGCGCTGGAGCGCGAGCGCATTCCCCTGAAGCTGGGCCGCAACGCGGAGAACGTGCTCGACGACGCCTTCCTCCGCGGCCTCAACACGCCCCAGGCGCGGATGCTGGGCTCGGGCCGCTACGTGCTCGTCGAGCTGCCCTACACCGCTCCCGTGCCGGCGCTGCCGGACATCCTCTTCCGCATCCGCACCAAGGGCGTGGTGCCGCTGCTGGCGCACCCCGAGCGGTGCCTGGAGTTCGAGCGCAAGGGGCGCGCCGCGGAGGCCGTGCGAGCCGGGGCACTGTTGCAACTGGATATCGGAGCGCTCATCGGGCGCTATGGGGGCACGCCCAAGAAGCTGTCGCGTGCGTTCCTGGAGGACGGGCTCTACGCGGTGGGGGCCACGGACCTGCACGGGCCGGTGGGGGCCCGGGACTGGGTCGGGCGCTCACTGGCAGAGCTGCGGAGCAGGGCAGGGGACGCAGCCTTCACGCGTCTCATGAGGGACAATCCCGCCTGTCTGCTGGCCGGTGAGTCACTGGAGTCCGACTCGGACTGACGGTATACCCGGCCGTCGTGAAACGCGCCGTCAAACTCCTGGCCAGCCTCCTGGTCACCTTCCTCTTCATGTGGTGGGCCTTCCGGGACACGGACTGGGCCACCCAGCTGGCCAGCTTGCGGTCGGCGAACTACGCGTGGCTGGTGCCGTACTTCGGCTGCCTCCTGGCCATCCACGTGTTCCGCACGCTGCGCTGGGGCTGCCTGCTGTCGGGGCTGGAGCACGTGCCGTTCCGCAAGCTGAACGAGGCATCCGGCATCGGCTTCATGATGTTGCTGGTGCTGCCCTTCCGGTTGGGGGAGTTCGCCCGGCCCTTCCTCATCGCCCAGCGCAGCGGCATCCGCCGCAGCGCGGCCATGACGTCGGTGGTGCTGGAGCGCATCGTGGACGGCCTCGCCGTGGCGGCGATGCTGCGGGTGCTCCTCTTCTTCGTCCCCACGGAGACGCCGGAGATTCGCTACGTCAAGCTGGGCTCGTGGCTGATGTTCGCCGTGTTCGGCGGCGGCCTGGCGTTCCTGCTCTTCGGCCTGTGGCAGCAGCAGCGCACCGTGCGGCTCGTGCGGGCCACGGTGGGCCGGCTCGCGCCGCCCGTGGCGGACAAGGTGGCGGACATCGTCGACACCTTCGTGGGCGCCATGCGGCAGCTCCCGAAGGGGCGGCAGGTCGCGCTCTTCTTCCTGTACACGGCGCTGTACTGGGGCGTGAATGGCGCGGGCATGGCCGTGCTCGCCAATGCGTTCGACTGCTCGGGCGCGGCGCCTGGCACGGTGTGCGAGCCCATGCACCTGTCGCTCTTCCAGGCCTACGTCGTGCTGGGCGTGCTGGTGGTGGGGCTGATGATTCCCGCGGCGCCCGGAATGATGGGCACCTTCCAGGCGGCGACGAAGGTGGGCCTGAGTCTCTTCCTGCCCGCGGCGGCGGTGAATGCCAGCGGGCTGGCCTACGCCAACGTCATGTGGCTGTGCCAGACGGTACAGCAGGTGGGCCTGGGCCTCGTCCTGCTGTCCATGGGGCACCTGTCGTTCAAGGACATCGCCGGCAAGCTGGATGACAAGGACGGCGAGGCGGCGGCGCCTTCCGCCTGAGCGAGGGGCCATGGCTGGCCCCGGGCGTCCAGAGCGCTACGGCGTGGGAGAGGCCGCCTGTTCGCCCTCGGTGGGCGCGGCGGCGGGCTCGGTGTCGCCGCGCTTGCCTGTGATGACGTCCTTCACCTTCTCCATGGCGGCCTTCGGGTCGATGTTGCCCTTGACGTTCCCGAACGGCGTTTCGATGGTCTGCTCGCGCTTCTCCTGGGTCGCGTAGCCTTCGGGGGCGCACAGCGCCTTCGAGGTGTCGCGCACGGAGACCACGGGCGTGTTGATGGTGGTGGTGTCTTCGGACGTCGCCTTGGCGACGAGCTTGTCGTCGCGCATCAGCACGCAGCGGTCCTCGCCGTAGTACCAGGCGGTGGAGTTGTCGGGGAACTCCTGCGCGCGCGTGGGGCCCGAGCCCATGACCTCCACGACCTGATGGGAGGACATGCCCGGGTAGAGCTTCTCGAAGCTGGACGTGGCACAGCCGGTGAAGACAAGCGCCAGTGCGGCGCTGAGAATCGGGAGACGCATGGGGTGTGGGACTCCTCCGAAAAGGGAGCCCGCAGCCTACCCCGGTGTCGCGTCCGGCCTCCATGGAGGGGCCGGACGCCCTGTCTCAGAGCTCCTGGTCCAGCCAGCGGATGATGGCCTCGCGAATCGAGGCCGGTCGCTCGGCGTCCAGGCGGGTGCGAGGCGAACGAGCCGCGTCGGCGTCGCGCAGCATCGAAGCGGGCATCAGCTCGCGCGTGCGGGGGAGGGACGCGCGGGACGCGACGGCGGCTGCCCTCATGACTGGCCTTCCTCCTTGGGCGTGCCGCGGCCGTACTTGCCGAGCAGGTCATCCACCGCCTCGCGGAGGTACTCGCTCTGGTGGATGCGGGTCCGCCGCGCCAGCTCGCGCAGCTTCTGGACCTGCTCCTCGGGGACCAGGACGTGGGTGGAGACGATATCGGCGTCCGGGCCACGGACGTCGACAGACACTTCCGTGGCCGCCGGGGACGACGGAGCCTCGGGGCTCAGGGGACTGGCGCTTCCATCCTGCATCGGACTTCCTCCGGGCGTGGCTGCTACAGGCCGCTACCTGCCTGTGCCCGGCATTAGGCGGGCGGACGGGCACTCCGTCAAAAAATGCGCCGGGGACCGGGCCCATCCGGTGAGCCGCGCCTGCCGTTGACACCACGTGGGGCCGCTGCTACTTCGCGAGGCACCTTAGGGGAGTAGTTCACGCCAGCGGCGCTGGCGGCGGGGCGCTCGACACACTGGCTGGAGACAGCCCGGGCCCCCACCTCGTGATGTTCGCGAGACGAACGAGACCTTCGGACAGGGATTGTCTTTCTCTTCCTGGCCGAGGTCCGTCGTGCGCGTGCTTCCCTGGCGCTTCCACGAGTCAGAACCCCGGCCGCATCAGTGCGAGGGGTGGTCATGCTGGAAGCGTTCGTGGGTTCGTTCGTGTTGGTCGCCGCCAGTGAGATGGGGGACAAGACGCAGTTGCTCGCGTTCTCCCTGGCCACGCGCTTCCGCAAGCCGTGGCATGTGCTGGCGGGAATCTTCGTCGCCACAGTGGCCAATCACGCGCTGGCGTCCAGCGTGGGCAGTTGGGTGTCGGCGCACGTCCCGGCGAAGTGGATGGCGCTGCTGCTGGCGGCGCTGTTCATCGGCTTCGGCCTGTGGACGCTCAAGCCGGACACGCTGGACGAGGACGGCGGCAAGGCGCCGCGCTTCGGGGCCTTCCTCACCACGGTGGTCCTCTTCTTCCTCGCGGAGATGGGGGACAAGACGCAGCTCGCCACCATGGCCGTGGCCGCGCGCTACCAGGCGGCGGTGACGGTGACGCTCGGCACCACCGCCGGGATGATGCTGTCGGACGGCCTGGCCGTGTTCCTGGGAGACCGGCTCGCGGGGCGCGTGCAGATGAGCTGGGTACGGTGGGCCGCCGCCAGCCTCTTCTTCATTTTCGGTGGGGTGTCGCTGTGGACGGCGCTCAGGATGCCGTAGTGACTGGGACGCGCAGTGCGAGCGGGGGAAGTGACAGAGAAGTGCATTGCGATCCAGCTCGGAAAAAGCTCCCATGCGGGAGGTCCGGGATGACCCGGACCTTTCTTCAGGAGCTGGAATGCGTTCCCCCATTCGTTTCTCCGCGATGATTCTGATGAGCGCTCTCCTGGGCGCGGGCTGCGACGGTGCCCAGCCGCAGGACCCGATGGCCACCACCGAGGTGGTTCCCGAGATGGCCGAGGTGAAGCAGGGCGCCGTGGGCGATGTGCTGCTGCGCTGTGACGAGTTCCAGGGCGGCACGCACCTGGAGGTCGTCCAGACGGAGACCGGCTTCGAGGCCGCGTACGTCTCCGAGGAGTACGACCCCTGGGATTGCCGCTGCACGTACACGAAGCGTGAGGTGCTGGGGCAGTACACGCAGTGCCGCAAGTCCACGGTGGACCCGCGCATCATGAACTGCTTCCGCATCGAGCCGACCGGCACGACGGGCAAGGTGGTGCTGTCCACCACGCGCGTCCAGAAGACGCAGATGGTCATCGGCAGCAGCCAGACGGTGAACTACAGCGAGCTGAGCGTCGCGGCCATCAACCAGGATCCGGGCCAGACGCCGCGCCGCGACTACGTCTTCCCGCTGAGCGACTGCCAGTAGTCCGTAGAGGGGCCGGGGTGGCGTCGCGCCCCGGCCTTCTGTCGGGGAGACCGATGATTCCAGGTGCGAATGGGCGTCTAGCTCCCAGCACCCCATTCCCTGGAGGCCGTTATGGCAGCGCACCCTTCCCAGCAGGACCCGGCACCGCGCAGTCCCCACGTCATCGTCAGTCTTCCGACGCGGGACCTCGAGCGGGCCTTTCATTTCTACCGAGAGGGCCTTGGCTTCCGCCTCGTCGCCGAGCTTGAGGGCGACGCGATGCCCGAGCCCGTCCACTTCTCGCTCAACGCGGGCGTCAGCCTGATGCTCATCCCCACCGGTGGGTTCGGCTGGGTGGCGGGCGGCAACCGGGTGGCGGAGCAGGGCGTCTCGGAGTGCATCCTGAGCCTGTCCCTGGAGACGGAGGCCCAGATCGACGCGCTCATCGCCAGGGCTCGGGAGGCCGGGGCCGACATCGCGGCCGCGCCGGGCCAGAAGCCCTGGGGGTACTCGGGGACGTTCAAGGACCCCGACGGCCACGTGTGGATGCTGCAAACGGCCGATTGAAAAGAAAAACCCCGGTGTCACTCGGAAGTGACGCCGGGGTAGTGGCCAGGGTCAGACTTGAACTGACTACCTGCGGATTATGAGACCGCCGCTCTAACCAGGTGAGCTACCTGGCCGCAAAGTGACCCCCGTATAGCGGGACGGACGCCCCACCGCAAGGACTTCGAAACGGGATAACGCCAGATGGGGCGATCTTCTTCCCCCTCGAACCGACCAGGCGGCGCCCAGGCAGCTCGGCACACCCGCAGCGGCGGAGCCTGGGGGCGCCGGAGGGAGGCCTGGAGCGGAGCGCCACAGAGGGCGATTGCGGGCTGCCTCTTCGCAATAATCGCGAGTTTCCGGGATGGCCGCCTCGGGAGGGCGAAGCGACGCTCCGGAGACGCTCCTGGGCCTTCGGTGGGCGTCCGGCGTACGGGGGAGGGTGGGCGAGGACGGACTGTGTGTCCCCTCGGGTGGTTCGCCCGGACTTGGGAGCAGGTTGCTCCATCGTCGTTCACGCGGCACGTGTAGAGGCCGAGCCTGTCGAGCTGAATGGTGCTGAGCCGCACGGTCCACAACGTCTGGCCCACAGCGAGTCTCCACCGACAACCACAGCGCTGACTCGCTCAGGTCCAAATCCCAGGCGACCTGGGGAATGGATTTGCCCTCCTCCAGCAGTGCTACACCCGGGAGTTCGCTGTATCGCCTGACGCGTTCCACACGAATTGATACGCCTTCTTTGTTGCACTGCGCCAACGCAAGCGGATTGGCCAATGCTGCGAGCCGTGTGGAGTCCTCGATGACTGCGCGAGGGTCCGGCTTGCCTCGATAGAGCGACAGCGGAGGCATCAATTCCATCCATCGCGAATACAGCGATGCGCCGCATTCGTGATGGATGGAATGGCGGCTGCGCACCTGTATTCGCGATAATAAGCCCTATTGTGGTTCACAAGGAGACGTGCTACTTAGACGAAATGTAGGTAACTCTGTATAGATCCGAGTGACCGGGAGGTCGCGTGACAACGGGTAAGGACGTTCTCTGGAAGTCCCCTCTCGATCGGATTGTGGGCGCCTCGGCCGATGAGCCGTCCGCAAGCGCGCAGCCCAAGCCGTCCCGCTCGCAACGGCACTGGAAGCCTTCGCGCTTCAATGTCCAGGCAATCACGGACGAAGGCTGGCTGCTGCTGTGGAACACGTATACGGGCTCGCTGAACGCGTTCCGCCCGGCGCAGCGTGAGCCGGTGCTGGAGCTCATCAGCCAGAAGGGTGTCTCTTCTGACGGCGGCGGCATCACCGGATACCTGGCCAAGAGAGGCTACCTGATACCGAAGGAGGCCGACGAGCTGCGCCGTGTCCAGTACGCATTCGGCCAGGAGAATCACCGCAACGACATCCTCGAGTTGATCCTGCTGGCCTCGGAGGATTGCAACTTCCGATGCACGTACTGCTACGAGGATTTCAAGCGCGGCACGATGCGCCCCGGCGTGCGTGCGAGCATCAAGAAGCTCGTGGAAAGCCGCGTCAGGACCATGCGCGAGCTCACCGTCAACTGGTTTGGAGGCGAGCCGCTGTACGGTCTGGAAGCCATTGAGGACCTGGCGCCGTTCTTCGCCGAGACAGCCGAGCGTGAAGGGCTGAAGTACTTCAGCCACATGACCACGAACGGCTACCTGCTGACGGAGGACGTGGCCGCGCGCCTCCTTTCATGGCGAATCACCGACTTCCAGATCACCCTGGATGGTCTTCCGGAGCACCACAATCAGCACAGGCCAGGGCGCGACGGCAGCGGCACGTACCAGACCATCTACGACAACCTGGTGAAACTGAGCGAGCGCGACGACGATTTCTCGGTCGTCATTCGGGTCAACTTCGCCAAGTCCAACGCTGACGGGCTGGAAGCGTTCCTGCATTCGCTCCAGGAGAAGTTCAGCAACGACGACCGGTTCACCGTGTCCTTCCACGCCGTGGGTCGGTGGGGCGGCGACAACGACGCCAATCTGGACGTCTGCGGCAAGGATGAAGCCCACGCCACGCACATGCGGCTGAAGGCCGCAGCCCGGTCGCTGGGGCTGCGCGTCACCAGTGGGTGGCGGCCCGGCGTGGGCGTGGGGACGCAGGTCTGCTACGCGGTCAGGCCCTACAACTTCATCGTGGGCGCTCACGGCGACCTGATGAAGTGCACGATCGACCTCAACAAGAAGGATCGCAACATCGTCGGGAAGCTCCTGCCCGACGGCACGCTCGACCTGAACACGGACAAGATGGCCCTGTGGACCGAGCCCGCCTTCGAGCGGGATACCGGCTGCCAGAGCTGCCACATGCTGCCCGCCTGCCAGGGCGTGCACTGTCCGCAGATACGCATGGACCATGGCCAGCGCCCTTGCCCGAGCATCCGCTTCACCGCCAAGCGGGAGATGGTCGACTACTTCAAGGCCAAACAGGACGGGACGAGTAGCGCCGTCGCCGCTTCGGCGCCGCCAGTGAGAATCGGGGGGCGCGAGTAGCCAGAGTGGTCGACGTTACCCAACGCCAAGAAGAGAGCGCGAGCACGATGACACAGGGAGCCGTCTCCGGGAGCGCCGCAAGCACCACATCGGCCAAGGTCGAGCAGGTCCAGCGCCTGCTCGCCCTACGCGACGCGAGCAAGAGCGAGGTATTCGACCTGGTCCATTCGCTGAGTGACGACGAGCTTCTGTCGTTCGGGTTGCGTGCCTACCGTCTCAACCTCCTGTCACTGTTCGGCCATGACTGGCCGCCGGAGAGGATCGCTCGAACGGCGCGTGCCGCCGCGATCAGCAAGATTCTCGGCGGGTGGGAGTACCACCAGCATTACCTGCCGAGGCTGACGTCGGAGCCCGACGCGCCGCAACTGGCGGGCGCTCTCGTGGAGCAGGCGCGCGCGCTGGTCGAGCTCGGACGGGGGGCGGTGGTCGTGTCCTTCCACCTCGGCCACATGCGCTATATCCCTTCCGATCTCGCGCATGCGGGGATCACGACGCACCTGCCGCTCGCGAGCGACTCGTACCACGACTATGAGACTGCGCGAGCGTGCAATCCCGACGCGGCCCTCTGGAGAACCTTCAGCTTCATCGACGTCGAGGCACGCGCCGGATCGATCAGTCTGGCCAAGGCGCTGGCCAGGGGCGAGCTGGTCATGTCGACCATCGACGGCAACACGGGGATCGACGGTGCACGAGGCGACGCGCGGCGCTCGACGATAGCGCTCCTCGGGAGCAAGTGCCGGGTGAAGAACGGGGTGATCGCCATGGCGGCACGCTTTGGCTCGCCGGTCATCCCAGTGGTCTCCCACAATCGCGACGGCCTGCGGATATGCACGACGGGGCCGGTCCACGATCCGGGCGGGCCGCTGCGTGGGGAGGACGCGGAACGCTTCGTGGAAGAGGCAGTGCAGGGCGCCTATACCTTCCTGGGCGAAGCGCTGCTCACGCATGCGGACGAGTGGTGCGGCGGCGACTTGTTCCACCAGTGGCGGCTCCCGACTCCCTCCACCACGCGCCCGGTGGAGGAGGTTGAACCGAGCCTGAGCGAGCACCTGAGGGCTGGCGGCAGGGTGGCGATGGATACGCGGCGAATCGTCGAGCTCCCGGGCGCGAACGACATCGTCTGGACCGATGCCATGACCGGGCGCTGCTACAGATTTCCGTCCACCATTGTGAATCTGGCGGCGCGCCTCGCGGACGAGCGCCAGGGCGTGGACCTGCGATGGCTCGACGGGCACCCGAGCGACGAGCGAGCTCGGATGTGGAGCCTGATTTGCCAGCTCGCATCGCGAGACGCAGTTCGATGCCACGGGTGAAACCTCGGGCGCGCTCTTTCAAACGCGCCCGAGCAACCCGCTGAACACGATTTGAAGCCGAGCGGAGCGCGGCCCTCCGTCCTCCATCGGTGAACAGGAGTTACCACCCTCCGATGCACGGGGCTTGGTAATGCAGTAACAAACGAAGTGCATCTTCGAAAAGGACAAGCGCATGAACAACGACATGGCGAAGGGCGAGAAGAACGAGAGCCTCCTGATCGACGAGTTCGAGATCATCGAGCTTGAGGACCGCCTTGAGCTGGCCGGCCGCTGCAACGGCCGCTGCGACGCGCAGGTTGAGCGCGCCGCGGAGTAAGCGGTTCAACTGTCGGCGCATGCCGATTGTTCCAAGGCCGGATCGGGCTTTCGCCCGATCCGGCTGCGGATCGATCGAAGCGCCCGAAGGATTTTCCTGGAAGGCAAGTTCAGGAAGCGCGGACCATGACCGAACATGCCCGGCCGCTGGCCAATCCCCTGCTCGAGGTATCCAGTTTCGACTCGGATGCGACGAAGCCGATGGTCATGTGCGCTGTCCCCAATGGAGATGAGGCGGTCCGCTTCGCCCTGCCTGTGGCCTACATGGAACTGGTGCGGGAGTTCGACGGTGTCCGTACCATCGACGAAGCCATCGACGCGTTCCTGCAGCGCGGGGCGGGGACCTTCGAGCGGGATTGGCTCCGGCGCCTGGTCGAAAAATCCCTGATCCCCAAGGGGATTCTCATTCACCCGGACCAGGATCCCGCACGTGCGGGCGTCAGCTCGCAGCCCAAGCGCGCGTTCCTGTTCATCAAGCTTCCGATCATCCCTCCGCATGTCGTCGAGCCGATAGCGCGGCGCCTGGGGTTCATGTTCAAGACTCCGGCGATGGTGCTTGGCCTGATTCTGGCCGTGCTCTCACACGCCTATGTGTATGGCGTGCTGCTCACGGAGCAGCGCGTCGACTTCAACCAGCTCGACGCCGCCGGAATCCTGGCGGTGATGCTGCTTTCCACCCTGGGAACCCTCTGTCACGAGTTCGGGCATGCCAGCGCCGCCGCCTACTACGGCTGCCGGAGGATGACCATCGGATGGGGCGTGTACATCATCTATACGGTCCTCTGGACGAACGTGTCGGAGGCCTGGAAGCTCCCACGTCGACAGCGCGCGGTCGTGGACATCGGCGGCGTCTACTTCGAGTCGTTCTTCCTGCTGCTGACCCTCGCGCTGTACCTGAAGACTGGGGAACTCGTATTCCTCCTCGCCTTCGTCATCATCGACCTCTCGATTGTGACGACCTTCAACCCGTTCCTCCGCATGGACGGATACTGGTTGATGAGCGACTTCTTCGGCATCGTGAATCTTCGCAAGCAGCAGATGCTGTGGCTGCAGCACATCGGAGGCAAGCTCTTCGGAGCCCAGGAGCCGGGGCCGAAGATCGACCTGAGCCGCAAGGCACAGTGGGCGCTCGGGATTTATACGGCGCTGGGCTCGCTATTCCTCGTCTACATCCTGAAGGTGATCTTCCAGTTCGTGGTTCTGAGCATCGCCAAGGAGTATCCCGCGCTGTTGCGTGATTTCGTCCAGGCGGCTGGTGGCGGAGCGCCGTTGCTCGAGCTGCTCAAAACCTTCCTGGAGGTCTTCTGGCGAACGCTGATGCTCGCGGGCGCGGCCGTCACGCTGTGGAGCCTGGCGAGAAGCGCGGTCAATCTGCTCGGCAAGCTCAGGGCGTTCCGGGCCCAGGTCCTGCGCAGCGGGGCCTGAGCGAACTGGGCCGAGACTGAACATGCGCAACCCGGATTCCCCGCTCGCCGCGCCCGTGTCTCCCGACGCGCCCGCCGCATGCCGAGGGCAGGGTCCGCTTGTCGGCGGCGCGCCCCTGGACCCGGTGGAGCAGGGCGAGCCGTCCGCGATCCGTCTGGTGCTGTCAGACGATCTGATCGTGGAGAGCCAGGACGAAACCCACGTCACGGTCGCCAATACGGCCACGGCGGCGCGCATGAAGCTGTCCATCGCCGCCTACCGCTTCCTGAAGGCGTTCGTGAAGCCGCGCCGATTGGACGAGGTCGTGCCTCCCGGGGCCGTGGCCGGCGCTCGCGCGCAAATCGCGAAGCTGCTGGAGAAGGGGATGCTCCTGGACGCGGACGCTCCGCGCGCGGGCCGCGCGCTCCGGCTGCGCACGGCGGTGCCTTACAGATTCTGCAGCGCGCCAGCCTACAACGCGGCCTCCGCGGCCGACGACTTCGTGGTCCTGGGCGTGCCCTACGATTTGGCGGGCGCCGATGACTGCCGGGGGGCGCCGTCGGCGATCCGGCAGAAGTCGCTCGATTACCTCTACCGGATACGCATTGAGGACGGTCGGTCGAAAGGCTGGTTCGATGCGAACCGGAAAACCTGGATCCTGCGGGGCGCCACACTGGCCGATGCCGGCGACGTCTACGTCGAATACGGAGAAGACCAGGCGGACCTGTTCGGAAGGATTGCCTCGGCCCTCGAAGCGTTCGGCGAGGGAACGGTGCCGGTCGTTCTCGGTGGGGACAGTTCGGTGACGTACGCCGTCGCCGCCGCGCTCCGGCGCCGCGGTTCGCTGACTGTCGTCCAGCTCTCGGCCAGGCCGGTGGCGAGCCCTTCGTCGGCGTCCGAGGTCATCGGGACGGATGAAGTCGCGGCTCGCCTCCTGCAACTCGATGGGATTGAGCGTTTCGTGAGCGTGGGCGGGCCGGAGGCGCCCCCCGCAAGCCCGGCGGACCGCGCGGTGCTGTACGACGTGCCGACGCTTCGCCAGGCGGGCTTGGAAACCCTGGCCCGCGACTGGGACGGGACCTCCGCCGTCCATCTTTCGATCGACCTCGGGCTCACGAAGCCGGAGTACATGAGAACGGACGAACACGGCTCCTCGGCCGGGCTTTCCCTACCCGAGCTCAGGAGCGTGATCTCGGCGCTGGGGCGGATGCATCGGATCGTCGGCATCGATCTCGTCGGCCTGGACATGCGGTCGAGGTACGCACACCTCTCCGCCGCGGCAGCCTGCGACCTCGCGCTGACAGCCATGGAGGCCTCCCGACAGCGCAGTGAGGCCGCGCGATGAACGGGGCGCTTCCGCGAATGTCGCTGTTCGACTGGCCGGACCGGGAGCGGGCACCTGCCGAGCCGGGCATGCTCTGCGTCGTGGGCGCGCCGACGGACCTCGGCAACCCGATTGCTCGTGGCGCGGCGAAGGGCCCCGCGGCGATACGCGAGGCGAGCCGGCGCTTGCCCCGCCCCCGTGTCGCGGGCTGCGATTGGGGCGACGTGGACGGGCTGGCGAATCTCGCCCGGTACCTGGAGCGGCTGGCGGAGACAACGAGGGAGCTCCGGGACCGCCATCTGTGCCCCTTGTTCCTCGGCGGCGATCATTCGATCAGCTACGCGCCCGTTTCGGTGCTGCAGGCCGCCGGAGACCTGTGTCTGGTCTGGATCGACGCGCACACGGACTTCAGCCCCTGGTCAGACACGGCGTTCCACGACCACAAGCAGGTGCTGCGCAGGCTGTCGAAGCTGCGCGGCGTGCGCAGAATCGTGCAGATCGGCTACCGGGGAATCACGGTGGGCGACGAGCGCTCGCTGGGCGATAGCGCCGTTGTGGTCACGTCGGCGCGCGCGCGGGGCCTGACCGACGCCGAGCTGCTGGCGCTCGTACCGGAGGAGCTGCCGTGCTACGTCTCGATCGACATCGACGCTGTCGACCCGTTCCTCGCGCCCGGTACCGGCGCCCCGGTGTTGGACGGCCTGCACCCGCTGCGCGTGCGCCAGATACTGAGAACGCTGGTGCGGAACCGCAGGCTCGCGGGCCTCGACATGGTCGAGGTCAACCCGACGCTCGACGTCGAGGACTCGACGAGCACCATCGCAGCAGAACTCATTCGAGAAGCCGCGGACCACTGGGATGCCCAGCTCCGGGGAGCCCGCTAGCTGGTGCATCCGCATGAAGACGATGCCGCGCTCCGCCAGGAGCGTGCGAGCCAGGTTCACTTCCCATCACCAGCGTCAGGCACAAGGAACAGCCGAATGAAAGCCACACCGATTCCCGCGTATGACCTCGAAGGGTTCCGGCAACTGCTGGCGGAGTCGCCGGACGTGCTCACGAGACAGCCCTGCGTGGTGAGGGGATTCACCGACAAGTGGATCGCCAGCAAGCAGTGGGTCGAGCTGGACGCGCTCAGCGCGGCGTTCGGGCACCTGCCCGTGACGGCCGGCGCTCCGCAGTTCGTGACCCACAAGCAGTCGAAGATGTGTCAGGTCATGACCGACTTCGGCACCTATCTGGAGTACGTCAAGGCCCCGGAGCGCGTCGACGCGCTCTTCGATGGGAAATGGTCGAAAGGCAGCGCGCAGTTGCTGCGTGAGCTCGGCCTGCCCCTGTATTGCGGAAACCTCCGGCTGGTCCGTCACGCCCGGGAGGAAGTCTTCTCGCAGATCGCTCCGGTCCTTCCGGAGCCGCTGGAGCACTTCAACAACGAGATTCCCTACTATTACCAGTCGGGCAACCACGTCTGGCTGTACGTGAGCCTGAAAGGCGCGCTCACGCCGCTGCACCAGGACAACAACGCGGTCATCGCCTACCTGGCGCAACTGCGGGGACAGAAGCGGGCCATTCTCTATAGCCCCGAGGACAAGCCCCACTTCTACAACCCCGCCGTGGGCTATCTGGATCCACTGGCCCCGAATGAAGACGAATTCCCGACCTGGCGGAAGGCCCGCCCATGGACCGGGTTGCTCAATCCGGGCGAGCTGCTCATCTGGGGACCGAACTGGGCGCATCACGTCGTCACGCTTTCGGACTCGACCACCGTCAGTTTCGACTTCGTCAACGCCCTCAACCTGCGCGAGTACGCGAAGTCGGTCGACTGGAGAGACGAGCTCGGCCGGTTCGCGAGAAAGAACGCGGAGCTGATTCGCTCCCGGGTTCCGGATCGCCGCGTCCATGAAGCGCTGACGGACGCAAGCTGCCCGGAGCTCGGGCGAGAGCTGATGATCTGCATCCTGCGGAGCGCGCTGGCCACGCCGCTGTCGGAGCGCTCGGCGCACGTCAAGCGCGAGCTGCTGGCGGCGCTCGAGGAGAGCGCGCCGTCGGCGCTCGAGACGGCAGCGCGTGGAGCGGTGTGATGGCTGACTCGCAACCTTCGGCGGTTCCGGCCGAGGCGCCTGCCGCCTCGGAGGACGTGCGGCTGGTCGTCTCGCCCGCGATGCGGGTCGAACAGCTCGACGCCAGCGCCGCGACCATCTTTCTGCAGTCGGATGGGACCCGGATCCGCATTCCCAGGGCGCTGTACGGACTCCTCCTCGAGTTCGAGACGCCTCGCAGCATGCGGGTCATCGTCGACGACGTGCGGTACGGCGCCAAGGCGGCTACGGCGCTCGAGCGCCTGCGCGCGAAGGGGTTCCTGGTCGGCGAGAACGCCACCGTGTCGAGCCGAAGGCTGCTCACGGACGCGCCCGTGCGCATCTTCGACGCGCCTGCGCAGAAGCTGGAGACCTCGCGCTCGGATGTCGTTGTCCTTGGCGTGGCCTACGACCTCAGCGACCGCTCGGCCGCCGGCGCCCGCGCCGGGCCCGCCGCGCTCCGGGATGCGTCGCTGCAGATCCTCTACGACGTGGACCGCCAGAACGGCAGGCCGCTGGGCTGGTACGACACGGACCGCCGACGCCCGATCCTGCGCGGAGTGACCATCGCCGACTGCGGCGACGTGTTCGTGCAACGTGGTGAGGAGCAGGCGGCAGTGTTCGCCCGCGTCGAAGAGGTGCTGGGCAAGGTGATGGGAGCCGACAGCCTGCCCGTGCTTCTCGGCGGCGACGCATCCATCGCCTATCCGGCCATCCACTGGCTCCAGGCGCGGCAATCGATTGCGGTCGTGAGGATCGCGGTCGACGCGCGCGGCCGTGGTCCCGTCCATCCGTCATTTGTCTCGCCGTCCACGTTGCCGGCGCACACGCTCGGCCTCGCTGGCGTGACCCGCTATGTGCACCTGGGTGCCGCCGAAGCGGCGGACCAGGACCTGGCCGGCTTCTCCGTCCTCTCCGCTCCGGCGCTGAGAGAGGCGGGAGGGGAGGCTGCGCTGGCGCGCTGTCTGTCGGACTGCCGGCATGTGTATGTAAGCGTGGACATCCGCTCGCTGGAACCACCAGGAGGGAGCGACGACGGCGTCGCGCCGAGCGAGCGCTTCGCGTACGCCGAGCTGCACAGGCTGCTGGGGTTGATCGGCGCCCAGTGTCAGATCGTCGGCATGGACCTGGGCGGCTGCATCCCGATGGCGCGCTGCTGGGGCGTCACCTCGATGACGGCGCTGCATGTGCTCTTGACCGCCCTGAGCGCGGCAAAGGATCGATAATGGAATGGAGGCATGAGGCGACGACGAGCGCCGGCGACGACGCGTCCCTGTCACTGTTCGGCTGGCCGCGCACGGAGGAGCGCTCGCCGCGCGCCCGCATCGAGGTGATCGGCGTTCCGAGCGACTGCGGGAACGGCGCCGCTTCCGGCGCGCGCTTCGGTCCGGATGCGATTCGGCGCGCCAGCCAGAGTCTTCGGCTGGAGGTCGCTGGCGTCGATCGAGGCGATGTGGAGGGCGTGCACGGCTATGACTGGGCCGATGTGCTGGTCAGGGCGCAGCAGGCCATCGAGCCGCTCGTCGAGGACGGCGCGATTCCCATCGTGCTCGGCGGCGATCACTCGGTCTCGTACGCGGCGGTCGCCGCGCTGAGGTGCCATCAAACCCTCAACATCGTCTGGTTCGACGCGCACACCGATTTCTGTGCCTGGCCGGGTGGGCGCTGGCACGACCACAAGCAGGTCCTGCGGCGGATCGCGGGTCTGGGGCACGTCGGCCGGATCCTGCAGATCGGCCACCGGGGCATCACCTATTTCGACGAGAGCACCCGCTCCGACAAGATGATCGTGATGCCGGCGAACGCCGCGCTCAGCACGCCGCCGGAGAGTGTGCCGGACCTGCTACCCGAAGGCGAGCCGGTCTACATCTCGGTCGACGTCGATGCCATCGATCCGCGCCTGGCGCCGGGGACCGGCCATCCGGTGCCGGGGGGATTGAGCGGGGAGCTGGTCGAGAAGATGGCCGGCCTCATCGCGTCCCGGCGCCGCGTCGTGGGCTTCGACGTCATGGAGGTCAATCCGCTGCTCGACCATCGGGACGTCACCAGTGTGCTCGCAGCGAGGCTGCTCGCCGCAATCGTGCCCATCCTCGCGTCCGGAGACGCGGCGCTCCGCACCCCGTTCCCTCCTTCCAGAGAAGACTGAGCCATGCAGACCAAGCAGATACCGGTGGTGTCCAGCGAGGAGTTCCGTCGTCTGGCGGAGCGCAATCCTGGACTGCTCCATGACAACCCGTGGATCGTCCAGGGCTACATCGAGGCATGGCCGGGCTATGCGAACTGGCAGCGCCTGGAGTACCTCCAGGAGCGCTTCGGGCAGCTCACGGCCTTCGCGAAGGCTCCGAACTTCATCACCAATCGCAAGTCGAGCCTGGTCAGCGTCGAGACCGAATTCAGCCGCTACCTGGAGTACATCCGCCATCCTGAGCGGGCACGGGAGCTCTACGACGGGCGCTGGATGGAAGGCGACTACGAGCAGTTTCTCGCGCAGGAGCTGCCGCTGTACTGCGGCACGCTGAGAATCGTCCACAAGGCCGACGACCCGGTCTTCGCCGAAGTTGAGCCGCTGGTCCCGGCGCCGCTGCGGCCCTGGAACCACGCGCTGCCCTACTACTACTCCCTGTTCAACCACTTCTGGTTGCTGGTCAGCCTGCCCGGGGCGCTGACGCCGCTGCACATCGACAACAACGGGACCATCGCGCTGATCGCCCAGCTCAAGGGGCGCAAGCGTGCGACGCTGTATTCGCCGGGCGATCTCCGCCACGTCCACAATCCGGACGTGGGCTTCATGGATCCCGAGCGGCCGGACGAGGCTGACTTCCCGACGTGGCGCCAGGCGGTGAAGTGGGTCGGTGACCTCGAGGTGGGCCAGGTGCTCTTCGTTGGCACGCAATGGGCCCACCATGTGCAGACGCTGGAGACGTCCATCTCGGTCAGCTTCGACTTCGTCGACCAAAGCAACCTGGCGGCATATGCCGTCTCGGCCGGCTGGGCGGAGGTGTTCGGCAAGCGGCTCAAGTCCAGCCCCGAGGCCGTGCGGCAGAAGCTCGGCGGGCGAGTGCCGCCGGCCGACTTCGACCGGCTTTCCCCCGTGACGCTGGGGCGACGCGTCATGGCCGAAGTCCTGCGCGCGGCGCTGAAGGAACACGACGATTCCGAGGTGGCGCGCACCCGGCGTCTCTATCTCGCCCATCTCGAGCAATGCATGGAGCAGGGCGATTGCGCCGCCGGCGACCTGCTTCGCGCCGCCACGCAAGTGAGCGGCCGGGACGCCCTTCATCTGCGATGAGCGGCAAGGAGGCTGGCATGGTCCGCACTGGCGGCGACACGGCTGCGCTCGAAGGGCTATTCCATGAACGAGGCATCGCGGTGGCGTCGGAGCAGACGCTAGAGTCGGCCCTATGAGCTCGATCGGCATCATGCTCGAAGAGGCGCGCCAGTCCTGGCGCGGGTTGGTGCGCCGCCCTGGATACTTCATCCTCGCGGTCGCAACGCTCGCGCTGGGCGTCGCCACGGTCACCATCGCGTTCTCGCTGCTGCACCAGGCGCTGCTGAAGCCGTTGCCGTTCCCGAGCCCGGAGCGGCTTGTCACGCTCGGAATCGAAGTCGAGAAGGACCACAACATCGCCGCCCCGCAGTACTACCCGCTGCTGAAATCGATGCGGAGCGTGGAGTCAGCCGGAATGTTGATGGGCTGGACGACCAATACGAACGTCGCGTTCGGCGACCAGGCCGAGGTGGTGACGGCGCTGCGGGCCGATCGCGGCTTCATCGAGACACTGGGGCTGCCGCTCGTGGTCGGGCGCAACTTCAACAGCGATGAGGACCGACCCAACGGGCCCGAGGCGGTGATTCTCGGCCACGACTTCTGGCGGATGCGCTTCGGCTCGGATGCGTCGGTCGTGGGCCGGACACTGCAGATCGAGGGCCGGCCCGTCGAGGTCGTCGGCGTGCTCCCGGAAGCGTTCGTTTGGCCGGACCGCTTCGACCTCCTCATGTCGCTCCAGCCGGACCTGACCGCTCGTGACCTTTCCACGAACCAGGTCGTGGTGGCGAGGCTCAAGCCCGACGCCACCGTCGCGGGCGCGGCCGCGGAGACGCGCGTCGTGCTGACGGCCATGCTGGACAGCCACGGGGGGGCGACGGAGCGCCAGCGGGAGTATCTGCGGCGAAATCCGCCGACGGCCCTGCCGCTCGCCACGAGCGTGTTCGCGCGCCGTTCCGGGGACGCGATCTGGCTGTTCCTGGGAGCGGCCGCATGCGTGCTGGTGATCGCGGCGATCAACCTCGCCAGCCTGATGCTGCTGCGTGCCCTGTCGAAGAGCCACGACGGAGCGGTTCGCGCCGCGCTGGGCGCCCCCTTGAGCCGCCTGTGTCTGCCACCGCTGGCGGAGGGCGCGTTGGTGGGGCTGGTTGGCGCCGTCACCGGCCTGGGACTGGCGTGGGGAGGCCTGCGGACCCTGGGCGGGCTGGTCCCATCCGAGTGGCTGCGCGGTGAAGCCGTCGCGCTGGATGGCTCCAGCCTGGCGTTCGCGCTCGCGGCGGGGGTGGCGACGGCGGTGGGCGCGGCGACGCTGGGCATCCTCCGGAGCCAGAGCAGCGAATTGGCGCGCGAGCTGATCGGGGGAGGACGGAGTGGTTTGAGCCAGCAGAGTGGCCGTCTGGGGCGCATGCTGGTGATCGCGCAGATCGCCGTGGCCGTGGTGCTGCTGATTGGCGCGGCGCTGTTCATGCGCAGCCTGCAGAAGCTCGAGGCCGTCCCCATGGGCTTTCAGAGCCGCGCGGTCACCACGTTCACGCTGGCGCCGGTCAAGGAGCGCTACGTCGAAGCGAGCGACGCCGTCGAGCAGACCCGCCGCATTCTCGAGCGCTTGCAGCGCTTCCCCGGAGTCGAGACCGCCGGCGCATCGACCAACCTGCCAACAGGCTCCCAGCTCAACTACAGCATGGTTCTCCCGGACCAGCGCACCATCACCGGTCAATACCGGCTCAGCAGCCCGGGCTTCTTCGAGAGCTTCGGCATTCCCGTGCTTGCCGGGCGCGGCTTCGACGACCGCGACGACGCGGCGGGCGAGCTGGTCTGCCTGGTCAGCGCCGCCTTCGCCCGTGACTACCTGGGCGGGGAGCCCCTGGGGAAGATCGTCACACTGCCCATGGACGAGGGGCCGAACATCGCGATGCGGGTCATCGGCGTGGTCGGCGACGTGCGCCAGTTCGGGCCCGGCGAACCGCTGCCGCCGACGCTCTATGCGCCATTGGCGCAGATTCCACCGCCGATCTGGGCGCTGCTGCGCGAGTTCGGACCGCTCAGCTATGCGGTCAAGCTGCGCTCCACGACCACGGGGGTGGACGAGCAGGAGCTGCGGCGCGCGATCCAGGAAGTCGCGCCGCTGCAGCCGATCTCCAATCTCCAGCCGATGGAGGCCATCGTCGCGTCCACCACGAGCCAGCAACGGTTGAATCTGTTGCTCGTGGGCGTGTTCGCCGGACTGGCGCTCTTGCTGGCCTCGGTCGGGCTGTACGCGGTGATGGCGGTGGCGGTCGCATCGCGCCGGTTCGAGTTCGGCGTGCGCGCCGCGCTGGGGGCGCCGCAGTCGCTCATCCTGCGGGGCGTGCTTCGCGACGCGGGCATGCAGATCGGTCTGGGACTGGCGATCGGGCTCGTGATCGCGATGGCCTTCTCACGGCTCGTGCGGAGCTTCCTCTTCGGGGTCAGCCCGGCCGATCCGCTGGCGATCGTGGCGGTGCTGGCGGTGCTCGCCTTGGCTGGTTTCGCGGCCAGTCTGGTGCCGGCGCTCCGGGCGTCGCGAGTCGAACCGATCGAGGCGCTGCGGGTCGAATAGTCCGCGGCCCCAGCCATCCCAGCCGGAGACCCGAGGCGAAGGACTCTCCGGCTTGTCGTGGACCGCGTGAAGGGTGTGTGATGGGAGGGTGAGCCTTCCCGCCGAGCAGGACCCCCGTGGCACGCCGGCCCCTCAGGGGCCTTCGCCCGTCACTCCGGTCGCCATGCGGCCGGCGCGGGACGCGCGCTATGACTGGGCTGCGGAGCGCACGCTGCTGGCATGGATACGCACCGGCCTGGCGATGATGGGCTTTGGCTTCGTGGTGGCGCGCTTTGGCGCCTTCCTCCGGGCGCTTGGCGGCTCCGCGTCCGGGACGGCCCCAGACGCCGGGCACGCATCCGCGTCCATGGTGGCCGGTGTGCTGATGGTGGCTTTTGGCATGGCGGCCAATGTCGTGGCTGTCCACCGCTTTCTGCGCAACCACCGGGCGCTCTCCCGGGGCGAACCCGTGGACCCCTCTCCCACGGGCCCCGCCGCGCTCGCCGTCTTCGCCGCGCTCCTTGGGGCCGTCCTGGTGCTCCTGCTGGGCGGCGCCCTGCTGGCCTGACCACGTGGTGAGCATCTCCATTCCGTTGGTCGTCTACTTCGTCGTCATGTTCACCAGCGCCTTCTTCCTCTCGCGGAAGCTGGGCTTCAGCTACGAGGAGACGGCGTCGCTGTCCTTCACGGCGGCCGGCAACAACTTCGAGCTGGCCATCGCGGTGGCGGTGGGCGTGTTCGGCATGGCCTCGGGGGATGCGCTGGCAGGGGTGGTCGGGCCGCTCATCGAGGTGCCCGCGCTCATCGCGCTAGTCTACCTGTCGCTGTGGCTCAAGCGCCGGCTCTTCCCCGAAGCCCATGACGCCGTGCTGCCCCGCCGCTTCGAGCGCACCTCGCTACCTCCCTCGGAGTCCTCACGATGAACACGGTCACCTTCGCCTGCGTTCACAACGCCGGCCGCTCGCAGATGGCGGCGGCCTTCTTCAACGCCCTGGTGGACCCGGCCAAGGCGCGTGCCGTTTCCGCCGGGACTCAGCCCGGGGGGCGTGTTCATCCCGAGGTGCAGTCCGCCATGGCCGAGGTGGGAATCGATTTATCGGGCGCCAGGCCCCAGCGCCTCACGGGCGAGCTGGCCCAGGGGGCTCAGTGGCTTGTCACCATGGGCTGTGGTGACGCCTGCCCCCACGTGCCGGGGTTGATGCGTGGTGACTGGCCGCTGGAAGACCCCAAGGGCAAGCCGGTGGAGCGCGTGCGCGAGATTCCATGTGCATCTGGCTGCACATGACGCCAAGGGGACTTCGCGAGCGATGAGAAGGCTCGCGGCGTCACCCGGGCGGCTTCGGCCAAGCCGGGATCAGGCGCCGAGTGACATTGCCGGCGTCCCGGCAGGCGCCCAGAACCCGGGCGGCTTCACCTGTGTCCGCCGTGTCATGGCGTCCTTGCCCCGGTGAGGCACTGGCGAGCGCGTCCCCGGACTCTCGCCCCTCCATGCAGAGGTGTGCAGGACGCTCCAGATTGGGGAGGGTCCTCGGAATCTGGAAAGGAGCGACACCCATGCTGGACCCTTCAAGGATCGAGGAAGGCATGACGGTGCTTGACTGTCGAGGCAGGCGGGTCGGCTGGGTGCTCGGAGTGGGACAGGGGCACCTTCACGTCGGCCGCGGCTGGCTCAGCGTCAAGGACTACGTGTGCCAGGTCGAGCGCATCACGGATGTGCGAGGAGATCGGGTCGTGCTGGACTGCCGTGGAAGGGACCTGCTGCCCGCTTCGGCCCAGGATGAAGCGCACTACGTCTCCGCCGGTGACAGCCCAGGCTTTCTGCCTGAGCGGGACGAAGCGGCGGCCCGCCCGGGCCCCTCGCCTGAGAGGGCGCAACGCAGGAGCGTGGTAGGGCGGCCACGCCTCCTCCGTAAGCTGTGGAAGCACTAGACCCGCGCTCGCAACGCGCATGTCCTGGAGACCGGTGCGCCGAGGTGCCACGGCTCATGCCGGGTTGCAGAGGTCGTTCCCGGCGGCCGACGTGAGCGCTGAACGGCAGGGGGAGGCGCGAGCGCGCGGCGGAGGGACGTCAGATTGCGGGGGCCGTGCGGCTGCGTGCGCTGCATGCACGTCGACACCCGGGGTGGCGAATGGTGCGCTTCGAGGACGGTGCGGCCCTACGTTCGCGGCCTTCACCCTCGTGGCGCGAACAGCCCGTGCGGAGCGGCTGCAGGGGGCGCCCCGCCGCGTCCTCCCAGCATGAGGCGAAGGCCGAGGCCCAGCGGTGCCATGGCATGCCGCCCAGGGGGGCGCGTCAACACTCCGGCGCGGTACCGGAGCTCGGCGATACCAGTTCCTGGACCAGCCGGCGGACCGCCTCGATGTCCACGGGCTTCTCCATGTACCGGTCGGGGTGCTCGTCGAGGAACTCACGTGCGCGCTGGGTGAATGCTCCACCGGTCAGGAAGAACATCCGGTTCGCGGACTCGGGCGCGGTTCGCTTGAGCTCGTCGAAGAGGTCCATCCCCGTCATCTCCGGCATGAGGAGGTCGCAGAAGATGACATCGAACGCCTGGGCCTCCATGCGTTGGAGCGCCTCTGTACCTCGTAGCGCGACCTCCACGTCATGCTCGGGGGCAAGCAGCCTGCGCAGCGAGCTGGCCACGGCCGCATCGTCGTCCACGATGAGGATTCTGCGCCGTCCGACGGGGGGCACCTCCGTGAGCTTCTTCTTCTTGTGTTCATCGGGGCGGGGGGCGGATGCCGCGGCGGGCAGGACGACGCGGAAGGTGGTGCCCTTGCCCACTTCGCTCGACACGGTGATCTCCCCGCCCATCCCCTTGATGATGCCGTGGCAGATGGTCAGCCCCAGGCCCGTGCCGACGCCCACCGCCTTGGTCGTGAAGAAGGGGTCGAAGATGCGGTTGCGAACCTCGGGAGGAATGCCGGGGCCGGTGTCCTCGACCTCGATGACGACCTGGCCCGAATCGTCCATCCGGGTCCTGAGCCGGATCTCGTTCTGGTCCACCCGGCCGCTGGGAATGGCCTGGGCCGCGTTGATCAGCAGGTTCAAGAAGACCTGCCCCAGGCGTGCGCCGTCTCCCTCGACCAGGGCCACCGCGCCGCAGTCCTTCACCAGCCGCGCGGAGTGACGTATCTCGTTCCACGCCATCTTGATGGACCAGGCGAGGACCTGCTCCACATCGATGAGCTCGTGCTCGTTCGTGTCGGAGCGGGACCGTGCCTTCAGGTCGCTCACGATGCGCCGGATCCGGGCTGCGCCCTCCCGGGTCTCACTCACGACTTGCGCCAGCTCCTGGAAGTCCTCACCCGGGTAGGCGCGCTCCAGCCGGCTCAGCTCGCCAGCGAGGTAGTCGAGGTTGCTGGTGACGTAGGCCAGGGGATTGTTGATTTCGTGGGCGACCCCGCTCGCGAGCGTGCCCAGGGATGCCATCCGGTCCGTGACCAGCAGCCGGGCCTCCAGCTCCTTCCGCTCCGTCACGTCCTGGGTCACGCCACTCATCCGGTTGCACCGGCCGAATTCGTCATAGGTCGCCCGGCACCGCGCGCTCAGGGTTCGAAGGGCTCCATCCGGCCGGATGATGCGGAACTCCACGGCGCAGCCGGCCGCGTTCACGATCGCCACGTCGAGACACCGCCGCACGGTGTCCCGGTCCTCCGGGTGGACGTAGGTGTCGAAGGCGTCATAGGTCGTCGGAACTTGCGTCGGATCGAGACCGAAGATCCGACAGAGCTCCTCGGAGAACACGAGCTGCCCCGTCGTCAGGTCCCAGTCCCAGCTGCCCGCATGCGCCAGCTCCTGGGCCTTCTTCAGCAGGGCTTCACTGCTCTGCAGCCGCTCTTCCATCTGCTTTCGCTCGGTGATGTCGCTCACCATGGCCAGAGCGCCGGCGTAGCTGCCGTCCAGCGCGAGCACCGCGCTGGTCGACATCATCGTCCACAGCTCCGAGCCGTCCTTGCGGCGCAGCTTGACGTCGAGCGTGTGCGAACGCTCTTTCAAGAGATGCTCGCGGACCTGCTGCGAGTCGGGCGTCAGGAAGGTGGCCGATGGCCGCCCGAGCATCTCGTGCGGCGCGTAACCCAGCATCTCCGCCATCCGGCGGTTGACGAAGAGGGTCCGGGCGTCCTGGTCCACCACCCAGATGCCCTCGTGCGCGGTCTCGACGATTTGCCGGTACTTCGCTTCGCTGGCGCGCAGGGCGGCCTCGGCGAGCTTCCGCTCGGTGATGTCTTCGTTCGTCCCCACCAGCCGCACCCCGGTCCCCGAGGTGTCCGGTCCAGCCCTTCCTCTCACGAGCACGTGCCGGCACTGGCCATCCGGCCGGACAAGCTGGATCTCGCGCGCGAACTCGCCGCCCTCGCGGAGCAACCGCTCGAGGTTCTCCCGAAGCGCCTCCCGGTCTCTTGGCTGCGTGAGGGCAAGGGCCTTATCGATGGAGGGCTTGAACGTCGCCGGGTCGACTCCGCAGATGCGGTAGACCTCGGGGGACCAGTGCATCCTGTCTTCTGCCGGGACCCACTCCCAGCTCCCCAGGTGTGCCAGGCTCTGGGCCTCCTCCAACTGCGCCGTGCGCTCGGCCACGCGCTGCTCCAGGACGCGGGGAATGGCTTCCACCTGGGCCTGACGCCGGGCAGTGTGGCGCAGCTCCGCGAGCGTCCGCTGGATGCTGGCCACCAGGAACAGGTTCGTGAGCGCCAACCAGCCCACATGCTCGAGGATGAGCCACCACTCTTCCTCCACCAGGCCGGGGACGGAGCCGGGCAGGAACCATCCTCGGAGGATGTGCTCCAGGACGACCACGCACGTGGCCGTCATCAGCACCTTCCAGTCGCGGTAGGTGGCGAGCACGGCCAGTGAGCCGGTCACATAGAAGTAGGAATCCAGCCGGCCGCCGCTCACGTGCACCAGCACCGAGGCCCAGAGCAACTGGGCGGTCGCGATGACGTGCCGCGTGAGCGGGTACCCAGGCCGGAGGCGGGCCAGCACGATGGGGATGCCGCTCAACACGGCACCGAGCAGGAGCGCCCCATGGACGTTGTCCAGGGGCCACGCGAGCCTGCGCATCCAGGTGTTCGTCGACAGGAGGATTGATGCGGCGACGGCCAGCATCCACTGGACGAAGAGCAACCCCGCGAAGAGGTGGTCCACGCTCACATGGCCCCTGCGCAGTTGCTCGGAGAAGAGGACCTCGCTCCTTTTCTCGTCACCGATGGAGAGCCGCGGCTCGCGACGCACGTCGACGGCGACCTCGGCGGCACGGGCTTTCATCGGGCGCCGATGGGGTGGGCTGGATGCTCCTGGCTCACCATCTCGCCTGGGCTCACTGGGGCGATGGCCGCCTGGGGCCACCCGCTTGGAGCTCGTCCACCAGGAGGCGGTCATGCGTTCCTCTGGTTCTTGCGCCATCGGAGGTCCGGTCAGGAGGGGTGGGTGGATAGGTCGTCGTCGTCGGTCTGTGCCTCGGAGGAGGCTCTCATCGTGCGGCCCGCCACCTCGTACTGCTTGAGGAGCCGGCGGAAGTTGGAGCGGTCCAACCCCGCGGCGCGCGCCGCGTTGGAGACGTTGTTCCCGAATTTCTCCATCAACGCGGAGAGGTAGCGCCGCTCGAAGGCGCGAATCGCCAGGCGCTTCGCCTGGTTGTAATGCAGGTGCGCCAGGCTGGTGACCTCGGTGGGCGAGCTGGCCCTGGGGGCCTCGGTGAAGCCCGGCGGGAGGTCCTCCAGGTCCAGCACCTCGTTGAAGGTGAGGACCAGCGCGCGCTCGATGACGTTCGCCAGCTCGCGCACGTTCCCCGGCCACCGGTTGCCGATGAGCGCCTCCATGGCGGCAGGCGTGAACCCTGTCACCTTCTTTCCCATCTTGGCCGAGTACAGCTGGAGGAAGTGGTGCGCCAGCAGCGGCACGTCCTCCGGGCGCTCACGCAGCGGCGGAAGATTGATGGCGATGACGTTGAGCCGGTAGAAGAGGTCCTCGCGGAACCGTCCCTGCTCCTTCGCGCGGGACAAGTCCACGTGCGTCGCGGTGATGACCCGCACGTCCACCTTGATGGGGTCGTTGGCGCCCACGCGCTTGACCTCGCCCTCCTGGAGCACGCGCAGCAGGCGCACCTGGGTGGCGGGTGGGATGTCGCCAATCTCGTCCAGGAAGAGGGTTCCGCCATGCGCGACTTCGAAGAGCCCTTTCTTGTTGCCGGTGGCGCCGGTGAAGCTGCCCTTCACGTGGCCGAACAGCTCGCTCTCGAGCAACGTCTCCGACAGCGCCGAGCAGTTGACCGCGACGAACGGCGCGTCCTTTCGTGGGCTGCGGAAGTGGATGGCGCGGGCCACCAGCTCCTTGCCGGTGCCGCTCTCGCCCTGGATGAGCACCGTGGCCGTGGAGTGGCTCACCATCTCCGCCAGCTTGAAGACGCTGCGCATCTGGGGGGACTGGCCGATGAGGTCCTCGAACTGGCTGCGCGCGGTGAGCGCCTCCTCCAGCACCCGGGTGCGGTCCTTGAGCGTCTTTCGCTCGACGGCCTTCGCCACCGCGAGGCTCACTTCGTCGATGTTCTCGAAGGGCTTGGTGAGGAAGTCGTAGGCGCCCGCTTTCACGGCCTCCACGGCCATGCCCACGGTGGCATAGGCCGTCATCATGATGACCTCCATGTCCGGGCGCTCGGCTCTGATGGCGCGCAGCAGGTCCATGCCGGTGAGGTTCGGCATCTTGAGGTCCAGCAACGCGATGTCAATGGAGGGGTCCTTGGCGGCCGCGACGCCCTCCACCGCGTCATTGACGGAGACGACCAGGTGGCCCTCCCGCTGGAGGATGGCGGTCACGGCCTTGAGGACGATGGCGTCATCGTCCACGACGAGAATCTTCGCGCGCTTGCACTGCGTCATGGTGCCTTCCTGCACGATGTTGGAGCGGGAATGAGGACGGAAAAGCGTGGGCCCTTGCCGGCCGGGCTAGCGAACGTGTGCTCCCACTTCCGCCTGGCGTGACGGAGCGCCTCGGTGCGCTGCGGGAGCAAGGCTTCCAGGTCGGCGCGGAGTGTCTGGAGTCGCTCGTTTTGTTTCCATGACAGCCTGTAAAGAGAGGCGCTCTCTGATTGCAATAGATGCTCTTTGAGAGCAGTTGTTACAGGTCGTCTCGGATGATTGTCATTCCGAGTCTTGGAGATGGTGCGGATGGTGTTGAGCGCGTTCCGTTCATCATCCACCACGCGCAGCCGGCGCCGTGGTGATATCTCGTGCTTCTTGAATTGTTCCACGGGAGTAGAGCCTTGACTGGAGTTTGACGGATTCTCATTGCAAGTGTGCGACCAATGCGTCGCACCGCCTCAGTCTGAAACACTTGGGCCTATGCGATGGGTTGCCAAGGTGGGCCGTCAATAGGTGACGGTCACGACCAGTGTGTCGGCATAGGCGCCCGTGGCCGCCTTCTGCGCGGCGGGGATTCGCCCGAAGACCGGGATGGTCACCGGACTGCCGTCAACGATGACCTGGCTGCTGGACGTCCCGGACAGGCCATTGCCCCAGACCTGGCTGCGCGCCGCGTCGAGATAGAGATTGTACTCGAGGACAATGGGACCGTTGTACATGGCGCGGCGCAAAGCATCACCGGAGCGGCCTGCGTCCAGCGTGAGTACCACGGTCAGTGGCTCATTCATTCCCACGCAGGAGACGGTGATGCTACCTGTGGAGTCCAGCGGTGCCATGCTGAAGATGTCGTAGGCGCCGAAGCTGCAGCCGACCACGTCGAGCGAGCAGGCCGCCTGGGCGTGCGCGGCGGGAGCCCCGAGCGCGGCGAGCGCCAGCAACCAGCTTCCGAGTCGCGGGATTCCATGTCTCATCGTTGGCACCTCTGGCGGC
Organism: Pseudomyxococcus flavus; assembly: GCF_050038885.1. Classification (NCBI taxonomy): domain Bacteria; kingdom Pseudomonadati; phylum Myxococcota; class Myxococcia; order Myxococcales; family Myxococcaceae; genus Pseudomyxococcus; species Pseudomyxococcus flavus. The sequence goes on along the minus strand of NZ_CP143624.1, from coordinate 9,146,636 downwards.
CCACCTCGGTGATGCCATCTGCCTGGGACGGAACGGTGAGGACGAACACGCACGTCCCGGCTTCCGAGTGAACGGTCGCCCGGTAGTAACCAGGCTCCAGGTCCTCCAGCTCGAACTCGCCATCACGACCGAGCGGAGAGCGGCGCTCCTGCCGCGATGGCGCACCCAGCGCGACGGAGAGCTCTCCGAAGGAGGGGACGGTTGCTCCGCTGGCCTCGTCGATGACCACCGAGCCGCGGACGGCGCGAAAGCGTCGGGCATTGAACCGGACCAGCGCGCCCCCCCGGAACACGGGTGCGATGGCCCGCTCCACCTCGGGGACGTCAAACCCTGGCGGCAGGTCCTCCTGTGCGATGGAGACGCGGTTCGCGTAATAGGGGAGCAGCCCCGGCACGACGACGGCGCCCGAGGTGTTGGTGCGCCCGATGTCCTGCTGGTTGAGGAGGACTCGGACGCCGTCTGCTCCCGGCACCCGCACCAGCGCGAACCCCTGCTCCACGCTGCGGGTGGGCAGCACCACGCCATCCATGGCCACCAGCGCGCCAGAAAACTCGGCCTGCGGTGTGAAGACGCCATCCCGCCATCCGGCGCCCGCCGCGGCCCGTCCGATGGCCCCCGCGTACTCGACCCGCGCATCGCCCTGGCTCCGTGGCCCGTGCTGAGCCTGCACGCGGTAGCCAAGCCCTCCTCCGAGCGGGGGTGTCCGCACCACGTCCATCGCCGTGGCTCCGGGGCCCGGGCCCTGCTGGCGCCAGAGCCGCGCGGAGGTCCGCTCGCCCACGAGCACGGACAGGGAGAGCAGGCCCTCCCAGGCGGCGGACCGGGCGATGCCGGCGGCGCGGCTCGCCGACAGCGAGAGCGTGAGCGCACGCGTCAGCTGCAGGCTGCCGAGCGCGGTGGCGCGGAAGCTCACGCCCTGGTCCCGCCAGCGCAAAGCCGTGGCCTGGACGCCCAGCGAGCCAGCGCGTCCGAGCGCCATGCTCACCGAGCCGCCGGCCTCCAGGAGCGGGCGCTCATCCTCAGGGTCCAGGCTGACGGTCGCGTAATGGTCCGTGGTGCCGCGCGCGAACAGCCCGATGCCGAGCCGCCGCTCCAGATAGGCGTACTGCAACTGGCCCGTCGCGCCCGCGCGCGGGCCCACGAGGCTTCCGGACAGCGCCAGCGACAGCTCGCCCACGGGGAGCCGGCATGCGAGCTCCGGGCCCGCGGAGACGCGGTCCAGCGCGGCCTCCCACCGCCCGCCGGCCGTGAGCCGAGGACCGAGACCTCGCCGGTAACGTCCGAGGAGGGCGGGGGGGCCGTAGTCGAAGCTCTTCGTTGCCAGGTTCTCCCGGCGAAAGCCCGCGGACAGCGCGAAGTCGCTCATGCCCGGCGCCAGCAGCCCGGACGCCAGATAGAAGCGCTGGGTGACCTCGCGTGTGCGGCCGAAGGCGTCCCGGAGCACGTAGCGCGCATCCGTCGCGCCGCGCGTCAGCGGAAGGTCCTGCATCGAGAAGGGGCCCGGCGGCAGGTCCAGCGTGCGCACCAGCACGTCGTTGACGTAGACCTCCAAGGTCGAGGGCGTGGTGACTCCGTCCGTGACGTGGGCGCCCGGGACGAAGAGACCATATGGGTCCAGGCGGAACTCGCGCGAGACGTGCAGCCCCGTGAGCACCGCGCCGCCGCCGAGGGGGCCGGTGGAGACGATGGCGTCTCCGGCCATCCAGCGGCGGACCCGCGATGGCTCGTCGCGGGTGAGCTGGGTCAGCCCCCGGACGGGTGCGCCTCCGGGCGCCCAGGTCGCGGTGCTGGTGAGGAGCAGCCCGCGCAGGCTCCAGCCGGCATCGGCGGTCAGCGCGAGCTCGGTTCCCCGGAGCCGGGCGGCGTAGTTGAGGAAGGCGCTGGCGGGCCTGGAAATCTCCAGGTCGGTCGGGCGCGTCCCCGCGCGCAGGTCGACCTGGGTCATGGGCAACGCGGCGAGGGAGGCGGTGAGCCTCAGGAGCGCCGCTTGCTCATCGAGCGAATAGCGAAGCTCCGGCGCGGCCTCATCCACGGCGAGGTACGTCCGGCCGTCCAGTTGCTCACGCCGGCCCGGAAGCATGGCCACCAGGATGCCGGCGTCGAGAAGCTCGCGGGTGTCGATGAGCAAGAGCCCGTCGCGCCGCACGGGGAACACCTCGCCGCGGTCCACGCCGTTGACCTCCAGGGCCAGCACGAGCCGCTCCATCGAGGCGGCTTCTTCGGCCACCGCGCTGGAGGCCGCCAGCCAGAGCGCGAGCGCCACGCCCAGACGGGCGGGACGTGGCCGTGGCGGCGCAGCGCTGTCCGCTGTGCACGCGTCGGGCCCTTTGCTCACCACGGGCATGTGCGGTCGGCCTCGCCCGTCTGGGTGGACAGGGTCGGGCCGTTGGTGTGTGCGTCGATGGTGAACCGTTCGACGCGGTGGGCGACGCGAGGCTCGAGCGGGAGCGCGTACTCTCGACGGCCCCCTGCGAGCACGTACCAGCCTGGAAGCTGCTGCTCCATGACGACGGAGCCCTGGGCGTCCAGGCCGCGGACGCGGACCTCTCGCACCATGAAGTGGGTGCTGCCGGTGTTCCGGACCGCGAAGGCGAGGGTGCCCTCGCGGGTACAGGGCTTTTCGAGGACCCCGGTGCTCGACTTGCTCACCGGGGCCACGAATATCGGGATGGACATCCGCGTGAGCACGCGGACGCCAGGAGGTTCACTGCCGTCGCGGACCCGCGGCGGCAGTTGTTCGATGATGAGCCGGTACGTGCGCTCGGCGTCGCCCGCGCCGCTCGCCACCCCGACGCGGACGTTGCGTGTCTGCCCGGGCTCCAGTGTCAGGAGCGACGGGAAGAACGATACGTCCTGCGTGGCGTCGAGCTGGATTTCACCCCGTGGGGTCTGCTCCCAGGAGAACGCGGAGACCTGGAGCCTGAGCGGCTCCTGACCCTGGTTGTGCACCGTCAGCACCGCGGTGCGGACCCGGCCATGGATGTCCACGCGGACTGGACTGACCTGATAGTCGGAGGCCAGGCTGCTGGTGGTGGCCAGCAGCAGTCCCATGAGGAGGGCGGGAGAGAAGCGGGTACGCCGAGCCATGCTCATCATCCGGCTGCGTGACTAGAAGGTGATGGTGGCGACCACGGAGTCGTTGTACGTGGCAGCCGGGACGTTCTGCCCGGCGGCGATGGTGCCGAAGATGGTGATGCTGGTCGCGGTGCCGGTGCCCAGGTGCGGCACGCCGGTTTCGGCGGTGTTGCCCCAGGCCGTGGTGCGCGGCGCGTCCTGGTAGAGCGCATACGCCAGGAAATTGGCGGCACCGTCAGACATGCGGCGCAGCGGCGCCATTTCGGTGGAACCCGTGTCCGAGTTGTTGCCCTGGCCCAGGGTGATGACCGCGCCAGAGCCGCTGGTGCAGGACACCGTCACGGAGCCCGTGCCGTCCAGCCCGGCCGCGGCGTTGGCCGACACCGGGTCATACGCACCGAAGGCGACGGCGGCGGTGCTGATGGTGCAGTTGGCGGAGACGGTGGCGGAGACGTTCAGGTTGCTCGTCGCCGTGCCGGCGAGCGCGGGCGAGGACAGGGTGAGGACGGCGGCGAAGGTGGAGGCGAGACGCTGCGAGGGCTTCATGGATGCTTTCGTTGGGTGAAGTGGAGCTGCCACGCCGTGTTTTTCAGGACCGGCGCTTGTGTTTGCGTATGTACATTTGTCGTGCCAAGGCCTGTGCTCGCCTGCGGCGGGGCGTATTCAAGGTCGCCGCGTACCCTGACGAAGCCAGCGCAACGTCCAGGGCCGCGTGTGTCGCAGAGCGCGCGTCGTGGAGTGGCGGCTCGTGGGTGGACGCGGCTCCGGTCCAGGGCCTTTGACCCATCGACCGGGCAGGCGTGAGCGGCGCGTTCCATGGCCTGTCGTTCCAGGCGCACGGTGGGCGCGCCGGTCCGACGAAACGTGGACCCTGGCGGACGAGGATTCCTCGTGGCCCGGAGCGGCACTCCCGGTGAGGCGCGGCGCGGCAGGGCCCCTCAGCGAGGGGGCGCGGCGGGATGCCGGATGGCCTCGTCGAGGAAGAGGCTCATCGACACCGCATCGGGCTTTGCCTGCTTCACGGCGTGAGTGGCGAAGGCCCGGCGGATGATGACGGCGCGCAGCCGCCACGGGTAGGCCACCAGGAATGCGAGCCCGGGAAGCGCCAGGGCGCTGATGGCGAGCACTCCGAGGGCCGGAACGCCGGCGACCGCGGAGGCCACCAACAGCGGTGTCACCACCAGGGGGGCGGCCACCATGGTGGTGAGCAGCAGCCACCGCTCCGTGAAGGACAGGTCCTCTGTCAGGCCCACCCGCAGCTTCTCCGGATGCCGGGCCGCGAGGATGAGCACGGGCATCAGCTCGTCGCTCGTCACGCCCAGTTTCAGGACGATGCGCAACGGCAGCGGCAGGCCTGGCGGCAAGGCGCGCAACAACAGGCGCTTGGCGTGGCTCATGTCAGGGCTCCACCGAGATGGGAGGCGTCGGGCCATCCGCGTTGAAGCGGAGGCGCACGCCGCGGAACACCACCGAGCCTGTCTGCTGGATGGACGACCAGAGGCTGGCCGCGGCGGCCAGGTCATGGGCGCCTTGCAGCCGGGCCACCAGCCAGACGAGCAGGATGATGGCCTGACGCTCACGCGGGGCGATGGGGTCGGCGAGCTGCGCGAGGCCCTCATCGAGGGCCGCTTGTACCTTCGCGAGCGCGTCGGACCGACGGCGGAATGCACGATTGAGTTCGCATGATGTAGCAGCCACGTGAGCGTTCTCCTGCGGTGATGGAACGTGTGTCCGTGGAGCGTCACTGCGAGCGCCGTGCCGCGCCTCGCGCTGCGTCCGCATGCGGGGATGCGAGGCGGGTGGTTTCCTCCAAATGGGTCTCCCGCAACCCGGCGGGAAAAGCCCCTGGCCCGGGCGGACCTCAGTGGGTGGTCTCGGCGAGGGTGAGGCGGTTCGAGCCCGGCTCCTGCACCGTCGTCGGGGCGGCGCTGGCCGAGCGCTCCATCGGGAGCTCGATGCGGACGGTGGTGCCCTCGTTGAGCTGGGAGCGGATGGCGATGGTTCCGCCGCTGCGGCTGACGATGCCATACGTCGCGGTGAGTCCCAGGCCCACGCTCTGTCCGATATCGCCCGTCGTGAAGAAGGGATCGAAGACGCGGCCCAGATGCTCCGGGGCGATGCCCCGGCCCTCGTCCTGGACCTCCACGACGACGGTCTGCTCCTCGTCCCGCGTCCTCACGAAGATGTGCTGCCCGGGTTTGACGGCCTGACGGGCATTGCGCAGCACGTGGCCGAGCGCCTGGTCCAGATGGAGGGGAGACAGCCGAGCTCGGGCCTTCGAGGCCAGCTCCAGGACCACGTCGTCCGTGGTATCGCCCAACTCCTTTCGTGCCGCGCGGATGACGGAGTCGTTGACGGAGGCCTGCTCGCTTCGGGTGATCTCCAGGCGGGACAGCTCCCGGAGGCTGCGGACGATGCTTCCGACTCGCTCGCCTCCGGTGAGCGACTCGGCGATCAGCTCGAGCCCGTCCCGCACGTTCCAGTCGAGTGAGTCGAGGTCCACGCTCGACAGGGCGCGGCCCGCTTCGGCGCACTGCCCGCTGGAAAGGGCGCGCGCCGCGGCGCGGATGGGCTCCAGGCCCGACGCCATCTCCTGGAGGTACTCAGAGAGGTTTCGGAGGTTGGAGAGCATGAACGCGAGGGGATTGTTGATTTCGTGAGCGGCCCCGGAGGCCAGTTGGCCCACTGCGGCGAGCCGCTCCGACTCCCGGAGCTTGGACTCGAGGCGCCTCTCCGCGGTGATGTCGCGGTAGTGCACCACCACCTCGCGGCTCGACGCCGTATCGAGTCGCTTGAAGCCATGGAAGGCGAAGAGGGTGCCATCCGGGAGGGCGATGTCGCCCGACAGCGCCGCCTCCGGCGTCTCGGCCAGCGGGCAGCCGGCGCAGGGGGTGCTCTGGCGGGCCAGCAGCTCATGGCACTTGCGGCCCCCGAGCTCCGTCACGGAGACCCCCGCGCGGCGGGCATATGCGAGGTTGGCGCGGCGGACCGTGAAGCCGTCCTGCAAGGCGACGGGCTCGCCGATGGAGTCGAAGGTCGCGACCCACTCACGCTGCGCCTTGGAGATCTGCTCGGTGCGTTGGCGGACCTTCTCCTCCAGCCGCGCGTTGGCCTGGAGGACCTCTGCCCGGCTCTCGTACAGCTCCTGCCAAAGCTGCGCGTTGTGCACGGCGATGCTGACATACGGCGACAGGTGCTCCAGGCACTCGAGGTCCCGGGCGCTGAAGACGGGCCGCTCCACGCCGCGCACCGCCTCGAGCACGCCGATGACGTCGCCCGCGAACAGCAGGGGAACGGCGATGACCGAGCCGGGAACGACGCCGGTGACGGCACCCTGGGACGTGCCCAGCTCGGTGCACTCGCGCTCGCTCGTCACGCGCATGGACCTGGCGTCGCGGGCCACCTGGCCGGCAATGCCTTCGCCCGGACGGCGCCGGATTCGTGGCGCCGTGCGGCTGCCGGGCCAGCGGGGCTGGAACTCGAGGTCTCCCGTCGCGCGGTCGACGAGCAGGAGCACGGCGCCATCCGCGTCGCAGAGGTCGCGGGTGCAGGACATGGCCTCCGCGACGAGGTCCGACACGGTGGCCTGGGACGCGATGGACTGGGCGTAGTGGCTCACCCGCTCAGCGCGCTCGTGGCGCGCGAGCAGGTCCGTGTCGGACCGCGGCTCCAGTCGGGCGCGCCTGCGTGCCTCGGCGCGCTCCACCGCCTCTCGCACCAGGGCCGCGTCCTCGAGCGTCTCCACGCTGGACGGCAGCAGGCGCCGTCCGTCGTCCTGGGCGGGCGGTGGGCCCCAGAGGATGGCGGCCCCGCGGACGCTTTCGATTTGCGCCACCAGGGCCTGCCAACCCGGCACCTGCTCGCAGATAACGACCTGGGCCCAACCCGCTCGGACGGACTGAGCCGCCTCGGAGGCGCTCGCGCGCCACCAGGGGAATCCGGCGGCATCGAGTGCGCCCTGGAGCGCCGGCGGCACCGTCGAACGAAATACGAGCGTGATGGGCAGCGTCGTCATGCGTGACTCTGGAGGGCTCAGGCCGGTGCGACCTCGGAGTCCCCTTCTTCGGTGAGGAGGATGGCGCCCTGCGCGTCACGGACGATGGATGGAAGCCGCGGCGGCTTCGAGGGCATCGTCGGAAGCGTCGGGAGGACCCGGTTCCGGGCTTGCGCGAGCAGCTGGCGGTTTTCGCGCTCGCTCCGCTGCTGCTCGAAGGCAAGGTTCAACATCACCCGGAGCTCCATGTCATTCCATGGCTTGGTGAAAAACCGGTAGATCTCTCCGTGATTGATGGCATCGATGGCCGTCTGGATATCGGCCTGACCGGACAGGATGATGCGGACGCAGTCGGGATGCCGGTCGCGTGCGAGCTTGAGGAACTCCAGCCCCGTCATTCCAGCCATCATGTGGTCGGAGATGACAAGGTCGATGGTGCCGCTCCGGAGGAGTCGCAATCCCTCGAAGGGGTTGTTGGCGTGGACGATGTCATAGCCCTCATTGCGCAGGCAGCGGCGCAAGGCATTGATGACGCTCAACTCATCGTCCACGAGGAGTATCTTCTTGGGGGACATATCAATCATGGGAGGGCACCCATCCATGCGGACCCAATTCCGCTGTCGTGAGCGATGGTGGGGATTGCAAGCAGCACGCCGTGCCTGCCTGACCACGGTCACCTTGCTTCCGCGCTGGGCGCAGGTGGGTACATCGCGGGATGGCGAGTAGGTGGTGACTCAGCGTGGAGCCGAGCTTCGGAGGAGACGCCTCGTGTGTGCGCCCTGGCGCTGAGCGGAGGCGGCCAGGGCACCGAGCGATTGCTACGGGCCGTGTCTGGGTAATCCCGGAGTCAATGCCTTGCTCGTGCTGTCGTGGCTCGCGGGGAACTCGCGAGACAACCGCGACTAGAGCGACTCGGTCAACGCATCGCCATAGTTGATGCGCCCCTTCATCCCCAGACAGAGCACGGGTTCGATCTCCGCGTCCTCGTCCGGCATGTGCGCGGTGAAGCTCAGATTGAAGCGCAGGCTCCCATCCTGGATGTAGGGGAACAGGTTCACGGTGTCATTGCCCGGCAGGTGGAGCTCGGTGGTGGCGGAGGCGGGGCCGCTCCACGTCGCCATCACCGTGGGCTCGCTGCGCGCAGAGGCATGGACGGCCTCCAGCTCCAGCGCGTCCAGCAAGCCGAGGTTGCCTCTCAGCGCTCGGAAGGTGGCGCGCCGGAAGCGTACGTCCGCGTTCACCAGGTCCAGGTCCAGCGGCAACGCGTCCTCGAGCTCCACCTCCAGGCTGAGGGTGGGGGTGAAGGTGCCTTCCATCGGCAGGGCCGGTGTCTGGAATGCGTAGGGCTTCATGCGGGCGCAGACTTCAGGAATGTCGATTTCACCGTAGAGGACCTCTCCACAGCCGGAGAGGAGGGAGACACCCGCGGCCAGCGCGAGGCGGAAGGAGGAACTGCGACCCAGGGACATGAACGGGACTCCGTTGAGCGGAAAGGCAAGTGGATGGGGGAGGGCCGCGGCGGCGCTCAGCCCAGGTACAGCAGGAAGCCGAGCTTGATGGTGGGCAGGGTGCCGCTCACGCGGGGCGTGGTGATGCGCTCCACCGTGACGTCGGCGTTCCGCGCCTCGGACCAGGGCTGCACGCCGTGCACGTCGGCGCGCACGTAGGACAGACCGCCGCGCAGGAAGAACGAGAAGCGTCGGGGGCTGCCCACCTCCAGCCCAAGGTGGGCATTGGCGAAGTCGTACCCCACGCGTTCCAGCAGGAGGCCCGCGGGGCCCAGCGCCCCCACGAATCGTTCGACGGTGGCGCGCGCGTTCTGCTCTGGCAGTCGGCCGGCCTCCGCGGTCAGGGTCGGGCGCACGAACCCCTGCCACGGGATGAAGGAGACCCCGGCGCGAGCTCCCAGCGCGATGCCGTTGTGCACGAGGCCGCCATGCAGCCGGAGCATGCGCAGCGGGCGGAACGCGAGCGACGCACCCGCGCCTTCGGGCACGCCCACGTCCAGCATCAACCCCAGCCACGGCAGCGGGGACGTGAGGTCATGGACCTCCGCCGGGTGCGTGGGTGGCGTGGGGGAAGCCGCGACATCCAGGCCGGGAACGCGGGGCGAAGCCTTCGTCGTCGGCGCTGGTGAGGCGGGCTCGGGCGTCGTGAACAGGGTATTGAGGAGCAGGGGGCCGAGCAGCACCAGCGACATCGTCGGGAGGCCTCGTGTGTGAACGACGGGGAGGAAGCGCACGGTCGCGCTGACCGTCGCTGCTTTGAGACTGCAAGCACGAGGCCAGCGCGCAGCGGCCGCATGCTTCCTGTCACGAGACCGAAGGCACCGGGGAGCGCTCGTCCGCCTGGCAATGCACTTCAAGACACGGCGTGCGCTGCGTGCTCGCACGGCGGCACTTGGGGCGGCCGGTTTGGCGAAGGACTCCGAAGCGCTCCTGCTGCCCGCCGGGCAGGCGGCACTGTGAGGGGGCGCCCGGCCAGCATCGGACGCAGCGAGTTCCTACTGGCTACCGAGGAGTACACCCATGCGCTCACCCGGGCGCTCTTTCATGCAGCGCGTGCTTGCGGCCCGTGTGATTGCTGGAGGCGCGTCACCTGTCGTAGGCGCTACCGGAAGGGCGGGACTTGCTGCGCGGCGAACCACCGCTTCGCGTTGAGCAGGTGGATGTCCTGCCGTCCGCGCTTGAACTCGATGCCCCCGGTGATGAGGCCCAGCTTCGCGAGGAGCGCCCCGGTCAGCTGTCCCTGCGCGAGGTCCAGGTGTCCTTCCAGGGAGAATCCCTCGCCGGTGGCCTGGAGCTCGCGGAGCTGGAGGCCTTGTTCGTCAATCTGCACGCGGCCCGTGACGGTGACGCCCTGGATGTTGAGCAGGGACGTCAGGAAGGCCGGCAGGTTCTTGGTCTTCGTCAACAGCGCGACCATGGGCTGCGTGTCCGTGAGCCGACTGGTGAAGCGCGCTGACAGCACGGTGGGGGACAGGGACAGCCGGGCCTGGGGCAGGGTGAAGACGCCGCTCCAGGCTCGGATGGGCACGGGGCCATTCGTGGAGACGTTGCTCAGGCGAAGCGTCGTCCCCGTGAGTGCCAGCGACTTCGTGTCCCACGACAGGTTGCGCGCATCCACGTCCGCCTCCGCGCGCAGCAGTACCTTGATGTCCCCCATGCGTCCGGACACGAGGTCGGAATCCACGCTCAGCCGCAGCGCGTCCCGGGCCTTCGCGGACTTCGACCGCGCCTTGCTCTGCACCGTCATGAAACCGGAATCGATTTCAAGGGTCCGTGCCAGCCAGGGATTGAGCAGCTTCAAGTCCATGGGCTGGCTCCTGGCCACGCGAAGGTCGGGCTCCAGCTCCCAGTCCGCCTCCGCCGCGCGGCGATGCGCGAGCACCGCGAGCGTGATTTCGGGTATCACCGCTGCCACGCCTTCAGGGCCGGACACCTGCACGGGCGCGAGCGTGAGCCGCGCGGTCCCCTGGCGCACCGTCGGGCTCTCCGACGCCAGCGAGGCTTCGAGGCTCCAGGGCGCCCGAACCCGGATGGGACCTGCCCGCAGCTCCAGCTCGGAGCTCTCCACCTCGACCCGGGTGCCATTCGCGAGCGCGCCCTCGTGCAGGTGCAGGTCCAGTGTCAGCGTGCCTTCACCGCCGTGCAGCGCGATACCTGAGCGCTGTCCCAGGTGCTCGTTCAGCCAGTCCAGGGGGAGCAGCGCCATCTGGCTCTGGACCTCGGCGCTGAGCGCCTTCGACAAGTCCCAGCGATTCTCGCCCGTGAAGGGGGCGTCGAGCCGTGCCTTCGCCTCCAGGCGCTCCAGCCGGGTGACGGGGCGCCGGTCGAGCTCCATGGCGCCGGAGGCGACGCGAATCGAAGGCGTCTCGACCTGGAGGCGCTCACGCCCCTTGAGGTTCAAGGCGCCCTGCACGTCCAGCGCCCCCACGAAGCGAATCCGCCCGAAGTCCAGCTCACGAACCTCGTGGACCGTCACGTCCTCCAACTGGATGACCCACGGGCGGTAGCCGGGGCCCGGCGGGGGTTCTTCCTGAACACCGAAGGACGGCTCAATCCGGAAGCTCGCACCATGGCCGTCGATGCGCTGGACGTCCACGCGCCTTCCCAGCAGGGCCAGCAGGGACACGTTGGCTTCGAGCGCGTCCATGTTCACCTGCCACCACCGGTGCGTGTCCTGCTGGGTCAGCGTGAAGTCGCGGAGGTGGAGCGGACCGATGGGCCAGAGCCACCAGGCGCGCGTCCAGGTGAGCTCGGTCCGGCGGGTCGCCTGGCGCATGATGGCCTGGACGACGCCGACATTGAGCGCGACGTTGATGGCGGCTTCCAGCACCAGCACCGCTCCCAGGGCCCAGGCTGCCGCGCGCCGCTTCCGGCTTCGACGTGGCGGGGTGTCCTGGGCCTCCGGAGGCGGGAAGAGGGTCATGGCGCGGATACCCGATGGATGGTCAGGGGCGTGGTACGAGCCGTTGTTCCTGGGCAGGGCGGGGGCTGCCTCCAGCCCCCTCGGGATGCCTCAGCCGCCTCGCGTGTACAAGGCGTCCGGGTGTCGGCGGGCCCGATTCGAGCCCGGAGTGTCCGCGGGTGAGCCGATGCGAGCGTCCAGGCTCTGGACTGGGACGCGGGGCGGATTGATGGAAGGCTCCGGGCATGGAACCGGCCACACCCGTCAACGCCTCGCGAACCTGCACGGAACGGATGCGGACCCCCGGTAACCTTCCTTCCGTACATCATGGCGCTCACCGAGATGGCGGCGCGAAGGCGTAGCCCGAGCACCTGGAGAGGTATCGCACCGTGCATCTGCTGTATGCCTTCGGGCTCTTCGTCCTCACCGCGGTCGCCGAGGTGGTGGGCTGCTATCTCCCGTACCTCTGGCTGAGGCAGGGGAGGTCGGCGTGGCTGCTCGTGCCGGCTGCAGGGAGCCTCGCGGCCTTCGCGTGGCTGTTGACGCTGCACCCCACGGGCGCGGCCCGCACCTACGCGGCGTACGGCGGCGTGTACATTGCCGTGGCGCTCGTCTGGCTGTGGCTCGTGGAAGGCGAGCGTCCCTCGCGGTGGGACATCACCGGGGCGCTCGTCGCCATCGCGGGGATGGCCATCATCGTGCTCGGGCCCCGACGGTAGCAGGGCGCTGAGCGGTGCAGGCCGGGCTGGGCCCGCGCTCAGGAGGGGCGCTGCGCGGGGGAGGGCGTGGGCGCCTCGCCGTCACGCTCGTAATAGAGGCTCGCGCAGCCCTTCTCGTAGACCACGAGGACGCGGTCACTCTCCTCCAGCAGGTCGGAGGCCTTCTCCGTGGCCTTGCGGACGAGTACGTCGAACCTTCCCGGGCGCTGCTTGTTCCCGGCCCGGACTGTCACGACTGGCATGCGGTGTCCCGCTCCTTGTGCCCCGCGGCGAGTGGTTCCGGGAAGACATCCCCGGCCCGGGCCCATCCGAAGGTAACAAGGTGTGTCATAGCGAAACGAACAGTCCGTTGACAAGCGGGCCGTGCCATGGCGGGAAGAGGGTCCCATGCACCGCACGCTCCCCGTTTTCCTGGTAGTTGCACTTGGTCTGGTTTCTTCCGCTGGCGCACAGGAGACCCGGCGCCTCAAGGAGCACCGCTCCCCGACGCCCGCGTGGGCGCCTCGCGGGGTGTTCCTGGGGGCCGCGCTCCAGGATGGCGTGGTGTCACCCATCGCGAAGGTGCAGTGGCAGTTCACCTTCCATCAGGACCGCAAGGACGCCTTCGCCCTGCTGCTGGAAGGCAGCGTGTCGTGGGGTGTCGCCTTCCCGGATCCGGAAGAGGGCAAGCCGCAGAACGCGGTGAAGTCCTTCTACCAGCACAGCCCGCAGGTGGGTGTGGGGTACCGGAACCAGCTGCCCGGCCAGGTGCACTGGGGCTTCCAGGTGACGGGCGGCCCCGTCTTCTACGGTGCCACCTTCGACGGAGGGCTGGAGCCGGACCGGCGCGTGGCCGGCCTCATCGAGGGGCGCATCCACCTGGGCTACCAGTTCGGGGACGTCGCGGGCGGGCTCGCTGTGGGCTACGCCGAGCCCTTTGGCTACAAGCGCCGCAGCCTTGGCCGGTTCTTCGTCGGTGGCCCGATGGTCGGGTTGTTCGTGGATTGGCGCTAGTGTTTGCGTAGAGTGCGACCGAAGGGCACCCTGTTCGCACGCTACGTATGTCCGAGCCGCTCAGCGCCCACGTCTCACGGTATCTCCGCAATCGAGAAGCCTTCGAGCGGAACCTGCCCCCCGCGTTGCTCGTCTTCACTCCGGCTTCGGAGGACACGGGCGGCGCGGAGTCGGAGGAATACCGCCTGAAGACGGTGACGAATGCCGGGGCTCCCACACTGGGAGCCAGCGGGCCGGTGGTGTTCCCCGTGGTCAAGTCGAGGCCGAACGCCTTCGGCCGGGGAATCACCGTGGGGCGGACGGGGAACAATGACGTGGTGTTGGATGACGGCAGCGTGTCCCGTTTCCACGCATGGTTCACCCGGGAGGAGGGCCAGTCGGGCTTCCTGCTGACGGACGCCGGCTCCAAGAACGGCACCTGGGCGGGAGGCGTCCGGCTCGTCCCCCGGCGGGCTGTCCCGGTGGCGGATGGGGCGCGGCTTCGCTTCGGACAGGTGGAGGTGGGCTTCTACACGTCCAGCGGTTTTGTGCGGATGCTGGCCGTGAGGATGGCTCCCTGAGCCTTGCCACGTCTTCGTGTGCCTGCGTAACGTGCGGAGTCGCCCTCTGTCACACATGGGAGTGTACGCGGTGGCCTTGACCACAGAAGCTTTTGGACTGACCGACGTCGGCCGCAGGCGGCAGCACAACGAAGACGCGATGCTGGTGGACGCGTCGCTCGGGCTCTACGTGGTGGCGGATGGCATGGGCGGGCACGCGGCGGGTGAAGTCGCCAGCAACCGGGCCACGGAAGTCGTCAGGCAGCACATCTCCGCCAACCGCCACCTGCTGAAGGACCTGGGCAACAACCCGACGCCGGACAGCCGCTCCGCGGCCGCGGCGCTCATCGAGGTCGCCGTCCAGCGCGCGTGCGCGGACATCTACCGCACCGCGATGTCGGACGCTTCCAAGCGCGGCATGGGGACGACCTTCGTGTGCCTCGCGGTGGGGGGCAACAAGGGCGTCATCGGCCACGTCGGTGACAGCCGCGTCTACCTGGTGCGCCACGGCCAGTGTCACCGGCTGACCGAGGACCACACCCTGGTCGCGGCGCAGCTCAAGGCCGGCACGATTACCAAGGACCAGGCCGCCACCTCGCAGTACCGCAACGTGATTACCCGTGCGGTGGGCATCCAGGAGTCCGTCCAGGTCGACACGCTCATCGTGGACCTGGTGCCCGGGGACATGTTCATCCTCTGCTCGGACGGCCTGCATGGTTACGTCGAGGACGAGGAGGTCCTGTCGCTGATCGCCGGCGTGGCGCCCGCGGACCTGCCCAAGCGCTTCATCGACATCGCCAACGAGCGCGGCGGCAAGGACAACATCACCGCGGTGGTGGTGAAGGTCGCGGGCGAGGGCTCGTCCGTGAGCGAGGAGTCGAGCGAGGCCCAGTCGCGCATGGAGGCGCTGCGCAAGATTCCGCTCTTCCGTCACCTCACGTACAAGGAGCAGACGGCGGTGCTGTCCATCGCCACCACACGCACGTATCCGGCGGGGCGCGAAATCGTGGTGGAGGGGCAGCCGGGCGAGGAGCTCTTCGTCGTCATCCGGGGCCGGGTGGCCATCGAGAAGAACGGCGTGGAGATCGCGGAGCTTCGCGCGGGCGGCCACTTCGGGGAGATGGGGCTCATCGACAACGCGCCGCGCTCGGCGACGGTGCGGGCCACGGAGCCCACGCGCACCATGGTCATCTCCCGGCCCGACCTGATGGGGCTGATGAAGCGCGAGTCCATCCTCGCGGTGAAGATGCTCTGGAGCTTCGTGCAGGTGCTCAGCGACCGGCTGCGTGCCACCAACTCGGAGCTGAGCGAGGCGCGGCAGGAGCTGGCCGTGGCGCAGGCCATCGCGCCGTTCGCCGAGGAATGAAGGAAGGGACATCCCATGGCCACCCGTCGCCCCACGCGCTCGCGCGCCGTGTCCGATTCACGTCAGACGCCCCAGGTACGTTCGCGCCGTTCCGTTTCGGGAGGGCGCATGGCCAGGGCCGTGGGCGGCGACGTGGTGGTGAAGTTCCTGGGCGAGGTGACCGAGCTGCGCCATGAGCTGCGGGCGACGCAGGGGGATGTCGAAGGCATCCTCGTGAGCATGGGCGTGATGCGGTCGACCATGTCGTCCATGATGACGACCAGGGCATCCATGAAGACGAACATGGACGCCATGGCGCCGAACATGAATGCGATGGCGACGAACATGAATGCCATGGCCACGAACATGGAGACCATGATGTCGACCATGGACTCCATGGCGGACGGCATGCGCACCATGTCGGGGCGGATGGGCCGGATGGACGCCCACGCGGGCCGGATGGCCCGGTTGCTGGCCTCCGTCGCGG
This sequence comes from Pseudomyxococcus flavus, assembly GCF_050038885.1. Lineage (NCBI taxonomy): Bacteria > Pseudomonadati > Myxococcota > Myxococcia > Myxococcales > Myxococcaceae > Pseudomyxococcus > Pseudomyxococcus flavus. Next base: position 9,131,074 of record NZ_CP143624.1, on the reverse strand, counting down.
ACGCGACCCAGGCGCGTTTCGAGGACGTCGAACGGCGCCTGGACGACCTTGAAGGAAAGTCCTCGCGCGAGTAGGGCGCCGTGCCCGGCCGTCCACCTCGCTCGGCGCGCGAGGGTCAGGGAGCGGACGCGTCCGGAATTTCCAGGGGGAATCGGCCGTTCCGCGCCCGGTCCCGGGCTAAGGTCCGCGCCGCGTGCGCATGCGCAACTGGATTGTCATAGGCATAACAGCGGCCCTGCTGGCGGCGGGCGTGGTGTGGCTGTGGCCCGGCTCGGCGTCGAAGCAGGCCGGTCCAGAGACACACGCCGTCGCCGCGCGGCCGCTGCCGGGCTTCGCCGCCGTGGAGGTCGCCTCGTCCGAGGGCGAAGGGCTCTCCCTCACGGGGCGTGTGCTGGACGCCTCGGGCCAGCCCGTTCCGGGCGCGGAGGTGTTCCTGGCCTCCAGCGCGGAGCGCACGCTCCTGGGCGTCCATTGTGATGAGTGCGGCCAGGCGCTCCTGGCCTGCCCGGCGCGGGAGACGGCGCTCCACACGCTGGCGTTCTTCGAGCAGCAGCAGGGCTTCCTGACCCCCAGGGCCACCGTCACCACGGACTCGGAGGGGCGCTTCCGCTTCGAGCGTCTGGCGGGCGTGTCGTTCTCCGTGTGGGCCCGTGCGCCGGGGCTGGGTGTCGCGCTGCGGGAGCGGGCCGCGCCGGGCGAACCGGTGGACCTGTACCTGCCACCCCTGCGCAGCATTGGCGGGCAGGTGGTGGACGAGGCCGGGCGTCCCCTGCGTGGCGCGCGCGTCCACGCGATGTCGCGGCGCATTCCACTGCCGTTCGAGACGACGAGCGGCGCGGACGGCGTGTTCAACCTGTCGGGCCTGGGCGAAGGGCCCTTCTACGTGCTGGCCACGGCGGAGGGCTATCTGCCCGCGGTGGAGGCCCAGGTGGAAGCCGGGCCGCAGCCCGTGCGCCTGAAGCTGACGCCCGCGCGCACGTTGGAGGTCCACGTCACCCGGAATGGCGCGCCCGCAGCGGCCCTGGTGCGCCTGCGCGCGGACCACCTGACGCGCGAGCTGCGGACGGATGGCGCCCCGCTGCGCTTCACCGGCCTGTATCCGGACGAGCTGGTGGTGACGGCCGAGGCCAAGGGCCTGGCGTCGGTGCCTCGCACGGTGATGCTGGAGGCGCCCGTCACCCAGGTGACGCTCGCGCTGGAGGAGGCGGGGAGCCTGCTCGTCACGGTGGTGGACGAGGAAGGCCAGCCCGTGCCCGAGCCGGACCTGCAGCTCCGCATGCCGACGGGAGAGCTCATCCGCCGCGAGCGAGGCGGCACCGGCGCGTTGATGACGCTGGGGCCGCTGGCGGTGGGCGACTACGTGCTGACGGGGCAGGCGGAGGGCTTTCGCGATGCCCAGCTTCCGGCGCGGGTGAAGCCAGGGGAGACGCCGCTCGAGCTGGAGATGGAGCGCGCCACGGTCATCAGCGGGCAGGTGCTGGACGTGTATGGGCGGCCCGCCCCAGGGGTGTCCGTGCTGGTGCAGCCCACGGGCGCGTCGGCCCTGGCGGATGGGGATGGCCGCTTCTCGGCGCAGGTGCCCACGCCCGGGCTCTACGAGCTCCACGCGCACCACTCGGAGTGGGGCGGTGGACAGCTCCAGGTGACGGCGCCCGCCACCGACGTGCAGCTGGCCCTCGAGCCGCGGGCCTCGCTGGAGGTGACGGTGTCCGCCGAGGGCCGCCGCGTGGAAGGGGCGGACGTGGTGTTGTGGGTGGAGCAGCAGGGCATCTTCCGCAGCGATCGGCCGTCGGGTTCGGATGGGATGGTCCCCATGCGCGGGATGCCCGCGGGCACGTACTCGATGATGGCCTCGCATCCGGATTATCTGCCGTCGGAGCGCAGGGAGGTGACGCTGGCGGATGGGCAGACGCTGAAGCTGGAGGCCGAGCTCAAGCCGGGGGCGCCGCTGAGCGGCGAGGTCGTGGACGGGCAGAACGCGCCGGTGGCGGGGGCCACGCTGGTGGTGGTGCCCCGGGGCGCCGACCCGGTGCAGTCCGATGCCAGCGGCCGCTTCGAGTTCCGCTCCCTGCGTCCTGGCCGCGGCTACCGGCTGGAGGTGCGGCATTCCGGCTATGACCAGGTGGAGCGCGCGGAGGGCAAGGCGGGCGGTCCACCAGTGCGGGTGGTGCTCAAGAAGCGAGACGTCTTCCGCGGGCGGGTCGTCGGAGATGACGGGGTGCCGGTGCGGCGCTTCCGCGTGGACGAGCACGACGTCAACGCCCCGGACGGCCGCTTCGAGCTGCCGCTGCCCACGGCGGGGGACCGTGTGTTCGCCTCGGTGGATGCCTCGGGCTACGAGCCGTTGATGGTGGACCGGCCGGCCTCACCGGACCTGGGCGACCTGGTGCTGGAGAAGCTGCCCAGCATCTCGGGCGTCGTGGTCGACGAGGGTGGCGGTCCCGTGTCGGACGCCGTGGTGACGTGTGACGTCTGCGACGACTCCGTGCTCTCCGGACAGGACGGGAGCTTCACGGTGGCCAGCCCCCCCTACGTGGCGCGCTACACGCTCTCCGCCCGGAAGGGCCGGTTGAGCGCCACCCAGTCCCTGGAACGCGGCGCGCGCGGCCCGGTGGAGTTGAAGTTGCGGCAGGCCACGCGTCTGAGCGGCAAGGTGTACCGGCAGGACGGAAGCCCCGCGGCGGGCTTCGAGGTCGAGGCCGTCAACGCGGACCGCAGCGAGACGCTCTCCATCGTCACCGGACCGGATGGCGGCTACAGCGTGGACGTCTCTCCGGGCAACTATCGCTTCGCGCTGGGCGCGCAGCGCGAGTTCTCCGGCGAGCCCGCGCTGGTCGTTCAGGTGGGGGGCTCGGAGATGCGCCTGGACCTGGGGCCTGGACCGGGCAGCGCGTCGCTCACCGTGCAGGTGAAGCCGGAGCGGGGGCGGGCGCTGTGGGTCGTCGCGGGAGAGCTGGGCGCGGTGGGGAACCCCCCATCGGTGGCGCTGATGCGCTCGCGCTGGGCGCAGCTCGTCTACCAGCCCCGGAGCGAGCAGGTGCGGCTCAGCGGCCTGACTCCCGGGCGCTACACCCTGGTGTGGGGCAACTTCCACGTGGAGACGCCCGGAGGTCCCGAGGTCCGCGTCGTGGACGTGCCGTCGAGCACGGAGGTCGTGCTGGGCCGCTGAGGGCGCCTGGCACGGTTGCGAGCCCACGGCCCCGCGCATTAGGAAGCCGCATGGACGTGACGACACTGAAAGGCCGGCGGGTGGTCGTCGGCGTGGGGGGAGGCATCGCGGCCTACAAGGCCTGCGAGCTGGTGCGAGAGCTGTCGCGCGCCGGGGCCGAGGTGCGAGTGGCCATGACGGAGTCCGCGCGCCAGTTCGTCACCCCGCTCACCTTCCAGGCGCTCAGCGGGCACCCGGTGCTCACCGACTACTTCGACCCGGCCCAGGAGGGGAACTTCGGCCACCTGGACCTGGCGCGCTGGGGAGAGGCCTTCGTCGTGGCGCCGGCCACCGCGGACCTGCTGGCGCGCATCCGCGCGGGCATGGGGAACGACGCGGTGACGACGTCCCTGCTGGCCTTCCGGGGCCCGGTGGTGCTGGCCCCCGCGATGAACGTGGCCATGTGGGACAACCCCCTGACGCAGGAGAACCTCGCCGCGCTGCTGGCCTACCCGCGCTTCTCGCGCGTGGGGCCGGGCGCGGGGATGCTGGCGTGCGGTGACGTGGGGGAGGGGCGGCTGGCGGATGTGCCGGCCATCGTCCAGGCCGTCGCGGCGCGCTTCGGGGCCGGGCCCCTCGCGGGGAAGCGGGTGCTGCTGACGGCGGGGCCCACGCGTGAGTTCCTGGACCCGGTGCGCTTCATCTCGAATCCCTCCACGGGGAAGATGGGCCTGTCGCTGGCGCACGCGGCGCGTGGCCTGGGGGCCGAGGTGACGGTGGTGCTCGGGCCGGTGGGCAGCGTGGAGCGCACGGGGCTGGACGTCGTGGACGTGGTGAGCGCGGAGGACATGGCGCGCGAGGTGCTCGCGCGGGTGAGCACCGTGGATGCATTCATCGCCACGGCGGCGGTGAGCGACTGGCGCCCCGAGATGCGCGCGCCCCAGAAGGTGAAGAAGGGGGCCACGGCCACGCCCGAGTCGTTGACGCTCGTGCGCACGCCGGACGTGCTCGCGGAGGCGTCGCGGAAGGTGGCGGGTCAGGCGAAGCGGCCGGTGCTGGTGGGCTTCGCGGCGGAGACGGAGCGCGTGCTGGAACACGCGCGCGACAAGCTGGAGCGCAAGGGCCTGGATGCCATCGTCGCCAATGACGTGACGGCGCCCGGAGCGGGCTTTGGCACGGACACCAACCGGGTGACGGTGTTGACGCGCGCGGGCGCGCAGCACGAGCTCCAGGGCGCCAAGCACGAGGTGGCGCTCGCCATCCTGGAGCTCCTGCTGGTGCCCGCGCCGCTGCGGGCAGGCGCTTGAATCGTTCCTGCCTGCCGAATCTCGGCATAGGCAGGCATGGGCGAAGCAGGCGCGTCGCTCGACTTCACTCCCCGAAGCGCATCATCGCGGCTCCATCACCGCCAGCGTGACGGTGGCTTTCGACGCGAGCCGGGGTGTCCCTGCGGCGACGGCGTAGACCTCGGACTCGACGACGATGAGCCGGCGACCGGCGCGGAGCACTCGCGCCTTGCAGCGCAGCTCCTCGCCCGAGGCTGTCTGCAGGAGGTGGACCGTGAAGCCGGTGGAGAGCACCCGCTGGCCCTTGCGAATGACGGTGTAGGCCGCCGCTCCCGCGGTGTGGTCCGCCAGCGTCGTCTGGACGCCCGCGTGGACGACCCCGTCCTGCTGGAGGTGGCGGGACTTCACCACCAGCCGCGCCTCGACCTCGCCGGGGCGGATGGCCGTGGGCTCGATGCCCAGGTCCGTGACGAAGTTGGCCGCCGTGAAGATGGCCTCCGTGTCCTGGAGGTAATCCGGGTTTTGGTGTTCCATGGGGGCTCCTCGGGCGAGACGCCGGTTCGCGGCGGAACATAGCGTGGCGGCCGGCCGCCCTCATGGCGGAGCGGCGCCGCCATGGCCGGGGTAGGACTCCGGGCATGGGTGCTGGAGCTCCTCTGGCGTGAGGCGAACAGCCGGCCTGGGCGTCGGCTTCCTTGCGCCCGGACGCCACGTCCGCTACCGATCCAGGACCGTGAATGACGACACGCCCGATGCCGCGCAGGACCTGAGCGCCCTGCTGGACGATGTGCGCCGCCACCTCCTCTGGCAGGAGGAGGCCGCCGGCCGGGTGCTGATGATGGATGCCAAGGCGGCGCTGGAGCTCCAGCGCGCGGGGCCTTCGCTGCGCGCCCGCTTCGCCCGGACCCATGGCGCACCCGAGGCCGCGCCCGCGGCCCAGGCGAGTCGCCCCGAGACGCCGCTGCCCCGCGCGTCTATGGCGCCGCCGTCACCGGAGCCCCGCGCCAGTGGCTGGGAGCGCACCGGTGCGCCCGCGTCCGGGCTGCCCGGGCCGGGTGTGGCGGGGCCCGCGCGCGTGCCTCCCGTCGCGAGCCCACCTGTCGCGCCGCCTCGGGCGATGGCCGCCGCGTCCCCGGCACCGCGGGCGCCCGCGCCTCGCGCCCCCACACCGGGGATGCTCGTGGACGTGCCGCAGCAGGCGCCCCGGAACCCCGGTCCGCTGCCCGGCATGTCGAACGGCGAGCGGCCGACGCTGGACGAGATTCGCCGTGAGCTGGGCGACTGCCGGCGCTGCAAGCTTTGCACGGGGCGCAAGAACCTCGTGTTCGGCTCGGGCAACCCGCGGGCGGAGCTGGTGTTCGTGGGCGAAGGTCCGGGGGAGAACGAGGACCTGCAAGGCGTCCCCTTCGTCGGTGCTGCGGGCGAGCTGCTCACGAAGATGATTGGCGCGATGGGCTACCGCCGCGACGACGTCTACATCTGCAACGTGGTGAAGTGCCGACCGCCCGGGAACCGCAATCCGGAGCCGGACGAGATTGCGGCGTGTGAGCCCTTCCTGCGGGCGCAGCTGGCGGCCATCCAGCCCAAGGTGGTGGTGGCGCTGGGCAAGTTCGCGGCGCAGACGCTGCTGCGCGACGGGACGCCCATCACCCGCCTGCGCGGCAACTGGCGGACCTATGAGGGCATCCAGCTCATGCCCACCTTCCACCCGGCGTACCTCCTGCGCAGCCCGGCGGAGAAGCGCAAGGCCTGGGAGGACCTGCAGGCGGTGATGAAGGTTCTCGGCAAGCAACCCGGTTCGCGCGCCTAGCCGCGGGCCCGACGAAGGGAATGCACGGATGAATGGACACCTGGAGTCGAGTGAGCTGCTGTCGCCCGCGCTGGAGTCGAACCCCCTGGGAGACCCGGCCCGCCGCAAGCTCACCGTGTACCTGCCGCCGGGATACGGCGCGGGTGACCGGCGCTACCCCGTCGTCTACTTCCTGCACGCCTTCGGCAACAGTGGTGGCTCGTGGACGAACGCCTCGGGCTTCGCGCCCACCGTCCCCGAGCGCCTGGACGCGCTCATCGAGTCGGGAGCGATTCCGCCGGCCATTGGCATCTTCCCGGACGCCTGGACGTCGCTGGGCGGAAGCCAGTGGGTGAACAGCGATGCCATTGGCCGCTACCGCGACTACCTGGCCAAGGACGTGGTGGGGTTCGTGGACCGCACCTATCGCACCTTGCCGAAGGCGGCCGCGCGCGCGGTGGTGGGGCACAGCTCCGGTGGCTATGGCGCGCTGGTGATGGGCCGCTACCACCCGGACCTGTTCTCCCACGTGGGCGCGCACGCCGCGGATGCCTACTTCGAGTACTGCTACCTGCCGGACCTGCCGAAGGCGGCGGCGGCGCTGCTCAAGGCGGGCGGGGTGGAGTCGTGGCACGCGGAGTTCCGCGCTCGCATCCGCGAGACGAAGATGCGCGGCGACGACTTTCCCGTGGTGAACACGCTGGCGATGGCCGCCGCGTACTCGCCGAAGAAGGGTGAGCCGCTCAACGTGGAGCTGCCCTTCGATGCGACGACGGGCCGGCTGCGCCTGGACGTGTGGAACCGGTGGCTGGTGCACGACCCGGTGCGCTTCGTGCCCAAGTTCATGGACGCGTTCCGGAAGCTGAAGACCGTGTACCTGGACTGCGGGACGCGCGACGAGTTCAACATCCGCTGGGGGACGCGGATGCTCGCGGAGGAGTTCAAGAACGCGGGCGTGGAGCGCGTCCACGAGGAGTTCGAGGACGGTCACTCCGGCGTGTCGTACCGCTTCGCGCGCTCGTTGTCCGTGCTGGTACCGAACCTGGCGCAGGAGTAGCGCGCTCGTACCGGAGGCTCGTGGCGGGCGGGATGCCCGCTGCGGGACGCCCCGGAGTTCCTTCCGTGACGCAGTGCTGGCCATCCCCCCGCCGGAGCGGGTAGACGCCTCCCTGGGTGCGCCCCGCTGCGAGTGGGCCGGGCGCCCGGCAACCTTCTGGGAGACGGGAACATGAGCATCGACCTCTACGGGCTGTCCCGCGTCGTTGGCGAGAAGGGCGTGCTGCCCCAGCGCGCGAAGCAACTGGACCCTTCGCTGCCGTGCCGCGAGTCCGAGCTGCTCATCGACGTGGAGAGCCTCAACATCGACGCCGCGTCCTTCAAGCAGATCAAGGGCGAGGTGGGCGGTGACGCGAAGCGCATCGGCGAGCGCATCCAGCAAATCGTCCGCGAGCGGGGGAAGATGCAGAACCCCGTCACCGGCTCGGGCGGCATGCTGATTGGCCGCGTGAAGGAGCTGGGCGCCAAGCACCCCGCGCGCGACGTGCTCAAGGTGGGCGACCGCATCGCGACGCTCGTGAGCCTCACGCTGACGCCGCTGGTCATCGAGGAGGTGAAGGCGGTGCACGCCGACATCGACCGGGTGGACATCCGCGGGCACGCGCTGCTGTTCGCCAGCGGCATCTACGCGAAGCTGCCGCCGGACATGCCGGACACGCTGGCGCTCGCGGCGCTCGACGTGTGTGGCGCGCCCGCGCTGGTGGCCCGCCACGTGCGGCCGGGCATGACGGTGGCGGTGCTGGGGGCGGGGAAGAGCGGGGCGCTGTGTCTGGCGCAGGCGCGGCGCAACCTGGAGAGCCGGGGCAAGCTGCTCGCGCTCGACGTGTCGCAGGGCGCGCTGGACCTGCTGTCGGGCATCGGCCTGTGCGACGTCGCGCTGAAGGTGGACGCCACGCAGGGCGTGGACGTGATGGAGGCGGTGAGCCGGGCGACGGACGGCCAGCTCTGCGACCTGGTGGTCAACTGCGCCAGCGTGGGCAACACGGAGATGGCCACCATCCTGTCGGTGAAGGACGGCGGCACGGCCATCTTCTTCTCCATGGCCACCAGCTTCACGGCGGCGGCGCTCGGCGCCGAGGGCGTGGGCAAGGACGTCACCATGGTGGTGGGCAACGGCTATGTGCCCGGCCACGCGGCGCTGACGCTCGACCTGCTGCGCACGGAGCCGGAGCTGCTCCAGCTCTTCGCCACCCGGTACGTGTAGCGCACGCACCGGGGCATGCTGCCTCACCGCGCGGAGGCGGAGGTCTCCGGCGCGGAGGGGGCCTCCGGGACGGGAGCGTGCGGCTCCTGCGTGCGGGCCCAGTCCTGGGCGCTGCGCCCGTTGCCGTCGCGCACGTCGGGCGACGCGCCCTGCTGGCGGAGCTGGTCCACCACCTCCTTGCGGCCGAAGAGGGACGCGAACATCAGCGCCGTCTGGCCGAAGCGGTTGCTCTGGTCCACCGCGCAGGGCTGCTGATTGAGCAACCCGACGATGTCCGCATAGCCCTTGAAGGCGGCGCCCATGAGCGCGGTGTTGCCGTTGTTGTCGCCCGCGCACGCATCCGCGCCCGCGGCCAGCAGCGCGCGCACCGTGTCGGTGTGTCCGTGGTACGCCGCGAGGATGAGCGGCGAGAAGCCGCGCGCATCCCGCGCCTCCACCGGCGTGCCCGCCTTGACGAGCCCCGTCACCAGGTCCGTCTCCCCGGCGCGCGCGGCGGCCAGCAGGTAGCGCTCCGCGTCGCTCGTGGCCAGCAGCCGCCCCTGCGGCGCGGGCGTGGTGCGCAGGGACATCCAGGCGGCCGTCAGCACGCCGCCGCCCAGCATCAACAGCGCCAGGGTACCCATCAGCAGTTTGCGAATCATGTGGGACTCCAGAAGCGAGGGGAGACTGCTCCCGCTGAGAGAAGACCGGGAGGCGACGGGCGGCGAGAGGGGGGATCAGCGCCGGGTCACGTCGCGCCTCGGTCTTCACCCAGGGAGAGCAGCGGAGGGCCGGGCCCCGGCGATGCTGCGCCAGGGCCCGGGACTGAGGGGACGTCAGCGGGCGGCGAGCGGGGCCACGGCGGCCTTGGCGTCATCCACCTTCACGTTCACCGCCTTCGCCAGGCGGGTGCCGTAGTCGGCGTTGGCCATGAAGAAGTGGCCCACCATGCGCGCCTTGATCTTCGGGTCGCGCACCTGGTTCAGGTCGGCCGCCAGGTTCTTGATGAGGCGCTCCTTCCCGCCCGCGTCGAGCGCGAGGTAGAAGGCGCCCGCCTGGGCGAAGTTGTCCGTCTTCTCGATGCCACGCTGCTGAGTGGTGCCGCTCAGCGGCAGGTTGGACAAGAGGTGCTGCGGCGCGTCCTGCGTCTCACGCGCGACGCTCGGCTCGTAGTTGACGTCCGACTTCGTGTTGGCGGAGTTCATGCTGCCCGCCTGGCTGTTGTTGTTCACCGCCGCGCGGGCGCGGTTGATGGGCAGCGACTGGTAGTTGGCGCCAATGCGGTAGCGCTGCGTGTCCGCGTAGGCGAACAGGCGCCCCTGCAGGAGGCGGTCCTCGGAGGGCTCGATGCCCGGGGGCTGCACGCCGGGGGAGAACGCGGACTGCTCGGTCTCCTCGAAGAAGTTGTCCGGCAGCTTGTTGAGCGTGAACTTGCCCAGCTTGATGGACGGCACCTGGGCCTCGGGCCAGATCTTCGTCGCGTCGAGCGGGTCGAAGCTGAACTTGTCCAGGTCCTTGGGGTCCAGCACCTGCACGCTCAGCTCCCACGAGGGGAACTTGCCGGCGCCGATGGACGCGTAGAGGTCCGTGGTGGCGTGCTGGTGGTCCTCGCCGACGACGCGGGCGGCCTCCTCGGCGGTGAGGCTCTTCACGCCCTGCTGCGAGGCCCAGTTGAACTTCACGTACTTGTACTCGCCCTTCGCGTTGACGAACTTGAAGGCGTGCACACCGTGCCCGTTCATCTGGCGGAAGTTCGCCGGGATGCCCAGGTCCGAGTACACCTGCGTGAGCATGTGCGTGGACTCGGGCTGGTGCGAGAAGAAGTCGAAGAAGCGGTGCGGGTCCTGCTTGTTGGTGATGGGCGACGGCTTCAGCGAGTGCACCATGTCCGGGAACTTCATGGCGTCGCGGATGAAGAAGACGGGCAGGTTGTTGCCCACCAGGTCCCAGTTGCCCTCGTCCGTATAGAACTTGAGCGCGAAGCCGCGCGGATCGCGCAGCGTCTCTGGCGAGCCGGACGGGTGGATGACCGTGGAGAAACGCACGAACATCGGCGTCTTCTTACCCTTGGACGAGAAGATGGACGCACGCGTCAGCTTCGAGAAGTCGCCGTAGCTCTCGAAGACACCATAGGCGCCGGCGCCGCGCGCGTGGACCACGCGCTCGGGAATCCGCTCGCGGTCGAAGCGGGCCAGCTTTTCAATGAGGTGGAAGTCCTCCAGGAGGATGCCTCCACGGGGGCCTGCCGTCTTGGAGTTCTGGTTGGTCCCCACGGGGGAACCGGTGTCCGTCGTCAGGGGCGGGGGCGTCGATGCCATGGCGGCCGGGCCGCCGAGGAGCATGGCCGAAAGCAGCAGGGAGCGGGTTTGCAAGGGGTTCTCCTGGGCTTGGGGGATGAAGCCATCCCTGCTTGAGCACGCCCCATGCCGGTTCTCGGTTCCCAATAATCCCGGTGGTTTGGGTGTTCTGTTGAGGAAGTGTCACCGAAAGGCCGGTGCCATCACCGCTTTTTCGGTGCCTCGTGGCACCGGCCCGTCGGTGTTGTGAACCCGAAACCGGTAATGCGGTGCGGCAACGTCATGCAGGGGTGCATCGGCGCTAGCGGCATCCGCGTTGGCGGGTAAGGTGCGCGCATGCCAGGCCCGTTCATTGAAGACGCGCGGATTGACCATGCGCGCAAGCTGGCGGACGAAATCGTCAACCCGATCTTCGACCTCATCCGCCGTAACACCACTGTATCGACCGAGCGCACCGTGTTGCGCTTCTTCGGCCTCTCGGGAGCCGGCGCGCGGGGCGTGCCGCTCGCCAACCTGATGGTGGACAAGCTGAAGGCCGCCGGGGTCCTCAACAAGGGGGCCGCCTACTGGTACGGCCGGGCGCTGCAGTTGGGAGCCAAGAGCCCGCTGGAGGCCGTGGAGCGGCTGACGGCGCTCCCGACGGAGAAGCTGGCCCCCCTGTCCCCCGAGCAGGAGCACAACCTCCGCGAGGAGGTCCGCGCGGAGGCCCGCGCCGCGCTCGACGACCTGAAGGCCCGTATCGCCCAGCGGGACGCGCTCCGCGAGCAGTTCCCCATGCCGCCCGCGCCCCACAAGTACGTCATCGTGGCCACGGGTAACATCTACGACGACGTGGATCAGGCGCGCGCCGCGGCCCAGGCGGGCGCGGACGTCATCGCCGTCATCCGCTCCACGGCGCAGTCCCTGCTGGACTACGTGCCCCATGGCGCGACGACGGAGGGCTACGGCGGCACCTACGCCACCCAGGAGAACTTCCGCATCATGCGCGAGGCCCTGGACGACGAGAGCCGCAAGCTCAAGCGCTACATCCAGCTGACCAACTACTCGTCCGGCCTCTGCATGTCGGAGATCGCCTTCTGCGCGGCCTACGAGAAGCTGGACATGCTGCTCAACGACGCGATGTACGGAATCCTCTTCCGTGACATCAACATGCGGCGCACGTTCATCGACCAGTACTTCAGCCGCCGCATCTGCGCCCTGGCCGGCATCATCATCAACACCGGCGAGGACAACTACATCACCACCGCCGACGCGTACGACGCGGCCCACACCGTCATCGCCAGCCAGTTCATCAACGAGGTCTTCGCCAAGCGCGCGGGCCTGAAGGACTGGCAGCTGGGCATCGGCCATGCGTACGAGATTGACCCGTACCGCGAGGACACGCTGCTGCTGGAGCTGTCCCAGGCGATGCTGGTGCGCCGCTGCTTCCCGAATGCGCCGCTGAAGTACATGCCGCCCACCAAGCACAAGGAGACGGACATCTTCTTCAGCCACGCGTACGACGTGATGGCGAACCTGGTGGCCATGTGGACGCGGCAGGGCATCCAGCTGCTGGGCATGATGACCGAGGCCATGCACACGCCGCTGCTGGCGGACCGCTACGTGGCGCTCAAGTCCGCGGCCTACATCCACCGCGCGGCGCGGGGCATCGACGAGGAGTTCACCGTCCGCGAGGACGGGAAGATCGCCAACCGGGCTCGCGAGGTGTTCGCCCGGGCGGAGCAGCTGCTCCAGGAGTGCCGCGACGAGGGCATGGTGACCGCCATTGGCCGGGGGCACTTCGGTGACGTGAAGCGCGAGGAGACCGGCGGTAAGGGCCTCGACGGCGTGCTGGAGAAGGCGCCGGACTATTTCAACCCGTTCCTGGAACTCCTGGAGGCGCAGTGATGCTCGGTTCAATCCTTGCCATGGTCCTTACCGCGGGCGGCTCCGCGGACGCGCTGGCGCAGGTCCAGGTGAAGAACCTGTCCATCCAGGTGCCCGCCTCCTGGAACCGCACCGAGCAGGAGGGGACCCAGAAGTTCATGGCCCCCAGCGGGGACGCCTACTTCCTGGTGGACGTGGGCACGGTGCAGACGGCCGGCATGAAGGCCCAGACGTGCGTGGACAAGATTGTCGCTTCCATTGGCGGCAAGGGCTGGGAGCGTCTGAAGGTGGGCGCCCATCCGGCGGCGAAGCGTCAGGAGACGGACGTAGCGCCAGACGGCAGCGGCGCGGTGGATTCCGTGACGTACGTTGGATGCGATGGAAAGACGACGTGGTCGGTCATCTTCTATCTGGAGCAGGCGAAGAAGGAGCGGTTCGCGCCGCTGGCCCAGAAGGTGGGCACCAGCGTCAAGATTCAGCGGGCCGGAGGGAAGTGAGCCGATGGTGAAGCCGAGCAAGCAGATCATCCGTCCCTACGGCGACCGGCGGGACGACGGCGTGGTGCAGCTGTCGTTCACCCTGCCGGTGCCGCTGTCCGAGAAGGCCAAGGAGGCCGCCGCCGTCTTCACGAAGAAGATGGGCTTCACCGACGTGAAGGTGGCCGCCGCCGAGCGCGCCGCGGACAGCTATACCTTCTTCATCGTCTACGCCCGGTCCAACGTCGCCCTGGACTACGCCGAGATCGACGTGCCCGAGGTCGTGGTCAAGAAGATGTCCTTCGATGACCTCAACGCCTTCATCAAGGAGAAGGTGAAGCGGCGCATCGTGGTGTTCGGCGCCTGCACGGGCACGGACACGCACACGGTGGGCATCGACGCCATCCTGAACATGAAGGGCTACGCGGGCGACTACGGCCTGGAGCGCTACCCCTGGTTCGAGGCCTTCAACCTGGGCAGCCAGGTCCCGAACGAGGAGCTCATCAGGAAGGCCATGGCGCGCAACGCGGATGCCATCCTGGTCAGCCAGGTCGTCACCCAGCGCGACGTGCACAAGGACAACTCGCGGCACTTCATCGAAGCGGCGAAGGCCGCCGGCATCCACGGGAAGGTCCAGCTGCTGCTGGGCGGCCCCCGCGTGGACCACAAGCTGGCGCTGGAGCTGGGCTTCGACGCCGGCTTCGGGCCCGGCACCAAGCCGTCCGACGTGGCCAACTACATCGTCCACGCGCTCCTCAAGAAGGAAGGCAAGGAGCCGAAGGACGCGCACTATCAGGGAGAGCCTCAGTGAGCACGGGAACGAAGGCGGTCATCCGGCTGCGCATGAGCAGCCACGACGCGCACTACGGCGGCAACCTGGTGGACGGCGCGCGCATGCTGGGGCTCTTTGGCGACGTGGCCACGGAGCTGTGCATCCGCAGTGACGGCGACGAGGGGCTGTTCCGCGCCTATGACTCGGTGGAGTTCCTGGCCCCGGTGTACGCGGGAGACTTCATCGAGGCGGAGGGCGAAATCGTCAGCGCGGGCAACACGTCGCGGAAGATGCGCTTCGAGGCCCGCAAGGTCATCAAGCCGCGTCCGGACGTGAATGACTCGGCGGCGGACGTCCTGGCGGAGCCGGTGGTGGTGTGCCGGGCCACGGGGACCTGTGTGGTGCCCAAGGACAAGCAGCGGGGGCAGAAATGAGCACGCCCATGGTCATCACCGCGGCCATGGTGGGCGCGGAGACGACGCGCGAGCAGACGCCACACCTGCCCATCACCGCGGAGGAGATTGCCGAGGATGCCGTGCGCTGCCGTGAGGCGGGCGCGGCGATGGTGCACCTGCATGTGCGCACGGCGGACGGCAAGCCTTCCCAGGACGCGGAGCTGTTCCGCGCGGCCATCCGCGCCATCCGCAAGCGCACGGACGTGCTCATCCAGACGTCCACGGGCGGCGCGGTGGGCATGACGGTGGACCAGCGCTGTGGGCCGCTGACGCTCACCGGCGAGGACCGGCCGGACATGGCCACCTTGACGACGGGCACGGTGAACTTCGGCGAGGAGGTCTTCTGGAATCCCCGGCCGCTCGTGCGTGACATCGCCAAGCGCATCCGCGCCGCCGGCCTGCGGCCGGAGCTGGAGTGCTTCGACGTGGGCATGATTGACGAGGCCCGCTACCTGGCGAAGGAAGGGCTGGTGGACCTGCCGGCGCACTTCGACTTCGTGCTCGGGGTGCCGGGCACCTTGCAGCCGCGCCCGGAGGTGCTGGACTTCATGATCGCCTCGCTGCCGGAGGGCTCCACCTGGACGGTGGCCGGCGTGGGGCGGCACCAGCTGGCCTACGTGGACGAGGCGGCGAAGCGGGGCGGCAACGCGCGCGTGGGCCTGGAGGACAACATCTACGTGTCCAAGGGCGTGCTCGCGAAGGGCAACTGGGAGCTCGTCGCCGAGGCGGCGAAGCGCGCGCGGGCTCACGGCCGCGAGCTGGCCACACCGGAGCAGGCGCGCAAGCTGTTGCGTCTGTCGTAGCAGTCTGGAGTGCTTTCGAAACGGCCGCCGCCCGAATCCTGTCGGGCGGCGCCCGTTGCCCGATTTTCGGCGAATGGCGGGAGCCTTTAAGGTTCGGCGGCAATGGAACCCTCGCCTACGCCGCCCGCGCGCATGTCGCAGGGCAAGAAGACCCTTATTGTCCTTTGCGTCGTGTCATTGGTCATTCCGCTCACCGCGGCGGTGACGGTGGGCAGCATGCCCATGGGCTGGATGTGGACCATGGACGTGGGACAGCTTCCAGAGCTGGCCGCCGTCCAGGCGCAGTTGTCGGCCCTGGACGCGTGCGAGATGGAATACGGGAGTCGAAAGAGTTCGAACAGGGCTCGCTGGACGGGCTCCACGTCGAGGGTCAAGGTCGTTCCCTGCGGGACCTTCTCCTCCTTGGGGATCTCCGTCCCGGTTCCGCCGGAGCTGCAGGCGAGCGATGTCACCTTCGACATGCGGCGCGGCTCCGTGAAAGCGCCCTGGAAGATCCTGGTCGTGAAGGAGGAGACCTCGTTCCCTGCGCTCAAGAAATCGCTCGAACAGCTCGCCCCCCACCTCCTCACGCAGTACCCCATCGAGCGTCAACGTGATGCCGACCTGGATGCGCAGTGGGCGCGTGAGCGTCAGGCGCGGAAGGACGCTGAACGCGCTCTCAAAGAGGAAGCGAAGGATTCTTATCCGGAGTGAATTTCGCGCCTTTTCCACGTGCCCCCTGTTCAGGGGTTTTCGGCGTGCGCGCGTTGCATTTAGGTTCGTGCCCCTATGAATTAAAGATCCACGCAGCCGACGCGGAAGTCCGGCAAGAGCGCGGTCCTCGTCCTGGCCGCGGTCGCGATGGTGGGCGGCGTGGCCGCGGCGACGTTCCTGCTGAACCAGAAGCCAATCGACATCGGGATGATTGGTAAGACCGACGTCGGAGGACTGCAGGCGTTGGCCGGCATCCAGGCGCAACTGCGTCCCTTGCGGACATGTGGCGTTCAGTACGGGGAGCGGGGAAGGCGAGGGAAGGTGGGGTCGCACACGCCCGTATGGGGCAGCGCGTGTGAGAATGACCGCTTCGCGGGAGCCCACATCCCCGTCCCCACCCCGGGTGCTTTCCGCTGGCCTTGGGGCATGGGGCGGGCTCTTGTCAGGAGCCGGGGCCTTTTCTCGTCGTGAGCCGCCGGGCGCCACCGGTGTGCCCGGGGCTCCGCGAAAGCGGCCCCGTGAAAGCACGACCGAGGAGAACACCCGGATGGACACGGAGCTGCAAGGCAGAGGCGTCCTGGTCACGGGCGGCGCTGGAGGCATCGGCACCGCCCTGGTCCACACCTTCGCGGAAGAAGGCGCGAAGGTTGCGGTGCACTACCACTCCAGTACCGAGAAGGCCCAGGCGCTGGCGCACGTGGTCGGCGGCGCCGCGGTGCGCGCGGACCTGACGGTGGAGGCCGACGTGGACGCGCTCATCCCCGCCGCGGTGGCCGCGCTGGGGCGGCTGGATGTGCTGGTGTGCAACGCGGGCGTCTGGCCCGCCCCGGATGAGCCCCTCTGGGAGATGTCGCTGACGCGCTGGCGCCGCACGCTGGCGGAGAACCTGGACAGCGTCTTCCTGTGCTGCCGCGCCTTCCTCCGGCACGTGGCCACCACGAAGACGGGCAACATCGTCATCATCAGCTCCACCGCGGGGCTGTTCGGTGAAGCAGGCCATGCCGACTACGCCGCCGCCAAGGGCGCGCTGGCGAGCGGCTTCCTCAAGAGCCTCAAGAACGAGCTGGGCCGCATCGCGCCCCTGGGCCGCGTCAACGTCGTGTGCCCGGGCTGGACGGCGGTGGACCGCAGCCGCGCCAAGCTGGCGCAGCCGGGCTTCGTCGAGCGCGTCACGCGGACGATGCCGCTGCGCAAGGTGGCCGAGCCCGTGGATGTGGCGCGCGTGGTGGTGTCGCTCGTGTCGGATCGAATCTCCGGACACGTGACGGGCGAGGTCGTCACGGTCGCCGGAGGCATGGAAGGAAGGGTGTTGCATGACGACTGAATGGGATGTGCGGACGTACAACCGTGAGGCCTGGAACCGGCAGGTGGCCGCCGGCAACAAGTGGACGCTCCCCGTCGGGCCGGAGGTCATCGCCGCCGCACGCAGGGGCGAGTGGAGCATTGTCCTCACCCCCACCAAGCCAGTCCCACGCGAGTGGTTCGGCGACGTGAAGGGCAAGGACATCCTGTGCCTTGCGGGCTCGGGTGGGCAGCAGGCTCCAGTGCTGGCCGCGGCGGGTGCCCGGGTGTCGGTGCTGGACAACTCACCCGCGCAGCTCGGCCAGGATCGCCTGGTGGCCGAGCGTGAGGGGCTGGAGCTCCGGCTGGTGGAGGGTGACATGCGCGACCTCTCCGCCTTCGACGACGAGAGCTTCGACCTCATCTTCCACCCGTGCTCCAACTGCTTCGTGGACGCGGTGCGCCCCGTGTGGCGTGAGGCGGCGCGCGTGCTGCGCCCGGGCGGCGTGCTGCTGTCCGGCTTCACCAACCCCGTGAACTTCCTGTTCGACCTGGGCCTGGAGAAACAGGGCATCTTCACGCTGAAGTACCGGATGCCCTATTCGGACTTCACCAGCCTGTCCGACGAGGAGCGCCGCCGCTTCACGGACGTGGGTGAGCCCCTCTGCGTGGGGCACTCCCTGGAGGACCAGATTGGCGGGCAGGTGGACGCGGGGCTCGCCATCGTCGGCTTCTTCGAGGACTCGTCCGGTCCGGAGGACGCGCTGTCGCGCTACTACAGCGGCTACATCGCCACCCGCGCAATGAAGCTGCCGACGCGGTAGAGCGTGGGGGAGGGGAGCAGGCGCGTAAAGGCATCCGCTTCGGCGGATTTAACCTTTCGCGCCACCCGGGGTTTTTCAGGGCAAGAGGCGACGGGAAAGGCCGGTTCCCGAAGCCTCAGTCACTCTGAGGAGCCCACCACGATGAAGCTCATGACTGCCCTTCGTTCCGCTGCCGTTGCCTCGCTGTTCATCGCCGCGCCCGTGCTGGCCCAGACGGCGGCGCCTGCTCCCGCCAATCCGCCGGCGGCCGACGGCACGCTCCATGACGGGCACCACCGTCACAAGGGCAAGAAGCACAAGCACAAGATGGCCCGCCTGGAGCACCGGATGGACAAGGCCGTGGCCAAGGGGAAGCTGACCCAGGCGCAGGCCGACCAGTTCAAGGCAGAGGGCCGGCAGCTGCGCGAGGAGCTCAAGGCGCAGCGTGAGGCCGCGGGCGGTGCGCTCACCGACGCCCAGAAGGAAGAGGCCCGCGCGAAGATGCGTGCCTTCCGCGAGAAGGTGAAGCAGGCCATCCAGGCGAACGCGTCCCAGAAGACCTAGCGCTCACGGCACGCACGGTGCCCGCGGCGCCGGCGTGGCACCATCGCGAGACATGGCGGCGGGTGGGGCGGCTGGCGCAGAATGGGTGGACCTGACGTTCTGGACGAGGTCCCTCATGCGCGTGTCCCTGGTATTGACGTTCGCCATTCTCCTGATTGGGTGCGGAGCGCACTCGGGGCGTGCCAGAGCGCAGGACGGCGCGGCCGTGCCGGATGACGCGGAGTTGCTCCGGGTCCAATCGCGAGCGCGGACCATCTACGACACGGTGCGTGCCGCCAGCTTCGCCACCGACTCGTTGCGCCTCCAGGACGGCGTGGAGGCTGACCGGGGGGAGTGGTTCTTCACCGTGCCGCTCGAGGACGGCTGGTACTCGCTCTTCGGCGAGTTGGATGACGCGGGGACCTTCACCCCGGCGTATGCCTTCAAGGCGCCGCTTGAAGATGCAGAGCAGTTGGAGCCGCTTGCGCTCGACGCGCTCCCTCAGGACTTCAGTCCCCTGGCCCGCGCCGTCCAGACATCGATGCTGGCGAGCGTGGAGGCCTTCAAGCGGGACACCATCAGCCCCGTCGTGGTCCTGGAGGATGATGGCGACATCACCGTGTACGTGCTCCAGGGCTCGGTGGACCCGGTGCGCTACTACCTCGGCGGTGACATGCGCTTCCGCTACGGGCCGGATGGGCGCACGCAGCGGGAGGCGGTGAAGCTGCATCAGAGTATTTTCAACATCAGCCTGGCACCCGGGAAGGACGGGGCGCTGTACCAGGGGTCGGCTCACGACCACGTCCTGTTCGCAGGACCGCTGGAGACGGAGCTGGCGATGGTGATGCTCTATCCGGAGCTGGGGATGGTCGCGGTGATTCACTCCTCGCGCGCCATTGCGTATGTCCTCATGCCCAGCGGGGCCATCCGGGTGCTGACGGAGGCGCCCGCTCAGCGGCGGGTGTTGCAACCGGATGGGACGTTTGCCCCGCTCGAGACGGACACGGAGGCCGCGCCACCCGCCCCGTCCGGGCAGGTGGACCTGTAGGGGAGGGCGGGCTCAGGCGCTCAGGCGCTCCGCCCAGGCGAAGTAGGCGCCGCGTGGATCCTCGAAGGGGTCCTTGAACAACGCCTGCACCTCTGCCTTCGCCACCTGGCCCGCGTCGAAGGCCTGGTAGAGCTGATCTCCGAGCAGATAGCCCAGGGCGTGACTGACGCCATGGAACAGGCGGTCCTTGCGCAGGGGGAGCAGCTTCACCGCCTCCTCCGGGGCCTCCGACTCCGTGGCCTTGTGCGCCAGGACGAAGGCGGCGATCTGCCGTTCCACGCCTCGACTCTCACCGAAGCGCTTCGCCCACTCGGCGACGCCCAGGCACGTGCGCCGGGGGTTCACCAGCTTCGAGCCGAAGAAGCCCAGCGCCTCTTCCAGGCAGCGCGCGTAGAAGGCCTCCGACGCGCCACGGGGCGCGTCCATGGCGTCACCCACCGCGCAGTGCCGGACGAAGTGGGCCGCTTCCTCCGCCGCGTGGTTCAGCGACAGCGACGCCAGGTAGGCCATCCGCGCGCGGGGGATGTAGCTGCTCTCGCGCGAGAGGATGTGCCGGCGGAGCTGCGACAGCTCGGTCTGGGTGAAGCGCCCCCGCCGCTGGATGCGCGCCAGGACATCGCCGTCCGCCGCGGTGACCACGTCCACCGTGTCCAGGGCCCGTCCCACGGGCACCCCGGCGAGGCGGCCGATGAGCGCGGACATCTCCCGGAAGCGCTCCGCGGCGCCGCGGTCCAGCAGGGGCGCGTCGCCTGCCTCGGCCTCGAGGTAGTCCAGGAAGCTCTGCTGGCACACGACGGGCGAGGCGTTCATCAGGCACAGGGCGCCGTCGGCCAGCTCCACCGCCTCCACGGCGCCCACGCGGCCCTCGCGCGCCAGCCGCCACCAGACGCCTTCGGCGTTCTGGTACACGACGAGCCCCTTGCGCGTCTCCGCGCCCAGCGCCCGCTCCACCTGGGCTGGAAGGTGGCACGGCGCCACGTGGTACTGGCCCACCAGCACCATGACGAGCGGCCGGTCCGGCGCGCGAGCGGCGCGGGCGATGCGCTCGGCCGCGTACGCGTCCCGGAGCGCCAGCGAGCGCTCGCCCTGGGCCCGGCGGTCGATGCCCACCACCTCGAGCTTGTGCTTGCGCGCGAAGGCGAGCAGGGCCCGGGTGCCACTTCCGGACGCGTGGCCCAGCTTCGCCAGCAAGGAGCGCTCCGAGACGCGGCCCGCGCGCCAGGCGTCCACGATGGCCTGGTGGCGACCTTCCACGCACTCGAGCGCCATGACGACGCGGCGGCCCGAAGCCAGCGCGCGCTCCACGAGCGCGAGGTACGTCTCCTGCGCGAGCGGGAGCGTGTGGTAGTCGCCGACGTAGACCACGTCCGCCGCCTGCACCTGCTGGTACACGGCGGGCAGCGTGGTGACGCTCCGATAGGCCGCGGTGCGCCGCCGGAAGCGGGCCTCGTAGGCTCGGAAGGATGCCGTCTGTCCGTCGACCACTCGGGCGATCTGCGCGCGCTGGCGTCGGAACAGGGCGAGGTGCAAGGCGAGCGAATCGCGCATGGAGTGCGGCGATCCCTCGCACGGCACCGCGGGCCCGGCAAAAAAACGGCGCGCCCGTGCGTCGGGTACGTTCCTTGACGGCACAGGGAGGGCAATGGACCATGACCCTCAGCCTTGAAGACCGCACACGCTCGCGCGACCCTTCTCAGCCTGGTCCTCATCCTGGCGGTGCCCGGCCGCGCCGAGGAACCGGGGCTGCTGCATTCCCCTCCGGAGCGCGCCGAGCCGCGCGTCGCGCTTCAGCTCGACGGGACGCTGGTGGAAGGCCGCCGCGTGCTCGAGCTGTACGTCCGCTACCGTGGCCCGGGTGAGCCCTATGCCCGCCGGCCCATGGAGCGCCAGTACGGAGACCTGTACCGCGCCGTGATTCCCGCCGAGCACGTGGTGCCGCCGGGCATCGAGTACTACGTCGAGGGCCTCACCGCGGATGGTGAGCGCATCCCGCTCTTCCAGTCCGCCACGAGGCCCGCCCGGGTGCTCGTCGGCGGCGAGACCCCGGCCAGTGCCTCCATCGTGCGCGCCACGCCGCCGGAACGCCGTCCCGGCCGAACCCCGCGCGGCTCGACGCCGCAGCGCACGCCCCGCACGCCGCCACCGCCCGAGCACACCCGCACCCAGGCGCCGGCGCCGGTCTCCGATGCCCCTCGGCAGCAGGATGACTCCATGGCCGCGCTCACCGCGGACCTTCCGCCGGATGCGGCCTCAGAGCCCATGGCGCCCAGCCGCGCGTCGCGTGACACCCCGCCCACCGGCGCGACGTCCTCGCGCGAGCCCGCGCCGGCCCGCTCGGAGCTGGAGGAGGACCTGGCCCTCTACAGCGCGGAGGACACGCTGGCGCTGGCCACGCGCCACGAGGCGACGGTGCGGACCGTGCCCGCCATCGGTGCCTCGTTCGGCCGGCAGCAGCTGCGCTCGCTGGGCGCGCGCACCGTGGCGGACGTCCTGGACGTGGTGCCCGGCCTGTCCGTCAGCCGGGACGTGCAGGGCTTCCACCGCACCGCCATCCGGGGCCTGCGCAACGACGCGGAGGTGCTCTTCCTCCTCAATGGCCACCGCCTCAACAACTTCTTCGACGGCAAGGCGTTGATGAACCTGCCCGTGGAGAACCTGGAGCGCGTGGAGGTCATCCGGGGACCGGGCTCCGCGCTCCATGGCGCGGGCGCCTTCCTGGGCGTGGTCAACATCGTCACCGACCGGACGGACGGCGTCCGCACGTCCGTGTCCGTCGGCGGCTACCCCGAGCAGGATGACCGGCTCGCCGTCACCGGGAACGGCCATCTCTCGATGGGGCACACCGCCGGGGACCTGCGCGTCTTCGCGGACGTGGACGTGTGGAGCCAGGCGGGTGACTCCACCGTCATCGAGAACGACGGGCTCGACGACGAGTCCATCTCCCAGGGCCTGCGCGATGTGGCGGACCCGGCCGGGCGCACGCGTGACGAGCGCTTCCTCTTCAACGCGGGCGCGGGCGCCAGCTACGCCATGGGCAGCGCGGGCCGGCTGGGCGCGTCGGCGCGCTTCCTCACCGAGCGGCGCAGCGCCCTGGTGGGCCTGTTCGACACGGTGGGCGAGGACTCGGAGCTGGGCTGGAACGTCTTCCTCGCGGACCTGACCTGGGAGCGCTCCTTTGGACCCGACGTGACGCTGCGCGCGCGGGCCGCGTATGACCAGCAGTCCACCGACCGCTTCTTCCAGATTACGCCCCATGCGTTCAGCACCGGCACGGGGGCGAACCGGCTCTTCGAGGAGGGGATGCAGGAGCAGACGCAGGTCTCCGTGCGCTCGCTCACCGGCAGCGTGGACGCGGACATCGCCCTGGGCGCCAACAACCGCCTGTCCCTCGGCGCGGTGGTGGAGCAGCAGACGCTGGGCACCTACGAGTACGAGACGAACTACACGCTGGACGCGCAGGTCCGTCCGGAGGGGCTGGCGCGGCCCGAGGGACTGGGGGACCTGGTGGGAGGGCCCGCCGCCCGCCGCCTCAACGTGGGGCTCTTCGCGCAGGACCAGTGGACCGTCGTCAACGCGCTGACGCTCACCTTCGGCGTGCGCATGGACGCCACGCAGCTGCCCACCGTGGATGCGTCCGGCGCCATCGACGGCACCCGCTTCGTGACCACGTTCAACCCCCGCGTGGGCCTGGTGTTCGCGGCCACCGATGCGCTGGTGCTCAAGGCCCTGTATGGCCGCGCCTTCCGCGCCCCCACGCTGCAGGAGCTGGTCGAGCGCATTCCGGACACGGAGTACAACCAGGGCCGCTTCGAGGGGAACCCGCGCCTCCAGCCGGCCACGGTGGACACCTTCGAGCTGGGCGCGGACCTCGTCCAGGCGGCCGGTGACGCCCGCGTGCGGCTGCGCGCCAACGCCTATGTCGCGCTCTTCGGCTCGCCCATCGTCCCCGTGGACACGTCGGGCAACATCGTCCCGCTGCGCAACCGCGAGCTGGGCGTGCGCGTGTACGGCGTGGAGGGCGAGGCCCGGCTGGAGGCCTCCAAGCGCGCGTATGCGTGGCTCAACGCGAGCATCTCCCGCGCGGAGGACCTGGAGCTGCCCGCCCAGTCCCGGCTGCTCACCGACGTGCCGCAGGCGCGCTTCAACGCGGGCGTGTCCATGCCCATTGGCGCGTATGTGAACTTCGACGTGGTGGTGCGCACGGGCGCCGAGCGGCGCAACAACAGCCGGTCCGTGCTGGAGCTCATCCGCCGCTACAAGATTCCGTCGTACAGCCTCATCACCGCGCAGCTGCGCACCGAGCCCATCCTGGACCACTTCGAGGTGGCCCTGGTGGCGCACAACCTGTTCGACAACGACCTTCGCGATGACGTGCCCCGCCCGGACCGCGTGCCCGGGCTGCTGCCGCGCGAGGGCATGTCCGGATACCTCACCGTGAGGGCCCAGTACTGATGCCGCGCTCCCGCTCCGTCTTCGCCGCGCTCGCCATCGCCGTGGGGGCCCTCCACGGTGGCTGCATCGAGTACAACGACGCGTGCCAGCCCCTGGTCGAGGACCCCGACGCCATCGTGGGCTACCTGGGCCACGAGGTGTTCCTCGACAAGGTGTTCACGCGGCATGACAACAACGCGCTGGCGCAGCTCGTCGCCGATGCCTTCCTCCACGCGGAGGATGACTCCACGCGCCCCGCGCAGCTGGGCGTGGTGAATGGAGGCTCGCTGCGCCAGGAGGGCCTCTGCGTCACGCGCACCTCGCTGCGCAAGGGGCCGCTCACCGACGGCGTGCTGCACGAGCTCATCCTCTTCGAGAACCTGGTGGTGACGGTGGACCTCACCGAGAAGGAGCTCGTGGACATGATGGAGCTGTCCGTGGGCGCGCTGTACCTGGAAGGGCAGAGCATCGCCTCGCCCTCCGGGGCCTTCCTGCACGTGTCCGAGGGCAGCTCGCTGCGCGTGGATTGCTCCAGGCCCCGCGGCGCACGCGTGCGGGAATTGACGGTGGCCGGCAGAGCCGTGCCGCTGCCCCCGCGCGAGGACGCCTCCATCCGCTACCGCGTGGCCATGAACGCGTACATCCTCGATGGAGGCGACGGCTACGGCGCGGTGCTGGGAAACGCGGGGAAGGACCCGGACCGCAACCCGGTGCAGGCGCGGAAGCTGGGGGGCACGGACGCCAACATCACCTCGGCGTACATGAAGGCGAAGCACCCCACGCCCGTGCAGGCACTCATGGAGGAGCAGCGGGTCGTCTTCGAGAACTGCGCGCTGCCCGCGAGGCCCGCGGGCAGGTGAGGGCGGGCGCCGGGAGCGAGGCCCGGCACCGGAGGACTACTTGGGCTCGTCCGAGGACGGAGCCGCCGCCACGGCCGGAACAGGCTGGGCGGGCGCGGGCGCCGCGGCAGGACGCGGCGGCGGGCTGAGGACGTCGTTCACCGAGGGCATCTTCCGGATGTCCCCACGCGCGACCTTCCACGCCTGCTGGACGATCCACGAGAGCGAGCGGTCCTGCCGCGTCGCCTCACGCTGGATTTCCTCCAGCATGTCCTCGGGGAAATAGAGACTCTGCTTGCGATGGTCCGTCGTAGCCATCCGTCGTTACTCCTCCCGAGGATCCTGGCGCTCGTCGCCAGTCACATCGTTGACGGCGGGGAACGACTTGATGCGCTCGCGGGCGATCTTCCACGCCTGCTGCACGACCCACGAAAGGGAGCGGTCCTGGCGGGTCGCCTCTTCCTGGATTTCCTTCAGCATCTCCTCGGGGAAGTACAGCGACTGCTTGCGCTTGTCGGTGCCTGCCATACTTGGGTCTCCGGGGCGGATTCGGGGTGACGACCTGAACACACCTGGGCCGTTATCCGACAGACTCCCAAGAGGGTCAACGGTTTCCAAGGACTCATTCCGCGGTCGCACGGTCCGTTCCCAGGCTCGTCCAGTTGCACGTAAGCTGTGCAATCGGGCGCGAAAAAGGAAACGCCCCGGACTCCACGAGGAAGTCCGGGGCGCTTCGGAAAGAGGGACCGCCAGGAGCAAAACTCCAGGCGGACCCGTGGACCCAGAGGGGGAGGGGGGGGACCCCTAGGTCCAACAGCTCAAAAATCGACCGTCTCCAGAACAACGTGTGCGGCCGCGTGTATTTCCGCTACCGCTTCCACGCCGATTCGATGTTGTGACGATCATAAGAATCAGCCCCCCTGCCTTCAACCGCACGCGCTCCTGTAACCCGCTCACACGACACTCCATTCCACCGCGGTCCGATGCCCCGTCACGATTCCGCCACGCAGCTGCTGACGTCGACGCTTCGCGCGGCGTACACCCGTCTGGGCCTGGAGGGAGGTTCGGTGCTGCTCGCCGTGTCGGGCGGCGCGGATTCGACGGCGCTCCTGCTGGGCACCGCTCGGGTGGCGGGAGCGCTGCGGCTGCGCGTGGAGGTGGCCACGCTGGACCACGGCCTGCGTCCCGAGTGCGCTGACGAGACGCGCTCGGTTGCCCGCCTGGCGGCCGTGCATGGGTTGCCCTGCCACGTCCGCGCGCTGCACCTGCGCCCCGGGGCGGGGGTCGAGGCCCGTGCGCGGGAGGCGCGATATGGCGCCCTGGAGGCGCTTCGGCGCGAGCGGGGGCTCGGGGCGGTGGCCACCGCGCACACCGCCTCCGACCAGGCGGAGACGCTCCTCATGCGACTGGCGCGAGGCACCGCGCTGCGCGGGGCCGTGGGCATCCATGAGGCTCGGCCGGGGCTGGTGCGGCCACTGCTCGAGCGCACTCGCGCCGAAGTGCTGGCCTTCCTCGAGGAGCAGGGTGTCGGCTACGCGACAGACCCCATGAATGCCGACCCTGTTCACTTCCGGACGCGCGTGCGCCTGGACGTGCTGCCGGCCCTCTCGCGCGCTGCGGGCTTCGCGGTGGAGCCGCACCTGGCCGCCTTCGCGCGCCTCGCCGCGGAGGACGAGGCCCTGCTGCGCGCCATGGCGGACGCGGCCTACGCGCGGCTGCGCCTGGAGGATGGCGCCCTGGATGCCGTGGGCGTGCGGGCGCTGGAGCCCGCGCTGCGGCGGCGCGTGCTCGCCCGGCTGGTGGCGGAGGTGGACGCGGCGGTGGATGAAGCCACCCTGGCACGTGTGCTGCGCGCGGTGGAGCAGGGCGGCACGGCCACGCTGGGGCGGGGCTACCTGCTGCGTGCGACGAGCGGCCGGGTGCGCTGCGTGCGGCAGGCCTCCCCGCGGCCCTCCGCCGAGCTGCGCCTGGAGCGCGAGGGCGCGCAGGGGACGCTCGCCGGCACGGGGTGGGAGTTTTCCGTCGCGTCCACGCCTCCGCCGCCAGGCATCCTCGGGCTGGCGCTCGGGGCCGGGACGCGCTGGCCGCTGACCGTGCGGACGCGCCGTCCCGGGGACCGGGTTCGCACCGCCGGGGGACAACGAAAGCTCCAGGACGTGTTGGTTGATTTTCGGGTGCCCGCGGAAGTGCGGGCCTCGCGGCCGGTGGTGGTGGATGCCGAGGGCCAGGTGTTGTGGCTTCCGGGCCTCTGGCCACCGGCGGTTTCTCCAGGGGCTTCCAGAGCGTTCCTCTGGGCGTTTCCCCCCGGTTCGAGCATTCAGCGGACCGCGGCGTTATAGAGTGGCAGAGTCGCAGTACGGGGGATGGGCGCGGCCCCCTAAATAGTTGAGGGCTTTTTGCTGTTGCTGATACGGTCCGACGCTGGGTAGCTCGCCTGGTGTCGGCCAAGTGATGGATAAAGCTGGGGTTCTTCCTGGCGCGGCCCTCATCCCGCCGAGTTCCGAAAGGGCAGCTGACACGTGCGTTCGACTTACAAGACCATCGGGCTCTGGGTCATCCTGATCGTCCTCTTCGTCGCCTTCTACAACTTCTTCTCCCAGGGCAACGACCAGGTCCAGGAACCGTCCTTCACCCAGTTGCTGACGAAGGTGGAGGAGAAGAAGGTCAAGGAGGTGGCCGTCAAGGGCAACACCTACTCCGGCAAGTTCACCGACACCTCGGAGAAGTTCCGGACGACGGGCCCGGCGCCGGATGCGGCGATGCTGAACCAGCTCCGCAACAACGGCGTCGACGTGAAGTACGAGCGGGAGGAGCAGAACAGCCTCTGGCTGACCATCCTCGGTCAGTGGATGCCGGTCGTCTTCCTCTTCCTGTTCTTCATCTTCTTCATGCGCCAGCTGCAGGGTGGCAGCGGCAAGGCGATGACCTTCGGCAAGTCGAAGGCGAAGCTCCTCAGCGAGAGCCACAACAAGGTCACCTTCGCGGACGTGGCCGGCGTGGACGAGTGCAAGGAGGAGCTGGAGGAGATCGTCGCCTTCCTCAAGGACCCGAAGAAGTTCACCAAGCTGGGCGGCCGCATCCCCAAGGGCGTGCTGATGATGGGCCCGCCGGGCACGGGCAAGACGCTGCTCGCCCGCGCGGTGGCCGGCGAGGCCGGCGTGCCGTTCTTCTCCATCTCCGGCTCGGACTTCGTGGAGATGTTCGTGGGCGTCGGCGCCAGCCGCGTCCGTGACCTGTTCGAGCAGGGCAAGAAGAACGCCCCCTGCATCATCTTCATCGACGAGATCGACGCCGTGGGCCGCCACCGTGGCGCGGGCCTGGGCGGCGGTCACGACGAGCGCGAGCAGACGCTCAACCAGCTCCTGGTGGAGATGGACGGCTTCGAGTCCAACGACGGCGTCATCCTGATTGCCGCCACCAACCGTCCGGACGTGCTGGACCCCGCGCTGCAGCGTCCCGGCCGCTTCGACCGCCGCATCGTGGTGCCGCGTCCCGACCTGAAGGGCCGCCTGGGCGTGCTGAAGGTGCACACCCGCCGCGTGCCGCTGGCGCCGGAGGTGGACCTGGAGGTCATCGCCCGCGGTACGCCGGGCATGACGGGCGCGGACATCGAGAACCTCGTCAACGAGTCGGCGCTGATGGCCGCGCGGCAGAACAAGGAGCGCGTGGACCTGAGCGACTTCGAGGCCGCCAAGGACAAGGTGTTCATGGGCCCCGAGCGGCGCTCCATGATCATGACCGAGAAGGAGAAGCGGAACACCGCCGTCCACGAGGCGGGCCACGCGCTGCTGGCCAAGCTGCTGCCGGGCTGCGACCCCCTCCACAAGGTCACCATCATCCCGCGCGGCCAGGCCCTGGGCGTCACCTGGAGCCTGCCCACCGAGGACAAGGTCAACGGCTACAAGAAGCAGATGCTCGACCAGATCTCCATGGCCATGGGCGGCCGCATCGCCGAAGAGCTCATGTTCAACGAGATGAGCAGCGGCGCCGCCAACGACATCGAGCGGGCCACCGAGACGGCGCGCGCCATGGTGTGCCGCTGGGGCATGAGCGAGAAGATGGGCCCGCTGGCGTTCGGCAAGAGCGACGGCGAGGTGTTCCTGGGCCGCGACTTCAACTCGTCCAAGGACTACTCCGAGGACACCGCCCGGCAGATCGACGCCGAGGTCCGCGGCATCGTCGTGGGCTGCTACGAGCGCGGCAAGCAGCTGCTGACGGAGAACATCGACGCCCTGCGCCGCGTGTCCGACGCGCTGGTGGAGTACGAGACGCTGGATGCCGAGGACGTCAACATCCTCCTCCAGGGTGGCCAGCTCACCCGTGAGCGTCCGCCCCCGCGCGTGAATGCGCCCCCGAAGGCGACGGAGAAGAAGGACAAGCGGAAGATTCTCGACGCGCTCGAGAGCCTGCCGGCGATGGAGCCGAAGAAGGCCTGAGGCCGGCACCGCGGCTGAGCTGAAATGAAGAAGGCCCTTCCCGCTGCTGCTGGGAAGGGCCTTCTGCTTTGCGGGGCAGCGCGGCCCGGGCTTACGGGTAGCGCACGGGGAGGGGCGCCTCGGGCAGCGGGATGAACTCCGTCTCCTCGGGGACGCGGGCGAAGCGCTGGGCCTGCCAGTCCGCCTTGGCCTGCTCCAGACGCTCCTTCGAGCTGGAGACGAAGTTCCAGAAGATGTAGCGCGGCCCGTCCATGGGCTCGCCGCCGAGCGCGAGCAGCCGCGCCGCCGCGGTGGCGTGGACGGTGACGGCCTTGCCCGGACGGAAGACGAGCAGCTCGCCCGGCTGGAAGGCGACGCCGTCCACCTCCACCGTGCCCTCGACGAGGTACAGCGCGCGCTCCTCGTGCTCGGCCGGAATCACGAAGCGCGCGTCCGCCTGAAGGGCCACGTCGGCGTAGAACATGTCCGACAGCGTCTGCACCGGCGAGCGCTGCCCGTGCATGGCGCCGGTGATGAGGCGCAGCTGCACGCCTTCACCCTCGTGGAAGGGCATCTGCTCCGCGGGGTGGTGGACGAACGTCGGCGCCGTCTCTTCGTAGCGCTTGGGCAGCGCCACCCAGGCCTGCATGCCGAACAGCCGGCTGCCCGCGGCGCGCGGGCCGGGGCCGGTGCGCTCCGAGTGGACGATGCCGCTGCCCGCCGTCATCCAGTTCACCGCGCCGGGACGGATGGGCTGCACCGTACCGAGGCTGTCCCGGTGCAGCACCTCGCCGTCGAAGAGGTAGGTGACGGTGGCCAGGCCGATGTGCGGGTGGGGCCGCACATCCAGCCCGTTGCCGGGCGCGAAGCCGGCGGGGCCCATCTGGTCGAGGAAGATGAAGGGTCCCACCATCCGGCGGCGGGCCGAGGGCAGCGCACGCCGCACCTCGAACCCGTCGCCCAGGTCCCGCGAGGGCGCGACGATGAGTGTTTCCATCGAAGGAGGAAGCTGCTCCGCGTTCATGTCATCCCGGCTCATGGTCGTGCTCTCTCTCGTACGGCGGTTCAGGTCAGGCCAGGTCGAACAGCAGCGCTTCCATGGGCTCGGTCGCGGACAGCACCAGCTGCGACTCCTCCGTCACCGCCACGCCGTCGCCCGCCTTCACCTCCACGCCGTTGAACGTGCCCTTGCCGCGCGCCACCTGGAGCCAGGCGTGGCGGCCTGGCGCCAGCGTGTACGACGCCTGCTCGCCCTTGCCCAGCAGCGTCGCGTGAAGCAGGACGTCCTGGTGCACGGTGAGACTTCCGTCACGGGCGTCCGGGCTGGCCACCACGCGCCAGCGGCCCTGGCGCTCGGCCTCCGGGAAGGCCTTCTGCTCGTAGCTGGGCGTCAGGCCCCGGCGGTCCGGGATGATCCAGATCTGCAGGAAGTGCAGGTTCTCGTCCGCGCCATTCATCTCACTGTGCAGCACGCCGGTGCCGGCCGTCATCCGCTGGACCTCTCCGGCGCGCAGCAGGCCGGTGCCGCCCGTGCTGTCGTGGTGGGCAATGGCCCCGCTGAGGGGATAGGTGATGATTTCCATGTCCCGGTGCGGGTGCGTGTCGAAGCCCTCGTGCGGCGCGACGCGGTCCTCATTGATGACGCGCAGGGCGCGGAAGCCCATGAAGTCCGGGTCGTAGTAGCTCGCGAACGAGAAGGTGTGATGGGAGTCCAGCCAGCCGTGGTTGGCGTGACCGCGAGCTTCGGAGGGGCGAATGGCAATCATGACGTTCCTTTCCGCGGCAGCGCCTGGATGGCGGCCGCTGTTTCGAGAAGCATGATGTGCCCGAGGCCCGTTCGGGACTAGGCGTGGACAATGGGATGCATCGTTCCATGGGTGGAACAACGCTGGTCGTCACCCGGAGAGCGGCCAGTGCTCGCGCAGGCACTCCACGAAGGCCATCACCTTGGGGGAGTGGTGTCGCGTGCTCGGGTAGACGGCATGCACGGGGGCACCCGTGGAGCTCCAGTCCGGGAGGATGCGCTGCAGGCGCCCGGCGGCCAGCTCCGAGGTGAAGTGGAGGTTGGGCAGCAGGGCGATGCCGCTCCCTGCCCGCGCCACCGCGTAGAGCATGTCCGGCTCGTTCACCACGAGCCGCGCCGGCACCTTGACGTCGACCGAGCGGCCCCCCGAGGTGAGCGTCCAGACGTTGTTCTCCAGGCCGGAGCCGAAGAGGAGGCAGTCGTGCTTCTCCAGGTCCTTGGGCGTCTTCGGCGTGCCCCGCGCCTTGAGGTAGCTGGGCGCCGCGATGACGACGCGCTCCACGCTCCCCAGCCGCCGGGCCATGAGGGACGAGTCCGCCAGCCGTCCGGCGCGCACCGCCACGTCGAAGCCCTCCGCCATCAGGTCCACGTTGCGGTCGGTGCACACCAGCTCGAGCTGCACCTCCGGGTACTGCTTGAGGAAGGTGGAGACCAGCGGCCCGATGAAGCTGAAGGTGAGCGGCGTCGTCACGCGTAGCAGGCCATGGGGGGCGGCCTGCATCCGCGTCACCGCCAGCTCGGCCAGCTCCGCCTCGGCGACGATGCGCGCGCAGTGCTCGTAGTAGGTCCGGCCGACCTCCGTCAGCCGGAGCTTGCGGGTGGTGCGTTGCAGCAGCTGCGCGCCCACGCGCGTCTCCAGCTCCGACACCTTCCGGCTCACGGTGGACTTGGGCATCCGCAGCCCGCGTGCCGCGACGGTGAAGCTGCCGGCCTGCACCACGCGGGCGAAGATGAGCAGCTCGTTGAGGTCCATGTCGCGTCCTTCCCGGGGCGTTGTTCCATGGGTGGAACAGTTCTTCCAGTCTGGCCCATCTAATCAAGCCCGGGGGTGCCCGCTACCTTCCTCCTCGTCGAACACACCGCTTCACCGAAAAGGAAGGCACGACATGGCCACCACGACCTGGAACATCGATACCACCCACTCCGGCATCCACTTCTCCGTCCGTCACATGGTCATCGCGAAGGTGCGCGGCAGCTTCCGCAAGTTCAGCGGCGCGGTGTCGCTGGACGAGCAGGACGTCACGAGCTCCTCCGTCGCCGTCACCATCGAGACCGGCAGCATCGACACCGGCGTCGAGCAGCGCGACAACCACCTGCGCTCGCCGGACTTCTTCGACGTGGAGAAGTTCCCCAGCATCCGCTTCAAGAGCACGAAGGTGGAGAAGACCTCCGGCAACGGGCTGAAGGTGACGGGCGACCTGACCATCCGTGACATCACCCGCGAGGTGGTGCTCGAGGCCGAGCAGCTTGGCGTGGGCAAGGACCCCTGGGGCAACGTGAAGGCCGCGTTCGAGGCGAAGACGTCGGTGGACCGCCGCGACTTCGGTCTGACGTGGAACCAGGCGCTGGAGACCGGCGGCGTGCTCGTGGGCGAGAAGATTGAAATCGCCCTCGAGGTCCAGGCCGTGAAGGCGCAGGCCGAGCAGGCTGCCTGAGCTGTCCACGAGGACCCTTCCGGAGGCGCCAGCACCGGGCCTCCGGTCCACCTCTCTCCACGCCTTCCCCCGAGCTTGTGATGCCCCTCTCCAGCCAGACCGAGAAGCCCGGAGCGTTTCGTCAGGTCCTCCAGACCGGCACCCATACCTTGCACGCGGATGTGGCCCCCGCCCTGGGCGGAGCGGACTCCGCGCCCGGCCCCCACGACTACTTCGACGCCGCGCTGGCGGCCTGCAAGGCGCTGACGGCGTCGTGGTACGCGAAGCGCCACGGGCTGGCCCTGGAGCGCGTGGAGACGCAGGTCGAGCGGGATGACTCGCGCGAGCGGCAGGGCACCTACGGGCTGAAGGTGAAGCTGGCGTTTCACGGGGCGCTGTCCCCCGAGGACACGCAGCGGCTGTACAACGCCGTCGCGCAGTGCCCCATTCACAAGCTGATGACGACGTCGACGGTGGAGATTGTGACGGAGCCGCTCGAAGGCTGAGCCCCCGGACCGGCGCCGGGGCGGTAGGGTAGGGAGGTGCGTCCCGTCCTGGGTGACGGTGCGCATCTTCCTGCCAGGAGCCTCCTCGATGATTCGCGCCCGCCCCGTCACCGCCGAGCACCCCGAGGACCTGGTCCTGGCCTTCCGGCGGATGGGGCTGGCTCCGGATGCCCAGACGGTGCTGCGGGAGACGCTTCCGCTCGTGCGGCTGCTCCTCACGGGTTTGGGCCGGCCGGAGGAGGCGTTCCTGCGGGCACTCCCGGCTGCCCCGCTGGCCCCGGCTTCCGATGACGCCTGTCCGCCGACGGAGGCCGTCGCTGAGCAGGGGGCGGGCCTGCCGACTTCCCGGGCCACGCCTCGCGCTCCAGGCCCTGGCGCCTATCCCAGCTGGCTGCCCGGGGACGCCCAGGCTCGGCCAGGGACGGGCCTGCTGACCGGGCGCGCCGAGCAGTTCCAGCGGCTGGTGACGGCTGCACGCGCCGATAGCCGGGGCCTGTCAGCACTGGCCTCGGCGGTGGCGTCCGCGCTGGCCGCGGGGACCGTGCCGCCAGCGCTGGTGCTGGGCAGGCGCCGCTTCGAATGGGGCGCGCGCACCTACGTCATGGGCGTGGTGAACGTGACGCCGGACAGCTTCTCGGACGGCGGGCGCTACTTCGGCGCGGAGGCCGCCATCGCCCATGGGTTGGCCCTGGCGGAAGCGGGCGCGGACATGCTCGACGTGGGCGGTGAGTCCACCCGGCCGGGCTCCCTCCCCGTGAGCGTCGAGGCGGAGCTGGCCCGCGTGGTCCCCGTCATCGAAGGGCTTCGCGCCCGCACCGACGTCCCCATCTCCGTGGACACCACCAAGGCCGCGGTGGCGCGCGAGGCACTGAAGGCCGGCGCGCACCTCATCAACGACGTCACCGGCTTCAGCGCCGATGCGGCGCTCCCTCGCGTGGTGGCCGAGGCCGGAGCGGCCTGTTGCCTGATGCACATCCAGGGCACGCCCGCGACGATGCAGCAGGCGCCTCGCTACGATGACCTCGTCGAGGACGTCCTCGCCTTCCTGGAGGCCGCCATCGCGCGCGCCGAGGCCGTGGGCATCCCCCGGCAGCGCATCCTGCTGGATCCTGGCATCGGCTTCGGGAAGACCTTCGACCACAACCTCTTCCTGCTGCGCCGCCTCAACGAGCTACGCGTCCTGGGACTGCCGCTGCTGGTGGGCACCAGCCGCAAGGGCTTCCTCGGCCGGCTGGCGGGCGGCAAGCCCGCCGCCGAGCGCCTGGCGGCGACGCTGGGGTCCGTGGCATCCATGGCTGCCCTGGGGGGGGCGGACGTGGTCCGCGTCCATGACGTGGCCGAGGCTCGGGACGCGCTGGCTGTCGCCGACGCCATCCGGCGAAGTGAGGACGGCGGCGCGCTCTACGGCCGGTAACACGGTGTGGCTTTCAGCCCTCACGGTGTGGCGCGGATGGGGGCATGCCTCATGTGCCCGGGGCGCCGGACGCCGCCATCTTCCTCTGGCCGCTTCCCGAGCCGCCGTGTAAGGACGCAGGCGATTGGATTGGTACTGATTTCGCAACCTCTTCGAGACTGCGTCGGCCCGCATGCCTGGGAGGTTGCCCGGGGAGCAGCGGGTTCCTAACTTCGAGCCCGCGTGGTGGGCGGGGTATAAGCCCCGACGTCGAGAGGCCGGCGCAGGCCCGGCGTGGGAAAGGTGGAGCGGCACACATGGCGTACAGGATGAACATGCCTCCGAAGGAGGCGCAGGCTTCCCAGAAGCTGTTCGGCACGGATGGTGTTCGCGGCAAGGCGAACGTCTATCCCATGACTGCCGAGGTCGCGATGCAGCTCGGGCGGGCGCTCGCGTTCCTCATCCGCAATGGTCCGCACCGTCACCGCGTCATCGTGGGCAAGGACACGCGCCTGTCGGGCTACATGCTGGAGCAGGCGCTGGCCGCCGGCCTCACCTCCATGGGCGTGGACGTGGAGCTCGTCGGGCCGCTGCCGACGCCGGGCATCTCCAACATCACCACCTCCATGCGGGCGGACGCGGGCGCGGTCATCTCCGCGTCCCACAACCCCTACGAGGACAACGGCATCAAGTTCTTCTGGCGCGACGGCTTCAAGCTGCCGGACGAGACGGAAGGCAAGATTGAAGAGCTGGTGTCCAGCGGCTCCATCGACTCCATCCGCCCCACGGCCACCAAGATTGGCCGGGCGTTCCGCATGGAGGACGCCCGCGGCCGTTACATCGTCTTCCTGAAGGCCACCTTCCCGCGGGAGCTGACGCTGGAGGGGATGACCATCGTTGTCGACTGCGCCAACGGCGCGGCCTACAAGACGGCGCCCGCGGTGCTGGAGGAGCTGGGCGCCAAGGTGATTGCGCTCGGCGTGCAGCCGGACGGCAAGAACATCAACCACAAGTGTGGCGCGCTCTATCCGGAGAACCTCGCCAAGGCGGTGGTGAAGCACGGCGCCCACCTGGGCATCGCCCTGGACGGCGACGCCGACCGCCTCATTGTCGTGGACGAGAAGGGCAAGGTCGTGGATGGCGACGCCATCATGGCCATCTGCACGGGCGAGCTGGTGGCGCGCAAGCAGCTCAAGAAGAAGATGCTGGTCGCCACGGTGATGAGCAACATCGGCCTGGAGCGCGCGGTGTCGCGCTGGGGCGTGAAGGTGGCTCGCACGCGCGTGGGGGACCGCTACGTCGTCGATGAGATGCGCCGCAACGGCTACAACCTGGGCGGCGAGCAGAGCGGCCACCTCATCTTCCTGGACCACACCACCACCGGAGACGGCACCCTGGCGGCGCTCCAGCTGCTGGCGGTGATGTGCCGTGCGGGCAAGCCCCTGAGCGAGCTGGCCTCCATCTTCGAGCCCGTGCCCCAGACGCTGCTCAACGTCGTCGTGAAGCAGAAGAAGGAGCTGGGCGAGCTGCCGTCGGTGATGAAGGTCATCAAGCACGTGGAGCAGCGGCTGGGCAACTCCGGCCGGGTGCTGGTGCGCTTCTCCGGCACCGAGCCCAAGGCCCGCGTCCTCATCGAGGGCGAGGACGCCGCCCGCAACCAGGCCTTCGCGAAGGAAATCGCGGACGCGCTGTCCAAGGCCCTCAGCGTCTGACGCCGGCTGCGCTCGGCGGTTGACTTCCGGACGCTGGCGGCGTGAAGAAGGGCCAGCGCGCACCGGGGCCCTCCCACAATCCCACGGCCGCGCTCGAGCGAGGTGCGGTCGATGGGACAGCGACTGGGTGTCAACGTGGACCATGTGGCGACGCTGCGTCAGGCGCGGCGCACCACGTATCCGGATCCGGTGACGGCCGCGGCCCTGGCGGAGCTGGCCGGCGCGCAGCAGATCACCATCCACCTGCGCGAGGACCGGCGGCATATCCAGGACCGGGATCTGCGCATCCTCCGTGAGACGGTGCAGACGCTCCTGAACCTGGAGATGGCCGCCACCGCGGAGATGGTGAAGATCGCCTACGAGCACAAGCCGGACGTGGTGACGCTGGTGCCCGAGCGCCGCGAGGAGCTCACCACGGAGGGCGGCCTGGAGGTCGCCAACCAGCGCGAGCACATCGCGAAGATCATCAAGAACCTCAAGGACGGTGAGATTGCCGTCTCGCTCTTCATCGACCCGGACCTGGACCAGGTGCGGGCGGCGCACAAGGTGAACGCGGACCGCATCGAGCTGCACACCGGCCGCTACTGCGAGGCGCGCAACGAGAAGGAGCGGGCCCGGGAGCTGGCGCGCATCATCGACGCCGCCAAGGCCGGCACCAAGCTGGGCCTGGGCGTGGCCGCGGGCCACGGGCTCAACTACGACAACGTGCAGCCCATTGCCCGCATCAACGAGATCGACGAGCTGAACATCGGGCACTCCATCGTGGGCCGCGCGGTGCTGGTGGGCTTCGAGCGCGCCGTGCGCGAGATGCTCGAGCTCATGCGCAACCCGGGGTAGGGCGCCATGGGAATCCGGGGCCTGGGCCTGGACATCTGCTCCATCTCCCGCATCCAGCGCATCCTGGACGGGCCTCGCGCCGAGCCCTTCCTGAACCGCGTCTACACCGAGGCGGAGCGGGCGCTGTGTGGCCGACGCAGTGACGCCGCCAGCGCCTTCGCCGCGCGCTTCGCGGCCAAGGAGGCCCTGGTGAAGGCGCTGGGCGCGCCGCCGGGCATCCGCTGGAAGGACATGGAGGTCCGCCGGGAGGGCGGAGCGCCGTATTTCGCACTCTCGGGCGTGGCTCGGGAGGTCATGGAAGCGCGAGGGCTGGAGGCCTTCCTCGCGTTGACCCACGATGCGGACGTCGCCGCCGCCACGGTGGTGCTCCAGAAGAAAGGGGATTGAAGCCATGCTGCGAGTCCTCACCGCCGCCCAGATGCGCCAGGCCGAGCAGGCCGCCGAGGCCCATCACGGCATGCCCTCCGCGCTGCTGATGGAGAACGCGGGACGCGGACTGGCGGAGGTGGCTCGGGGGCTTCTCGGCCCGGGCGGGCGCTTCGTGGTGGTGTGCGGGCCGGGGAACAACGGCGGGGATGGGCTGGTGGCCGCGCGGTTCCTCCGGGAGGGCGGCGCCTGCGTGTCCGTGGTGATGGTGGGCGAGCCCGCGAAGCTGACGCCGGAGGCTCGACGGAACCTGGAGGCGGTGAAGGGCTTTGGTGTGACGCCTCGCACGCTGGCGGACGTGGAGCCGGCCCGGCGCGGGGACGTGGTGGTGGATGCGCTCTTCGGCACGGGCTTGAGCCGCGCGCCCGCGGGGACGTTCGCGGACGCGGTGTCGGCGATCCGGGGCTGGCGCGCCGCGGGGGCGAAGGTGGTGGCGGCGGACGTGCCGTCCGGGCTCCAGAGCGACACGGGCGAGCCCTTCGCGCCGTGCGTGGAGGCGGACGCCACCGTGTCCTTTGGCTTCCTCAAGCCGGGGCAGGTGCTGGAGCCCGGTGCCTCGCTGTGTGGACGCGTGCACCGCGTGGACATCGGCATGGGGGGCGCGGCTTCGACGGAGGTCTCCGGGCCCGAGCTCTTCGTGGTGGAGGAGGCGGACGCCCGGCGCACGTTGCCGGTGCGCAAGCCGGACTCCCACAAGGGGACCTTCGGTCACGTCCTGGTGGTGGCGGGCAGCCGGGGGAAGACGGGCGCCGCGGCCCTGGTGGCGAAGGCGGCGCTGCGCTCGGGCGCGGGGCTCGTCACGGTGGCGGCTCGCGCGGACGCGCTGGACACCATCCAGGCGCACTCGGCCGAAATCATGGGCATCCCGCTGGAGGCCTCGGGGCCGCTGGGGCTGGGAGACCTGGACGCGCTGGTGGCCGCCGCGGAGGGCAAGGACGCGCTCGTCATCGGGCCTGGGATTCCCCGGGGACCGGAGACGGGGGCGCTGATAGGCGAGCTGCTATTTCGGGTGGAGGTGCCCACCGTGCTGGACGCGGACGCGCTCAACGCGGTGGCCACGGACCTGTCGGTGCTGCGCCGGGCGAAGGGGCCGGTGGTGATGACGCCGCATCCGGGCGAGATGGCGCGGCTGACGGGCAAGTCCACGAAGGAGGTCCAGGCGCACCGGCTGGACGTGGCCCGGCAGTTCTCGGCGGGGCTGAAGGTGACGCTGGTCCTCAAGGGCGACCGGACGCTGACGAGCGATCCGGACGGGCGCGTGTACCTCAACACCACGGGCAACCCGGGCATGGCGTCGGGCGGCTCGGGGGACGTGCTGTCGGGAATCTGCGGCGCGTTCCTGGCGCAGTCGTTCCCGCAGCCGGCGGCCATCTGGACGGCGGTATACGCGCATGGGCTCGCCGGAGACCTGGCGGCAGGGAAGCGCGGACAGCTGGGGCTGGTCGCGGGAGACCTCGTGGAGCAGGGGCTGTGTGACGTGTGGCTTCGGTGGGAGCGATGAGCGCGGAGACGACGGCGGCGCGGGTGCGGACGGTACGGCTGGAGTCTCCCGAGGAGACGCACCGGCTGGGTGTCCGCCTGGGCGAGCTGCTGGAGCCCGGTGACTTCGTCGGGCTGATTGGCGACCTGGGCGCGGGCAAGACGCACCTGGTGCGCGGTGTGGCGGAGGGGGCGAAGGTGCCTCGCGCGGAGGTGGCGAGCCCCACGTTCGCGATTGTCTATCCGTATTCGGGGCGCATCCCGCTGTACCACGCGGACCTGTACCGGCTGACGGACTACGACGACCTGTACGCCACGGGCTTCCTGGACCTCGAAGGCACCGAGAGTGCGATGCTGGTCGAGTGGCTGGACAAGATTCCGCAGGCCGCGCCCCGCGACTACCTGCGCGTCACGCTGAAGCACGCGGGCGGCGAGGCACGCGAGCTGACGGCGGAGGCGTTTGGCGCACGGCCGGCGGCGTTGCTCGACGCGTGGATGCCCTGAGACCGCGCGGCGCTCACGCCACGCTGCGCGACGCGTCCGTCTTCACGGGCGGCAAGAGATCCGTGCCCACGAGCTCCGTCACACGCCAGCGGTGGAACACGAGGTTCGCGTCCACGCCGATGATGTCCTCCTCCGGCACCGGCGCCCAGTACGGGCCGCCGCACAGGGACTCACTGGCGACGACGAGCTGCTCCAGCTTCGTGCCCGGCGCCGGCAGCGTGGCCACCTCGTTGCGCGAGCCGTTCGTGGACACGAACAGCGTGCGGTGGCGCCGCGTGGCGACCATCGTTGAGCCGTCGGACACGAGGAAGTTCATTGCCGAGCGCTCGGCCTGCCCCGGCACATCCGTGATAGCCGCCACCAGTGACATCGTCTCCGCCAGCGCGCGCGCGACCGCCTCCACGGAGACCTGCCGGTCGATCGAGTGCCGTGCCGCCAGGCGGGTGAGGAACAGATAGAAGCAGCGCTCGCTGTCCGTGGTGCCCTTGATGTTCCCACGGAGGCTCGGGCAGATGAGCGCTTCCACGGCCGCCCGGTGCTTCGCGAACTCACGCAGCGTGCCGTTGTGCACGAACGACCAGCGGCCATGCAGGAAGGGGTGCGAGTTGCGCAGCTCCACCGCGCCCACGGACGCGAGCCGGATGTGCGCCACCACCGTGTGCGACGACACCCGGCTGCTGACCCGCTGGAAGTCCGGGTCGCTGTGCGCCGGACCCACACCGTGCGCCACCACGGGCGCTGGCTCGACACCGTAGGCCGCGATTCCCCACCCGTCCTTGTGCTCGCGCGACTGGATGAGGAGCGAGTTCTTCTCCGTCACCAGGGCGGGGTGGACGGCGGCGGGAATCGCTGAACGGAATCCAAATAATCGGCACATGGCTGGTGGCGAATACTCCTAACGTCCGGCCCTGACAGATGTCGTCCCGTATCTATCCATCCGGCGCCGCCATGTCTCTGCGACGCCGGTTCACGCGCAGCCGTCCATCGGCTGCCGGACATGGATGCGTCCGGTCTTCACCACGACTCGCGCGTGCGTGACTCCTAGATGGTAGGGCAGGTGGCGGTACGAAGCACAGCTGAAGACCACCAGGTCGCCCGGGTCACCCACGGACAGCCTGCCGTGCCGTTGCAGCCCCAAGGACAACGCGGCGCCCCGGGTGGCTGCCCAATACGCCTCGGCGGCCGTAAGCCCGTTTTCCAGGCACGCAAGTCCCAGCGCCAACGCCGTGTTTTCACTCATGGCGGAGCCTGGATTCACATTGGTGCCCAAAGCAACGTTGAGGCCCGCGTCGCGGATGCGGCGGCCGGGCGCGTAGGGCCGCATGCGCAGGAACAGCGTCGAGGTCGGCACGAGGACGGCTGTCACATTGGCCGCCGCGAGCGCCCGGAGCCCCGCGTCCGTCACCTGCTCCAGGTGGTCGGCCGTTGCGGCTCCAAGCTCCGCGGCGAGCTCGGAGGCACCGAACGCGGTGAGCTGGTCCGCATGCAGCCGGGGCACCATCCCCAGCGCCTTGCCCGCGCTCAGGATGCGGCGCGCTTCGTCGACGGTGAAGGCGCTGTCCTCCACGAAGACGTCACAGAAGCGCGCCAGGCCCTCGCGGGCGACAGCGGGCAGAATCTCGTCGATGCACAGCCGCACGTAGTCCTCGCGCCGGCCGCGGTACTCCTCGGGGAGCGCGTGCGCGCACAGCAGCGTGGGCACCAGCTCCAGCGGCGTGAGCGTGCCGAGCCGCCGCACCGCGCGCAGCATCTTCAGCTCCGACTCCAGATTGAGCCCGTAGCCGCTCTTCACCTCCGCCGTCGTCACGCCCTGCTCCAGCAGGCGCTTCGCGCGGGGCAGGGCGAGCCGCACCAGCTCGTCCTCGCTGGCGGCCCGCGTGGCCCGCACCGTGCCAGCGATGCCGCCGCCCGCCTTGGCAATCTCCAGATACGTGGCGCCCTGGTTGCGCAGGTCGAACTCCGCGGAGCGCTCGCCCGCGAAGACGAGGTGCGTGTGCGGGTCCACGAAGCCCGGGCCCACGAAGCCGCCCTGGGCATCCACCACCTCCGTCCGCGCTCCTACCACTCCGGGGGGCAGCTCCGACTCCGGCCCCACGTAGGCGATGCGGCCGCCGCTCACGCCCACCACCGCGCCGGGGCGGGGCGTCAGCGCGTCCTCCGCGCGCTCGCGGTGCGAGCCCTCGACGGTGAGCACCTCGGAGGTGTTCCGAACCAGCAACTCCAGCACGTCCATGCCTCAACGACCTCCGCGAACGCCCATGAGGGGGACGTTCCAGCTCAACCCGTTTCCGACCTTCGCCCGGCCGAAGCCGCCGGACACTTCCAGGTCGTTCAACCAACCCCAGGAGATGCGCGCCGCCACCACGCCGCCGTAGTGCAGCGCGTGCTCGTTGCGGCCCGCCGAGGCCACCGTGTGCCACGACACGAAGGGCACCAATCCCAGGGACACGTTCTTCTCGGGCTGCATCGTCAGCGCGCAGGACACCTCCGCGCCGAAGATGCTGCCCGGGCCGCCTCGGGAGGAGGTCAGCCCGAAGTCGCTGGCGCCCCGGAGCGCCAGCGCCGGAGCCAGCCCGAGCTGCTCCGAGCCCAGGTAGTACGACGCTCCGGCGTACACCCCGTACCCGGGCAGCGGCACGGGCAGGAACATCTCGCCCTGGATGCCGGTGTGCACGTGCAGCCGCTCCGACAGCGGCAATGTCAAGGCCGCGTCGAAGGCCACGCCCCACTGCTGCGTGGAGAAGCTCGCCTCGTCGCCGCGGAAACGGTCCCCCGTGGGCAGATTGGGCTGCGTCCCCGCGATGGGCGCGCTGAGCCGGGGGCCCGAGCGCATGCCCATCTGCATGACATTCTGGTCCGGCCGTCCGGGCCCCAGGCGCATCACCATGGGGCCCATGGCCGTGGGGGCACACCCCGCCGATGCCGCGATGGCGGCGCTCCACAGCCCGACGACTGTCGCGCGCAAGCGCATCACGGCTGGCTCCTGTCTCAGGCGGTGATGCCGGGAATCTTCACGCCGCGCTGCTTCGCCACCTTGATGGCCTCCGGGTAGCCCGCGTCCGCGTGGCGCAGCACACCCATGCCAGGGTCGCTGGTGAGCACACGCTCGATGCGGCGCGCGGCCTCCGGCGTTCCGTCCGCGACGATGACCTGGCCCGCGTGCAGCGAGTAGCCCATGCCCACGCCGCCGCCGTGGTGGAAGGACACCCACGAGGCGCCGTTCACCGCGTTCACCAGCGCGTTGAGGATGGGCCAGTCCGCCACCGCGTCCGTGCCGTCCTTCATCGCCTCCGTCTCGCGGTTGGGCGACGCCACCGAGCCGCAGTCCAGGTGGTCCCGGCCGATGACGATGGGCGCCTTCACCTCGCCCTTGCGCACCAGCTCGTTGAACGCGAGGCCCGCCTTGGCGCGCTCGCCATAGCCCAGCCAGCAGATGCGCGACGGCAGGCCCTGGAAGGCCACGCGCTCCTCCGCCATGTGCAGCCAGCGCTGGAGCGAGGCCTTCTGGGGGAACAGCTCGCGCACCACGCGGTCCGTGACGCGGATGTCCTCCGGGTCACCGGAGAGCGCCACCCAGCGGAAGGGCCCCATGCCCTCGCAGAAGAGGGGCCGGATGTAGGCCGGGACGAAGCCGGGGAACTCGAAGGCGTTCTCCATGCCGCCCAGCTGCGCCTGGCCGCGCAGGTTGTTGCCGTAGTCGAAGACGTGGCTGCCGGCCGCCTGGAAGTCGTTCATCGCCTGCACGTGCATCATCATCGACTCACGCGCGCGGCGGACGTAGGTCTCCGGGTCGCGCTGGCGCAGCTCGGCGGCCGCCTCCAGCGACAGGTCCGTGGGGATGTAGCCGTTCAGCGGGTCGTGCGCGCTGGTCTGGTCCGTGACGAGGTCTGGCTTGATGCCGCGGCGGTACAGCTCGCGGAACACCGAGGCCGCGTTGCCGATGACGGCGATGGAGCGACCCACGCGCTTCTCCTGCGCCTCCTTCACCAGCGCCAGCGCCTCGTCCAGGTCCTTGGCGACGACGTCCAGGTAGCGCGTCTCCACGCGGCGGCGGGCGCGGGTGGGGTCGATCTCCACGCCGAGGAACACCGCGTTGTTCATGGTGGCGGCCAGCGGCTGCGCGCCGCCCATGCCACCCAGTCCGCCGGAGAGGATGAGCCGGCCGGCCAGGTCATCGGTGCCGAAGTGGTAGCGGCCGGCGGCGGCGAAGGTCTCGTAGGTGCCCTGGAGGATGCCCTGCGTGCCGATGTAGATCCACGAGCCCGCGGTCATCTGGCCGTACATCATCAGGCCCTTCTTCTCCAGCTCGTGGAAGTGCTCCCAGTTGGCCCAGCGGCCCACGAGGTTGGAGTTGGCGATGAGCACGCGTGGCGCGTCCGGGTGCGTCCGGAAGATGCCCACCGGCTTGCCGGACTGGACGAGCAGGGTCTCCTCGTCGCCCAGGTCCTTCAGGCTCGCCACGATGCGGTCGAACGAGGGCCAGTCGCGGGCGGCCTTGCCGGTGCCGCCGTAGACGACGAGGTCCTCGGGGCGCTCGGCGACGTCCGGGTCGAGGTTGTTCATCAACATCCGGAGCGCGGCCTCCTGGACCCAGCCCTTGCAGGACAGGGTGGAACCACGGGGGGCACGGATGACGCGGGACATGAACGGACTCCTAGGGTGTGGCAGACGGAAAGGCCCGGCACACTACCTGAACCGGCGTGCTTCCGGGCCACTGCGATGTCTCCGTCGCGCCGCGTCGCGTCCGTCGCCTCACGAATGCAGCGTGTCGTCGTCGGGCTCATCACTCCCGGGGTATTGGACGGGTCTGCGCGGGGCGGGCGGGGCCATGACGCCCTCGTCGCGATGGACGCGAATGTCGTTGATGACCTCCTTCACTCCGAGCACGTCCCTGGCCAGCGCCTCGGTGGCGTGACGCTCGTCGTGGC
The DNA here is from genome assembly GCF_050038885.1 of Pseudomyxococcus flavus. Lineage (NCBI taxonomy): Bacteria > Pseudomonadati > Myxococcota > Myxococcia > Myxococcales > Myxococcaceae > Pseudomyxococcus > Pseudomyxococcus flavus. Next base: position 9,086,667 of record NZ_CP143624.1, on the reverse strand, counting down.
TGCGCACCACGCCGCCCAGCAGCACCACGCCGTCGCGCACGCGGATGTCGACGTCTCCGGCGTCCACCCAGCTCTGCATCAACCGGTCGCAGAGGTCCGCGAGGATGCGCTCGCTGGAGCGCTGGTAGCCGCGCGGTGCCCGGCCTCGAGGCACCTGCCCGTGGCCTCCCCGGCGCTCCACGCCGCCTTCGTAGCCGCCGTGTCCCCGCTCGTGGTCCTCCGGCCGGGTGCGGCTGGTGGCGTACCCGTCCCACGGCGGCGCCATGTTCTCCACACCGGGCCCATGGCCCGCGGGCTGGGTGCCGCCGTAGCGGACGTCCGTCTCCGCCAGGCGCCCGGCGGCACGCCAGGGCCGGCTCCGGTCCATGCCTCCCGTGGCCCGGTGGCGGCCTTCCCGGGTGGCATCTGCTCCCCGGTAGCCAGAGGTGCCACCCCCTGGGCCTCCCCGGGCGTCTGGGCCACCGTAGTCGCCCGTCCGGCCCCGCCGGCCCCGTCCCTGGCCGCCCCGTGGGCCTCCATGGAAGCGGTCGTCCGCGGATGCGTCTTCTCCGACGTCCCGGAAGGTGCCGCTGGGGCTGTAGCCGGGCTGCCGGGCAATCTGCTCCGGGTCGAAGTCCCGGGCGCGGCGGTCCAGCTCCCGGTCCAGGTGGAAGTCACGGCCGTATTCCCGCGCACGGTCCAGGGCGCGTGCGGCGCGGCCGTAGTCGAGGTCGTGCCGGAAGTCGCGCGCATCCCGCTCCCTCGCCGCGTCTCGGAAGTACCGCTCGCTGTCGAAGGCGCGCGGCTGCCAGTCGTCCTCCTCGCCCCAGGTGTCCCGGCGCTCGGGGCCGTGCGCGTCGCCGCGCTCGTCCCAGTCGGGTGGCCGGGACGGCGGGCCACGCCGGTGGAATCGTTCGTCCTCCCACGTGCCTCGGGACCGCTCTCGGTCTGCCCACCGTGGATCGTCGTCGCGCCTGCCGTTCATCTGGATGGCCTCCTCGCTCCGGGGTTGTTCGCCCGGACCTCGTCCCTGGACGTTCTGGACCGCGAGCGGTCCTGGCAACGCGGCCTGTCCCAGAACGGGGGCCGGCCGGGCACGGAGGCGCCCGGCGAGGCGGCATGCGGGTGAGGCGCCCGGTGCTCCGCGAGCGTTCCCGCGCGGCCCGGGCGCGGTAGAGTCCCCTGCGTCGCGGTCGGCCGGTCGACCGGCCGCAGGTCGCCTGGAGGGAGTGCCATGGATGACGGGAAGCGAAACGCACAGGGACCGGGAGCCGGGGCGGCTTCCTCCCTCGTGAAGGCGCCCCCGAGCGCCCAGCCTCCCGAGGAACTGCGAGGGCCCTCGGTGGGCCCCATCGCGACGGTGGCGGGCGGCATCCCCGCCGTCGTCTCCGCGATGCGGCACGTCTATGGTGAAATGGACGTCGTTCGCGGCACCCGGCTGCTGCTCAAGGTCAACCAGAAGGAGGGCTTCGACTGTCCCGGCTGCGCGTGGCCCGACCCCGGCCACCGCTCCATGGCGGAGTTCTGTGAGAACGGCGCCAAGGCGGTGGCGGAAGAGGGCATGTCCGCGCGGGTGACGCCGGAGTTCTTCCGCCAGTGGAGCGTGGCGGCGCTGTCCCAGCAGACGGACCACTGGCTGGGCAAGCAGGGCCGGCTCACGCATCCGATGGTGCTCCGCGAGGGCGCTGCGCACTACGAGCCCATCACCTGGGACGATGCCTTCGCGCTGGTGGCCGAGGAGCTGAACGCGCTCGACAGCCCGGACGCCGCCAGCTTCTACACGTCCGGCCGCACCAGCAACGAGGCCGCGTTCCTGTACCAGCTCTTCGTGCGGCAGTTCGGCACCAACAACCTGCCGGACTGCTCCAACATGTGCCACGAGTCCAGCGGCACGGCGCTCAACGAGACGGTGGGCATTGGCAAGGGCACCGTCACGCTGGAGGACTTCGACAAGGCCGACGCCATCTTCGTCATCGGCCAGAATCCGGGCACCAACCATCCGCGCATGCTGTCGTCGCTCCAGGCCGCCGCGCGCCGGGGCTGCCAGATTGTCAGCATCAACCCGCTGCCGGAGACGGGGCTCAACCGCTTCAAGCATCCGCAGGACGTGCTGCACCTCATCGGGCCCGGCACGGCGCTCAACACCCTGTTCCTCCAGGTGCGAATCAACGGCGACGCGGCGCTGCTGCAGGGCCTGGGCAAGGCGCTGTTCGAGATGGAGGACGCCCGGCCGGGCTCCGTCGTGGCCAGGGCCTTCATCGACGACAAGACGCTGGGCTTCGACGCCTACGCCGCCCACATGCGCGCGGTGACGTGGGAGGACGTGGAGGCGGGCAGCGGCGTGCCTCGCGCGCAGGTGGTCGCGGCGGCGGAGATCCTCGCGCGCTCCGAGCGCAACATCTTCTGCTGGGCCATGGGCCTGACGCAGCACCGCAACGGCGTGGCCTGCATCCAGGAGATCGTCAATCTGGCGCTCCTGCGTGGCAGCATCGGAAAGCCGGGGGCGGGGCTGTGCCCGGTGCGTGGCCACAGCAACGTGCAGGGCGACCGCACCATGGGCATCTGGGAGAAGCCGCCCGCGGCGCTCCTGGCGGGGCTGGAGCGGGAGTTCGGCTTCGTGCCGCCGCGGCACCACGGCATGGACGTGGTGGAGACGCTGCATGCGATGCACGATGGCCGGGTGAAGGTGTTCTTCGCGCTCGGCGGCAACTTCCTGTCCGCCACGCCGGACACCGAGTTCACCGCCGCGGCCCTGCGCCGCACGCGCCTCACCGTGCACGTGTCCACCAAGCTCAACCGCGCGCACCTGGTCCATGGGCGGCGGGCGCTCATCCTCCCGTGCCTGGGCCGCACCGAGCGCGACGTCCAGGCGGGCGGCGCGCAGTTCGTCACGGTGGAGAACTCCATGGGCGTGGTGTCGGCCTCCCGTGGCACGGTGGCGCCTGCGTCGGAGCACCTGCTCAGCGAGCCTGTCATCGTGGCCCGGCTGGCGTCGGCGGTGCTCGGTGCGCGGTCGAGCGTCCCCTGGCTGTCGCTGGTGGAGGACTACGACCGCATCCGCGAGCGCATCGCCCGTGTCATCCCGGGCTTCGACGACTTCAACCGCCGGGTGCGCGAGCCGGGGGGCTTCGCCCTGCCCAACGGACCGCGCGAGGGGCGCTTCACCACCGCGAGCGGCAAGGCCCACTTCACGGTGCACGCGCTGCCGAACATCACGCTGGAGCCGGGGCAGCTCCTGATGATGACGATTCGCACGCATGACCAGTTCAACACCACGGTGTACGGGCTGGACGACCGCTACCGCGGCATCCGCAACGGCCGGCGGGTGGTGCTGCTGCATCCTTCGGACATGAAGGCCCTGGGGCTGTCGGCGGACCAGGTGGTGGACCTGCGCAGCCACTTCGAGGGTGAGACCCGGCTGGCGCGCAGCTTCCGCGTGGTGCCGTACAACATCCCGCGAGGGTGCGCCGCCACGTACTTCCCCGAGGCCAACGTGCTGGTGCCCGTGAACAGCTTCGCGGAGAAGAGCCGCACGCCGACCTCGAAGTCGGTGGTCATCAGCATCGCCCCAGCGGGGGAGACGCGGTCCCTGCCCGCGGGAGCGGTGGCGTGAGGCGCGTGAGAGACCATGCAGCCGGTCAGTGAAGCAGGGTGGCCGGAGTCGCTCCGGCCGCTCTACGAAACGGTGACGGGCACGTCCACGGCGGAGGCCGCGGTGGCTTCCGCCGGGTGGCGTGAGTCGTTCGCGGCCTGGGTGCGTGGCGCCACGCTGGACGAGCGCACCCTGGCGCGGGCCGCGGCGTGGAGCAGGCTCGACTCGGGCGAACGGACCCCCGCCGAGCTGTTGTTCCTGCTCTCGTCGTGCATCGAGCTGCTCTGGCCCTATGTGGCGCCGCTGCCGGGGCTGTTGCCGCGGCTGATGTGGCGGCAGGAAGCAATGCTCGCCGGGCTCCTCGAAGCGGGGGACGTGGAGACCGTTGCGCGGGTGCGGCGCGAGACGGAAGCCACCGTCACCACGGTGCTGACGCGCATCCTCAAGCGCCACCCCGAATCGCTGCGGGCAATGGTGGGCGACGCGCCTTGCTCCTTCGATGGCCGGGCCCTGCGCTTCCACGGCGCGGTGGAGGTGGACCTGCGCCAGGTGCTGGGCACGGGGGCTCGCTCCATCGCCTTGCTGGAGCAGCTGCGCGCGCTGATGCCCGCGACGGTGGCGGAGGGCAGGGACCGGCTGGCGGACTTCATCCGGACGCGGGCCTCGCGGCTGCCCTGGCGGGAAGCCTCGGAGGTCCTGGCCGAGCGGCTCTTCGCCCTGGCGACGTCCCCCGAGGGACGCAGTGGCATGAGTGGCTTCCTGGCCTGCTACCCCGCGGGACGGAAGGAGCCGGACTGGTGCGCGAGGGCCGGGCTGCTGCTGTCGCGGACGCTGGAGGTAGGGGGCCCACCCGAGGTGGTGGAGAACCTGTGCGAGCTGCTGGCGCGCTTCGATGCGCCGCCGGTGGACGGGCTCCGCGGGGCGCTGGGTGCGCTGGTGGGCGGCGAATTCGAAGGCGCGGCGGACCTGGGCCCGGTGCGCTTCGTGCTCGACCACTGCCAGGCCACGCTGCGCAAGGGCGAGCCGGGGCTGGTGCTCACGCTGCTGTGGCTGGAAGAGCGGTTGTTCCGGGCGGCGGTCCGCAAGGGTGTGCCGGATGCGTTCGAGCGGCGCAAGCGGGCCCTGACGAAGCTGCGGCCGGGCGCTCCGGGATTCGAGCACCTGCACTGGCTGGCGGAGGAGTGCGCCGAGCTCTGGCCGCGCTTCCTTCCGGGAGGTGTGCGGCCAGGACTGGACGAGCTGGCCGCGTGGCGGCACGAGGTCGCCGAGCGCGTGGGACGCAAGCCCGTGCTTCGCAAGGCGGCCATCGAGTTCTTCCTGTGGTGCGCGCCGGATGCCGCGTCGTCCGAAGCGGAGCTCACGGTGCTGGCGTTGGTCCGCACCGCCACGGACCGGCGGCAGGTTCGGCGGCTGAAGGAGCACCCTTCCTCGCGGGTCCGGCTCCGTGTGCGCACCCTCCAGTCCTGGTTCCAGGGCGAGGAAGGGAAGAGCAAGTCGGGGACTGGCGTGGAGCCCGTGCCGGGTACCGGGCCTGCGACGTTGACGGAGGCCCTGCGCCACCTGCACGTGACGCGCGCGGTGCCACTGGGCGGCCGGACGTGGCTGCGAGACCGGGACCTGGAGGAGGCGCTGCTTGGCGCTATCGGTCGCGCGGAGGCCGAGTTCTCCTCTCGTTATCCTGCGCGCTTCCGCGAGGACACTCCGGCGCTGGCGGCGGAGTTGCTGGAGGGTCTGTCCGCCGAACTGGCGCGCGTGCAGGAGGACCTGTCCGCGCTGATGGCACAAGGACAGTCGGCGCCGCGAGCGCTGGCGCTGTCGCTCCGGCGCCGCGAGTCTGTGGAGCCCGTAGCGGCCGCCGAGACAACGTCTGTGGTGACCGTGGCGATTACTTCGGCTACTGAAGCAACGCCGGTGGGGGCCGTAGCGGCCGCCGAGACAACGTCTGTGGAGCCCATGCCAATTGCATCGGCTGCTGATGCAACGTCGGTGGAGGCTGAGGCCGATGCTGCGGCTAGCGAAGCTACGTCGGTGGAGGCTGAGGCCGTCGCCGCGGCTAGCGAAGCAGCGCCGGTGAAGGCTGAGGCCGTCGCCGCGGCTAGCGAAGCAGCGTCGGTGAAGGCTGATGCCGTCGCCGCGGCTAGCGAAGCAGCGTCGGTGAAGGCTGATGCCGTCGCCGTGGCTGCTGATGCAACGTCGGTGGGAACTGAGTCCGTCGCCACGGCTGCTGATGCAACGTCGGTGGGGGCTGAGTCCGTCGTCGCGGCTGCTGATGCAACGTCGGTGGGGGCTGAGTCCGTCGCCGCGGCTAGTGAAGCAACGCCGGTGGAGGCTGGAGCCGTTGCCGCGGCTAGCGAAGCAACATCGGTGGAGCCTGTCGCGGCGGCTGCGAATACCGAATCAGCGTCGGCGGAGCGAATTGCGCCTGAATCGGAGCCTTCGATTGCGGAGGAGGAAACCGCAACGGCTTCGGTGCGGGCCGTGGCTCAAGCGGCTGGGTTCGTAGCTGCGGCGGCAGAGCCCGTGGCGCCGAAGCCCAGGGCCCCAGTGCCCGAGCCACTGCCGGGCGCCGGGCGCTCCGGCGTGGAGGTGGCCTTCGTCCTCGACATCGCGGTGGGCGAGTTCCTGCGCACGCGCCGAATGGTGTCCCTGCACGTCGTGAAGCTGGAGCAGCGCGGGGAGGGCCAGTGGCTACCCGCGTTCAAGCTCGGCCGTGAGCACCTGGATGCGCAACTGCTGCGGACCGAGGCCGCGTTCTGCCTGTTCCTGGTGCCGCCATTCCCCCGAGCCGAGTGCTGGGTGGTCCCCTCGCGCACGGTGCGCGCATTGATGGAGAGCCAGCGCTCGCTGTCGGGCGTGTCACGCGAGGCGGTCCAGCGCGTGGCCCGGCCACTGTCTCATTGGCTCCTACAGGACGTCGTGGGCCTGTGGACTGGAGACGAACGGCCCGAGGCATTGGCCCGCCTGGACTCGGCAGGTGATGGGCCGGACTTCACCGTCGAATGGCGTCTTGGCTAGCGCGCGGTGGTAGCGTCATGTGTCGATGAGTCACTCCGATCGACCGCAGGGGGGCGGGGCCAATGTCCGAGGCGACTGATGCCATCCAGCAGACGCGACCAACGGGGACGGGACGACCCGGAGCGGGAGGCGCGGTCCGTCGCTTCCGGCTCACCGTCCTGGAGGGCCCGCAGCCCGGTCAGTCGAAGGAGTCCAACGCGGATTCGTGCTCCATCGGTTCGCATGGGCTCAATGACTTCGTCATCGAGGAGCCCACCGTCTCGCGCTTTCACTGCGAGGTGAAGGTCGACCCGGATGGCGCCCGGCTGCGGGACCTGGACAGCCGCAATGGGACCGTTCTCGATGGCGTCCATGTGCGCGATGCGTACCTGCGCGGAGGCAGCATCCTCCGCCTGGGGCGCGTCAGCGTCCGCTTCGACTTCAGCCCGGAGAGCAACCGGCTCCTCATCTCGGATCGCACGACGTTCGGTGAGCTGGTGGGGTCCTCCGCTGTGGCGCGCGGCAGCTTCGCGCTGTTGGAGCGCGCCGCGGCGAGCGACGCGACGGTGCTGCTGGAAGGAGAGACGGGCACGGGCAAGAGCCGCGCGGCCTTCGCCATCCATCAGGCCAGCGCACGGGCCTCCGGGCCCTTCCTCACCGTGGACTGTGGCGCCATCCCCGCGAACCTGCTGGAGAGCGAGCTGTTCGGCCACGAGAAGGGCGCTTTCACGGGCGCCCTTCAGCGCCGTATCGGCGCCTTCGAGGAGGCGGACGGCGGCACCATCTTCCTGGACGAGATTGGCGAGCTGCCCCCGGAGCTTCAGCCCAAGCTGCTACGGGTGCTGGAGAACAAGGAGATTCGCAGGTTGGGGGCCAATGGCTACCAGCCCGTCAACGTGCGTGTCATCGCGGCCACGCACCGCGACCTCCGCGCGGAGGTGAACGTCGGCCGCTTCCGCCCGGACCTGTTCTTCCGGCTCGCCGTGGTGCGCATCATCATCCCCGCGTTGCGCGAGCGGCCCGAGGACATCCCGCTCATCGCCGAGCGCATCCTGAAGAACCTGGGGGCGGGCGATGCGCAGCTCTCATCGTTCGGTACGCCCGAGTTCATCGCCCAGCTCCAGCGGGCCGCCTGGCCCGGCAACGTGCGTGAGCTGCGCAATCACCTGGAGCGCTGCCTCGTCTTCCAGGACGCCATGCCGCCCGATGCCGACGAGGTGAGCGCCCAGGCCGTGCTGCGCAGCCTCGTGGACCCCAAGCAGCCCTACGCCGAGGCACGCCGCCGCGCGCTCGAGGCGTTCGAGCGCGAGTACCTGGATGCGCTCCTCAAGCTGCACGGGGGCAAGGTGTCGCAGGCCGCCGCCGCCGCCGATATGGATCGCGTGTATCTGTACCGGCTGCTGCGCCGGCACGGCCTGCGAGCGTAGGACGTCGTCAGCGCGCTGTGATGGCCTCCGACAGGCGCACCTGGCCTGCCGTGCCGCCTGACGCCCAGGTTTCCAGGCGCAGCAGCTCGCTTCGGAGCAGTCGGGGCCTTCCCTGCGCGTCCTCGCCGAGCTCGATGGGGGCCGCGTGGGCATACACGCGGACCTCCACGTTCGCGCCCGCCACCTCGCACGCCCGTTGAAGGACGGTGCCTGCCAGGTGCCGCGTGTCATCCAGTTCGCGGCCCCGGGCCTCGGGCTCGGGGGACAGAGGATGCCAGGCGAGCACGGCATTGCCGCTCTCCAGCGCGAGCCTCCAGCCACGCGCCTCCAACTCGGCGAGCGCCGTGTCCATCGCGGCGTCCCGGGCATCCAGCGCCGCGTCGGACGGCTCGTCCACGACGTCGGGGAAGCGAAGCTCCACGTAGAGGGCAGCGGCCCAGCTCGCCGGAGGCCCCGGCGCGAGGGCCGCGCGAAGGGCATCCAGGAACGTGGGCACATCCGGCCAGCGTGCCTCGGGTGTCTTCGCGAGGCACCGCTGGAGCACGTCGTCCAGCGCGGGCGGCGCGCGAACCCGCCCAGCGAGGCGCGGCGGCGGGGCGTGCAGATGTTGTTCCTCGACCTCCACCGCGCTGGCTCCGTCGAACGGAAGTGTCCCCGTGAGGAGCTGGTAGAGCAGCACGCCCAGCGCATACAGGTCCGTGCGCGCGTCCACGGCCTGGCCGCGAATCTGCTCGGGAGCCATCGATATCGGCGTGCCCAGCACGGTGCCGCCCGTCGTCAGGCCGGTGAGCCCCTCGGGCGGCTCCACGCGGGCGATGCCGAAGTCGACCAGCTTCACGGTGAAGCCCTCGGCGCGCGGGAGCACCATCACATTCTGGGCCTTGAGGTCGCGGTGCAGGACGCCGAGACCATGGGCGAGGTGCAGCGCGGAACCCAGTTCCTCCATCACCGTGAGCGCCTCGCCCAGCGAGAAGGGCCCCCGGCGCGTGAGCCAGCGGTCCACGCTTTCACCTTCCAGCCACGCCATGGCCAGCCAGGGGCGCCCGTCGCGAAGCTCTCCGTATTCGAGCACCTCCACGATGTGAGGATGGCGCAAGGCCCGGAGCGTGTCCGCCTCCTGCTTGAATCGCCGAAGCACGCCCGGCACGTGGTTGAGCTCGGCGCGCACGACCTTGACCGCGGCCGGTGCCCGGGTGCTGAAGTGGGTCGCGCGATAGAGCCACGCGCTCACGCCGGCATGGACGCGGGATTCGATGACCCAGTCGCCCACCAGCGCTCCGGGCTCCAGCTCGTCACCGTAAAGGGATACTTCGTGGTCGCGTGGGGCCCCTCCGGCCATGGGGTGTACCTCCGTGCGCATCAGACCTGCGCTGCTCGTGCCCTGCTAGCACGCCTCTCAGGGCGCCTCCACCAGGGCCCGGACGCGGTCCGTCCAGAGTGGGGCCTCGCGCGCGGTCGCCTCGACTTCCTCAACCCGCTTGCGCAGCGTGGCGGCGTCACCCGCTGCGCGTGCCGCGCGTGCCGCCCAGACGAGAATCTCCAGCCGCTCGTCGGGAGTAGCCACCTGTCCCGACACATCGACCAGCCGGGCCCATTCGTTCGCGGCGTAGGGCTGGAGGCCCCGGGCTTCGTCCACCACGCGCCGGACGACGGAGAGCATCAAACGGTCCGCTGGCGACAGCCGCGACTGCGTGTCGGGCGCTTCCAGCCACTCGAGGTGGCGTGACACCTCTGGAAGGTCACCCAGCTCGCAGCACAGGCGTGCCACCAGCAGGGCGTCCTGGGCCATGGACCTGGGGAAGAAGCGCTGGCTGAGGACACCGGCCCGGCGCGCAAGGGGGAGCGCCTCGGCGGCACGGCCCTGGTAGCCGAGCAGCAGCGCGAGGTTGAAGGCCGACGTCCGTTCAATCTGCACGTTGCCGAGCTCTCGCCCCAGCGACACCGCGCGCTCCAGGTCCGCGCGAGCCGCGGCGGCGTCGCGGCGCTGGACGTGCAACACCATCCGGTTGTTGAGCGCCACGCCCAGGTGGAGGGTGTCCCCGGTGTGCTCGCAGAGGGCGATGGCTTCGGCAAAACGGTTCGCGGCCTCGTCCAACCGGTCAGTCCACGCGAGCATCGCGCCCAGCATGGACAGGGCAATGGCCTCGGTCTCCGTGTCCGCTCCTGCGCGAGCGGCCGTGACGGCTTGCTCCAGCGCGGGCACGGCGCCGGTGAGGTCTTCGCGCCTGACGAGGACACGCGCGTGGGCCAGGGCGTGCCGTGCGGCCAGCGCGGGGGGAACGCCATCTCGAAGGCAGCGCAGCGCTTGTTCCAGCAGTGCGGTGGACCCCTCCGCGTCGTCCTGCCAGTCCAGGGCGGTGGCCTCTTCGAGCAGCAGGTCGGCCTCGCGCACCACGTCCTGGTGGGCCACGGCCAGCGCTCGGGCGGCGCGCAGGTCCTCGATGGCGTCGTCGATGCGCTGGAGGCGGTAGCGGACCCTCCCGCGGCCGGACAGCAGCTCCAGTCGGGTCGCCCCGTCTTCGCGTGCGACCAGGGCCAGCGCGGCGGAGGAGTGCCGCTCCGACTCCAGCAGCCGGTGCGCGCGGCGGGCAGACTCCGCCAGTTGTGTGTGGAGGGAAGCGGCCTGTCGCAGGTCTCCCGCAGACTCCGCCAGCCGAGCCCGGCGGGCGGTGGGGGCATCGGGGAGGGCGCGCAGGGCCGCCAGGCAGATGCTTCGCTTCAGCGGCGCGGGCAGCAACGCGCCATAGGCTTCGCGCAGCGTGGGGTGCTCGAAGCGCCACCGTCGCGGGCCACGGGGTTCAAGCATCCCCGCGCGCGCGAGCCGCTCCAGGGCGACTCCCGGGTCGAGCGACAGGTCCAGCGAGGCGTCCAGCTCCAGCTGAGCGAGCGTGGCGGACAGCTCGTCCAGGCGCACGTCGTCTCCCAGCAACGCCGCGACCTGGAGCAGCGCGCGCAAGCCGGAGGGCAGGGCCGAGAGGCTTCGCTCCGCGAGCCGCTCATCCGCGCCGGAGAGGTCGGACCTCAGTCCGTTCAGCGCATCGGCCGCCAGGTAGGCGCCACCGTCCGGCCGGGTGCGAATGGCTCCCGCGCTACGGAGGGCGCGCACCGTCTCCTGCATGCGCAAGGGCGAGCCGCCACAGCGGTCCACCAGCTCGCGCAGGACACCCTCGGCGATCAGGTCCACCGGGCGGAGGAGGTGACGGAGCAGCTCTCGTGCGTCCTGTTCCGAGAGGGCTGGGAGCTCTCGCTGCTCGGCATGGAGGGCCCGCTCGCCGAGGTAGGGGCGCATCTCGAGGAGACGGTGCCGCCCGGCGAGCACCACGCAGAGCGACGCGGTGCCACCCGTGAGCGTCGCGAGCTCCAGGGCATCGAGGGCGGTGGGGTCCAGCGCGTGCGCGTCGTCCACGAGCAACACCCAGGGTTGCGTGGCCGCCAGCCGCCACAGGCGTTCCGCGATGGCCCGCGCCACGCGTTGTCTCCGTGCTGCCGGGTGCATCGCCGCCAGGTCGTCGGAAGGCCATGTGTCAGCCAGCAGCCGGGACAGGGCCTCGTCTGACGCCGTCTGGGACGGGAGTCCGAGGACGGTGCAGACGAGGCTGCGCAGGCCGCTCTCGCTGGCGCTGCTCTCGTCCGCCAGCGATTCCACGACGAGGACGCCGACCCCAGGCGTCGCCTCCAGTTCCTTCCTCCATGTCGAGAGCAGGCGCGTCTTGCCCAGGCCCTCGTCGCCCAGCAGCGTGCGCAGTACGGGTGAACCGCTGGACTGGGCGCGCGCGAGCCCTTCGCGCAGCCAGGACAGCTCCTTGTCCCGGCCCAGGAGGACGTCGGCCGGAGGGGCCTGGAGGGGAGGGGCGGGCGTCGCCGTCGCCTCGTCCACGTAGGCTCGGGCCTGGGCCGTGAAGTGGATGGGCCCCGTGGCGGCCTCCTGTCCGGAGGGAGGCCACCACCGCTCCGGGCGCTCCAGGCCGGAGCCCCCGAGTGTGAGCCGGCCCGAGCGCTCACGGATTCGCAGTGGCGCGCAATGCACGGCGAAAGTGGCTTCGCCGGGGAGGACGTTCCTCAGCAGCTCCGCGGCGCGGTGCGCGGCCCGCAGCCCGGCTTCCACAGGCGCTTCGTGGGGAAAGGCGAAGAGCGCGAGGCCTGCCTCCACGCGAGCCAGGGTGGCGCCGCTGCCTCCCAGGTGGGCCACCAGGGACGGAGCGGGCTCCAAGGTGCGCACCCCGAGCAGCGCGACCTCGGTGCTCGCGTCCGCTGCTGGCGTCGCCGCGGATTCGGGCCGCGAGCCACGAACTGCCCCCTCGGCCATGCCTGTCGGTGCGCCCGGCGTACCAGCGGGCTCCATGTCCAGTCCCGCGGGGACGGGGCGCGCACCGCGAGTTGACTTAGCGGCCGTGCCTGTTCGTACGCCCGACCCATTAGCGGGGCCCATGTCTCGTCCCGGAGGGGCACGCCGCGCTCCGCGAGTTGACTCAGGGGCCGTGCCTGTTCGTACGCCCGACCCATTAGCGGGGCCCATGTCTCGTCCCGCAGGGGCACGCCGCGCTCCGCGAGTTGACTCAAGGGCCGTGCCTGTCGGCTCACCCGGCGCATGAGCGGGGCCCATGTCCCGTTCCACAGGTGCGTGCTGCGAGGCGCGCTCTGGCCCTTCGGCCGTGCCTATCGGCTCACCCGGCGCACGCACGGTTCCCATGTCCCGCACCGACAGCTCCGCGCCCGCCACGTCCAGAATCCCGCGCAGCGCACCGGCCACCTCGCGTGCACTGCTGAAACGGTCCTCGGGGGCCTTGGCCAGCAGCCGCTGCACCACCGCTGCCACCTCGCCGGGCACGGGCCACGGCGTCAGCGAGGCCAGGGCCGGAGGCCTGCGGGAGACATGTGCCTGGAGCACGGCCGCGCCATCGCCCACGAAGGGGGGCCGAGCGCACAGCAGCTCGAAGGAGATGACCCCCAGGCTGTACAGGTCCGAGCGCGCATCGATGTGCCGCGCATCCCGGCACTGCTCGGGGGACATGTATTCATGCGTCCCCAGCCGCTGCCCCGTGCGCGTCAGACCGGGCGCGAGGGCTTCCGCATCATCGCGCGACGACAGGCGAGCCAGGCCGAAGTCCAGGAGCACCAGCCGTGCCCCCGAGCGCATGATGTTCTCCGGCTTGAGGTCCCGGTGGATGACGTCCGCGGCATGGGCCCGGGCCAGTGACTCGGCCAGGGCGCACATCAGCGGGAGCGCCTCGGTCCAGGGCATGGCTCCCGCGCCGGGCAGTTCCGCGAGCTGCCGCGCCAGGGTCGTCCCCTCGATGCGCTCCATGACGACGACCCGCTCGCCCTCGGGCGTCGTCGCCTCGCCGAGCAGCGCGGGTGTCACAGGGGGCCCGATGCGGCGCAGGGCCTCCAGCTCACGGGACAGCCGCTCTCCGGCCAGCGGCTCCAGCACCTTGAGGGCGACCTCGTGCCCATCGTGCTCGCGCCGGGCGGAGAACACCCGACCGAAGCCTCCTCGGCCCAGGGCCTCCCCCAGGACGTAGCCGCGCACCGCTGGCGGCGCGGGCTGCGGGCTCGGCGCGCGAATCGCGGCCTCGGCGTGGAGCGGACAGCGCTCGACCACACGTCGATGGCAGGTGGGGCAACGCATGGACATCCGGGCCGGGGGCAGAAATGCGTTCCGCCTCGCGAGCATCGCGGGTCCACGGCGCGGGCGGAAGGCGCCCCCGGGCCGCCAGCCTGCACCCGTGCCGGGAGGGAGTGCCAACTGCACTCCCGGGCGTCAGTCGCTCATCTCCGGCAGCTCGGGGAGCGCGTCCGGGTCCAGCTTCAGAATCACACACAGGCGCGTCAGGGTGGGAATGGTCGGGACCATGACGCCCCGTTCCACCCGGGCCAGCACCTCCACGGGGATTTCCAGTTGCTCGGCGACCTCCTCCATTCCGAGCCCCGCCTCCTGGCGGGCGGCCTTCAGTGCCGCCCCGAGCACCTCGGCCCTTTCCCTGCGACTCGTCGTCATGGGCCGAGCATGACGCCTTCTTGCGTTCCCGTCATCCAATTCACCACACGCTGAGGCGCCGGCGCACGGACTCGAACATTGTCGTAGGGCGGGCGGCCAGGACCACCCCCTCTCGACGGTAGCGCACGTGCGGCCTTGGGGGAGGGTGGCCAGCCCGCCCCGACATGAACAGGCTGGGCGGCAGGGGTTGCGGCATTGGCGCCGGGCGAGGGCTGTGTTAGTTCGCCCCTCCCCCCGGAGTCCTGCCAGAAAGAGGAGAAGCGCATGTCCCGCCGTCAGGTCCGTGTCGTCGGTGCGATGCTCCAGAACGAGCAGGGGTGCTACCTCATTACCCAGCGCCCCCCCACCGCGTCGCTGCCCTTGCTGTGGGAGTTCCCCGGCGGACGCGTGGAGGAGGGCGAGGAGGACGCCGAGGCCCTGGCCCGGGAAATCCTGGAGGAGATGGGCGTGGAGGTCGACGTGCTTGGCCAGGCCATGCACACCCATCACGAGTACCCGAACTACGACATCGACTTCCGCGTCTTCCACTGCCGCCTCACGCGGCCCACGGACGAAATCCAGCACCTGCGCGTGCACGACCACCGCTGGGTGACGCTGGAGGAGATGTCGAGCTACCGCTTCCCGGACGCGGATGCCAAGACGCTGGCCAAGCTGCTCGACCTGGACAGCTGACGTGTCCCGCCGCCTCCTCCTGGCACTGCTGGCGGGTCTCCTGGGCGCATGCTCGCGTTCCAAGCCTCCACCGCCCGCGGAGCCGCCTCCCGAGGCGACGAACCAGGTCCCCGCCCAGGGCGTGCCGGGGTGTACCTTGTACGGCGAGCCCCAGAAGTCCGGCGCCGTGCCGGAGGTGCTGCCCGAGCTGTCCGGCCTCGCCGCCAGTCAGCGCCACCCGGGCGCCTTCTGGGCCCACAACGACTCTGGCAATGGCTTCGAGCTGTTCGCGATGGACGCGAAGGGCGCCATCCTCGCCACGCTGAAGCTCACCGGGGCCGAGCCCCGTGACCTCGAGGACATCACGGTCGGGCCCTGCGCTCCGGGGGAGTCGCGCCCCTGCGTCTTCCTGGCGGACATCGGCGACAACTTCGCGCGCCGCGAGCAGGTGCGGCTCTACCGGCTGCCCGAGCCGGAGGCCCTCACGGACGCCACGGTGGCGGTCGAGGTGCTGCCCTTCATGTATCCCGACGGCCCGCGAGACGCGGAGTCGGTCATCATCGACGCCCGCTCCGGCAGGTTGGCCGTCATCACCAAGTCGCTGGACTCCCTGGGTGACGTCTTCGCACTGGATGGCCTGCACGCCGGCACGTCCATCCAGGCGAAGAAGCTGGGCACGCTGACGGCACCCCTGGGGATGGACCGGGCCACCACCGCGGCGTCGCTCCATGCCTCCGGCGAGCGGCTCCTGCTGCGCACCTATTCACGCGCCTACGAGCTGCGCCGCCCAGACGCCGCGCGGCTGGAGGACCTGCTGCAGGGAGAGGTTGTCGAGGTTCCGAGCGGGAGTCAGGCCCAGGCGGAGGCCATCACCTACCTGCAAGACGGCAACGGCTATTTGTTGGGGACGGAGTTCACTGGTCAACCGCTGTGGTTGATCCGGTGTCGGTGATCCGCCGCAAGGGCCCGCACATGCCGTGAAGCCCGCCTGGCGGGTTGACGGTATGGCAACGGTGAACATCTTTGGCCCGCCAGGGAAGACGCCTCGCGGTCACGGTGTCCGCGCGTGCGGGGGAGGGGGAGGGTCGAGCGTGCCGACAATGAAGCCACAGGATTTGCCGCCTGGGATGGGCCCGCGCGGAAAGAAGACAGACAAGCCAACGCCAACGGGGAAGGGGTTCAAGTTCGGCTCGCCGTTGGGCTACATCCTGTTGCTCGTCCTGGGCTTCCTGCTGTTCCGCAACGTCTTCCAGGATGCGGGGGTCCGCCGCGTCAGCTACAGCCAGTTCCGGGACGCCGTGGAGGCCGGCAACTTCAGCCGGGTTCAGATCTCCAACGAGTGGGTGAAGGGCTTCCTCAAGGACACCGCGCAGCCGCCTCCTCCAGGAGATGGAGAGCGGCCGCTGCGAGGCGAGCCCAGCGCCCTGCCGTGGATGGCCTACCGCGTCGCCGGGGACGAGGGGCTGGTGCCGCTGCTGGAGCAGAAGGGCATCCAGTTCGAGGCGGTGCCGCAGTCCGGGCTGGGCGAGGCGCTCTGGATATGGCTGCTACCCCTGGGCCTCTTCTTCCTCTTCTGGAGCTTCATGATGCGCCGGGTGGCGGGCGGTATCGGCCAGGGCCCGCAGAGCGTCATGAGCTTCGGGAAGACGCGCGCCAAGGTACAGGCCGAGGCCGACACCGGCGTGGGCTTCAAGGACGTGGCCGGCGTGGACGAGGCCGTGGACGAGCTGCGCGAAATCGTCGAGTTCCTCAAGACGCCGGAGAAGTTCCGCCGCCTGGGCGGGCGCATCCCGAAGGGCGTGCTGCTGGTGGGCCCTCCGGGCACGGGCAAGACGCTGCTGGCGCGCGCCGTGGCCGGTGAGGCGGGCGTGCCCTTCTTCAGTCTGTCGGGCTCCGAGTTCGTGGAGATGTTCGTGGGCGTGGGCGCCGCGCGCGTTCGCGACCTGTTCGCGCAGGCCACCTCCAAGGCCCCCTGCATCATCTTCATCGACGAGCTGGACGCCATCGGCAAGAGCCGCAATGCGGGCGTGGCCGGCGGGCATGACGAGCGCGAGCAGACGCTCAACCAGTTGCTCGCGGAGATGGACGGCTTCGACAGCCGCGCGGGCCTCATCATCCTGGCGGCCACCAACCGGCCAGAAATCCTGGACAGCGCGCTGCTGCGCCCGGGCCGCTTCGACCGGCAGGTGCTGGTGGACCGTCCGGACAAGCGGGGCCGCGAGCGTGTGCTGGAGATTCATGCCAAGGGCGTGAAGCTGGGCTCGGACGTGGACCTCAAGGCCATCGCCTCGCGCACGCCGGGCTTCGCGGGCGCGGATCTGGCCAACGTGGTGAACGAGGCCGCGCTGCTGGCGGCGCGCCGCAATCGCGACGCGGTGATGCGGGCGGACTTCGAGGAAGCCATCGAGCGCGTCGTCGCCGGCCTGGAGAAGAAGAACCGCCGGATGAACGAGCGCGAGAAGGAGATTGTCGCGCATCACGAGGCGGGCCACGCGGTGGTCGGCTGGATGCTGCCGCACGCGGAGCGGGTGACGAAGGTGTCCATCATCCCGCGCGGCCTGGCGGCGCTGGGCTACACCATGTCGCTGCCGCTGGAGGACCGCTACCTCATGTCGCTGGACGAGCTGCGCGACAAGATGGCGGGGATGATGGGCGGCCGCGCAGCGGAGGAGATCTTCATCGGCGAAATCTCCACCGGCGCCTCCAACGACATCCGTCAGGCCACGGAGATGGCCCGGATGATGGTGCGCGACTACGGCATGAGCACGCTGGGCCCGGTGGCCCTGAGCGCCGACCATGGTCCTGGCTTCCTCCGCTCCGCGGGCATGCCGGAGTCCCGCAGCTACTCCGAGCAGACGGCGCGGATGATCGACGAGGAGGTGCGCAAGCTCGTCAGCGAGGCGCTCGACCGGGCGCGCGAGGTGCTCACCACCCACAAGGACAAGGTGCAGGGACTGGCGGCCCGGCTCCTGGCCGTGGAGGTGGTGGAGGAGGACACCATGGTGACCATTCTCGGCCCCAAGGTGCAGGCGCAGCGCGGCCTGCTCCACCCGGAGGCCCGCCAGGTCATCTCCGCGCACCCGGTGGACGTCGGGGGCGGCGATGACCAGGCGCCGCCCACGCAGCACTCGGACACGCTCGATTCCTGAGCCGCGGCTGGCTGGGCGCCTGCCCTCCGGCCGTCCCGAAGCCCACCGCCACCGCGGCGTCCTGCGGTGACCGGTGGGCGAAATTATCTTCGGAAGAAAGGAGGCGTCGCCGTGGAGAACAGGATCGGCAAGAGCTACGTGGCCCGGAAGGCCCTCTTCGCGAAGGGGCTCAAGGAGGGGCGGCTCACGGTTCAGGAGATTGAGGAGGCCCTGCCCGCGGGGACCCTGACGGCGGCGGAGCGCTGGCTCCTCTACTACTCGCTGCGGGCCGCGCAGGTGGAGATCATCGACGAGGTGACGGGGCAGGTGGACCACGGTTTCATGGCCGAGTCCCCCGCCGCGCCCCAGGAGCACTAGCTCGCTCCCGCGTTGACAGGTGCGGTCTCGCGGTTAGGTTCCGGGCGAGCAGTGCAACCCTACCTTTCGCGCGAGACTGCGCACCCACCATCGCCTCAGGTTCGACATGGCCGGTAACACCCCCACCGACGCAGCCCCCGAAGCCTCGCAGCAGCCTCCTTCCGCCACGGGCGAGGGACCTGTCTCCGCCGCCGGGGAGCCCTCTTCGACGCAGCAGGCCCCAGAGCCGCGTGCCCCCGAGGAGCCCGCCGCCGGGAAGGACCCGGAGCGGGAGCGGCTGGTGGCGGAGCTGGAGACGCTCCGCAAGAAGTACGACACCGCCGTCCGCGCCGTGCAGGCCGGGGAGAAGGACCGCGAGGAGTTCAAGCAGCGGGTGACGCGCGAGCGCGAGCGGATGCTCGACGTGGAGCGCGGCAACGTGGCCGTCACGCTGCTGGAGGCCATCGACGAGCTGGACCGCTGCCTGTCCGCCAGTGCACAGGACACCTCGCCGCTGGCCGAGGGCGTGCGGATGATCCGCGAGGTGCTGCTCAACAAGGCCCAGGCCACGGGCATCGAGCGCCTCAGCGTCGTGGGGCAGACGTTCGACCCGAACGTGGCCGAGGCGACGGACATGGAAATCACCGCCTCGCCGGACGAGGACCAGCGCGTCGTCGCCGAGCTGCGCGCCGGCTACCGGCTGAAGGACCGCGTCATCCGTCCGGCCCGGGTGAAGGTGGCGAAGTACGTCGCCCCCGCCCAGGCCTGACGCACCCCCGGGCGCCCCCCTTCTCGGGAAGGGGGCGCCGGGCCCTGTTGTTGAGTCCGCTCGACCATGGCCCGCCGTGTAAGCTGCCTCCCCGTGTCTGCCCGACTTCTGTCCGTATGTCTCGCGCTGGCGCTCACCCCGGGGGTGGCGGCCGCCGACAATCCGCTCGATTCCTGGCTGCCGGCGCGGGCCCGTGAGCATGCCGCCTGGTTCGCGGCACAGGCCGCTGGCACGGACGGGCAGACGGGCGCGCTGAGCCTGTGGCGCGAGCGCGCCGAGGGCGACCCGGGCATCCCCGACTTCGTTCCGCCGTCCTCCCTGGCGCCGCTGATCCGCGCGGTGGAGGCCGGCGTCGTCAACATCACCACCGTGGGGCCCCGCGGCAGCGGGATGGAGGGCCTGAAGCGCGCGACGGGCTCCGGCTTCGTGCTGACGCCTGACGGGCTCGTCGTCACCAACAACCACGTGGTGGCCAGCGCCCAGCAGATCGCGGTGCGCCTGGCGGACGGCCGCGAGTTCGCCGCGTCGGTGGTGGGCCGTGATGCCTCCACGGACGTGGCCCTGCTGCGCCTGAGCGGCGTGGGCATGGGGCAGCTGCCCGCGCTCTACCTGGGGGACTCCGACCAGATGGCGGTGGGAGACTGGGTGGTGGCCATTGGCAACCCCTTCGGCCTGGACCACTCGGTGTCGCACGGGATGATCTCCGCCAAGGAGCGCGTGCTGGGCGTGGGCCAGTTCGACGACTTCATCCAGACGGACGCGCTCATCAACCCCGGCAACTCCGGCGGTCCGCTCTTCAACATGAAGGGCGAGGTCGTGGGGGTGAACACCGCCATCATCAGCCAGGGGCAGGGCATTGGCTTCGCGGTGCCCATCAACCTGGTGAAGGAGCTGCTGCCCAACCTCCGCGAGAACGGGAAGCTGGAGCGCGGCTGGCTGGGCGTCGTCATCAACGACGACGGCATCCACGCCAATGGCGCCGAGCGCCGGGCCCCGCTGGTGAAGGACGTCTACCAGGGCAGCCCCGCCGCCGCCGCGGGCATCCGCCCCGGTGACAGGCTGGTGGCCGTCAACGGGCGGCCCATCGGCTCCTACCTGCAGCTGCTGCGCAAGGTGGCGCTGCTGGCGCCGGGCACCGAGGCGCGGCTGTCGCTGATGCGCGGCACCGACACCCAGGAGGTGACGGTGCGGCTGGTGGCGCGTCCGGCGCAGGAGGCCACCGAGGGTCTCATCCAGCGGACGACCAGCGAGGCGGAGGTGGGGCTGGTGCTCCGCGACCTCACACCGGAAGTCGCCGCCCCGCTGGGCGAGACGGCCTGGTCCGGCGCGCTGGTGTCGGGCGTCACGCCGCGCAGCCCGGCGGAGTCGGCCGGGCTGCGGGCGGGGGACGTGGTGACGGAGGTGAACCGCCGCCGCGTGAAGGACGCGGCTGGGGTGCGCGCGGCACTGGCCAAGGGAAGCGCGGGGGCCAGCATCCTGCTGCGCGTGAAGCGGGGCGACACGCTCCAGTACATCGCGGTCGCCCGCTGAGGCGCGCCTAGCGCTTCCGGGCGTCCTTGCCGTTGAGCCACAGGCCCATGGGCTGACCGCTGCGGCCCTCGGTGAGGAGGATGGCCTCGATACGGGCCGTCACGCCGTAGTTCTTTCCGCCGCCCTTCTTGGGCAGGCTCCACACGCCCTGCGGCGTGAAGACGACCTGGGCCCGCACCGCCCGCATGGAGAACAGGCGGGTGAACATCTGCAGGTTCCACCCCTCCGGCATCTCCCCGGTGACGGTGAGGTAGGGGAGGATGGGGTTGCCGTTGCCGTCCGTCTTCTTGGGCGCGCCGTGGGTAAGCGCCGAGCTGCCGCCGGGGAAGAACGGGGTGATGTTGATGGTGTACTCCCCCGAGCCCGGTGAGTAGGGGCCCGGGCTGAGCATGGTCGTGTCGTCCTCGGTGACGATCATGTACAGCCGCTTGCCCTGGTACTTCTTCCGGAAGGCCTCCGCGTTGGACTTGCATTGCGCGTCCACGAACGGGCCGTCACACGCGCCGATGTACTTCTCCAGGAAGGTCCCCAGCCCGCCCAGGGGCTCGGCCTCGTCACGCAGCTTGGCGAAGCGAGGGTCCGCGTCGGCGAAGGCGAGCACGGGCAGGAGCAGGGCGGCGGCAACCAGGATGCGATTCACGAGCAGGGTCTCCGGGGAACAGGGGTCCAGCCGGGAATCGTGCCATTTCGGAAAGGACCCGGCACTTGTTACATGGGTGTGTTGGGGTGGATGTAGGTGAAGAACTTGCCTACATGTGGCTACCGTGTAGGTTGCGCCTGTCACCACCTGTTCCGGGAGCTACCCCCATGTTCGAGCGTCCTCACGAGCGCCGGTCCCATCTCCGTTTCGACAAGGTCTTCACCGTCTACCTCACCACCCAGGACGGGATGATGCGTGGCGTGGGCCGCAACATCAGCGCGCGGGGCATGTTCGTGGAGGTCCGGGACCAGGTGGGCCTGGGCGAGAAGCTGAAGGTCACGTTCGCCGGCGAGGACGGGACGGAGATGACCTGCCTGTGCGAGGTCCGCTACCAGGTGGCCCTGGCCTTCGGGCGCAAGGACGGGCGCGAGGGCAGCAGCCGCGGCGTGGGGCTGCGCATCGTGGCCTACGAGACGCAGGAGGACGCGCCCCTGCTCCTGGTGGACCGCGAGCGGGTGATGCACTGACGTCCATCCCGGTCCCGTGAGGGGCTTGGGCGGCCTGGCGAACCCGGAACCTCCGCGGGGGCGCCAAAGCCACCTTCCGGGCCCGGAAACGACGAAAGGGCACGGCCTTCCATGAGGAGGACCGTGCCCTTCGTGTTTTCAGCGGCCTGGCGCGCCTACTGCGAGAAGCCCTCGAGGAGGTAGTGGGCCTCGATGCGCTTGAGCGCGAGGATCATCGCGGCGCAGCGGGTGTCCACGGTCTGCCCGATGCAGTACTGGCGGCTGTCGTGCATCTCCGTCTTGCGCGGCTGGTTGCGCGCGATGTCGCGGATGATGCGGTAGTTGCGCTTCATGGCGCGCTCGAGGCGCTGATCCACCTCGGCCTCGCTCCAGCGCTCCATGCGCTTGTTCTGGATCCACTCGTAGTAGCTCACCGTCACACCGCCGGCGTTGGCGATGATGTCCGGGATGAGCTCGATGCCGCGCTTCTCGAGGATGCGGTCGGCTTCCGGGGTGGTGGGGCCGTTGGCGCCCTCGGCGACCAGGCGCACCTTCAGGCGCTCGGCGACGTCGGCGGTGATTTCGCCGCCCAGCGCCGCGGGGACGAGGATGTCGGCCTGGACGTCCCAGAGGTCCTTCTTCTCGATGCGCTGGGCGCCCGGGAAGCCGAGCACGCTGCGCTTGAGGTTCTTGGGGTCCTGCACGTAGGCGGAGAGCGCCGCCACGTCGATGCCGTCGCCGTTGAAGATGGTTCCGTCGGCGTCGTTCACCGCGAGCAGGCGGGCGCCCATCTGCGCCAGGATGTTGGCGGCGTGGCTGCCCACGTTGCCGAAGCCCTGGAGGATGAAGGTCTTGCCCTTCACGGACTCGCCGCGGTCGGCGTAGTAGTCCTCGATGCAGAAGGCCACGCCCTGGCCGGTGGCCTTGTTGCGGCCCTCGGAGCCGCCGATGCGCACGTCCTTGCCGGTGACGATGCCGCGCAGGTTGTGGCGCTCGCGCTCACCGTCCGAGTACTGGCGGTAGAGCAGGGCCATGATGGCGGGGTTGGTGCCCACGTCCGGCGCCGGGATGTCGATGTCCGGGCCAATCATGCTCTTGAGCCGGTACATGAAGCGCAGGGTGATGGCCTCGATCTCCTCCTTGCCGTACTCGCGCGGGTCGATCTGGATGCCGCCCTTGCCGCCGCCGAAGGGGACCTCCGCGATGGCCGTCTTCCAGGTCATCTCCGCGGCCAGGGCCTTGAAGAGGTCCAGGGACACCTCGCGGTGGTAGCGCAGGCCGCCCTTGTAAGGACCGCGCGCCTGGTTGTGCTGCACGCGGTAGGCCTTGAAGCGCTGCGATTCACCGGGGACCAGCTGGTACACCTTGCCGTCGGGCAGGCGCAGGTGGCCCTGGCGGATGGCCACGTCCGAGCCGAGCAGCGCGCGGCCATTGAGGATGATGTTGCCGTTGGCCAGCAGCTCCAGGCCTTCCTTGTTGCGCACCTGCGTCTCGGGCAGGTTGGAGAAGGTCCGCGCCTTGTCCTCGGGGAGGGGGACGAGGCGGTCCTTCAGCTTGGCCGTGACATAGAAGATGTGCTCGTAGTCCGGCTCCTCCAGCTCGAGGCGGACGCGCTTGTCCAGCGCGATGAGGTCCGCGGCACGATGGAAGATCTCCATCGCCTCGGTGTAGACGGTGCGCTTGGGCGTAGGGGCCGGGGCGCGCATGAAATTCTCTTCGCTGGCCATGACGGAACTTGCTCCTTGTCGCGTCGCCAAGTGGGGCGAGGCACGTGGGGGTAGCGGCGCCCTTATGTGCATAGGCGCCCCGGGGGGTCAACCGCGCGGTTCGGCCCCTCGCTCCCAAAAATCTGGAAAGATAACGGGAGGTTATGACAACGCGGTGTGTCAGCAGCGACAGACGCGATGTGTCATTTCTGTCAGGGTGGTCAACCGCGAGGATGGTTGGAAACCCAACGATGAGCGCGCCAGAAATGGGGTGGGGTGGCAGGAGCGATTGAACGGCCCACATCATTTCTGCTTGCCGGACATGGGCGCCCATGGTACTCCCCGCCCACCTCTCGCGCCGACATAGCTCAGCCGGTAGAGCAACTGATTCGTAATCAGTAGGTCCCCAGTTCAAATCTGGGTGTCGGCTCCAATAGAATCAGGTAGTTACGGGTCGGTTGCGAAAGCAGCCGACCCTTTTTATTCGCCCTGTTGGGGAATCTGTTGGGTAACGCTGCCCGACACGCTCCACGGGAGCACGTCGTGAAGGCGAAGCGTCGAGGCGGGTTCAGGGGCGCCTGGGCCGGTGGTGAGATTTACTGGAAGGACCTGGGGGAGCCTGCGGCTCCATCGGACGCGGCCGTGCCGGAGGCAGATAGCGGTACCGCCGGAGCCAAGGGCAAGCGAGGCCGGAAGCCCAAGGGCCCGAGCGGGCCGACGTACTACGTCTCCAAGATGGTGAACGGCCCCGCCGGTACAAGGTCTCGACTGGGGCCGACAACCTCAAGGACGCGCTCCACGAGCTGGACCGCTTCATGGCGGACCCCGAGGGTTACCGCTCGCCGGCTGACCGGCGCCCGGAACGCGCGCTGCCCATCCTCTTGAACGCGGAGACGGCCGCTCAGTTCCTCACGTGGAGCCGGGACGAGAAGAAGAACAGCCCGAAGTGGGTCCACGAGCAGAAGGTGTACCTGGCCTGGTGGCAGGAGGTGCTCGGCTCGGTCGACCTGCGGGAGCTGCGCATCGAGCGCATCCTGGAGGCGCTGAACGGGACGAAGTGCCGGGCGCCGAAGATCGCGGTCATGAAGAGCCTCTACGGCTACCTGCGCAAGAACGGCCTCCGGGACGTGGAGGGCGGGGTGCATCGGTTGGCTGCCGATGAAGACCCGACCCTGCACCACCTCACCATGCCGCAGGCGAAGGCGGCGCAGACGCGGCGGAGCAAGGTCGTCCCCAAGGAGGACTTCCTGAAAGCGCTGGCTCACTCGGCGCCGCCGTATCAGGACGCCCTGAAGGTGCTCGGGACGTGTGGGTGGCACACGACGGAGCTCGAGCGCTTCATCGCCGACGGCAACGTCGAGGGCGATGTCCTCACGATTCCGCGCCACAAGTCCGGACACGTCCACCGGACCCGCGTGAGCGCGGACGTCGCGGAGGCGGCCCTGCGGTTGCGGCAGCACGGGCCGCTGGGCTTCTGGCGCCTGTGCGGGGCCGTGGAGCGGGCGTGTAAGGCCGCAGGCGTCAAGGTCTTCACGCCGTCGAACCTCCGTCACAGCGTGGCCACCTGGGCCGTGGAGGCCGGCGCCACCATCGAGCAGGTGGGCGACTACCTGGGCCACCGCGATCCGCGCACGACGGCGCGCTTCTACACGACGCTCGCCGTGCCCGGCCGGGTGCCCACCCTTTTCTAAGCGGTTTCTACGTACGTCGTTAAAGGCGTGGGCTCACTCGGTTAGGAATGCAAGCAGGGGGCACGCTGCCTCTGGAGGCGACATGCTCAGGACACCAGTAGTGAGGCGTCTGACCTGGATTGATTCCGCTGGGGTTCTGCTCCAATCTGTCTCCGGCAGTTGAGAGCTGACAACGGGGGAGACTACGTGAGCGAGAATGACGTCCAGGAGATCGGCATTGCTGGCGTGGACCAGGAAAAGACCCTGGCCAATAGCGTCAACGGGACCATTTACCGGGTCCACCTGTCGTTGACGGCACCCGCACCTGCGGACTGGCGCCGCATCTTCGAATCAGAGTGGAGGTTCCCGCGCACCTCCATGTGGCGCAGGGCGCACGCCACAGAGCGGCACATCATCATCGAGTGCCCCATCGATGAAATTGAGCGCTACCACAAGGCACCGCTGAAGGAGGTTCTTGGCGATGTCAACCGGAAGTACCGCGAGCACCTGGCCGAGGCGCAGACGCGGGAGGCGCGCAGGCGCGCGGAGCAGGATGCGGCAACCCAGCGGGCAAAGGCCGATCTGAGCAAGATCAAGTTCTAGGCGCACGCCGCCTCGGGGATGGCGGGACGAGGGTCCTTCTCGGGCCGCAGCGGCCTCTGCTGGGGAGTCCGGTAAGCGCCGGGGCCTTGGGCTCGCCGCCCGGAGGTCCGTAGGTATCTCTGGTCGCCAGAACGGGGCCTTCCACCAAGCACTCGCTGCGAGAGCACATGGCATTCCGTGGGCTGTTCATTGGTATCGACCGATACGTCTCTCCGGACATCAACTGGCTGAGCTGCGCCCGGAGGGACGCAGCCGCTCTGCACGCGCTCTTTACCGACACGCTCGGTGGGAGTACGACGGTGCTGGCCGATGAGGACGCCACGCGCGCGGGCATCGAGGCGCAACTCGCGGAATTGACGACCTGCGGCCCCGAAGATGTCGTCGTCGTCAGCTACTCGGGGCACGGCGCGGAGACGCACGAGCTTGTTCCGTATGACACCGATGTGCATGACCTGGCGAACACGGCGATCCCGCTGGAGCGCATGGCGGACTGGTTCGCGCGGATCCCCGCACGCAGGCTCATCTTCATCCTGGACTGCTGCTTCTCGGGAGGTATGGGGGCAAAGGTTCTGCGTGTTGAGGGCGTCCCCCGGGCGATGCGCTCCGTGGACTCGAAGCTCAACCAACTCTCGGGCGAGGGGCGGCTCATCCTCACGGCGGCGAGCGCTACCGAGGAGGCGTACGAGAACCCGCGACTGCGGCACGGGTTCCTCACCTACTACCTTTTGCAGGCCCTTCAGGGCGCAGAGGAGGTGCAGTCGGGCGGGAAGGTTTCGGTCTACCGGCTGTTGGAGTACGTCACGCAGCGTGTGATTGATGCCGCGAAGCAGATCGGCCGGCAGCAGCACCCCACCATGCGCGGTACCCTGGATGGCGAGCTCACTTGGCCCATTTTCAAGCCGGGTGCCCTGTTCCATGCGGCATTCCCCGAGCGCGTGCGTGCCGAGGCGTCCCGCGATGTGGCAAGCCTCGCGGCCTTCGGTTTCCCCCCTGAGTTCCTGCATGCATGGGCGGAGGCCATCCCTGGGCTGAACCCCCTGCAACTCGCGGCCATCAATGAATTTGGGCTCCTGAATGGGGAGCATCTCGTGGTGTCGGCCCCCACCTCCTCGGGCAAGACGATGGTCGGAGAACTCGCTGCGCTGGGAGGCATCCTCGAACGGCGGCGCGCGCTCTTCCTACTTCCGCTCAAGGCGCTGGTTGGTGACAAGCTCCGCCACTTTGAGCAGCTCTACTCCCCGTTTGGGATCCGGACCATTGAGGCTACCGGCGAGACGGATGACATCACGCCCCTACTGCGCGGCCACTACGACATCGCACTGCTGACATACGAGAAGTTCGCCGCCCTCATTCTCTCCCATCCGCACGTGCTGGAGCAGGCGGGCACCATTGTCATCGACGAGGTCCAGATGCTCGCGGACTCGTCGCGCGGTGCGAACCTGGAGTTCATCCTGACGCTGGTGCTAATGCGGCGCAGGCACGGCATCGAACCGCAGCTCATCGCACTATCGGCCGTCATCGGGGGCACGCATGGCTTGGAGCGGTGGCTCGGAGCCCGGCTGCTCAAGCGCGTCGAGCGCCCTGTTCCCCTCGACGAGGGGTTGCTCCTGGCGGATGGCTCCTTCCGGTACATTGATGCCGACACCCACGAGGAGCGGCGGAGCGACCCGCTCGTCCACCGCCAGTTCGGGAAGGGCAGCAGCCAGGATTGGGTGATTCCGCTTGTGCGGAAGCTCGTCGGCGAGGGCAAGCAGGTCATCGTCTTCCGGGAGACCAAGGGAGAGGCGCGGGGCTGTGCCAAGTATCTCGCTGAGGCCCTTGGGCTACCTCCAGCCACCGATGCTCTTGCCCGGCTCCCTGCCGGCGACCCCTCGCAGGCCTCCCACGATCTGCGAGCGGTGCTCCAGAGGGGCGTGGCTTTCCACAATGCCGACCTCGATCGCTCCGAACGGCTGGTCGTCGAGCAGGCCTTCCGCGCCTCCGGTACACCACTGCGCGTACTCGCAGCGACGACGACGCTGGCCATGGGCGTGAACACCCCAGCGGAGGCCGTGGTGATTGTCGGACTGGAGCACCCAGGTCCGACTCCCTACTCGGTCGCCGAGTACAAAAACCTCGTGGGTCGAGCGGGGCGATTGGGGTACGCGCAGCGCGGCGTTTCCTATCTGCTTGCGCTCGACTACCGCCACGAGCACGACTTCTGGACGCGGTACGTCCTCGGAGCTCCGGAGGACGTGCTCTCCCGGTTCCTCGATCCCGCGACCGATGCCCGTTCCCTGGTTGTCCGCGTGCTCGCCGCCGCACGCCGGACTGGTAGCGAGGGGCTCGCGGACCAGGACATCATCGCGTTCCTAGAGAGCAGTTTCGGGGCATTCCAGCAGGTACAGCTCTCCGGCCAGTGGCGATGGAGCGCGGAGGATCTCCGCGCAGCGCTCGATGAGTTGGTGCAACACCGCCTGGCCGAGCTCGATGCCGAGGGGCGGTACAGGCTCACGCAGCTTGGCATTCTCGCAGGCGAAAGTGCGATGGAAGTTGCATCGGTTCTGAGGCTCGCCGGTGCGCTGGCGCCCCTCAATTCGGCTTCGGTGACCGACCCGGCTCTAATTGCTGCGGCTCAGCTGACGGCCGAACTCGATGCGCTCACCTTCCCCATCAACAAGAAGAGTACGCAAAAGGAGCCCCAGGTCTGGCAGTTCGAGCTACAGAAGCAGACCGTCCCTGCGTCGCTGCTGGTGGCGCTTCGAAACACGGCGCGCGATGTGCTGCATGGGGCACTCCGCGCAAAGAAGGCCGTCGCTTGCCTCCTCTTCGTTTCGGGCCGGGCCATGGACGAGGTCGAGCGGGTGCTGACCCAGTTCGGCGGCGCGGACGGGGCGGCTGGACCGGTGCGCCAAGTTGCCGCGCGCACGTGCGACGTGCTGCCCACCGTGGCGCGCATCGCAGAGTTGCTGCACCCCGGCCTCGACCTGGGTGCCCGACTCTCCCGCCTTCTCATTCGGCTGGACCTGGGAATCCCGTCAGAGGCTGTCGAGCTTGGTCGGCATGCCGGGAACGGGCTCGCCCGGGGTGACTACCGACGGCTGCTGGCGGCCAAGCTTGGCGAGCCGGCGCAGATCCGTGCTGCTCAGGACGAGGACCTGTTGAACTGCCTTGGGAACGACGTCGCGAAGGTCTCCTTGGTTCGAGAGGCCGCAGAGGCGGCGGAGCATGACCGGCAGCGCGCTGCGGCGGTGCTCCCCATCTTGGAGCCCTACCGCGAGTAGCGCCCACCGAGCTACTTCACGACGTGCAGACGGACGACGTGACATGCTCCCGCACGGGCATCGACAGGCTGGGCTTGAAGTTGCCCCGGTTTCGCGGAGTCCCACTCGCTGTGCGAAAAGGACCCCCTCAATGCCGGCGGGTGGTCCCCATCGCGTCACGCTCGGCTCCCTCAAGCAGGCTGTCGATGCGGACCCGGCGCCGCCGCTGGACGCGGTGCTGCTGGAGGAGAGCCGTGCGCACCTCAATGAGCTCGACACGCTCCCGCGTCTGGTCTTGTGCATGCAGTTTTTGCGCTGGTTGAGAGACACTCCGCCAATGATTGTCGAGGTGTATCTCTTCGCCCGGAGCGCCACCGAAGCCACTCATGCGCTTGGCCGCCAGGCGCTGCTTCCCCTCCGGCTGTCCTTGATTGACGGACTGCTGGCCTTGGACCCGGACCCCGATGAACAGGCCGACCTGCGCTTCCGGCGTGGCAATACCCTCCTCACCCTCGCACACGATAAGCCGGAGCTGTACGACGCCGCGCTACAGGACCTGTGGGCCGCCGTCGAGCTTGGCCGCGCGTCGGGGCACGCCCTTGCGGAGATCAATGCGGAGTGCGTGCTAGCGCGAGCCGAGCTCCTCACCACGCGCCCGGGCCGGTCCGTTTCACCCGACGCACTCTCCGAGAGGGTCGCCCGGCTCGAAGCCTTGCTCCCGCGGGCAGAGCCGCTGGACATGGCGGACCGCGTACACGACATCGTGGGCGATCTGGAGGTCAAGCGCATCGAGCAGGGGCATCCGGAGGCGCTGACCCAGGCCATCCACCATGGGCGTCGGGCCGCCGACCTCGCGCGAGAGCCCTGGGTGAAGTCCTTCCGCCTGGCTTCGCTAGCGGAGCTCTTGCTCCTGCATGGCACCCCCGAGGACAAGAACAGTGCCATCCCCCTGGCCCGGGAGGCCGTGGCCACGCTGCCCCCGGATGCCGGCGATCTCCACGCCGTACCGGCCCATGCCGCCCTGGGCCATGCGCTCCTCAGCCATGGCCAGGCTGCCGAGGCCATGGAGCACCTCCAGTTCGCGCTTGAGTTGCTGGCCCGCCAGGGACCCAGCCCCAACCGCAACCTCATCCGCATTCGCTTGGCGAAATCCCTGCTGGAGCAGGAGCGGCTGGACGACGCCCGCCATCACTTCGAGCTGGCCCTCGCGGATGCGCGGAACAGCGGTGACCAGACCGCGCTGGGCGAGGCCACGCGGTATCTCGTCCTGCTCGACCGGCAGGGTGGGCAGGACGAGCGCGCCCGGCAGCGGCTCGTCGAGGCCGAGGCGGAGCTGGCTGGCACCGCCGACCAGACCGCGCTCACCCTGGAGCGGCTCCGGCCTCGAGCCGGAGCGCCCCTCCCCACCGAACTCGTCGAGTACATCCGCCGCTACCTCGCGGGCCAGCTCGCCACCAATGCGGAGTCCGATCAGATCCTCCAGGCCGTGGTGGGCCACCATGTCCGCCAGCTCCCGCCGGACATCCGCCAGGAGCTCCTGCGGCGGGGAGAGCGCATTGCCCAGGACGCGCTGGTCCGGGCTCGGCTCCTGGCGTTCGAGAAGCGAGAGCAGGAGTCCATTGAGTTGCTGCGCGGCTTCCTGGCCAGGGAGCAGGAGCCGGATGCCCGGCTGGACGCGGCCATCCTGCTGCTGGCGTTGCTGCCCGTGGAGGGCCGCGAGGAGCTGCTGCGCTGGTGCAACGAGGTCGAGCCGCTGCTGGAGGGCTCCCGCGACAACATCTATAGCCGCTCGGCGCTGGCTGAGGCGCTCTGGCGGTGCGGACGCGAGGAGCCTGGGCTGCTCGAGCGGGCCTTGCGTCATGCGGAGGCGGGAGCCGCGGAGCCTGACGCCGAGCCCGAGGCGCTGGTGCGCAACCTGCGCCTCCGCGCTCGGATCCGCCTCGATCAGGTCTCGGGGCGGGCGCTGGAGTCCTCCACGGAGCAGCAGGATCTGGCCGCATGGTTCACGAGCGAGCTCCCACTTCCCGCGGAGGAGCTCTCTGGCTACCGGTGCCATATCGTGCGCTGCCTGCTCGCCACGGGCCCGCTGACCCATCCCGGGACGCCTGCGCTGGCCGAGCACTTGCTCGCGCTAGTTTCTCCTGGCGATATGGCCCGAGCGCTGCGCACCCGGCTGGAATGGATTCGAACCAGCCTCGCGTCGCCCCGGTCTCCTCCCGCCCCGCCTGTGGGCCTGCCCGAGGAGCTCCGGTCGGCGTTCGATACGGTACCCGGCTGGGTCGTGGCGCTCGCCCAAGGTCACTTTCCACCGGCGGGCAGTGTCCCCCCGAAAGAGGCGCTGGGCATGACCCTGGCCGTGGCCGAGGCCCGACCCGACCGCGCCGAGGCCGTACTGGAGTGGATCTTCACCGGGCATGACGACCCCCAGCTCCTCGCCCTGCTGTCGGATGAGGTTGCTCAGAGCCCGGGTGGCTCCGGCCAGGGGCTGTTGGCGCGGGTGGAGAAGGTCGCCGCCAGCACGCCGTCGTTCCCGCTCTTGAGGCTACGCGTCACCGTCCGCCGCAAGCTGGCCGTGTCCGGCGACATGGCTTCCTACGAGCGTGCCGTGGATGAACTGCTGGCCTTCGCGCGAGCGCCCGAGGAGCGGGTCGAGGCGAAGATTCTCAAGGGCATCGAGCGCATGGATGCCAATGTGTACGAGGCCGCGCGCCAAGTCCTCGGCGAGGCCCTTGAGGAGGCCCGCAGCCTCGGGTGGAGTGGCGGGAAGCTGTTCTCCCTGCTGGTGTCTTCGGGCAATGCTTGGCGCAAGGGGGATGCGCCAGACCTCCAGAAAGCCCTGACGCTGTATGCCGAGGCGGAAGCCGTGGGAAGTCCCATCCCGCATGAGTCCGCCAGGCTGTGGAAGGTGAAGGCGGATGCACTGCTCGAGCGGGAGGGTGAGGGCGATGTGGCGGCGGCGCTGGCGCTCCTGGAGAAATCCCTGGAGGTGCGCGACAAGGGCTTCCTCCGGGCCGAGGCGCTGCTGTCAGCCGCCAAGGCCGAGCAGGCCCTGCCGGGCCGGGAGCCGTCGGTCCGGCTGGGCCGCGCCCTCGACAGGCTCGATGAGGCCGCGCGCCACGCGGACGGGTCCCTGCTGCTCAATGTCGCCAGCACCCAGCTCCAGGTGCTGGCCCGGCTCGTCCGCCTCCAGTCCGGCAATCGTGAACTGACGAGGCGCATCGAGGAGCTGGGGCGGCGTCATCCCGAGCTGGCGGACGCCGCCAGGCGTGCCATCCGGGGCGTGCCGGGGATCGTGCCCGAAGATGTCGCCAGCGCGGTGATGACCCTCATGCGCCATCCCGCGGGCAGGGCCTGCATGCAGGGTCTCTTTCGACTGAGCGCACCGGACCTGGACATGGCGGAGCGGATGGCCCGCGGCACGGGGAGGGACCCCAGCGAGGTTCGCCAGCGCCTCGAAGAGGAGCACCAGCGGGAAGACCGCTCGCCCCGAGGGATTCGCGCGTTCGCGGACCAGCTCGCACAGGACCGAGATCCGCAGGCCCTCCCGGGCATTGCCGTGGCGCGGGCTCGCCTGCTGGCGCACGTCGCCGAGCATGGACAGGCCCAGCGGGAGGAAGTCGAGCGCGTGGCCCTGGAGGCCGAGCGGCTCGTCCGGCAGATGTCAGCGCCCGAGGTCGGGCGATTCCTGCTGCTCGAGTTGTCCCATGTGTGGGCGCCGGAGAACCATTACAGCCATCCCGTCCGCGACTTCCGACGGGCGGCGGAGCTGGCTCGCGAGGTGATGGAGGCGAGTGCCCCGGGCGAAGTGACGGCCCGCTCGGCCTTGCAGTCCCTGGCCCGCGCCACGCGCTACCGCACGGATGGCGACATCACCGCGCACCTTCAGGAGGCGGAGCTGCTCTACACGCGCTGCGTCCGCGAGTACGAGGCAGCGGGCGAGAGTGACGTGGCAGCCCACCTGCGGATGAACCTCGCCGAGTTGCGTGCCGATCGCCGCACGGGGACGCACCTGGAGGACCTGCAGGCTGGAATCGACGCGGCCCGGGAGCGGCTGTCGGCAATCCGCTCACCCGCCCAGCAGGCCAAGGCCCTGCTGAATCTGGCGGTGCCCCTGACCATGCTGGGCTCGCGCCTGCCCCCACCGCGAGGCGTGGAGCTGCTTCGCGAGGCCCGGGAGCACTTCGCGAAGATCGACCGCTCCCGGCTGACCGAGTCCGACCGGTACAGCGCGGACAACTACCGGACCGTCTGCCTGGCGGACCTGGCCGAGCGCACGGGCAATCATGAGGAGGCCATCTACCTGTGGCGACAGCGCTTGGAGTCGCTGGGGCCCACGGTGCCGGAAGAGGTCTGGGCCTACACGGCCCATAACCTGGCCGACATGCTGCTGCGGGTGCGGGCCGGGTCCTCGCTCGTTCAGGTGCTGGAAGGGCTGGACCTCTCCGAGAAGATCCTCCAGATCCGCACCCTGGAGCGAGATGCCACCCACCACTGGGAGACCTGCGAGAACATCGGCAGGGCCGTGGCCGTGCTGCTCTCGCCCCGAGACAGAGGCCTTGCCCTGTCCACTACACTCTCCCGGACGCTGTGGGAGCAGGGCCTGAAGGCCCTGCGCGGTGCGCTCGCGGCCGCGCGGCGGAGGGGCAGCCACGAGCGGCTCATGCAGTCGGCGGTGACGCTCCTGGAGCTGGCCTGCTCGGCGCCGTCGCTGGACGCGCTCGAGGCCGCGGCGGGGGAGGGGTGGAGCGCGCTCGATGAGGCCCGGCCCTACCTGCTGCTAGACGAGAGCGCGGGTGCCGTGGAGGCGGGCCTGGGAGTCAAGGTGGCCGGCGTCCTGGCGGACCGGCTCTCCGAAGGCAGCCTCGTGGGAGTGGCGGAGGGGCTGGGCTTCGTGCTCTCGGGGGAGCGGGCGGAGCGCGTCCTTCGATGGATGGTGAGGGCCGCTGGCGCGGCGCAGCGGCGGCTCGCGGGCCGCACCACGCGCCCGGCGGGGGCCTCCCATGCCAACTGGGTGCAGTGGCTCGCGGCCATCCGCGGCGGGGACGGGCGCACCCTGGAGCATGCGCTGGATGCCTTGCGCCGCGAGGCCCCCACGTTCCTCCGGGGTGAGCCGGAGCTCGAGGGGACCTGTCGCTGGCTGCGTTCCCGCCCCGGGGCCGCGGTGGTGGCCGTGCTGGGGGACGAGCAGGAGCTGCTCGCCGCCGTCCTCACGCATGATGGACAGGACCGCGTGCTCGTCGCGCGGCTCGACGCGGGCGCGCCCCCGTGCGACGAGTCCACCGTGGCCCGCGGTCTCACGGCGGAAGGCCCGAGTGAGGAGTACCTAGCCCTGCTGGAGTGGGCGCGACGGCACGTCACTGGCCCGCTGCGAGGGCTGCTGCCGGCGAATCCCTCCCAGCTTCTCTGGGTGCCCACAGGCGCGCTGCGGGTGCTGGCGCCCTCGGACGTCTGGCCCTCCGTCCCCGTCACGTGCGCCGTCAGGCTCGACCTGGAGACGCGGCCCGCGCCCGCGCGGCCCCGGCGCACGCTGCTGGCCGTGGCCGACCCGGGCCCCGGTACGCCTCAGTCCATTCCCAACTCCATCGAGATGGGAGCGCTGCTGGCGCGCATGGCCGAGGAACTGGGGCCCTTGCGCGTGCGTATGAGCCGGGGCGCCGCCTGCGGCCAGGCTCTGGGTATTCCATGTCCGGATCTGGTGGAGGGACCCGCTTCCCCCGACGACATCCTCCGCGAGCTCGCCGAGGCCGATGTGGCGATGCTGCTGTGCCACGGCGAAGTCGATGGTCCCCGGCAGGCCCGGCTGCTCCTGGTGGATGGTACCGGTTCCTTGGTGCCTCTGGGCATGGAGCGCCTCGCGGAGGACCCCCGGCGCGTGGCTGGCTCCACGGTCGTCCTGCTCTCATGCCAGACGGGGCGGGTAGGGGACTGGATTCATCAAGCCGCGGGTCTGGCCGGTGCACTGCTGGCGGGAGGTGTCCGGAGCGTGATTGCTCCCCTCTGGCCCGTGCTGCTCGAACCGGCCCTCGCGGTGGGCAACGCCGTGCTGCGCACCCTCGCGAGCGGGGAGCAGCTGTCCGTGGAACTCGGGCGCCTACAGGCCCCGGAGACCGGGCCTGCCCTGGGACGCCGGAGCAGGGCCCAGCGCGAGCAGGAGCAGGCGTGGTCGATCAGGGCGTTCGTCCACTGGATGGGCTGAGTAGCACCTCCGTCAGCCGGGCGTCGGCAGGGCCCGCCTTCAGGAGTTGCTCGAGCGGTGCGAACGCGGGCAGCGAGGGCGCGGCGAGGGCGATGAGGAGCGCGGGGACCTCCGACTCCTCCAGGCGCCACCCATCGAAGACCCAGCGCTCCCCGACGCGGCGATAGTCCTCGCCCTCGTGGAGGGACTCGCCACGCGGGTGCAGGGCGTCGACGATGAAGAGGCGGAGCCGCCAGTCGTGCGGGCAGACCCCCTCCACATGCACGTCGAAGGCAGGGGCGGCATGGCCTAGGACCACCTGGGGCGCCAGCTGGACATGGGTCATGCCGAAGCGCTCCACCAACTCCGCGGCGCCGCGGCCAAGGAGCGCCCTGGCTTCGTCGATGCGCCCGATCCAGGTCTGGAGCACCTCCGGCAGGCGGACGGCTGGCACCCGGGAGGCGGCCGTGAGCACAGACTGCCAGAACGCGCTAGCCGCGCCGCCCGAGGCGCTCAGGCGCTGGCGGGCCAGTTCGTCGAAGCCGGCCAACGCGGGAGGCCAGCGTGAAGCGAGTCGGGAGACCTCCGAGAGGATGTGCTGGACGTGCTTCTCGAAGCCGAGCACCTCCGCCACCACCAGCACATCTTCCAGGGCCAGCAGCCGGTCCTGTGCCTCCTCCGGAAGCCCGGCCTCCAGAGACGACTTGAGCCCGGTGAGCAGGGGCGTCACGCGGAGCTCCTCCTCCAGCAGCGCCACGAGCCGCGGCCGGTATTCCTCCAGCAGCCTCTCGGCCTCTTGGAGCGGGGTCGCCACCTCCGGCTCCCCAGCGGAGAGCGCCCGGCCATGGCCGATGGCCCAGCTCAGGGCCCAGGCCTCCGCCGGCTGGGTAGGAGGGCACTGGCGGGCCACCGCGAGTGCTCGGAGCACCTCGGCCTTCCAGGTTCCCGGGCTGGACATGGTGCGCACCCCTCTTCCCCACCGCTGGTAGGCGACCTGAAAGTACTCCTCGTCGGTTCCGGTGCTGCTCTTCAGCGGTAGGTCCGGGCGGAACGCTGTCAGCACGGAGGTGGGCGGGGCCAGCCCTACCGAGATGAGGACGCCACGGGGCGTACAGCACAGCAGGCGCTGGGAATCGTACTGCCTGCCGGTGAGTGTGCCCTCGTGGGCGAGTTCTCGAAGGTAGGCGGGGCCGTAGTAGCCGTTATGGTGCCGCCCGAGCAGTGCGAGGCAGGAGCGTGCCACCTCGGGGAGCTGTTTCCGCTCTTCTCCCGGTGGCGGTGGGCAGGCGCACTGCTCGGCTTCGTGACGGAGCACCCGGATGTCCATGCCCACCAGCTCGTCCCAGCGCTCGGCCGGATTGTAGAGATGCTGCCAGGTGTGCGTGGCACGGCTGCTGTTCTGGATGGGGTGCACCTGTCCCCAGGGGGACAGGTGGATAGGTTGGAGCATGTTTCTTCCTAGGGGAGAGGGAAGGAAGTGCCTTCGGGGCAGGCAAGGTCGAGCAGCAGTTTCGCGACGCCCTCGAAGGCCGGGCGCTCCACCGCCCGGCCCCACTCGGCCAACCTCTCTACGTCGACGGGCGGCAACACCTTACTTGGCTGCTCGCGCAGGTCGAAACAGGAGGGTTTCCGGGTCTGTTTCGTAATGACCCCAGCCCGCCTTCTCGGCCTCCTCCATCAGTTCGCGAGCGATCTTCATGGAAGGCAATCGAGCCTGCCCACGTGCGCCTTGAAGACTGCCGTCGGGTCTGCGCCAGATGAACCGGTATCCTTCCTCCTTTTTCCCATCCGTGTAGACGTAGCGGCAGCGCTGAAAACACAGAGTCCATTCGTGGTTCTCCGGCTTCGCCTGCACCTCATCCAGCACCGTCACCCGCCCGTTTA
This sequence comes from Pseudomyxococcus flavus, assembly GCF_050038885.1. Classification (NCBI taxonomy): domain Bacteria; kingdom Pseudomonadati; phylum Myxococcota; class Myxococcia; order Myxococcales; family Myxococcaceae; genus Pseudomyxococcus; species Pseudomyxococcus flavus. The sequence goes on along the minus strand of NZ_CP143624.1, from coordinate 9,049,816 downwards.
CGCCGACGGCTCTACCTTCCTCACTCATCGTCCACTCCATAGTCAGGTATCGGCATGCGACACGCCCACATGTGCATCACATGGGTTGTACATGTGTAACTGATCAGCGGCTGATCGGCAAGTGCAGGCAATGGGGTAGTTGAAGGCGGCTCGTGTTGGGTAATTTGTTGGGTAATTCGAGCCGTCACCGGAAGCCAAGGAGGGCCAAAAGAGGCCATCTTCCGTAGTGATTGTGGCTAGTTACGATGGACGCCCGAGGGAACTCCACTCATTCGTAATCAGTAGGTCCCCAGTTCAAATCTGGGTGTCGGCTCCAAGATGAAAGAAGGCCGGTTGCGCAAGCAGCCGGCCTTCTTCGTTTTCGCTGTCAGAGCGCGCGTCAAAGCGGTGCTCGGGGCTCCCGGATGCACCAGCCCGCTCTCTTGTCCGGTGCATTCGTGCGCGGCAGGGCGAACCTTCCATGCACGGCCTTGGAGCCCACTCGCGGGCCGGGGCGGAAGGAGCGGACATGGCGGATGCGAGCGAGATTCGGAGCGGACAGGCCTCGGGCGGGCTGCTGGACAAGACGTTGGACGTCGGTCGCAAGCTGCTCCGCGGGGAGGCGAGCAGGACGGGGCAGGTGCTACGCGATGAGGCGCGCGACATGTCTTCCAGCGCGGCGCTGCTGGGAGGGGCCGGGCTGCTGGCGATCGGCGGGGTCTCGGCCTTGACGCTCTCCCTGGCCAAGGTGTTGCTGGCGCATCCGGGCCGCGCGGCCCTGCTGGGGGTGGGGCTGGTGGGCGGAGCCGCAGGGCTGGCGCTCGTCGGCTTGCAGTGCCTTCCGAGGCACCCGCTGGCCACCGTGGAAGAGCAGGTGCGCCGGGACCTGGACAAGGTGGACCGGGCGCTCACGTGAGCGCGGTGCTCGCCGTGCCTCGATTCCCTTCCAGTCGGTCCAGCACCGCCGTGCTCAGGGCGGCGTGCTGTCACCGCGTGGCGGAGGTGCTCGACGCGGCGACACCCGTCAATGCCGCGTGGCGCTCCCTTCCTCGCGGAAGAGGAACGTCACCTTGCCATTGGGCTCGAGGAAGGCCGCGTGCACGGCATGCAGGTCGTTGCGGCCATGGGCGCGCAGCTGACTGAGCAGTTCATTGCGAGAGATGCGCGACTTGCGCAGGTTGCCATGCAGCAGACTGCCTTCGCGTATCAGCTCCATCGGCTGGCCTTCCAGCACCCCTGCCGCGCGGCGGCTGCGGAACGCCAGCCATGAGAAGAATCGGTCCCACGCCCCCATGGTGGCCAGCGCGATGAAGCCCGTGGTGAGGCTGTCGTCGTTGGCCACGATGGTCATCCGCAGGCACACCGTGAGGAGGAAGAGCAGGGCCAGGTCGAAGCTGGCGTAGCGCCCCAGCTCCTTGCGTCCAATCAATCGCAATACGAACTGGACGAAGAGGAACACGAGCGAGACGCGGATGATGACCTCCAGGGGATGAAGGTCCGGAACCCAGAGGCCGTGCCAGTCGATGGGCTTCATGGAGGAAAGCTGCCCACGCGAGCTCCCTCCGGCCCGCGCGAGAGGGGCCTCCAGGGGATCCCCGAGTGGCCCGGCGTAGGAGCGGGCAAGGCCCTTCGCTGGAGATGAGGACACGGACAGCCCCAGGGGAGGGGACGACATGCGGGGAGAGGCCATGCGCCAGAGGCATCGCGAGGCGGTTCCCATCGAGCGCTGCGAGGTTCAGGCGTACGAGATACCGACGGACGCGCCAGAGGCGGACGGCACCGCCGAGTGGACGCGCACGACGCTCGTGGTGGTGGAGCTGACGGCCGAAGGCACGCGAGGGCTCGGCTATACGTACGCGGATGCGTCGGCGGCGGGCCTCATCCACCGCACGCTCATTCCGTTGCTTCAGGGGCACGATGTGATGGACGTGCCGGCGCGGATGCTGTCGTTGCTGAGACGGGTGCGCAACACGGGGCGGCCGGGGCTGGTGGCCATGGCGCTCTCCGCGGTGGACGTGGCGTTGTGGGACACGAAGGCGCGGCTGCTGGACCTGCCGCTCGTGCGGCTGCTGGGCGCCGTGAGGAAGTCGGCGCCCGTCTACGGCAGCGGGGGCTTCACCTCGTACCCCATCGAGCGGCTCCAGGCCCAGCTCTCCGGGTGGGTGGAGCAGGGGATTCCACGGGTGAAGATGAAGGTGGGCACCCATCCCGATGCAGACCCGGTGAGGGTGGAGGCAGCGCGGCGAGCCATCGGGACTCAGGCGGGGCTCCTCGTGGATGGCAACGGCGCGTACACGGTGCCGCAGGCGCTGTCGTTCGCCGAGCGCTTCGCGGAGCAGGGCGTCTCATGGTTCGAGGAGCCCGTCTCCAGTGATGACCTGGAGGGGCTCCACCGCCTGCGTGCCCGCATCCCCGCCGGCATGGCCGTGGCCGCGGGCGAGTATGGGGACAGCAGCTTCTACTTCCGACGCATGCTGGAGGCGGGCGCGGTGGATGTGCTCCAGGCGGATGCCACGCGCTGCCTGGGCATCAGCGGGTTCCTCCAGGCGGACGCGCTGTGCGACGCCTACGGCGTGCCTCTCTCGGCGCACTGTGCTCCCGCGCTCCACACCCACGTGGCGTGCGCGGCGCGGCGGCTGGTGCACCTCGAGTACTTCCATGACCATGCTCGTCTGGAGCGGATGCTCTTCGATGGCGTGCCTCCAGTCAGGCAGGGGGCGCTCGCGCCGGACCTGTCGCGCCCGGGCCTGGGGCTGGAGTTGAAGCGGGCGGATGCGGCGCGCTACGCGGCGGGCACTTCGTCCTGATGTGCTCACCTGGAGATGCGCGGGGGACCCGTCATCTCCGGTGTGCGGCTCAGTACACTCTACGGGCTCTAAGCTTGGTTCAGCAGGCGCCGGGGCTCGGGATGGGCCCGCGAGGCGCCCAGCAACCGCAGGCCCCCGAGCAGCACGCCCGCCAGCTCCGCCGCAGTGCGCAGGCCTCCGAGCAGCACGCCCGCCAGCAGCGTCACGGTGCGCGGACGCCGACGCGGCGGCCGCCTCAGTCCGTTCGTCACCCATCCGCGCTCGGGGTAGTCGCCCGAGGGCCCCATGCTCCCGTACGCCTTGGCCATCCGCACCACCTGCGCGACGTGCAGCGCCCGGCGGTCCGTGTTCTGGGCAATCTGCTCCCGGCAACTGAAGCCGTCGGCGATGACGAGCGCGTCCCGCGGCGTGGCGCGCACCTTGGGCAGCAGCACGCGCTCGCCCACCTTCTGGGAGACCTCGTACTTCTCCCCGGCCTCGAACCCGAAGGAGCCCGCCATGCCACAGCAGCCCGTCGTCGGGATTTCGTAGTCCAGCCCCAGCTTGTCGAGCACGGCCTTCTCGTCCGTCATCTGGAAGAGCGACTTGTGATGACAGTGGCCGTGCACCACCGCCTTCTTCGTCAGGTGGGGCAGGGGCACATCCTCCGCATGTTTCTCCAGGAACTCGCTGAAGAGGAATGTCTGCTGGCGGAGCCGTGCGGCGAGCACCCAGTCCGGGAAGAGGTTGCGCAGCTCGTCGCGGAAGACGGACACGCAGCTCGGCTCCAGGCCCACCAGCGGCACGCCCGCTTCAATCTCCTGGCGGAGGCTCTCCAGCGTGCGGCGCAGCATCCACTTCGCGGTGCTCAGCATGCCGAAGTCGTAGAGCGGTCGGCCGCAGCACAGGAAGCCCTGGGGCACCACCACTTCGAAGCCCGCATCCTCCAGCACCTCCAGCGCCGCGGCCGCCGTCTCCGGGAAGAAGTGGTTGTTGAAGGTGTCCGGCCACAGCATCACCCGCTGGCGGCGCTTGGGGGCCGACACTGGCCGGCGCGCCACCCACCGCTGGAAGGACTCGGGCGCGAAGCGCGGTATCGTCCGCTGCGTCGTCATGCCTCCCAGCGTCTGGAGCAGCTTTCGCGTCGGGGGGAAGCCGGTGAGGACATTGACCAGCCGAGGCGCCAGCATGGCCGCGCGAGCCCAGAACATGATGAGGCCCATGGCGTAGGCGGGCCGCGGACGCAGGCGCCCCTGGTAGTAGTGCGACAGGAACTCCGCCTTGTACGTCGCCAGGTCCACCTGCACCGGGCAGTCGCCCTTGCAGCCCTTGCACGCCAGGCATAGCTCCAGTGACGCCTTCACGTTGTCGTCGCGCCAGCCCTTCTGGATGACCTCGCCCTGGAGCATCTCGAAGAGCAGGTGGGCGCGGCCGCGCGTGGTGTGCAGCTCCTCCTTCGTCACCATGTAGCTGGGGCACATGGTGCCGCCGCCGTCCCGCCGGCACTTGCCCACGCCCACGCAGCGCTCGGTGGCACGGTGCAGCAGGCCGTCGTCATCCGGGTACTTGAAGTGCGTTCGTGGCTTCCAGGTACGCGCCCGGTAGTCCCGGCCCAGGCGCAGCTCCTGGTCGATGGGGTTCGGGTCCACCACCTTGCCCGGGTTCATCTTCCCGTGCGGGTCCCAGATGCTCTTGAACTCGCGGAAGGCGCGCACCAGCTCCGGGCCGAACATCCTCGGGAGGAACTCGGCGCGCGCCTGGCCATCGCCGTGCTCGCCCGACATCGAGCCGCCCATGGACACGCAGAGGTCCACCGCGTCGCCGATGAAGGCGCGGTAGCGCTGGATGCCCCGTTCGGAGGCCAGGTCGAAGTCAATGCGTGTGTGCACGCACGCCTGACCGAAGTGGCCGTAGAGCGAGGCGTCATACCCGTATCGGTCGTACAGCTTGCGCAGGCCGCGCAGGTAGGCCCCCAGCTTCTCCGGAGGCACCGCCGAGTCCTCCCACCCGGGCCAGGTGTCTGGCCTGCCGGGCACGCGCGCGGTGGCGCCCAGGCCCGCCTCGCGAACCTTCCACGCGTGGTCGACGTGTTCCCGGTCCGAATACAGCCGCATGTCCACGGGAGCGCCCTGGCCCTGGCTCACCGCGGCCATCAGCTCGTGCGCCCGCTCGACGGCCTCCTTCGGCGTGTCCCCGCCGAGCTCGAGCATGAGGTAGCCCTGGCCTTTCGGAAGGAGGTCGAGGAACTCGGCGTGTGAGCTCTGGGGGTGGAGGGACTCCAGCTCGCTCGTGCGGCCCTTCACGACGACGTTGTGGATGAGCTCGTCATCCAGTCCCTCCAGCGCGAGCGGGTGGAAGCGCTCGGCGAGCTCGTGGGCGTGGTCTCCGGCGATGTAGATGTCCGGATAGCCGAGCATCACCACCACCCGGTGCGGCGGGCTGGGCACGAGCTTCAGCGTCGCCTCCAGGACGGTGACGCAGGTGCCCTCGGTGCCCACCAGCGCGCGCGCCACGTCGAAGCCGTGTTCGGGCAGCAGCGCGTCGAGGTTGTAGCCGGAGATGCGCCGCGGAATCGGCGGGTAGCGGCGGCGAATCTCGTCTGCGTACCTGTCTCTCAGGTCGCGCAGCTTGCGGTAGATGTCCCCGCGCCGGCCGCCGGCCCGGATGAGGGCCTCCAGCTCCGCGTCACTGGTGGGGCCTACCTTCAGGCGCAGGCCGTCATAGGTGAGCACGTCCAGCGCCCGCACGTTGTGCGAGACGGGGCCGGCCATCTGGGCATGGGCGCCACACGAGTTGTTGCCCAGCATGCCGCCAAGGGTGCAGTGGTCGTGCGTGGCCGGGTCCGGGCCGAAGGTGAGGTGGTGCTGCTCGGCCGTGTCGCGCAGGTGGTCCAGGACGGTGCCGGGCTGGACGCGGGCCGTCTTCGTGCCCGGGTCCAGCTCCAGCACCCGGCCCAGGTACTTCATCCAGTCGATGACGACGGCCACGTTGCAGCTCTGGCCGGCCAGGCTCGTGCCTCCGCCGCGCGATAGGAGCGGAGCGTCGTACTCGCGGCAGGCGCGCACGGTGGCGAGGACGTCGTCGAGGCTGCGGGGAATGACGACGCCGATGGGCACCTGCCGGTAGTTGGAGGCGTCCGTGGCATAGAGCGCACGGCTCCCGTGGTCGAAGCGGACTTCGCCTTCCACGGAGCGGCGCAGCGCCGCCTCCAGCCCTCGCACGTCCACGGTGACGTCGCCGCCCTGCGTCGCCGGGAGCGGGTGCACGATGGGCCGCTTGCGCGAGAGCCGCGAGAGGGTGCGTTGGATGGCGTCCGCAGTCCGCATGGCTGTTTCCTCCCCCCGTTCAGTGCATGCCCGAGGCCGGGGCACGCAGAGAACCTACGCACCGGGCGCGCGCGGGAGGGGCACACGAGGGCAGCGCGGCGCACGTCTCCCGGGTCCTCATTGGAGCGGCCGGGACGTCCCGAGGGGCTGTCGGAATCCCGTCGTCAGGCTTCCGACAGCCCATCATCGTTCATGCCGAGATGCCTGTGCGTGGATGGACATGGGCGCGATGGGCCGTGGGCTAACCGACAGCCTCTCGCGCTTCACCCACGCGTGCCCTCGGGCTTCCCTGTAGTGCGGGGGCTTCGACGTGGTGACGGGGTATGGGGCTCTTTCCTCCAGGGACAGATCATCTTCTGCGCGGTGTGCTCGGCCTCATGGCCGCGCTGCCCGTCCTGGGGACGGCGGTGCTCATGTTGCTGGCCCGAAGCCCCCTGGGCACTGCCGCCTTCGAGCCGGTCCAGCAGCCAGTGCAGTTCGACCACCGCCATCATGTCGGGGACGAGGGCATCGGCTGCCGCTACTGCCACGAAGGCGCCTGGGAGGGCCCCTACGCGGGCGTGCCTCCCACCAGCCGCTGCATGGGCTGCCACGGGCAGATCTGGAACGAGAGTCCGCAGCTGGCGCCAGTACGCCAGAGCTACTTCGAGGACCGGCCCATCCCGTGGAACCGCGTTCACCGCCTGCCGCACTTCGTGTTCTTCAACCACGCCATTCACGTCCACAAGGGCGTGGGGTGTGTGAGCTGTCACGGTCGCGTGGACCAGATGCCGCTGATGGAGCAGGTGGCGCCACTCACCATGGGCTGGTGCCTGGAGTGTCACCGCGATCCGGTGCCGCACCTTCGTCCAATCGAACATGTCGCCGACATGACCTGGAGCCCTCCGGGCGACGCCCGGGAGACGGGACGCCAGGTCCAGGCCGCCCTGCACGTTTCTCCGCGAATCGAGTGCAACACATGTCACCGGTGAACGACCGCTATCCATTGCCGGTGCTGGCTGAAGCCCCCACGGCCTGGAGGAGCCTGGAGGCGCGACACGCGGGCGCCTTCACGGCAGGGAGTCCACCGGAAGGGCTCCCCCGACGAGTGCTGCTGGAGCTGGCTGCCTTTGGCGCGGCGGCGGCGGGGCTCTCCGGCTGCTTTCGCCAGCCGCCAGAGAAGGTGCTGCCCTACTCGCGGCAGCCGCCCGAGGTGACTCCGGGCGTGCCGCTCCACTACGCCACGGGCCTGACCCTGGAAGGCCATGTGCGGGGCCTGGTGGTGCGCAGCCATGAGGGACGGCCCACCAAGGTGGAGGGCAATCCCATCCAACCGGAGAGCCTCGGGGCCGCGGGCGCGCACGAACAGGCCTCGTTGCTGGGCGTCTACGACCCGCATCGGTCTCGGGTCGTGCGCCATCGAGGCGCGCCCACGACACGTGCCGCCCTCTTCGCCCGGCTGCAAGCGCTCGCCGCGCGCACGGACGCGGGAGCCGGGCTGCGGCTGCTGGTGGAGCCCACGGCCTCGCCGCTGTGGGCGCGGGCCCATGCCCGGGTGCTGGAGCGCTATCCACGCGCCCGCGTGGTGCCCTTCAGCGCGACGGATACGGGCGCTGCCCAGGAGGGCACACGCCTGGCCTTCGGCCGTCCGCTGAGAGCGCTGCCTCGATTCCGTACCGCTCGCACGGTGGTGTCGCTGGAAGATGACTTCCTCTCCACACTGCCGGGGAGCCCGCGCACCGCGCACGAGTTCGTCGCCGCCCGCACGCCACCGGACCTGAACCGGCTGTGGGTGGTGGAGAGCCACCTCTCGGTCACCGGCGCCTTCGCGGACCAGCGGCTCCGGGCAAGGCCCTCCCGCGTGCCGCAGCTGGCGCGCGCTCTCGCCGCCGAAGTGGGCCGGGCGCTGGGGCGCGCCGAGCTGGCGGGACTGTCTGAGGACACCGTTGCCCTGAGCGACGAGGAACGGCGCTGGGTCTCCGCCGCGGCCAGGGACCTGGCGGGGCAGGGGCGCCGGGCGCTCGTGGTCGCCGGGGCGCGGCAGCCCGCGGCGGTGCATGCGCTCGTGCACCTGGTCAACGAGGCCCTGGGGGCGATGGGCGACACGGTGGTGCTGGTGGACGAGACGCTGTCCCCCGCGCCCGATGCGGTGGCCCTGGCCACGCTCGTCGACGAGCTGCGCGCGGGCACGGTGGACACGGTGTTCATCACCGCCTGGAATCCTGTCTATCGCGCGCCAGCGGATGTGCCGCTCGGCGAGGCGCTGGGCCACGTGCGGGACGCGGTGTACTGCGCACTCCACGACGACGAGACCGCCGCCGCGTGCACATGGAGCGTTCCCTCCACGCACCCCTACGAAGCGTGGGAGGACGGACGGGCCACTGACGGCACCGCCACCATCCTCCAGCCGCTCATCGCGCCGCTGGTGGAGGCCGCCGTCGCGCCCCTGGACCTGGTAGCGGCCTTCACGGGCGAATTGGATGCCTCTGCCTACGACCGGCTTCGGGCGCTGTGGCGCGAGCGTACGGGCATGGCCGATCGGGAGTGGGAGGGCTGGCTCGCGGACGGCGTCATCCCGGGGACGCAGCTTCCCGAGGTCGAGGCGCACGTGGATTCGGCCCGGGTGCTCGCGGCGGTGCGGGCCCTGCCGCCGCCGGTGGGGGAGCACCTCGAGCTGCATTTCGTGCCCGACGCCAAGGTGCATGACGGCCGATTCGGCGCCAACCCCTGGCTCCAGGAGCTGCCAGACCCCATCACGAAGGTGACGTGGGACAACGCCGCGCAGGTGAGTCCGGCCACGGCCTCACGTCTGGGGCTGGAGCGGGGCTCTCGTGTGCGGCTGGAGGTGAGGGGGCGCGCACTGGACGCCCCGGTGCTCGTGGTGCCCGGGCAGGCCGACGACACCGTCACGCTGCCGCTCGGCTACGGAAGAACCCGGGGCGGCCCCGTCGCCGTCGGCGTGGGCTTCAACGCCTACACCTTGCGCTTCCAGGACGCGCCATGGGCCGTCTCCGGCGCGCGCCTCACCCGATTGGAGGGGCGCCACGACTTCGCCCTTACCCAGGAGCACTGGCGCATGGAGGAGCGTCCGCTGGCGCTCCAGACGACGCGCAAGAACTTCGAGGCCCACAGGGACGAGCTGCTGAAGGGCTTCCAGGAGCCGAAGGAGCACCTGTACCCACCGAACCCCAGGCACGTGGAGCCGCCGCACCGCTGGGCCATGGCCATCGACCTGCATCGGTGCACCGGGTGCAGCGCGTGTGTGGTGGCCTGCCAGGCGGAGAACAGCATCCCCGCGGTGGGCAGGGCACAGGTCCTCCGCGGCCGGGAGATGCACTGGCTGCGCATCGACCGGTACTTCCTGGGCTCCGACGAGAACCCGGGCGTCATCACCCAGCCGCTGATGTGCGTGCACTGCGAGTACGCGCCCTGCGAATACGTGTGCCCGGTGGCGGCCACCGTCCACTCGGACGAGGGCCTGAACCAGATGGTCTACAACCGCTGCATCGGCACGCGGTACTGCTCCAACAACTGCCCCTACAAGGTCCGGCGCTTCAACTACCTGAACTACACGGGGCATGACCCGCTGGCCCGGATGTACCGCAACCCGCAGGTGACGGTGCGTCCGCGCGGGGTGATGGAGAAGTGCACGTACTGCGTGCAGCGCATCGAGGCCGCGCGCATCACCGCCCGGGTGGAGGGCCGCGCCATCCGGCCCGGGGAGGTCGTCACCGCCTGCGCGCAGGCCTGTCCCACGAACGCCATCGTCTTCGGGGACCTCAACCACCCGGACGCGGAGGTCTCCCGCCTGCACGAGGATGCGCGCCACTACGCGCTGCTGCACGAGCTGGGCACACGGCCGCGCACCGTCCACCTCATCCGGCTGAAGAACCCCTCGGAGGAGCTGGCATGAGCGAGCCCGCTCCCAAGGCGCCGGTGACGGCCGACCCGCTGGTGGAGCACCCGCTCATCGTGGGTCGCTATACCGGCGCGGCCCTGGGCGAGTCGCTGTTGCGGCCCGTGCTCGGCCCACCCGGCCCGGGGTGGTGGGCGCTGGTGGCCCTGTGCTCGGGGCTCACGGTGCTGATGGTGGTCGCCATCGGCGTGACGCTGGCGAAGGGCGTGGGGATGTGGGGCAACAACATCCCGGTGGCCTGGGCCTTCGGCATCATCAACTTCGTGTGGTGGATCGGCATCGGACACGCCGGCACCCTCATCTCCGCCATCCTGCTGCTGTTCGGCGAGAAGTGGCGCAGCTCGGTCAATCGCATGGCGGAGGCGATGACGCTCTTCGCTGTGGCCTGCGCGGGCCTCTTCCCGCTGCTGCACCTGGGCCGGCCGTGGAAGTTCTACTGGCTGGTGCCGTATCCCAGCACGCTGCGCATGTGGCCGCAGTTCCGCTCGCCGCTGACGTGGGACATCGTGGCCATCCTCACGTACCTCACCGTCTCTGCTTTGTTCTGGTACATGGGCCTGCTGCCGGACCTGGCCACGGCTCGCGACACCGCGGAGCAGCGGTGGAAGCGCCGGACGTGGGGGCTCCTGTCGCTGGGCTGGCGTGGCAGCGCGCGGCACTGGCTGCGCTGGCGCACCGGCTACCTGCTGCTGGCGGGGCTCGCCACGCCGCTGGTGGTCTCGGTGCACACCATCGTCTCGTTCGACTTCGCGGTGGCCCAGCTCCCCGGCTGGCATACCACCGTCTTCCCGCCGTACTTCGTGGCCGGTGCCATCTTCTCCGGGCTGGCCATGGTGCTGTCCCTGTTGCTCCCCGCCCGACGGGTGCTGCGGCTGCACCACGTGGTGACGGACGCGCACCTGGACGTGCTGGCGCGGTTGCTGCTCGTGTCCGGCTTGTTCGTGGCCTACGGCTACGTGCAGGAGCACTTCTTCGGCTGGTACAGCGGCAATCCCTACGAGATGCACGCCATGGGCATCCTGCGCAGCGGCCCCTATGCGCCGGCGTTCTGGACGGTGATTGCCTGCAACGTGCTGGTGCCGCAGGTGTTCTGGATTGGCCGCCTGCGCACCTCGCCGGTGGCGCTGTGGGTGGCCGCGTTGCTGGTCAACGTGGGCATGTGGCTGGAGCGCTTCATCATCGTCGTGGCGCCCCTCAGCGAGGACTTCCTGCCCAGCAGTTGGAGACACTACGCGCCCACGTGGGTGGACCTGTCCCTGATGGCCGGGACGCTGGGCTTCTTCGGCCTGGGCTTCCTCCTGTTCCTCAAACTCCTGCCACCGGTGCCCATCAGTGAGGTGAAGCACCTCCAGCACGAGCTGGAGGCATCCGAGGCGTTCGCCCGCGAGGTGGCGGCGCGGGCGGGCGCGCCAGGAGGCGGGCCGTGAAGCGCTGGCTCCTGGGCGAGTTCCGCTCCCCCGAGCGGCTGCTGGAGGCGGCGCGAGGCCTGCGCGCACGGGGCTTCACCCGGCTGGACACCTACACGCCTTTCCCGCTGGACGGCGTGGACTCGGTGCTGGACGTGCCGTCTTCGCGGCTGCCGTTGCTGGCGCTCGTCGCCGGCGTGGGCGGGGCGGCCGGCGCCTACGTCGCGCAGTGGTTCACCCAGGCGGTGGACTGGCCGTTGAACGTGGGCGCCCGGCCGCTGCACTCCGGCCCCGTCTACATCCCCGTCATGTTCGAGACGGCGGTGCTGTCGGCCGCGGGCGCCCTCTTCCTGGGCGTGCTCATCGCGTGCGGGTTGCCCCGGGTGACGCATCCATTCCTCGGCCTCGAGGTCTTCCGCAGCGCCAGCATCGACGGCTTCTGGGTGGCGGTGGCCGTGGACGATGACGCGGGGGGCGCCGCGGCGGACCAGGCCCTGCGGGAGCTGGGCGCGGTGCAGGTATCCCAGGTGGAGGAGGGCGAATGAGCGCGCGCCTTCGCTCAGCGGCCGTGGTCGCCCTCGCGCTGGCCGCCTGCGTGGATGAGGACCCCATGCAGGTGCAGCCGCGCGACAACGCGTACTCCGCCGACCCGAAATTCGCGGATGGGCGCGCCATGCGGCCGCCGGTGCCGGGCACGGTGCCCCAGGAGTGGTACCGCCGCCAGGCGCCCTATGTCCCCGCGGAGGTACCTGACGGAGGACTGGTGGACCCCGCGCGATTCCCCCTGACGCTCACGCGCGAGCTGCTCCTGCGCGGCCGGGGCCATTTCGAGACGTGGTGTGCGCCCTGTCACGGGCTCACGGGGGACGGACAGAGCATCGTCGGTGAGAACATGCAGCTGCGGGCGCCGCCCGCGCTCTACGGGCCGCACCACGCGGTCCACCCGGCGCGAGGCGCGGTGAACGCGGACGGCGGCGTCGCCGACGCGGGCGGGGAGGGGGAGGGGCCGCTGCCGCCCGGCTGGGAGGCGCTGCCACACCCTCCGGGCTTCTACTACCAGGTCATCACCGAGGGGTACGGGCTGATGCCCTCGTATGCGGCGGAGCTGCCACCCGAGGAGCGCTGGGCGGTGGTGGCGTGGCTGCGGGTGCTCGCCTACAGCCAGCGGGCGCCGCTGTCCGACGCGCCCCCGGACATCCAGTCCTCGCTCCAGCAGCAGACCGGGTCGGGAGGTGTTCCATGACGGTGGACGTGCTCGCGCGGTGGGAGGGCGATCGGCGCATCCGGGTGGGCTCGCTGGCCGCGGGCGTGCTGGGCCTGGTGGCCACGGGGGCGGGCGCCGCGACCGCGCCCCGGGACGCGGCCTACGGTTACCTGTTCGCCTTCGCCTACTGGCTCTCGTTGTGCCTGGGGGCGCTCATCATCCTCGCGGCCTTCCATGCCTCCCGTGCGCGCTGGCCCACGGTGCTGCGGCGCCCCCTGGAGGTCATGGCCGCCTGCTGCCCGCTCTTCGCCGTCCTCTTCGTCCCCGTGGCGCTCGCCATGCCGCAGCTGTTCCCGTGGGTGAGTCCACCTCCGGACCTCGGTTCGCACGGGCACCACCTGCTGGAGCACAAGCGCCCGTACCTCAACGTGCCTTTCTTCCTCGCGCGAGCGGCCGTGTACTTCGGAATCTGGGGCGCCGTGGCGTGGCTGCTGTATCGCTGGTCCGTGCGCCAGGACGCGGAAGCCGGCATCAGCGCCACCAGCGTGCGGCTCACGCAGAGGCAGCGCAGGTTGTCGGCCGGGGCCTTGCCGGTGCTGGTGCTGTGCCTGTCCTTCGCGAGCCTGGACTGGATGATGTCGCTGGAGCCCCTGTGGAAGTCCACGGTGTACGGGCTCTACGTGGGCTGCGGCGCAGTGGTCGCCGCGCTGTCCACCGTGGCGGTGCTGGCCGCCGTGTGGCGGGGGCCGGGGCAGTTCGGCGCGCTCATGGGGCCGCACCACTTCCGGCGCCTGGGCACGCTGCTGCTGGCCTTCGTGTGCCTGTGGGCCTACTGCGGCTACTCGCAGTTCATGTTGATGTGGGTGGCTTCGCTGCCGGAGGAGGTGCCGTGGTACCGCGCCCGGCTGGACGGCGGCTGGCGCTGGTGGGCGGTGCTGCTCGCGGTGGGGCACTTCGCGGTGCCTTTCTTCCTGCTGCTCGTTCGGCGCGTCAAGCAGCACCCTCGCTCGCTGGGGATGGTGGCGGTGTGGCTGCTGCTGATGCGTGGGGTGGACGTGTACTGGCTGGTGATGCCCGCGCTCCATCCCCGGGGCGTCTTCCTCCACTGGACGGGGCTCACGGCCTGGGTGGGCGTGGGGGGCCTCACGGTGGCGGCGTGCTGGGCCCTCGCGCGGGGCGGCTACACGGTGCCCGTGAGGGACCCGTTCCTCCTTCACTCGCTGCAGGTGGCCGAGCGATGAGCACCGACTACACGCCACCACCGCCCGACCCTGGCCGGCTCCCTGGAAGGCTCATCGCCCTGGTGGCGGGGGCCTGGCTGCTGCTCGTCGTCATCTCGCTGCTGGCGACCCGGTGGTGGGAAGGACGCAGCCGTCCCCTGGCACACGCGGGGCCGTCTCCCGTCATGGGCCGTGGCGAGGTGGCGGACGTCAACCAGCGCCCCTTCGCCCTGGAGGACAAGGCGCCGCGGCTGCGTCGCGAGCAGCAGTCTCGCCTGGAGCGCTACGGGTGGGTGGACCGCGACGCGGGCCTCATCCACCTGCCCGTGGAGCGCGCCATGGAGCAGGTGCTGGCGGAGGAGGGGAGGGGCCCATGAGTGAGCTGCTGCGGCGCATCCTCTTCCTGCCGGAGCGTGGCTCCACGCTGGCGTCCCGCGTGGACGGCATCCACTCCTTCATCATCATCACCACCTTCATCGTGGGCGCGGGGATTGGCCTCACCGGCTTCGTGTTCCTGGTGCGCTACCGCCGCCGGCAGGCGCACGCCCTCACGCCCGACATCCAGGCTCCGCCGTGGCTGGAGGGCCTCTACATCGGTGTGCCGCTATCCTTCTTCCTGCTGTGGGGCGCCCTGGGCTACCGGGACTACGTCTGGGCGCGGACGCCGCCGCCGGACGCGCTGGACGTCTACGTCACGGGCAAGCAGTGGATGTGGAAGTTCGCCTACCCGGACGGCCCTGGCGAAGTGGGGGTGCTGCACGTGCCCGCTGGCCGCCCGGTGCGTGTGCTCATCACCTCGCGCGACGTCATCCACTCGTTCTACGTGCCCGCGTTCCGCCTGAAGATGGATGCGCTGCCCGGGCGCTACACGGAGATATGGTTCGAGGCGGTGCGGCCCGGGCGCTATCCGGTGCTGTGCGCGGAGTACTGCGGTCTGGACCACTCCCGCATGCGCGCGGAGGTGGTGGCGCTGGAGCCGGGCGAGTTCGAGGCCTGGCGGGCCCGGCGCAAGGCGCTGCCCACGCCCGGACCCGGTGAGGCCCCCGAGGTCGCCTTGGGCGTGGACACCTCCGAGCCCCTGGCCCAGCAGGGCCGCATCGTGGCCACGCGCATGGGGTGCTTCCAGTGCCACACCGTGGACGGCACGCCGCACATCGGTCCCACCTGGCTGGGGCTGTACCTGCGCGAGGAGCCGCTGGCGTCCGGGGGGCACATCCGCGCCGACGTGGCCTACCTCACCGAGTCGATGATGGACCCGCAGGCGAAGCTCGTGGCGGGGTTCGAGCCGGTGATGCCGTCCTTCCAGGGCCGGCTGAGCGCGGCGGACGTGGCCTCCCTCGTCGAGTACATCCAGTCGCTGCGGCCGGAGCGCCCCGTGCCTCCCGCCGCGCAGGAGCCCAGGTATGAGCCTCGCGCGCGCTGAGCCGGCCATGCCGGAGGAGCACTACCTCAACTCGGAGCGTGGGCTGTGGTCCTGGCTCACCACGCAGGACCACAAGCGCATTGGCGTCATGTTCCTGGTGGCGCTGCTGCTCATGTTCCTGCTGGGCGGCGGCTATGCGCTGGCGCTGCGGACAGAGCTGCTCACCCCGGGAGAAACGGTGATGGGACGGCTGGCCTACAACCGCGCCTTCACCCTGCACGGCGTCGTCATGGTGTGGTTGTTCCTCATCCCGTCCATTCCCACGGCCTTCGGCAACTTTTTGCTGCCGCTGATGATTGGCGCCCGGGACGTGGCCTTCCCCCGCCTCAACCTGGCCAGCTTCTACCTCTACGTGCTGGGCGCGGTGATGACCCTCTGGGCGATTCTCCAGGGCGGCGTGGACACGGGGTGGACCTTCTACACGCCCTTCAGCACCGCCACCGGCACGGACGTGCTCCCCGTGCTGCTGGGCGTCTTCGTGGTGGGCTTCTCCACCATCATCACCGGGCTCAACTTCATCACCACCGTGCACACCCTGCGGGCGCCCGGCATCGGGTGGATGAAGCTGCCGCTCTTCGTGTGGGCCATCTACGGCACGTCCATCATCCAGGTGCTGGCCACGCCGGTGCTGGGCATGGTGCTGGTGCTGGTGGCGCTGGAGCGGGTGGCCGGCGTCGGCCTGTTCGACCCGGCGCGCGGGGGAGACCCGCTGCTGTACCAGCACCTGTTCTGGTTCTACAGCCACCCGGCCGTCTACATCATGGTGCTGCCCGGCATGGGGGTCATCAGCGAGACGGTGTGCGCCTTCAGCCGGAAGAACCCGTTCAGCTACCGCGTGCTGGTGTGGAGCACGGTGGGCATTGCCTTCGTGGGCTTCCTCACCTGGGGCCACCACATGTTCGTGTCCGGCCAGTCCACGTTCGGCTCCGGCGCCTTCAGCGTGCTGTCCATGCTGGTGGCCATCTTCACGGCGCTGAAGATCTTCACCTGGATGAGCACCATGTACCGGGGCAGCATCTGGATCAGCACGCCCTTCACCTACGTGCTCGGCTTCATCTTCCTGCTCTTCTTCGGCGGCATGAGCGGGGTGGCGGTGGCCGTCACGTCGGCCGACATCCACTGGCACGACACGTACTTCGTCGTGGCGCACTTCCACTTCATCATGGTGGGCGCGTCGCTGATGGCCTTCCTCGGGGCGCTGCACTACTGGTTCCCGAAGATGTTCGGCCGGCGCTATCCGGAGTCGCTGGGCATCGGCACGGCGGTGCTCATCATCTTCGGCTTCATCGCCACCTTCCTGCCGCAGTTCCTCCTGGGAAACCTGGGCATGCCGCGCCGGTACGCGGACTATCCGGAGCACTTCCAGCCGCTGCACGTGGCGTCCACCGCGGGAGCGTCGCTGCTGGGGTTCGGCTTCCTCATCGTCGCCATCTACCTGGGCTGGTCGCTGCGCCACGGGGCAGTGGCGGGGAAGAACCCGTGGGGGAGCCGCGGTTTCGAGTGGTACAGCGCCTCGCCTCCGCCAGAGTCCAACTTCCACGAGCCGCCCGCCTTCCCCCACCGGCCGCACGACTACGCGCGGCCCGGCATCGAACCGGAGGTGGGCCATGCCCTCTGACGCCGCCGTGAGGCCGGTGGTGCCCGCGGCCCGCCACTTCGGGGACGAGCCGGCACGCCAGGGCGCCGCCCACATGGGCATGTGGGTCTTCCTCGCGTCCGAGGTGATGCTCTTCACCGCCCTGTTCACCGCGTACGCGCTCTACCGGCTGGCCTACCCGGAGGTGTTCCACCTGGGGCGCACGTACATGGACGTGACGCTGGGCACCGCCAACACCTACGTGCTGGTGTGCAGCAGCATCCTGGTGGCGCTGGCGATTGCCGCCGTGCGCAGCGGCAGGGACCTGGTGGCGAGCGTGCTGCTCATCGGCGCGGCGCTGCTGGGCGTGTGCTTCCTCTCCATCAAGGGCGCGGAGTACGTACACCACATCCACGACCAGGCCCTGCCTGGCGCGCACTATGCCTTCGAGAAGTTCGCCATCCCCGGAGCCAGCCTCTACTTCACCCTCTACTGGGTGATGACGGGCATCCACGCGCTCCACGTCGTGGTGGGCGTGGGCGTGCTGTCGGTGATGGCCTTCCGCGCGCTGGGGGGCAGCTTCAGCGCCGCCTACCACACGCCCCTGGAGCTGGGGGGCATGTACTGGCACCTGGTGGACGTCATCTGGTTGTTTCTCTGGCCGCTGCTGTACCTGGTGTGAAGGGAGGCGCGCATGGCGGGGACGGCGCGAGTGCTGCTCGTGGGCGTGGGGTTGCTGGCCTTCACCACGCTGTCATTCCTCCTGGCGAGGCACCACCTGGAGCGCTGGGGGCTGGTGCTGGCGCTGGCCATCGCCGCCATCAAGGTAGGGCTCATCGCCTCCTTCTACATGCACCTGTTGGAGCGGCCGGGAGGGCCCCGGCTGGTGTTCGCCACCTCGTTCATCTTCGTCATCATCCTCGTGGGACTGGTGCTGCTGGAGGCGGGTGACCGGGCCAGGCCCACGATGCCGCCCGGGCCCTTCCAGCCGTTGCTCCTCCCCGCGCTCCGCGACACGCGGCAGGTGGCGCCGCCGCGGGAGCCTCCCAGCGAGCGCGGGCCCTGAGCGCGTGCGTGCTTCAGGCACGGGCCGCGCGCACGCCCTGGACGGCGCGGCGAGCCCGGTCCGCCGAGGCGAGCACCCGGCGCACGGGGACGACGAGCCCGAGCGACGCGCCGAACGCCAGGTGCAGCAGGAGCAGCGCCGCGTGAGGTGCCTCGCGGTCCAGCGGGGGAGAGGCCCAGGGGGCCACGAGCGCGGGCATCACGGCCTGGAGCCCCAGCGCCATGAGCAGCCCCAGGAACAGCGCCGCTATCGCGGTGCCCCCGCGCGGCAGCAGCAGGGCGAAGAGCGTGGCCAGCCCTCCCGCCGTGGCCACATGCACCAGCAGGCCCAGCACCACCGCCCAGGGGCCTGACGGCGACTCCCGGAAGAAGACGCCCCCCGCCAGGCGGGCCGCGTACCAGAGGTCTCCACGCGTGAGCGCGCCCAGCGGCAGCGCCAGCGCCGTCATCGCGAGCGCGCCGAGCATTCCCGCCACGGCCCCGGGCAACAGCGCGTCGCGCTGCAGGTTCCACTCCGAGGCGCGCGCCTCCTGCTCGTGGACGCGCTGCTGGGCCTGGTGGATTCGCTCCATGGGAAGGACTCCTGTCAGGCGATGACGGGCAGCGTGAACCTCAGCGGCCTGCCGTCCGAGGCTCGCGTGTGCTTCGTCACCTCGGCCGCGCCCAGCCCGTGGCGCTGCGGCACGAAGGTGGCGTGCGGGTCCTTCGAGGACGCCTTGCCCGCCTCGTAGATGGCGTGGCGCGTCGCCAGTGCGCCCGCGGTGCCCAGGGCGCTCGACGTCAGCTGCTTCCAGCGCTGGCGACCCGGCAGCACGTCCAGCACCAGGCTCGCGGCGGTGCAGAGCCGGGCCATGCGCCAGAGGTGCCGGACCCGGCCCTGCTCGAGGGGGCGGGACAGCGCCTCCGTGCGTGACAGCTCACGCTCCACGGCGGCCTCCGCGGCCAGCGCCCCCTGCTTCCCGGCGATTCCGAAGCGTCGCACCACCTGGCGCTCGCGTTTCGAGTGCTCCGGCAGCACTTGCAGCAGGCTCGCCGCGCTGGCCATGCTTGAGGCGATGAACAGGAAGGGCAGCGTCCTCCGCGCCCGCTGCCACACGGGCACCGCCGTGTTGGAGAGCAGCACCGCCGTGTAGCCAGCCAGCGGCAGGCCCAGCACACCCGCCACCCCGGACGCCACGTTGCTCAGCTTCTCCAGCGCGCCTCCGCGGTGTCCCAGCACCATGCCCGCGACCGCGACGGTGTTCAGCGCGCCGGACGCCGAGAGAATCCAGGCCCCCAGGTTCATGGGCGAGGTGGGGCGGAAGACGCGCAGCATGTTCAGGAAGCGCGCGGGCCGCCCGAGGTCCTGGATGAGCAACCCGGTGCCCACCACGTCTCCGACGAGCCCGAGCCACCGGCACCGGTGCCCGAGCGGCTCCAGCCGACGGCCTCCGAGCAGCTCCGCCGCGGCGCCCAGGGTGCTCGCCGCGCCCGCGAGCCCGCCCACGTAGAAGTACACGGGAATGGTCGGCAGCCACACCGGGGCCTTGATGGCGGCCACGCCGTAGTAGCTCGGGGCCTCCTCGGCGGGACCGGAGCGGGAAGGGAGGGTCGTCAGCAGCGTCGGCGCCGGGTGCGCGTGGGCCAGGTCCTTCACCTCCTGGCCGGCGGCCTCGCCCATCAACGCGCCTCGCGTCGGGTCGATGTTGCGCCCGTCCGAGGTCTGCTCGAGCCGCTCCAGCAGCGTCCGCCCTTCCTCCAGCCGCTTCATGTCCGCGCCTCCCGTTCGAGCAGCACCACGCCCAGGGCCACCGCGGCCATGCCCAGCGCGCCCAGCGCCACCGAGGCCCAGGCGGCGGGCTGCTTCATCGTGGGGACGACCGGGTCGGGGGGGAGGTTGTAGACCTCGGGCTTGTCCACCAGCAGGAAGAAGGCGTTGAGTCCTCCCGTGCCCGGCTGGTTCTCCGCGTCGGCGCCGTAGAGGTACGCGTCCGTCACGCCCAGCCCCTGGAGCTTGCGCACGCGTTGGTCTGCCCGCTCCCGGAGCGCGTCCAGGTCGCCATAGACGATGGACTCGGTGGGGCAGGCCTTGGCGCACGCGGGCGTCATGCCCTCGCCCAGGCGGTCGTAGCAGAGCGTGCACTTCCAGGCGCGACCGTCGTCCTCGCGCCGGTCGATGACGCCGAAGGGACACGCCACCACGCAGTAGCCGCAGCCGTTGCACACGTCGGGCTGCACGTACACCGTGTCGAACTCCGTCTTGATGATGGCGCCGGTGGGACACGCCTCCAGACACCCGGCGCGCTGGCAGTGCTTGCAGACGTCCGACATCATCAGCCACGAGAAGTCACCCACGCCCGTCTTCTGGCCCGGCAGTGGAACGGGCCGCTCCACGAAGGCCACGTGGCGCCAGGTGGAGGCGCCCAGGTCTCCCGTCTGGTCGTAGGACATGCCGGTGAAGTGCAGGCCGTCATCGGGGAGCTGGTTCCACTGCTTGCACGCCACCTCGCAGGCCTTGCAGCCGATGCACAGGGTGGTGTCGGTGAAGAAGCCCTTCTGTCCCATGCCTACTTCTCCTCGCCCTGCTTCTCCTGCCAGGGCGCGTGCGTGGGCTCTCCCGCGCGCGGGCCGTCACGCCGCGCCTCGGGTGTCCCCGCCGGCAGCGGCGGCACCGTCGCGCCCGCGGCGGCGCGAAGGCGCGTGGCCCGCCGGCCCGCGACGATGTCGCACGTGAGCGCCTTGGACTCCTGGATGTCGGTGTTCGGGTCGGCCACGAAGGACAGCAGCTCGTTGGCGCCGGCGCCGCGCGAGCGGCCCGTCACCCCCCAGTGGTACGGCAGGCCCACCTGGTGCACCCACGTCCCGTCCAGTCGCAGGGGGCGGATGCGCTCGGTGACGAGCACCCGGCACTCCACGTCCCCGCGCGCCGTGCGCAGCGTGGCCCAGCCGCCGTTCATCAGGCCCCGCTCGGCGGCCAGCTCCGGCGACACCTCGCAGAACTGCTCGGGCTGGAGCTCGCTCAGCCAGGACAGCCAGCGGCTCATGCCTCCCGCGGTGTGGTGCTCGGTGAGGCGATACGTGGTGAGGACGAACGGGTAGCGCGGGTCGCCCCAGGCGCGGTGGTAGGGATTGTCCCGGCGCCGCCACTCCTCGCGCGCGGGGTTGCACTGCTGCCCGTAGAGCGCGTTCTTCACGGGCGACTCCATGGGCTCGTAGTGCGTGGGCAGCGGACCGTCTATCAACCCGCTGGGGGCGAAGAGCCAGCCCTTGCCGTCCGCCTGCATGATGAAGGGGGCGTCTCCCCCCAGCGCGTTCACCCCCGTGGTGCCCACGGGCGGGCGGTAGGTGGGCTCGCGGTCCGGGATGAAGTCCGGCACGTCCTCGCCCGTCCACTTGCGCGCCGCTGCGTCCCACCAGACGTAGCGCTTGCGCTCGCTCCAGGGCCTGCCGTCGAGGTCCGCCGAGGCGCGGTTGTAGAGCAGCCGCCGATTGTCCGGCCAGGACCAGCCCCATTCCGGCGCGACCCAGGACTGCTCGCGCCCCGGCTTGCGGCGGGCGGGCTGGTTGACGCCGTCCTTGTAGCAGCCCGAGTAGAGCCAGCACCCGCTGGCCGTGGAGCCGTCGTCCTTCAACTGCTGGAAGCCACCCACGGGCTTGCCGTCCACCACGGTGTAGCCGTTGATTTCCTTCAGCACCGCCTCGGCGGAAGGCTCCTGGTGCGCGCCGTGCGTGGGGTAGTCCCACGTCAGGTTCTGGATGGGCAGGTCCTTCGACTCCGTCGAGTCCGCGTAGAGCGCTCGGAGCCGCCGGCCCAGGTGGAAGAGGAAGTGCAGCTCGCTGCGGGCGTCGCCGGGCGGCTCCACGGCCTTGTGGTGCCACTGGAGCAGCCGCTGCGTGTTGGTGAAGGTGCCGTCCTTCTCGGTGTGCGCGGCGGCGGGGAAGAAGAAGACCTCCGTCTGGATGTCCTCCGTCTTCACCTGGCCGCTCTGGATTTCGGGGGCGCGGCGCCAGAACTCGGCGGTCTCCGTGAGCGTGAGGTCGCGCACGACGAGCCACTCCAGCTTACGCAGGCCCTTGCGCTGGAGCGCTCCATTCATGGAACCCACGGCGGGGTTCTCGCCCATGACGAAGTAGCCCTTCACCCGGCCATCCGCCATGTCCGCCACCGTCTGCATGTGCGAGTGGTTCCCGCTCAGCTTGGGGAGGTGGTCGAAGAGGTAGTCATTGCCCGGGTGGGCCGCGGCGCCGAACCACGCCTTGAGCAGGGAGACGATGTACTGCGGGAAGTTGCTCCACCAGCCCGCGCCCGACTCGTTGTTCTTGACGTACTCCGACAGCGAGTGCGCGTGTTGGGCGTGCGGCATCGGCAGGTAGCCGGGCAGCAGGTTGAACAGGGTGGGGATGTCCGTGGAGCCCTGGATGGAGGCGTGGCCCCGCAGCGCGAGGATGCCGCCGCCAGGACGGCCGATGTTGCCCAGGAGCAGCTGGAGGATGGCCGCGGTGCGGATGTACTGCACGCCCACCGAGTGCTGCGTCCAGCCCACCGCGTAGCAGAAGGCGCTGGTGCGCTCGCGGTTCGAGTTGGCGCACAGCGTCTCGGCCACCTCGAGGAAGAGCGCCTGGGACACGCCGCAGATTCGCGAGACGTGCTCCGGCGTGTAGCGCGCGAAGTGGCGCTTGAGGAGCTGGAAGACGCAGCGCGGGTGCTGGAGGGAGAAGTCCTGGTGCTCTTCCGTGATGTGCGTGCCCCGCACCACGCCGCCCGCGCCGGCGCCCGGCTCGGCGAAGAGCTCCTTGTGGCCCGCCGCGGGCACGGAGCCATCCACGCCCTGGTATTGCCACGACGCGATGTCGTACTTGTTCTTGTCGGGCTGGTAGCCGCTGAAGAGGCCGTCCAGGTCCTCCGTGTCCTCGAAGCCCTCTCGGATGAGGGTGGGCGCGTTGGTGTAGTGGACGACGTACTCCTTGAAGTACCGCTCGTTCTCCAGGACGTAGTGGATGATGCCGCCCAGGAAGGCGATGTCCGTGCCCGGCCGGATGGGCACGTGCAGGTTCGCCATGGCGCTGGTGCGCGTGAAGCGCGGGTCCACGTGGATGATGGTGGCGCCACGGCCCTTGGCCTCCATCACCCACTGGAATCCCACGGGGTGACACTCGGCCATGTTCGAGCCCTGGATGACGATGCAGTCCGAGTTCTGCAGGTCCTGCTGGAAGGTCGTCGCGCCGCCTCTGCCGAACGAGATGCCCAGACCGGGCACCGTGGAGGAGTGTCATATTCGGGCCTGGTTCTCGACCTGGACCATGCCCAGCGCGCTGAAGAGCTTCTTGATGAGGTAGTTCTCCTCGTTGTCCAGCGTGGCGCCCCCCAGGTGGGCGATGCCCAGCGTGCGCTGCACCTTCAAGCCGTTGACGTCGCACGCTTCCCAGGTCGCGTCGCGGGTGCGTTTCACGCGCTCGGCCACCATGTCCATGGCCCGCTCCAGGGGCAGGACTTCCCACTCGGTGCCGCCGGGCCGCCGGTAGAGCACGTCCTGAATGCGGTGGGTCCCCGTGACGAGCTGGAACGTCGCCGCGCCCTTGGGGCATAGCCTCCCACGGGAGATGGGCGAGTCTGGGTCCCCCTCGATGTCCAGGATGCGGCCGTTCTTCACGTACACGTCCTGGCCGCAGCCCACGGCGCAGTAGGGGCAGATGGACTTGACGACCGCGTCCGCCTCCGCGGTGCGCGGCCCCAGGCGCCGGCTGCGCTCGCTCATGGCCGTCTCGTGGAGGCCGGTGACGTCGCCTTCCTTCAACTGCCGGAGCACGGGCCAGCGGGCGAGCAGGTCGAGGAATCCCACGGCGTACCTCCAGGTGACAACCGCGCCTCTCAAGATGGCACCTCGCGAAGCCAGGGGGCCCGGGAGCCTGCGATGCCCTCGAGGGCAGGCCGTCTCCGGCGTCACTGGCGCAACACCTCACGCCATGAAGACGTCGGTTGCGTGACGAGCGCGAGCCGCGCGCCGGTAGACCCAGGCGACCGTCTGGCCGAAGAGCAGCGTCTGGACGGCGAGCAGGCTCCGCTCGCCGCGAGTCCAGTGCGAGGCGGGAGGGGTGAGCCCGAGGCGAGGGAAGGCCACGTGCTCTCCGAGCAGGACGGTGGCGCCGAGCACCCAGCCCGCGCCCCGGCCACCCCACGCGGCATGCCTGCCGCCCAGCGCCGAGAAGAGCACACCGAGCGTCGTGCCGTAGGCGAGGCGTAGCAGCTCGCCTCCCACCCGGGTTGCTCGCGCCGACGGCGTCCAGGCCACGTTGGCCGCCAGCGCTCGGACCAGGGCCGGTGCGGCATAGGGAGGCGGGCGGCCGAGGGCACGGTCGCGGAGCCGGGCGAGGCCCGCCACGGCCAGCGCGCCCGCGGCACCCGCGAGGCCTCCCGACGCCAGCGTCGCGCTCGTGGGCATGCGGAACACCGTGGCCCGATGGTTGGGGGACATCCTCGTCTCACGCTCCAGGAGGGAAGGGCTCCTGGGCCGAGCTTGGGCTCGCTTCACGTCTCGGGCCATGGCTTCAGGTGCGTGCCGCGCTTGCCGCCTCGCTTGCCAGCCTTCAGGCGAGGGCGTGGTGCCATGGGGCGTGTGAGGAGCTCCCGCCTGGAGGCGCGATACAGAAGGCTGCGAAGTGGCGGGAGACTCAGGCCCCCTGGGGCAGGGGTGTCGTGTGTCCACAGGCGCGGTTGGCCGGAACGGCGAAGTCGAGCTTCCGGGGCTTGGGGAGGTTGAGGTTCTCCATGATGTGGATGAACTCCTCCCGGCTCCTGCCGGCCACGCGGGGGTTGTGCTGCTTCTCCTCAGCGATGCTCGTCACCGTGCGGCCCTGGTAGTCATGGCCCGGGTAGACGAGCGTCTCGTCGGGCAGGCCGAAGAGGACACGGGTGAGGCTGTCGTAGAGCTGGCTCGCGTTCCCGTTCTGGAAGTCGGTGCGGCCGTTGCCGCGCACGAGCAGGGCATCCCCGGTGAAGACGCGGTCGTCGAGCAGGTAGCTGATGCTGTCATCCGTATGACCCGGGGTGGCGAGCACCTGGAAGACAAGCTGTCCGACGCGCACCTCGTCCCCATGGCGCATCTGGACGTTGGCGCAACGGGCACCGCCCACGCCGGCCACCACCGTGGCCCGGGTGCGCTCGCGCAGCACGCCCGACGCGGTGATGTGGTCCGCGTGGACGTGCGTGTCGAAGACGTGGGTGAGCGTGAGGTTCAGCTCGGCCGCCAGCTTCAGGTCGCGGTCGGCCTGCTCCAGCACGGGGTCGATGAGCACGGCCTGGCGGGTGGCTTCGTCCCCGATGAGGTAGGTGTACGTCGAGGATTCGGAATCGAAGAGCTGCCGGAAAATCATGTCAATGCCTCCTGCCCGTGAGAGCTCGGGGCGTGGAAGAAGGATTCAGCAGGCACCGGTGAATCCTCTGCCCCCCGCGACGGCTCTCACCGGGCGTCATCAGTGACCGGGGGCCCGCCGCCTTCGGTGCCGGAGGCAGCCTCGCCATGAAGGTCGTTCTCGTCGTCACCTCCGCCGCGTCCGGAGCCCGCCGAGGCGGGGACCGGAGCCCGTCGATGTCCGGGAACTCCGCGCGGCGCACCTCGTGTCATCTCCGCCATCTCGTTTCTCTCCTCGCAAGGTGCCCCACGATGCCCCGTCTCCTGCCCGTGCTCGGCGCGCTCCTCGTCCTGGTCTCCGGCTGTGCCTCGCCACGGCCCGAGGTCATCGCGCGTGCTCCCGCATCCCAGCGCCAGCAACTCACCGTCCTCTACGTGGCGGACCTGCACGCGCAGTTGCGCGCCCACCCCGAGCTCTTCTGGCGCGACGGGAAGGAACGCATCGAGCTGGCGGGTGGCTTCGCTCGCGTCGCCGCCGCCATCCAGCAGATTCGGGCCGAGCGCGGTGGCGATGTGCTGGTGCTCGACGGGGGTGACACGATTCAAGGCTCGGGCGCGGCGGCGCTCACCGAGGGCGGTGTGCTCATCCAGCCGCTCAACGCGCTCGGGCTGGACGGCGCGGTGCCCGGCAACTGGGAGGTGGTGTACGGCCCCGCGATGCTGCGTCAGCGCGCCCGTGAGCTGAAGCATCCGCTCTTCGCGGCCAACCTGCGCGACGCGGCCAGCGGCGAGCGGCTCTTCCCGCCTTACCTGGTGAAGGAGGTGGGCGGGGTGAAAGTGGCGGTGGTGGGCTTCACGGACCCGGACGTCCCGCGCCGGCAGCCGCCGGAGTACAGCCAGGGGCTGCGCTACGACGGCCCGGAGGCGCTGCCGGCGCTGGTGCGCGAGGTGCGCGAGCGCGAGGGCGCGCAGGTGGTGCTCTTGATGACGCACGTGGGGCTCGCCAAGGCCGTGGGGCTGGCCGCCAGGGTGCCCGGTGTGGACGTCCACCTGTCCAGCGACACGCATGAGCGCACCTATGTCCCCATCGAGCAGGCCGGGAGCTGGGTGGTGGAGCCTGGCGCCTTCGGCTCCTTCCTTGGCCGGTTGGACTTGTGGCTGGAGGACGGGAAGGTGGTGGACCGCCGCTGGGAGCTCATCGAGCTGACCGCGTCGCGCTTCCCCGAGGACCCGGAGGTGGCGCGATGGGTGGACGCCGCGCTGGCGCCACACGACGAGGCGCTCTCCACACCGGTGGGGCACACCGATGTGACGCTCGCGCGCTACGCGGTGGTGGAGAACCCGCTGGACAACGTGCTGGCCGACGCCATCCGGGCCGCGGGCGGGACGGAGATTGGCCTCTCCAATGGCTTCCGCTTCGGCACGCCGCTGCTGCCCGGGCCCGTGCGCGAGGCCGACCTGTGGAACCTCTTCCCCGTCACCAACATGCTGAAGACGGGCAAGGTGAGCGGGCGTCAGCTTCGCGCCTTCTGGGAACAGGAGCTGGAGAACGTCTTCGCGAAGGACCCGGAGAAGCGCTTCGGCGGGTGGCTGCCGCGTCCCTCGGGGATGACGCTGCGCTTCCGCGCGGACGCCCCCAGGGGGCAGCGCCTGCTCGCGCTGGAGGTCGGCGGCGAGCCCGTGGTGGATGAGCGCCTCTACACCGTGACGGCCTGCGAGCGGGAAGGGGACGCGCCGGACATGCTCTGCCGCATCCCCGGCGTCCAGGAGCCGCGCGTGCTCGACCTGGACGCGCACGAGGCGGTGCGCCGCTTCCTCGCCGGCGGGCCGCGGCTCAGCGGCGCGCTGGAGGGGCGCGCGGTGGGCGAGGACCTTCCCGCCGTGCTTCGCACCCAGCAGGTCCAGCCGTGAGCCCCTCTTCAACGCAGACCGTGGCCGCCCACCTCGCGCATGGCGGCACGGAGCCCCTGAAATGACCGCACCTCTCGCCGCTTCTGAATCGACCGCCACCCCGTCCTCGCCGGGAGGCGCCTGGCGCCGGCGGCTGCCGGGCCTCGGGCTCGCCGCCGGGCTGGCGGTGGTCAGCTATGGGCTGGCCACGCTGCCCGGCCTCGAGGTGGTGGGGCCGCTCACGGTGGCCCTGCTGATTGGAATCTCGCTGCGCACGGCCCTGGGACTGGCGCCCGTGTGGGTGGAGGGCACGCGCTACTCGGCGCGCACGGTGCTGCGCCTGGGCATCGTGCTGATGGGCGCGCGGCTCGACTTCGGGCTGGTGGCGAAGGTGGGCCCGCGCGTGCTGCTGCTGTCCCTGGCCGTCATCGTCGGCGGCATTCTCGGCATCCGCTGGGTGACGCAGCGCTTCGGCGTGCCGGAGAAGCTGGGCACGCTGCTGGCCGTGGGGACCTCCATTTGCGGCGCCAGCGCGGTGGTGGCCGCCAGCTCCGTCACGCGCGCGGAGGAGGAGGACACCACGCTGGCGGTGGGGCTGTGCGGAATCCTGGGCACGGTGGGCGTCCTCTTCTACGTCTTCGTGGGGCCGCTGCTGGGGTTGAGCTCCGCGCAGCTCGCCATCCTCTCGGGCGCGACGTTGCACGAGGTGGCGCAGGTCATGGCCGCGGCCTTCACCTGGGGCACGTCCGCGGGCGACCTGGGCACGCTGGTCAAGCTCACCCGCGTGGTGCTGCTGGCCCCCGCGCTCGTGGTGCTGGGGTTGGCCTCCGGCGCGGGCGGGGCGGTGCGCTACTCGCTGAAGGAGCCGCCCATCCCCTGGTTCGTCATCGGCTTCCTCGCGGTGGGTGTGCTGGGCACGGTGGGCGTGGTGCCCGCAGCCGCCAAGGCGTGGCTGTCCACCGCCAGTGTCTTCCTCATGGTCATGGCCATGGCGGCCATGGGGCTGGGCACCCACCTGAGCATGGTGCGCCGCGCGGGCATGCGTGTCGTCTACGCGGGCCTCGTGGGCTTCGCCGCCCTGGCGCTGGCCGCCTGGGGCCTCATCCAGTTGCTGTCCATCCAGTAGCCCTCGAACGGATTTGGAGCCCATCCCGATGAATCGCTTCCTGCTGCTGCTCGTCACCGCGCTCGTTACCGCGCCCCTGGTCTCACCGGCCGCGGCGCCATCCCAGCCCGACCCGAAGCCGGTGCCCGCGCGCCAGGGCAAGCTCGTCTTCGTGGCCACCACCGGCCTGGAGGACATCAGCACGCTCTCCAGCTCCTTCCGGCACGCGAAGAGTGCCAAGGCATCGGGCTACCTCTCGGACGTGGTGTGGCTCACCTACGGCCGCGCGGTGGTGGCGCTGGACCCGACGGTGAAGGCCGTTCCGGAGGAGGTCCGCAAGCAGGCTCAGGAGGCGGCGGCCGCTGGCGTGCGGCTGGTGGCCTGCGGCACCGCGCTCCGGAAGTTCGGCATCGACCCGAAGAAGCTCCAGCCCCAGGCCGAGGTGGTGGACAACGGCGTGGCGGAGCTGGCGCGCCTGGTGGCCGAGGGCTATCAGGTCATCCGCTACTAGCGTCGATGCCGCGGGTGCACGCGGTGCAGCGCCGCCTGCGTGCCGTGCGGAGCCCCGTCCAATTGAAGGAGGGGACGGAGCGCCGACCCGTGCTCCATCGGGGGCGCGAGTGCCAGCGTGGGCGGAGCGTGCGCTGCCTGACAGCGCATCTGCAATGGCCTGGACGGGGGCAGGTGCTGGACCGTTCGCGAGGCGCCACACGAGCGCTCGCCGACATGAGGCGCATTCCGACGAAGGTCCGCCCTGATTAGGTCCGCCGCGCGAACTGGAGGCAGACCATGGACTCGGACGAGAACAACGCACCTTCCCGCCGTCAGGTCGTCGGCGGGCTGGCCACGGGCGTCGCCGCCGTGCTCGCCACACCGGCGCTGGCGCAGGACGGAGGGACGGCGCCTGGGGCCGCAGCGCCGCTCCAGGACCCCGTCACCCTGTACCCGAAGCCCCCCTTCCCGAAGCAGTCGCAGCCCTGGCCGGGCCTCGCCAGCAAGATGCAGCCCCGGCCGGACCACGGTGAGAAGAGTTACAAGGGCTCGGGCCGGCTCTCGGGCCGCAAGGCGCTCATCACCGGGGGCGACTCTGGCATCGGACGCGCCGCCGCCATTGCCTATGCGCGAGAGGGCGCGGACGTGGCCATCAACTACCTGCCCGCGGAGGAGCCCGACGCGCAGGAGGTCGTGGCGCTCATCAAGGCCTCGGGGCGCAAGGCGGTGGCGCTGCCCGGCGACATCCGGAGCGAGGCCTTCTGCAAGAAGCTCGTCGCTGACGCGGTGAGCAGGCTCGGGGGGCTCGACATCCTCGTCAACAACGCCGCCCGGCAGCAGAGCCACGACTCCATCCTCGGCATCACCACCGAGCAGCTCGACTGGACGCTGAAGACGAACCTCTATGCGATGTTCTGGATTACCCAGGCCGCCGTGCCGCACCTCAAGCCGGGCTCGGCGATCATCAACACCACCTCCGTCGTCGCGTACGACCCGCCCGAGAACCTGCTCGACTACGCGATGACCAAGGCCGGCATCATGAACTTCACCCAGTGCCTCGCCAGGCAGCTGGCGAAGCAGGGCATTCGGGTGAATGGCGTGGCGCCGGGGCCTTTCTGGACGCCGCTCCAGGTGTCCGGCGGGCAGACGCAGGAGAACCTCGTCAAGTTTGGCGGGAACACGCCCATGGGCCGCCCCGGCCAGCCCGCGGAGCTCGCGAGCATCTACGTGGACCTGGCGAGCCCGGGGACCAGCTACTCCACCGGGCAGATTTTCGGCGCCACCGGCGGTCGCGGCGGTCCCTGAGCCGCCTGCCGACCTGGCCGCCGGAGTCGCCCATGCTGCCCAGCGGGCCGGTGGCCGTCTTGTCGAGAAGCGGGGCGTCCCCACCGTTGATGCATGGAACCGAAAGACCGTTCACCGGACATCGACAAGAAGAAGGGCGAGCTGTCCCCTCGGGAGGCGGCCGCGCAGGAGTACGAGACGGGGCAACGCGACCTGCGGCGAAGCGAGGGCGAGGACGCTCCTTCTCGCAAGGAGCCCGAGCAGGAGGAGTCCGGAGGGGAGGGCACTCAGAAGGCGTGAATGGCCAGCCCCGCATGCGGGATGACCGCGGATGCAGGACCATGGCGCGCCCCGTGATGGCGCAGGTGCAGGCCTGCGCTGCGTGTCCGACGGGCGAGCACGCAGGGGGTGGGCGCCTGACCGAGTTCGCAGATTGGACCCATGAGCGACGAGTCTGTGAGCGCAGGCGGGGAAGGGGTGGGCTCGGGGGCATGTGCCCGGCTCCTTGCCAACAGGGAGCGCATCATCGCCCTCTGGGCAGAGCGCATGCGGAAGGAGGTCCCCGCCGCCGCCGGCGAGAGCCACCCCCTCCTCATCGACACGATGCCCGCCCTGCTGCGGCAGCTGGCCGAGGCCATCGCCCCCCGGCACCCCCGACGCACCGCCACGGAGGGGAGCACCATCGCCGAGGAGCACGGCGGTGAGCGTGTCCGCATGACACGGTTCCGCCTGGAGGACCTCATCACCGAGTACAAGCTGCTGCGCGAGACACTCTTCGCGGTGCTCGAGGAGCAGGAGCCGCTGACCGAGGTGGAGCGGAACACGCTCAACGCCTCCGTGGACCAGTCCATCGCGAAGGCCTGCACCGCCTACGTGCTGGTGGAGGAGGGGCTCCGGGAGCGGCTCCTCGCCACGCTCGCTCATGACCTGCGGGGACCGTTGAGCGCCGCCAAGGTCAATGCCGGCCTCATCCAGCGAAAGCCGGCCGGGGAGCAGGTGCCGCAGTGGGCCGCGCGGATCACCGAGAGCATCGACCGCGCGGACCGCCTCGTGCAGAACCTCCTGGATGCCATGCGAGTGCAAGCCGGCGGCCGGGTCCCGCTCACCCTCGAGGCGTGCGACCTGAGGGACATCGTGCGTCAGGCTGTCGAGAACCAGCAGGCCGAGCACGGCGCACGCTTCGTCCTGGTGGCGCCTGAGCCCGTGCGGGGGTACTTCGCGCAGGACCCGCTGCGGCGAGCGGTGGAGAACCTGGCTGGCAACGCCGTGAAGTACGGCACCACGTCACGGCCCATCACCATCACCGTGAGGCAGACCCACGAGCGCGCCTTCATCCTGGTGCACAATCACGGAGGCCATATCCCCGCGGAGCAGCAGCCGACTTTGTTCCAGGCCTATCACCGACTGCCAGCGGCGGAGGCGGGCGGCGCCCAAGGCTGGGGGTTGGGGCTGGTCCAGGTCCGGGGCGCCGCGGAAGCCCACGGCGGGAGCATCAGCGTGGACAGCCTTCCGGAGCGAGGCACCAGCTTCACCATCGACATCCCCAAGGATTCCCGCCCCTTCCAGCAGCGCCCCGCGCTCGCGCGGTGAAGGCCCGGCCACGGGGCCGCGGCGAGCGCCCCGACGCCAGCGCCTCACGGCGGAGCCGGTTGTACCAGCGCCTCGGGGCTCGCCTCGGGGGACGGCGCGTCGAGCGCCAGGTAGACCTCGAACCACGCCAGGTACGTGCGCCAGGCCGGGTCGCTCATGTCGATGAGGGAGCGCCGCGCGTCGCCCAGGCGCTTGGTCACGTCGAAGGGCATCGGGGTATCCCCCTTCTCGTTCAGCTGCGCCGCGAACCAGAGCACGTCCAGCTGACCGGTATCGATGGTCGCGTGGGTGCGCGACACGAGCTGGTCCGCGTGCTTGAGCGCTTCACCCAGCCAGCGGGCCGCGTGGGCTGGGGCCTGGCGGTCCACCGCGTTCTCCGCCAGCCGCAGCTCCGCCAGCGTCACCGCGCGGATGTCTTCATCGCGCTCCAGCTGGTCGAACTGCTCCAGGTGCAGCTCGCGCCGCTGTTCGAGCGCCACGGCCGCGGCGTCCAGCCGCCCGAGCCGGGTCTCCGCGTTCGCTCGCAGCCCCGCGGCGATGAGCCGGTAGGAGCGCAGGACATGGTCCGGGGTGGAGTGGGCCCACTTCAGCGCGCTCCGGACCGCCGGCGTCGCCAGGTCGCGCTCCACCTGGTCCAGGTCCTCCAGCGTCCGCTGCGGGTGGCCCGCGCCCAGGGCCGCGGCGCTGCGCGCCAGACGGACCACCAGCCGGTTGCGCAGGCCCTCCTCATCCTGGGGCCCCGCGTCCACGAGCGGCAGCTCCCGGTCGTAGAGCGACAACGCCCGCTCGAAGCGGCCGGCGGCGAGGTTGTAGAGCGCCGCGCGGTCCAGCGCGAGGGGAAGGAACCGGGACAGCCTCGGCGCGGCCTCCACCATGGCCAGGGCCTGGTCCGCCGCTTCGGCCGCATCCGCCTCGCGGTCGACGTGCAGCAGCGCTCGGGCCCGGGCCATGGACACCGCCAGCCCGGCCCAGTTGTCCACGTAGGGCAACCTGTTCCGCTGGTCGAGATAGCCCAGGGCGATGTGGAAGTTGCCCACCTGCGTGTGCAGCAGCCCCAGCGCGCCGAGAATCATGGCGCGATAGCGGACGTTGTAACGCATCAGGTCCAGCGCGACCATGTAGTAGCGGTTGGCGCGCTCGGCGGCGGCCGGGTCGCGGTTGCGCAGGAAGTCCTCGTGGTGGATGGCGCCATAGAGGGCCTGCACCACGCGCTGGTTCTTGAGCTCCGGCCACGCCGCGCGCAGCTCGCGCACGGCCGACCTCACGCCCTGCTCATGTGCGCTGCCTTCCAGTTTGGACAGCTGGCGGGCGGTGACGTAGGCCCTCACGAAGTGCGCGAGCGGCTTCTCCATGTCGGGGACGGTGGTGGTCACCTCCTTCTCCACCACGTCGGGGCTGACGCCGGCACGCAGGCGCAGGTTCATGGCTTCGACCGCGCTCTCCAGCGAGCCCGTGCGCTGCGTCACCAGGTCGAAGTCCGCGCGGGCCGCGTCCAGGCGCTGCCGCGCCAGCCGGCGGTAGGCGCGGCCCATCATCGCGCGGCGGAACAGCCGCTCTGCGCGGCGCCGCTCCTCCGTGCCAGGAGGGGCGTCGTCGACGTAGACCATCGCCAGGGACTCCATCACGCCGTCGGCGCCCAGCTCCGAGGCGCGCTCCACGGCGTCCTGCACCACCACCCGCCGGCGGAGTGGATCCGTCTGTTGCCGGTAGAAGGCCAGCAACGCCTCCCGAACGGCGCGGGGAGGGCGCTCGCCGCGGATGGAGTTGACGTGCCGGCCCAGCTCCAGCGCGAACGCGTAGGCCGAGCCTGCCGGTGCCGCGGCGAGGGCCTGCGCCATGGCGGCGTCCGCCTCGTCGTAGGGGCGCCCCCGGTACAGGGCGCGCACGGCGGCGCGAGCGAAGTCGAGCTGGTCGTCGGCCGGGAAGACCCTGTGCTGCGAGAGCCGGCGGCTCGCCTCGACCAGGGCCTCCCGGTCATCGAGCTCGCGGTACAGCGCGTCCGCTCGCGCGTGATACGCCTCCAGGACGCCTCGCGGCGTGGCGTCCGCCACCTTTGCGCGGGCGGCTTCGAGCTCCTGGCGGGCCCGCGTGAAGTCCCCCGCGTCGTCCGCCAGCTCACTGCGGACCACGTGCTGGAAGACCTCCGTGGCCGGGCTCGGCGCGTTGGCGGGGTCCAGCGCCGCCATGCGCTGCTGCTCGGCGACGCTCAGTTCATCCACCATGCGGCCCCGCTCCCGCTCCTTCAGGGCGCGCCGGTGGTCGACGAGGATGAGCAGCGGCTCCTCGAGGCCCGCGGTGGCGGGGTCGCTCACCGACCGCATGTGCCGGGCGTAGAACGCCGCCGCGCTGAAGTCCCCGAAGGCCAGGTGAAGCATGCTCAGGCGCATCATCAGCAGGCGCTGAAGCTTGGGGCGCGTCTCCTTCAACAGCCGGTGGCGATAGAGCAGGAGCTCGTCCTCGCGACGGCCGACCATCCTCAGCTCCTCGCTGAGGCGACGCGCGTCCCAGGCGCTGGGCACCAGGCCATCCAGCGGGAGCTGGTACACGTCCAGGGACTGTGAGCGCGAACACGTCGCGACGAGAGACGCGCTCGCGGGCGCCGGGTACTGGCAGTTCCAGGCCTCGCTGGTGAGCTGGTCCGGGCTGGCCGCGGCGGCTTGTTCGACCGCGTCCTCGCGCTCCGTCGCGAACGGCACCCGGAAGAGCACGCCGCTGTCGCTGGCGTCGATGACTCCATCCGCGTTGGAGTCCGTGAAGAACTGCACCACGTACAGGAAGCGCCCATCGCGCGAGAACACCGGCTGGCCGGACTGCCCCGGGATGTCGAGGGAGAGCGGGATGGGGGCGGCGCCGGGGCGATCCAGGCGGAGCGCCTCCAGATGGGGCGCGGCGCGAGCGGCGAAGCCGGGGCCCACCTGCTGCACGGACCGCTCGATGGGGACGTACACCAGCCAGCGGCCATCGGGTGAGAGGGTGGGGCTGGTCAGGTTGCGATCGAGCAGGGGGCTCACGCGCCAGCTGTCCAGCTCCACCCGGGACAGGTGGAGGTCACCCTGGATGGTGGCCCGGCTCACCAGCGCGATGCGCGAGTTGTCCATCCACTCCGCCTGGAGCGCGCTGCCGTCTGCCGTGAGGCAGCGGCGCTCCTTCGCGGCGGGCAGGTCTCTCACGCACAGCTGGCCACCCGCCTGGTCTCGAAACGAGATGTAGAGCAGGTGTTTTCCGTCCGGGCTGATGCGCGGCCAGGTCACGTCCGCGCCTTCATCGAAGAGCCGGCGTTCGCGGCCCCGCTCCAGGTCCTGCGTGTAGATTTCGGTCGCGATGTTGCGGTTGGACGCGAAGATCAACGTGTTCCCGTCGGGCGCCAGCTGCCCCAGGAACTGGTCTCCCACGCCCACGGTGAGCCGGGTGAGCGTGCGCAGGCCGCCATCGTTCTCATCGTCCTGGGCCCAGGCGGTCCCCGCGAGGACCGCGGCCACGACCACCCAACGGCGCCCGCGCGTCAGCACTTCTTCTCTCCCCAGGTGCCGTCCGCGGCCTCGACCCAGCCCCCACAGACGACGCCCTCCGAGTGCATCCGCTGCCAGTTCTGGCGCAGCGTCTCCTCCGGGACGCCGGGACGGACGGACTTCATCCACTGCCAGAGCTGCTTCCGGGAGCGGTTCACCCGCTCGACCAGGGCGACGTCATCGGACGTCATGCGTCCGGCCCGGCAGCGGCGCCGGGTGGCCACCAGCAGCCCGTCCTTCCCTTCGCCCACGCAGTGCCGCCGCAGCAGATCGTCGATGCGGTCCGCCGGCGTCCTGCCGATGTTCTCGACCAGCGGCGTGGGCTGGATGCCCAGCTCCTCCAGCTGGTTGGGGGTGAGCGGCGCTGGCGTCGGATTCATGCCCGCGCGGGCCAGCCGCTGCTCCACGTCCTTGAACGAGCCCGAGGCCTGTTCCTCGAGCGCCGTGGCGCGGTCGACCATGACGATCTCCGGGGCGCTGATGCACCCGGGAGCGACGAGGGCGGCCCACAGCAGCAACCCACGATGTCTCATGGCGTGGTCTCCGGAGGGGTCATGGATTTGATGAGCTGATCGACGATGGGGCCCATGGGAATGCCCCGGATTTCATCGATGCTGACCAGCTTCGCCAGGCCACCCATGGTGATGCTCAGGCTGCCGAAGCCGCGGTTGAAGCTCACCCGCACGTGCTCCGGGTAGCCCAGCTTCAAGGCATAGCGGACGCGATTGGTCGCGGGGTCGACGTGGCGGGGGTCTTCGATGTCGAGCAGGTCCAGCAGGTGGCGATTGCCAATCCGGAGAATCTCCGCGCGCCCGTCGATGCTGCGGTCCTTGGCGGAGATGACCACTGCGGCATTGCCGTCGAAGGGCTCGCCTCGGGACGACTGCACACCGGTGGCCCGCACGCGCGCCTCCAGGGTGGAGCGCTTGCCCTGCCAGTCCAGCAGCCACTGCCCGGTGATGCGCCCTCCGCGAACGCCCATCTCCAGCTGCGTCATGGCGGCCACGTGCTGGTTGATGGACAGGTTGCCCGCCAGTGGCGCGATGGTGGCGAACGGCGTGGTGATGCGCCTGGCGGTCACGTACCCGCTGCGTGAGAGCAAGGGGTGCTGGTCGGCGAAGCGCAGCATCGGGTAGGGATTCACATCGATGTCGCTCAGCAGCCGCACCTTGCCCTGGGCGAGCTCCAGGTCCTCGGTGAGCGGGACGTTGCCGTCCATCGCTTCGATTTCGAAGCCCTGTTCGGGGAGCTTCAGGTGCAGGTCCTGGAGACGCAGGTTGGAGAAGGTCCGGTAGACGACCAGGTCGGGCGAGGCCACCCGGAAATCCACCGTGACCTTGCCCTTGCCCTCGACGGTGCCGGGCTGCGTGAGCTTCGCCATGTCCTGGGCCAGCTCGCCTCGGAGCCCCAGTCGGCGCCGGTCCTCGCTGAGGTCGAGCCGCGCCCGGACCTTCAGATGGGTGCTGGTGGCCGCGTTGGTCAGCTGGAGCTCGGGAACATGGATGACGCCGGTGGGCTTGCGCCGCGCGGAGAGTGACGCGGTCACGTCCTGGATGGGGTAGGGCAGCGCGGGATTCTGCTCGAGCGTGCGAAGGCTCAGGTGCTGCTTCAGTCCGATTTCCCCCGCCTCGAGCGCCTCGGTGAAGGTGGCGGTGGTGTCACTGACCAGGTCCCGGAAGACCAGCCGGCTGTCGCTCAGGCCGACCATGAGGCGCTCCACGCGCAGGTCGCTGTGGAGGGTCCGCCCTGGCCCATCGACGCGCGACGCCACCTGCCAGCGCAGCGCGGGAACGTTGACCGTCAAGGCATCCTGCCGCCAGCGGATGCCGCGTGCATCCACCACCGCGGTGCCGTCGAAGCTGGCGGTCCGCTGCGGGTTGGGCGCCATCCGCGGGGTTCCATCCGCGGCAAATCCCGTGAGCACGCCGCGCAGCGTGCCGTGCAGCTCGAGGCCCACGGACAGCCGCGAGGTGTCGAGCTCTGGAGGGAGCTGGGCCTTGGCCAGCAGCGGCGCCAGCGGGGCGAGTGGAGGGACCTCGCCCTTCACGTCGCAGCGAAGCGCGCGGGCCTTCCGGTCGAACGCCAGCGCCACATCGAGCGCGAGCTTCGGCTCCGCCTGGCTGGCGAGTCCGAGGCGGAGCGCGGGCTTCCGGCGGTCGAGGTCCAGGGTCAGCGTCTGGTGCTGAAGGCCGATGTCGGTCTCTCCGGCCCGGAGCCCCTCGACCCGGAGGTCCAGGGCCCCCTTGTGCCGCCACGCGTCTCCCTGCGAGCGCACCACCATGGCGACGCTTCGGGCCTGGATGTCATCCCAGGCCGGCTGTTCCAGGCGCAGCTCCGTGTGGTGCTCCAGCCGTGGAGCAGGGGAGAAGAGCGCCGCCACGCTGCCCTTGGACGAGAGGCTCACGCCCAGCTTGCGCCACGGAAGGCGCGCCGCGACCTCGTTGGGAATGAAGGGGCGGGCCGGGACGAGGTCCGGGGTCCTCACGGCCAGGGTGTAGGCGACGTCATCGGCTCCCTTGGTGGCGTCGAGCGTTGCCTGCAGCTGGCCCACGTCGACCACGAGCTGGGCTCGGCCACGGCTGAGCTGCGCCGCGTCCAGCTCGGGAAACACCTCCGAGGCATCGAGCTTCACGCGCACGGGCCCCTCGAGCACCTCGCGCCCGTCGGCCAGCACGACGCGGAGCACCTCCACGGGGAGGTCCGCGCTCAAGGTGTACGGCGCCTCGCCGGCCAGGGGGGCCTGGAGCTGGAAGCCCATGCGCTCCACCTGTGCCCGGATGTCGGGCGTCCGGAGGTCCAGCGCCTCCACCCGGCCCGACAGCGTGGCATCCCCCGCGACCTGGAGCGGCGATGACGGCTCCGGCCGGAGCTGGTGCCCCTTCAATTCGCCCTGCGCCTTCGGGATGCGCACGGCCGTGGGGCCTCCGACGTCGAGCCCCTCCAGCCCGAACGCCACGCGCGCGGCCAGGCCCCGCTGCGGGTCAGGTGTCGCCTCCAGGGAGACCCGCCCGTTGCCGAGCGTCAGAGGGAGCTGCTCGCCCGGCATCCGGAGCGAGGCGACCTCCACGTCCAGGCCCAGCTTGCCGCGAGGCCCCAGCTGCGGCATCGCGCTGAGCGTGACGTCCTGGGCGTCGAGATGCACCTTGCCGTGCTGGAGCGAGAACGGGCGCAGGTCCGCCGGGAGGGCTTGAAGCAGCTTGGCGAGCTCGATGTCCGCGAGGGCCCGCGACACGACGGGGGACGCGTCCGCCGCGTCGGGGAGCACGACCTGGCCTTGGAGCTCGGCGCTGTCCGTCAGGCGGGTGCGCTCCAGCTCGACGGCGATGCGCTGGTTCTCGACGTCGAACCGCGCGGACGCCGCGCCGTGCAGCAGGGCGCGGACCGAGAACCGTGGGTCGAAGGTCTGCCGAGCGACATC
Organism: Pseudomyxococcus flavus; assembly: GCF_050038885.1. Taxonomy (NCBI): domain Bacteria; kingdom Pseudomonadati; phylum Myxococcota; class Myxococcia; order Myxococcales; family Myxococcaceae; genus Pseudomyxococcus; species Pseudomyxococcus flavus. Next base: position 9,011,320 of record NZ_CP143624.1, on the reverse strand, counting down.
GAGGCCGATCCGCACGTGCGCGGCCGATGCGTCAGCCTCCAATGAGAGGGCCAGCTCCAGTTGCGCGAGCGCGGGGGGCGTGTCCGACGTCTCGCGGCTCACCTCGAGCGGGAGCGGGGAGTCTGTCTGGCCCAGGTTCGCGAAGACCTTCCATGCCCCTTCCTCTTCCTTCGCCTCGACCGTGGCCGCGAGGCCCTGCAGCGACCAGCGCTCGAGCACGTCTCCGTCCCGGACGCGGACGTAGTGCAACGACACGCCGGACACCTCGACCTGCCGCACGGGAAGCGCGGCTCCCAGGAGGTCGGCGGCCTGCCGCGAAGGACCCACGGGCGCTTCAACGGGCGGAGTCTCCGTCGCCTCGGTTCCTGACGACAGGCTCGAAAGGGACGTGGGGCCGGCGTCGTCGGCGACCAGGGCGAGGGCCACGTCTCGCACCACCACCCGCTCGACCAGGGTGGTTCCGCTCAGGAGTGAGCCCGGAGACCACTGCGCCTCCAGGGCGCCGAGGCGCAGCAGCTCCGGCGCGGCATCCTGGAACGGGGCGGGTGTGCGCACCACCAGCCCTTCCAGCCTCAGCCCCGAGAGCAAGGAGACCTGGGCGGCCTGGTAGTCCACCTGGAGCCCCGTGGCGGCCTCCACCCTGGGAACAATCTGCCGCTTCAGCCAGGGGCGGGCGAGGTCGTGCAGCAGGAACACCGCCGTCAGCAGTGCCAGCGCGGGAAGCGCAACAAGACTCAGGAGCACGCCCGCGATGATTCGAGCCCACCGCTGGCGAGGCCGTTCAGCTCTGGTGGATTCCATGTGGCCCGGTGACGCGAGCGGCCATCATCGTCAGGAGCAGGGGGGAAGTCGAGGACCGGTTGCGGGCGAGCGGGCAGGCGTCAGGTCGCAGTGACGGGCGGGTGACGCAAGTGCTCGGGGCGGGTGCACGGACGGTATGGCGTGGACGTGGCGGGAACTTTTCTCCCGCCCTCTTGTGTCCTTCGGCATCGTGAGCGCCCGTGCCTTCATCGAGCGAGCCCTGGAGCACCTCCCCGCCCTGCGGCGGGTGGGGCGCCGGCTGACGGGCAGCGCCGCGGAGGCGGACGACCTGGTCCAGGAGACCGTCGCGCGAGCCCTGGAGTGCCGTGGCGAGCTGCGGGACCCGGAGCGGCTGAAGGGCTGGTTGCTCGCGGTGCAGCGCACCGTGTTCCTCAACTCCCGTCGTGGCATGCGCCCCCGACTGGAGGTGCTGGCGGGTGGGCTCGGCAAGGACGCCGTGTGCGAGCCCTCCGTCGACCTGGAGTCGGAGCTGCATGCGCGCACCCTCAGCTCGGCCATGCGGTCCGCGCTGGACTCGCTGGCGCCCGAGTGGCGCGACGCCCTCTGGCTGCGCGAGGTCGAAGAGCTGAGTTACGAGGAAATCGCCCAGGTCCAGGGCTGCCCCGTGGGGACGGTTCGCTCGCGCCTCGCCCGGGCGCGGCTGGCGATGTTCGAGTTCCTCGAGAAGGAGAAGGCACATGGAAGCCTGTAGCCCGGCGTGGCAGGAGCGTCTCTCCGCGTGGTTCGACGGTGAGGTCCAGGCACATGAGCAGGGGGCGGTGGAGCTCCACCTGGGCCGGTGCGTGGGCTGCGCTCGCGAGGCGGCCCGCTATGCCGGGCTGCGTGAGCGGATGAAGGCGGAGCTGGCCGCGGTGCCGCCCGTGCCTCCCGAGCTGCGGGCCCGGGTCTCCCGGCTGGTGCCGCGTGCACAGCCCTCGTCCTCGTGGCCGAGGCGGGTCGCGGGCCTGGCCGCGACGGTCGCCGTGCTCGGTGGCGGCTGGGCGTTGTGGCCCCGGGGCATGAACGAGGCGCTGGCCTTCGACCTCGAACGGCACCACCTGAAGACCTTCTCGCGCACCGCGCCCTGTGAGTTCGAGTCGTCGGACCCCTCCGAGGTGAAGGCCTGGGTGGAGCGCGAGGTCGGCTACTCGGTGGAGGTCCCGGAGGTGCCCGGCGCGACGCTCCTGGGCGCGCGGCGCTGTGAGCTGCATGGGAGCCTCTCGGCGTCGCTGCAGTACCGGCATGGGAACAAGGCCATGACGCTCTTCCTGCCACCGCCGGGCTCGGCCGCGGCGCGGCACGCGGCGAGCTTCGCGGGCGCGGGGACGCGCTGCACGCAGGGGCCGGTGGGGGAGCGCATCTGCGTGGCGCAGCGCGGAAGCGAGCAGGTCGCACTGGCGGTCTCGGAGCTGGAAGCCCCCGTGCTGCTGGATGCCCTGGCGAGCTTCACGCCGTGAAGCGGCGCCGCCGGTGCCGGGAACTTTCTCGCGCGCCGGTCGTGTCCTCGGGCGCATGAGTCCACGTATCCAGCGGCCGCACGGCCCCCGCGCGGGAGGCGCGCGATGACGCTGACCCTTCCTGGCATCTTCCTGGCGGGCCTGCTGACGTTCCTCTCGCCCTGTGTCCTGCCGCTCGTTCCGCTCTACCTGTCATATCTGGCGGGCGTGTCCCTGGCGCAGCTCCGCGAGGCAGGCGGCGGCGTCCGGAGGCCCTGGGGCGTGGCGGTGGCGTTCTCCCTGGGGCTGAGCACCGTGTTCGTCGCGCTGGGGATGGCGGCCACCACCGTGGGCGGGGCGCTCGCGGAGCACCGGAGCGGGATGCTCCAGTTCGGAGGGCTCGCGCTGTTCCTCCTGGGGCTCAAGCAGATGGGCCTCATCCAGGTGCCCTGGCTGGACAGGGAGTCGCGACCGTGGCTGGGGAAGGTGCAGCGCAATGGCGGCCTGCTGGGGGCCTTCCTGTTCGGAGCGGCCTTCGCGCTGGGATGGACGCCCTGCATCGGTCCGGTGCTGGGCGCGGTGCTCACCTATACCGCCGCGTCCACCTCGGAGCCGCTCACGGGCGCGCTCTACCTCGGCACCTATGCCGCGGGGCTGTCGGTGCCGCTGCTGCTCGTCGCCGCCATCGCGCCGCTCGCGCTTCGCTGGCTGGAGCGCGCGAAGCGGCACCTCCGCAAGTTCGAGGTCGCCACGGGCGTGATGCTCGCGGGGCTGGGCCTGTTGCTCTTCACGGACTCGCTCGAGGTCCTCGTTCCGTCCTCGGGCGCGCAGGGGGCGCCGGTCCTCGTGGCGGAGGCTCCCGCATCGCCCGCGGACGTCGCCGCGCCCGAGGCGGGCGTGGCGTGCACCGCCGACGCGGCGGGGGAGGGCGCCTGTGCTCTTCCGGAGGCGCCGTTCATCCCATCCAGCAGTGGCGCGTCCGGGCGCCTCGCGGTCGAGCGCCCGACGCTGGTGGAGTTCGTGAGCCGCAGCTGTCCCATCTGCGAGCGGATGGAACCGGTGGTGGCCCTGGCCGAGCAGCATTGCAAGGGCGCGGGTGTGGACGTCCTCCGCCTGGACGTCGGGACCGTCGAAGGGCGCCTGGCCGCCGCCCGCCACGGCATCCGCGGCGTTCCCACGTTCGTCTTCCTGGATGGCTCGGGCCAGGAGCTGTCACGCCGCATCGGCGAGCAATCCCTGGCGTCACTCCAGGAGGGGCTGGAGTCCATCATGGGGGGGCGCTGCGCCGGGCTCGTCCTTCCGGGCGCCCCGGGGCTCCCGTCCGCACCCGGCGGTGGCGCGGGCATCTGAGCCGCGGCGGCATGCCAGGGACACCGGAGGATGAAGCCCCGCATCACGGGTAGCGCTGGAAGACAGGTCTCGGCAGGTCCTTGAAGTCTGTCTTTGCGGGAACGAGCGTATGGCTTCGCTTTGCGAGGCTTCCGTGTCCGAATCCCTGTCATCCCGTTTCCCGATGTCTCCCTATCCCGTTGGCTGGTTCCGCGTCGCCGCATCGGACGCGCTGCCACCGGGGACGCACCAGAACCTCCGCATCTTCGGGCAGGAGTTGGTGCTGTTCCGGACGGCGAGCGGCGTGCCCCGGCTCATCGAGGCGTATTGTCCCCACCTGGGCACGCACCTGGGCAAGGGCGGCTGCGTGGAGGGGGACAACATGGTGTGCCCGCTCCACGCGTGGCGCATCGGCGGAGACGGCGCCGTCGCGCATGTCCCCTACAGCAAGGCGAAGCCACGCATCGCCGTGCGCTCGTGGCTGCTCCGCGAGGCCAGCGGGCAGATTTTCGTCTGGCATCACCCCGACGACGCGGCGCCCGAGTGGGAGCCGCCCGAGCTCTTCGAGGCCACGGACCCGGGCTGGACGGGATTCCTGCCGGCGCGGACCTGGAAGCTGCGCACCCACGTGCAGGAGTTCTGTGAGAATGGCGCGGACAACGTCCACAGCACCTGGCTGCACGGTCAGCAGAGCGTCACGACGTCGGTGGAGGTCGACAAGCACGTCTATACCCACCGCACCCGCCAGCGCTTCACCTTCTTCGGCCTGGTGAAGGCGCTCGCGAAGGAGGCGGAGGGCACGCTCGACATCTCCTGCCATGGGCTGGGCATCGTCGTCGAGCGGGGCCAGGTCACCCTGAAGCTGTCGATGCAGTACTGCCTCGTCTTCTTCCCGGTGCCCGTGGACGACACCTGCATCCACCTGCACAGCGTGCTGTCCATCCGCCGGCTCCCCTCGGCGCTCGCCACCCGGCTGCTGTGGAAGAAGTCCGCCGCGGAGATGAGCGCCATCATCGACCAGGACGTGCCCGTCTGGGAGGCGAAGCAGTGGAAGGAGCGTCCCGTGCTCGTGGCGGAGGACGGCCCCATCCATGCCTACCGCGCCTGGGCCCGGCAGTTCTACGTGAAGCCGCAGGCGGAGCCGCGTCCCCGGAAGACGGCCTGAGGCGCTCAGCGCGACGATGGCCGCTGCGCCAGGTCGCGCAGCGCGCGCCGGTCGAGCTTGCCATTCTGCGTGCGTGGCAGCTCGGGCAGGGCGCGGACCTCGTCGACAATCATGTACCGCGGCAGCCGCTCGGCGCAGTGCTTCTTCAGCTTCAGCAGGGAAGGGGCCTTCGCCGCGTGGCTCACGACGAAGGCCACCAGCCGGGCCTCCAGGCCCGCGCCCGTGGCGACCACGCCCACCTCCCGGAGGTCCGGATGCGTGAGCAGGGCCGCCTCGATCTCGCCGGCCTCGATGCGGCGCCCTCGCACCTTCAGCAGGTTGTCGCGGCGGCCCAGGTACTCGAAGGTGCCGTCGGGGAGCTCGCGGCAGCGGTCGCCGGTGGCATACGGCCGGGCGCCATGCGGGGGCTGGCCCCAGTAGCCCAGCATCACCGTGGGGCCCTCGACCATCAGCTCGCCCACGCCGTCGCCTTCCTCCCGGGCCTCCTCCGAGTCCGGTGGCGACCGGGACAGCCACACCCGGTTGCCGCAGCTCGCGCGGCCGATGGGCACCGGCTCGGTGCGGTGCGGTGAGATGTCCGTCACCTCGTGGAAGGTGCAGACGTTCGTCTCCGTGGGGCCGTAGAGGTTGAAGAAGCGCGCGTGCCGCAGGTGCTCCCGCAGCGGGCGCAGGTGCCGGATGGGGAAGGGCTCGCCGGCGAAGAGCACCATGCGGAAGGGCAGGTCCGCGTGGCTCAGCAGGCCGCCCTCCTGCATCATCAGCATCAGCGCCGAGGGCACCGAGTACCAGCAGGTGAACCGCTCGCGGAGCACCAGCTCCACCAGCTTCTCCGGGGAGAAGGCCAGCGCCTCCGGAATCAGCGTGACGGACGCTCCGCCCATGAAGGCGGCGTAGAGGTCCAGCACGGACAGGTCGAAGAAGAACGGCGCGTGGTTGCTGAAGCGGTCCTCTGGCGTGGTGCCCAGCAGCCCGTGGGCCCATTCGATGAAGGCCAGCGCGTTCCGCTGGCTGATGCACACGCCCTTGGGCGTCCCCGTGGAGCCGGAGGTGTAGAGGATGTACGCCAGGTCATGGTCCCCGGCGCCGTGCGGAGGCAGCGGCTCCGGCGAGAAGCTGGACAGCCGGTTCCACGACAGCGCGGGCCCCTTGTCGTCCAGCAGCAGGAACCGCAGCCGGCCGAGGCCCGCGTTGTGGAGCTCGGCGGCGCGCGTGGTCGTGGTCACCATCACGTCGATGCCGCAGTCGTCCAGGATGAGGCGCGCGCGCGCCGCCGGATTCAGCGGGTCCATGGGGACGTAGGCGGCGCCCAGGCGGGCAATGCCCTGCATCGCCGCCACGGCGCGCACGGACTTCTCCGCCCAGAGCCCCACGCGGTCGCCCTTCTTCACGCCCAGCTCCTGGAGCGCGCGGGCCACGCGATTGGCGTGCGTGTCGAGCTGGCCGTAGGTAAAGGTCCCGTCGGGACCCTTGAGGGCGACGGCTTCGGGGGCCTTCGCCGCTGCGCGGATGACGATTTGGTCGAGGGTCATAGGCCGAGCTGGTTGGCGATGATGTCGCGCTGGATTTCGGAGGTGCCGGAGAAGATGGCGCTGGGGATGGCGTCCCGGAGCACGCGCTCGATGCCCGTCTCGGCCACGTAGCCCATGCCGCCGTGAATCTGGATGGCGTCCAGCCCGCACTGGATGGCGGCCTCGCTGATGGCCAGCTTCGCGAGGGACACCTCCAGGGCCGCTTCCTGGCCGCGGTCCATCTTCCAGCAGGCCTGGTACAGCAGCAGCCGCGAGGCCTCCAGCCGCTGCTTCATGTCCGCGAGCCGGTGGGAGATGGCCTGGTTCTTCCCCAGCGCCTTCTTGAACTGCTTGCGCGTCCGGGCGAAGTCCACCGTCTGCTCGAGCACCCGCTCCATGACGCCCACGTACGCGGCGAAGAGGCAGGCGCGCTCCCACTGCATGGAGCGCTTGAAGAGCGCCGCGCCCTGGCCTTCCAGCCCCAGCCGCGCGGACTCAGGGACGCGGCAGCCCTCCAGGTAGATGGGCGAGATGGGGGAGGTGGACAGGCCCATCTTCTCGAAGGCCCGGCCCACGGAGAGCCCGGGCGTGTCCCGCTCGACGAGGAAGGCGCTCAGGCCCATGTAGCCGTGCGAGGGCTGCGTGGCGGCGTAGACGAGGAACACGTCGGCGGACGGGCCATTGGTGACGTAGCTCTTCCCGCCGTCGAGCACGTACCCATCACCCTCGCGCACCGCGCGCGTCTTGAGGGCGAAGACATCCGAGCCCGCCTCCGGCTCGGAGATGGCGTTGGCGCCCACCCACTCACCGGAGCACAGCCGGGGGAGGTAGCGGGCCTGCTGCGCTTCATTCCCGCTCTCCAGGATGGGCATCACGCATGCGAAGAGGTGGGCCCCGACGGAGAACACCAGCCCGGTATCCAGGCATCCGCGGCCCAGGGCCTCCATCACCCGGGCCGTCGTCAGGGTGTCCAATCCCAGCCCGCCATGCGCCGGGGGCACGGGGAGGCCCAGGAAACCAAACTCACCACATCGCTGCCACAGGTCTCGTGGCAAGACTTCCTTGGTAGTCTTTGACGCTTCCGGCAGCTGGGAGCGCGCGAACGCGAGGGCGCGGTCGTAAAGCTCCACCTGCTCGTGTGTCCAACTGAAGTCCATGTGTTCCTGGCGTTCCAACGGGTGACAGGGGCGAGGGGCCGCGCATCGAACGCGTTGCGCATGCGCGCGGGCTGGCCCTCGGAGTGTCGAAGTCTGACGTGTGTCGACATGGACCGTCAAGGACCCGTGAGATGACCGTGGCGCGTGTGTCTTTGGAGGGATGATTATCCTGTCCGCATGAACCTGCCTGAGATTGACGCGCACGACGTCGCACGGAAGTTGTCGGAAGCCATCCAGCACCGGACCATTTCCTATCCAACGGGTTACGATGAAACGAAACTCAATGAGTCACGCAAGGCCTTTGTCGCCTTCCGGGACTGGGTGAGCCGGACCTATCCCGCGTTCTCCGCGGTGGCGAAGCGCGAGGTGGTAGGGGATTACAGCCTGCTGTTCACCTGGCAGGGGACCGATGCCTCGCTCGACCCCGTTTTGCTGATGGCCCACATGGACGTGGTGCCCCTGGATCCGCTGAGCGAATCCGACTGGCTGCACCCGCCCTTCGCCGGCGTGATTGCCGAGGATCAGGTCTGGGGCCGGGGGGCGCTGGACATGAAGGGCGCGCTGGTGACCCAGCTGGAGGCCGCCGAGCGCCTCATCCAGGACGGCTATCAGCCTCGGCGGACCATCCTCTTCGCCTTCGGCCACGACGAGGAGAACGGGGGGCTGGAGGGCAACCGGCGCATCGCGGACCTGCTCGCCTCCCGGGGCGTCCGGCTCTTCTTCAGCAGCGACGAGGGCGGCGGGCTGGCGGGCCCCATCTTCCCGGGCGTGGCCCAGGACATCGCGGTGGTGGGCGTGGCGGAGAAGGGGCTGCTGGTGGTGGAGCTCACCACCCGGGGCGATGGCGGCCACGCGTCTGCGCCGCTGCCATTCGAGCACCTGGCCATCGGCAAGCTCGTCACCGTCCTCAAGCGCCTGGGGAGACTGAGGTTTCGCAACGCGATGGCCCGGCCCACCGAGTGGATGCTCGAGGAGCTGGCGCCGGACTCCGGACCGGTGCAGCGCATGCTCTACAAGCACATGCGGCTGAGCCGGCCCTTCCTCACGCAGCTCATGGGGCACGTCGAGGCCTCGTCCGCGATGTTCCACACGACGATGGCGCCCACCGTGGTGGCCGGTGGCCTGAAGGAGAACTCGCTCCCGGTGGAGGCCCGGGCGGTGCTCAACCTGCGCCTGCACTTCGTGGACACGGTGAAGGGCGTGCTGGAGCGGATCCGCCGCGTGGCGGGCAAGCTGGCCGAGGTCCGCGTGCTGGAGCCCGCACGTGAGGCGTCACCCATCGCCAACGTGGATGGGGAGGCCTACCGCTTGCTGAAGGCGACCATCGAGCAGGCGAAGCCGGGTGTCCTGGTGGTGCCCTATCTGGTCTCCGCGTGCACGGATTCGGTCTACTTCCAGGCACTCACGGACAACGTGTTCCGCTTCACGCCACTACCCATTGGGCCGGGTGAGCTGATACTCATACATGGGAATAACGAGCGTGTTGGAATTCCGCAGCTAGGGACCGCGGTAACTTTCTACATGCGGCTGATACGGACAGCAGGCGATTCGAGGCCGACAGACACAGACATGGCCCAACCTGGTCGGTGATTGACTGGTTGCCGCGTGAGCAGTTTGCTCTTGGCATGGAACGATGCGTCGTCTTGGACTTGCCTGGGTTGTGCGCGAGGTACGTTGGGCCCTCGACGCCAAACATGCAGGCCTTTGCGGGGAAGGGGCGGATGGTCACGCTCCAGCCCGTCCTGCCGGCGCTCAACTGCACCATGCAGGCGACGTTCCTGACAGGCAAATACCCGAGCGAGCACGGCATCGTGGCGGACGGGTGGCTGCACCGGGAGCTGGGCGAGGTCCGCTTCTGGCCGCAGACGGACGGGCTGGTGCAGGCGCCGCAAATCTGGGACGCGGCGCGCCGCCTGGACCCCAGCTTCACCTGTGCCCGGGTGTGCTGGTTCATGAACATGTATTCGAAGGCGGACTACGCCGTCACCCCGGAGCCGTCCTTCACGTCGGACGGGCGTGTGCTGCCGGATGTCTTCACGGAGCCGCTCCACCTGCGCAAGCCGCTCGTCGAGGCGCTGGGGAACTTCCCCGCCTATGACTACTGGGGGCCGAGCTACAGCATCTGCTCGTCCGAGTGGATTGCCGACGTCGCGATGTGGCTGGAGCAGCGGCACAGCCCCACGCTGTCGCTCGTCTTCCTGCCGCACCTGGACTACACCCCTCACACGTTCGGCCCGGACGCGCGGGAAATCCACAAGAGTCTCCAGGAGATCGACGCCGTCGTCGGGAAGCTCATCGCCTTCTACGAGGCGCGCGGCGTCCGCGTCATCATCGTCTCGGAGTTCGGCGCCACGCCTGTGTCGCGGCCGGTCCACCTGAACCGGCTGTTCCGCCGGCGCGGCTGGCTGGCCATCCGCGAAGAGGCGGGCCGCGACATGGTGTATCCGAGCGGCAGCGACGCCTTCGCCGTCGCGGACATGCAGGTGGCCCACATCTACGTGCGCGACCCGGCCCGGGTGGACGAGGTCAAGGCGCTGATCGAGGCCGAGCCCGGCGTGGCCCAGGTGCTCGACGCGGAGGGCAAGCGGGCCCACCACCTGGACCACCCCCGCTCGGGCGAGCTGGTCGCGCTGGCGGAGCCGGATGCCTGGTTCACCTACTTCTACTGGCTGGATGAGCACCGGGCGCCGGACTACGCGCGGACCGTGGATATCTACCGCAAGCCCGGGTACGACCCGCTGGAGATGTTCGTGGACCCCCAGCTCGGGCTTCGCCTGGTGGACGTGGGCAGCAGCGTCCTGAAGGAGAAGCTGGGCGTGCGTACGCGCCTGGAGGTCGTCTCCACCGACGGTACCTTGCTCAAGGGCGCGCATGGGCTGCTCACCGGGCCGGAGCGCGCGCCCGTGTTGATGACCCGTAGTGCCGAGCTGCTCGAGGCAGACACTCTCCACGCCACGCAAGTCCACGACCTCATCCTGGCTCACCTGACCGGGCAGCAGGCGGCGGCCTGAAAGGCTTTCGCGAGGAAGAGGCGGGACACGTCATGAACAAGCTTCCGGGGAGCGCCATCGTCATTGGCGCGAGCATTGGTGGGCTCAGCGCGGCGCGTGTGCTGGCGGACCACTTCGAGCGGGTCACCGTCATCGAGCGGGACGTCCTCGAGGACGGTCCGCGCCAGGGCGCTCCCCAGTCCAATCACATCCATGTCCTGCTGCGGCGAGGCGTGGACCTGCTGGAGCAGTACTTCCCGGGGCTCGTCGAGGAGATGAAGGTGGAGGGCATCGAGCCCTTCGACTTCACGAAGGACCTGCGCTGGCTCCAGTTCGGTGACTGGATGCCGCGGGAGCCGAGCGGCATCGTGCTGTATCCGCAGACGCGCTTCTCCCTGGAGCGCTACCTGCGCCGGCGGGTCCGCGCGTTCGCCAACGTGGAGATCCTGGAGTCGACCGCCGTGCGGGCGCTGCTGGCCACGCCGGACGGCCGGCGCATCCTGGGGGTGCAGACGCACGACCGGCACGATGCCGGTGGCGCGGTGACGAACCGGCTGGCGAACGTCGTCGTCGACGCGAGCGGGCGCGGCTCGCAGCTGAGCAAGTGGCTGGCGGACCTCGGCTTCGGCCCGCTGGAGGAGAGCCGGCTCCCCATCAATCTCTGCTACGTGTCGCGCCTGTTCGAGCGGCCCGCGACGCCCAGGGACTGGCGCGGGCTGTGGGTGACGCCGCTGCCGCCGGAGGCGCCCCGGGGCGGCGCGATGCAGGAGGTGGAGGGGAACCGCTGGATCGTCTCGCTGTTCGGCTACGAGGGCCACCACCCGCCGCGCGACGAGAGCGGCTTCGTGGAGTTCGCCAGGACACTCCGCGAGCCGGACATCCACGAGGCCATCAAGGATGCGAAGCCCGTCTCGGACGTGCAGGTGTACCGCGTGCCCGACGTGCGGTGGCGCCACTACGAGCGCATCGAGGAGTTCCCCGCCGGCCTGCTCGTCCTGGGCGACTCCTGGTGCTACTTCGACCCTGTCTTCGGCCAGGGCATGTCGGTGGCGATGCTGGAGGCCAACCTCCTGAACGAGTCGCTGCATCAGCTCGACAGCCTGGACGCCGTGACCCAGGCGTGGACGGCGACCTACCTGCGCACGGGCGCCCAGTGGCTGCGCGGGCTCTGGTTCTTCGTGACCGCGGAGGCCATGCGGCATGCCCACGTGCCCGGTGAGCGCACCCGGCTCGTCAAGCTGGCCCAGTGGTACGTGGAGGAGCTGTACGCGTTGAACCACGAGCACCCCGAGGTCTACCGCGAGTTCCTCAAGCTGATGCACGTCCAGGCCGGTCCGGAGTTCCTGCTGAGGCCCGACATCGCGCTGCGGCTCGCGAAGCGCGCCTGGAAGAAGAAGTCGGCCAAGGGCTTCGGGCACGAGGCGCTCCAGCCGGAGCGCCCTGCTTCGGCGCCCGACCGCTCCGCTCCGCAGCTCCCTCACGAGGGCACTGCGTGGCCGGCGAGCCGGGTGACGCTGGGCCTGCGTTATGCGGGCCGGGTGCTGGCCAACCTGGTGGTGCCCGGGAAGGTCGGTCCGAGAGATCGCCTCTGTCACTTCGACACCGAGGCGATGTGGACCCCGGACAAGACGATGGGCTGGTTCGTGCGGGACGCACTCCAGTCGCAGCGCCTGCTGAAGGAGGCGGGCGAGGTTCGCCGGTTCCTGGAGTTCTGGCTGCCGTTCCAGGGCCTGAGCATCGCGAAGAAGGCGCTGATCGAGCTCTCCTTCAACGCGGACGAGCCCGGGTTGGGCTTCATGCTCTACAGCGACAACCAGACGGTGACGCAAGCCTTCCGCCAGTACACCCATCAGCTCGGCATCTCCAACGAGGGGGTGGAGCGCTCCATTGCCATCTGCGAGACGTTCCGGCCCTCCGACCTGGGCATGGTGCGGGCGGAGTTCAAGCCTGGCAGCACCACCCGGTATTCGATTGCCGCGAGCTGGCACTTCGACCCCCTGCGCGACCACTCGGGGTTCGAGTCGGCCATGCGCCGGCTTCCGGAGCGCTTCCGGGCGGGCGTGTTCGCGGAGCGGGTGAAGGCCTATGCCAACGCGCTGTCGACCGAGTACTTCCCGCTGTTCCTGGGGCTGAGCTTCCAGGAGGACGGAACGCTCGAGTCGAAGATGTATCTGGTTCGCTTCGACGAGAGACAGGCCCCGTTCCACCCCGGCTCGGAGCTGTGGCGGTTCATCCAGGACATGGGCGTGTCGGCCTCGGAGCTGGAGCGCATCAAGCAGCTGAATGATCTGCTGTGGGAGCGCTCGGCGGACAGGATGACCCAGGTGGCCATCGAGACGTCCGAAGCCCAGTCCCAGCCCCGGCGCGTCAACCTCATCTACAGCGGGACGGAGACCTCCGCGGTCCTGGAGGCCATCAGCCGCTTCGGGTATCCACCGTCCGCCGCCCAGGCCGTTCGCGGCTTCGAGCAGATGATGCAGACCGACCGCGCGAAGTTCGTCGCGGTGCGCGTCGGGCCCGAAGGCCTGAGCCCTCGGCTCAAGCTGTACAAGCACGCGCTGTTCGACTTCGCCGATCTGTCCGTGGTGGAGGACGGGGGCCTCAAACCACGCCATTCTCAGACAACGGGAGGCGGCACCGACGCCGCGAGAGAAGTTCCCGACCTGTGTCTCTATTGATTTTCGCTGGTCATGATTGAAGCTCAAACGAGCAATGAGTCTGCGCGGCTTTTCAGCCGTCAGCGGAGCCGTGTTCCCATGTGGTGTGAACCCATTGCTGTCATTGGTCTGGGGCTGCGTTTCCCCATGTCAGACAGCCCCCGTACGCTCTGGCAGATGTTGTGCGATGGGATTGATGCGACAGGGGATATCCCGGCCGGACGCTGGCCGCTCGAGTCGCTCTTCGACCCCACACCGGACCGGCCCGGGAAGATTCGCAACCGCAGGGCGGGGCTGATTGACGGCGTGGATCAGGCGGACCCGGCGGCCTTCCGGCTCTCGAAGCGAGAGCTGCGGCAGATGGACCCGCAGCACCGCCTGTTGTTCGAGTGCGCGTGGCAGGCGTTGGAAGACGCGGGCATTCCCTTCGACGCCGTGCGGGGAAGCCGCACGGGGGTCTTCATGGGCGTCAACTTCAGCGACTTCCAGCGGATGCTCGCCCGGGACTGGTCGGCCCTGGATGGCTACTCCGTCCTCGGGTCCACGGCCTCCTTCGCCGCCAACCGGCTCTCGTATGCGTTCGACCTGCGGGGGCCGAGCACCGTGTCGAGCGTGGGATGCGCGTCGTCGACGGTGGCGCTCCACGAGGCCTGCCGCAGCCTGATGCTGGGCGAGGTGGAGCTGGCCCTGGCGGGCGGCGTGGAGCTGATGCTGTCGCCGGACAGCAGCATCATGCTGTCGCAAGCGGGCGTGTTCTCGGAGCGCGGCCAGTGCCGGACGCTGGACGCCCAGGCGGACGGCTATGTGCGCGGCGAGGGCGCCGGTGTGGTGGTCCTCAAGCCCCTGGCCAAGGTGGACGCCAGTGATCGCGTGTACGCCGTGATTCGCGGCAGCGCCGTCAACCACAATGGCCGCAACGAGTGGATCATGGCGCCGAGCGCCTCGGCGCAAGCGGACGTCATCCGCCAGGCGTGCGAGCACGGCGGAGTGGAGGCGGCCAGCCTCGACTACATCGAGCTGCACGGCTCGTCCTTCCTGAAGGGGGACGCAGCCGAGGCGGAGGCGATTGGCGAGGCGCTCGGAACGCAGCGGCCGTTCCCGTGCCGGCTCGGCGCCATCAGCAACAACCTGGGATACCTGGGCGCGGCGGCGGGCATCGCGCAGTTCATCAAGGTCTGCCTGTCCCTGCACCACCGCACGTTGCCGCCGACGATTCACGTGGATGCACCCAACCCCCTGATTGCGTTCGAGTCACTGGGGCTGCGCATCCAGTCGGAGCTGGAGCCCTGGCCGGAGCGCGGACCGGGTGTGCCCGCGCGGGCCGGCATCGTGTCCACCTCGCTGGGGGGCGCCAACGGCTTCATCGCCCTGGAGGCGGCGCCGGAGCGCTCGCCCATGGCGGTACGTGAGGCGAAGGCGCCCGGTCATCTGCTGGTGCTCTCGGCGCTCACGCCGGAAGCGCTCCGGCAGCGGGCACTTCAGCTTCGGGACTTCCTCGCCACGACACCCGAAGCCGAGGCGACGCTGGACGACATCTGCTTCACCGCCGCGTTCAAGCGGCAGCACCACCGTCACCGGGCCGCGGTGCTCGCCGAGGACCGCGATGGGCTGGTGGAGCGTCTGGAGCTGCTCACGCAGATGGCCGGCGGTGCCCTGCTCGCGCAGGCGGGGCAGCCGGAGTCCTGGGTGGCGGCAGCGCGCGCCTTCGTCGATGGCGGCTCTCTCACGTCCGAGCTGTACCCGGCGAGGGGAGGGCGCTGCGTGAGCCTTCCCGTCTACCCCTTCCAGCGCCAGCGCCTGTGGCCGGAGTGGCTCACTCCAGATGAGGTCTGCCGCCCGCCCACGGCTGCGCGCCCGAGCGCCGCCCTGGCGCTCCAGGCCGCGGCTGTCAGCGCGGGGGATGCCCGCGACGTGCCCAGGATTTTCGGTGAGGAGCAGATGCTGGCGTTCCTGCGCGGGCACCTGGCGGAAGTGCTGGAGGTGGACGCCGCGGCGCTCGACGCCCAAGGGCGGACCTTCTTCGAGCTCGGGCTGAACTCCATTGGCGCCACGCAGCTGAAGGAGCGGCTCTCCCGGGCGCTGGAGCTTCCGCTGTCCACCACGCTCCTCTTCGAGCTGCCCCGGCTGGAGCCCCTGGCGAAGCGGCTGCTGTCCCTGCTGGAGGCGCGCAGTGGGAGCCGTCCGGCCGCGGACAGCGGCGCGGGTGTCACCGAGGAGGAGCAAGGCCTGGTGGAGCGCATCTCCGGGCTCTCCGAGGAAGAAGCGCGCGCGCAGATCGCCCGGACGTTGGCGGAACTCAGCCTCGAGGTCGCGTGATGAGCCGGAAGGATGGAGTCGTGGCGGAGCTGACCCCTCTACAGCAGGCCCTGCTGACCATCGAGAAGCTGCAGAAGAAGCTCGCGGCGAACACCCAGGTCGAGCGTGAGGCCATTGCCATCATTGGCATGGCCTGCCGGTTCCCCGGTGGGGCCAACAGTCCCGAGACGTTCCAGGAGTTGCTGTGGCGTGGCGGTGAGGCGCTGACGGAGATTCCCGCGGACCGGCGGGCACTCCAGGGCCTGTACGACCCGGACCCCTCGCGGCCAGGGAAGCTGTCCATGCGGCGCGCCGCCTTCGTCGACGCGGTCGACCGGTTCGACGCCGACTTCTTCCACATCTCGCGGCGCGAAGCCGAGGGCATGGATCCGCAGCAGCGCTTCTTCCTGGAGGTGAGCTGGGAGGCCCTGGAGAACGCCGGGATTCCTCCGCGCCAGCTCGCGGGGTCGCGCACGGGCGTGTTCGCGGGTGTCCACGCGAAGGACTACGCCTTCGTGACGGGCGGCGGGCTGGAGAAGGTGAGCGCCCACTACTCCACGGGAGTGGACGCCAGCTACGTGGCGGGGCGTCTGTCGTACCTGCTCGGGCTCGAAGGGCCCAGCATGGCCGTGGACACCGCGTGCTCGTCCTCGCTGGCGGCGGTGCACCTGGCGTGTCAGAGCCTGCGGACGGACGAGTCGACGCTGGCCATCGCGGGGGGCGTCAAGCTCATCCTCGCGCCGCACCTCAGCGTCTTCCTGTCCAAGGCGGGGGCGTTGTCCCCGAGCAGCCGCTGCCGCACGTTCGACCGGGACGCGGACGGCATGGTGCAGGGCGAGGGCTGTGGCGTCGTCATCCTGAAGCGCCTCCGCGACGCGGTTCGCGATGGCGACCGCGTCCTCGCGGTGCTGCGCGGAACGGCCATGAACCACGATGGCGCGAGCGGTGGCCTCACGGTGCCGAACGTCCGGGCGCAGGAGGCCCTCTACCGTCGCGTCCTCCAGCGCGCCGGCGTCGAGCCGGGGCAGGTGGACTACCTGGAGGCGCATGGGACCGGAACCCGCCTCGGAGACCCCATCGAGCTCGACGGCGTGGCCCGCGTCTATGGCGCCGCGCGGCCCTCGGAGCGTCCGCTGTGGGTGGGCTCCGTGAAACCGAACATCGGGCACACGGAGGCCGCGGCGGGCATCGCGGGGCTCATCAAGGCGGTGCTCGTCCTCCAGGCCGGAGAGGTTCCGCCCTCCATCAACTTCGAGCACCCGACACCGGAGTTCGCCTGGGAGGGCTCCGGGCTCGCGGTCCCACGCCAGCGCACGCCGCTGGCGTCCAAGGAGGGCCCGCACCGCGTCGCCGTGAGCTCGTTCGGCATGAGCGGCGTGAATGCGCATGCGCTGGTCGAAGCGTATGCGCATCCGCAGGCCTCGCAGGCGGCGACGGGGCCCTACGTGCTGCCCCTCTCGGCCCGCACGGAGCCTGCGTTGCGCGCGCTGGCCCGCGCTTGGGCGAAGCGTCTGCCATCCACGTCGCAGGCGGAGCTCCGGGATGCCTGTTTCACCGCGGGCGCCGGGCGCTCCCATCATGAGCGCCGCGCCGCGCTGGTCGCGCCCACGCAGGAGGCGCTCCACGCCGCCCTTCAGGCGCTCGCGGAGGGGCGCGCGTCGGACGCCGTCCTCCAGGGGCAGGCCCGCCAGGAGACTGGCAACGAGGCCGTCTGGGTATTCGGTGACGTGGAGCCTGGCCTGGAGGGTCGCCTTCGCGAGCTGCTGGCGCACGCCGCCTTCCGCACTCATGCCGAGAAGGTGGACGCCATCCTCCGGCAGGTGACAGGCGGGTCCGTCATCGAGCAGGTGACGCGAGGCCAGGGCGGCCCGGACGACTCCCGGAAGGCGGGAGCGCTCTTCCTTCTCCAGGTCTCGCTGGCGGAGCTGTGGCGCTCGTGTGGCCTCGTCCCCGTGGCGGTCACGGGTGTCGGCGCAGGGGCGCTTTCGGCCGCGGTCGTCGCGGGGATGCTCTCCGAGGAAGACGCGCTCCGGCACGTGCTGGGGCTTTCGTCGACGCAGCCTGTCCGCCCCCAGCCCGCGAAGTGCGCGTACTTCTCCCTGTCGGAGCAGGCCTGGGTCGAAGTAGGGGCCACGTTGCCGGCGGAAGCCTGGGCGCGGAGGCTGGCGCCAGCGGCGGACCTGGCGCGGGCCGTGGAGGCGCTGGGGCCACGGGGCGCGGCGGTGTCCTTCCCGGTCTCCTGTGACGTCACGGTTCGCGACGCGTTGGAAGCGGTCGCACGGCGCCGGCACGGTCAGGCGCTCGTCCTGCGGTCCCCCTTGGTGAATGGCGATGCCTGGCAGGACATCCTGCGCGACGTCGCGCGCTTCTATTGCGCTGGGGTGCCTGTCCGGTTCGACGGGCTCTACCCCGGCGCACGGAAGACGGTGGTGCCGACGTACCCGTGGCAGCGCGAGCGCTTCTGGTGGGACGGCGAGCGTGAGCCCGCGGCGGTGGAGCCCCCGCTCGAGGCGGCATCCCGCGCGGAGCTTGCGCCGTCCGTCGATGGGCTCTTCTGCGAGCTCTCGTGGTCCGAGCAGCAGGTGCGCGAGGTGCAAGCCCACGTGGACGGGCACTGGCTCATCGTCGCGGAGACCCGCGACGCCGCGAGCGGGCTCAGGGATGCCCTGGCCGGGTCCGGTGCCACGGTGCGCGTGGTGGGGGTGGACTCCGCGTTGAGCGAGGCGCTGCACGCCGCGGACGCAGATGCGCAGGTGCTTCGGGGCGTCGTCTTCCTGGCGAGCGCGGGGCACTCCGAGGCCTTGGCGGAGCTGCGCGCAGCGGTCCTGCGGGAGGTCTCGGCGGCGACGTCGCTCGTGCAGTCGCTGGCGCGGATGACGGCTCCGCCTCGGCTCTTCTTCGTCACCCAGGGCGCCCAGGCCGTCACGGGCACGGGCGGACCGGTGTCGATTCCAGGTTCCTCTCTCTGGGGACTTGGGCGTGTCATCGCGTATGAGCACCCCGAGCTTGCCTGCAAGCGCATCGACGTCGACCCGGCGTCCTTCGCTTCGCTGGTGGCGGAGCTCTCTCGCCAGGACGCTCCTGGATCGAGTGATGACGAGGTGGTCCTGCGGGGCACGCGCCGGCTGACGCCGTCGTTCACGCAGGCACTCGCGGTCCCTCCGGCGGACAGCGCATTCCGTCCCCGTCCGGACCGCACGTACCTGATTACAGGTGGCCTGGGCGGCATCGGGCTCCGGCTGGCATCCTGGCTGGTGGCCCACGGTGCGCGTCACCTCGCGCTGTGCGGGAGGAAGGGGGAGACGGAGGAGGCGCGGCAGGCGCTGGCGCCGCTGCGGGCCGCGGGGGCGCGGGTGGAGACCTTCCGGGTCGACGTGAGTCGAGCGGAGGCGGTGGCGGAGATGCTGGAGGCTGTCCGCAGGGGCGGGACACCCCTGGGCGGAATCTTCCACAGCGCGGGTGTCCTGGCCGACAGCTCGCTGTTGCAGTGGACGCCGCGGGACTTCGAGACCGTCATGGGGCCCAAGGTGGAGGGCGCCTGGAACCTCCATGTTCTGGCCACGGACGCCACCCTCGAGCAGTTCGTCCTCTTCTCCTCGACGGCGTCGCTGATCGGCTCGCAGGGTCAGGCGAGCTACGCCGCGGCGAACGCCTTCCTCGATGCGCTGGCCCACCTCCGGCGGGCTCGCGGGCTGCCGGCCCTCAGCCTCAACTGGGGGAGCTGGGGCGAGGTCGGCATGGCGGTGGCGGATGCGCGGCGAGGGGAGCGTCTGGCGGGGCAGGGCATGGCGCCCATGTCCGTGGACGAGGCCCTGGCGGCCATGGCGCTCGTGCTCGGGGAGCGTCCCGTCACCCGGGGTATCGCGCGCTTCGACGCCGAACGGTGGCGCGCGAGCCACCCCTCCATCGCCACGTCATCGCTGTTCCGCGGTGGGGCGCCCACGGAGGATGCCCGGCCCGTGGAGGAGGCGCCGCGCAAGCTGCGCGAGGTGTTGCTCGCGCTCGACGGGGCCGCGCGGCGCGACGCGCTGGTGTCGCGGCTCAAGGCGATGGTCAGCGAGGTCGGAAAGATTCCGGCCGCGAAGCTGTCCGCCTCCGACTCGTTCGACGCGCTGGGGTTCGACTCCATCATGGCGCTCGAGCTGCGGGACATGGTGCTGGGCGAGCTCGACGTGAGCATGCCCCTCAAGAGTTTCGTCGATGAAGGTTCCATCGAGCGGGTGACGGCTGAGCTTCTGGAGAAGCTCGCGGTCGCCAGTGTGCTCAGCGCCGCGCCTTCGGAGCGCGGTGAAGCGAAGCGGGTCCTGCTATGAATTTGAGTGAGCTTCTCCAGGCCCTGGCCGGGCACGGCATCAAGCTGTCCGTGGACGGCGACCGGCTGGCCGTCGAGTCACCCACCGGTGAGATTCCGGGGGCGCTGCGCGACCAGCTCGTGGCGAACAAGGCCGCGCTGCTGACGCTCCTCGCCGAGCAGGGGACGCCGCAGGCGGAGACGCTGCCTCAAATCACGCCGCGTCCCGAGGAGCGGCACGAGCCGTTCCCGATGACGGAGATCCAGCAGGCCTACAGCGTGGGCCGGCAGGCCGAGCTCGAGATGAACGCGGCGATGCACGCGTACAACGAGATTGACTGCCACGCGCTCGACCTGGCCCGGTTCGAGGAGGCCTGGAACCTGCTCGTCGCTCGCCACGAGATGCTCCGCGTGGTGGCGCTCCCTGGCTTCCAGCAGCGCATCCTGCCCACCGTCCCGCGCTACACCGTGCCGGTGGAGGACCTGCGTGGGCGCGGTCCGGAGGAGACGGAGGCCCGCTTCCAGGCCATCCGCGAGCGGCTGTCCCAGCAGGTGCTGGCGCTGGACCAGTGGCCGCTGTTCGAGCTGCGCGTGTGCCAGCTCGATGGTGGCCGCTCCCGGCTCTTCATGAGCATCGATGGCACCTTCATCGATGGCTACAGCTTCCAGATCCTCTACCGGGAGCTCGTCCACTTCTACAAACACCTGGGCGCGGCCCCCACGCTGCCACGGCTGGACCTTTCCTTCCGGGACTACGCGCTGGCGGTGCAGCACGCCCGGGGGGCGCGCTATGCGCGCTCGCTGGAGTACTGGCGCTCCCGCCTGCCGAACCTCCCGCCCGCGCCGGACCTCCCGCTGGAGCGGGACCCGGCCTCGCTCCGGCGCCCTCGCTTTGGCCGCGTCTTCGAGCGCCTGGGCCCCGACATCTGGCAGCCCCTCAAGCAGCGGGCGCGCGCGCGGAAGCTGACGGAGCCGGAGCTCCTGCTGGCCGCCTATGCGGAAGTCATGGCGCGCTGGAGCCGCAGCCCGCGCTTCACGCTCAACGTGCCGCACTTCAACCGGCTGCCGCTGCACCCGCAGGTCAACGAGATTGTCGGGACCTTCGCCAGCTTCACGCTGATTGAAGTGGACCACCGGCCGGAGCGCAGCTTCACCGAGCGGGCGCTGGCCATCCGGGACCAGCTCTTCCTCGCGCTGGAGCACCGCGACGTCAGCGGCGTGGAGCTGCTGCGCGAGCTGTTCCGGGCCCAGGGCCGGATTGCCGGCGCCATCATGCCCGTGGTGATGACGAGCTTCGCGTCTCACTCCAAGAGCCGGGACTCGCACTGGGTGGACTTCCTGGCGGAGGAGTTCGGTGAGCTCATCGAGGCGCTGACGCAGACGCCGCAGGTGTGGATCGACCTGCAGATTGTCTACCAGCGGGGCGGCGTCTTCCTGAACTGGGACGTGGCGGAGGAGCTCTTCCCGCCCGGTATGATTGCCGACATGTTCTCCAGCTTCTGCGCGCTGCTGCGGCGCCTGGCGGAGGACGACACGGCGTGGGACGCGCCCGGCCTGGACACGCGGCCCGCCCGGCAAATCGAGCTGCTGGACCGGGTCAACGCGACGGCCCGCCCCCTGAGCGGTGAGCTGCTCCACACGGGCTTCTACCGGAACGCCGCCGCGCGCCCGGAGGCGCTGGCGCTGGCGTCGTCGAGCGTCTCCCTGAGCTATGGCGAGCTGTCACGGCGCTCCAGTCGCCTGGGACGCGCGCTGCGGGAGCGCGGCGCGGCGCCCAACCGCATCGTCGCGGTGGTGATGGAGAAGGGGTGGGAGCAGGTCGTGGCGGCGCTGGGCGTCCTCAGCTCGGGCGCGGCCTACCTGCCCATCGATGCCGGGCTGCCGCACGAGCGCCGTGCCTTCATGATGAAGAACGGCGGCGCCGAGCTGGCGGTGACGCAGCCGAAGTTCGCGGATGAGGTTTGGCCGGAAGGCGTCCAGGTGCTGGTCGTCACGCCGGACGCCTTCGGTGAGTACAGCGACGCACCGCTTGCGCCCATCCAGCGCCCCGAGGACCTGGCGCACATCCTCTACACCTCTGGCTCCACCGGGCAGCCCAACGGGGCCATGCTGTCCCACGCGGGGATGCTCAACGGCGTGGAGTGGACGAACCGGACCTTCGGCGTCGGGCCGGACGACCGGGTCATCGCGCTCAGCGCGCTCCACCACGACTTCTCCGTCTACGACATCTTCGGGACGCTCGGCGCGGGCGCCGCCATCGTGATGCCGGACGCCTCCTCGCGCCGCGACCCTTCGCACTGGGCCGAGCTGATGGCCCGCCACGGCGTCAGCATCTGGAGCACCGTGCCGGCGATGATGGAGATGCTGCTGACGTACCTCGAAGGCAGCAACGCCCGGCTCTCGTGCCCGCTGCGGCTGGTGATGCTCGGCGGAGACTGGCTCCCCGTCACCATGCCCGCGCGACTGCGGGCGAAGTTCGGCGGCGTGAAGCTGATGAGCGTCGGCGGTCCCACCGAGACCTCGCTCTGGAACATCTCTCATCCGGTCGTCGAGGCGGACGAGCGCCGCCGCAGCATCCCGTACGGCAAGCCCATCTCGAACACGAAGTACTACGTGATGGACGAGCACCTGGACGAGCGTCCCGTCTGGGTGCCCGGCGAGCTGTGCTGCGCGGGCGTGGGCGTGGCTCTGGGCTACATCGGCGCGGGCGCGGGCTCGAAGAAGTTCACCGTGCACCCTCGCACGGGCGAGCGCCTCTACCGCACCGGTGACCTCGGGCGTTACCTGCCCGACGGCACCATCGAGTTCCTCGGCCGGGTGGACTTCCAGCTCTCCATCCGGGGACAGCGCATCGAGCCGGGCGAAATCGAGGCCGCGCTGCTCCAGGAGCCGAGCATCAGCGCGGCGGTGGTGGGCGCCGTGGGTGAGCACCATGAGAAGCGGCTCGTCGCCTATGTCGTGCCCTCGGACCTGAAGCGGGGAATTGAGACCCG
The DNA here is from genome assembly GCF_050038885.1 of Pseudomyxococcus flavus. Lineage (NCBI taxonomy): Bacteria > Pseudomonadati > Myxococcota > Myxococcia > Myxococcales > Myxococcaceae > Pseudomyxococcus > Pseudomyxococcus flavus. The sequence continues at coordinate 8,988,698 of NZ_CP143624.1, read as the reverse complement.
GCACGTCCGCGAGTTCCTGGCGCGCAAGCTGCCCGAGCACCTCGTGCCGGCGACCTACGTCGTGCTGGACGCGCTCCCGCTGACCCGCAACGCCAAGGTGGATCGCCGGGCCCTGCCGCATCCGGACCAGGTGGCCCAGCCCGCTCGGAGCGAGGAGCGCAAGCCGGCGGCTCCGGCCCCGAGCGGTCGTGAGGCCCAGGCCCTCCAGCAGACCATCGCGAAGACGGTGGCCGAGGTGCTCGGCGTTCCCGACGTCCACCCGGACCGGAACTTCTTCGAGCTCGGCGCCAACTCGGTGCACCTCATCAAGCTGAGCCTCCAGCTCAAGGAGAAGCTGGGGATTTCGATTCCCGTCACCGACCTCTTCGGCAAGCCAACCGTGAAGGTGCTCGCCGCGCGGCTCGCGGCGGCGGGAGGGGAGGCGAAGGCGGAGGAGGCGCTCGCGCCGCCGAAGGAGTCGCCGCGGGCGCAGGACTCCCAGGAGCAGGACATCGCCATCATCGGGATGAGCTGCCGCTTTCCGGGCGCCGTGACGCCCGAGCAGTTCTGGCGGAACCTGATGCAGGGCGTCGAGTCGGTGGGCACCTTCACCGACGACGAGCTGCTGGCCGCGGGGGTGAGCCCGGAGGCGTTCCGGGACCCGGCCTATGTCCGTTCGTCGGCGGTGATGGAGGGCTTCGATGAGTTCGACGCGGAGTTCTTCTCCCTCACGCCTCGGGAGGCCCGCGCGTTGGATCCGCAGCAGCGCGTGTTCCTGGAGTGTGCCTGGGAGGCGCTGGAGGACGCGGGCTATCCTCCGTCTGGGAAGAGTGGCCTCGTCGGCGTGTACGCCGGGAAGAGCGTCAGCCACTACCGCTATCCGTACCCGGACCTGACGCGGCCCATTGGCTTCTTCCAGGACCTGATGGCCCAGGACAAGGACTTCCTGGCCACGCAGGTGTCCTACAAGCTCGACCTGCGCGGACCCAGCGTCAACCTGCAGACGGCGTGTTCGACGTCGCTGGTCGCGGTGTCCGCGGCGTGCTCGGCCCTGCTGGATGGAAGCTGCGACCTGGCGCTCGCGGGAGGCATCGCCATCAAGGTGCCCCACCGGGTGGGCTACCTCTACGAGGAGGGCAGCGTCTTCTCGCGCGACGGGCACTGCCGTCCCTTCGACGCCAAGGCCAACGGGACCATCCCGGGGAGCGGCGCGGGCATCGTGGTCCTCAAGCGCCTGAGCCGGGCGCTCGCGGATGGAGACCGGGTGCTCGCGGTCATCAAGGGCTCCGCCATCAACAATGACGGACACCGCAAGGTCGGCTTCATGGCGCCGGGCGTGGACGGCCAGACGGACGTCGTCCGGCGCGCGCACCAGCACGCGAAGGTGGACCCCCGGACCATCTCCTACGTCGAGGCCCATGGCACGGGCACGGCCATTGGCGACCCCATCGAAGTGGCGGCGCTCACCGAGGCCTTCGGCGGGCAGGTCCAGGCCCAGTCGTGCGGTATCGGCTCGGTGAAGGGCAACATCGGTCACCTCGACAGCGCGGCGGGCGTCGCCGGCCTCATCAAGGTCGTGCTGGCCCTCCAGCACCGCACGCTGCCGCCCACGCTCCACTACGAGACGCCGAACCCGCGGCTGGAGCTCCACCGGACGCCGTTCTACGTGGTCGACAAGGCCCGGCCCTGGACCGCGTCTCACGGCGTCCTGCGCGCGGGGCTCAGCTCCTTCGGCATCGGCGGCACGAATGCGCACATGGTGCTGGAGGAGGCGCCCCGGCAGGTGACGGTGGAAGCGAGCACGGGACTGCCGGACCGCTCCAAGCATGCGCTCACCTTGTCGGCGCGCAATCCGGAGGCACTGCGCACACTCGCGGGCCGGTATCGCGAGGTGCTCGAGGCGCCCGGGGCTTCGCTCGCGGACGTGTGCTTCTCCGCGAACACCGGCCGTGTGGCGTTCGACCACCGGATCGCGGTGGTGGGCGCGGAGGCCTCGCAGGTGGCGGAGGTCCTGGGCGCGGTGGAGCGCCAGGAGGAGCACCCGGGCCTCGTGCACGGCACGGTCGATGCGACGCAGGCGATGAAGGTCGCCTTCCTGTTCTCCGGCCAGGGCTCTCAGTACGTCGGGGCGGCTCGCGAGCTCTACCAGACGCATCCCGGCTTCCGGCGGCGCATCGACCAGTTCGACCAGCTCCTGCGCCAGTACTGGGACCGCTCCCTGGTGTCCGTCCTCTACGCGGAGCCGGGGCAGCCGTCGCCCATCGACCAGCTCGACTACGCCCAGCCCGTGGTCTTCGTGCTGGAGTACGCGTTGGCCGAGCTCTGGATGTCCTGGGGCATCCAGCCCGACATGCTGCTGGGGCACAGCACGGGCGAGCTGGCCGCGGCCTGCATCGCGGGCGTCTTCAGCGTGGAGGACGGCCTCAAGCTGGCGGTGCACCGGGGCCGGCTGATTCAGCAGCTCCCCGAGGGCAGCAACATCGCCGTCTCCGCCTCGGAGCCGGAGCTGCGCGAGTTCCTGGCGCAGGGCGGCTGGGCCAGCTCCATCGCGGCGGTCAACGGGCCGGACAACGTCGTCATCTCCGGCATCCCCGCGGAGATTGAAGAGATGGGCCGCGCGCTGGAAGGACGCGGCTACAAGGTCAAGCGCCTGAACATCCCGCGCGCCGCGCACTCCGTGATGATGGAGGCCATCCTCCCGGAGTTCCACGCCGTCGCGTCGACGCTGCGCTACGCGCCGCCGTCGATTCCGATGGTCTCCGGCATGACGGGGGCGCTCATCTCGGAGGAGCTCTGCTCGCCCGACTACTGGTGCAGCCAGCTCCGGCAGCCGGTGCAGTTCGCCAGGGGCGTGGAGACGCTCTATCGCGAGGGGATGCGCGCCTTCGTCGAGGTGGGACCGAAGGCGACCCTGCTCGGCATGGCGGCGCGCTCCGTGCCCGAGGGCATGGGCACGTGGCTGCCGAGCCTGCGAGCGGATGATGGCGGCTGGCGGCAGATGCTGGAGAGCTTGTCCGCGCTGTACGTGCGCGGCGCGCCGGTGGACTGGGCCGCGGTCGACGCGGGCTATCCGAGGCGGAAGGTGCAGCTCCCCACCTATGCCTTCCAGCGCCAGCGCTACTGGGAGGAGGGCGCGGGGCTTCAGCGCCCCAGCGGCCGGAGCACGACGCCGTCGGAGCACCCGCTCATCGGGTCGCGGGTGCCACTGGCGGTCCTCGAGGCAGGGGAGCTGTTGTTCGAGGCCACGCTCGGGCCTTCCTCGCTGGGCTTCCTGGGGCAGCACCGCGTCTTCGGGACACCCACGCTGCCCGCGACTGCGTACGTGGAGATGGCGCTGGCCGCGGGCACCCGGCTGCTGGGCACCCGTGGCCTGGAGCTGAAGGAGCTGGCCATCCTCAACGCGATGACCTTCCCGAAGGACGCCGAGCGGAAGGTGCAGTGCGCCCTGCGACGCGAGGGAGAGGGCCAGGCCGCGCTGCGCATCTTCAGCCGCGCGGGCGAGGGCGCGGACACGCCGTGGGAGCTGCATGCCACCGCCTCGCTCTCCATGGTGAAGGAAGAGGCGCGTCCCTCGGTGGAGCAGGACCTGGACGGTGTGCTGAAGACACTGCGGGCTTCGCCCCCGGTCGAGGACTACTACCAGCGCGCTCGGAGCGCGGGCGTCGACTTCGGTCCGGACTTCCAGGGCATCACCGAACTTCGCCAGGACGGCGAGCAGGTGCTGGCGCGCATCGAGAAGCCCGCCGGGCTCAGCGGCACCGGCGCGTATTTCGCGCACCCCGCGCTGCTGGACGCCTGCCTCCAGGTGGTGGGCGGTGCCTATCCGGACACGGATGGCTCCGAGCTCTACGTGCCCGTGCACATCGACCGGCTCGCCCTGTTGGGAGGCATCGATGACGGCGTGTGGAGTCACGCCGTGGTGCGGCCGCTCGACGCGGCCCGGAAGCGGCTTCGCGCCGATGTCAGCATCTTCGGCGGAGACGGGACTCCACGCGCGCGAGTGGTTGGACTGGAGCTTCAGCGGACGAGCCGCGAGGCCCTGCGTGCGGCGGTGTCGACGTCACTGGATGAGTGGCTCTACGCGCGGCAGTGGGAGGCGCAGGCCCTGGAAGGGCGGGGCGCTTCGAGCGGTGCGTGTCTGATTCTGGCGGACCGTGCAGGAGTCGGTGACGGGCTCGCACAGGCCCTGGCCCGCGACGGGAGGACGTGCCTCGTCGCCTTCCGCGGAACCACGCTGCGCCAGGTGGGCGCGCGCACCTTCGAGGTGCCCGAGTCGCCCGAAGCGCTCGCCGAGGCCCTGGCCACGCTGCCGCTTCCGGGGGACCTGTCGGATGTCGTCCTGCTGTGGGGGGCGGAAGGCCCGGAGGTGGAGACCTTGGATGCGGATGGGCTGGGCCGGTTCGCGCGGGTGGGCGCCGGCGGTGCCTTGGGGCTCCTCCAGTTCCTGTTGGGCCGGGGGTACTCCGGCGCGGTGTGGCTGGTGTCTCGTGGCGCGCAGCCCGTGAAGCCAGAAGCGCCGCTGCCGGGGCTTGCCCAGTCGCTGCTGTGGGGCATGGCGCGGCCCCTGGCCATCGAAGCGTCCGAGCTGGACTGCCGGTGTGTCGACCTGGATCCGCAAGGTGCGCCGCAGGCGCAGGCGGAGCTGCTGGCGCAAGAGCTGCGTCTCCGCTCGGCGGTGACGGAGAACCAGGTGGCCTACCGCGACGGCCGGTACGTCGCGAGGCTCCGGCGCGTTGAGTCTCGGAGCCTCGTGGCTGCGCCGGCGGAGCGGGGCGCGCCCTTGCGTGCGGACCGCAGCTACCTGGTGGCGGGCGGGCTCGGACGCCTGGGCTTGCTCACCGCGGAGCTGCTGGCGAGCCGGGGCGCGCGGAACCTGGTGCTGACGGGCAGGGGGCCCGTGGGGGCGCAAGCCGCCGAGCGCCTGGAGCGCCTGCGCGAGCAGGAGGTCCGGGTCGAATACCGGCAGGTCGACATCGCGGACGCGGCGGCGCTCTCGGCGCTCCTCGAGGAGGTGGCGCGGGAGATGGCGCCGCTGGGGGGCGTGTTCCATTCGGCCGGCGTGCTCGATGACGGCGTGCTGCGACAGCAGCGCTGGGAGCGGTTCGAGACAGTGCTGCGTCCCAAGATGCGGGGGGCGTGGAACCTGCACCGTCTGACGGCGGGCCTGCCGCTGGACCACTTCGTGCTGTTCTCGTCGGTGGCCTCGCTGGTGGGCTCGGCGGGGCAGTCCAACCACTGTGCGGCCAATGCGTTCGAGGATGCGCTGGCGCACCACCGCCGTGCGTTGGGACTTCCGGGACTGAGCATCAACTGGGGCATCTGGGCGGGTGACGCGGGAGCCGAGGTGACGGTCAGCGAGCAGGCTCGCACACCGGGCTTCGGCGTCATCCCGAAGGAACAGGGGTTGAGAGCGCTGGAGCTGCTGCTTTCGTCGCGCCTCGCGCAGGTGGGCGTGGCCGCCATCGACTGGGCGGTGTTTGGAAGCGGCCGGTCCACGCCCTACGACGCGGAGCTGCGGACCACGGCGGGAGGCGCGCAGCCGGCGAAGCGCGCGGCGTTCCTGGAGACGCTCACGTCGGCACCCGTCTCCCGCCGCAGGCAGCTGGTGATGGACTACGTGCGAGACCAGGTGGCGTGGATGCGCGGAGCGGGGACCAGCGCGTCGATTGACCCGACGCGGGGATTCCACGAGCTGGGCATCGACTCGCTGGCGGCGCTCCAGCTCAAGAACCGGCTCCAGAGCGGCCTGGGGGTGTCTCTGCCCGCGACGCTCGTCTTCAACTACCCGACCGCCGAGAAGCTCGCGACGCAGCTCATGGAGGCGTTCATCCCCTTGGACTTCGTGGAGGAGGAACGCGCCGCACCGGCGGAGCACGGCGCGGCGGAGAACGCCCTCGAAGGCCTGGCGGAAGCGAACCTCGCGCACCTGCTCTCCGAGCAGCTGTCGAAGATGAACTAGGACGGATCGATGTCAGCGCACGGAAGCGATACGGGCTACGGCGACCTGATGAAGCGCGCGCTCCTGAAGTTGCAGGAGGCGCAGTCGAAGCTCGAGGCCCAGGAGCAGGAGCGGCACGGCGCCATCGCCATCGTCGGCGTGGGCTGCCGCTTGCCCGGCGGTGTCACCGACCCCTCGGGTTACTGGCGCCTGCTCGTGGAAGGCACGGACACCGTGACGGAGGTTCCTCCGGACCGGTGGAACGCGGACAGCTTCTTCCACCCCGACCCGGACCACCCGGGAGGCATCTACACGCGTCACGGGAGCTTCCTGCGGGAGATTGACCAGTTCGAGCCCCGGTTCTTCGGCATCTCTCCGCGCGAGGCGGCGCGGATGGACCCGCAGCACCGCCTGTTGCTGGAGGTGGCCTGGGAGGCGGTGGAGCGCTCCGGCCGCAACCCGGCGAGCCTGAACGGCACGCGGACCGGCGTGTTCGTCGGCCTGATGGGGCAGGACTACACCCAGATTGCCACCCAGTCGCCGGAGCTCATCGACGCGCACACCGGAGCGGGGAACGGCGCGAGCGTCGCCGCGGGGCGCCTGTCGTACACCTTCGGCCTCCAGGGCCCCAGCCTGACCGTCGACACCGCCTGCTCGTCGTCGCTCGTGGCGGTCCACCTCGCCATCCGCAGCTTGCGTCAGCGCGAGAGCGACTTCGCGCTGGCCGGCGGCGTGAACCTCGTCCTGTCGCCGGTGGCGACGTTGATCGAGTCGCGCACGCACATGCTGTCGCCGGACGGGCGCTGCAAGACGTTCGACGCCTCGGCCAACGGCATCGGGCGAGGGGAGGGCTGTGGCCTCGTGTTCCTGCGGCGCCTGTCCGACGCGCTCGCGGACGGGGACCCGATTGTCGCGGTGATTCGCGGCTCGGCGGTGAATCAGGATGGCCGGACCAGCGGCCTCACCGTGCCGAACGGGCTCGCCCAGGAGCGCGTCATCCGGGATGCCCTGAGCGACGCCAGGGTGGAGCCGGCGAAGGTGGGCTACGTCGAGGCGCATGGGACGGGGACGTCACTGGGCGACCCCATCGAGCTGGAGGCGCTCGCCGCCGTCTACTGCGCCAGGACGGGACGCCAGCAGCCGCTGATGGCCGGCTCCGTGAAGACGAACATGGGCCACCTCGAGGGGGCCTCGGGCATCGCGGGGTTGATCAAGTCGGCCCTCTGCCTGGCGAACGAGGAGGTGCCTCCCCATCTCCACCTCCGCACGCCCACGCCGCACGTGGACTGGAAGCAGCTGTCCATCGAAGTGCCCACGGCGCGTCGCCCGTGGAAGGCGGATGCTCCGCGCTTCGCGGCCGTGAGCTCGTTCGGGTTCTCCGGCACCAACGCGCACGTCATCCTCGAGTCCACGCCACCCCGTCCGCCGCCAGCCCGCGAGGTGGAGCGCCCGCTGCACGTCCTGGCGCTCTCGGCCCGCTCAGCGGGGAGCCTGCGGCGGTTGGCGGGAGCCTTGGCGGATACGCTGTCGGATGGACGCTCGGGTTCGCTCGCGGACGTCTGCCACACGGTGAATACCGGCCGCGCCCCGATGGAGGAACGCGCGGCCTTCGTGGCCCCGACGTCCGGAGCCCTGGCGGAGTCCTTGCGCGCCTTCAGCCAGGGCGGTCCTGCGACGCCGGGAGCCTGGGTGGAAGGGCGGCGAGCGGACGAGGCGCCGCGGGTCGCCTTCCTCTTCACGGGCCAGGGCTCCCAGTACGTGGGCATGGGCCGGGAGCTGTTCGACACCCAGCCCGCCTTCCGACGTGAGCTGCTGCGCTTCGAGGCCATCCTGAAGCCGCACCTGGAGCGGCCCCTGACGGAGGTGCTCTTCGAGGACACGACGGGTGTCTTGAACGAGACGCGGTACACGCAGCCCGCGCTGGTGGCGCTGGAGCTGGCCCTGGCCAACCTGCTGCATGCCTGGGGCGTTCGCGCCGCCGCGGTCCTGGGACACAGCGTGGGCGAGTACGCGGCGGCCATGTACGCGGGCGTCCTGTCACCTGAAGCGGGGCTCCCGCTGGTGGCCGAGCGTGCGCGCCTGATGCAGGCCCTGCCCGAACGCGGCGCGATGCTGGCGGTGTTCGCTGAGCACGCCCGTGTGGCGCCGTTCATCGCGGCGCACCCCCGCGTGAGTGTCGCGGCCATCAATGGGCCGCGGAACACCGTCATCTCCGGGGACGCGAGGTCCATCGATGCCATCGCCCAGGCGCTTGGGGCCGAGGGCATCGAGAGCCGGCGCCTGAACGTGTCGCATGCCTTCCACTCGCCGTTGATGCAGCCCATGGCGGCGGAGTTCGAGCGGGCCGTGGCGCGCGTCTCGCTCCAGAAGCCCAAGGTTCCGCTCATCTCGAACCTCGATGGCCGCGAGGTGGGCGACGCAATCACCCACGCCGGCTACTGGTCCCAGCATGTCCTCCAGCCCGTGCGCTTCGCGGAGGGCGTGCAGGCGCTGCTCCAGCGTGGCGTCCGCGTCTTCCTGGAGCTGGGGCCCAAGCCTTCCCTGTCGGGCTTCGCGCGGGAGGTCGCGGTCGGCGAGGACGCCCTGTGGCTGGAGACGTTGCATCCGCGGCGCCCGGCCTGGGCCGGCGTGCTCCGGGCACTGGCCGAGCTCCATGTCCGCGGGGGCACCGTGGACTGGGGGGCCTTCGACGCCGGCTATGGCCGGGCGCGAACGGCCCTGCCGACCTATCCCTTCGAGCGCCAGCGGTACTGGCTGGACGTCCCCGCGCCCTGGACGCGGCAGGCACGGCGTGCGTCGGTGCATCCCTTGCTGGGCACGCGTCTGGAGTCCCCGGCCCTGAAGGAGGGGACGACGGTCTTCAGCTGCGAGCTGACGGCGACGGCGGTTCCCTTCGTGGCGGACCACCGCGTGTACGGCAAGGCGGTGGTCCCCGCCGCCGCCTACGTGGAGATGGTCGCGTCGGCCGCGGCCCAGGTGCTGGGCACGACGTCCCTGCGGCTGGAGGACCTCTCCCTGCTCCAGCCCCTGGTGCTCGCCGAGCAGCAGTCGCGCGTCGTCCAGACGCTGGTGGAGCGCCAGGGTGAGGACGGCCTTGCGTGCACGGTGATGAGCCGCGGCGAGGAGCGCCTGGAGGACGGAGGCGCCGCACGCACGTCCTGGGTTACCCACGTGACGTGCCGGGCTTCCGCGCTGCGTGAGCCCGCGCCGTCGGTGGACCGCGAGGCCTGGCGCCAGGATTGCGCGACACCGGTGTCCCTCGAGGACCTCTCCGCCGTCTTCACGCAGCACGGGCTCGACTATGGACCGTCACTGCGCGTGCTGACGTCGCTCCATCGGGGGACGCGGGCCGCCTTGTCCTTCAGCGAGGTGGAGGACCGGAGCGGGCAGTACCGCGTGCATCCCGCGCTGTTCGATGGCTGCCTGCGCACGGCCGCGGCGGTGACCCAGCTCACCGAGGAGGACGCGCTGCACCTGCCGGTGGCGATGCAGCGGCTCGACCTGTACCGCGCGCTGCCCGAACGCGTGTGGACGCATGCGACGCAGCCGCCTCGAGACGGACAGGCGGGCTTCCCCGCGTCGGACCTCACCCTGTGCGCCGAGGACGGGAGCGTGGTGGCTGTCCTGTCGGGCTTCTCGGTGCGCAAGGCCGAGCGGAGCGTGCTGCTGCGTGGCCTGGAGGGAGACTTCCAGGACTGGCTGTACCGCGTCGCCTGGTCGCCGTGTGCCGCGTCGGAGGAAGGGCGCACCGGGGGGCGCCACTGGGTCGTCTTCTCCAACGAGGACGGCTTGGGCGCGGAGCTCGTGCAGGTGCTCTCCCGGCGTGGCGAGCGCTGCACCGTGGTCCGCAAGGGCGAAGCGTTCAGCAGCGGCCCCGATGGGTACCGCATCCATCCCGCGTCGGCGGAACACTTCCAGCGTCTGGTCCAGTCCTGGGAGCGTGAGCCTCCTTCGGGACTCCTGTACCTCTGGGGGCTCGATGAGGCGCCCGAGAGCGCTGGCGCGCTGGCACGGCTGGAGGCGGCCCAGGCCTCCGGAGTCCTCGGCGCGCTGCACCTGACGCAGGCGTTGGCGCGGGGCACGGGGACGCCGCCGCGTTTGGTTCTGGTGACGCGGGGAACCCAGTGCCTTCCCATGGACGCGCAGGGGGCCCAGGTGGACCAGGCGCCGCTGTGGGGCTTCGGGCAGGCGGTAGCGACGGAACTGCCGGAGCTGCGGTCTCTGCGCATCGACCTGCCGGCGGAGCCTCGGGCCGAGGATTTGGGCGCGTTCATGCGCGCGTTGTCGCTGCCGGACGCCGAGTCCGGCTTGGCCATCCGGGAGGGTGGCCTGTTCACCGCACGGTTGGAGCGGGCCCGGCTCCGGACGTCCCCGGCGAAGAAGCCGGCGATTGTCGAAGACGCCACCTACCTCGTCGCCGGTGGACTGGGAGGACTTGGCCTGCGGGTGGCCCTCTGGCTGGCGGACAAGGGGGCCCGGCACCTCGTCCTGCTGGGACGGAGCGCGCCGTCGGACGAGTCACGCGCGCAGCTCGACGCGTTGGTGGCCCGCGGTGTCGATGTCCAGGTCGCGCAGGTGGATGTGACGTCGCACGAGGCCATGGCGGCGCTCTTCGAACGCCTGCGGTCCGCGCCGCCCGTGCGCGGCATCTTCCATTCCGCAGGCGTGCTGCGGGACGCGACGCTCGCGAACCAGACGCCCGAGCAGTTCCAGGAGGTGCTGGCGCCGAAGCTTCAGGGCGCGTGGAACCTGCACGTGCTCACCGCGGGCATGGCGCTGGACTTCTTCGTCTGCTTCTCCTCGGCCGCCTCGCTCATCGGCTCGCCGGGGCAGGCGAACTACGTCGCCGCGAACGCGTTCCTCGATGCGCTGGCCCACCTGCGACACGCGGAGGGGAAGCCGGCGCTGACCATCAACTGGGGCTCCTGGGCGGAGACGGGCATGGCCGCGCGGCTGGAGCGCGGCGCGGCGGTTCGTCCCGGGGCGCAGGGCTTCGCCGCCATTCCGGTGGAGCAGGGGCTGAACGTGCTCGACCGACTGCTGGGCAGCCCCCATGTCCAACTCGGCATCTTCCCCGTGGACTGGAGCCGCCTCGCGGAGCAGCTCCCGGGGCTCGCGCGCCAGGCCCTCGTCCAGGGCTTCGTCGGTGGCGCCCCGCCGCGGACTCAGGCTCCGGCCTTCCGCGCGCAGCTGGATGCGGCGCCGCTGAACCGGCGCCTGGAGCTCTTGCGGAATCACGTGATGGCGCAGGTCCGCGCGACGCTGGGCTTGCCGGAGACGGAGAAGCTCGCGGGCAACGAGCGCCTGTTCGAGCTGGGCGTCGACTCGCTGCTGGCCATCGAAATCCGGAACCGGCTCGCCAGCAGCCTCGGGCGGAGCCTGCGCTCGACGCTCATCTTCGACTTTCCCACGGTGAACGGGCTCGTCGCGCACCTCGCCGAGGAGTTGGGCGTGGGGACCGAGGTCCCGACGAAACAGGAAGCATCGCGGGAGGCGCAGGGCGCGCTCACCGCGGAGATCCAAGGGCTGTCGGAGCAGGAGCTGGCATCCCTCATCGACCAGGAGCTGGAGAGCGCGCTCACCAGATGAGACCCTGATGGCGAAACTATCCACACGAATCTCGGAGTTGCCTCTCGTCAAGCTCGCGTACCTCGCGAGCCAGTTGCGTTCGAAGAAGGAGTTGCTGGCGGCGGAGCCCATCGCGGTCGTCGGAATTTCCTGCCGGTTCCCGGGTGGCGGTGAGCTGCCGGAGACCTTCTGGGAGCTGCTGGCGTCGGGGCGAGACGCGATGCGCGAAGTCCCCGCCTCGCGCTGGGACATCAACGAATACTACGACCCCACGCCCGGAGCTCCGGGGAAGATGTACACGCGCCGGGGCGCGTTCATCGACGACGTGGACCTGTTCGACCCCGGCTTCTTCGGCATCCCGCCGCGTGATGCCAAGGGCATGGACCCGCAGCAGCGGCTGCTGCTCGAGGAGTGCTGGCGCGCCCTGGAGCGCGCGGGCATTCCTCCCGGCAGCCTCGTCGGGAGCCGCACCGGCCTCTTCCTGGGGTTGATGCACAACGACTACAACCTGCTCGGCCTCAGCGGGGAGATGGAGACGCACGCCGCCTCTCTCAACTATCCCTCCGTGGCGGCAGGCCGCATCTCGCACACGCTGGGCCTCCAGGGGCCCGCCGTCTCCGTGGACACGGCCTGCTCGTCCTCGGCCGTCGCCATCCATCTCGCGTGTCAGAGCCTGCGCAACGACGAGAGCGACATCGCGCTCGCGGCCGGGGCGAACCTGAACCTCTCGCCCGTCACGGTGGTGGTCGAGTGCCAGAACCGCATGCTCGCGGCGGATGGACGCTGCAAGACGTTCGACGCCTCCGCGGATGGGTTCGGCCGCGGTGAGGGCTGCGCCGTGGTCGTGCTCAAGCGCCTGTCGGACGCACTGGCCAGCGGCGATGCCATCATCGGCGTCATCCGGGGCTCGGCGGTCACCCACGACGGCCGGAGCAGCGGGCTGATGGTGCCCAACGGGCGCTCGCAGGAGCGCGTCATCCGGGCGGCGCTGGAGAGCTGCGGGGTGGAGCCGGAGCAGGTGGGCTACATCGAGGCCCACGGCACGGGGACCCTGCTGGGCGACCCCATCGAGATGGAGGCGCTGCGCTCCGTCTTCGGGCGCAAGGGCTCGCGCAGCGAGCCGCTGTACGTGGGCTCGGTGAAGACGAACATCGGACACCTGGAAGCCGCCGCGGGCATCGCGGGGCTCATCAAGGTGCTGCTGTCGCTGCAGAACGAGGCCATTCCCGCCCACCTGAACTTCGAGCGGCCCAATCCCAACATCCGCTGGGAGGAGCTGCCCGTCACGGTGCCCACCACCACGCGGCCCTGGCGCCGGGGGGACAAGCGGCGCATCGCGGGGATCAGCAGCTTTGGCTTCAGCGGCACCAACGTCCACATGGTGGTGGAGGAAGCCCCCGTGCTGGCGCGGCCCCAGGTGGAGAAGGAGCGCCCGGTGCACGTGCTGACGCTGTCGGCCAAGAGCGAGCCCGCGCTGGAGGCCCTGATGGAGGCCCAGGAGCGCGCGCTGCCCGAGGATGACGCGGCGCTGGGGGACTGGTGCTACACGGCGAACACGGGCCGCACCCAGTTCGAGCACCGCGCCGCCGTATCGGGCGCCACCGCCGCCGAGCTGCGCGCGAACCTGGCGCGCCTGCGCGAGGAGAAGCAGCGCCCGGCGCGGGAGCCGCTCCGTGGGACGGAGCCTCCCAGGCCCGTCTTCCTCTTCACGGGGCAGGGCGCGCTCCGCCCGGGCGTGGGCCGGGAGCTCCATGAGACGCAGCCGGCGTTTCGCGCCGCGGTGGAGCGCTGCTCCAAGGCCCTGGAAGGGCTGCTCGATTGCCGGTTGGAGGACCTGCTCTTCGGCGAGGCCTCCGCCACGCTCCTGGAGGACACGCGGCACGCGCAGCCCGCGCTGGTGGCGCTGGAGTACGCGCTCGCGGAGCTGTGGGCCGCCTGGGGCGTCACGCCGGGGGCGGTCATCGGACACAGCCTGGGCGAGTACGCCGCCGCCGCGGTCGCGGGCGTCTACAGCATCGAAGAGGCCCTGCGGCTGGTGGTGACGCGCGCCCGGCTCATCCACTCGCACGTGGATGCGGGCGCGATGCTGTCAGTCTTCGCCCGGCTCGATGTCGTGGAGCGGGCCATCGCGCCGCACGCTGGCTCCGTCGGCCTGGCCGCGCTCAACGGCCCAGAGGACCTGGTCGTTTCAGGCCCCCCGGATGCCATCACGGCGGTGGCGGAGGCACTGGCGGCCGAAGGCGTCCAGATGAAGCGCCTGCGGGTGCCGTATGCCTTCCACTCCAGCATGATGGAGCCGGTGCTGAAGCCGTTCGCGGAGGCCTTCCGAGGCCTTTCGCTCTCGGCGCCGCGCCTCCCGTTCGTCTCCACGCTGCATGGCCGGCGCGTCGACGGCGACATCACCCGGGCGGAGTACTGGTGCCAGCAGCTGCGTGAGCCCGTCGCCTTCGCGAAGGGCCTGGAGACGCTCCGCGCCGAGGGACACCGGACGTACCTGGAAGTGGGCCCCGCGCCCATCCTGGCCGGCATCGGCCGTCGGAACTTCCAGGAGGCCGATGAGCTGTGCTGGTTGCCGAGCCTGCGCCCCTCGACGGGCGAGACGGCGCAGCTCGCCGCCACCCTGGCGGAGCTGTACATGCGGGGCTTCGAGGTCGACTGGGCCGCGTTCGATGCGCCCTACGAGCGACGCCCGCGCTGCCTGCCGACGCACCCCTTCATCCGGGAGCGGTATTGGATGGAGCGGCGCCACGTGGAGAAGCGCGCCTATGCGTCGACAGAGCACGAGGCCCAGGGGGGCGGGGCGCTGCTGCCTGGCACGCGGCTGTCGCTCCCTGGGACGCAGGAGGCCCGGTTCTCGACGCGGCTGAGCATCCGGGAGCCTGCCTTCATCGAAGAGCACCGCGTCCTGGGCAATCCGGTGCTTCCCGCCGCCTGCTACGTCGAGATGGCCATTGGGGCGGCGTATCAGGTGGCCGAAGGGGAGCGGCCGTTGGAGCTCACGGCCATCGAGCTGGAGCGCGCGCTGGTGCTCAACGAGGGACAGGCGCACGACGTCCAGACGGTGCTGACGCCGGACGAAGGCGGCTCACGCTTCGAGATTCACGGCCAGGGGCCGGGCGCGGACCGGAGCTGGTTCCGGCTGGCCCAGGGCCGCATCGCCGAGGGCCGCACGCGCCCGGAGCCCGTCGACGTGGACGGAGCGCTGCTCGCGGCCTTCCCGCGCGAGGGCTCCGCGAGCGCCCTCTACGAGATGATGGGCCAGGGCGGGCTCGAGTACGGCCCATCGTTCCGCGGCATCGACGCGCTGAGGTTCGGCGAGGGCGGCTGCCTCGCGCACGTGCGGCTGCCGGATGCGCTCGTCATCGGCCTGGGCGACTACTGGCTCCACCCGCTGCTCCTCGATGCATGCTTCCAGACCGCCGCTGCCGCCTTCACGAGCGGCACGGCGCAGCACGCGGGGAGCGGGCAGGGACGCATCCCGGTGGCCATCGAGCGGCTGCGCTGGTTCAAGCGCCCCGGAAGCCGCGTCTGGGTCCAGGCGCGCGGCGGCGCGGGCGCCGCGGTCTCCGATGGGCTGGTGAGCACCGACCTGCGCATCCTGGACGAAGACGGAGCGGTGGTCGCGGAGGTCGAGGGACTGCTGCTCAAGCAGCTCGACCGTCGCGCGTTCAAGGCGTCCTTCTCGGGCGCCATGCAGGAGCTCCTCTTCGAGCTGGCGTGGCGAGAGCAGCCCGCGCCCGCGGCGAGTGACCGCGTCGCGGCGCGTCCCGGCGCCTGTCTGCTGCTGGTGGACGCCAGCCGTTCCGCGGAAGAGGTGAGGGCCCTGGCGCAGGAGCGCGCATGGGACTGCGTGGTGGCCACGCCCGGTCCCGCCTACGAGCGGGTCGACGCGGGCCACTACCGCCTCGACCCCGAGGACCCGGCGGGCTTCGAGCGACTGCTCCAGGACGTCGTATCGGGTGGGGCGCCCCTCACGACGGTCGCCTATCTGTGGGGCGTGGGGGACCGCTCCCCCGAGTCTCGGTCCGGCGCGTTGACGTGGAACACGGTGGCCGCGCTTCACCTCATCAAGGCGATGGCGCGCGCGACCTGGGCGCAGCGTCCCTCCCTGTGGATGGTGACGGAGGGCGCCGTCTCCGCCACACCGACGGACACGGTGGACGGCTTCGCGCAGGCGTCGCTGTGGGGCCTGGGGCGTGCGGCGGCCATCGAGCACGCGGAGCTGCGATGCCGCCTGGTCGACCTGGAGCCTGGGACCGATGCGCTGGCGAGGCTGTTCCACCTCATGGCCGAGCCGCCCGCGGAGAACGTGATGGCCGTGCGCGACGGCCGACTGCTCGGCGCGCGCCTCGTGCGGCCGGGCAAGGCGCCAGCGCGCGCGGCCCCGGTGCGCATCCAGCCGGACGGTGTCTATCTCGTCACGGGCGGCCTGGGCGCGCTGGGGCTCGCGACCGCGGAGTGGCTGGTGGGGGCAGGCGCCCGCCACCTGCTCCTGGTGGGCCGCAGCGCCCCCGGCGAGGCGGCGAGCGCCCGGCTCACGGCGCTGACCTCGCGCGGTGTGGACGTCACCGTGATGCAGGCGGACGTCTCCCGGCAGGACGACGTCCAGCGCCTCGTGGACGGCGTGGCGGAGCGGGGCATGCTCCTGCGGGGCGTCATCCACACGGCGGGCGTGCTGGAGGACGGCGTCATCCTGCATCAGGACCGCGAGCGCTTCGCCCGCGTGTTCGCGCCCAAGGTGCAAGGGGCGTTGAACCTGCACCGCGCCACGGCGGGCCTGTCGCTGGACCTCTTCGTGATGTACTCGTCCGCGGCGTCGCTGGTGGGCGTCGCGGGACAGGCCAACTATGTGGCCGCCAACAGTGTCCTCGACGCGCTGGCGCACCACCGGAGCCAGCAGGGGCTTCCCGCGCTCAGCATCAACTGGGGACGCTGGGCAGGCGGGGGCATGGCCGCGAAGAGCGCCGAGGGGGGCGCCAGCCTCGCCCCGGAGCTGGCGCTCCAGGTCTTCGAGCAGCTCCTGGAGCAGGGCGCCGTGCAGGTCGGCGTGGTGCCCCTCAGCGCCGCGTCGCTGGAGTCGGGCCCGTCGCCCGGCCACGGCCCATTGTTCTCCGAGCTCATGCTGCGTGAGCAGGCCCGCGCCGAGGGCGCTTCCCGGATGCACGAGCTGCTGGAGGAGCTCAAGCGCGCGGACAGCGAGCGGCGGCGGGCGCTGCTGACGCGGTACGTGCAGAGCCGGCTGGGGCCCCTGCTGGGGTTCTCTCCGGACCACGAGGTCCTCCAGAAGAAGGTCTCCCTGAACGAGATGGGGCTCGACTCCCTGCGCGCGGTGGAGCTGAAGAACCGCATTGGCCGCGAGCTGGGCGTGGACCTGCTCATGGCGCGTTTCGTCGACGGCACCACGCTCGACGGGCTCGTGGAGGCGCTCCACACCCAGCTCGAGCTGAAGGAGTTGCTCGCACGCGCGCCCGCCGCCACGGCCGCGGCCGAAGCCGAAATCGAGGAGCTGACGGTATGAACCTGGGGGAGCTGGTCTCCGAGCTGAATCGTCGGGGCCTGGAAGTGCGCGTGGAAGGCGAGGCGCTGAGGCTCCGGGGGCCCAAGGGGGCCGCGGACCCGGAGCTCCGGCACGCGCTGGCGGAGCACAAGCAAGCGCTGCTGAAGCTGCTGCGCGACCATGACGAGGGCCGGGGGGAGGCTCCCATCGTCCACGTCCCGCGCACGGGGCCCGCGCCGCTGTCGTATGGCCAGACGCGGCTGTGGTTCCTGGACCGCCTCGAGCCTGGCAGCACCGCCTACAACCTGGTGCTGGCGCTGCAAGTCGAGGGGCGGCTCGACGCCTCCATCCTCCAGCGCTGCTTCACGGAGATCGTGCGCCGCCACGAAATCCTCCGCACGCGCTACGCCGAGCATGAGGGCATGCCGGTCCAGATCGTCGATCCGGAGCCTCGCTTCGACTTCCAGGTGCTCGAGGAGCGCGCGGTGCTCGCCTTGGAGCCCGCGGGCGTGGAGGCGTTCCTCCACCGTGAGGGGGAGCGCCCCTTCGACCTCTCCACCGGGCCGGTGGTCCGCGTCCTGGTGATTGAGCGGGCGCCGCAGGGCCAGTTCGTCCAGCTCTGTCTCCACCACATCGCGGCGGACGTATGGGCGCAGGCCGTCCTCGTCCGGGAGATCGTGACGCTGTATGGCGCCTTCGCCAGCGGCCAGCCCTCACCGCTGCCGCCGCTGACGCTCCAGTACGCCGACTTCGCCATCTGGCAGCGCGACCACCTTCAGGGCGAGGTCCGCCAGAAGCTGGTGGACTACTGGCGAAAGAAGCTGGAGGGGGCCCCGCCGCTGCTGGAGCTTCCCACGGAACATGGCCGCCCCAAGGTCCAGACGAACCGGGGCGGTGAGGTCCGCTTCGACGTGGGCGCGAGCGTCACCTCGGCCCTGAAGGCGCTGAGCCACGCGGCGAGGACTACGCCCTTCGTGGGGATGCTGAGCGCCTTCTTCGTGCTGCTGCACCGACTCACCGGACGGGATGACCTGGTGCTGGGCGCCAACTCCATCAACCGGAGTCGCACGGAGCTGGAGCCGCTGGTGGGCTTCTTCGTCGACAACCTGGTGATGCGGGCGAACCTGGGCGGCAGCCCTGGCTTCGCCACCGTGGTGGAGCGCGTGCGGGAGACGGTGCTCGAGGCCTTCGCCCACCAGGACCTGCCCTTCGACCTGCTCGTCGAGGAGCTGCGCCCCGCCCGGAGCCTGGGCCACAACCCGCTGTTCCAGGTCGTGTTCGCGTGGGTCCGTGCCTCCAGCGAGCTGCAGGACGCGACAGGCGTCCGCATGCGGCCGCTCGAGTTCGAGACGACCACCTCGCGCTTCGACCTCAGCCTGTTCGTGGACGACCACGGCGACCGGCTGTCGGCGCGGATGGTCTTCAACCGAGACCTCTTCGAGCAGCACACCGTCCAGCACTTCGTCGACTGCTTCCAGGTCCTGCTCGAGGGGCTGGTGAGCGAGCCGCAGCGGCCCGTGGGCACGCTGCCCATCCTTCCGGCCGAGGACCGCGAGCGCGTGCTGCGCGCGTGGAACGACACCGGGAAGGACGCGGCGGGCGACGCGTGCCTCCACACGCTCATCGAGGCCCAGGCCACGCGCACGCCCGACGCGGTCGCGCTCGTCGTGGACGACTGGGAGCTCACCTATGGCGAGCTGGACCAGCTCAGCGACCGGCTGGCGGCCCACCTCCAGGACCTGGACGTGGGACCGGAGGTGGTGGTGGGCGTCTACCTGGAGCGCTCCCCCGAGCTCATCGTGAGCCTGCTCGCGGTGCTCAAGGCCGGTGGCGCCTTCCTCGCGCTCGACGCCGACGAGCCCACCGACCGGCTCCGTCACATCGTCGCGGATGCACGGCCTCGCGTGGTGATTTCCACCTCCCAGCGCTCCGAGCGCCTCTGGGGCATGGGCGGCTTCGTGACGGTGAACGTGGACGAGGGCTACCGGGACGTTCCGGACGCCACGGGCGTGCGCCTCCGCCGCGAGGTGCTGCCCGAGCAGCTCGCCTACATCCTCTACACGTCCGGTTCGACGGGCCGGCCCAAGGGCACGGAAATCACCCACCGCAGCATCGTCAACTACCTGCGGTGGTGTGTCCGGGCGTACCGGCTCCACGAAGGAAGCGGGAGCCCGGTGATTGGCTCCGTCAGCTTCGACGGCACGTTGACGAGCCTCCTCGCCCCCTTGCTGGCGGGCCGCGCCCTGTTCCTCATCCCGCGGGGCCGCGAAATCGACGTGCTGACGTCCGGGGACTACCCGGAGCAGGGCTTCAGCTTCATCAAGATGACGCCCTCGCACCTGCGGGCCTTCAACGGCCTGGGCCGGACGCGGCAGGTGCTGGGGCGCGCGCACGCGGTGGTGCTGGGCGGCGAGGGGCTGCACGGCGTGGACCTGGCCCCGTGGCGGGAGCAGGGCATCCCCACCCGAATCATCAACGAGTACGGCCCCACCGAGGCCGCGGTGGCCTGCTGCTTCGAGGAGCTGCTCCCGGACGGCGCGCCGCTTCCGGAGCGGGTCCCCATCGGCCGGCCCATCACGGACATGAGGCTGTACATCCTCGACCGGCTCCTCCAGCCAGTGCCCATCGGTGTGCCCGGCGAGCTCTTCATCGGCGGCACCGGGCTCGCGCGGGGCTACCTCCGGCGTCCGGACCTCACGGCCGACCGCTTCATCCCCAATCCCTTCGCGAGGGAAGGCGAGGGCGGCTCGCGGCTCTACCGCACCGGGGACCACGCCCGCTTCCTGCACGATGGCCGTATCGAATACCTGGGACGCCAGGACGACCAGCTGAAGATTCGCGGCCACCGCGTGGAGGTGGGAGAAGTCGAGGCCGCCCTCGGGCGCCACCCCGACGTCGTCCAGGCCGCCGTGCTGTTGCAGCGGCCCGCGGACGGCGTGCCCCGCCTGGTGGCCTACGTACAGCCCCAGACGCTGGAGCGCCCGGACGGGACGGACCTGCGCGCGGCGCTGCGGAAGTCCCTGCGCGAGGTGCTGCCCGAGTACATGGTGCCGGAGGTCATCACCGTCCTCGCGGAGCTCCCGCTGACGCCCAGCGGGAAGATTGACCGCAAGGCGCTGCCGACCGCGACGCCCGAGGCCGGAGCGGCGGACGTGCGGGGTCGCACGGGGGAGCTGACCGAGACGGAGCGCCACCTCCAGGGCCTCTTCGCCGAGCTGCTCGGGCTGAGCGCCGTGGGCCCCACCGACAGCTTCTTCGAGCTGGGCGGCCATTCGCTCCTGGCCGTCACGCTCATCGCGCGCATCTCCACGAAGCTGGGTCTGGAGGTGCCGCTCAACGAGGTCTTCGAGCATCCCACCGTCGAGGCCCTGGCCCGCTGGATTGACGAGCACTCCGGCAAGGTCACCGCCCTGGTGCGTCAGCTGCCTTCCTGCGTCGTCGCCTTGAAGCCCCTGGGCAGCCACCCGCCCGTGTTCCTCGCGCCGCCCTCCGCGGGCAGCCCGGCCGTCTACGTCGCCCTGGCCCGCCACCTGTCGCCGGAGCAGCCCGTCTTCGGCTTCCAGATGCCCGGGGTGATGGACGACCAGCAGCCACCGGCCACCATCGAGGAGACCGCCGCGCTGTACGTGGAGGCCATGCGGCAGGTCCAGCCCAGGGGGCCCTATCGCATCGCGGGCTGGTCCTACGGCGGGCTCGTCGTCTGCGAGATGGCCCGGCAGCTCGAGGCGCTGGGTGAGCAGGTCGCGCTGCTGGGATTGATTGACGGCGCGGCGTTGGATCGGCTCGCCGCGCATGATGGGACCGCCGTGGAGATTCCCGCGGGCTCACAGTTGCTCAAGGTACTGGGCGAAGCCCAGATGCCGCGTGATTACGCGAGCGCGAGGTTGATAGGGGAATGGATGGGTATCAGTCTGCCCGACGCATTGGGAGACCTGCTCCGCCGTGACTCAGAAGGGCAGCTCACATACCTCCGGCGTTTCTTGCGAGACACGACCCTCACGGTCAGGAATTTCCTGGCCACGCGCCGCGCCGAACAACTCTATACGTTCACTTCATACGGAGGCACTGCCACACTTTTCAGGACGGGTCCGGTCACCGTGGGAGGAGATCCGCTTGTCGACAGCGTGCGCCGCTTCGCGCTTGCGGGCACGGAAGTGATTCCCGTCCCCGGTAATCACATGACACTCATCATGGATGAGCGTAATGTCGTCGTGCTTGCAAAAGAAATGCAGAGATGTCTGGATGGAGTTCTGACTTTCCCGCCAAACACAGAGATGTCTCGGGCGGAAACGCCAGTCCGACGTCTGACCGCGCAGTCTTCCATGGAGGTCATGTAATGCCGCACCGAGTCCTGTCGATGGATGGAACGTCTATTTCTGGCGGTGAGGGATATGTCACCGCGGGCATGCTGAAGTCGCTCCGCGCGACGATGGACGCGAGGGGCGATCGCCAGCCTTTGCTGGATGACGTCGAGCTCTTCGTGGGCACGTCCGCGGGGGCCTTCAACGCCGCGTTCCTCGCCAGCCACGAGCACCCCGATGCGGCCTTCCCCAAGATTCTCGACTTCTGGGGTGAGGTCGTCGCGATGAACCGCAAGGCCGTGTCGCTGGGCCGCACCGCGCTGGCGCTCACGGGAAACAGCTCGCTGCTCGACTCGAGCTACATGCGAGACTTCTTCTGCAGCTACTTCGGCGCCACGCTGCGGCTCGGTGACCTGAAGCGGAAGGTCGCGCTGCCGTCGTTCCAGTTGGATGGACAGCGCAAGGCGCTGCGGACCTGGAAGGCCAAGGTGTTTCACAACACCGGCTCGGCCAACGACCCGGACAATGACGAGCTGGTGGTGGACGTGCTGATGCGCAGCGGCTCGCCCCCGCTGTCCTATCCCATCTACCAGGGGATGCGGGAGCAGGGGAGCGGCTACGTCGACGGCGGCATCTTCGCCAACAACCCGTCGCTGGTGGGCCTGGCGCAGATCATCAACAACATCACCCGCAAGAGCCGCGAGGAGAAGGTGGAGACGCTGGAGACGGAGCCGCCCGACCTGACCAACATCCTGATGCTGTCGGTGGGCAACGGCTGTACGTCCTCGTATCTCACCCCGCACTTCTGCAATGGCACCGCCAACTGGGGCTTCTCCAAGTGGCTGCTGGACTTCCACGACCCCATGGTCCTCGTGAAGATGATGCTGGAGGCGGGCTCGGACGCGGCGGACTACCAGTGCCGGATGATTCTCCGGAAGAAGTACTTCCGGTTGAACCCGGTGGTGGACGACTCGCTCTCCGCGGCCAACACCCAGCAGGTGGAGTCCACCGTCCAGAGCCTGGTGAGCACCCAGTCTACCCTGGCGCAGCTCAACCGGGCGGAGACGTGGCTCGGCAAGTCGGGCTGGCTGCAGAAGCCGGCGTCCGACGAGGCGCCGCCGGCCAAGGCTTCCTAGTGCGGACGCGAGAGGTGGCTTGAGATGGCCCGAATCATTCTTGTCTCCGGAAGCGGTGGCGCCGGGAAGAGCAGCGTGGCGGCGGCGACGGCGCTGGCCGCCTCTCGCCGGGGCGTCCGGACGATGGTGCTCTCGTTCGGCGTGTCCCGCGGCCTGAGCGCCGCCTTCGGTGTCGAGGTGCCACTCTTCTCGGGGCCTCGGGGTGTTCCCGTGGGCATCAACGACCACCTCTCCCTCCACGAGGTGGATGTCGCGGAGGAGCTCCGGCGGGGCTGGAACAGCGGCCAGGGCGGCCTCGCGGCGCTCGTGGCCGGCGGACTGGAGCGCGTGAGCGCGGAGGAGGTGGCGGTGACGGCCGAGGCGGCCCACGTCGTCACGCTCCTCCGCCTGGGCGAATACGTCCGGGAGCAGCGTCATGACCTCATCGTCGTGGACTGCCCTTCGACCTCCGAGGCGCTGCAGTTCCTGAACACCGTGTCCGCGATGAGCTGGTACGCGCGCAAGCAGCAGGCGCCCGCGCAACCAGGCCGCAGGGCACGGCTGATGGCGGCGAGCCTCCAGGGCGCGGAGGCCAGCCTGGAGGTTCGCGACCGGCTGAAGGCCGTGGACGAGCTGCTGCACAACCCCGAGGTGACGACCGTGCGGCTGGTGACCTCCGCGGACACGGCCTCCGTCCAGGAGTCGCAGCGGGCCTATATGCACTTCAACCTCCACGGGCTGGCGGTGGACTGCGTCGTCATCAACCGGCTGGGGCCCGCGCAGGCGCAGCAGGCCCACGTCGAGAAGTTGAAGGCCGCCTTCACCGACGTGCTGGTGCTGAAGGTTCCACACCAGGACGGGGAGGTGGTGGGAGAGAAGCCGCTCGAGGCCTTCGCGGAGCAGCTCTACCAGGGCGAAGACCCGGTGAAGCTCGGCGAGCCGCAGCCGATGCTCGGCCTCCGCAAGGACGCAGTGGATGTGTACCTCCTGGAGGTGCGGCTTCCCTTCGTGGCGAAGAGCGACATCGAGCTCTCCCGCCGCGGCGAGGAGTTCGTCATCCAGGTGGGGGGGGCCCGGCGCAACGTCGTGCTGCCCCGGATGGTCGCGCTGCTCCCGACGTCGGGCGCCCACATGGAGGGCGACCGGCTCATCGTCAGTTTCCAGAAGGAAAGGGGTGTCTGATGTCCACGCAAGATGGCCGTTATCCCAAGGGTGCGTTTGGCAGTTCACCGGTGTACGCGGCCCGGTTCGCGGAGCTCACCAACGCGGTGATTCCCGGAGGCCGGGGCTTCGTGCAGCAGCTCTTCCGCGCGAAGCAGGAGGCGCTGAAGGGCGTCGCCCATCTGGTCGAGGCGCAGATCCAGGAGCTGGAGCACATCGACTCGGCCATCGAGGACCGGGCGAAGCAGCCTCCGGCGCCTCCCGCTGCGGCCCCGTCGGCGGCCAGCCACCCGCCCAAGCCGGTCATGTCCCTGGGCGAGGTCTTCCAGAAGGCGAGCGACCTGTTCCTGTCGAAGCGGCCGAAGAGCGCCACGGGCGCCACGATTCCCGGCGTGTGCGCCAGGCCGAGTGACCGCCGCGCGCCTCCCGCCGCGAGTGGTGGCCCCACGGCGAGCAGCAGCGCGCCCGGGTGCCCCGTGAGCTCGGGCACCAGCGTGGGCGGGGCGGGCGTGATCGTCACTCCCGCGGCGGAACCGCTGGAGAAGATTTCCATCAGCTAGGCAGTGAAAGGGGTGGGTCGTGTCGGATGAGTCCATGAATGCTCTCTCGATGGAGTCGATGACGCCGCTGCAGCGGGCGGCGCTGGCCATCAAGACCCTCCGGGCGCGCGTTGACGGACTCGAGCGCGCGCGCTCGGAGCCCATCGCCATCATCGGCATGGGTTGCCGGTTCCCCGGTGGGGCGAACGACCCTCGGCTGTACTGGGAGCTGCTGCGCGCGGGCGTCGACGCCGTGGGCCCGGTCCCTGCGGACCGCTGGGACGCGGAGGCGTATTACTCCGAGGACCCGGACGCGGGCTGGAAGATGAGCGTGCGCGAGGGAGGCTTCCTCTCGCAGCCCATCACCGGCTTCGACAGCGAGTTCTTCGGCCTGTCACCGCGCGAGGCGAACTACGTCGACCCGCAGCAGCGCTTGATGCTCGAGGTGTCCTGGGAGGCGCTGGAGGACGCTGGCATCGCGCCCGGCTCGCTCGTGGGTAGCGACACCGGCGTGTACGTGGGCTTCCTGAGCAGTGACTACGGCCGCGTCCCCTTCAATGCCGTGCAGACGCGGGACCTGCCGTACATGGGGACGGGGAACGAGCTCAGCTTCTCGGCGGGGCGCGTCTCCTACGTGCTGGGGCTCCAGGGCCCCTCGATGGTGGTCGCGACGGCGTGCTCCTCGGCGCTCGTCTCCGCCCACCTGGCGTGCCAGGCGCTGCGCCAGGGGGAGTGCTCGCTGGCGCTCGCGGGCGGGGTGAACGTCATCATCCGGCCGGACAGCAACATCGTCCTGTCGAAGATGCGGGCCCTGGCCCCGGATGGACGGTCGAAGACCTTCGATGCCTCCGCCAACGGCTACGGCCGCGGCGAGGGCTGCGGCGTCCTGGTGCTCAAGCGCCTGTCGGATGCGCAGCGGGACAAGGACCGCATCCTCGCCGTCATCCGAGGCTCGGCGGTGAACCATGACGGGCTCAGCGGCGGGCTGACGGTCCCCAACGGCCCCGCCCAGGAGAAGCTGCTGCGCAAGGCGCTGGAGGCCGCGGGCGTGGCGCCGGCGGACGTGAGCTACATCGAGGCCCACGGGACGGGGACGCCGCTGGGCGACCCCATCGAGCTGCGCGCGCTCGACGCCGTGCTCCGCCATGGCCGGAGCCCAGACGCGCCGCTGCTGGTCGGCTCCGCGAAGACGAACCTGGGCCATCTGGAGTCCGCCGCGGGCGCAGCGGGGATGATCAAGGTCGTGCTGTCCATGCGGCAGGGCGAAATCCCGCCGCACCTCCACTTCCGCAAGCCCAATCCCGCGGTGGACTGGGATCAGCTCAACCTCGCCGTGCCCACGCAGGTGATGCCGTGGCCCGGGGGCGACAAGCCCCGCGTGGCCGGCATCAGCGGCTTCGGGCTCAGCGGCGTGAATGCGCACGTGCTCATCGAAGAGGCGCCGCCCGCGCCGCCGCGGGCGCCGGAGGACTCGCCCCGGCCGCACCACGTCCTGACGCTGTCGGCCCGCACGCCGCAGGCCCTCGGCGAGCTGGCCCAGCGATACGCGCAGGCGCTCGGACAGCCCGAGCTCACGGGGCAGCCGCTGGCGGACATCTGCTTCACCGCGAACACCGGGCGTGAAGCCTTCAAGCACCGGCTCGCGGTGCTCGGGAGCTCGCACGACGCGATGCGGGAGCAGCTCGCGGCCTTCGCGGCCGGTCAGAACCCTTCGGCGGTGCTGCGTGGCAAGGCCGAGGGCGAGCCTCGGGTCGCCTTCCTGTTCACCGGACAGGGCTCGCAGTGGCTGGGGATGGGAGAGGAGCTCTTCCGGACGGAGCCGGTGTTCCGGCAAGCGCTCCTGCGGTGTGACGAGGTGCTGCGCCCGTTGATGGGGCAGTCGCTCATCGAGCTGCTCTACCCGGCGGAGCGGGACGCGCACGCGCGCTCGCGGCTGGACGAGACGGGATTCACCCAGCCCGCGCTGTTCGCGCTCGAATACGCGCTGGCGCAGGTGTGGATGCAGTGGGGCGTGCGGCCAGACTTCGTGATGGGCCACTCGGTCGGCGAGTTCGTGGCCGCGTGTGTGGCGGGGGTATTCACCCTCGAGGAGGGGCTGGCGCTCATCGCCACGCGCGCACGGCTGATGCAGTCGCTGCCCGCGGGCGGAGCCATGGCCGCCGTGTCGGCGGACGCGGCGGAAGTGGAGGCGCTGCTCGGCAGGTATGACGGGCAGGTCTCCATCGCGGCCCTCAATGGCCCGCGCAACGTCGTGATTTCGGGGCGCGAGGCCGCGGTGAGCGACTGCGCCGGAGAGCTGACCCGGAAGGGGAAGCGCGCGACGATGCTGCGCGTCTCCCACGCATTCCACTCCGCGCTGATGGACCCCATCCTCGACGCGTTCGCCCAGGCCGTGGAGAAGGTGCGCTTCCAGGCGCCGTCCATCCCGCTCATCTCGAACCTGAGCGGCCGCGAGGCGGGGCCGGAGCTCCTGACGCCCCGGTACTGGGTGCAGCACCTCCGTGAGCCGGTGATGTTCGCCCGCGGGATGCAGACACTGGAGCAGGCGGGCGTGAAGGCCTTCCTGGAGGTCGGCCCGAAGCCGACGCTGGTGACCATGGGGCAGTCCTGCATCACGAAGGAGGACGTCCTCTGGGCAGGCAGCCTGCGGCCGGAGCGTTCGGATTGGCAGCAACTGCTGGAGGGGCTCGCCGCCCTGTTCGTCGCGGGAGTGCCGGTGGCATGGCGGGGTTTGGACCAGGGACGTGAACGCCACAAGGTCGCGCTGCCGCTCTATCCCTTCCAGCGTCGCAGCCACTGGATGGAGCTCTCCGGGGCCTCGTGGGACGTCCCGGGAGTCTCCGCGCAAGCCCAGGCGGACGCGGCGCCCGCGCATCCGCTCCTCGGGCACCTGCATGTCTCGCCTTCGCAGACGCGGCAGTTCGAGTCCTTCGTGGGCGCGGAGAAGCCGGCCTTCCTCCGGGACCACGGCGTCTACGGACAGGTGCTCATGCCGGGCGCGGCCTACGTGGAGATGGGGCTCGCCGCGGGCGCCGCGCTCTTCGCGGACACCGGTGGGACGGTGGACGAGCTCACCTTCTCGCAGGCCCTCTTCCTCCCGGAGGAGGGGACGCGCCGGTTGAACCTGCTGTATTCGCCCGAAGGCGAGCGCGGCGGGCGCTTCGAAATCCACAGCCAGGACGAGCGCACCGGCGAAGGCGAGCCCGCCTGGGTTCTCCACGCGCACGGGAAGGTCTCCAGCGCGGCGGCCACGGAGGGGACGCGCATCGACGTCGAGCGCCTGCGCAAGGTGCTGGCACGCGAGGTCTCCGTGGACGGCTACTACGCGAAGCTGGGACAGGCCGGCCTCGCGTACGGGCCCAGCTTCCGCGCCATCCAGCAGCTCTGGCGCGGTGAGCAGGAGGTGCTGGGCCGGCTGGCCCTGTCCGGCAATGCGGCCGAGGAGGCGGCGCGGTACCGCTTGCAGCCCGCGCTCCTGGATGCCTGCTTCCAGATGGTCGGGGCCGTGCTCGATGAAGAGGGTGACGCCGCCTACCTGCCCGTGGGTGTCGGCAAGGTCCAGGTCCAGCGGACCGGGCTGCGCGAGGTGTGGGCCCACGCGACGCTGGCGCGGAGCGATGACGCGAAGGGGCCCGGCTTCACGTGTGACATCCAGCTCATGACGGCGGACGGCGAACGTGTGGCGACGGTGGAGCGGCTGTCGCTCCGGCGCATCACCCGCGAGAGCCTGCTGGGCGCGAGGAGCAAGCGCTTCCAGAGCTGGCTCTATGAGCTCGAGTGGCAGAACCGGCCGCTGGCCCCGGCTGCGGCGGCCACCGGGGTTCCAGGGCAGTGCCTGGTCCTGGCGGATGAGGCGGGCGTGGGCGCGCGTCTCGCCGAGCGCCTCCAGGGACGTGGATGGCACGTGCTGACGGTGCGCGCGAGCGACGCGGAGGCCGTCACGGGTCGCGAGCAGGCCCAGGCGCTGCTGGCCCGTTTGCGTCCAGGGACGGAGCAGGGGCCGTTGCACGTGGTCGACCTGTGGAGCCTCGATGGCGCGGGGGAAGACGTGCCCGCGCAGGCGCTGGGGCAGGGCACTCGCGTGCTCGCGCTCGCCCAGGCACTGGTCGAGGCCAAGGGCGCGGACACCTCGCTCTGGCTGGTGACGCGAGGGGCGCAGGCGACGTCGGAGAAGGAGCGCATCACCCGCCTGGAGGGCTCCATCCTGTGGGGCCTTGGCAAGTCCATCACCCGCGAGCATCCAGACCTCCACTGCCGGCGCGTGGACCTGGAGGCGGGCGCGACCGGGAACGACGCCGACCAGCTCCTGGCCGAGCTGCTGGCAGGGAGCGCGGAGGACGAGGTCGCGCTGCGTGGCAACGTCCGCCGGGTGCCCCGGCTGGTGCGCAGTCGCCGGCTCCGTGGAGCTGAAGCCTCGCTGCGGCCGGACGCGAGCTACCTGGTGACGGGCGGGCTCGGGGGCCTGGGGCTCATCGTCGCGGAGCGCCTGGTGGAGCGAGGGGCTCGGCACCTCGTGTTGATGGGGCGGCGGGCGCCGTCGGCGGAGGTACGTCCCCGCCTCGAAGCGCTGGAGCAGCGAGGGGTGACACTCCAGGTGGTGCAGTGCGACGTGGCGGTGGCGTCGGACCTGGAGCGCGTCCTGTCGGAGCTCGCTGGCCGGGTGCCGCCCATCCGGGGCGTCGTGCATTCCGCGGGCGTCATTGACGATGGCCTCTTCATGCAGATGACGCCGGAGCGCCTGGCCCGGGCGTTCGCGCCCAAGGTCGCGGGAGGATGGAACCTGCACCGCGCGCTGCAGGGCGTGGCGCTGGACTTCTTCGTCCTGTTCTCCTCGGCGTCGTCGCTCATCGGCTCGGCGGGGCAGGCCAACTACGTGGCCGCCAACGCGTTCCTGGACGGGCTCGCCCGCTTCCGGCAGGCGCAGGGGCTGCCGGGCCTGAGCCTCAACTGGGGCGCGTGGGCCGAAGTGGGGGCGGCGGCCGAGGACCCGATTCGCCGTCGCATGGAGCAGCTGGGCTTCGGGGTGATTCCGCCGGAAGACGGGCTCCAGGTCTTCGAGCAGTCCCTGGGCCTGAGCGGGCAGCTCGGCATCGTGCCGGTGGACTGGACGGTGCTCGGACGGCGCGGAGGTGCGCCCCTCTTCGAGGCCTTCATCGAAAAGGCGAGCCCGGCCGCGAGCGAGGGGATTCGCCAGCAGCTCGAGCGGCTTCCCCCGAAGGAGCGTCGCGGTGCCCTTCGCGCCCAGGTGGGAGCGCTGGTGAATGGCGTTCTGGGCCGTCCACCGATGGAGCCGCTCGACCCGAACCAGGGCTTCTTCGAGTTCGGCATGGACTCGCTGATGTCCGTGGAGCTGCGCAACGTGCTCCAGCGCACCCTGGGCACCTCGCTGCCCGCGACGGTGGCCTTCGACAATCCCACCGTCAACGGGCTGGTGGACTACCTGGCGGCCGAGGTGCTGGGGCTCGTGGATGAGGCGCCCGTGGTCGCCCCGGTGAAGGAGGCCCCCCAGGACGCGGAGCTGGAGGCGCTCCTGGCCGACGTGGACAGCCTGGACGACAGTGCCGTCCAGGCCATGCTGCGGCGGAGCCGCTGAGTCGCTACGGCTGGCGGGGCCTCGCGTCGTAGACGAGGTCCGCGATGGCGGAGAGCGTCTGGAGGTTCTCGACCTTCAGCGCCTCCGACGGGATGGTGATGCCGTACTTCTTCTGGACGAAGCCCATCATCCGGGCGGTCTCCAGGGAGTTGAGCACCCCCAGCTCGAGCAGGGGCGTGGAGGCGTCGAGCTCCTCCGCGTCTCCGTCCAATAGCTCTTCGGCGACGTAGCGGGTCAGCTCGCGGAGCAATTCATCTCTGTTCATGACGTGGCGCCTGTATTGACAACGAGTTCTTGGTGAACGACCTGGACCACCTGGGAAGTCATTTCATTGATGAAGAAATGGCCGCCTGGAAACATCTTCAGCGTAAAGGCTTGCTGTGTTTGCTGACGCCACGCCTCCAGCGCGGCCTCGGAGACGCGCGGGTCCCGGGTGCCGCCCAGGGCGCAGATGCGCACGGGAAGCGGCGGCTCATCCCGGTAGGTATAGCCCTCCGAGATTTTCAGGTCGGCGCGGAGGCTGGGCAGGATGAGGTCGAGAATCTCCGGCTGCGCCAGGACCTGCTGGGGAATGCCGTCATAGCGGGCGCTGAGCTCGCGGATGAAGTCGTCGCGCCCCAGGCCGCTCAGGGGTGGAAGTCCATTGCGCAGCGACGGCGCCTCCGCGCCCGAGACGAGCAGCACTCGCGGCAGGGGCCGGCCCCGGCGGCGCAGCTCGCGCGTCAGCTCGAAGGCGATGAGCGCTCCCAGGCTGTGGCCGAAGAAGGCGAACGGCACATCGAAGAGGGGGGAGAGCTCCCGCACCAGCGCGTCGAGCAGCCGGGGCAACTCGTCCAGGGAGGGCTCATGAAGCCTGTTCTCGCGGCCGGGCGGCTGGATGGCGCAGACCTCGACCTGGGCTTCGGGGAGCAGGTCTGGCCATTTGAAATAGGGGAGGCTTCCGGCGCCCGCGTAGGGAAAGCAGAACAGCCGCAGCGGCGGCGCCACGGCGGGCTTCCGCCGGATGAGCCAGGGGGTCGGCTCCGTGGCCGGATGGGGTTCAGGATTCATTCGAGAATGGGAGGGGTGATTGGGAATGGAGTATATGATTGCCAATCATCACTTGCACGCCCTGGCTGATTCGTAAACACCAATGTGAGGTGGGTCGTCATGTCAAACGCACTGTGGGCTGTTCGTCCGCAGGTGGAGTTCGAGCCGTTCTCGTCCTCGCACTGGGATGACCCCTATCCTGTCTACCGTGCGCTCCGGGAGCAGAGCCCGGTGCACTGGGCACCGAAGGCGAAGCTCTTCTGTCTGTCCCGGCATGCCGATGTCGACTTCGTGTTGCGCCGGCCGGAGCAGTTCTCGTCCCGGGCGATGACGGCGGTGATGTTCGAGAACAAGCGGCCGGCGCTCGCGGACGTCCCATCGATGCTGCGCCTGGTGCTGCGTGGCCGGGTGGACGTGGAGAAGTTCTTCCAGGGACCGCCGGACGCCATCATCAACTCGGACCCGCCCCGTCACGGCGAGCTGCGTGGCATGGTGAGCCGCTGTTTCACGCCGCGCGCCATCGCCGCCTGGGAGCCGCGCATCCGGCAGCTCGTCACCGAGTACCTCGCGCCGCTGCGGGCGGGGCAGCCGTTCGACCTGGTGTCGGGGCTGTCGGTGCCGCTGCCCGTGGTCATCGTGACCGAGATGCTCGGCGTGGAGCCGGAGTGGCGCGAGGACTTCAAGCGGTGGGCCGCGGGCTTCATCACCTATGCGACGGGCGCGGGTCGGGAGTCGCGGTCCCTGCGTGAGTTCTTCGCCATCCTGACGGAGTTCCGGTCCTACATGCGCACGCTGGTGGAGAAGCGGCGGCGTGAGCCCCGGGAGGACCTCGTCAGCGTGCTCGTGGACCCGGCCCACGCGGAGCGGCTGGACGAAGAGGAGCTGTTCAGCTTCATCCACACGCTGCTGCTGGGGGGGAACGAGACGACCACGAACCTGATTGGCAACGCGGCGGCGGCGCTGCTGGACCACCCCGAGCAGCTGGCGCTCGTGCTCGGGGCTCCGGAGCGGATTCCGGGCCTCGTCGAGGAGGCGCTGCGCTGGGAGTCTCCGGTGCAGTTCACGTTGCGGTCGGCGGTCGAGGACGTGGAGGTGGGTGGGGTGTGCCTCCCGGCGGGCTCGAGCATCGCGCTGATGCTCGGGGCGGCGAACCGGGACGAGCGCGTCTTCAAGGAGCCGGACCGCTTCGACGTGACGCGCACGCCGTCGCCTCATCGGGCCTTCGGGTTTGGCATCCATCACTGCCTGGGGGCGGGCCTCGCACGCCTGGAGGCCCGCGTGGCGCTGGAGGAGCTGGTGCCACTGCTCCCCGGCGTGCGTCGCGCCGACACACGCCGGGAGTACGTGGACTCGTTGATGATGCGCGGACTGACGCGGCTGCCGCTCGTTCCCCGGTGAGCGGCAGGGGCTCCGGCCGGGTCCGGAGCCGCGCCTACTTCTGGCAGGCGCCGCGAAGCTCACGGGCCGTCGCTGCGACGGCCTCGATGCCCAGCGCGACCCAGTCCGCGCTGTCCCGCGCGAACTGCTCGGCGAGCTCCGCGTCCACCACCGGGCCCCGGCTGCGTGCGCCCTGGCGGAACAGCTGGAGGAAGTTGTCGCGTGCCATGAAGGAGTGGCGCGCGGTGCGCTCGGCGAGCTTGAAGCTGCTCGCGACGACCTCGGACAGGCCGGGGTCGCGCAGGTTGGACGGCGAGCCCGCGGCCGCATCGCGGCAGCTGCGCGCGAAGTCCGCCGCGGTGCTCTTCGGAGGGGTGGACAGCAGCAGCCGCTCCAGCGCACCGGCCTTCGGTCCGGGCTGGTCGAAGGACTCGCGGTCGCCCTCCGCTTCGCACGCGCCCATGACCTCCAGGGCCACCTCCGGGGCAAGGGCCTTGGGGCAGCCGCCGAGCTGCTGGAGCTCGCGTCGGCAGGCCGCCACGTCCACGGGCGGCAGCGGCAGCGTGGAGAGCAGCGAGAAGACGGAGCGCAACACCGGCAGCTTCACCGTCTCCGAGCCCGGAAGCACCTTGAGCACGCGCTGGATGGTGTTCCAGGGCTTGGTGTCGGTGGCGGCGTAGATTTTCAGGTAGCCCTGCTGGAGGAAGTTCAGCCAGCCCTCCGCGAAGGCGGTGGCGACCTTGCGGCTCTCGGGAGAGGTGATGCGCGAGGCCTCGTCATGCACCGCGAGGAAGTACTCCAGGCAGATGGCCTTGCGCATCCGGATGATGCGCTCGCCCGCGGTGGCGGGCAGCGACGCGGGCGGCGTGGTGGAGAGGCCCAGCAGCTCCAGCTCCTCCGCGCTCAGCCAGAAACGCCCCAGGTCGAGGTCCTCCTGGAGGTCCACCAGGTCGTCGAACATCTGCAGGCCCACCGACGCCAGCTTCACGATGCGGCGCACGGTGGCCTCGTCCACGTCGGAGAGCTGGAGGCGCTGCACCATGTACGCGCCGGGGCCGGCCTTGAGGTACCAGAGCGAGAACAGCTCCTTGACCGTCAACGGACGGCCGAGCGCGAGGTACTCGCGCTCCGCGTAGAAGGAGCGAATCTGCTCGATGAGGCGCCGCCGGCCGTCGATGAGCGTCGGGGCCGCGGCCATGAACTCGCGCAGCACCTGGATGGCATCCAGGTCCTCCGTGAAGGCCTTGGGGTCATCCAGAATCTGGAACCCATGCTGGTCGACGAGGTCGTCGATGCGGCGGATGCCGAACCAGAAGTAGGTCCAGAGCCTGCCTTCCGCCTCCGTTGCGACGATTTGCGGCAGATAACCCAGGACGTCGACGTCGAGCAGCCATCGCCGCATCGCGGCGAGGGACGTCTCGCTCAGGGGGTTGCCATGCAACTCGACGGCGCTTTTCATGTCACGGCTCCTGGGAGGATGTAGGAGGGTGACAGGATAGTGAGGGCCGCCGCCCGCTCCAGAATGCCTTGCATCGGTATGACGCGGCACACTGCGCAGGTTGGAAGACGGGCCGCTCGGGAGTCCCGGCGGCCCGGAGTGCTTCCCTAGGAGTGTGTCGCGGTAATGGGGTTGGGAGCGAGGCGGGGTGAGAGACGCCGGTGGGCCGCAGGGTGCGGCAGGCCGCTACGCTGCTGCCGTCGCTCGGAAGAGCTTGAGGAGGTTGTGGGTGGCGCAGATGAGGGCCCACTCCTCCCGGGCGGCCTTCAGGCCTCGGCGCAGCAGGGCGCGGATGCCGCGTGCCTCTTTGATTTGGCCGAAGACGGGTTCCACAATCGCCTTGCGCATTCGGTACACCTCCTTGCCTCGCTTCGTCGCCAGCTTCCGGACCATCCGCTCCTTGGGGGTGAGCCCCGCGGGCGGACGGCCCCTGACTTTCGGTGGCGCTTCTCCATGCTTCTGGCGGCCGGTGGCGAGGTACGGCTCGACGCCCACCGACTCCAGCCAGCGGACATTCTTCGCCGAGAAGTAGCCCGCGTCCGCGCTCAGCTTGCCTGGCACTTCTTCGAGGTGGGCGGCCACCCGGTCCACCAGTGCCGGCAGGTGCTCGGCGTCCGGAGGCTGGTTGGTGAGGGCCTGGGCGACAATCACCTGGTGCGCCGCGTCCACCGCCGCCTGCGCGTTGTAGGCCTGCTCGAAGCTTGCGCCCTTCTTCATGATTCGGCTGTCGGCGTCGGTGAAGTTGCGCTGCGCCTTCGGCGTCGGCTTGCCCTCGGCCGTGTGGGGCACGGTGTGGCCGGGCAAGTCCTGGGCGGGCGGGGGCGCGTCGTCGTCATCATCCTTGCCCTTGTCTGCTTCGGCGGCCGCCTTGGCTTCGGCCTCCAGCGCCTGCCGGGCCTGACGAATGCGCTGCAGCCGCTCCCGCGTGCGCCGCAACTCCTCGGGAAGCTCGTCGCCTCGCTTGCCCTTGCCGTGGCGGGCGTCCTCTTCCGCGTCGACGGCCTCCGCCTGGGCCAGCAGGTGCCGCACCTGCTCGCGCAGCTTCCCTTCCTCCTGCTTCATCCGCTCGTAGCTCATCGCCTTGTGCTTGCTGGCGTTCGCCTTCAGCTTCGTGCCGTCCAGCGCCACGTGCCCCAGCTTCACCAGCCCCGCCCTCGCGCACAGCTTCAGCATCTGCACGAAGAGACTCTCGAAGTGCGCCCCGTGCCGACGTCGAAACTCCGAAATCCGCGAGTGGTCTGGGGACTGGTTCGCCGCCAGCACGCGGAAGGCCACGTCCTCCTGCGTCTTCCTCTCAATCTTCCGAGAGGACGTCACCCCGGTGCAGTACGCGTACAGCAGCAGCGCCACCATCATCTTCGGCTCGTACGGCGGGTAGCCTCGCAGCTGCTTCTCGTACGACTCGTAGATGGGCCCCAAGTCCAACTCCTCCACCACCTCCAGCACGAAACGCGCGAGGTGGTGCTCCGGCAGCCAGTCCAGCAGCGACGGCGGCAGCAGGAAGTCCTGCTGCACATTCCAGGGGCGGTACTTCTTGCTCATGCGGGGCATTGAGCCCCTTCAGACTCCGCCGGGCAAGCCCCTCGCGATTACCGCGACAGGCTCCTAGTAGGGGGAGCAGTAGATGCGGATGCAGGTGCCGGGCGCGGCCTTCGTGGCCGAGGGCACGGTGGACTTCTCCATCTCGCGCATCATCTGCACGAGCTTCTCCTTGGCCTGCTTGGACGACCGGGGGGCCTTCTGCTTCGCCTTCGTCATGACATGCCTCCGTCGGTGAGCGTGAACTGCTGGCGTAGCGTGGGCGCTGACAAGTGATGCGTCAAGGGGTGAAAGTGATTGCGCGGAAGGTGTGAAGTTTTTCCAGGAGACTGTGCATTCCTTCACGCGATGCAGCAATGACATCTGGGTCATGTGCCGTCGAGTGTGACACGCGAAAGGGCCGCAGCAGTGCGGCCACGCGCATGGCACGCCCGGAGTTCAGCCGCTGGAAGAACGTGTCGACGGCCCGTCCTCCGCCCGCGCCGCGAAGGGCATGTCCATTCGCGGCGCAGAGCCACCGCCGCGTGCCATCTCGCTCGAAGAGGATGGGAAAGCGCGGGTCCGCGCGGACGTGGTGCGCGTCCTTCAGGCGTCGCGTGCGTCCAGGCTCGGGCACGGGTTCGAAGCCGCCTGCCGTCAGGCGCTCGAGCCAGGTGGCCTGGATGTGCCGCCGGGCTTCACGAGGCTCGCTGACGTCTCGGAATGCCTCCACCGCCTCGGTCAGCGCACGGGGCAGCGCCGCGGAGAGGACACCCACGCCCGTGAGCGCGCCGCGCACAAGCGGTGTGGCCGCGACGCGCGCCAGCCGCGTCTGCTCCCATTCCTGGTCTGCGAGCGAGGTCTCGTCGATCATCCCTCTCAGCAGGTCGTCCACGGAATAGATGGTGCGATGCTCGGTGATGGGAATGCCGACGTTCACGCTGCTGGCGACACCCGCTCCGACGCTCTCACCCACGTGGTAGTAGGTGGATGGCCAGTAGAGGATGTCCCCGGGCTCGACCTCCGCCACGAACGACGACTTCAGGTAGGGCTGGTAGTCCAGGATGGTGGAGACGTCCGCGCGCCAGGGGCGCTTGCGCCAGAACCGCATCCGCTTGCGGCCCCGGAGCGCGAAGAGGAACGTGGTGAAGCGGTCCAGGTGCACGCCCACGGGGCTGTGCTCATACGTCCCGTGGAAGAGCGTGGTGATGGCCCCTGTCTGGGGAATGCCGACCCGCCGCCACAGCTCCGAGAAGAAGTCGCGCTCTCGCGACCACAGGCGGAAACTGGAGGCGTGCAGGCTGGAGACGATGAGGGCATAGCGCCGCTCACCGAGCCGGGCCGCGAGCCGCGCGTCATAGCCGTCCAGGGAGCCGTCGGATGTCCGGGGCAGCCAGTCCCGGACGTGGAGCTGGCGGAGCCGGTCGATGGTGAAGGCGACGTCCGGCCGCGAATCAGCGGCGTAGCTCCGGGACAGGTATCGGCGGGTCGCCCCGGCGGCGGCCTCGAAGACGTCCTCGGGCGTGAAGGGGGACGCGCCCGTTCCCTTGAAGAGCACCGGGCGCTGG
This sequence comes from Pseudomyxococcus flavus, assembly GCF_050038885.1. NCBI lineage: Bacteria > Pseudomonadati > Myxococcota > Myxococcia > Myxococcales > Myxococcaceae > Pseudomyxococcus > Pseudomyxococcus flavus. The sequence continues at coordinate 8,952,017 of NZ_CP143624.1, read as the reverse complement.
TTCCAGTAGCGCCTCACGAAGGTGTCCCAGTCGAAGCGCTTCGCAAGCTCGAGAGATGGCATTCGTCAGCCCTCCGCTCCGGATACGAGTTGGAGGCCTCGCAGGCGCAGCAGCGTCTCCAGGAGCGCGCGAATGCCATCCCGCTGTGTGACGGTCCGGGCCTGTCCGCACAGCGTGCCCACGCTGCAGGCTTCCTCCGTGGACAGGGCCTGGAGGAGCCGCCGCGCCACGGCATCGCCCGGACCCGGGAAGGCATGGCCGTTCACGGCCCAGATCCACAGCCCGGACGGGTCCTTCATCCGGATGAGGTCCGCGGAGGGCGCGAGTCGCACGCGCTGGTGAGCCGCCAGCGGAGCAGGCGTGTCCGGCGGCGGCACGGGCTCGAGCGCGCACGCGCTGACGCGCCTCGCCCAGATGAGGCGCAGGCGCTGGTGGACCTCGACGTCGCGTGTCAGCGCATGGAGCGCGTCGGCGGTCTGCTCCAGGCCCTCGACAGACGCCCGTGCCCCCTTGCGCGGGCGGCGCCAGGGATAGGCGAGATAGGGCACGGCTTCATCCCGGGCGTGCTGACCTTCGAGCTGCGACACGAGCACGTTCTTGACGACATCCGTGGGGCGGCTTCCCTTGACGGGGAGCCAGACCCGCACGGCCATGCACTCGTCTGGCGCCTCCTCGAGTTGCCAGCAATGAGAGGGGACATAGACGAGGTCTCCCGCGCGTGCCTCCAGCGTCGTGGCCTCGTCGAGGTGGCGGTTGAAGTCCAACGTCTCGTTGGCGGGCGCTCCCCAGAGCTTCTTCCAGATGCGGACGCGCAACCGGCCCTGGACCACCAGCAGGAGGAGCGCGTGGTGAGGGCGCTTGGAGACGCCCAGGGCCCCCCGGTCGAAGCGGCCCAGCACCAGGTCGGTGGTGGCCGGGAGCACGGGGACGCCCACGCGTTCCATCAGGCCCCGGAGGACCTCCCGGACGGCGCTCCAGAGCGCGAAATCGAACATGAAGGGCTGCTCGATGTGCAGCTGGAAGGGCGCTCCACGCAGTTGCGTGGCGGCGCGGTCGAGATAGGCGCCGAGTGATGCGTCGTCGACGCCGGGAAGGAGGGGGCCCGGGGCGGCCAGCCGCGCGTGGCCCACGAAGAAGCGGGCATCGGGCAGGGCGCGAAAGCGCGTTCCGTGCCGGAAGGGATCGCAGACGGCGGTGGCGTTCCGGAAGATGTGCTCGGCGGAGAGGGCGGGCGCGCGAAATGGCAGGCGCGCGGGCGACTTCTCCCAGTGGTGTTTTACGAACTGGCTCCAGTCGAATCCAGGTCCCATGGTGGCTCCGGTCATGACGGGAGGAACTGCCGGCGGAGGCGCCGGGCATACGCTTCCAGTGAGGGAAGGTTCATCTGCCTTCGCCGGGCGTCCACTGCGTCTGGCTTCTCGATGGGGTACGGAACGAGCTCGCCCTTCACCTTGCGGAACTTCGTTCCATACAACTGCTTTTTTCCCTCACGCATCCGCACGACGTCCGTGAGGTAGGCCACCTGCTGGATGGGCACCTCTCCGCGTTCCGCGGCGTCGCGCAGCAGCTTCAGGCAACGCCGCTGGAACGTCACCGAACACTCGGCATGCTGGACGAGGCGCCAGGCCGCAGCCGCCGCCGAGGTCCCCACCAGGCTGTGTCCTGGCCAGCCGTGCGTCTTGAGGACCTCACGCAGCCAGTCGATGCCCGCGGAGGTCAGCGCCTCGAGCTTGCGTTCCAGGCGCCGGTCCTTGAACTCCGTGGCGACCCAGGCCGCGCGCAAGGTGCTGTCGAGCCGGTCCAGGCGCAGCAATTGCGCGCGCAACTCCCGGTTGACGCGCCGGGCGGGCGTCGCGGTGGTGCGCCCATTCCTGGCGGGCCTCGGTGGCGACTTGCGCGTTGCCGTCCGCGCGCGAGTCATTGCGTCACCTGCGCCGTGAGGCTCGCCTTCGCTGGCGGACATTCCGCGGGGATGTGCGGTTCAAGACCTGACCCGCTCTCGCCCTGGACGGGGTGATGCATCAAGTCATGAGTGCATGTGACGGAACGCATGGCGGCCCAGCCTAGCAAGGATGTGCCGCCATTGAATGGCTTTACGGCTTCACGAAGCGCCCGAGGAACAGCATTTGCCGCGTGGGCACGTGCTCGATGACGAAGATGAAGGGACGGTTCACGTGGGCGGGCGTGGGCTCGGAGATGGGCGACACACCCACCGCCGTCGCAGCGCTGGCTTCCGTGCCTCGCTCGTCCACGGACACGAAGGCCTTGTGGCTCACGGAGGCCAGCATGAGGCGCTGCGGCGAGAGGGCCGAGAAGTCCGCGTTCGGCGTGAAGGCGTCCACCATGCCGAGCGCCTGCAAGGCCGTGGCGACGTCGGGTGTTGCCTGGACGTGTCTTGAAAATCCGTGCCTCGGGCGCATGTAGCGCAAGCCGGGGGCATGTCCGAAACCGTGACTCGGGGCTAGGATGCCAAGGCATGGGAATGATCATCCTCGGCGCCTTCGCGCTGGCGCTTTGCGGTGGAGGCTTTGTGGGCGCCGTGTCGCTCCTCATCCACTTCCTTGCGATGCGCAAGGGGCACGGCTCCTGGAAGCACTACCTGCTCATCTCCGGAGTCGTCACGGTGGCGGTGGGCGTGTCCGCCTTGGCGTGGATGTTCGGAGGGCCGGAGACGGCCGGAGCGCCCACGGGCGACGACTACAATCGGGCCATCTTCGGAGCGGCCTTGCTGGGGGGGCGCGCCCGGATTGGGGCTGCTCGCCGGACTGCTGGCCCTGTTCAAGCGCAGTACACTGGCGCCGATGGCTCCCGCGGGAGGTCAGGTCTGATGCGGCGCCAGCTCGTCTCCCTGGGGTTCACCGCGCTCCTGCTAGCGGGTTGCAGTGACGATTCACCCGGCCCGGGCCCGGAGCTGCAAGCGGATGCGGGGACGTCCGTGCCTGACGCCGGCGTGCCCACGACCAAGAGCGCGAAGCGGGGATTGGCGTTCGACCTCGCGACACCCGAGGACATGGCGGCCGTCGCTCCAGGCGTGAGCTGGTGGTACAACTGGAGTCCCACGCCGCACCCCGGCGTGCCGTCGGATTACGAGACGCGGTACGGCATGGATTTCATCCCCATGCTCTGGAACGGGAACTTCGATGCGGCCCGCATCGAGTCCATCCTCCGGGCCAATCCCCGCATCCAGTACCTGTTGCTGCTCAACGAGCCGAACCTGACGGACCAGGCCAATATGTCGCCGCAGGCCGCGGCGGAGCTCTGGCCCCGCTATGAGCAAGTCGCCCGGAACACGGGCGTCAAGCTGGTGGGGCCCGCGATGAACTGGGGCACGATGGCGGGCTATGGAGACCCGGTTGTCTGGCTGGACGCGTTCTACGCCGCGTACCGCGCCGCCAACGACAACCGGGACCCTCACATCGATTACCTCGGGTTCCACTGGTACGACTACGGGTTGGAGTACCACCTGGACCGGCTCACGAAGTACGGCAAGCCGTTCTGGGTCACCGAGTTCGCCAACTGCCACAGCCAACCCGACGGCGCGCAGATTGACTCGGTGGCGAAGCAGCGCGTGCAGATGACGGAGATGGTCGCCGTGTGCGAGCGGCGCCAGGACGTGTTCCGCTATGCATGGTTCACCGGACGGTGGACGAACGACCCCTGCTTCGCGAGCCTGCTGGGCGCCGCGGGGACGTTGACGGAGCTGGGGGAGCACTACCTCTCGCTGCCCGCTGGCGCCCCGGAAGCAGGTTCCGCGCCGTAGGCGCGCGTTGTGCTTCCGCGCACCGCGCGTGCCGCGGTCTCCTCGCGCTGAGCGGAGTGGGGGCGCACCGCGGAGTCGCGCCGCCGTCAACCCGGCGGCGTTGCGCTCGCCCCGCCGGACCGGTTCTCCAGGCGCGCTCGCCCCTCTAGTTTGAGCGCCCCGAAGCCTGGAAGCCCACATCGGATACCCCCACCGGCCGTGCCGTGCCGTGCCGTGCCCGCCAGGCCGGGCGCGGGCGGCCGTTTCCGCACGCATACCCATGACACGAACCGCTGCATTCCACCCCGAAGAGGCCGCGACGTCGGCGGCCGCGCTGCACCCCCTGCGAGACTTCGCCGAGAAGCTCGGGCGGGAGCTTCGTCTCGAAGACATCCGCTCCGGCGCGTGGCACGCCCGGCTGGTGACCGCGTATGTGCGGCACCACGAGGCGCGGCAGGCCGCCACCGCGGCGGGGGCCCGCGCCCTCCGGCCCTCCGAGACGGACGCCATCATCCGCCGCGCGTGCAGGGACGCGGCCCTGGTGGGCGCCAGCGCGGCGGGGATCTCCACCAGCGCGACCGTGTTCACCATGGACACCGGCCTGCTGGGCGCACTGGTCGCCGTGCCCGTGGCGGGGGCCGCCATGGGGCTGGATACGATGTTGCGCTCGCTCATCCAGGCCCGGATGACGTGCGACGTGGCCGCGGCGTTCGGCGTGCGCATCGACCCGGATGACCCGTGGGATTTCCTCCACCTCCATGCCCTCACGTTCGGCGCCGCGCGGGGCGGCGACGCGCATGGCGCGGAGCTGGTGAACAGGATGCTGACGGCGGATACGGAGGAGGCGGAGCGGCGGCTCGGCAACCGCCTGATGGGCGAAGGTGTGCTGCGGAACATCCTCCCGTTCGTGGGGGTGGCCACGTCCTCGGTGACGAGCTGGCGGTACACCCGCCGCTTCGGGAATGCCGCGGTGGAGTATGCGCGCTACCGCCGTGCGCTGGACGACGCCTTCTCCGCGGTGCGGAGCCAGGACGCCCGGTGCCTGGAGCTGCTCATCGAGGGCGCGTGGTTCCTGTTCAACGCGGACGGGGCGCTGCGTGCCGAGGAGTCGGTCATGCTGGTCCACCTGCTCCGGAGCATTCCGTCCGTGGCGCGCACGCGGGTGCTGGAGCGCCTGGTCGAGGACGACAACGCCTGGGTCGAGCGGCTTCACGAAGTGGCCGAACCGGCGCGTGACGCCTTCATGCACGCGTTGGAGGTGATGGCCGCGGTGGACATGTCCACCTCGAGCGCGGAGTGGCAGCTGCTGCGGCAGGCGGCCAGCGCCCTGGGCCGCCCGCTGCGGCGCGAGCACGTGCAGGCGCTGGTGAAGCAGTTCCGCTCGCACGGCATCGTGCCCAGGGTCTCCGAGGCCGGAGACCGGATGCGCGGCGAACGGATGCACGAGCCCCAGGACGCGGGGCTTCGCGCGGATGCGCAGGTCGTGCCGGGGGCCATATGAAGACGGTGGCGGCCTTCCTGGCGGGCGTCGCCACGGGTTGGATGGCGCGCAGCACCGTCGACACCTCGCGAGGTGCCATTGTCTCCGTCGCGACCGCCGCGTTCGACCTGATGGGGTGGACGCGGCGGCTCATCGCGACCGAGCGTGAGTACCTCTCCGACCTCATCGCGGAGGCGAGGTCCCGGTCGGACGTCCACCAGTCCCACGGACGGCGCGCGGCGGACGGTGCCCGTCCCGTGGCGAACGGCCGGGAGAGCCACGCATGAGGCTCGACCCGGACACGGGGGCCGTCGAAGGGGAGTGGCTGTTGCTCGTCCACCACTCCCCGGGCCGGCTTCGGGTGCGCGCGGCCTGCTTCCGTGATGCCTCGGACGTGGCGGACCGCGTGCGCGGCGAGCTGGGAGAGACGCAGGGGGTGTTCTGCACCGTCCATTCGCCCCTCACCGGCAGCCTGCTCATCGAGTACAGCCCGGACATCGCCGACGTGGAGTCGCTCCTCGCGTCCATCGTCGACACCGCGGGACTGGACGGCATCGTCGATTCCCAGGCCATGGCGAGGTCGCGCAAGCCGCCGGCCGAGCACGTCGTCGACGGCGCACGGTGGCTGGACGGCCTGGCCCGTGAGCTGACCGGCGCGGGCCTGTACGAGCTGATTCCCGCGGTGTTGACGGTGACAGGCGTCTACTCCCTGGTGGCGAACCCCAAGCAGAAGGGGTGGCTGCCCCGCTGGGACAACGCCCTCTACTGGGCCTACAGCGTCTTTCGCGACGGGGTCCATGAGCAGGAGCGGGAAGACGCCGCGCGCGTCAGTGGGACCGTGGCCTTCCGGCCCAGGCCCCATGCCTGACGCCCTGGGCCTGGCGCGCGGTGCCGTCGGGCCCGGGGACGGACACACGCATCGGCGTTGGAGGGGCGTTCATGCGGGCGGAGGTGGAGTTCCTGAGTGGCATCGCGCGCGGCTGGAAGGGCCGGGCGCATGACGTCCTGGATGGGCGTCACACGCAGGTCCGAGGCACGGGGCGGTCCGCGTCGCTCCGGGTGTCGGCCGTGGCGCCGGGCCGCCTGCTCATCCGCGGCGCGGCGGACGACTCGGAGACGCTGCGCAAGCTGCTCGGGTGGCTCGAGTCCCGGCCCGAGGTCCAGGTGGCCACGTGCCAGCGCAGCACGGGCCTGGTCAAGGTGCACTACCGCGAGACGCCCCGCTTCCCGGGCGCCTTCGCGCTGCGCGTCCGGGACTTCGCCTTCACGCTGCATCAGCGTCCGCCCAGGCCGTTCCAGGTGGACGTGCTGCACGCGCTTCCCGGGCGCCTGCGCCTGCGGGTCCGGGGGCTGGAGGACGATGACATCCTGAAGCTGGCGGCCTGGGCCGCGACCCAGCCGGGGGTCCACAAGTCGAGCGCCTCGCCCGCCATCCATTCGCTGGTGGTGGCGTTCGACCCGGAGGTCCTGGAGGCGAACAAGCTGGTGGCGGCCCTGCGCGCCAGCGAGCCCGCCACGTGGCCGGCGGCGCCCGAGCCGCCGCGAAGGGAGTGGGTTGCCACGGCCTTCAACTCGGCGGTGCTCGCCGCGTGCGTCATGCGTGCGGCGCCCATGCCCGTCCTGGCCGCGGGCGTCGCCTTGACGAGCCTGCCGCTGGCGCAGCGCGCCCTGCAGACTGTCTCGGAGCGGCGCATCACCGTGGACCTGCTCGACCTGGCGGCGGTGGGCGTCTCGCTGGCCACGGGGCAGGTGCAGACGGCCGCGCTCATCACCTGGCTGCTGGGCATCGGCGACCTGCTCATCGAGCGCAGCGCGGACCGGGCGCGCTCCGCCATCTCCCGGCTGATGCGGCTGGAGGTCCTCCATGCCTGGCGGCTGCGGCCCGACGGCGACGTGGAGCAGGTGCGGGCGGACCGGCTCAAGGAGGGCGACCTCATCGTCGTGCACTCGGGGGAGAGCGTGCCGGCCGACGGGACGGTGGAGTCCGGCACCGCCTGGGTGGATGAGAAGGCCCTCACGGGCGAGTCCGAGCCCCGCGTCCGCGAGGCGGGGGACCGGGTGCTGGCGGCGTCCGTCGTGGGCGAGGGGAGCCTCCGCGTGCGGGTGCTGCGCGCGGGCGGGGAGACCACGGCGTCCAAGATTCTCCACATCCTCGAAGGCGCCGGCGCCAAGCCCATGACCTTGCAGTCAAGGGTGGACCGGGTGGCCAACGGCGTGGTGCTCCCCACGTTCGGGCTCGCCCTGGCGACGGGCCTGTGGACGCGGGAGATGGCGCGGCCCATCAGCATCCTCATCACCGACTTTGGCACCGGTGTCCGGATTGTCGTGCCCGCGAGCGCGCTGGTGGCGATGACGCTCGCCGCGCGCCAGGGCATCCTCATCAAGGGCGCGCAGTACCTGGAGCGGCTGGCCCAGGCGGACACCATCGTCTTCGACAAGACGGGCACCTTGACGCTGGGCGTTCCGGAGGTGGTGGACGTCATCCCCGCGAAGGGGTGGGCCGAGGACGAGGTGCTGTCCCTGAGCGCCGCGGCCGAGCTGCGCCAGTCCCATCCGGTGGCGGAGGCGGTGCGGCGGCATGCCCAGGTCCGGGGCGTGGTGGTGCCGCAGCCCGAGGCGGGCCTGGAGGAGTTCGTGCTGGGACGCGGCGTCTGTGCCCAGGTGGACGGGCGCCGCGTCTGCGTGGGCAGCGGGCGGTGGATGCAGCAGCAGGGCGTGGACGTGGCCCAGGGCTGCGCGAACCTCCTCCGGCCCGTGGACAGCGGGGCCGCCACCTTGTGGGTCACCGTGGATGGCGAGCTGGCCGGGTGCATCGTCTACGTGGAGACGCTGCGGCCGGAGAGCGCGCGGGTGGTCCAGGCCCTGAAGGCGCATGGGCGCCGGCGCATCGTCCTGCTATCGGGCGACACACCAGCCCGCGTGGCCGAGGTCGCGGGCCGCCTGGGCGTGGACGAGGCCATCGCGGAGCTGCTCCCCGAGGACAAGGCCACGCACGTGCGCTCGCTCCGGCGGCAGGGGCGCATCGTGGCCATGGTGGGGGACGGCATCAACGACGCGCCCGCGCTCGCGCTCGCCGACGTCGGCATCTCCCTGCGAGGCGCCACGGACGTGGCGCTGGAGACGGCGGACGTGGTGCTGCTGCGGGGCAGCCTGGAGGACCTGCTGCTGGCCTTCACCGCGGGAAGGGACACGCTCTCCCGCGTGCGCGTGGGGCTCGGGCTGGTGCTGGTACCCAACGCCGTGGCCATGGTGCTAGCCGCCCTGGGCTGGCTGCCGCCTGCCGCCGCCGCGGTGGTGAACAACGGCTCCACGGTGGTGGCGGGCTTCGCCGCGCTGGCCCCGTTGTTCCGTCAGGCCCGCGCCGCCCGGCGTCAGGAGCATGTAGCCCTGGTGGCCGCCGGGCACTGACCGGGCGCGCCGTCAGGGGGCGGCGGGGCGCGGCTTCACGTCCGTGTTCTGGCCAGCGAGAATCCGCCACTGTCCATCCACGTGCTTCATCACGTAGCGCATCTGGGTGCGCAGCAGGCCGGGCTCGGTGTCCTGCACGCCCGGGGGCAGGCCAGGATGGCCGGTGACCTCGTGCGTGGTGTCGACGATGGCGATGTCGTCCTGGAGGAAGGTGACCTTCCGCACGGTGACCTGGCTCCGGCTGCCCTTGAAGATGCTGGCGAAGATGCCCGCGTGCCGCTGCTCGATTTCGTCGCGGCCCTCGAAGATGGTTCCCACGATGTTGATGAACGAGGCGTCCGCCGCGAAGTCCTTGGACCAGGCCTTGGCGTCCTGCCGGTTCCAGGCCTCCGTCTGCGCATTCACGAGCTGGACGAGGTCCGCTTCAGTTGGCGGCGCGCCGGTGGTCGCGCACGCGGAGGTCAGCAGGAGGAGGGACGCAACGAAGGGGAGGGCAGGAGTACGACCCATCATGAGGAGCCTTCTTTCAGGAAAAGCCGGTTGTCGTGTCAAACCCATAACACGGCCGGCTTCTCCCGAAAGCAGCCTCCCTCGGCTCAGGCGTCAGGCTTCTGGTGTTCAGGGCCCTTCTTCAGCTTCTCGCGGAGGTAGAGCCTCGAGCTCCACATCGCCGGTGTCACCACCACGATGAGGAGGGTCAACACCACGGTTCCCAGCATCAGCTCCCAGAACATGTCCACGTCGCGACTCCGTCGTCATTGATTTGAGAAAACAGCGCATTCGAAAGGGGCTCGAGGACGGACGACTGCCGGCATCGAGCGTCAACGAACGGGCGCTCGGCTCAAATCAGCAACGTGCGGATGCGGAGGAAGACAGGTGGCCCCTGGCCCTGGGGCGCGTCCCTGCGCGCGAACGCGGACCGCGGCGTGTTCGCGACAGGCGGGCCGGGCAGCCAGGCGGCTGGCACCAGGACATGAGGGGCCGAGATGAGGGGCGCGTGGCTGGCGGAGCCCGCCTCGGTGGGCGCGGGCAGGTCCCAGTGGGGCGCGTCGCAGCAGTGCGCGTGCAGCACGGGCTCGCCGCGTGCGGCGGCTTCCGAGTGGATGGCCCCGTGCGGGCACTTGCAGACGCTGGACCGCGTCTGGACCTGCTTCTCGCAGTAATGCCCCAGCCCCGCGGCGCCACTGGCCACGGCTTGCCAGAGGAGCAACAACGCGAGCGCGAGGATTCGCGAAAGACCAGACACGGTGGGGCTTGTATATGCCGCCCGTGAACCCGCCGCAATGCGCACCGGGCGGGAAAGGCGCCAGGCCCCCGCGGCGAGCGCGCCCGAGGCTCGGGAACGAAGCGTCTGGCTTAACGCCTCGATTCGTCGTGCTCACCCACAGGGGCCCCACCGGGCCCTGGCGGCTCGGGCGTCAGGCCTTGGCCTTCTCGCCGCTGCGCTCGCCGCCGACCTTGATGCGCTTGGGTTGGTCCTCGGTCTTCTTGGGGATGCGAACGTTGAGGACGCCGTTCTTGAAGTCGGCCTGCACGTCGTCCGAGTTGACGCCTCGGGGCAGCGTGAAGGTGCGGCTGAAGGAGCCGTAGTTGCGCTCGTAGGCGTAGTAGCGGTCACTCTCCTCCCGCTTCTCCTCCTCGCGCTTGCCGCTGATGGTGAGCCGGTTCTCCGCGAGGGTGATTTCCAGGTCCTTCTCCTCCACGCCGGGGATGTCGGCCTTGAAGATGAAGGCGTCCTTGGTCTCCTTCACCTCGAAGTCGGGGACGAAGCCGCCCTCCCGTGCACCCGGGGGAACGAGCATCCGGCCGAAGTCGAGTCCCAGCAGCTCCTGCATGCGCTCGAACGGGTCCCAGCCGCGCTGAGGCCCCATCACGCCTCCGCCTCTCCGGGCAGGTAAGTCCGCCATGGTTCCTTCTCCTTTCGTCCGTTTCGGATTCGACGCGGCCCGCGGGGAACGGAGGTCACCACACGGGCTTCGAAACACACGGTAGGGAGGTGCTGGCGGGAGTTGAGGCACCGGGCAGGACTCCGGTGCCCCGTCGCGCTTCTGGGATGGCCGCCCGGCGCGGGTTCAGGCCCCTTCGGCGTACTGGCGGCGGTGGTCATGAATCCCGGTCAGCCGGAACGCGCCCGGGGCTGGAGCCACTGGCTCGGGCGCGTCCGCCGGGAGCTTCATCAGCCGCTCGTACTCCTCGATGGAGACCCGCTCGCGGCGGGCGAGCACGCTGTCCAGCTCCGCCCGGGCCATCCGCTCGGCGGCCTTCTCGCCCACCGTGCCGGAGTAGAACTCCGACGCGCAGCCGCTGCCGTAGGACAGCAGGCCGATGCGCTGGCCCGCGAGCGCGCCGGCCTCGCGGTGGAGCAGGCCGGCGAGCGCCAGGTAGAGCGACGCCGTGTACACGTTGCCGATGCGCGCGTTGAGCCCCAGGGACGAGGCCACCTGGGCGTCGTAGCTCGCGGCCGACTTCGCCCGCTCCTCCCGCGCCTCCGGCGTCAAGCCCGCGGTGCCCGCCGAATCCTCCAGGTCGCAGAGCCGCAGTTGCGTGTGCGCCTTGCGGGCCATCTTGCAGAAGGGCACATGGTAGGCGATGCGCGCGAGCTGCTCGCCCGGCAGCGTGTCCGACCAGCGCACCAGCCCGGCCGCCAGCGCCTTCTCGCGCCAGCCGCGGTATGCGCCGGACAGGGCCTCCAGGTAGCAGCTGATGGAGTAGTGCCCGTCCACCAGGGCCTCCCGCCGGCCCACGGGCCGCCAGAAGTCATACACGTCCATGGTGCACACGCCGTTGAGGCCCACGTCGATGGCGAGCAGGTCGGGCTGCTCGGACACGAGCAGGGCCACCGCGCCGCCGCCCTGCGTCGGCTCGCCGGCGGTGTTCAGGCCATAGCGCGCGATGTCCGAGCAGATGACCACCGCCACCTTGCCCGCGCCGGCGCCGGAGGCAATCCACTCCACCGCCGCCATCAGGCCCGCGGTGCCGCCGTAGCACGCGTGCTGCGTGTCATACGTGCGCATGGTGCGCGGCAGCTTCAGCAGGCCCTGCACGTGCGAGGCGACGGGCTTCGAGTGGTCGATTCCCGTCTCCGTACCCACCACCAGCATGCCAATCCGCGACGGGTCCACGTCCTGCTGCTTCAGCAGGCGCGAGGCCGCGGTGGCCGCCAGCGCCACGGTGTCCTCGCCGGGGTCGTTGACCGCCATCTCCTTCGCGCCCAGGCCCGCCGTGTACTTGGCGGGGTCCACGCCCCGGGCCCGGGCCAGGTCCTCGATGTCCACGTACCGGGACGGCACCGCGACCGCCAACGCTTCGATTCCCACGCGCTTCTTCATCGGAGTCCTCGATTCCTTGTCGTGCTCTGGATTCCAGCCGCCGCTTCGCTCACGCCTCGGGGGGCACCAGCACCAGCCGGCCCGCGACCTCGCGGTTCTCCAGCCGGAAGTGCGCCTTCGCCGCCTCGGCCAGGGGCACCGCGTCCGTCACGAACTGCCGAACGCCGCCGGTGGCCGTCAGGCGCAGGGCCTCGTCCAGCTCCGCCTGGGTGGTGGCGTAGGCCCCCAGGATTTCGAGCTCCTTGACGATGACGAGGCCCGGGTTGATCTGCACGAGCCCCGACTCCAGGTTGCCCACCACCACCACGCGGCCGCCCGGCGCCATGGACTTCAGCGTCTGGTCGAACGTGGCGCTGCCCACGATTTCCACGGCCATGTCCACGCCCGCGCCCTGGGTGCGCTTGCGGACCTCGGATGCGAAGTCCAGGCCGCGCGAGACGATGACCTCGTCCGCGCCCGCCTCCTTCAGCGCCTGGACCTTCGCCTCGCTGGACGTCACCGCGATGACGCGCGCGCCGTCCAGCCGCGCGAGCTGCACGGAGGACAGGCCCACGCCGCCGCTGGCGCCGGTGATGAGCACCGTCTCGCCCGCGCGGAGCCGGCCCCGCGTGCGCACGGTGTGGACCGCGGTGCCGGTGGTGCAGCACACCGTGGCCGCCTCGTTCCACGGCAGGGACGCGGGCACCCGGCCCAGCCCGCGCACGGGCGCCACCATGAACTGGGCATAGCCGCCCTGCAGCTCCTCGCCGAAGAAGCGGTTGTCCGTCTTGCAGAGGCTGTTGCGGCCGCTCTTGCACAGCGCGCATTCGCCGCAGGACATGCGCTGCAGCGTCGCGGCGCGGTCGCCCGTCTTCCAGCCCGGCGTGTCCGGGCCGACCTCGATGACCTCGCCCGCGGCCTCGTGGCCGAGGATGGCGGGCACGCTGGTGCGAGGCAGGTTGCCCCGCCGGTTGATGACGTCGTGGTAGCAGACGCCACAGGCGTGCACGCGGAGCAGCACCTCGCCGCGCCCGGGCCGCGGCATGGGCACGGTCTCCATCTTCAGGTTGCCCGCTTCACCAAAGCTGCGCAGAACGACGGCTTTCATCAGGGTTCTCCGTGCATCCAAGAAGGGGTGTCGAGACAGACGTCAGCTTCCGACCAGGGCATCGCGGTAGCCCCGCGGGTCGATGGCGCGGATGGCCTCGACCGTGCGCGCATCCGGCAGCTCCGTGACAGGCAGCGTCTGGGGCACCTGGAAGGCGAAGCCGGTGCGCTCGGCGATGGACGCCTCCGTGGCCCAGGGGTGGCGCGCGAGGAGCCGGGCCCCGCCCGCGCCCAGCTCGAACACGCCCAGGTCGGAGATGAGCGTCACCGGCCGGCGCGGGTCTCTCGTGGTGGCCACCTGGACCTCAGGCACCAGGTTGCGGCGGGATTGCCGGGGCACCAGCAGCACCGGCCGGCGCACCCACTGCCGCAGCGTCGCCGCGCCCGCCACGCCGGGGAACTTCGTGCGCGGCTGGTCCAGGCTGCCGCTGGCCGTCATGTTGGTGGCGCCCTCGGCATCGACCTCCGCCGCGCCGAAGAAGACGGTGTCCACCCGGCCGCGCCGCGCGTGGTCGAACAGGTCCGGAATGGTGATTTCCGCGGAGCGGCCGTCCAGGTAGCCCAGGTCCTCGGAGGAGGGGAGCAGCGTGGGAATCTCCGGGTCCAGCGAGCCCACGCAGGCCAGGTACGTCAGGTCCGGCGCATGGGTGGCGCGCGCCACGGCGATGGCGAGGATGGCCAGCGGAGAGGCCACGCCCGTGGCCACCACGCCGCCGTCGTCAATCTGCCGCGCCAGCAGCGCCACCACCGTCTCCGCCGGGGTGATGTCCAGGGCCGCGCTCATGCCGCCCTCCGCGTCCGCACCGCGTCCAGGAACTCCGCCTCGCGGCCCGTCTCGGCCAGCGCCAGGTAGCGGGCCAGCATGTCGTCGTCGTGCGGGTACAGGCCGGCGCAGCCGGTGGGCAGCGCGCCCCGGGGCGCCAGGGCGATGCGGTCCACCTGGAAGCCGGGCAGGGTGGCGCGAGGCAGCTTCGTCACGCGCTCCTCCACCGTTGCAATCACGCGCTTCGCCGCGCCCGCCACCAGCAGGTCCGTGGTGGGGTCCTCCATGTAGAGGTTGCCGCGCTCGTCCGCGGCGCGCGCGTGGATGAGCGCCACGTCGGGATAGAAGGCCGGCTCCACCGCCACGCGCTGGCCGGTGAAGGGGTCCACCACCGTGGGCGGCGGCTCGGTGCGCGCCAGGTCGGACACGTCCGCGTCCGGCGCGGGGATGAAGGGCAGCCCCATGGACGCCGCGCGCAGCCGCTGCACCACGCGGTAGCCGTCATGCTCGCGCCAGGAGAGGGTGCCCTGCTCCATGGCTCGCTTGAGGCACGGCATGGGGCGCACGCGGCCCTGCAGGCTCAGCGCGCCGAAGGCAATCTCCAGCTTCTCCAGGCAGCCTCCGGCGACGAGGAGCTCGGCGGGCAGCGGGTTGGGGAGCGAGATGAGGCCCAGCCGCCGCTTGCCCTGGGCGATGAGCTCCATCACCAGCGCCATGGGCGCGCGGCCCAGCATGAAGCCCCCGGTGGCCAGCGACGCGCCATCCGGAATGGAGGCCACCGCCTCTTCCAGCGAACACCAGCGCGCCGTCTTCATGCGCCCTCCGAATCCGTCCCGGTGACGGGCGCGCGCGGCACCATGCGCAAGGAAGCGGAGCCGGGCTGCCCGGCGCTGTCCGCGGCGACGAGGGGCGGGAACAGCAGGTCCACCATGCCGTCGGCGATCTGCTCGTCCGTGAGGCGCCCGTCCGGCTTGAACCACTTGTAGACCCACAGCACCATGCCCAGGAACGAGAAGGCGCCCACCGTCGGGTCCACGGGACGGATGAGGCCCTGCTGCGAGGCCTGCGCGAAGGCCTCTTCCAGGAAGTCGACGTAGCGCTTCTTCCGGGCGTCGATGAAGGCGCGCGTCTCACCGGTGAGCGTGGCGTGCTCGTGGAGGATGATGATGACCTCCTTGCTCCACCCCCGCGTCACCAGCAGGATGTTGTGGCGCATGCACGCGCGCAGCCGCTCCACCGGGTTCGGGATGTCCTGCACGCGCGAGAGGACCTGCTCCTCGAACAGGTCCATCCCGTAGTTCATGATGGCGAAGAGCAGCTGCTCCTTGTTCTGGATGTGGTGGTAGAGGCCCGCCTTCGTCATGCGGCACGCGGCCGCAATCTCCTGCATCGACGTGCCCTCGTACCCCCGGTCACAGATGAGCCGCGCCGCCGTCTCCAGGATGGCCCGGTAGCGCTCGCCCTCGTCCGGCTTCCGTCCTCCGGTGTTCGTCACGTGTGCTCCTCCTTCAAGACCTACCGACCGGTAGGTAGCAGTGTCCGACGCGGAGTGTCAATCAGCAAGCTCGGCCCCCAGGTGGGGAGGCGTCCCGATTTCCCTGCTATTTCAAGGGGTTGGGCAAACGTTGAGCGTTAAACTCGGCGGCACATGCGGTATGCGCTCGTCCCCATCCTGGTTCTCTGCGCCGCGCTCACCACGGTGGGCGTGGGCGTCTTCACCCTGCTCGAGCGCAACCGGGAAGCCCAGACGCGCCAGTTCGCGGTGGAGCGTCAGGCCCAGCTCGACGAGGCCACGCGGGGTGTGGCGGAGACGCTGGAGGACGTGGCGGAGGACCTGCGCTTCGCGGGGGAGCTGATGTCGCAGCCGGGCACGCTCGCCGAGCACCGGCGCGAGCTGCGCGCGCTGCTGGAGGCGGTGGGGCAGTACAAGGTCATCATCGCGTACGACGCGAACGGCCGGGAATGGCTGCGCATGCTGGACCGGCGCATGGGAAAGCAGGTGGCGCGCGCGCCGGTGCTGGCGCAGATGGCGGACGCGGCCCGGCAGGCCCTGGCGCGTCCGCCGGGGGACATCACCACCTCACCGCCCGTGGAGGACGGAGGCTCGGACTGGCTGCGCGTCATGGCCACGGCGCTGCCCACGGACGACACGGGCCGCCCGGCGGGCGCGGTGGCGGTGCTGGTGGACACGGCGTCCTTCTTCATGCCGCTGCGCATCGTCACGTCGGACCCCGAGGCGCGGCTGCTGCTGCTGGGCTCGCATGGCCAGCCCAGCTCCGCCAGCGACGCGACCTTGACGGACTGGTTCCGGCGGCTGGACGTGGAGGGCTCGCTGGTGCCGGGCTTCACGGCCCTGGCGGCGCGCATGCGCGAGGGCGAGCGGGGCTCGCTGCCCCTCCGCGCGGACGAGGCCGAGCGGCTGGGGCTGGGGCACGCCGAGGCCATCGCCGTCTTCACCCCCATCCGCGTCCGGGGCGGCAGCCACTGGGCCGCGGCCACGCTGGTGTCCACCGCCACGCTGCGCGCGCACCAGCAGGCGCTCATCTGGCGGCTGCTCGCCGCGGCGCTGCTGGTGGCGCTCTTCCTGGTGACCTTCGCCGTGTACGTGGTGCTGGCGCAGCGCCGCGCGGTGGCGCTCCGGGAGAGCCGCCAGCACGCGGACCAGCTGGCGCACCTGCATGACAAGACGCAGAAGATCCTGGACCACATTCCCTCCGGTGTGCTCGCGCTCACGGTGGACGGGCGCATCAGCGCGGTGAACCAGGTGCTGCGCGCGCGCATGCCGCCGGATGCCGTGGGCGGGCCGCTGGAGACGGCCTTCCCCCAGGCCCCGGCGCCGGTGGTGGCGCGGATTCGCGCGCTGGTGGCGGCCGCCGCGAGCGAGTCGCGGGCCCACAGCGTGCTGGGTGAGACGCTGGTGCTCTTCGGCGACGAGGGCCGCTTCAACCTCCACGCGGTGCCGCTGGAGGCGCGCCATCCGGAGGTGCAGACGCTGCTGGTGGTGGAGGACCTGAGCAACGTGCGCGCGCTGGAGACGCAGCTGCTCCGCGCGGAGAAGCTGGCCACGGTGGGCGTGCTCGCCGCCGGCATCGCGCACGAGATTGGCACGCCGCTGGGCGTGGTGCGCGGCCGGGCGGAGTACGTGCTGGGCAAGCTGGGCCGCGAGCACCCCCAGGGGCCCGGCATCGCCGTCATCATCGAGCAGATCGACCGGGTGAGCCGCACGCTGCGCCAGCTCCTGGACTTCTCGCGATTGCAGCCCACGGCGGTGCGGCCGGTGCCGCTGGGCCCCATCCTGCGCGACGTCCACGAGCTGCTGCGCGTGGAGGTCGAGCGGCGCCGGGTGCGCTTCGAGGTGGACGTGCCGGAGTCGCTGCCGCCGCTGGCCGCCGACCCCGACCAGCTCCAGCAGGTGCTGGTGAACCTGGCGCTCAACGCCTGCCATGCCTGTGTCGAGGGCGGCCGGGTGGCGCTGTCCGCGGCGGCGCCGGACGGCTCGGGGACGGAGGCGTGGGGGCAGGTGGTGCTCACCCTGCGGGACGACGGTTGTGGAATCCCCCGGGAGCACCTGAATCAGGTGTTCGACCCCTTCTTCACCACCAAGAAGCGGGGGCAGGGCACCGGCCTGGGCCTGACGATGGTGGCCCACGTCGTGCGCAACCATGGCGGCCGGTTGGAGCTGGAGAGCGAGGAGGGGCGAGGCACCTGCGTCACCGTGTGGTGGCCCAGCGCGAAGCCCGGTACGGAGGAGCGGAATGTCGGTTGAGGGACGCATCCTGGTGGTCGATGACCACGTGGAGATGGGGCTCATGCTGCGCGAGCCCCTCATGGACGCCGGCTACACGGTGGACCTGGCCACGGGCGGCGAGGAGGCCATCCGGATGGCGCGCGCGCAGACCTACGACGCGGTGCTGTGCGACATGCGGATGGAGGGTGTGGATGGCCTGGACGTGCTGGAGGCCGTGCGGGCGCTCGACGCCGACATCCCCGTGCTGATGATGACGGCCTTCGGGGGTGTGGAGAGCGCGGTGGAGGCGATGAAGCGCGGCGCGTACCACTACTTCACCAAGCCCTTCCGCCTGGACGAGGTGCTCGTCTTCCTGGAGCGCGCGTTGAAGGAGCGCCGGCTCCAGGCGGAGAACCGGGCTTTGCGGCGGGCCGCCGCCGAGCGCAGCGGCCTGGGCGCGCTGGTGGGCCGGAGCGCGGTCATGCGCGAGCTGTACGAGCTCATCGACCGCGTCGCGCATGCCCATGCGGCGGTGCTGCTACGCGGCCCCAGCGGCACCGGCAAGGAGCTGGTGGCCCGCGCGCTGCACTTCCAGGGGCCTCGCGCGTCCGGGCCCTTCGTGGCCGTCAACTGCACGGCGCTGCCCCACGAGCTGCTGGAGAGCGAGCTCTTCGGCCACCTGAAGGGCGCCTTCACCGGCGCCACCTACGCGCGCCGGGGGCTCTTCGTGGAGGCGGACCAGGGCACGCTGTTCCTCGACGAGATTGGCGACATGCCGCTGGAGCTCCAGGCCCGCCTGCTGCGCGTCCTCGAGGATGGTGAGGTGCGCGCGGTGGGCGCCGACAGCAGCCGCACGGTGGACGTGCGCGTCATCGCCGCCACGCACCAGGACCTGGAGGCGCGCGTGCGCGAGGGCCGCTTCCGCGCCGACCTCTTCTACCGGCTCAATGTCGTCACGCTCCGCCTGCCGCCGCTGTCAGAGCGGCGCGAGGACATTCCCCTGCTGGTGGAGCACTTCACGGCCCGCGCTCGCGCCCGCAACCCGCGCGCCCGCATGCAGTCGCTCGCGCCCGAGGCCGTGGCCGCCCTGGCCAACCTGCCCTGGCCCGGAAACGTGCGGGAGCTGGAGAACCTGATAGAGCGGCTGGCCGTCATGGTGATGCGCGAGGTCGTGGGGCTGGAGGACCTGCGCCCACACCTGCCGCCCGAGTCGCCCGAGGTGCAGCCGCTGGTGATGGCGCAGCACGCCTTGTGGCCGCTGCGGCGACTGGAGGCGGAGTACATCGCGTGGATGGTGACACGCTGCGGCGGCAACAAGACGCGCGCGGCCGAGGTGCTCGGCATCGATGTGTCCACCATCCACCGTCGGGAGCGCGAGCGCGGGTAGGGCGGGACACCGTGGTAATCCGCCATGCCCGGCTGGCGTGATGCAACGGTCCGCGCTTTCTGTGGCGTGGCTTCCGGGGCGAGGCCCGCGGGCATGGGTGTTGCTTGATGTTCCAACGTGATGTCTTCGTCCATTGCCCGTGCCCTCCTGCTCGGAGGGGATGCGTCGCTCGGCTCGCTCCTGATGGACGTGCTGGCCGAGCTGGGCATCGCGCTGGAGCTGAGCGCGCCCGAGGATGGACGAACGGACCTCGTGCTCGTGCACGTCGAGCGGGGTGAGAGCCTCCAGCGCCAGCTTCAGCGCGCCCGGGAGCTCTCCGCCCAAGCGCCCGTCATCGTGCTGGTCCCCTTCGCTGATGAGCGGCTGGTGGGCCTCGCCCTGCGGCTGGGGGCCCGCGATTGCTTCGCGCTGGGCCGCCCGCTCGAGGAGCTGCGGCGGGTGCTGTTGGCGCATGTCCCCGGGCCGCAGTCCGCCGCCGCGTTCATTTCTTCCGGCGGGGCCGTGCCGCCGTCTCCTGGGTCACCCCATGATTGAGCCACTCGCCGTACCCGCGCCGCTGCCCGCCACTCCCGCGTTCCCGGAACGGCCGGCCCTGGTGTCTCCCGCTGCACCCGCCGAAGCCCCGCTGTTCCAGGACGGCGGGGTGCTCGTCACCACCGAGCGGGTGGTGGCGCGCGGGAAGACGCACCTGCTCGCGGACGTCCAGCGGGTGGAGTCCGTGCGGCGCTCCCCGCGGATGGTGCCGGTGCTGGCCACGCTGGGCCTGTGCATGAGCGTGGGGCTGCCGGCGCTGTCGGCCCTGTCCGTGTCCAGCACCACGGCCAGGGGCTTCTACGAGGCGGCGCTGATCGCCGTCGTCCTGGTCATCTTCGGCTGCATCGCCCGGCTCGTCCTCGCCGAGGACTCGTACCGGCTGGTGCTCCACACCCGGGCTGGCGCCTGGCGCGTGCACACCAGCAGGGACGCGCAGGCCGCGCTCCGGCTGTCGGGGCTCATCCAGGAGGCGGTGGCGGCGCGCCTGCGGCGCTGAGCGCTACGGCGCGTCAGCCCCGCCGAGGCGCTTCGTTTCTAGCGTGTCGTGCTGGAGGTCAGCACGGCACTGCCGCAGTGGTGAGCGCGACAGCCCATCAGCTCTCCCGAGGCGCGTGGCCTCACGCGCGTCGTGCCGGTGGCAAGCCCAGCGCGGCCCGCGGTGCTGAGCGCGACGTCGCGTCAACCCCCGCCGAGGCGCTCTGCCTCGAGTGCGTCGTGGACCGGGCGGCAATATCGCTCCGCCAGCGTTCGCGCGAGCGAGGTCACCCGCCGGGCCTTCTCCTCGGTGTCGTCCTCGAAGGGGAGCACCGGATTCTTCGCGTTCCGTTCCAGCACGTCGCGCAGGCGTCCGGCGTCCTCGTGCGTCAGCTCCAGGCCGAACTGCGCCGTGAGCCGTGACAGGCCGTCACGTTGGAGCTCCCGGTGGTCCATCAGCAGCGCCGGGCTCCGCCGCGTCTGGTAGCCGCGCAGCCCGGCCTCGCAGATGGCCGCCAGCACGCGCGCGCCGTACTCGTCCAGGGGCATGCCCTCCAACTGCCGGGGCTCCAGCCCCAGGTGCTGGGGCGGCAGCAGGCCCGGCAGCATGTGCGCGCCCCGGTGGTTCTGGTGCGAGGCCATGACCTCCACCGGATCGCGGTAGAGGAACATCCACGGCACGCCCGGAAAGGCTCGCTGGAGCAGGGGCAGCTCCAGCACATGCCACGCGTCCAGCTTGAGGAACACGGCGCGCTCCTCTGGAAACCGCTGCTGCCCCAGCGCGCCCACCACCGCGCGCAGCCACTCGATTCGCTGAGCGTCGGTGACGCCCGGCAGGTGCTGGTGCGCGCGGAGCACCGTGTCCACCGGGCCGGCCTCGGAGAGCACGACGTGGCGTGGCAGGGCGGCCAGGAGCTGCGCCACCAGCGTGGAGCCGCAGCGGGACATGTGGAAGACGAGCCCTCGCACCGGCAGGCCGGGCTGCCGGGCGTGCCGCGCCACCAGTTCCTCCATGGACGTCTGATGGCGGAAGAGCAGGGCGAAGGGATGGCGGAGCCGCCGCTCCAGCGTCTCGTCGAAGAACGGGTCCGTGAAGCGCTGGGCGCCCAGGTGGCACCAGTCCACACGCAGCCGGTCTACGTCCACGTGGATGCGCGCGGGCACCCAGCCTTCGAGGTGCGTCGTCATATCCAGCGCTCCCGCCACGCCCTGCGGGCCGCGCGCAGGGCTTCGTGGACGTCCTCGGCGGTGAAGTGACAGCCGTGCGCCGCGCCCAGGGCCACGGCCTGACGGATGAACGTCGCCGTGTCCGGCGTGTCGCGCAGGGCATCCTGGAGGGCCGGGTCCGCGAGCACGCGCTGCCGGAAGCGCTCGAAGTCCTCAGGCCCCATGGACGGCTCCGGCGAACACGTCGCGCAGCCAGTCGTTCACCTCGCAGTCCAGCACCAGGTGGACGCGGTCGGTGTCGCTGGGGTTGTCCACGCGGTGGGGCCGGTTGAAGTCCAGGTACCAGCACTCGCCGGGATGGAGCACCACGCGCTCGCCCGCGAGGAAGAAGGCCACGTCGGGGTGGGTGGTGACGGGGACATGGAGCCGCACCTCGCCGTCGTCGTACCCGAGGTTGTAGTCCGTGTGCTCTCGGATGCGCGCGCCCGCCGCGAGCTTCAGCAGCCGCGCGGCGCCGATGGGGCACTGGAACGTGGCCAGCACGGCGCGGAAGGCGGGGCAGCGCGACAGCAGCGGGGTGTCCGCGTAGCGCTCCCTCCCGGTGGGGTCGGGATAGATGCGGCCCTCCATCCCCCCGATGGAGCGCAGGGGGACGCCGCTCCACTCTCCCTCGTACTCGCGCTTGTTGAAGTGGGGGACCCAGGCCTCGGCGGGCAGGCTCGCGAGCTCGCGCTGGAGCGGTGCCGCGTCGAAGTGGAAGGGAAGTCGGAGGCGGTCGGGCACGGAGTTTGGCATGCGGTGGACCTCGCGGCTCAGGGCAGGTGCGGCGGTCGTTGCTCCATCTTCGCGCGGGTGAGCGCCGCCTGGGCACGCGTCAGCGTACCCTGGGGATCCTCCTCGCCCTCGACGGTGACGGTGGCGGAGGCCATCGCGGGGACTCCCGGCGTGGCGTGCAGGCGCTGGCGCAGCGTTTCCGTCCGCTCCGCGTCCACGCCCGGAAGCGCCAGCAGGAACAAGCCCCCTTCCCATCGCACCGCGAAGCCCGTGGGCGCGCCCAGCGCTTCCAGGACGCGCGCAGAGTCTCGCAGCACGGCATCGCCCGCGTCGAAGCCCCGGGTCGCGTTGAGGCGGCCCAGCCCGCTCACGTCCGCCAGCAGCACGCTGAAGGGCATGCCGCTGCGGCGGCATCGGCCAATCTCGCGCAGCAGCCGCTCCTCACCAAAGCGACGGGAGTCCAGCCCCGTCAGCGCGTCCACCCGGAACTGGCGCTCACGCTCCTCGCGAGGCGGCCGGGGGGAGACCATGTCGGAGAGCGTCAACATCTGCGCCGTGCCGCCGGGGATTGGGAAGGGCCGGGCGACCCAGCGGAGCCGGCGGGGCTGCGGCCGCTCCAGCGCGAGCGTCAGGCGGAGGCCCCGGGAAGCACCGGCGGCCAGGTCGAGCTGTCGCAAGGTGGCCGCCGGATCCGTCGTGAGGCTCGCCACGTGCTGGCAGAAGGCGTCGAACGTCATCCCCGGGAAAGCGTCGGAGGGCAGTCCCAGCAGGTCCGCCATCGCGGCGTTGCAGGTGTGAGGCCTGCGTCCGGGCGCCACCAGCAGCGCCGCCACATCCAGCGCTTGCACCGCTTCGCGCAGCAGCGCCAGGGCCGAGGCCTCGCTGACGACGGGCGCCGCCTGGGCCTGCGCGGTGGCCTGCTTCGCCCGGGCCCGCTGTTCCAGGTCCTCGGCGACGCGACTCGCGAGCTCACGCAGCGCGGCCAGGTCCTCCACGCCGAGGACGAGCGGGCGCGTGTCGATGACACACAGTGAGCCCAGCACCTCGCCCGTGGACGTCTGGAGCGGCGCGCCGGCATAGCTGCCGACGATGCCGTCGCGCACCAGGGGGTTGTCACGGAAGACGGGGTGGCGCCGGGCATCTGGCACCACGAGCGGCTCGCGGCCCTGCACCACGTGGTGGCAGAAGGCCCAGTCGCGCGGGGTTCCCCGGTCCTTCGCGAGCGACGGCGGCAGGCCCACGTGGGCCTTGAACCACTGGCGCTCGCCCAGCACCAGCGTCAGCAGCGCCACCGGCACGCCGAAGGCCTGCGCGACCTCGGTGACGAGCTGCTGGAGCTCCGCCTCGGGCGGCCCATCGTCCACGAGGCGCATGGCCGCGATGCTCGCCAGCCGCTGCTTCTCCTGCTCGGAGGAGGCCTCGTCCGGAGGCGCCTGGGAGGCGAGCTGGCCGCCGAGGACGCGCCGCAGCGTGTCCCGCATCAGCTCCGTGGAAGCGCGGCGGCTCAGGAGCGCGTGGATGCCCAGCGTGCCCTTGAGCTGCCACGCCCGGACGCGCAGCTCGTCGAACGCCGTCACCACCACCACCTGCGTCCCGGCCGCGCCGTCCTGCTCCCGGAGCCAGGTGAGCAGCGCGAAGCCGTCCATCCGGGGCAGCGCCAGGTCCGTGACGAGCAACTGGGGCGCGCCGCGCTGGCGCACCTGCTCCTGGGCCTCCGCGCCGTCCCGGACGATGACGCCTTCGAGCCCTTCCGCCGTGAGGAGGGCCAGCAGGCCTGCGGCGCGCTGTGGATCGGGCTCGGCGATGAGGGCGTAGCGGACCATGGAGGAGACCGGGATGCTGCCATGGATGCCAGCGGGCTCAATGCTCCGCGTTGCACGGGCGCCCGCAAGGCTGTGACGGCTGGCTGCCTGCTAGTCCTGGCGCATCACGTCGGTGCGGCTGGGGGGCTCGCGCATCGGCGGCTCCCCGGAGGCCTGGGGGTAGCGGATGAAGAGCCGTCGCAGCGCACCCCGCTGGCGTCCCAGTTCCTCCGCGCGCGAGGCCGCGTGCACCAGCAGCATCAGCACCAGCCCCACCCAGCCGGGGACCAGCGGGATGACCCAGCCCGGGTCCGACGCCAGCCACGCCACCAGCGCGGTGTGCACGGCCGCCAGCGCCGCGGCCCGCCGGAGGGCTGCGCCCAGCGTACGGGCCCTGCGGCACAGCACCGCGAACGTCGCGAGCACCGCTGCCGTCTCCAGCACGCCCAGCAGCGCGACGATGCCCGTCGAGCGCATGAGCCGGCCCGAGCGCAGGTTGTCCAATGCGAAGGCGTGGATTTCGACGCCGGGCACGGCCACCTGACCGGGGAGGGTGCTCTGTCCATGGAGGCCGGTGGCGGTGACGCCCACGAAGACCGTCTTGCCCCGCAGCGCCAGGTCCAGCCCCACCGAGCGCGGATCCGCGTGCAGCACGTCCGCCAGGCTCACCCGGGGAAGCCAGTTGGGGGCCGGCAGGCGCATCAGCGGCGCGCCGTGGTCCAGGGCCGCCAGGGCTCGCAGGGACTCGGCGCGCTCCGGCATCAGGTGCAGCGCGGTGGCCAGCGCCAGCGAAGGCCAGGACTGGCCGCCCACGCCCACCGCGTAGGGGTAGCGGCGGATGACGCCGTCGCTGTCCACCAGCATGTTGAGCGTGCCACTGCCCCGCGCCGCCATGCGCAGCGGGGCGATGCTGCCCGCCACTTCTTCCGCCTGGAGCCGCAGCGCCTGGGCGGACAACGCCAGCGGCGTGCCGAGGGCGCCATCCTCCAGGGGCTGCATCACCGGGACATCCTCGGTGAGGGCGGCGGCCCCCAGGATGACGCCGCGGCCCTCCGCGAGCGCCTCGGCGAGGCGGGCGTCGCCATCCTTCGCACGCAGCCGCGCTTCCAGGTCCGCCGCGAGCGCCGCGCCCGCGGGCTGGTCCGTGAGCCCCGAGCGCTGGAGTGCCTCCAGGATGTCCTCGCCCAGCTCCAGCGCGTCACGAGGGCCCGGCTGGTCGAACACGACGTCCACCGCCACGGCGGCCGGACGCTGCGCGGCGAGCGCCTGGAACGCGCGGGCCCACGTGGCTCGCGACAGCGGCCAGCGCTCACCCAGCGCCGCGAGCGCGCGGTCATCCACCTCCACCAGCACCAGGTTCGCGCTGGGTGGCACCGCGGGGAGCAGCCGGCTCACCGCCTGGTCGTAGAGCGAGCGCTCCAGGAAGCCCGGCGCGCCGCCCGTGGTCGCCGTCACCACCGCCAGGACGATGCCCACGCACGCGCCCAGCGCCCGCGACACGGCGGGCGAGGGCAGACGGAGGCCGTCGCGGCGGCCAGGCTCGGCGGGGTGGGAATCCATGGACGGACCCTGCGGAGGGGCAGGGCCCGGCCATCATGCGTGTCCGTATGGACCCGCGCAATGCGCCCGTCTCAGCGCTGGACGTCGAAGGTGTAGATCTTCGAGGGGAACCCCACGAAGCCGTCCGGGTCCACCGCCATCACCCGCCAGAACCACTTGCCTTCCCCTGGACCGGGGACGGCCAGCTCGGCGCTGGGGGAGCCGTACGTCTGGACACCGGCGGCGAAGTCGGCTGTGCGCGCAAGCTCGACGCGGTATGTCGCCGCGCCGTCGACCGCGCGCCAGGAGAGCTTCGGCGCCGCCGGGAACGCGCCGCCCCGGGGGCCCACCAGCGCGGGCGCCGTCAGCAGGGCGCGAGGGGGCTCCGGAGGCATGCCCGGCTTCGCGCGCGAGCCCTGGCCTCCGGCCACCTCGACCTCCGCCTGCGCCGCGCTCAGCGCCACCTTGCCTTCCAGCGTCTCCAGCCGGCTGGTGCCGTCGTCCTGGGACGCCACGCGGAACCGCGTTCCGCGAACGCCGGCCACCGCGCCGCGCGTGCGGACCTCGAAGATGGAGCCCGCGCCACCGGCAGCCGCGTCCGTCTCCAGCGTGCCGCGCAGCAGGTCCAGCTGCACCTTGCGCTGGAGGTTCGCCGTCAGCTCGACGGCGCCGAGCTTGACGAGACTGTCGGCCACCACCCGCACCACGCTGCCGTCCGCGAGGGCCAGCTCGGCCTGGGCGTCCGCGCCGGTGCGCAGCAGCTCGCCCGGGTAGAGCGAGTCACCCACCGTCCTGGGCTGGAGCTGGGCCTCCGTGGCGCCGGCCTCTACTTCGCCGCTGGCCGCGCGGACCCGGGCCACCGCAGGCTGCGCGGGCCGCTCGACATAGGCGAGCTGGAGCTGCGCGGGCTCGCCCTGCATGGACGGCGGCGCCACGGCCGAAACGCGCGTGCGGGGGATGCCCGCGGCCACCAGCACGTCCGCGGCCCGCTTCGCCGCGGCCAGGCCCCGGCCGTCCAGCCGGTCCGCGTCCGGAAGCTTCGCCGCCACCGTCACCGAGCGGATGGCGGGGCGCGCCTGGAGCGCCTCGGCCACGTGCTGGAGGCACGCGTCCGTCTGCGCGCCCTGCGGCGCCAGCGGCCGGCCAAAGAGAAGCCGGCCGCTCTCGAAGCGCAGGCCGCCGCACGGCGCTTCTGGCTCCGCGGCGAGCGTGGGGGCGCCCAGAAGCAGCACCGCCATCATCCAAGGGGCTGTCCGCATCAATGCGTGCCTCCTCCCGTCGAAGGCTCGGCGACCTTCACGATGTTGAACTCGACGCGCCGGTTGTTCTCACGGCCCTTGGCCGTCTTGTTGGTGTCCACCGGCTTCGCCTCTCCGTAGCCCACCGCCTCCAACCGCTCCGCGGCGATGCCCTCCTTCGCCAGGAAGGTGGCCACATTCTTCGCCCGGCGCTGCGACAGGTCCAGGTTCGTGGCATCCGCGCCCCTGTCATCCGTGTGGCCTTCCACGCGGACCACCAGGATCTGCGGGTTCGCCTTGAGGGTGGAGGCGACCTGCCGCAGCAGGCTGAAGGAGCGGGGGAGAATCACGTCCTTGCCGGTGGCGAAGTACACCTTGTCCAGGATGACGATGCGCGCGCCCTCCACGCGCACCTGCGCCTTGCCCTTGTCCGGGCAGCCGTCGTCGTCCTTCACGCCGTTGATGGTCTCCGCCTCCAGCGGGCACTGGTCGGCCGCGTCCGGGATGCCGTCCTGGTCGTTGTCCGGGTCCGGGCAGCCGTCCTCGTCCTCGAACCCGTCGACGTCCTCGGGGGCGTTCGGACACACGTCTTCCGAGTCCAGGAGGCCGTCCCCATCGGTGTCCAGCGGAGCGGGCGGCAGCGCCAGCGGCGCCGGCGGGGCAGCGGGGGTGCCTTCTTCGGCCAGAGGCTGATGGGCGTTCGGGTCATCCGGGCAGCCGTCCTCGTCCTGGAAGCCGTTGACCGTCTCCGGCTCGGTGGGACACACGTCGTCGACGTCGAGGATGCCGTCGCCGTCGTCGTCCGGGTCCAGGCAGTGGTCGTCATCCTGGAAGCCGTCGAAGTCCTCGGGCCCCAGGTCGCAGGCGGGTGGCGGCGCGGCGGGCATCCCCTTGGACGGGGTGGGTGTCCAGGCCACGCCCGCGAGCACGCGGAAGGAGGGGGTGCCGTAACCGCGCGACAGGCCGGGGCCCGCGCCGACGTGGGCGGCGAGCCCCTCGAGGAAGCGGTACTTCAGCGCGGCCAGCGCCTCCAGGGGGCGCTCCTCGGAGCTCGTCTCCTTCAAGCCCAGCGCGCCGGCCAGGGTGGCCTGGGCCGTCAGCTTCTCCGTGAGCGGCACCTCGGCGCCCACCGCGTACGCCAGCTCGTGGCCCACCCGCAGGTTGCGCAGCTGCTCCTCGCGCCGGAAGTTGAAGCCCACGTTGGCCAGCAGCCGGACGGCGGTGGTGGCCCACTCCGCCACGAAGCGCGGCTGGACTGTCACCGTGTCCGAGCCGAGGAACTTCGAGCCGCCCGCCGTGGGCAGCGTCAGCGGCGCGGCCACGGCGAGGTGGATTCCCCCGTCCGTGGAGAGCAGGCGGACCTTGGGCACCAGCCGCAGGTCCCCCACGCCGGTGGTGCCCACGCCGCTGGCGAGCTCGGGCGCCACGGCGCCAGAGGGCTGGGACGTGGTGTACGAGACGGGCAGCGACACACCCAGCTCCACCCGGTCGAAGAGGGAGATGGCCCCCATCAGGTCCAGCGTGAGCTGGCTGTCCACGATGCGGTAGAGGAACCGGTCCGCGCGCGGATCCACGAGGTTGAGCGGGTCGTCCGCGTAGTTGAGCGACGCCCCCAGGTTCCAGCTCAGGTGCGGCGCGATGCGCGCGCCGTGCATGCCGAGCACGTCATAGGCACCCGGTGCCGGCTTGTACTGCTGCACGTCGATGGCCTGCGACACGGAGGGCTGCGCGCTGGCCGTGGCCGCGGCCACCAGCAGCAGGGGGACGGCGAGCCGTGACACGCGGCGGAGAAGGCTGCGCGCTGCGGACGGAGAAACGATGGGGAAGTGCATGGAAGGTCGAGGCTGGGACGGGCCCCGCGTGGGAGCCGCGAAGGTTGTCACCGGCGGATGACCGACTCAAGAGACGAGGAGCCGGGCCTCCGCCGGTGTCGAGAAGGAGGGAGGAGCGGACTCAATCGGCCGGGGTGTGAGGGCGCCCCGTCCGGCGGAGCCGGTTCCTCAGCGGGTAGGCGAGCAACATGAGCGCCAGCGGAGCGAAGGTGCCCGCGCCGCCCGTGCTGCAGCCGTGGCCGGAGATGACGAAGTCGTCGTTGCCGTCCAGCGGGTCGGTGCCGCCGGTGACTTCCTCGCCATCGCTGGCCCCGCCACGGTCCGTGTCGGCATCGTTCGGGTTCGTCTCGCCGGTGTCGAAGGCGCCGTTGTGGTTGGCGTCCTCCACCCCGTCCTCCAGGCCGTCACCGTCCGTGTCGGGCTCGAGCGGGTGGGTGGGGTTGGCGCCCTTCACCTCGATGCCGTCAACCAGGCCATCACCATCCGTGTCCGGGTTGTTCGGGTCGGTCTCCGTGGCGTCGACGCGACCGTCGTGGTTGGCGTCCTCCTCGCCGTCGCTCAGGCCATCGTCATCCGTGTCCGCCTTCTTGGGGTCGGTGGTGGTGCTGGGGTCCGCGTCCGGCCGGAAGTGGGGCGAGGCGCGGTCGGTGTCCCGCGGGGCGCTCTCCAGCGTCACGCCCAGCTCCGTCCCGTCCAGGATGCCGTCGTTGTCGCTGTCCGGGTCCAGCGCGTCGATGAGGCCGTCATCGTCCGTGTCGGTGATGCCGTCCTCACCGTCGGCCACGCCGTCCGAGTCGCTGTCCGCGTTGCGCGGGTCCAGCCCCAGCGCGACTTCCGTCACGTCATCGATGCCGTCCAGGTCGGAGTCGATGTCATCCGCGGCGAGCAGCGGATCCGTCTCGCCCGGGTCGACATAGCCGTTGTGGTTGGCGTCCTCGATACCGTCTCGCACGCTGCCGCCGTCCGAGTCGGGGTTGAGCGGGTCCGTCGTCGTCGTCGGGTCCGCGTCCGCCACGAAGCGCGTCAGGTCCGTGCCGGTACCCTGGGGCTCGGTGAGGCCCGTCTCCAAGCCGTCGGAGAGCAGGTCGCCGTCGGTGTCCCAGTTGTTCGGATCCGTCTCGCCCTCGTCGACGATGCCGTTGTGGTTGGCGTCCTCGTTGCCGTCCAGGATGCCGTCATCGTCCGAGTCGTCATCCAGCGGGTCCGTCCCGGCGACGTTCACCTCGATACCGTCCGGCAGGCCGTCGCCGTCCGTATCGGCGTTGTTCGGGTCGGTGCCCCGCGCAACCTCGTCAGCGTCCGTCAGCCCGTCGCCATCCGCGTCGGCGGTGACCACCCAGCTGTAGACGGCCGGCGATTCGTCCGCGTTGCCCGCCGCGTCCACCGCGCGGACGTGGAGCGTGTGCGAGCCCAGCGCCAGGTCGGTGAAGGTGACCGGGTCGGTGCACGGCGCGAAGTCCGCGCCGTCCAGGCTGCACTCGTACGTCACCGAGGCGTCATCCGAGTCGAAGTCGAACGTGGCCACGGCCGGCGCCTCCGTGAGCGGCGGACCGCTCGCGATGAGCGTCTCCGGGGGCGTGGTGTCCACTGTCCACGTGTGGCTGGCCGGCGTCGGGTCCACGTTGCCGTCGGCGTCCCGCGCCCGGACCTCGAGCGTGTGCTCGCCGTCGGACAGGCCGGTCAGCTCGGTCGGGTTGCCGCACGCCGCGAAGGCCTCGCCGTCCAGGCTGCACTCGTACGTCACCGGGTCCTCATCCGAGTCGAAGCCAAAGGTGGCCGTATCGAGCCGGCTCAGCAGCGTCGGCGTCTGGGTGAAGGACGTCTCGGGCGGCTCCGCATCCACGGTGAAGGTGTGGACCACGGCGTCGCTGGTGTTGCCCGCCGCGTCCGTCGCGGTGACGGAGACGGTGTACGAGCCCTCCGCGAGCGGCGCGCTCGCCGGGAGCGTCCACTGGCCCGCGGCATCCGTGTCCACCGAGCCGAGGGTGACGCCATCGACGACGACCACCACCGTGCTGTCCGGCTCCGCGGTTCCGGCGTACGTCACCGTCGCGGTGTCCAGCACCTCGCCCTGGGCGGGGAAGGTGATGGCCACCGCAGGCGCCAGGGTGTCCACCGTCCACGCGTGCGTGGCCGGCGTCCCGTCCGCGTTGCCCGCGGCGTCCACCGCGCGCACCGCCAGGGTGTGGTCGCCATCTCCCAGCGGGCCGAACTGGGCCTGCGCCGCGCAGGGGACGAACGCCGCGTCATCCAGGCTGCATTCAAAGGTGACGGAGGCCTCATTCGACGAGAAGACGAAGTGGGCGACGGGCTCGCGCGTCAGGTGCTCCGGGCCACTGTCGATGGCCGTATCCGGCGCCGTCGTGTCCACCGTGAAGTTGACGCTCGCCGGGGCGCTGTCATTGCCCGCGGCGTCCGTGGCCGTGACGACGGCGGTGTAGGCGCCGTCCGCCAGCGTCACCGGTGGCGTGAAGCTCCAGCTGCCGGATGGGTCCACGGCGATGGGGCCGTAGGTCGTCCCGCCCACCGTCACCATGACGGACACCGCGTCCGTCGCGGAGCCGGTGAGCGTCACCGCGCCGTCATCGAGCACCGCGCCCGCGCCGGGCGAGGAGATGACCGGAGCCTCGGGAGGCGTCAGGTCGACCGTCCAGGTGTAGGTGGCCGGCGTCCCGTCCACGTTGCCCGCGGCGTCCACCGCGCGCACCGCCACGGTTTGCTCACCCTCCGCGAAGCCGTTGAAGGTGACGGTGCTGGTGCATGCCGCATAGGTCGCGCCATTCACGCTGCACTCGAAGGTGGAGCCGGGCTCATCGGCGGTGAGCTCGAATGTCGCGGACGTCTCGTGGGTGGGCGAGGCCGGGCCGGACACGATGAGGGTGTCCGGCGCCGAGGTGTCCACCGTCCAGGCGTACTCGGCGGGCGTGGCGTCCACGTTGCCCACCGCGTCGAGGGCGCGCACGCGCAGCAGGTGCTCCCCATCCGCGAGGTGGGTGTAGCTCACCGGGGACGTGCACTCCGAGAAGGTCGCGCCGTCCAGGCTGCACTCGTAGGCCACGCCACCGCCCTCCGCGCGCAGCTCGAAGGTGGCCGACGTCTCACGGGTGATGACCGCCGGACCGGCGTCGATGAACGTCTCCGGCGCCGTCAGGTCGACGAAGAAGCCGTGGGACGCCTCGCCCGAGGTGTTGCCGGCCGCGTCCACGCTGACCGCGGAGACGTTGACGAGCCCTTCGGGCTGCGGCTGGGGCAGCGTGAAGCTCCAGTCCCCGTCTCCATTCACCGGGATGGGGCCGTACGTGGCGTCCCCCACGTCCAGGTAGACGGCGCTGTTCGGCTCGGCCGTGCCCGTGAGCGTGGGCGTCCCGGTGCCCACCACGGCGCCGCTCGCCGGCGAGACAACTGCGGGCGACACGGGCGGCTCCTGGTCCACCGTCCAGGCGTGGGTGGCGGGCGTCGGGTCAACGGTGCCCAGGGCGTTCACCGCGCGCACCGCGAGCGTGTGGTTGCCCTCCGCCAGGTGGGTGAACACCGCCGGAGAGGTGCAGTCCGTGAAGGTCGCGCCGTCCAGGCTGCACTCGAAGCGGACGCCTCCATTGTCCATGCGCAGCTCGAAGGTGGCGGACGTGTCACGGGTGAAGGCCGCCGGACCGGAGTCGATGAAGGTCTCCGGCGTGGACAGGTCGATGACGAAGTCGTGCGACGTCGCCTCACTGGTGTTGCCGGCCGCGTCGGTCGCGGTGGCCTCCACGGTGTGCGGTCCCTCGTCCAGCGTGTCCGGGCTGGGGAGGCTCCAGTTGCCGTCACCGTCCGCCGTCACGGTGCCCACCACCTCGCCGTCCACCGTCACGGTCACCTGGGCATAGGGCTCGGTGGTGCCTTCGAAGACGGGCGTCGCGGTGGCGATGGCGTCACCGTCGCCGGGCGCGCTGATGGCGGGCGCCTCCGGGACGACCGTGTCCACCGTGAAGGTGGTGGGCTCGCTCGGCTCGCTGACGTTGCCGGCGGTGTCCGTGGCCGTCACGGTGACAGTGTGCGGCCCCTGGTCCAGCGCCACGGTGGGGGTGAACGTCCAGTCGCCATTCCCGTCCACGGGGGTGGTCCCCACCACGTTGCCGTCCACGGTCACCGTCACCAGCGTGCCGGGCTGGGCCGTGCCGGAGATGACGGGCTGCTGCGTGGGCACCGAGACGCCGTTGGCGGGCGCGTCGATGTCCGGTGCGTCCGGCGCGGTGGTGTCCACCGTCCACGAGTAGGTCGCAGGCGTCGGGTCCACATTGCCAGCGGCATCGCGCGCACGGACAGTCAGCGTGTGGTTGCCCTCGGACAGGCCATCGAAGGTCTGTGGGGTGGCGCAGGCGGCGTAGGTCGCGCCGTCCAGCGCGCACTCGTACGTCACCGGGTCCGTGTCGCTGGAGAAGGTGAACGTGGCGGAGGTGGCGTTGGTGATGGCGGCCGGCGTGCTGGCGAGCGTCGTGCCAGGCGGCGTGGTGTCCACCGTCCACGTCCGCGTGGCCGGCGTCCCGTCCATATTTCCCGCGGCGTCCACCGCGCGCACCGCCAGGGTGTGGCTGCCCTCCGCCAGCGCCTCGAAGGCCGCCGGGTTGGTGCAGGCGGCATAGGTCGCGCCGTCGAGCGAGCACTCGTACGACACGCCGGGCTCGCTGGCGTCGAAGGTGAACGAAGCGTCGTCGCTGTTCGTCAGGCCGGAGGGGCCGCTGACGATGCTCGTCTCCGGCGCGGTGGTGTCCACCGTCCACGTGTAGGTCGCGGGCGTCGCGTCCTCGTTGCCCACGCCATCGCTCGCGCGCACCGCCAGGGTGTGGGAGCCGTCCGAGAGGCCGGGGAACGTCACCGGGTTGGTGCAGGCGGCGAAGCTCGCGCCATCGAGCAAGCACGCGTAGGTCACCGCGCTCTCGTTGGATGTGAAGCTGAACGTGGCGTCCGCCGAGCGGGTCAGCTGCGGCGGGGTGCTGACGAAGGACGTGTCCGGCGCGGTGGTGTCGACCGTCCAGGTCCGCGTGGCCGGCGAGCCGTCCGTGTTGCCCGCAGCGTCCACCGTGCGCACGGCGAAGGTGTGGCTGCCGTCGGACAGGCCCGTGAACGACTGGGGCGAGGTGCAGGCGACGAAGGGTGCGCCATCGAGCGAGCACTCGAAGGTGGCCGGCGTCTCACTGGCGCTGAAGCTGAACGTCGCGTCGGTGTCCCCCGTTACCCCCGAAGGACCGCCGGAGAGCGTGGTCTCCGGCGCGGTGGTGTCGATGGTCCACGCGTAGACGGCGGGCGTGGGGTCCACGTTGCCCGCCGTGTCCACGGCACGGACCTCCAGCGAGTGCTCACCCTGGGCGAGCGCCGGGAAGGTCTGCGGATTCGTGCAGGCGGTGAACAGCACGGCGCCATCCAGCCGGCACTCGAAGCTCACGTCGCTCTCGTTGGAGGTGAAGCTGAACGTGGCGTCCACCGAGCGGGTCATCAGCGGCGGGGTGCTGGCGAAGGACGTCTCCGGCGCCACCGTGTCCACCGTCCAGGTGCGGGTGGCGGGCGTGGCATCGGCGTTGCCCGCGGCGTCCACCGCGCGCACCGCGAAGGTGTGGCTGCCCTCGGACAGGCCGCTGAACGTCAGGGGCGACGTGCAGGCCGCGAAGGTGGCGCCGTCCAGCGCGCACTGGAACGTCACCGGGGTCTCCGTGGCGTCGAAGGTGAACGTCGCGCTGGGCACGCTCGTCGTCCCCGAAGGTCCGGTGACGACGGTGGTGTCCGGCGCCACGCTGTCCACGGTCCAGGTGCGGGTGGCGGGCGTGGCGTCGAGGTTGCCGGCGGCGTCCACCGCTCGCACGGCGAAGGTGTGGTCGCCGTCGGGCAGGTTGACGTAGGTCCGGGGCGAGGTGCAGGCCGTGAAGGGCCCACCGTCGAGGCTGCACTCGAGTGTCGCCGGGGTCTCCGAGGCGCTGAAGGTGAACGTCGCGCTGTTGGCGCTCGTCATCGCCGGAGGCCCGGCGGAGATGGTGGTGTCCGGCGCCACGGTGTCCACGCTCCACGCGCGGGTGGCGGGCGTGGCGTCGAGGTTGCCCGCGGCGTCCACCGCGCGCACCGCCAGGGTATGGCTGCCCTGGGCCAGGCTCGAGAAGGTGACTGGATTGGAGCAGGGCGCGAAGCCCGCGCCGTCCAGGGCGCACTGGTACACCACGGTGCCTTCATTGGAGTCGAAGGAGAACGTGGCGTTGGCGGAGTTCGTCAGGCCGGAGGGGCCGCTGACGATGGTGGTGTCCGGCGCCACCGTGTCCACGGTCCAGGTGCGGGTGGCGGGCGTGGGGTCCACGTTCCCGCCGACGTCACGGGCGCGGACGGCGAAGGTGTGGTGGCCCTGGGCCAGGCTGCCGTAGTCCGCCGGGGAGGCGCAGGCCGAGTAGGGCGCGCCGTCCAGGCTGCACTCGAAGGTGACCGGGCTCTCATTGGAGGCGAACGTGAAGGCGGCGCTGGTGGCCACCACGGCGCCCGTGGGGCCGGTGAGGATGCTGGTGTCCGGCGCCGTGACATCGACGCTGAAGCTCACCTGCGTGGGCGGGCTGACGTTGCCTGCCGGGTCGCTCGTCGTCACGGTGGCGGTGTGCGTGCCTTCCGGCAGCGTGCTGCTGGTGCAGGACCACGCGCCCGTCGTCGGGTGGGCCGCGGCGGTGCAGACGACGTTGCCGCCGATGACCACGCTCACGGTGCTGCCGGGCTCGGCGGTGCCGGTGAAGACAGGGGCGTTCGTCGTCACGGTGCTGCCGCTCGCCGGCGCCGTCACTTCGGGCGCATCCGGCACGGACACGATGATGTTCGTCGGACCGGTGGTGCTGGGGGACGGAGAGCTGGTCGCGGAGCTGGCGGGAGCGCCACGCTCGCCCTCCGCGGTGATGGTCGCCTGGTTGGCGACGACGCCCGAGGCGTCTGGCTTCACCACCGCGCGGAAGCGGATGCTCGTGCTCTCCTGGAGCTGCAGGCTGCCGCCCAGTGTCGCCGTGGCACCCGTGCCCAGGCGGACGGTGATGACGCCCGCGGGGCTGACCTCGCCCACGTCATCACCCGAGGCGTCCGTCAGCGGCCCCGCGTTGGGGCCGGTGACAATCGACAGCGAGTTGGGGACGTAGGCCAGCTGCGAGGGGAGGGGGTCGGTGAGGATGGTCTCGATGCTGACGTCGTCGCCCGTGTTGGTGGTGACGATGGTGTATTCGATGACGTCGCCGCCGCGCAGGGAGCCATCCGCGCGGGGATTCACCGCCGCGGCCGTCTTGTAGGTGTTGATGAAGTCGGGCCGGAGCGTGGCAATGGACGTGACGAAGGCGCCGAGGATGTAGGCATCATTCGTCGACGTGGCAGTCAGGGTCATCGACGTGGCGCCACCGGTGACGCGGTTGGTGATGTCCACCACGTCCAGGTCCACACCGGACATGCTCGCCTGGCCGCCCGTCAGCCGAGGCAGGTCGTCGGCGTGCGACGCGGGCGAGCCCATCACCGAGCGGGAGCTGTTGAAGAAGTTGTTGGAGGGATTGGTGTCGTCGGAAATCGCCGTGCCGTTGATGCGGAACTGATCTCCGGAGCGGGACGCTTCGCCCTCGAAGGCCAGGACACCCAGCTTGGCATCGAACCCCGACTGCGGAACCTGGAAGCCGGACAGCGTCACCGTCTGGGGCGCGCCGCTGGAGACGCGGTCCAGGCCGTCGAACAGCGTCAGGTTGCGGATGGGCGCGTCCGGATGCCGGTAGAAGACGACCAGTGCCCAGGCGCTGAATGGGTCCGTGCTGTTGAGGTGGGTGATGGGCGCGGCATCCACGTCGCTCACCTCGTAGACGCCCGTGCCATGGGCCGCGACGAGGCTGGTGACGTCCGCGGAGGCCTCGTAGATGAACCGGCCACTCGGGTTGTATTGGTGCGTGACGTCGGCCGTGACCATCTGGGAGAACGCCCCGGGCCGGCTGAACTCCGCCGTGGTGTCCGGCGTCCGGCTGGACGTGGTCGTGGACAGGTGCGCGGCCCAGTACAATCGCGCGTAGGTGACGATGGCACCCGCTGGAACCTCCAGCGCGGCCCGGCTCCGGGCCTGGGTGGCCGTCACCGAGGTGTTCGCGAAGGCCACGCCCGACTCGATGGTCCAGTACACGTCCACCGAGTCATCCGACGTGTTCGACCCGCAGTTCCCCACCGTGCCCACCAGCGGCCCCGGGACGTTGCTGGCGCAGTCCTGGGCCAGCGTGTTGCCAATCATCAGCAGGTCGCCGCGCTGGTCCACGCTGTGACGGAGGACGGGGTCCGCCGCCGCCTGGCCCGCAGCCACGCACAACAGCAGGGGCACAACCCACTTCAGCCCCCTTGTCTGTCTTTTGACGCGCTGTGAGGCGCTCGAGGACGTGGGGAGAGCGGACAGTGTTTCATAAGCCAGGGAACTGCCGGAGGGCGTGGAATCCCTGCCAGATGGCTGCCGCTGGGAGGAAGGCGCTACGGGCGTGGGGGCTCGCTGAGTCACGAATCCGGCGAAGAGCAACCCCAGTGCCAGGGATTTGACACATGCCCACCCCTGTCATGTTCGTCATTTGCATCCATCCTGGAATCGGACGCCGCCGCTGTTTTCCGAAGGCTGGATCTGATTTCTGGAATCCGGATGGGGCCGCGGCAAGCAGGCGGACCGTCGCGGTAATTGGATGTCTGGGATTACTGTTCTGTGATTCCGGCGTCGTCGTGACGCGTCGACGCGCGGGGCCACGGGGGACTCACACGCGGAGGCCGGGCTTGTGGGTCAGGTCGTGGCGGCCACGGCGCTGAGCAGGCGCGAGACATGCTCGGCGAGCGCGGGCAGCGGCTGCGGCTTGGGCAGCACCAGGTCCACGCCCAGCGCCTGGGCGCGGTCGGTGAGCTCCTGGGTGGCGAACGCGGTCAACAGCACCATCCGCGTCTGGGGGGCATAGCGGCGCACGAAGTCGGCCAGCATCAGCCCTTCCTCAGACAGCGTTCCGCTCAGGCGCAGGTCGCTGATGACCAGGTCGTAGCGGCCCGTGGTCATCAGGTCCAACGCTTCATCCAGCGCCCCCGCCGAGTCCACACGGTACCCGGCGCCTGAGAAGAACTGGCCCAGCACCCAGCAGAGAGAGGACTCGTCGTCGACGATCAGGATGTTCCGCGCCACGGAGCGGCCCCCAGCAAAGCTGGGGCCAGCAACGGGCTTGTCATGGTTCCAAGTAAATTCCGGTGCTTGCTTCAGAGGTCGGGCGTGTTTTCACGCGCTGCGTCCAGGCTACGGATCCGGTTTCTGGAATCCGGATCGGTTGATGCCCAGGCGCTTGAGGCGCTCGTAGAGGGACGAGCGGGGGATGCCGAGCCGTGCGGCGGCCCGCTCCACGTGGCCGTGCTCGCGGCGGAGGATGCGCTCGATGTGGCGGCGCTCCAGCTCCTCGAGCGTGAGGTCCTCGTCCGCGTCGGGCGCGGCCTCGGCGGTGCTGGCCTCGAAGCGCAGGTCGCCCCGGGAGAGCGGGCCGCCGCCGGACAGCAGCACGGCGCGCTCGAGCACGTTGCGCAGCTCGCGGATGTTGCCGGGCCACGCGTAGCGCTTCAGGGCGGCCTCCGCGTCGGGCCGCAGGCCCACGCCGCTTCGGCCCCGCGCCGCGCCCAGCTCCGCGAGGAAGTGGTGCGCGAGCTCGACGATGTCCTCGGGCCGCTCGCGCAGCGCCGGCACGTGGAGGATGAGGGTGCTGACGCGGAAGTAGAGGTCGCTGCGGAAGCGCTTCTCCCGGGCGGCCGTGCCCAGGTCCTGGTGGGTGGCGGCGATGAGGCGCACGTCCACGCGCCGGTCCCTCACGTCACCCAGGCGACGGAAGCGCTTCTCCTCCAGCACCTTCAGCAGCTTGGGCTGGACGGCGGCGTCCATGTCGCCAATCTCGTCCAGGAACAGGGTGCCCCGGTCGGCGACCTCCAGCAGGCCCTGCTTGGCGGACACCGCGCCGGTGAAGGCGCCCTTCTCGTGGCCGAACAGCTCCGAGTCGAGCAGGTCCTTGGAGAGCGCCGCGCAGTTGAGGTCCACGAAGGGCGCATCCTTGCGGGGGCCTCCCTCGTGCAGCCAGCGGGCGAGCACGCTCTTGCCGCTGCCCGTCTCGCCGGTGATGAGCACCGGGCTGTCGCTCTCGATGATGCGCTCGGCCTGGGCCTGGAGCTCGCGGATGACGGCGCTGGTGCCGATGAAGGGGTCCACCGTGGTGCGTGGCGCGCGCGAGCGCTCCGCCAGCAGCCGCTGCCGCTCCCGGCGCTGCGCCACCAGCCGGTCCAGCACCACCTTGAGGACGGCCAGCTCCACGGGCTTGGTGAGGAACTGCTCGGCGCCTTCCTTCACCGCCTGGACGGCCAGCTCGATGGAGCCATGGCCGGTGAGCACCACCAGGGGGACCGAGGCGTCGATGTCCTTGAGCCGCGGCAGCAGCTCCAGCGCGGTGCCGTCGGTGAGGCGATAGTCCACCACGGCCACGTCCGGGCGGGTGGTGCGGAACGCCTCCTGGGCTTCGGCGAGGCTCGAGGCCTCGTCCACATCGAACCCGTGGGCTGTGAGGAAGCCCCTCATGCCCAGCCGGATGCCAGGCTCGTCGTCCACGAGGAGGATACGGGTACGCGTCATGAAGCCAGGGAGTCTACGTGTTGATCCGAGACGGGCGAAGAAACAGCTGGTAGCTGCAGGGTGACCTCCGCGCCGCCCTCCGGGTGATTGCGCAAGCGGATGACGCCCTGGTGCTCTTCCAGGATGCGCTGGACGATGGCCAGGCCCAGGCCCGTTCCCCCGCGTCGCTTGCTGAAGAAGGGCTCGAAGACGTGGGGCAGGTCCTCCTCGCGGAAGCCCGGTCCGCCGTCGCGCACCGTGCAGCGCACCCACGCCCGGCCCGCCTCCTCCACCTCGTCCGTGGCCACCCGCACCGTGCTGCCCGCGGGGGAATGCTGCACCGCGTTCTCGACCACGTTCCGGAAGACATGGAAGAGCCGCCGGGCGTCCATGCGCACGGGCGGCAGCGCCGCCGCCAGCGTGCGGTCCACCGACACACCCGCCCGCTCACTGGCCAGGGTGCACGCGGAGAGCGCGTCCACCACCACGGGGGCCACGGGGCCCTCCACCCACTCGCCCCGGGTGGGGCGGCCGTACTCGAACAGCTCCTGGGTGAGGTGGTTGAGGCGCTTCACCTCGCCGCGCAGGACGTCGACATACGGCTTGAGCTCCGCGCGGGCGCCGAAGGTCGCCTCCACCGCGTCCACCACGGCGGAGATGGAGAAGAGCGGGTTGCGGACCTCGTGGGCCACGCCCGCGACGATGGCGCCCATGGCGGCCATGGTCTCGCTGCGGCGCAGGCTGGCCTGAAGCTCCAGGAGGCGCGTCACCTCGGTGGCCACCAGGATGATGCGCGAGTCCTCGCCGCCGGCTTCGTCCACCCACGTGGCGGAGACCTCCCACGTGCGCCGCGACACGGGGTCTCCCAGCTCCCGGGTGGCGCTGGCGCGGGTGCGGCGGAGCTCATCCACCAGCGGCAGGGCGTGGGACCAGGGTGGGGCGCTGGCCGCGGTGAACAGGGGCTGGCCGGAGGGGTCCAGGCCATCGAAGAGCGCGATGGCCGCGGCGTTGAGCCGCTGCACGGTGCCGTCCGCGCCCAGCACCATGAGCGGCGAGGCGACGGCGTCGAAGGTGCGGCGCCACTCCTGCGCGGAGCGGCGGAAGCTGTCGTGGAGGCGCTGCCGCAGGCCGTCCGCGAGACGCCGGTCGGTGATGTCGGTGACGACGCACCCCACGTGCAGCTCGCCCTGGGCATCCAGCGCGGACGCGGCGGCGCGGCTGCGCACCCAGCGCACGCGGCCGTCGGCGCAGATGATCCGGTGCTCCAGCTCCGCCTCGGCGCCCGGGGCCATGCCCTCGATGCTGGCGCGGTAGCGGGCGCGGTCCTCGGGGTGGATCATCTCCGCCCACAGCGGCGGAGGTCCGCCATCCGGCGCGGGCCGGACGAAGGCGGAGGCGGCATAGCCCGTGGTGCGCTCGATGACGGGGGTGCAGTAGAAGTCACGCAGCCGGCCGTCGCGAAGCTTGCCGCCCCACAGGTAGTCCGGCAGCGAGCGCGTGAGCACGTCCAGCCGGCCCTCGTGCTCCTGGAGGCTCTTCTCGGCGCGCATGCGCTCGGTGAGCTCGGACAGCGAGGCGACGACGCCCAGGACCTCGCCCTTCGCGCCGCACACGCGCAGGTAGCTGCCGAACCAGTACCGGCTCTCTCCCGGCGCGGCGGGCGTCTCCACCTGGAGGAGCGTGTCCTGGATGGGGGCTCCCGTGTCGAGCGCGAGCTGGAGCCGCGGGGCGATGAGCTTGCCCAGGTCCGGCATCACTTCCGTGACGTGGCGGCCCAGGTGGCGCTCCGCGGGCAGGCCGTTCATCGCCGCCAGGGCCGTGTTGACGTGGACGTAGCGCAGCTCGCGGTCGAAGAACGCGAAGCCCACGGACGTCACGTTCATCACCGCCTCGCGAAGGGCGCTGGCGGCATCCGCGCTGTGCGAGGCCGCGTCCCGCGCCCGGTGCGCGCGCTCCCGGGCGAGCAGCAGCAGCGCCAGGGCGCCGCTGATGAGAAGTCCCAAGGCCGCGGTCAGGACGATTCGCGCCGGGGTGCTCACCACCCCGGAGTAGCGCCAGACCCCTTCGACGGCCGCGGAGAGAGTGGTGGCCACGAGGACGGCCATCAGCAACAGTCGACGGGAAGGGAACGCGTGCATGCGGTGGGCGGCGGCCCCGGAGCTTATCCACATTTCGTTCCGGGACGGTGATGTGCCTGCCATGGGCGCGCCACCCTGGCGGTGTGGCGGGCGGGGGAACGGACCCTCCGAGGCCTCTCCCCGCGTCCATGGATTCCCCTTCCGGCGCGTGCAGCGGCTCGTCGACACGTGGTGGGACGCACCACGATGCGCACGTGGGGACTGGCCTCCCGGCCCTGAGGCACGACACCGGAGCGTGGGGGCTCAAGCGGAGGGCTGAGCACCGGCCGGGGCCTGCTCCCGGGCGGCCTGGGTGAGCAGCGCGCGGACCTCGTCGTCTTCTGTCTGCGCGAAGTCGCGGTACCACAGGCCCACCGAATAGAAGGGCTCGGGCGTGCGGACGCAGACGATGTCATCCGCCACCTGGGCCAGGCTCTCACAGGACTGGACGGCGGCCACGGGGACGGCGACGACGATGGAGGCGGGCTCATGGATTCGGAGCGCCGCCACCGCCGCGCGCATCGTCGTTCCGGTGGCCAGCCCGTCATCCACCAGGAGGACGGTGCGTCCGCGCACGTCGGGGGGAGGCCGGCCCTCCCGATAGCTGCGCTCGCGCCGCTCGAGCTCCAACGCTTCGCGCCGGGTGGCGTCCTCGAGCTGATCGCGGCCGATGTTCAGCTCATCCATGACTTCGCGGTTGAGGACGCGGACACCGCCCGAAGCGATGGCGCCCATGGCCAGCTCCTCGTGGCCCGGCGTGCCCAGCTTGCGGACGAGAAAGACGTCCAGCGGCACCCCGAGCTGCCGGGCCACCTCGGCCCCTAC
Source organism: Pseudomyxococcus flavus (assembly GCF_050038885.1). Taxonomy (NCBI): domain Bacteria; kingdom Pseudomonadati; phylum Myxococcota; class Myxococcia; order Myxococcales; family Myxococcaceae; genus Pseudomyxococcus; species Pseudomyxococcus flavus. Next base: position 8,910,181 of record NZ_CP143624.1, on the reverse strand, counting down.
GGGCACGCCGCCTCGCGGCAGGGCCAGGACCAGCGTGCCGGGGGCTCGTGCGTAGCGCAGCAGGTGCCCCGCGAGCACGCGGCCTGCCTCGTAACGGTCCTGGAACTCGGGTTCTCGCATGCCGGGGCTCCTCGGCGTCCCCGACACGAGCGGGTGCGCCTCCCTCATGAACCTGGGCATCCGAGGTGCCTCGCGGAACAGGGCGGGCGCGCGCGGATGATGCGAGCCCCCGTTCGGATGCCCGCACCGCGGACCCTCGGTACGTCCGTCGCGGTGTCGCTCAGGCGATGATCTCGGGCCGGCCGGGCTGGTTGGGCACGGGCGGGTCGTGGATGCCGGGCGGTTTGATGTCGGGCGGCCGGGGCGGCTCGATTTCGGGGGGCTGCCGGCTCGGCGGGTCCTTCTTCGGCGGCTCCTGTGGACCCGGCGGCTCGCGCCCGGGTTTCTTGTTCGGGTCCGGCTCCTTCACGGGCGCGTCAGGCGTCGTCGGCACTTCAGGCATGCAGCGTTGCTCCTCTCGGGTTCGCCAGCCTGGACACAGTGGGCACGCCCGGGCGCGCGGGCACCGCCGCCGTTGCCCAGTCAACGCGAGGGGCGCCAGGCGCAAGCCCGTTCGCCTGGGAGGCACACGGACGTCGCGGACGCGAGCGGGGCAGCCCCTTCCCGTCTGCTGCACTGCGCCATCGCCGCCTTCACGTTCCGGGAAGCGGACAAAGAGATTCGAGAGGAGAGGAACGATGAAAGCTGCCCTATGGGGAATTGGAGGCGCGGGGCTGGGCCTGGGCCTGATGTACTGGGCGGACCCACGCAGTGGCCGCTGGCGCAGGTCCCACCTTCAAGGAAAGGCGGTCCACGCAGCGCATGAAGCAGGGGATGCGGTGGGGGTCGTCGCCCGGGACCTCTCTCAACGCTCGCGTGGCCTCTTCTTCGAGTCACGCCGCAGGCTGCACCGGGCGCCCGTGGAGGACCTGGTCCTGGAAGAGCGGGTGCGCTCGGCGCTGGGGCGGGTGTGTTCGCATCCCGGCGCCATCCGTGTCTCCGCGAAAGACGGCGTCGTGAAGCTGGAAGGTGTCATCCTGCGCGACGAGCTGCGGCGCGTGATTCCGCGCCTCGGCAAGGTTCATGGCGTGCGCGGGCTGGACAACCAGCTCGTCCCGCATGCGGATGGCGCGTCACACCCCGCGCTGCAAGGCGGCATCATGCGCTCTGGCGAGTCGCGGGCCTTCTTCCAGGAACATTGGTCTCCCTCGGAGCGGCTGTTCGGCGCGGTGGGCGGCCTGATGCTGACGGCCTGGGGACTGGGGCGCCGGGGGCTCTCGGGCACCCTCGTGACGCTCGGCGGCGTGGTGCTGGGCACCCGGGCACTCACGAACCTGGGGATGAAGCAGCTCACGGGACTGGGGGCCGGGCGCCGTGCCATCACCCTGCACAAGGACATCACCGTGAACGCGCCCGTGGAGGAGGTGTTCGCCTTCTGGCGCGAGATGCAGAACTTCCCCCGCTTCATGACGCACGTCGATGAGGTCATCCCGGGAGAGCAGGGGCGCTCGCACTGGAAGGTGCGCGGTCCCGCGGGCGTGCATTTCGAGTGGGACGCCGTCGTCACCAGGTACGAGCCCAACAAGGTGCTCGCGTGGAGGAGCGTGGAGGGCACGGCGGTGGAGAACCTGGGCGTCATCCACTTCGAGCCCACGCCGCGCGGCGGAACGCGCCTCGATATCCGTCTGGCGTACAACCCACCGGCGGGCGCCATCGGCCATGCGTTCGCGAAGCTGCTGGGCGTGGACCCCAAGAAGCAGATGGACGACGACCTGCTGCGCTTCAAGTCGCTGCTGGAGCGGGGGAGGGCCACCGGCCGGGAGACGGTGACGCGCGAGCAGGTGGCGCCACGACGCGGCGAGTCGCGAGACAGCCTCACGCACTGAGTGGAGAAGATGTGGCTCGCGGTGGTGGGCATCCACCGCTGCGAGCCGTTCGCCGCCCCGGACCTGATGGCCTGACACCCGAGGTGGGCTTGTGTTGACCACCTGACCAAAATACCATTCCGGTCAATGAGCTCGCCGCCGCGTTCGATGAAGCACCCCGGGGCCCTCCGTGGCACCCGCGCGTCGGGCTTTTTGGCGTCCAGGACTGACCAGAAAACCAAGTCAGTCATGGAGTCTTGGAGGACCCGGTGGTGCGCGACCGTCGCGCTCATCGCATGTCTGCTCGCCACGCGCGTGGCGCATGCGGACACCCCCGAGGCGTCCCCATTCGAGCCGGTTCCTCGCGCGAGCGCGTACTCGCTGACCGTCAGTGGCGCGGTGTCGCTGGGCGCCTACGAGGCCGGCTTCCTCGCGTATGCCGCCAGCACGGCCCGCGCCGATGGCGTGGAGCGCATGCGGCTTTTGACGGGGGCGTCGGCCGGCAGCCTCAACGTGCTGCTGGCCGTCCTCGCGGCGTGTGGTGAGACGGCGCCCGGCGACCCGACCCAGTCGCTCTTCTGGGAGACGTGGATTCCCGTGGGCTATGGCCGCCTCTTCGTACCCGAGGACGTGACACCGCTGGGCGTCTTCTCCCGTGCGTGGCTGGAGGTGCAGGCGCGTCGCATCGAGGAGGCGTGGAACCGGGGCCTCACCCCGGCCTGCGACGTGGTGCTGGGCGTGTCCGTCACGCGCGTGGAGCCGCGCCTGGTGCACGTGGCGGGCGGGCGCATGGCCCTGCCGCGCATGGAGGAGAAGTTCGCCCTGCGCATCCAGGGGCGCGGCCCCGGACGGCCGCCGCGCGTGACGAACTACACCACGCCCGGCAGCACACGGCGGGAGCCGCTGCTCGTCACCGACGCCCAGGGCGAGGTGGCGTTCGAGCAGGTGCGCGACCTCGTCCTGGCATCGATGGCGTTTCCGGTGGCGTTCCCGCCCAAGGCGCTGGCCACCTGTGTGGCGGGGGCGACGGCCCGTCCCGGCGTGTGCCTGGCCGAAGAGGCGCACGTCTCCGACTACGTGGACGGCGGCATCTTCGACAACACGCCGCTGCGGCTGGCCGTGGGGCTCGCGCGAGACGGGCTCGTCCCGGGGCCCGACGGCGGCGTTCCGCGCTGGCGCGACGTGCCCGAGCCCGGGGGCCGGCGCTCGCCCTCCGATGTCTTCTTCGCGTTCCTCGACCCGGACGCCACCGAGTACCCGGCAGAGCCCGGCCCGAAGACGCCGCGCGCGGACCTCCACCTGCCACAACTGGTGGGCGGGGTGCTTGCCGCATTCATCGATACGGCGCGGTCCAAGGAGCTGGCGCTGCTCCTCGAGGAGGAGCCGGACATCGCCAGGCGGCTGGCCCTCCCGCGTCGGCACTATCCCGCCGCGGGCGCGCCCCTGGGCGCGTTCCTCGGCTTCTTCGAGACGGCCTTTCGCAGCTTCGACTTCCACCTGGGCATGTACGACGCGCGGGTCATGTACGAGCAGGCGGCCGCGGCCGGGCTCGCGGGCATCGAGGGGCTCGACGCGGCCGCGGCGGACCGCTCACCGTTGTCCTGCATGCGCGCGGTCTACGACAGTCTGCCGGGCGCGGAGGCGGCCTGTGACGGTGAGGCGTTGGCCGACTTCCGGGTGTTGCTCCAGGTGTCCCTCGACCGGCTCTATGCCGTGTGCCGTGACGCGAAGGAGGCGCTGGGGGCGCGCGGCTGGCGCCACGCGCAGTGCGAGCGCGCCGCCGCCGGTGAAGCGCCCCCACGGGTGCCGGGCGTCACTCCGGCGAAGTGGCCGGACTGGCGGCGGGGAGAACGGGAGAGCGAGCTCGGGCACACCCTGCGGCTGCTCAGCGCCTACGGCTTCCGCTTCACCGACCTGGGGGTCCCGCCAGGCCGGGATGACCTCGCGCTGCTTCGCATCCGGCAGGTCCTGGGCGGCGCGGTGCAGCGGCTCGCGGACGTGCAGCCGGGCGAGGGCCCCGCGGCGGTCGAGTTCGCCGGAAAGCTGGTGGCCGATACCATCGCCTACGAACCTCCACGGACCTCGCTGCACCTGGTGATGGGGCCGACCCTGACCGAGCTGGGCGTGAGCCTTGGCACCGATGCGCCCGAGGTCCCCCGAGGGCTGCGGCTGGCGGGGGCGCTTGGCATGCGGGGGCTGCAACGCGTCTTCTCCACGGGGGGCGGCGAGCACTTCGCGCTGGTCGCGGTCGCGGGTCCCGAGCTCCGGCCCGCCGCCCTGCGGGCGCCGCTCGTCCAGGGACGCCTCGCCCTGCGTGGTGGCTGGCAGTTCAGCACGCGGAAGTCCTCGAGCCGCGACGACTGCAGCGCCGCCGGAGTGAGCGCGTGCTCGCGCCCCGTGGTGCAGGCGCTCCTCGGCGCGACGTTCCTGGAGCGCTTTCGCGTGCAACTGGTCGGTGAGTGGTACCCCCCATCACGGGGGAACCGGGGGCTGTGGACCATCGCGCCGGGCATCGGCGTCGAGTTGAGCCCATGAGCCGGCGAGCAACGAAGCAGGGTGGGTGGAGACCTCCTCAACACACGAGGTGACGGCGTGCAGGACGTACTTCAGCGAGAACAGTCGCCCACGGGAACGGCCGCGCTCCCGACGTCGGTGGACGAAGTCCTCTTCGACCGCGACGGCATGCGGGTGACGACCCGAAGCGTGGTGATGCACGGTCGGCGGTGGGGGCTGGAGCACGTCTGCGGCGTCACGGTGTTGTTCCAGCGACCGACGGCCCGCTGGATGCACGGCTTCGCGGTGCTCGCAGGCGCCATGGTGCTGGTGGACCTGCTCGTGCGGGGTCCGCTCGCGGCGGCGCACGCGAGTGGCAGCGTGGGCGGTGGGGTGTTCAGCGTGGCGGCGCTCGCGGCCTACTCGGTCCTGGCCTGGCGCGTGCTCAACGCCGAGCGCGTCTACATCTGGCTGCACACCCGCTTCAGCTCGCAGATGGTGTACCGGGGGCGTTCCTCCACGATGACCCGCGCGCTGGCCCACGCGCTTCGCACCGCCGTGCGGCGAAAGGGGATGGACGATGCACACCCAGACGCCGCCTGAGCACAGGGCGCCATCGGTTGGCGACCAGGCAAGAGCCCAGGGGCCGCGTCAGACAGCTTGTTGTGACCAGGTGACCGAGCTATCAAGCTGGTCAATGAGTACGAGCCCGCGCACCGCCATTCTCGATGCCGCCAGCGAGGTCTTCGCCCGCTTCGGCTTCAAGAAGGCCTCCGTCGAGGACATCGCCCGCCGTGCGGGTGTTGGAAAGGGCAGCATCTACCTGCACTTCGAGAGCAAGGAGGCGCTGTTCGAGGCCAGCCTCCAGCTGTCGCATGCGCAGTCGCTCTCCGAGCTCGAGGCGAGCATCCGTGGCGCGTCGACGCCTGAGGCCAAGGTCCGAGCCTTCATCGAGTGCAAGCGGCAGCAGTACACCCGGGCGCCCCTGGGGCACCGCATCGAGATGAGCACGCTCTTCGAGCTGGGCACGCAGGCCGCCAACTACCTGCCGCGCATGCGGGAGGCCGAAGCTCGAATCCTGGCACGCGTCATCGAGGAGGGCGTGGCACAGGGGACGTTCGCGGTGGGCCAGCCCTTCCAGGTGGCCCTGGGCTTCGTGGAGCTCCTCACGATGCTCGCCTTCCGAACGATGACGCAGCTGCCGGACGCCCCGGACCCGCAGGCGCTGAATTGCTGCTTCGAGGTGTTCATCCGCGGCCTCCTGGCCCCGCCTGGCCCCAAGCGAAAGCCGCATTGAGACAACGCCACTGCCCGCCCCACCCCTGGGTGGTGCGGGACGTCGCATGCCCGAGACTGACCAGATGGCCGATTCAGTCACCCAGCCCGCGGTTCCCATGTCACGACCGCTTCGATTCCTCGTGGTGCTTCAGGTGGTGGGCCTGGCGGGTGGAGCGTGGGCTCGCGACGTGGAGTCCCGGCCGCCCTCGGAGCCAGTCCCTGATGGAGGGTTGCTCGCGGCCACCGCGGCACCTCCCACCCTGTCGACGGGGCACATCGAGCGCATCGACATCCAGGGGAACACCCGCACGCGGGACTCCGTCATCCTCCAGGCGCTGCGCCTGGCGCCGGGGGACGTGTTCACCGCGGAAGAGGCCGCCGCGCTGAAGCGGAGGCTCCTCAACCTGAAGCTCTTCAAGAGCGTCGAGGTGGCGACCCGGCCGACGGCTGGGGGCGTCACGCTCCACGTCACCGTCGAAGAGCGCTGGACCCTGCTGCCGGTGCCTGTCTTCTCGTCGGGCCAGGGGCAATGGCAGGCGGGGGTGTTCGCCGTCGAGAGCAACCTGTTCGGCCTCAACAAGACGCTGGTGGCGGGCGCGCTGGGTGGCAATCGCGGCGGCACGCTGTTCTCGATGTACCGGGACGCGAGCATCGGTGGCAGCCGCTGGACGGGCTTCGTCTCCTTCCTGGTCTCCAAGACGGAGCGGCAGCGGCGTGTCCGTGACGTCCTCGTGGACGCGTATACCGACCGCCGCTTCGATGTCGCCGGGACGCTCGGGTACCAGGTGACGCCGGAGCTGAACGTGGGCGCGGGCTGGTTCTCCCTCATCAACAAGCCGCTGGCGAGCCAGGAGCGCACGCCCGCGCCGCCGCGCGGGGACGTGCATGGTGTGAGCGTCTCGGCCGAGTATCTGGGACAGGACTTCCACTTCTTCTTCAATGAAGGCCTGGTCGCCCGGGCGCTCTATCGCGAAGGGCTGGGCTTCCTGGGGTCGTCCCGGGAGCTCCGCCAGGTCTCGTTCTTCGCGAGCTACACGCTGCCGGTGGCGGGCAGCCATGCGCTGACGCTGACCGCCATGCATGGACAGGCCTGGGGCGACCCGTTCCTGGATGCGCAGCTGCTGGGGGCGCGTCCCGGGAGCCGCGGCTTTGCCCCCGCGACGCTGTGGGGAGAGCAGGCGAGCTCCGCGACGCTGGAGTATCAGGTGCCGCTCTGGCGGCCTCGACTGGCGACCCTGACGGCGCATGCGTTCGTGGATGTCGGGCGGGTGGCCTGGACGAATTCGGTGCTTCGCTACGTGACGCCGGGCGTGGGGCTGCGGATCTACGTCCGCGAAGTCGCCATTCCCGCCGTGGGCGTCGAAGTGTCGCGTGACCCGCAGACGGGCTCGCTCATGCCCTCCGCGGCGGTGGGCTTCGGTTTCTAGCATGATGAATGTCGTCTCGATGGTTCCGAGGCAGCGCGCCGCCATCCTGGTAGCGGCCGGTGACGTCTTTGCCCGGTGGGGATTCACCGCTGCCTCCATGCAAGACATTGCCCGGCGTGCCCGGTTGTCGGAGGCTTGGGTCCAGCTCCATTTCGGGAGCAAGCGGGACCTGTTCGACGCCTGGGTGGACCAGGCCTGGGCGTCTGCCCTCGCGCGCCTCGAAGCCGCGGTCGGCGAGGCGCGAAGCCCCGAAGCGAAGTTGCAGACGTTCATCCATCTGCGTCAGGGGCAGGCCGAGCGGATGCTCCGTGACTCGCGCATCACCCTGGAGGCGCTCCGAGACATCCTTCCGCTGCTCGAGCAGCGGCTCGCCGCGCCTCGGGCACGCGAGGTGGCGCTGCTGGAGTCCATCTTCGAGGAGGGAAGGGTGGAGGGCAGCTTCGCCTTCACGGTGCGCGGACCGCGGACCGCTGCGCGCGCGCTGGCGGTGGGGCTCCAGGACATCGAATGCGCCATGGTGCGCTTCCTCGCGGCGTCAGCGCAGCCCGCCCAGTCGCCAGACCCGTCGGCGCGTTGATGTGGAGCGAGGCCACGCGCCGAGCAGGGTCAACACCCCTCGGCGCGTTCCCCTCGCAGCGTCTCGTGAAGGACTCACCTTCCACTATCCGGGAGGGGGCGCCACCCGGGTTGCCCTGGCACAATGCGGATGGACTCGGGACTCCCTTCGGTGCCGCCGAAGGCAGGTGGATCAGGAGGCGCGATGCGGCTCGATATCTCGGACCTGCACCTGTTCCTCTGCATCGTGGATGCGGGGAGCATCACGCAGGGCGCGCAGCGGGCACATCTATCGCTGGCGTCCGCGAGCGAGCGCCTGCGGAGCATCGAGGAGGCCGTGGGCGTCAAGCTGCTCGAGCGTCGTCCGCGCGGCGTCGTCACCACCGAGGCGGGGGATGCGCTCGCGCATCACGCCAGGGTCATCCTCCATCAACAGGAGTTGCTGAAGGGCGAGCTGAAGGCGTTCGTGTCGGGCCGGCGCGGCACGCTCCGCCTTCATGCCAACACCGCCGCGCTGACCGAGCTCCTGCCCGAGAAGCTGGCGCCCTGGCTGGCCAGACATCCCCAGCTGAACGTGGACCTGCGTGAGCGCACCAGCGTGGACATCGTCAAGGCCGTCGAGTCGGGGCTGGCGGAGGTGGGGCTCATCTCCTCCGCGGTGGAGACGGGCGAGTTGCAGGTCCGCCCGCTCGCACCGGACCCTCTCGTCCTCATCCTTCCCTCCGCACATCCGCTGGCTTCGTCCCGGAGCCTCGCGTTGAGCGACGTGCGGACGGAGCCCTTCGTCGGTTTGGCCCCGGACAGCGCCCTGCAGGAGCACGTCAGTGGACACGCCCGCCGGGCGGGATTCGATCTGTCCTTCCGGGTCAGGATGAAGAGCTTCCGCGGCCTGTGCGAGATGGTGTCTCACGGCGTGGGCCTGGGCCTGGTCCCGGAGCGCGTCGCCCACCGACATCGCCGGGAGGGCGCATACCGAATGGTGCCGTTGTCCGATGCCTGGGCCCGGCGCCGCCTCTGCGTCTGTTACCTGGACTGGGGGAGACTGTCGGCGACGGCCCGGGACCTGGTGGAGCACCTGCTCGCGGACGCGTGACAGGCCGCGGCGCACCCGCCGCCAGGGCTTCAAGAGCTGGCCGGTCACTCGCTGTCCGCGAGCACCCAGCGAGCTTCGGGCGTGTTCTGGGAGAACTCGAGCTTCGCGCCCTTGCCCAGCGCATAGACGCGCGGGCCCGTCTTCACCCGGTTGAGCGAGAACGCGACTTCCAGGAGCCCTCGAGGCCGGGCGGCTTCGCGCACCTGCCAGCGCATGCCTCCACCTTCCAGGACGAAGACCTCACCTGGAGGCGCGGCTTGCTGGTAGCCCAGTGCGACCAGCTCGCGGACAAAGGTGGCGGCTCGCTGCGGGGACAGCTCCAGGGACACCTGCTCCACGTTCCGGAGCAGGCGCTCGGGTTTGAAGCGCGGGCCCAGGAAGGCTCGGCGGCTGACGTCATCCGCGCGCCAGGGCCGGTCCGGGTCCAGCGCCCGGAAGAACTCAGGAACGTACTCACTCACCCACAGCGCCAGGGTGGCGTCTCGCGCGGTGCCCGCGTGGTAGAGGACGTCGTACCAGGGGACCTGGCCCCGGCCTTCGAACTGCCGCTGCGTTCGCTCCTGGTGCACCTTGCCTCCCAGCGCGAGCCGCAGCGGCCCGACCAGCCGTGACAGGGAACCCTTCTGCTCGACGCCGAGGCCCACGCCCACCTTGCCGACGGGCTCGCCGAAGGCGTTGTCCGGCCCCAGCAGCTCCAGATAGGTGTCCTGGCCACGCACGTACAGGGATTGCGCCGTGGGCACTGGCGCCTCGAACCGAGGCAGACCTCCATCCACCTGCGCGAACTCCTGCGAGAGGAACTCCAGCGCTCGTAGCGCCTCGAAGGACTCCGCGGGAAGGACGACGTACAGGTGGTTGAGCACGACGGGCGGGGGCCGGGGCGGCTGCACCGGGGCGGTGCGGGGCGGCGTATCCGCCATCTGTCCCAGGGACACGAGCGGCTCGCCCGGATTCACGGGCGGCGTCGTGGCGCCAAACAGCACCACGCCCGTGAAGGGCGCGGCGGGAACGGCGAGCGTCCGGCCAAACGCGTCCCGAATCTCGCCGAGCCGGGCCCCCGCTTCGATCCGCTGCCCCGGCCGCACGGCTGGCGAGAAGACGCCATGGACGGGGCTCATCACGGACTCCGACCAGCTGACGAAGCGCGACTTGACCGGCGGAGGCGCACCGCCCGGGATGACCTCGAGCTGCCTGAGCACGCGGAGCAGCCCGGTCTCCACCCGGGAGCGCTCCTCCAGGGACGCGCGAGCCTCGCCTCCCCACTCGACACCGATGGCGGGGACACCCAGCGCCACGGCCGTGGCGGAGGTGTAGCGGGTGGGCTGCGAGAAGTCCGGCCAGAGCGGCTTCACCGTGGGGGCGCCGAAGGCCATGGCCATGGCGCGTGAGCGCTCCGTGACGCTCGGGTCCTTCGCGTTGGCGATGTAGGCGACATAGGGCGCCAGGGCCTCGTTGGCGTCACCGCAGTGCACGTCCACCACCGCGTCCACTCGCTTGAACACCTCCTGGGTGAGTACGTGCGCGATGCGCTCGGTGGGCGAGCCCGTGGCCGAGCCTGGAAAGACGCGGTTGAGGTTCTTCCAGTCCAGCGGTCCGTAATAGACGGTGCGCCGCTGGAAGGCCGGGACGTTGGCGATGTGGACGATGACCACCGTCCCACGCACCGTCTCCGGGGACAGCCGCTCCGCGAGCCGCTGCAGCGTGAGGATGGGGACGTACTCCGCGCCGTGGATGCCCGCCATCAGCGCCACCACCGGTCCCGGCTTCGTTCCATGAATCACCGTCACGGGAATGGACGGCACCGCGTCGCCCTCGCCGGGGACGGGCAGGTAGCCGTGGGCCTGCTGGCCACGCGCGGCCACCGCGCTTCCCCACGCCACCTTCTCCGCGTCGGGTAGCGCGGACGCCACCCACACCATGTTCAGGAGCACCATCGTCGCCAGCACGTTCATCCTCCAGGGCCCGGTCGGCCACTCGCACCCACAGGCTCGGTTGACCTCGACGAATGCTGCCCGAGAGGGCTGGTTGATGCAATCAAGTTGCGTTTGTCATGGGTGCTCCGTTATGGGGTGTCCATGCTTGAAGCGAAGAAGCTGTCGAAACGCTATGGCGAGCACCTGGCGCTGGAGTCCCTGGACCTGTCCATCGGAGCTGGAGAGGTGTTTTGCCTCCTGGGCGCCAACGGGGCAGGGAAGACGACGACGCTGAATCTCTTCCTGGGTTTCATCACCCCGACGCAAGGCGAGGCGCGGGTCGCGGGGCTGGAGGTGCGCCAGCACGAGGCGCAGGTCCGAGGGCTGCTGGCGTACGTGCCCGAGCTGGTGATGCTCTACCCCCGGCTGACGGGCCGGGAGAACCTGGCCTACTTCAACACCCTGGCGGGAAGACCCGCGCTCTCCACGCAGGAGTCCAGTGACTGGCTGGCCCGGGCGGGCCTCCAGCCGGGCGCGTTCGACGTACCCGTGGGCCGCTACTCGAAAGGCATGCGGCAGAAGGTCGGCATCGCCATCGCGCTGGCGAAGGGCGCTCGGGCGTTGCTGCTGGATGAACCCACGTCCGGGCTGGACCCGCTGGCCTCCAACGAGCTGTCCGAGCTGCTCCTCCGCTTGAGCGGGGAAGGCATGGCGGTGCTCATGGCCACGCACGACCTGTTCCGCGCGAAGGAGTCCGGAACGCGGGTGGGCATCATGAAGGCAGGCCGGCTGGTGGAGACGCGCGCCACGCGGGAGCTGGGGCACGCGGAGCTGGAGCAACTCTACCTGACGCACATGCGTGGCTGAGGACGGACGAATGATTCGAGCCATCGCCCGAAAGGAATGGGTGGAGCTGTCGCGCGACGGACGCTTCCGCGTCGCGGGCGCCCTGGTGTTCTTGCTGGCCACCGTGGGCATCGCGGTGGGCGCGCTCCATGTCCGGGAGTCTCGTGCCGAGCGCGAAGCCGGTGCGCGGTTGACGCGCGAGCACTGGCTGGAGCAGGGAGAGAAGAATCCGCACTCGGCCGCGCACTATGGCGTCTGGGCGTTCAAGCCGGAGTCCATCCTCGCCGCGTTCGACCGTGGCGTGGAGCCCTACGTGGGCGTCGCCGTCTACCTGGAGGCCCACAAGCGGAATCACACGCAGTACCGGCCCGCCGCGGATGCCACGGCGGTGGCGCGCTTCGGAGAGCTCACGGGGGCGGGCGTCCTCCAGCTCCTCGTTCCCCTGCTCATCATCCTGCTGACCTACTCCGCGTTCACCGCCGAGCGGGAGCAGGGCACGCTGCGCCTGCTCCTGAGCTCCGGCGTGCGCCGGTATCAGCTCGTGCTGGGCAAGGCCCTGGGCGTGGGGCTGGCGCTGGCCGCGCTGCTGGTGCCGCTCTTCGCGGTGGCCGTGGCGCTGGTGGTGGGCCTGGGAGGGGGCTCGGGCATTTCGCTGGGCGAGTTGTTGGGACGGCTGTCGGGACTGGCGCTGGGATATGGGTTGTACCTGGCGGGCTTCGTGTTCCTGGGGCTGGCGGTCAGCGCGTGGGCGCGGACCTCCCGGGGGGCGTTGGTGGTGCTCCTCGGCGTGTGGATGGTCAACGCGCTGCTGGTGCCTCGGCTCGCGGTGGACGCGGCCCGGGCGTGGGCGCCCGTGCCCACGGCGCAGGACTTCGCGCGGCAACTGGCGGAGGACTACGACAAGGGCCTGAGCGGTCACGACCCCGCGGACCAGCGACAGGCGGCGCTCGAGCGCGAGACGCTGGCCCGCTATGGCGCGGCGTCGCTGGAGGCGCTGCCCGTCAACTTCCGTGGCATCGCGCTCCAGGCAGGCGAGGAGTACAGCAATCGCGTGGGCGCGGTGCGCTTCGGTGAGCTGGAGGCGCGCTACCACGAGCAGGAGCGCCTGCACCGCGTCTTCGCGCCGCTGTCGCCCATGCTGGCGCTGAGACACCTGTCGGCATCGCTCGCGCAGACGGACCTGGCCTCGCACCTTCGCTTCACGAAGCAGGCGGAGCAGTACCGGCAGGGGCTGGTGAAGCAGATGAATGACGCCATCACGTACCGCTCGAAGTACGGCGACGCGGACTACAAGGCCGACGCGGCCCTGTGGCGTGAGGTGCCAGCGCTGCGCCTGGACGCGGAGCGCCTCTCGGACGCGCTCGGGGCGCAGGTGCCCGGGTTGCTCCTGCTGGGGCTCTGGCTGGCCTGGACCACGGCCTTCGCACTGCGCGCTGGCAATCGCCTGAGCGCCGTTTGAGGCGCGACGAGAACATGAACATGTCCCTGCTTCGACACGAGTGGTTCCTGCTCCGGAAGGACCGGATGCTCGCCTTCTCCGCCGCGCTCCTGCTCGGCTTGATGGCGTTGGGGCTCTACAATGGCTGGCGTTTCACCCGGGACCTGCGGGCCTACCAGCAGCGGCTCGTCACCCAGGAGACGGAGCGGCGCTCCCGTCTGGCGGAGGTGGCGGAGGCCCTGCGCCAGGGGCGGGGGCCAGTGCTGCCGCCCTGGAAGAGCCCGGCGATGCCGGTGCCGGTGGGCAACACGCTGGTCCAGCCCGAGGCCCTGTTGCCTCCGGGCCCGCTGGGCGCGTTCACCGTGGGGCAGATGGACCTGCTGCCGTCCGCCTACCAGGTGTCGCTGCAGGGCCGCCTCACGGACTTCGCGCGCGACACGCTGGAGCACCCCATGCACCTGGCGACGGGGACGCTGGACCTGTCGTTCGTGCTGCTCTACCTCCTGCCGCTGTTCGCGCTCGCGTTCTCCTTCGACCTGGTGTCGCGCGAGCGCGAGGACGGCACGCTGCGGCTGGTGCTGGTGCAGGCCACGGGGCTCCGTGGCTGGGCCCTGAGACGGCTCCTGGTGCGCGCGGGCGTGCTGCTGGGCCTGTGTGTCCTCGCGGGCGTCGCTGGCTACGTGCTGACGGGTGGGGAAGGGGGGCTGGGACGACTGGCGGGGTGGGTGGCGCTGGTCGTCGGCTACGGCGCCTTCTGGTTCGCCCTGGCGCTGGCCGTGAATGCGCGGGCCCTGAGCTCCGCCACCAATGCCCTGGTGCTGGTGGGCGCGTGGCTCGTGCTGGTGGTCGTGGTGCCCGCGGCCGTGCAGCTCGGGGTGAGTGGCTTGTACCCGGTGCCATCGCGCGTGGCGTTGGTCGGGGCCACGCGCGAGGCCTCGCTGGAGGCGCAGCGGCGCGGCAGTGAGGTGCTGTCCGCCTACTTCGAGGACCACCCGGAGCTGGCCCCGAAGGGCGCCAAGGCGGAGGGCTACTGGCCCACCGCGCTGGCCGTGCAGGACGAGGCGGCCCGGGCCACCGCGCCCGTGGTGGCGGCCTTCCAGTCGCAACTGGAGCGCCAGCAGGCCGCGCTCGGCGTGCTGCGCTTCGTGTCCCCCGCGCTGGCCTTCCAGCAGGCGCTCCAGGACGTCGCGGGGACAGGCGGCTCGCGGCACGCGCACTTCCTGCGGCAGGTCGACCGGTTCCACACGGCCTGGCGCGATGCCCTGCTGCCGCGCGTCTTCTCGGGTGCCACCCTGGGGGCCGCCGAGCACGCGCGCCTGCCTCGATTCACCTACGTCGAGCAGCCAGGTGAGGAGGTCGTGCCCCAGGTGGCGCTGGGCGTCCTCGCACTCGTGCTGCCGACGCTGCTGGCGCTGGGACTGGGCCTGGCGTGGCTGCGGCGCCCTCGCATCTCCTGAGAATGAAGACCATGATTCACTCGTCCTCGACGTCCGCTGCTGCCTGCGACTGCGCCCACCACCGAGGGCAGTCCCCTGCCAACCCCAACGAGCGCGGCAAGGTGCCTGGGGGCCGCTGGTCGGTGCTGGTGCCGCTTCTGGCGTGCGCCGTGTGCCCGGCATGCCTTTCCACCTACGCGCAGGTGCTGTCGTTCGTCGGCGTGGGCCTGTCGCTGACGGAGTCCGTGCACCAGGTGATGCTCGCGGTGGCCGTCACGGTGTCCCTGGCCGTCAGCGGCTGGCGGTTCCGGCGTCTGCGGCGCCTGGGCCCGCTGCTGGCGACGGCCGCGGGGTGTGCGCTCCTGGTGCTGGGACATGCGCTGGAGGAGAACCCGGTGCTGACGTGGGGTGGGGTGGCGGTGTTGCTCGCGGGGGGCCTGTGGGAGCGCCGGGCCTGGCGCCAGCGCCCCGCCGTCCAGGCCTGAGAACGACGAAGCCCCCGGTCCTCGCTGGGACCAGGGGCTTCGGGAGCCGTCATCGGTGCGCGGTGGAGCGCTAGATGATGGGCATGAAGACCTTGAAGCCGGAGCGGCCGTTGTTGGTCGTGTTGCGCTCGATGAAGTCGCTGACGGACGAGCGGCCGTCGCCGGTGGTGATGGCGGTGTGGCCGTAGATGCTGCCCAGGCGCGTGGAGGTGCTCTCCCAGGTGAGGACGAGGCCCGGAATCTTCAGCGCCTCCTCCAGCGACATGTTGACCTGCTTGAACTTGTCGCGGGGCAGGTTGTTGTCAATCTGGTTGCCGTTGCCCCACACCTTGAAGCCGAAGGCGTTCTGGATGGCCCGGCTCACGCCCGTGGCGCACAGGCCCTGGCTGTTGTAGCCGCCCATGCTCAGCGCCGCCGCGCGGCCCGCCTCTGCCAGCCGGCGCATCGCGGGGCTCGCGTTGCTGGGGCCAGCGCCCGTGGGGCCGCCCACGTTCGCTCCACCGCCCGTGCCACCCGAACGGCCGCCGCCACTGACGCCCTGGCGGCCACCGCCCGCGTCGAAGCTGTCACGGCCGGAGTAGCCGCTGATACGCAGCGTGTTCCCCGCGTAGATGAGGTCGGGGTTCTTGATGTTGTTGTCTCGAGCCAGCTTGGCAACGGTGGTGCCGAAACGGACCGCCAGAGCAGAAAGGGTGTCGCCACGGCGGATGCGGTAGTTGGACATTGGAACCTCCTGCACCCATTTTCGGGAGGTCCCCCGCAGAGTTGCGGCGCGCTTCCAAGATTCTTGGAATGGTTGCTGATTCGTAACATTCCGCTCGTGGCGGAAGGACTCGAAAGCCCGCCTCCGAGAGCCCGCCGTCCAGCCCTGCGCGGACGGGACGGGGGCTCCCGAGCGCCGCTCAGAGCGTCTGGAGGAACGCGAGCAAGGCGTCTCGCTCCGGCGCGGAGAGTGCCTCGTAGGCGCGCCGCGAGCTATCGGCTTCGCCACCGTGCAGGGTGATGGCGCCCGCCACGGTGCTGGCGGTGCCGTCGTGGAGGTAGGGCGCCGAGTGCGCCAGGCCCCACAGCGGTGGCGTGCGCAGCTCGTTCACATTGGCCTGTCCGTCCTCCACGCCCCTGCGCCCATCGCGCATCACATCATGCAGGAGCAGGTCGCTGTAGAGGCGGACGTCCCGGCCATCCGTCGTGGGGAAGGAGGGGACGTGGCATTTCGCGCAGCCCACCTCGTGGAACAGCGCGAGGCCCGTGTCGTCCAGCTCTGGCCGGGCCCCCGTTCGAGGCGGGGGCGCCAGCATGGACAGGTAGAAGGCGAGCGTTTCGATGGTGGGCCGCCCTACCTCCGGATCCGCGACGGCGTCGTCATCCCGCGCCGTGCCGAAGGTTCGCCCGGGCTCGTCGACCAGGGTCAGCCCCAGCTCGTTGCTGAGCGCGTCGCGGACGAACTCGTGCACGCTGGGCACGTTGGCCTTCCAGCCGAAGCGACCCAGCCGCCCGTCGGGCAGGCGGTGGACGCGGCCGCGAATGCCGTCGCCGTCGGCGTCATCCGGGTCCTCGTTGGCAAGGATGAGGGCCTCGGGGATGCGCTCGATGAGCCCCAGTCCCAGGAGGGAGGGCGTCTGACGCCGCTCGAAGAAGTTGCTGCGAGGGTCCAGCGGCGGCCGCGCGTCCACGGCCCCGTGTCGGTGCGCCATGGTGCCCGGCGTCGGGTAGATGAAGGCACCGTCCGCGAAGATTCCCTGGCGCGTGACGTCCAGGTCCAGCCCCCCGGCGCCACCGGGGACCGGGTCGAAGTGGCAGGCGCGGCAGGAGTCGCCATTGAAGTGGGGACCCACGCCTTCGCGGAGGCCGAAGTCCCGGTCGAACAGGTGCTGCCCCTGGCGGAAGCGCTCCAACTCCTCCGCGCCGAGCGCGACGGCGGGGCCTCCCCAGTCGCCGGTGGCCGGAACCGGGGCGTCCGGCGGCAACATGCCGTCACTGCGCTGCGCGCGGCCGCCCAGGGACTCCAGGAAGTGGATGACGCGCGCCTGGTCCTCGAGGCTCAAGGCCACGTAGTCATCGCGGGAGCGCTGGGCCTCGCCGCCGTGGAGCCGGATGGCTTCGTCCAGGTCGTCCGCGCGGCCGTCATGCAGGTACGGGCCCGCGGCGGTGATGCCCCACAGCGGCTGGGTACGAAACTCCGAGCCGCTGGCCAGCTTCATCACGATGCCATCGTCCAGCGCCGGCCCCATGTCATGCAGGAGCAGGTCGCTGTAGAGCGGGATGAGCCCACGGGGCCCCTCCAGCGCGGGGATGTGGCAGGCGTCACACCCGACCTGGGTGAAGAGCGCCCGGCCGGCCTCGGACTCGGCGGTGGGCGCGTCGGGACGCGGAGCCGCGGTGAGCATGGAGAAGGACACGAGGTCGAACAGCTCCTGCTCGCTCATCTCGGGGTCCGGCACGCCGTCATCGTCCACGGTGGGCTCGTCCGGCGCCGCCGCCTGGGCCTGCCGCACCGTGCGCAGGCCGTCGGCGGACTGCGTGGCGCCCGGCAGTCCGTCCAGCGCGCTGGGGACTGGAAGCCGCGCCTTCGCCTCCTCCGACAGGGGGTTGGAGGTGATACCCATGTGGTTGAAGACAGGCCCTCGGATGAAGCCTTCGATAGACACCGTCTGTGACTTGCGCCCGAACCGCCCCACGAAGCCACGGTCGTAGTTGGGACGGCCACTGATGCCATCTCCGTCCGCGTCGTCCGGGTCCGCGTTCCGGAGGATGACCTCGTCGGGAATCTCCGCCAGCAGGCCCACGCCGAAGAAGGGAACTGGATTGCGGGTGGCGAAGGTGTTGGTGGCGGCATCGGTAGGACGCCGCACGCCGTCCAGCGTGAAGTGCGGTTGCACGCCGTTGATGCCGGTGTTGACGAAGGAGCCATCCGGCAGGGTCTGCCCCACCAGCAGGAAGTTCCGGTACCGGCCCGCGCCGCCACCCACGACGGGCTTCTCGTGGCAGTTCACGCAGCTCACCACGTTGAAGGAGGGCCCGAGCCCGTCTTCGGGCGTGAAGCGGCGAAGCACGACCTGCCGCCCCCGCTCGAAGCTCTCGCGCTGCGCTGGTGTCGCGAATGGCACCACGTCCCCCAGGTCGCCGAAGATGTTGTCGGCCACCTTGGGTGTTTCGGGGGTTGGTGAGCACCCCAGGAGCACCAGGGCGCATCCGGCCAGCCCACGTGTCAGCTTGGTCATCGTCGTCATCTCGTGTCGTTACTCGTTGGGACCCAGCGGCCGTGTCCAGGCCAGGCCCTGGTAGTCATCCGCCAGCGCACCCAGATTGCCGCCCACGGCGGTCAGGTTTCCGGACGCGTCGCCGAACACGTTGTGGAAGGAGAGCCGTGTCGTGGCCGGCACCGGGTGGGCGGCGAGCGTCTCCACGTCCAGCACGGCCAGCGTGCCTTCGATACCCACCACGTGCGCCACCGAGGGGGCGCGCATCCACACGCCGTTGAGGCCGGGGAGCGGGGCCAGCTCGCGGTGCGTCCATGCCTGGCCGTCCCACCGGGCCACCACGCCGTTGCTGCGTCCGCCCACGACGACGACGCGCTCGCGTCCGGTCCCCCACACCGAGATGAGGTCGTCGCTGACGCCCACGAAGTGCTCGGTCCACCTGCTGCCATTCCAATGGAGGACCGCGCCTTTCTGCCCCACCACCCAGACGTCGTCGTGCGCGCTCCCCCACACCTTGTAGAAGGCGTCCACGCGGTCGCGCTGGAGCGGTGGCACCTGCACCACCGTCCACTCGAGGCCGTCGTAGTGGAGCAGGGTGGCATCGCCTGCTTGCCGGCCCCGTCCGCCCACGGCCCAGAGGTCATCCGAGGCCGCGCCCCAGATGCCCCAGAGGTCCTGGTCCGTGGGCACCGGCACACGCTGCCACCGCGTGCCCCTCCAATGCAGCACCGTCCCACCGTTGCCGACCACCCAGATGTCAGCCGGGCCGAAGCCGTGGCTCCAGTTGAGCAGCGGCACGGCTTCGGTGAGGGGGACGGGGCCCCAGCCATCCTCCCGCCGTTGATACATGGCGCCCGCGTCGAGCCTGCCTCCCACCGCCAGCAGGGCTCCACCGGGCGGCGCGGAGACGTTCATGAGCCAGCCCGCGGCCGAGGCGTCGAAAGCGGTGCTCCAGGCCGCGGGCTCGGAGGGCGCGGGGACGCCGGTGGGCGAGGATTCGCCGCACGCCGTGGCGAGCGCGAGCCACAGCGTGGCCCCTACCAGGCGAAGCATCAGGGACATGCGTCGGGCCCCCACTGGATGACGCCTTCACGAGAATCCGTGGCATCCTGGCCGCTGGTGTCCTCGATGCGCGCATGGAGCGTCACGTGCGCTCCCAGGGCCTCGGATGGCTCGGGAACCACGAGCAGCAGGCCGGAGAGCATGGCGGGGCGCTGCGCCGTGGCGGGCTCGAAGGGCAGGCGCAGCTGATACGGCAGCGACACCTGCTGGCCGTCCGACTGACGGGTGAGCGTCAGCTCCACCGTCGCGATCAAGGGGTCCAGCTCCCAGGCCTGGAGCGACACGAAGACGTGCTGGCTGCCCTGGCAACCGCGCTGGAGCCGCAGCGTGTCCCCGGGCTTCACCGGTGTGTACTGGCCCGGTCGCCCGACGCCCACGGCGATGCGCGGCGTTCTCGTCGCGGGCGCATCTTCGCCAGGCTCCGTCGTGCCGCCGCAGCCGACGAGCCACGCCGCGGTGGCGAGAGCTCGCAGAGGCGCGCCCTTCATGGCGTGGCCTCCGGACGTGCGAGGTAGACGGCGCTCTCGGAGAGGATCGCGACGTCGCGCGCGCCCACCGCCAGCGCCTGCGGAAAGTACAGCGTCGCCTCACGGAAGGGCAGGCGCTGGCCCGGCCCGATGCCGCCGCTGCGCACGGCGTTGCCCAGCCAGGTGGACACCGTGCCAGCGGCCAGGTCCACCCGGCGGATGACATGGTTGCCGTTATCGGCGACGTAGAGATGCGTGCCCGCCGCATTCAGCGCGAGGCTGGCCGGGTACTTGAAAAGCGCTTCGGCGACGGGGCCGTCCACCACACCTGTCGTCTCGTCCGTTCCGGCGATGGTGGTCACCTCGCCGGTCGCCAGGGTGATGACGCGCAGGGTCTGCGCGCTGGCGTCCACCACGTAGAGCCGGCCTGCCGCCGCGTCCAGCGCGAGCCCCGTGGGCTCCCGGAAGCGAGCCGCGGCGCCCACGCCGTCCACGGTGCCGCGTTCGCCCGCCGCGCCGGCCAGCGTCGTCACCGCCCCGGTGTCAGTCTCAACGGCACGCACGGTGGCGTTCCCCGAGTCCGCGACGTACAGCGTGAGACCATCCGGGGACAGCGCGAGCTGCTGTGGCCCGGAGAATCGGGCCGCCGGGCCCAAGCCGTCCGCGGCGCCTGCTTCTTCCTGCGTCCCGGCCAGGGTGCGCACGCTGCGGGTCGTCAGGTCGACGACGCGCACGGTGTGGGCGCCCAGGTCCGCGACATAGAGCTGCTGGGAGGCGGCATGCCACGCGAGTCCCGCCGGGTATCCCAGCGTCGCCGCCTCCAGCGGGCCATCCTCGCCGCCCGCCAGCCCCGGCCGTCCTGCGAGCGTCCGCGTCTCGCCCGAGGCGAACTCGACGGTGCGCACGGTGTGGTTGTACGTGTCGGCGACGAACCAGGCCCCGTCCCCCGGGACGATGGCGGAGGGGGAGTCGAAGCGGGCCTCGTTGCCCGGGCCATCCTCGCTACCGGACGGACGCGCGGAGCCGGCGAGCGTCGTCATCTCCAGCGAGCCCAGGTCCAGGCGGCGCACGGCGTTGGCGTCGCGGTCGTTGTAGTAGAGGACGCCGCGCACGCTGTCGAGCAGCGGCGGCCCGAAGGCGATGCCCAGCCTCACCGCCTCACCCACGCCGTCCACGGGGCGCACGTCGTCGGCGTCACCCACCAGCGTGGTGGTCGCGCCGTCCGCCACTGCGACGCGGCGAAGCAGTCCGTCCCAGCCGGTGACATAGAGGAATTGGGCGTCGCCCGTCAGGGACTGCGGCGTGTCGAACCTCGCCTCGGAGCCGACGCCGTCCTGGTTTCCGGCCTCGCCCGCTCTGCCCGCGAGGGTGGTGACGTCGTAGGTGGTCAGGTCCACCCGGCGCACCGTATTGTTGAAGGTATCCGCCACGTACAGCGCAGCGCCCACCCGGACGATGCCGCCCAGGCCGCTGAAGCGGGCGTCCGTGCCGCGCGCGTCCACGCTCTGGTCCGCGCCGGTGTAGCGGGTCCCCGCCACCGTGGTGACCCGGCGCGTGGCCACGTCCAGCGTCCGCAGGACGCGGTTGGAGCGGTCCGCGATGTAGAGCGTGGTGCCGTCCTCGGAGATGGCCAGGCTGTGCAGCAGCGAGCCCAATCGCGCCTCATCGCCGATGCCGTCCACGTTGCCGGGCGAGTCCGGGCTTCCCGCCAGCGTCGTCACCTCCGCGTCGGGAAGCGCGATTCTGCGGACGGTCGGGCCGTCCGCCAGGTACAGCGCGCTTCCGTCCGGCGCATGGGCCAGCGCTCGCGGGCTCTTGAAGCGGGCCTCCGTGCCCCTGCCGTCCACGGCCCCCATTTGTTGCACGCGGCCCGCGAGCGTGACGACCGCTCCCGTGGCGGTATCGATGCGCCGCAGCAGGTTGTTGAACGTATCCGCGACGTAGATGAACGCGCCGTCCGGCGTCAGCACCGCCCCCGCGGGGCCGCTGAAGCGCGCCGCGATGCCCATTCCATCCACGAAGCCCGTGGATGTGTTGCCCGCGAGGACTTCCAGCGTGTCTCGCGCGTCGTCGACGCCGCCATCCGGCAGCCCGCCGGCATCCGGTGTCGCCCCCGCGTCGAGCTGGACGCCGCCGTCGGGCCTCCCGGACGCGGGCGTGTCGCTGCACGCCGTGCCCAGCAGGAGCAGGGTCGAGGTGAGCGTCCACTGCCAGAACAACGTCTTCGTGCTTCGAAGTGTCATGGTGCCTCGGGTGAGAGGCGTCCTGGTTATTGCAACCATGTTTCATTTGCAATGAAGATGTCGAAATGGCACTCCCGGGCGTCGCGTGTATCGGAGTGCTTGCGCCGGATTGGCGGGAGCTCTCCGATGGCTGGAATTGCCATGAGCCAGGGGCTGCCATGGGTGGAGCGACGTGCGGTCGACGGCCTGGGATGTGCCCTGCGGGCGCGGCGGAGGATTCGCGGCACGCCGGCCCCGTGCGAAGCGCGATGCCGCTGGGGTGGGGCGCAATCCTTGCGCGTCACGGGCGCTGGGAGCCGGACTGCGCATATCTTGCGCGGGACGTCCGGCGCCGGGCAGGGCGGGGCCCGCTGGCCTGCGGCTTGCTGAAGTGTCCTCGCCGGGCCGGAGCGGCCGGGCGGAGAGTCGCCCTTCATGACCCGTCACGCCAGACGACAGGCTGTCTGCTTCACCGTCGTTGCCGGAGCCGCCTGCTCAAGTCCTGGTGTCGACGTGTGGCAGGCCGCACCCGCGCAGCGGTGGGGAGGAAGTTCCTGCTGCCCGGCGTTCTGCGCGGTTAGGCTCTTACCCCAGGACTCATGGCGGAAACCTTGTTCGAGGAATTGAAGCGGTACGTGGGCTTCAGCTCGGCTGACGAGCGGGCACTCGTGACCTTGCATGGCACCGCGAAGCCTCACTTCTCACGCATCGCTCGCATCTTCTACGACCGCATCCTGGAGCACGAGGGGGCTCGCCAGGCGCTCGAGGGAGGTGAGAGCCAGGTGGGCCACTTGCGGGGCACGCTGCAGGTGTGGATGGACCAGCTCCTCCGCGGCCCCTGGGACGAGGCCTACTACGCGCTGCGCTGCCGCATCGGTCGCATGCATGTGCGCATCGCCTTGCCCCAGCACTACATGTTCGGCGCGATGAACGTGCTGAGGCAGGAGTTCAACGGCCTCATCGACTCGACGTACCTGGAGCAGCCGGCCGCGCTGCAGGCGGCGCGCAGCGCGGTGGGGAAGATTCTCGACCTGGAGCTGGCCATCATGCTCCACACGTATCGGGAGGACTTGCTGGCGCAGCAGGCGCGCAGCGAGCGCCTGTCCACCTTCGGTCAGCTCGTGGGCTCCATCGGCCATGAGCTGCGCAACCCGCTGGGCGTCATCGAGACCTCGCTCTACATCCTCCGCGGGCGTCCAGGCGCGGTGGATGAGCGCACCGCCAAGCACCTGACCCGCATCGGCGACCAGGTGGGCATCGCCAACCGCATCGTCTCCGACCTGCTGGACATGATTCGCGACCGGCCCCTGCACCGGCAGGAGGTCTGGCTGGACGAAGTCTGGCAGGAGGCGCTCAAGGCGGTGCAGCGGCCCGACTCCGTGACGGTACGCGAGGAAGGGCTGGCGTCGCTCCCCGTGGTGCAGGGCGACGCGGGCCAGCTCCGGCAGGTGTTCGTCAACCTGCTGGACAACGCCGTCCAGGCGCTCGAGGAGACGGGGGGCACGGTGTCGCTGACGGGCAGCGTGAGCGAGCCGGGCCATGTCGAGCTGGTACTGGCGGACTCCGGACCTGGCGTCAGCGACACCATCCGCCGTCGCCTCTTCGAGCCGTTGATGACGACGAAGGCGCGTGGCATCGGACTGGGATTGCCGCTCGTCAAACGCATCCTGGAGCGGCACGGCGGCGGTATCGCGTACGTCCCCCGTCCCGGCGAGGGGGCGCGCTTCGTGATTCGACTTCCCCTCATCGCTTCGGAGGAGACGCATGCGCCAGTACCTCCTGTTGGATGACAATCGGGCGTTCGCGGAGAACCTCGCGGAGATTCTGCGCGACGGGGGAGACGCGGCCACCGTGGTCACCAGTGGCGACGAGGCCGTGCAACTGGCGCGCACCACGCGCTTCGACGTGCTGCTGACGGACATGCGCATGCCCGGCATGAGCGGGGCGGACGTGGTGCACCAGCTCCGCCGCGTGGACCCGGGGCTGGCCGCCGTGGTCATCACCGCCCATCCGCGCCAGGACGACCTGGAGACGGCGCGGCGCGAGGGCCTGCTCGCGGTGCTGCCGAAGCCCGTTCCCATTCCCACGCTGGTGGAGCTGCTGTCGGCCGCGCGCCGGGACGCCCTGGTGGTGCTGGTGGAGGATGACCCGGCGCTGAGCGACAACCTGGCCGAGCTGCTGCGCGGGCGCGGATTCTCATCCGTGACGGCGGCCTCGGTGCTGGATGCCGACCGCATCCTGTGTTCCCAGCCCTTCGCGGCGCTGGTGGACCTGCGCGTACCGGGCGGGCCGGATGGCGAGGCCCTGCGGCGGCTGCGCGCGCGCTATCCGCGCCTGCCCACCTTCGTCATCACCGCCTATCCCGACGCGGCCCCCTTGCAAGAGGCAGCGGGTGTCTTCTCCAAACCCTTCGACCCGGGCGCGCTTCTGGAGGTGCTGGAAACGGCGCATGCGGCGCGGCCCGCCCATCCCTCATGAGCGAGCCCACCTCTCCGTCGCTGCCCACCGTCCTGGTGGTGGATGACAACGCGGCGTTCCTGGACAACCTGGAGGAGCTGCTCGGCGACGCGGGCTACGCGGTCCGGGGCGCGTCGAGCTGCAAGGCGGCGCACGCGCGTGCGCGGGAGGGCTTCGACGTGGCGCTGGTGGACCTGCGCCTGCCGGACGGAGATGGCACCGCGCTGGCCGCCGAGCTGAAGGCCGCGTCACCGGACTCCGAGGTCGTGCTGCTGACGGGCTTCGCCACGCTGGAGACGGCCGTGGCGGCGGTGCGCGCGGGGGCCTGTGCCTACCTGATGAAGCCGTGCGCGCCCCAGGAGCTGCTGCTGACGCTGGAGCAGGCGATGCGCCAGGTGCGCCTGCACGCGGAGAAGCGTGAGCTGGCGCGGCGCGCGCAGGTGACGGAGAAGCTGGCGGCGGTGGGGACGATGACGGCGGGCCTGTCCCACGAAATCCGCAACCCGCTGAACGCGGCGGCGCTCCAGCTCTCCGTCCTGGAGCGGCGGGTGCGGCGGCTGCCGGATGGCCAGCAGGCGCCCCTGCTGGAGCCCTTGCTCCTGGTCCGGGACGAGATTCGTCGCCTGGACCACATCCTGGAAGACTTCCTCCAGTTCGCGAGGCCGCGGGAGTTCCGCCCCGCCGCCGTCGACGTGAACGAGCTGCTCAGGCGGGTGGTGGACCTGCTCAGCGGCCAGGCCGCGTCGCGCAAGGTGGCGCTGGAGCTCGTGGCCCGGGACGCCTCGGTGCCTCCCGTGGCGGGGGAGGAGGAGCGGCTGCGTCAGGTGCTCATCAACCTGTGCCTCAACGCGCTGGAGGCCACGCCCGCCGGGGGACAGGTGACGTTGTCGGCGGGGCACGAGGGCGGACGCGCGTGGCTCACGGTGGATGACAGCGGCCCCG
Source organism: Pseudomyxococcus flavus (assembly GCF_050038885.1). Lineage (NCBI taxonomy): Bacteria > Pseudomonadati > Myxococcota > Myxococcia > Myxococcales > Myxococcaceae > Pseudomyxococcus > Pseudomyxococcus flavus. Next base: position 8,884,963 of record NZ_CP143624.1, on the reverse strand, counting down.
GTATTCCGCAGGACGTCCGGGACCGCATCTTCGAGCCCTTCTTCACCACGAAGGCCCAGGGCTCGGGGCTGGGGCTCTCCATCGTCCACGCCATCGTCACGCAGCACGGGGGCTCGCTGGAGGTGGACACGGCGCCCGGTGGGGGCGCCCGCTTCATCCTCCGGCTGCCGTTGGCGGCGTAGGGCCCGTCAGCGCTGGGCCGTCGGGCTGTGGAACTCGAAGGCGTCGCAGTCGTCGCAGGTGTCCGTGTCCGCGGCACCCAGCACGTCGGAGAGGTCGACGCCCGCCAGGCGCCGGGACTCGCTCGGGCCACCGCCGGGCTCCTTGGTGAACCAGATGTCGAACACCCACCGCACCGCCACCGGCTTGCCATCGAGCATGGCGGGCTCGTAGCGCCACGTGGAGAGCGTGCGGATGACGCCGTCCTCGAGGCCCCGCAGCCCCTGGATGGGCTCGCAGTCGGTGACGGAGCCCTGCGCGGTGATGATGCAGCGGGCGACCACCGCGCCCTTGGGGAAGCCGCCGAGCTGCGACTGAATCCCATAGGCGATGTTGGGGAAGCTGATGCGCTCCCCCGAGAGGAATCGGGGCGGGGTGATGCCGGGACGGAGCTTCTTCACGGGCGCCAACTGCTTCATGTGCCGGAAGACGGCATCGAACGCGGCTGCCCGGGCGGGCGCGGGCGCGGAGACGACCACCGAGGGGAGCTCGGTCGCGTGCTCGTCCGCGTGCGCGGAGGCCACGTCCGCCAGGGCGCTGTCGGGCTGGGGCGCGGCGCTGTCGTCCGCCACCACCGGCGCGGCGGGAGCGCCCTCGAGCGAGTAGGGGACGCGCGACAGCTCCGTGCGGCCAATCGCCCCCGTATCCGGGATGAGCAGGGGCTGGGGGCGGGCGGGCCGGGCCTTCGCGGATGCCGCGCGCTCCGGCTTCGGCGGCGCTGCCACCGCGGCCCGCTGCGCGGACGCGGGCGCGTGGCGGAAGGGGGACGTGAAGGCCTGGGGCGCGACGAGCAGGTGATGCATCGGGGTGGAGCTCGTCAGGGGGCGAGCGGGCCCGTTGGGCGCTTCGGCGCCGAGGGGCAGCGGGCTCCCGGGGGCTTCCGCGTGGGCTGTCTCGGGGAGCTGTGAGGTCCCGAGCGCCACGGCGAGCAGCGCGCTCCCGAGGCCACTGGCGAGCCGCCAGGGACGGCGCTGAGGGGTGGTCTCGACATCAGCCAGCAGTCGGCGGACCCGCGCCAGCAGCGCGCCGCCGCCCACGCCGAGCGCGGGTTGGGGCGCGGCGGTGAAGCGCAGCTCCTCGATGTGGGCCAGGGCGCGGGCGTACAGCACCGCGTCGCCACAGCACTGGACGGCCAGGTCATCCGCGCAGTGCTCGCGCTCCACGCGGATACGGTGGGACAGCCACCAGACGGCCGGGTGGTAGAAGAGGAGGGTCTCCACGAGGGACTGGAGCAGGTTGACGAGGTAGTCGTGGCGACGGACGTGGGCCAGCTCGTGCGCGAGGATGGCCTCGAGCTGCGCGGGGGTCAGGCCGGTGATGGCGCCGACCGGGACCAGGATGAGCGGCCGCCACAGCCCGATGACCATGGGGACGTCGACGCGAGCGGACGCCAGCATCCGCACCGGGCGCGACAGGCGGACGCGGCCGAGCGCGCGCGTCAGGGCCTCGCGCCAGGGGGCCGCGGGTGCCTGCGTCTCCCGCCGGGCCATCCGCTGGGTGATGGCCCATGCGAGCACGGTCCGGACAGACAGCAGCAGGACGCCGCAGCACCAGGCTGGCAGCAGCCAGGGGCGGATGACCTCGGTCCAGTGAAGCTCCGCCAGCGCGGCGCCGCCCGTGGAGACCACCGTCACGAGGCTGGCGTCGGCCAGGGGGGCGAAGGTCCCGGAAGGCGCGGCGTGCGTGGCCTCCGACAGGGCCATCAGGAACGTCACAATGGGCAGGACGGCCATGGCCACCAGCCCGAGGCAGGCGGTGGCATAGCGCGTCCGAGCGGCGCGCTGCGGCGTCAGGGCCAGGAGTCCCGCAATGGCCAGGGCCACCACCGCCCCCTGCCACACGAATCCGAGCAGGGCCTGCTCCAGAGCGTGGAGATAACGCGCGTCCATCATTTCCCCCGCTTTTCGTGGGCGTCGAGCAGCCTGCGAATCTCCGCCAGCTCCTCGGCGGAGGCGCGCTTCATGGACAGCGCCTGGGCGACCACCGACATGGCCGAGCCACCGAAGGCCCGGTCCATCAAGTCGCGCAGCAGGTCGCGCTGGGTGCGCGTCTCGCTGATGGCGGCTTCGTAGACGTGGGTCCGCTCGCTCTCGTCCCGCTGGACGATGCCCTTCTCGGTCATGTTCTGGAGGAGCTTGAGCACCGTGGTGTAGCCGGTGTCCTTGTCCTGGGTGCCGCGCATCAGCTCGTGCACCTGTCGGACGGTGCAGGGGCCCTGCTTCCAGAGCACACGGAGGATGGCCAGCTCGGCACGCGTCGGCTGCGGGAGGGCGTGGGTGGTCATGGCGCGGAGTATTACGACGCCCGTCGTAAGAGTCAACGACGCCCGTCGTAGACGTCCGCCCCGAACAATGCGGCACCGGTCCAGGGGGGCGCCCTGCTGTGGGAGGACGCTGTTGGCCCAGCACCTCTCGGTGCGCTGGGATTGACGTGTGCCAGGGGCCTGAGGCGCGCCCGATGGCGCCGCGGAGACCGGCGGGGCTCGCAGTGCTTTGAGTCGCTCGAGGTGTGGCAGGGGATCGGCCAGGACTTGATTCCCCGGGAGCGCTGCCATCGCTTCGGACTCGGGCGCATGTCCGGGGAATGTACCCGAGTCCATTCCCAGACTTCCCGGAGCCGCTATGACTCCGCCGCGAGGTCATCCGCCTCGTCGGGTACGGCCTTGAGCGGGGCGCCGCCCAGGGTGCCGTACTCCTTGAGCCGGTACTGGATCTTGCGCACGCTGATGCCCAGCACCTCGGCGGCACGCGAGGTGGAGCCTTGCACCATCTCCAGCGTGCGCAGGATGGCCTCGCGCTCGATGGCCGCCAGCGTGGCGCCCGGGATGAGCGCGCCCGCGGATGACCCGTGAGGCCGGGGGCCGCGCAGCACGGGCGGCAAGTCGTCCGTGGTCAGCTCGTGGCCCTGCGCCAGCACCACGGCGCGCTCGATGGCGTTCTCCAGCTCGCGGATGTTGCCCGGCCAGTCGTGGGACAGCAGCGCCTGGAGCGTCCCGGGCGCCAGCCCCCGTACCTGCTTGCCATACGCGTCGCCGTACTTCTCCAGGAAGTGGTTCACCAGCGCGGGCACGTCGCTCTTGCGATCTCTCAGCGGCGGCAGCGTCACGCTCACCACGTTGAGCCGGTAGTAGAGGTCCTCGCGGAACCGGCCCGCCTTCACCTCCGCCGTCAGGTCGCGGTGCGTGGCCGCGACGATGCGCACGTCCACCTTCAGCGTCTGGGTGCCGCCCACACGCTCGAACTCACGCTGCTGGAGCACGCGCAGCAGCTTCACCTGCACGGCGGGGGAGATTTCGCCAATCTCATCCAGGAACAGGGTGCCCCCGTCCGCCAGCTCGAAGCGGCCTTCCTTCCGGGCCAGCGCTCCGGTGAACGCGCCCTTCTCGTGGCCGAAGAGCTCGCTCTCCAGCAGGTTCTCCGACAAGGCCGCGCAGTGCACCCGGATGAAGGGCTTGTCCTTGCGTGGCGACTCCTGGTGCAGGGCCTGGGCAATCAGCTCCTTGCCCGTGCCCGATTCGCCCAGGATGAGCACCGTGGCGCGCGTGCCCGCCGCCCTGCGGATGACGTCGTAGATGCCCTGGAGCTGCGGCGACTCGCCGATGATGTCGTGGAAGCGGCGGACGCGCGAGCGCACCTGGTCCCGCAGGGCCTCGGCCTCCTGGCGCAGGCTGCGCTTCTCCAGCACCTTGCCCAGCGTGACGAGCACCTGGTCCGCGTCCAGCGGCTTGAGCAGGAAGTTGTCCGCGCCGGACCGCATCGCCTCGACCGCCGTCTCCACGCTCGCGAACGCCGTCATCATCACGAACGTGGCGTCGCTGCCCTGCTCGCGCGCCGTCTTCAGCAGCGTGAGCCCGTCCATCTGCGGCATGCGCACGTCGGTGAGCACCACGGCGGGGGAGAACTCACCGATGCGAGCCAGGGCCTCGGCGCCATTGGCGGCCTCGGCCACTTCGTAGCCTTCCTCATTCAGGATGGTGGCAATCGCCCGGCGGGCGTTGTCCTCATCGTCGACGACCAGGATGCGCTGTGCGGACATGGGGAGGTGGGGGCCTTTGCTGTCAGGTCAGGTTGCGGAAATGGTAGCGGAGGGCTCGCTCGGTCCGGTGCTACGAGCGTGCCACGTCTCCACCACGGGTTCGATGCGGGGCGTGATGTGGACGACGGAGCTGGGAAAGCAGTGCGAGGGGAGCTCGGAGAAGATGAGGCGGACCGCCTCCGCGTCGGCCTCGCTGGAGACGGCCACGTGTGGCCGCACGATGAGGTCCGTGAGGTGGGGCGGCTGGTCCGGCCCACAGACCACGCGGGCCACCGCGGAGCTCTGGTAGAAGAGCACGCGCACGTCTGCCTCCCGCGCCTGCTCCAGGAACGCCAGCAGCGTCCGCCCCTCCACGGCACCCACCAGCAGGGCCTCGGGGGACCAGGGGCCCGCCGCCACGGCGCCTTGCCCGGCCAGCGGTTGGCCGATGGGCACGGGCGGCGCTCGGTCGCTCGTCAGCACGGCGCCGCGCTCTCCCTGCCAATAGAGGCGCGTTTCATACTCATTGATGGTCACGGTCGTCACGGGCTCACCTCCGCCGAAGACAGAGCAGGCAGTGCCCCTTCAACGCGCATGCCGCGCGAGTGCTTCTTCCGGGACGCCGCGTTCGTACCGTGGTGCCAGGCAGTCGGGGAGTGGAGCTCATGGCAGACCCAAGAGGCGCAGCACGGTAGGTCCGGTGAGGCTAACCAGCAGGCAGCCGCCCAACATCAGGGGAACCCCCAATTTCATCAGTTCGGACGAATCGAGCCCCTCGCCAACCGTCATCGCATTGGGCGGTGTGCTGATGACGAACGGCATGCCCAGCGAGCACCCCAGGGCGACGAGGACGGGCGTCGAGGCGGCGGGGTGGAGCTGCGTGGCCAGGGGGATGAGGAGCGCCGCGGTGCCGGTGTTGCTCATCAGCGCGGACAGCAGCGCCGCCGCGACCACCAGGACGCCCAGCTGCGCCGGCACGGGCCAGCCCTCCAGGTCCGCCCCCGACAGCGCGCGCGCCACCAGGCCGGAGTGCTCCAGCAGCCGGCCCAGGGCGATGCCCCCCGCGATGAGCAGCAGCGTCGCCCAGTCCAGCCGACCCAGGTCCTCGCGCTTCAGCAGGCCCGTTCCGAAGAGCAGGGCGGTGGCTCCCAGCGCCACCACTGGCGCTGCGACGCCGTGCAGCGGCTCGGACAGCCACGCCGCCACGCACACCGCGCTCACCCAGAGCACGCGGCGTCCGGCGCGTGACAGCGGTGCTGAGGCCACGTCCTCCGCGGGCAGGGACAGCCTGCCGCCCAGCCGGAAGCGCAGCAGTATCAGCCCGAAACCCACCCCCAGCAGGAGCAGCGCGAGCGGCAGGGCGAAGAGCATCCACTTCGCGAAGGTGACCTGGGCGTGCTCCGCGGCGGCGGCGACGGCGAGCGCGTTGGGGCCGCTGCCCACGGGGGTGGCCATGCCGCCGACGTTGGCGGCCAGCGCGACGCCGAGCAGCAGCGCGGGCTTCAACGGAGCTCCCGCGGGCGTGGCCTTGAGCAGGGGGCGCAGCGCGGCCAGCATCATCGCCGCCGCGGCCACGTTGGACATCCACATGGAGAGGAAGGCCACGCCGGCCATCACCAGCATCACCAGCCGGCGCGGGTGTCCGGCGGACCCGCGCACCACGTGCCGCGCCACCGAGGCGTCCAGCCCGTGCCGCATGGCCGCCACCTCCAGCGTGAAGCCGCCGAGGAACAGGATGAGCACCGGGTCCGCGCACCACGCGAGCACCGAGGGCAGGTGGTAGGCGCTGTCCAGCGGCCCCAGGAGGACGGGCGTGGCCCCCAGCAGGAGCAGCGTGGGCACGAAGCCGGGGACGACCTCCGTCAGCCACAGCACCAGGCACGCGCCGCCAATGAGCACGGTGCGCGTCGCCACGGCCCCTTCGAGGCCGAAGAAGGCCACCAGCGCCACCGCGGCGAGCCCGGCCGCGGCCAGGGCAGGGCGGGTGCGGCCTCCGCGCGAGGCGGCGCCGTGGGAGTTTTCGTCGTGCGGAGAGGAGGGGGCCTCGGCGGGTGCCAGGCCGGCCAGGGGCAGGGGGGACATGGCGGGGTGGTGCGGCCGCGCGGCGAGGAGCGCCATGGGGCCCGCCCTCGCGCGCGGACGCGGCTGGCTCAGGCGCCGTACTCGGCCGCGAGGTCCCGGCGGTCCTGCTCGCCAATGAGGTATTGCGCGTAGCGCACCAGGTCCGCTTCGGTGAGGATGCCCTGGAGGCAGCCCGTCTCGTCCACCACGGGCAGGCATCCGTACTTGTGGTCGAGCATCAGCGTCACCGCGCGCTTGAGCGACGTGTCCGGACGCACCGTTTGCACGTCACGGGTCATGATGTCCGCGGCCCACAAGGGCTGGGCCGCCGGGTCGGTGGCGAGCGTCGCGGCGGCGCGCAGCAGGTCGCGGTGGGTGATGAGTCCCACCAGCTTGTCCTGACGCACCACGGGCAGGTGCCGGATGCGGTGCAGGCGAAGCAGCTCGTCCGCCTTGGCCAGGTTCTGCGTTTCCTTGAGCGTGACGACGTCACGGGTCATCAGCTCTCCAACAATCTGCATGAGCGGCACTCCTGGCTGTGGGGAACCCTACGAGTCCCTGTGTTGTGCATCTCCGGGGCCAACCGGTCTGCCCCAGGGAACGGTGTTTCCCGGCCTCGGAAGGCGCAAGGTTTGCGCGGGCGGGCCCTTCCCCGCAGGGATTGCGCATGTGACGGCGCCTCACTCGCCAGGGCGGGTTGATGACGGCCTCGCTGTGCGCTAGATGCTCACCCAGTCGCTAGGGGTGCCCCGGAAGGGGCTGAGAGGGCCGTAGTGCCGGCCGACCCTTGGAACCTGAACCGGTTCATACCGGCGGAGGGAAGCGGCGCGGGGCCCTGCCGCCCTTCGACCGTCCGCCCGTCCGCCTACCGAGGAGGAAGCGTGATGAGCGGAGCGTCCAGGAGTCTCAAGGTCGATGGGAAGGCGCTGGAGGGAATCAGCCGGGGGCCGCTGCCGGCCTCCCGGAAGGTGTACGTGCCCGGGACGCTGTACCCGGACCTGCGCGTGCCCATGCGCGAAATCAGCCAGACGCCCACGCGCCACGGCCATGGACCGGATGCGAAGCTGACGGCCAACCCGCCCGTGCACGTCTATGACTCCAGCGGGCCGTACACGGATCCGTCCGCACAGCTCGACCTGCGCCAGGGGCTGCCCGCGCTGCGCGAGCCGTGGATCCTGGGCCGCAACGACACCGAGGCCCTGTCCGGCGTCAGCTCGGAGTACGGCCGCGCCCGTGAGGCGGACCCGCGCCTGGCGGGCCTGCGCTTCGCCCACCGTCGCAAGCCGCGCGTGGCGAAGTCCGGCGCCAACGTCACGCAGTTGCACTACGCGCGCAAGGGCATCATCACTCCGGAGATGGAGTACGTGGCGCTGCGGGAGAACCTCCGGGTGGAGGCCTCGCTCGCGGCCCAGCACCCGGGCCAGTCGTGGGGCGCGTCGATTCCGCGCGAGATGACTCCCGAGTTCGTGCGCGACGAGATTGCGCGGGGCCGCGCCATCATTCCCGCCAACATCAACCACCCGGAGCTGGAGCCGATGATCATCGGCCGCAACTTCCTGGTGAAGATCAACGCCAACATCGGCAACTCGGCCGTCACCTCTTCCATCGAGGAGGAGGTGGAGAAGATGGTGTGGTCCATCCGCTGGGGCGCCGACACGGTGATGGACCTGTCCACCGGCCGCAACATCCACGAGACGCGCGAGTGGATCCTCCGCAACGCGCCGGTGCCCATCGGCACGGTGCCCATCTACCAGGCGCTGGAGAAGGTGGGCGGCAAGGCGGAGGAGCTCACCTGGGAGCTGTATCGCGACACGCTCATCGAGCAGTGCGAGCAGGGCGTGGACTACTTCACCATCCACGCCGGCGTGCTGCTGCGCTACGTGCCGTGGACGGCGAAGCGCCTCACCGGCATCGTCAGCCGGGGCGGCTCCATCATGGCCAAGTGGTGCCTGGCCCACCACCGCGAGAACTTCCTCTACACGCACTTCGAGGAGATCTGCGAGATCATGAAGGCGTATGACGTCAGCTTCAGCCTGGGCGACGGACTGCGGCCAGGCTCCATCGCGGACGCCAACGACGCCGCGCAGTTCGGCGAGCTGGAGACGCTGGGCGAGCTGACGAAGATTGCCTGGAAGCACGACGTGCAGGTGATGATCGAAGGCCCGGGCCACGTGCCCATGCACCTCATCCAGGAGAACATGACCAAGCAGTTGGCGGTGTGCGGCGAGGCGCCCTTCTACACGCTGGGGCCTCTCACCACGGACATCGCGCCGGGCTATGACCACTTCACCAGCGGCATTGGCGCGGCGATGATTGGTTGGTTCGGCACGGCGATGCTCTGCTACGTGACGCCCAAGGAGCACCTGGGCCTGCCGGACCGGGACGACGTGAAGGAAGGCGTCATCACGTACAAGATTGCGGCCCATGCCGCGGACCTGGCCAAGGGCCATCCAGGCGCTCAGGCGCGCGACAATGCCCTGTCCAAGGCCCGGTTCGAGTTCCGCTGGGAGGACCAGTTCAATCTCTCCCTGGACCCCGAGCGTGCTCGCGCCTTCCACGACGAGACACTGCCGGCCGAGGGCGCCAAGGTCGCCCACTTCTGCTCCATGTGCGGGCCTCAGTTCTGCTCCATGAAAATCACGCAAGAGGTGCGTGACTTCGCGGAGAAGCAGGGCGTGAGCGAGGACGCCGCGCTCCAGGCCGGGCTCGAGGAGAAGAGCGAGGAATTCAAGAAGGCGGGGAGCCAGTTGTACCGCTAGACAGGTGACCCGTCAGAGCACCTGTCCTGGACGTGACATTTGCCGCGGGTGCGTGTCATGGTGGACCCCAAAGGGCGCGGTGCGCGCGCCCGAGTCATCTTTGGAGGGGATTTTCAATGGAGACTCCGCCGCAGGAGCAAATGGGTTCGTTCATCAGTGGCTCCCCGATGCCGACCCAGGATGAGAAGACGATGGGGCTGCTCGCTCACATCGGCGCCCTGGCCGCCAGCCTCTTTGGGCTGGGCTTCGCCGTCCCGTTGGTGCTGATGCTGACGAAGGGCAAGGAGTCGGCGTTCATCCGGGCTCACGCCGTGGAGTCGCTGAACTTCCAGATCACCGTCTTCATCGCGGCCGTCATCAGCGGCATCACCATCTGTATCGGTGTCGGCGCCATCCTGCTGCCGATCGTCGGTGTCGCGGCCCTCGTCTTCTGCATCATCGCGGGCCTGAAGGCGAACGAGGGGCAGCTCTACAAGTACCCGGTCAACATCCGGCTGGTGAAGTAGCGAGTCGTTCCGGCCCAGCGGACAGGGGCCCGGCGCACACGGGCGGGTCAGGCGCGAAGGCGCGGGCCCGCCCGTCGTGTTCTCAGCCGCCAATCCCCATCATGGAGAGCAGCGTGGCGCCGTTGCCGGGCTCGGTGAAGCGGTGGCCTTCCGGCTTGTCGCCCAGGGCGCGGCGGACGGCCATGGCCAGCTCCACGTCGGAGGCGCCGCCCCGGATGAGCTGGTGCAGCGGCGCCTGCGCGCGCCCGCCCAGGCAGCTGCGCAGGTCGCCATTGGAGGCCACGCGGACGCGGTTGCAGCCCCCGCAGAAGTTCTGGGTGAGCGGGGAGATGAAGCCCACGCGGCCCGCGGGCGCGCGCCAGTAGCGGGCGGGACCGGAGGTGGCGGAGCTGGCGGCGTCCTGGGTGTCCTCGGGCTCGGGCTCCAGCGGCAGGCCCGAGGCCCGCAGCCGCTCCACCAGCTCCGAGGTGGGCACCGGCGTGCCCTGGCCGAAGGGCATCAGCTCGATGAAGCGGGGCGTGAAGCCGCGCGTGTGCGCGTAGTCCACCAGAGCGGGCACTTCCTCGTCGTTCACCCCTCGCATGACGACGACGTTGAGCTTCAGCGACGCGTAGCCGGCGGCCGCCGCCGCGTCCATGCCACGCATGACGGCGCCGAAGTCTCCCTGCTTGGAGATGCGCCGGAACGTCACCTCGGAGAGCGTGTCCAGGCTCAGGTTGAGCTGGGTGACGCCGGCCTCGCGCAGGGGCGTGGCGAGCCGCTCCAGGTGGCTGGCGTTGCTGGTGATGGCCAGGTGCTGGATGCCGGGCACCGCGGCGATGCGCCTCGCGATGTCGAGGATGTCCGGGCGGATCAGCGGCTCACCGCCCGTCAGCCGCACGCGGCGGATGCCCATGCGCGCGAAGACGGTGGTGATGCGCTCCAACTCCTCGGGGCCCAGCAGGTCTCGCTTGCCACCCCACGAGGCGGGCGAGCAGTAGCTGCACCGGAAGTTGCACCGGTCGGTGATGCTCAGCCGCAGGTACGTCATCCGCCGCCCCTGCGCGTCCAGCAGAGGCGGGGCAAGCGCGGAGGGCGCGGGCTGGGAAGCAAGGGTCGTCACGGCGGGCCTGATCTCATAACAGCCGCACCCGCAACGGTCATCACTTCCAGCCAGGGCCTTGCCCCGCTCACCCCTTGTTGCCCGCCGCCGAACGGACGACGGCCGGCTTGGGCGCGTCATCGTCGCTGGCGGAACGCCCGGGGGTGGCGGCGTCCACGTCGTCCTCCAGGTCGGTCAGCCGGGCCAGCTCGGCCTCCGCGTCGCTGGCGTCCTGCTCGGCCTGTGGGAGCTGCAGCTTCTTCGTCGCCATCTCCTGCTTGATGCGGATCAACCCTTCCTCGCCGATATCGAGGAACGCCCGGACGACCTCCGGATCGAACTGCGTGTTGGCGCAGCGTTTGATCTCCTGGATGGCGTTGGTGAACGTCGTGCCCTTGCGGTACGGCCGGTCGCTCGTCATCGCGTCCAGCGTGTCCGCCACCGCGAAGATGCGCGCGCCGATGTGGATCTCGTGCCGCTGGAGGTTGCGCGGGTAGCCAGCGCCGTCCCAGCGCTCCTGGTGCGAGAGGACGATGGAGGCAGGCGTGTCCAGGAACGGGATGTTCTGGATCATCTGGAAGCCAATCTCCGGGTGCTTGCGCATCTCCAGCCACTCGTCCGGCGTCAGCTTGCCGGGCTTGAGCAGCACCGCGTCCGGCACGCCAATCTTCCCGATGTCGTGCAGCAGCGCGCCGCGCCCGATCTCCTCCAGCTCCTTGCCCTGGATGCCCATGCGCTGGGCGATGGCCGACGTGTAGCTGACCACGCGCTGGGAGTGGTCGCTCGTCTCGTGCTCGCGCGCGTCCAGCGCGGCCACCAGGGCCAGCAGGGTGTTCTGGTAGGTGTTGGCGATGTCGCGCAGGGCGCTGCGCAGCTCGGCCGTCCTGTCCCGCACCTTGCGCTCGAGCTTCTTCTGGTAGCGCTTGCGGGCCATCTCGATGCGGCGCTTGGCCAGCGCCCGCTCGATGGCCCGGATCAGGTCCGTGAGCTTGGGTGGCTTGAGCAGGTAGTCCACCGCGCCGCGGCGCAGGCAGTCCACGGCGGACTCGGTGTCGCCGTAGCCGGTGAGCATGATGACCGAGGTGTCCGGGAGCCGCTCGCGCAGGTTCTCCAGCAGCCACAGGCCGTCCTTGCCCGGCATCTTCATGTCGCTGATGACGAGCGGCGTCTCCTCCTCGCCCGCCAGGTCCAGGGCCATCTCGGCCCCGTTGGCGACGACGCAGTTGTAGCCTTCCTCACGCAGCAGGACAGAGATGACGTCGCGTACGGAGTCGTCATCGTCGACGATGAGGATTCGGGGTGGGGCAGGGGGGATGGCTTCCACGGCGAGCGATTCTAGAGGTTTCCGGGTTTCATTGGCCAACGAGTCCGGGAATTTAGCATCGGATCAGGGTTCACGGCTGATCGTTTGGGGAGCGTGGCGGGTGGGGTAGGCGGGCAGGGGGGCCCTCCCTCGCGGCCCGGTGGGCTCCCTCAGGGGCCCTGACCCGATGCGTCGGTCGACCCTCAGGCTCGTGCCGGCGCCGAGGGGCGGTCGTACCGGAAGGGGGCCAGATCCACTGCGGGCTTCTCGCCCAGCACGGCCTGCGCGACGAGCCTCGCGGTGATGGGCGCCAGGAGGATGCCGTTGCGGAAGTGACCGGTGGCCAGGAAGAGGCCGGGCAGGGGGCCTTCCCCTAGGTAGGGGCGCTTGTCCTCCGTCCAGGGGCGGAAGCCGGCCCACGTCTCCGTCACGGGGGCCGCGCCCAGCTCCGGGCACAGCTCCAGGGCCATGTCGAGGATGCGCGCCAGCCCCGCGGCCGTCACCTGCTTGTCGAAGCCCACCAGCTCCATGGTGCTGCCCGCGATGACGCGTCCGTCGGCACGAGGCACCAGGTAGCCCTTCTCGGACACCAGGACGCGGTCCATCAGCGGCAGCCGTGTCTGGAATTGAACCATTTGCCCACGCGCGGGCCGCACCGCCCGGGCCTCCACGCCCGCGCCGTGGACCAGGGCGGACCAGGAGCCCGCGGCCAGCACCACCGCGTCGGCGCGCAGCAACTCGCCGTCCAGGTCCACGCCCACTGCCCGGCCGCCCTCCTGCACCACGCCGCGCACATAGCCGCTGCGGAACTCCGCGCCCACGCGCGCGGCGGCCATCGTCAGGGCACGCACCAGGAGCCGGTTGTCCACCTGGTGGTCATCCGGGAAGTGGGCAGCGCCCACCGCCTTCGCGGACAAGCGGGGCTCCAGGGCCCGAGCGCCCGCGCCGTCGAGCAGCTCCGCGCGGAGCCCCAGCCCTTTCTGCCACGCGACCGTGGCGTCCAGGTGGTGCAGGCCCGCCTCATCGAAGGCGACCTTGAGGATGCCGCTGGGCCGGTACGCCACGTCCACACCCGACAGCTCGCGCAGCTCCGCGGCGAAGGCCGGGTACATGCCCCGGCTGCGGAGGCACAGCTCCAGGAACGCGCCCGGTCCGTCGGACTCCATCTGCGGCGCGAGCATTCCCGCCGCCGCGCTGGACGCCTCCGCGCCAGGAATGGACCGCTCCAGCACCACGACGCGTGCTCCCGCCTGCCGGAGTCGCAGCGCGATGCCACAGCCCATGATGCCCCCGCCCACGATGATGACGTCCGAAGCGTTCATGGGCGCTTCCTGCTCGCCCTTGCCGGTGTTTGCAAGCGTCACGCGGGCTCTGTCCGAGGCCCGGTTGACGGCGGAGCGCTTTGCCGTTACTCATGAGGCAATGCTCTTCGCGTCCCTTCATCACCATCATGCGCATCACCGGCTCGGCCCCGACGGGACCGTTCGCCATGCGCATGCCTGGGTGAGACGCTAGACGCACCCACTCCGGCACCTGCCGCAGCGACCGAAGGCCCGTCCCCCCAGGACGGGCCTTTTTTCGTTTCCGCGTCGTCCGTTCCCTCGACGTCTCGAAGGGTCCCCCATGCAGCTGAAGATTGCATTGCCCAACAAAGGCCGCCTGTCCGAGGAGGTCAGGGAGCTGTTCAACGACGCGGGCCTGGAGGTCCGCGTCCGCGGAGAGCGCGCCCTCACCGCGTCGCTGGGCGGTGAGTTCGAGGCCATCTTCGTCCGCGCCCAGGACATCCCCGAGTTCGTGGCGGACGGCGCCGCGCACGCGGGGGTTACCGGTTGGGACCTGGTGAACGAGGCCGGGCGCGAGCTGGAGCTGCTGATGGACCTGGAGCTCGGCCGTTGCCGGCTGGTGGTGGCCGCGAGAGAGGAGAGCGGCCTTGGCTCGCCGGATGACGTGAAGCCCGGCACGCGGGTGGCATCGTGCTTCCCCCGGCTGACGCAGGCGTTCTTCGCGAAGCGCGGGCAGCGGGTGACGGTGGTGCCGGTGTCGGGCGCCGCGGAGATTGCGCCCCACCTGGGCATCGCCGACATCGTGGTGGACCTGACGTCCACCGGCTCCACGCTGAAGATGAATGGCCTGCGCGAGGTGGCCACGGTGCTGGAGTCCAGCGCCCGGCTGGTGGCGTGCAAGGGCAACGCCGTGGACGCGCAGCGGAAGCTCGACGAGCTCACGCAGGCCCTGGGCTCGGTGCTGGCGGCGCGCGGCAAGCGCTACCTGATGGCCAACGTGCCGAAGGACGCGCTCGTCCAGGTGCGCGAGGTGCTTCCGGGCCTCAACGGCCCCACCGTGGTGGACGTGCTGGATGGCGGCAACTTCGTGGCGGTGCACGCGGTGGTTCCCGCGAGGACCATCTACCGCACCATCAATGCACTGAAGGCGCTGGGCTGCGAGGGCATCCTCGTCACCCGCATCGAAAGGTTGATGGCGTGATGGCGCTCCTGGCTTCCACGACCTTGAGGTACCGCGGTCCGCTGTCCGGGCTGTCCGCGGAGGACTTGCGCCGGTTGATGGACCGGGCGGCGGGCTCGGACGCGCGCGTGGCCATGCGCGTGCGCGAGCTCATCGCCCGGGTTCGCGCCGACGGTGACCGGGCGCTCTTCGACTTCGCGCGTCAGTTCGACCGCGTGGAGTTGACCACGCTGGAGGTGCCGCGCGCGGCCTGCGAGGCGGCGCTCGCGGCGCTGGAGCCTTCGGTCCGGGAGGCACTGGCCCGCGCGGCGCGCAACGTCGCGCTGGCCCATGCGCCCCAGACGCCGCGCCTGGTGGAGGTCGAGACCGAGCCCGGTGTGCTGGTGGGCCGGCGGCCGGATCCGCTGGGACGCGTGGGCGTCTACGCCCCGGGCGGCCGCGCGGTGTACCCCAGCAGCGTGTTGATGGGCGTGGTCCCCGCGAAGGTGGCGGGCGTGGGCGAGGTCATCGTCTGCTCGCCGCCGGGGCCGGATGGCTTGCCACACGCGAGCGTACTGGCCGCGGCGGCGCTGTCGGGCGCGGACCGCGTCTTCGCGCTGGGCGGCGCGGGCGCGGTGGCGGCCATGGCCTACGGCACGGAGAGCGTGCCGCGCGTGGACCGCATCGTAGGGCCGGGCAACGCCTACGTGGCCGAGGCCAAGCTCCAGGTGGTGGGCGCGGTGGCCATCGAAGCCCCCGCGGGCCCGAGCGAAATCCTGGTCGTCGCCGATGGCACCGCGAACCCGGCGGCGGTGGCGCGGGAGATGCTGGCCCAGGCCGAGCACGATCCGGAGGCGGCCTGTGTGACGCTCGCCCTGGGCGACGCGCTGGCGGACGCCATCGCCGAGGAGGTGGACCGGCTGGCCGAGCGCGCGAAGCGGTGGGAGATCGTCACCTCGGCGCTGGGCTCGCGCGGGGCGGTGCTGAGCGTGTCGTCGCTGGATGAAGCGTGGCCCTTCGTGGCGGACTTCGCGCCGGAGCACCTGCTCATCGCCACCGCGACGCCCCAGGACGACCTGCTGCGCGTGCGCAACGCGGGCACCGTGTTCCTGGGCGAGCGCTCGTCGGTGGCCTACGGCGACTACATGACGGGCTCCAACCACGTCCTGCCCACGGCGGGGCTGGCGCGGGCGTACTCGGGACTCAACCTGCTCGACTTCTACCGGTGGACCACCTACCAGCGGGTGGCGCCTCGGGCGGCGGAGTCGCTGGCGGAGGACGTGGGGCGCCTGGCGGACAGCGAGGGGCTCTTCGCGCACGCCGAAGCGGCGCGCGCCTGGGGGCGGCCATGATTCCCCGGCGGGCCTCGTACCGGGACATCCCCCTGTATGCGCCGTCGAAGCGGCCCTGCCGGGTGGACCTGAGCGACAACACCAACCTCTTTGGCGTCCCGCCCTCGGTGGAGCGGGTGCTCACGTCCTGCGTGTCCGCTGTTCCGCGTTACCCCCAGGGCTACGCACCGGAACTGCGCCGGGCGCTCGCGACGTGCATCGGCGCGGAGCCTGAAGCGGTCACGACGGGCTGCGGTTCGGATGACATCATCGACTCGGCGCTCCGTGCCTTCCTGGAGCCCGGGGACACGCTGGCCTTCCAGGACCCGACCTTCGTCATGGTGCCGATGTTCGCGAAGGTGAACGGCCTGAATGCCGTGCCCGTCCCTCTCGCGCCGGACTTCGACGTGGACGCGGACGCGCTGCTCGCCACGGGAGCGAAGGTCATCTACCTGTGCTCGCCGAACAATCCCACCGGCACGGCGCTGTCGCGCGCGGCGGTGGAGCGCGTGGTGGACGGCGCACCCGGCATCGTCGTCATCGACGAGGCCTACGCGGACTTCTCGCCGGGCAAGGCCTTCCTCGAACTGGCGCGCTCGCGCCGAAACGTGCTCGTGACACGTACCTTCTCCAAGGCCTTCGGGCTGGCGGGGTTGCGCGTGGGGTGGGGCGTGGGCTCGCCCGAGCTCGTGGCGGAAGTGGAGAAGGCGCGTGGACCCTACAAGCTCACCGGAGTCGCGGAGGCCGTGGCCGTCTCGGTGCTGACGGATGACGCGGACTGGGTGCGCGACCGTGCGGCAGCGGCCGTCGCCTGTCGTGAGCGACTGCGGGGCGAGCTGACGGCGCTGGGGCTTTCGCCGCTGCCCTCGGAGGCGAACTTCCTGATGGTGCCGCTGCCAGGCGCGCAGGCGGTCGCGGAGCGGATGCGGGAGCGGAGCGTGAATGTGCGGGCCTTCCAGGGGCTGACGGGCGTGGGCGACGCGCTCCGGGTGGGCGTGGGGCCCTGGCCCTTGATGGAGACGGCGCTGGCGGCGCTGCGGGAGTCATTGCGATGAGAGTCACCCTGTTCGACTACGGCGCGGGCAACCTCCACTCCCTGGCCAAGGCGCTCGCCACCGTGCCGGGCGCGGAGGTGCGCGTCCAGGAGGACCCTCTGCGCGCGCTGGACACCGATGTGCTGGTGCTGCCGGGCGTCGGCGCATTCGGTGCCGCGGTGGCCCGGCTCGAGCCCGGACGCGACGCGATGCGGACGGCGCTGGAGAATGGCTTGCCGTGCCTGGGCATCTGCCTGGGCATGCAGCTGCTCTTCGAGGGCAGCGACGAAGGCGAGGGCGCGGGCCTGGGGTACTTCCAGGGCCGGGTGACGCGGCTCTCGGCGAGGCGCGTCCCGCAGATGGGGTGGAACCAGGTGGAAGGCGATTGCACGCTGACGTCCGCGCGCCTGGACACCGTGTACTACGCGCACAGCTTCGCCTGCCGCGCGGCGGACCCGTCGGTGGTAACGGGGTGGACGACGCACGAGGCCGATCGCTTCCCGGCGGCGGTCCGCAAGGGAAAGGTGGTGGGCGTGCAGTTCCACCCGGAGAAGTCCTCCGAGGCGGGTGTGCGCTTCGTCCAGGCCTTCCTCCAGGAGGTGGCATCGTGATTGCGATTCCGGCCATCGACCTGCGCGAGGGCGCCTGCGTCCAGCTCGTGGGAGGCTCCTATGCGGAAGAGAAGGTGCGGGTGGATGACCCGCTGGAGGCGCTGAAGCAGTGGCGGCGTCACGGCTTCGGCACCTTCCACGTCGTGGACCTGGACGCGGCGCTGGGCAGGGGCTCGAACGCGGACGCCATCTTCCAGCTGACGGCCTTCGAACGGGGCCTCACCTTCTCGGTGGGAGGCGGGGTGCGGGACACCGACCGCGTGGAGGCGGTCCTGGCCGGTGGCGCTGCGTCCGTGGTGGTGGGGACCCGGGCCATCGAGGACGAGGCCTGGCTGGCGCACATCGCGCAAGCCTTCCCCGGCCAGGTGATGGTGGCCGCGGACGTGAAGGGACGCGAGGTGGTGACCCGGGGCTGGACGGCGGGGAGCGCCCGGGACGTGCGGGACGTCCTCGCGGCGCTGGAGCCGCTGCCGCTGGGCGGGCTGCTGGTGACGGCGGTCCACAAGGAGGGGCAACTGTCGGGCGTGGACCTGCCGTTGATGCGGGAGGTGGCGAGCACCAGCCGGCACCGTCTCTACGCCTCCGGTGGCGTGACGACGATGGGGGACCTGCGGGCCCTGGCGGCGGCGGGCGCCTACGGGGCCGTCATTGGCATGGCGCTGTACACGGGACGTCTGGATGCGAGCGCGGTCGCGCGGGAGTTCGCGGGATGACCACTGTCATTCGAGAGACGAAGGAGACACAGGTCCACGTGGAGCTGGCGCCCGGCCAGGGCGTCACGCGCGTGGACACGGGGCTGAAGTTCTTCGACCACATGCTCGCCACCTTCGCGCGCTACGCGGGGTTGGACCTCACGCTCCGCGCGCGCGGCGACCTCACCCACCACGTCATGGAGGATGTGGCGATAACGGTGGGCACCGCGGTGCAGCAGGTGATTCCCGTCACGGCCGCGCGCTTCGCCGAGCGCACCATTCCCATGGACGACGCGCTGGTGCAGGCGTGCCTGGATGCGGGCGGGCGCTTCTACTACCGGGGGCCTCTGAAGAATCGGCTCTACGAGCACTGGATGCGCTCGTTCTGCGAGCACGCCCGGGTGACGCTGCACCTGCGCGTGCTCCGGGGAAAGGACAGCCACCACGCGACGGAGGCGGCCTTCAAGGCGCTGGGGCTGGCGCTGCGGGACGCCATGGTGGACTCGGGCTCGGTGTTCAGCATGAAGGGCACCGTGTCGCTGGAGGTGAAGTGATGCTCACGCGGCGACTCGTCGTCTGCCTGGACGTGAAGGGTGGGCGCGTGGTGAAGGGCGTGCGATTCGAGGGGCTCCGCGACGTGGGCGACCCGGTGGAGCTGGCCCGGCGCTACGAGGCGGAGGGGGCTGACGAGGTGACGTTCCTCGACATCTCCGCGAGCGCCGACGAGCGGGACACCTTGTGGGAGCTGGTGCGGCGCACGGCGGAGCAGCTCTTCATCCCGCTGACGGTCGGCGGCGGCGTGCGCACGGTGGAGGACGTGGGCCGGGCGCTGCGGGCGGGCGCGGACAAGGTGAGCATCAACTCGGCGGCGGTGGCCAACCCGGCGCTGCTCACGGCGTGCGCGGAGCGCTTCGGCTCGCAGTGCGTCGTGGCCAGCATCGACGCGAAGCGCGACGGAGACCGCTGGCGCGTCTACACCCACGGCGGCAGGAGGCCCACGGACCTGGACGCGGTGGCGTGGGCGCGCGAGTGCGTGGCGCGCGGGGCGGGAGAGCTGCTGCTGACCAGCATCGACCGGGATGGTGCGCGGCAGGGGTATGACCTGGCGTTGACGCGGGCCGTCTCGGACGTGGTGGATGTGCCGGTCATCGCCTCGGGGGGCGCTGGCGGCGCGGCGCACGTCCGGGAGGCGCTTCAGGAAGGTGGCGCCGACGCGGCGCTGGTCGCCGGCATCCTGCACGACGGCCTCACCACGGTGGGCGCCATCAAATCGCTGCTCGGCGAGAGCGGCCTTCACATCCGGAGCGTGACATGACGGACACGGGAGCGTTGATGCAGGCCGCGGCGGAGGTGGCGAGGACGGCCGGCGACGTGGCGCTGGGCTTCTTCCGGGCGGGCATCGCGGTGGATACGAAGTCGGACGGCTCTCCGGTGACGGTGGCGGACCGCACGGCGGAGTCTCGCGCGCGGGAGTGGCTGGAGGCGCGCTTCCCGGATGACGGCATTCTGGGCGAGGAGTTCGGCGAGACGCGGCCTGGCGCGAAGCGGCGCTGGATTCTGGACCCCATCGACGGGACGAAGACCTTCATCCGCGGGGTCCCGCTGTGGGGCACCCTGGTGGCGCTGGCGGAAGGCGAGCGCATCCTCGTGGGTGCCGCTTACTTCCCCGCGGTGGGAGAGCTGCTGGTGGCGGCCCTCGGCCACGGTTGCTTCTGGAATGACAAGCCCGCGCGCGTCTCGCAGCAAGCCGAGCTGTCCCAGGCCGTCGTGCTGTCCACGGACGAGCGCTTTCCGGTGTACCCGGAGCGCGGTGCCGCCTGGCGCGCGCTCACGAAGGAGGCCGCGGTGGACCGCACGTGGGGGGACTGTTACGGCTACCTGCTGGTGGCCACCGGGCGCGCGGAGGTGATGGTGGACGAGCTGCTGTCGCCCTGGGACGCCGCCGCCCTGCAGCCCATCATCGAAGAGGCCGGCGGCGTGTTCACCGACTGGACGGGCCGGCGCACCGCCTTTGGCGGCAACGGCATCGCCACCAACGCCGCGCTGGCCCGCGTGGTTCGTGAGCGCCTGGGTGCCGTGGAGGGACGATGAAGCTCGACCTGGATGCGCTCGACTTCACGAAGGGCAACGGCACGGTGACGGTCGTCACGCAGGATGCGCGGACCGGGGACGTGCTGATGGTGGCACATGCAGACCGCGAGGCCCTGGAGCGCACGCTGGCCACCGGAGAGATGCACTACCGCTCGCGCACGCGCGGCCTGTGGCACAAGGGGGGCACGAGCGGCAACGTGCAGCGGGTGGTATCGCTCCACGCGGACTGTGACGGCGACGCGGTGCTCGCACGCGTGGAGAAGGCGGGGCCGGCCTGTCACACCGGAGAAGCGTCCTGCTTCGGACCTGGCGGGTGGGACGCGCTGGCCGCGCTGGATGCCACGCTCGCGCAGCGTGCTGACGCCCTGGCGAAGACGGAAGACGCGCCCCCGAGCTACACGCGAAGGCTGCTGGAGGACCGAAACCTGCGTTTGAAGAAACTGGGCGAGGAGGCCGCGGAGCTGGTGACGGCGTGCGCGGATGCGGATCCACCTCGAGCGGGAGAGGAGGCCGCGGACGTGCTCTACCATGTGCTCGTCGCCATCCGGCCCCTGGGCCTCACGCTGGAGGACGTGAAAGCCATCCTCGCGCGTCGAGCCACGCGCTGAGACGCCGTGCTCGGTCGCAGGTATCCTGTTATTTCCTGAACTGTTCGCGACGAATACGGGGTTTCCACGAGAATCGATGGCGACCCTGCCGAATTTGTCCGCCGCTGCTACAGCCGCGCGGGGCCTCCACGTGCGGAAAGCGGATCCGCTCTGTGACCGTGTCTTTCAACGAATGGAGTGTTCCTGCTACAGATCCGAGCGCACGGCGGAGTGGAAAGCCGGGCGGGCGCCCGTCAGGCGTTCGCCTCATCGGAGGCATTGTGAACGGCCCTACGTACAAGGCGGAGATCCTCGACCGAATCGTGTTTTCCCGTTGGGACAATCCCCCGACGAAGGAGGACATGACGTTGCTGTTCGCGCAGGTGCAGGAAGCCTCCGCGCGTCTCAACTCGAAGCTCATCTACATCGCGTCGGTGAGCGCGAAGTCGAAGGTCCCGGACGCCAACGACCGCGCCATCCTCAACCAGTTCCTCCTCGATGGCCGCAAGACCTGGATGGAGCAGGCGTGGCTCATCTACGAGGGCTCCGACCTGCAGCACAACCTCCAGCGGGTCATCATCTCCGGCGTGCTCATCCTCACGCGCACCTTCGACAACTTCCTCTCGGTGGCGAAGTCCGGAGACTCCATCATCAAGGATGTCAGCGCGGTGCTGAAGAAGGACGCCACGCCGCTCTTCGCCATGGCGAAGGAGCGCGGCCTCCTCGTCAACTGACGTCCGCGGCGCCCGTTAGCGGGCGCCGATGACCTCCAGTTCGTTCAGCGCGACGTCCTCACGCTCGGGGAAGACGCTCACCGCGTCCACGTCGCGCAGCGGCACCTGGAGCTGGCACAGCTCCAGCTGACCGGTGCCCTGGAAGCGGCAGATGGTGGGGTTGACGAAGGAGAAGTTCTTCTCCGGATCCGTCAAGCCCACGCCCCGCGGCGTCCGGACGATGGCCCTCACCGTCCCCGGACCGGTGGCGCGGACCTGCACCGCCACGAGCTGCTTCAGCGTGGGCGCGTAGCTCGCGCGCAGCGCGCCGTCCGCGTCCCAGCGCTCGCCCCTGGGCGCCTTGCCCACGGCGACGCTGGTGTTCTCGTCGCGGTCGAACGCCTGGCGCGCGGGCTCGGTGCCTTCAACCCGGTCCGGCTCCACCGGGCCCGGCTCCCCGGCGACGGGGGCGGCGGCCAGCGCCACCAGGGCCGGGACTGGCGCCACCAGGTTCGCGGCGGCGGCGCGCAGCACCGCGTCATCCAGGTGGCCCTCCTGGGAGCAGCGCGGCGCCAGCGCTCCAACGAGCGCCAGCACCGGGGGCCGCACGGTGATGTCGGACTGCGCCGCGGGGGCCAGCCCCAACTGAACGAGGGACGCGCACGCCGCTCCCAGTCCCGGCCCCGCATGCTCCAGGTTCCACTTCACGCGGGCGGTGTCCACCTGGGGGCCCACGGCGGCGGCCAGCATCGCCTGCCCCACGGCCTGGGCACAGCTGTTGGCGGCGGGCGGGCAGCGCTCGCACAGGGTACCCAGCAGCCCTCGAAGCGGCGTGGCTTCTCCATTGGATAAGGGCGAGCGCATGTCCAGGGCCGTTCCCAGCGCGCAGGCTCGGACCGGAGGCTCCGCGCAGGCCTCCAGCTGCCGCCGGGCCTCCGCCAGGACGGTCGCCTCCTCGGGAGCCCGGAGGGCGTTCTCGAGCGTCCGCTCCAGGGTGCGGCATTCCGGGACGGAGGAGGGGACTGGCGCTCCCGCCGTCGGGGCGGGGGCCCGGGCCTGGCTTTCGGACGGAGGACGGGACGCCTCATCCGGATGCGTCACGCACCACAGACGTCCGAAGGCGATGAGCGCTACCAACATCAAGAGGAGGGTTCGGAGCGGGAAACGGCGCACGAGCAAACTCCTTGATTCCAACCGGGACCGGGGGTTATCAGCCCCACCGGGTTCCATCCGCAATAATTACGGAGGCGTGCGTGGCTGAGACGTTCGACGTGGTGATCATCGGTTCGGGCCCTGGCGGCTACGTGGGTGCCATTCGCGCGGGTCAGCTCGGCCTGAAGACGGCCATCATCGAGAAGGACAAGCGGCTGGGCGGCACCTGCCTCCACCGCGGCTGCATCCCGACCAAGTCCCTGCTGTGGACCGCGGAGCTCTTCCACCACGTCCGCGAGGCGGCCGACTTCGGCATCGATGTGAGCAGCCCGGCCATCAACTGGCCGAACGCGATGAAGCACAAGGACAAGGTCGTCACCAAGGGTGCCAACGGCATCGACTTCTTGATGAAGAAGAACAAGGTGACGGTGGTGAAGGGCCATGGCCGCATCGCCGGCAAGGGCAAGGTGGAGGTCACCGCCGAGGACGGCTCGAAGCAGGTCCTGGAGGCGAAGAACATCATCATCGCCACCGGCTCGGTGCCCAAGTCCCTGCCGAACGTCCCGGTGGACCACAAGCGGGTGCTGAACAGCGACTCCATCCTGCAGATCGACCGCGTCCCCAAGAGCATCATCGTGCTGGGCGCCGGCGCCGTGGGCTGCGAGTTCGCCTCCGTGTTCAACCACGTGGGCAGCAAGACGGCCATCGTGGAGTACATGCCCGCGCTGCTCCCCATCGAGGACGCGGACATCTCCAAGGAGCTGGAGAAGATCTTCAAGCGCCGCGGCATCGACGTGCACACCGGCTCCGCGGTGGAGAAGGTGGAGCACACGGCGGACGGCGTGCGAGTCACCATGAAGGTGGGCAACGAGACCAAGACGCTGGAGGCGGAGATCCTCCTGTCGGCGGTGGGCCGCTCGCCCGTCACCGAGGACGTGGGCCTGGACAAGACGAACATCAAGTCCGAGCGCGGCTACATCAAGGTCGACTCGATGCTCCGCACCTCCGAGCCCAACGTCTACGCCGTGGGCGACGTCATCCCCACGCCGATGCTGGCGCACATGGCCAGCGCGGAGTGCGTGGTGGCGGTGGAGCACATCGCCGGGAAGAACCCGCAGCCCATCAACTACGACCTGACGCCGTCGGCCACGTACTGCTACCCCGAGGTCGCCTCGGTGGGCCTGACGGAGAAGAAGGCCAAGGAGCGCGGCTACGACGTGAAGGTGGGCATCGCCCCCTTCGGCGCCGTCACCAAGGCCGCCATCTCCAACGAGTCCAACGGCATGATCAAGATCGTGTCGGACAAGAAGTACGACGAGGTCCTCGGGGTGCACCTCATCGGTCCGCACGCCACCGAGCTGCTGGCCGAGGCGTGCGTCGCGCTGAAGCTGGAGATCACCACCGAGGAGCTGGCGAACACCATCCACGCGCACCCGACGCTCTCCGAGATCGTCCACGAGGGCGCCGAGGCCACGCTGGGCCACCCGCGTCACTTCTGAGCGGCGCGCGCCTCGCCTGAAGTCCCCAGGGCCGTCCCGGTGCGCCGTGGACGGCCCTGTCGTTTCCGGCCCGGGCGGCCACGCGAGGTCCCGGTCCCCCGGCAGGCCGCTGGGGGATGTCCTCGCGGGCTGCCCACAGGGGGCCGGGGCATTAGTAGAGAGGCGACAACTGGCAGACGCCTGGTGGATGCTGACGCCTTGCGTTAGTGGCTTCCGCTTGAACGTCCCTCGCCCAACCCATAGAAGGCCCGCGATCCATGGCGACTCCCGACCGGTTCCCGCTTCCCCAGGTGCCCGAGACCACCCGCAAGCCGGAGTGGCTGAAGGTGCGGCTCCCGCACGGCGAAGGCTACGAGCGGGTCAAGGCCATCGTGAAGCGCACGAAGCTGGCCACGGTGTGCGAGGAGGCCCGCTGCCCGAACATCGCCGAGTGCTGGGGCGGCGGCACCGCCACCGTCATGCTCATGGGCGAGGTGTGCACGCGCGCGTGCCGCTTCTGCCACGTGAAGGTCGGCGCGCCCCCGCCGCTGGACCCGATGGAGCCCATCCATCTGGCCCAGGCGGTGAAGGAGATGGACCTGGAGTACATCGTCGTCACGTCCGTGAACCGGGATGACCGGCCGGACGGCGGCGCCAGCCACTTCGCGTCCGCCATCCGCGAGCTGCGCCGGGAGAGCCCGCGCACCATCGTCGAGGTGCTCATCCCGGACTTCAAGGGCGTGGAGAAGGACCTGGCCACGGTGGCGGAGGCGAAGCCGCACGTGGTGGCGCACAACGTGGAAACGGTGGAGCGGCTGACGCCGACGGTGCGCGACCGGCGCGCGAAGTACCGCCAGTCCCTGCGCGTGCTGGAGTACCTCAAGAACCGCCCCGAGGGCCTCTACACCAAGACGTCCATCATGGTGGGCCTGGGGGAGACGGACGCGGAGCTGGAGCAGACGTTCAAGGACCTGCGCGACGTGGGCGTGGACGTGCTGACGCTGGGCCAGTACCTGCAGCCGTCGCAGTACCACCTGCGCGTGGAGCGCTTCGTCACGCCCGCGCAGTTCGAGGCGTACAAGACGCTGGCCGAGTCCTACGGCTTCCTCTACGTGGCGTCCGGTCCGCTGGTGCGGTCCAGCTACCGGGCCGCAGAGTTCTTCATGAAGGGCCTGATGGAGCGTGAGCGGCTCGAACGGCTCGGCTGAGCCGTGATGCTCCGATTCATGGCTTGACCCCACACCCCTGCCTCCCGGAAAGACGACCCCATGGCGATCTTCGAATTCAAGCTCCCCGACCTCGGTGAAGGTGTGATGGAGGGTGAGCTGGTGAAGTGGCACGTGAAGGAGGGGGACTCCGTCAAGGAAGACCAGGTGCTCGCCGAGGTGATGACGGACAAGGCCACCGTCACCGTTCCCGCCCCCAAGGCGGGCCGCGTCGTGAAGACTCACGGCAAGGAAGGCGACATGGCGAAGGTGCACCAGCTCCTCGTCACCCTGGAGGTCGAGGGCGATGTGCCGGTGCAGGCCGGTGGGCACGGCGCCGCCACGGCTTCGGAGGCACCGACGCCCGTCGCCGCGGCGCCCGCCTCGGGTGGCAACGGCGCTGGGGCGCCTGTCTCGGCGACGAAGGTGCTGGCCACGCCGGTGACACGGCGCATGGCGCGCGAGCATGGCCTGGACCTGGCGGCGATTGCCGGCACCGGTCCGCAGGGCCGCGTGACGAAGGCGGACGTGGTCGCGGCGCTGGAGGGGGGCCAGAAGAACGTGGTGGCGGCACCGGCCGCGCAGCAGGCCCGTCCCGCGGCGCCCGCTGTCAGCTCGGGTGCGGCCGACGAGCGCATCCCGCTCCGTGGCCTGCGCAAGAAGATCGCGGAGAAGATGGTGCGGTCGAAGTTCACCGCGCCGCACTTCGCGTTCGTGGAGGAAGTGGACGCCACGGAGCTGGTGGCCCTGCGCGCGCGGCTGAACGCGCAGCTGGCGGCGGCCGGTGACAACACCAAGCTCAACTACCTGCCGTTCATCATCAAGGCGACGGTGGCGGCGCTGAAGAAGTTCCCGCACCTCAACGCGAACTTCGACGAGGCGGCGCAGGAGCTGGTGGTCCGCGGCGAGTACAACATCGGCATGGCGGCGGCGACGCCGGACGGGCTCACCGTGGCGGTGGTGAAGAACGCCGACCGGTTGACGCTGGCGGAGCTGGCGCGGGAGACGGCGCGCCTGGGCGCGGCGGCTCGCGACCGCAAGCTGAAGATGGAGGAGCTGACGGGCGGCACCTTCACCATCAGCTCGCTGGGCCAGAGCGGTGGCCTGTTCGCCACGCCCATCATCAACCACCCCGAGGTGGGCATCCTGGGCGTGCACCGCCTGAAGAAGCGCCCGGCGGTGGTGGGTGACCAGGTCGTCGTTCGCGACATGATGAACCTGTCGCTGTCGTGCGACCACCGCGTCATCGACGGCTCGGTGGCGGCGGACTTCACGTACGAGATCATCAAGTACCTGGAGAAGCCGGACCTCCTGTTCCTCGCCATGGCGTGAGGTGTGCGCCGTGGCGGTGCCACGTCCCTGAGGTGATGGGGCGTGGTTGCTCGGCGCGGCGTGAGGTGAGCGCGTAGGCTCCGCGTCCCAGCACTCACAGGGCGTGGCTGCTCCGGGGCCCGGGAGCCGGCCCTGGAAGCGCCCGGCCGCAGTGGCCCCGCACGCGGGCCGCGCGTCGGTGGCTCGAGCCGGTTAGGCTCTGCACGTATGGCCGAGAACCCTCGCGAGCTGATCCGCGCCGCGCAGTCCGCCGAGACACAGGGGGATGTGGTCCGCGCGGTGGAGTGCCTCCAGAAAGCGGCGGAGCTGTACCGGGAGGCCGGCAACACGCGCCGGGCGCTGCAGTTGCTGCGTCACGCGCAGCGGCTGGACGGCAGTCGTGCCGACCTCGCGGAGGCGGTGAACCGGCTGGAGTGGATGCCGGAGATGTTGCTCTCGCGGCCCCAGCCGCAGGATGACGAGGACGCATCGCAGGCGTCACCGCTGGAGCAGTCCCTGGACTCGGAGTTCCTGCCGGACGTCGTGCTGCGGCAACGACTCATCGAGGATGCCGTACGTGAAGCGGCCATGCGCGTCAGTGACGAGGCGCCTCGGGACGCCGCCCAGGCCTGGGTCATCGAGACCGAGGTCCCGGAGGATCCGCAGCGGCTCGAAGCCCAGCTCGCGCGCGTTGCCGCGGAGGGCGGCGGTGGCACCTTGGAAGGGCTGCATTCGTCTGATGAGCCGTCTACGACGGGCGCGGCAGGGGACGACCGTGGGAGCTCCGAGCACCTGCCGCCGGTCGATGCTCGGCTCTCGGCTGCCGCCACGGCGGATGACGCCGGTGCCCCTTCCGTGCGTCCTTCTGGGGCTCCGCGTGCGGATGATGTAGCGGCGGACGCCACCTCGGACGTTCGCCCCCGTCGCCGCCGGGAGGCCCGGCTCATCGAGCGGGGCCCCACGCGCGCGGACGCCGCACTCGACGCGTGGTGCTCGTTCTGTTGCCGCCCTCGCACCGACACGGGGGACCTGGTCGCCGGGCCCGCGGGCGCCTTCATCTGCAAGAGCTGCCTGCTCGAATCCCAGTCCCTGCTGGAAGACGTCACGCCCGTGCCGCTGCCTCCCAGTCCCCGGCCGGACACTCCTGTCGAACCTGGCATGCGCCTCGTCGGCCAGCACGAGGCCGAGGAGCTGCTGACGTGGTCACTTCAGGCCCAGGTGCGGTGTCTCCTGGTGGTCGGCCCCGAAGGCAGCGGAAAGAGCACCTGGTTCCAGCAGCTCCAGCGCGAGGGGAAGGGCGTCATCACCGCTGTCGCCGACCTGGATGGGGCCACCTCCACGCGCACCCTGCTGGTGGAAGACGTGGACCGGCTGAGCGCCGAAGCGCAAGCGACGCTGCAGGACTTCCTGGCGCGTCACCGCGGCCCCGCCGTCGTGCTCAGCGCTCGCGGCATGGCGCCGGAGTCTCGCGGTCTCACGCTGCGGGGCGACGCGCGCACCCTGGCGCTGCGGACCACCGCCTCGCTCAGTCAGGCCGTTCGGGGCGCCGTGCCCACGCACCTCCTGGAGCACGTGCAGGTGCTGCTGACACTGCACGTGCCCACGCAATCCGAATTCGTGGAGATTGCCCGCCTGCGTCTGGCCTCGCGCGAGCCGGCAATCTCCCTCTCCGAGGAAGTGCTCGCCGCGCTGGCCGCAGAGGCGGGACGCTCGCCACGCGCGGGCCATGAGCTGCACGCCCTCCTCAACCGGGTGCCTTCGGGGACCTGGCAACTGGAACCCGTGGCGAAGCCCACCGTCACCCGGAAGGCCCGAAGGAAGCGAACGTCATGAACACCATCACCGTCTACCGGCTGGGCCGCGTGGAGTACGAGGACGGCCTCGAGCTGATGCGCCTCTTCAGCGAATCCCGGCGGCAGGGGCTCTCCAGCGACGCGCTCTTGCTGCTGGAGCATCCCCCCGTGCTCACCCTGGGCCGGGCCGCGAAGCGGGAGAACATCGTCGCCAGCGACGCCCAACTGGCGCACGAAGGCGCGGAAATCTTCGAGACCAACCGTGGGGGAGACGTCACCTACCACGGGCCCGGGCAGCTCGTGGGCTACCCCATCTTCCTGCTGGCGGAGAACCGTCGCGACGTGCGCCGCTACGTGCGTGACGTGGAGCGCTCCATCATGGACGTCCTGGCGCGGTGGGGCATCACCGCCGGCCCCATTCCGAAGTGGCCCGGGGTCTGGATTGGCGAGGAGGGTTCGCCGGATGCGCGGAAGGTCGCCGCCATTGGTGTGCACCTGTCCCGCTGGCTCACCACGCACGGCTTCGCGCTCAACGTGAACACGAACCTGGACCACTTCCAGCTCATCGTCCCGTGTGGCATCCGTGAGGCCGGCGTGACGTCCATGCAGCGCGAGCTGGGCCGCTCCTTGCCAATGGCCGAGGTGGAGGACGCCATCGCCAACAGCTTCTGCTCTGTGTTCGACAGCGAGCGGGTGGATGCGCCACCGCCCCTGCGGACGGTGAGCATCGCGGTGGTGAAGGGCCACGGCCCCGAGGCGCGCGTGCTGCTCGTGCGTCGTCGGCCGGAGCGCGGAGGCTTCTGGCAGGTCCTCACCGGCCGGCTCGAAGCCGGGGAGTCTCCAGCGCAGGCCGCGGCTCGCGAGCTGGAAGAGGAGACCGGCCTGCGGCTGCCGCTGACGGACCTGGACTATCGCCATGCCTTCGCGCTGGGCGAAGCCCTGCCACCCCGGCTGGTGGAGGAGAGCGGCTTCGCCGTCCACGTCCCGCCGGACACGGCCGTACGCCTGGGCGCCGAGCACGACGCCTTCGAGTGGGTGGACGTGCCCACGGCCCTGGAGCGGCTGCCGTTCCGGGGGCTGCGCGAGACGGTGAAGCGCGCCGTGGCGGGGAAGGGCGCTACAGCTTGATGACCAGCGACTCTCGGGCCGCGATGGCGTCCGGGCGGTGCTTTCGCACCTGACGCAGCAGGCGGTCCATGCCCGCGTCATCGCGAGACGGGTCGTGGTGGAAGAGCACGAGCTTCTTCACGCCCGCCTCATCCGCCGCGCGCACGGCGGCCTGCCACGTGGAGTGGCCCCAGCCGGTGCGGGCCGGCCCGGTGCGGCCGTGGTACTCGTCCTCGGTGTACATGGCGTCGTAGATGAGGACGTCCGCGTCCCGGACGAACGCGTAGAAGGCATCGTCCATCTCGGTGCCGTGCTCCAGGTCGGTGGCGTACACCAGGGAGCGCCCCTGGCACTCGACGCGGTAGCCCATGTTGCCGCCCGGGTGGTTCAGCTCGATGGTGCGCACCTGGGCCGGGCCCAGCGTGAGCGTCTGCGTGGCGGCCAGGTCCGTGTACGTGAGCTGCGCCCGGAACACGCCCTCCGCCGTCACGGGGAAGTAGGGCGGCGCCATCTGTCCGCTGAGGAGCTGCTTCACCGACTGCCCGTTGCGAGACGGCCCGTACACGTCCAGCGCGCTCGTCGGCAGGAACATGGGCCCGAAGAAGGGCAGCCCCTGGAGATGGTCGTAGTGGTAGTGCGAGATGAAGATGGAGCCACGGACCGGCTTCTTCTTCGCGAGCAGCGCCTGACCCAGGGCACGCGCGCCCGTGCCCAGGTCGAAGATCAGCAGCTCGTCTCCACAGCGGACCTCCACGCAGGGGGTGTTGCCGCCGTAGCGCCGGGTGCTCGCTCCAGGCGAAGGGATGGAGCCCCGCACACCCCAGAACCGCACCTCGAAGGGCACACGGGCTTGATTGCGCGCGACGGTGTTGCGCCGCCGCGCGAGGGGCTTCTCAGCCTGCCTTGGCTTCCGTGTCGTCGTCCTCGGCGAAGAGCTCAATCAGGTGCCCCGTGCGCTCGCGCTTCGTCCTCAGGTAGTCGACGTTATGCGGATTGTGCTCGGTCCGGGAAGGGATTCGGCGCCGGACCGGAATGCCCTCTTCGACCATGCCCGCGATCTTCAGCGGGTTGTTGGTCATCAAGTCCACCGAATGCACATCCAGGCTCCGCAGCATCTCCGCCGCGATGTCATAGGTGCGCAGGTCGTCCGCGAAGCCCAGCTGCCGGTTGGCCTCGTAGGTATCCAGGCCCTTGGCCTGGAGCGCATAGGCCTTGATCTTGTTCCCCAGCCCGATGCCGCGGCCCTCCTGGCGCAGGTAGAGGACGACGCCTTGTCCGGCCTGGGCGATGAAGTCGAGTGCCCGGTCCAACTGCTCCCGGCAGTCGCACTTGAGGCTGCCGAAGACCTCGCTGGTCAGGCATTCGGAGTGGATGCGGACCGGCACGCCCTCGCCCCCCGCGACGTCGCCGACCACGAGCGCCACATGCTCACGGCCGTTGCGCTTGTCCCGGAACACGATGGTCCGCAGCGTCCCGCGCTCGGTAGGGATGTCCGCCTCCGAGAACCGCTCCAGGTGCTGCGTGGGTTTGCGGTTCGGAAGGACCTGAGGTGAGCGAGTGTCCGACATATCGAGTCATCTCCAGAAACGAGCCCCTGTTTGAGGTCCTCAGGTTCGCAAGTCAAGGCGGGCTCGCGCTTTCCACATGAGCCCCGCTGGTGGATGCCCCATGGCGTCCTTCGTTCCTCAGGCCACCCAGGAGAGTGGGAGCAACTCTACCGCGTCTCCCTCACTCAAGCTGTTCGCTTCTCGAGGGAAGTGCAGCAGATGGGTCGCCGCCGCGGCCGAGCGGAGAACACCGGACGTTTGGGTCGCCAGCGGGCGCGCCCAGAGGCTGCCCTCTCTCCAGGCGGCCGTGACCCGCACGAAGTGCGCAAGTCCCACGGGCTTGCTGAGCCGCCCCTCCAGGCGACCGGGGACCCGTCCGGGCGCAGCCTGCGCATGGCCGAGGAGCCGACGCAGGGCCGGGCGAACGAAGAGCTCGAAGGTGACCAGCGACGAGGTCGGGTTGCCCGGAAGCCCGAAGAACAGGGTGGCGCCGCGCCGGCCCACCACCAGCGGCTTGCCGGGCTTGATGGCCACGCGCCAGAAGTGCTGCTCCACGCCCAGCGCCGCCAGGACCTCCTTCACGTAGTCGCGCTCGCCCACGGACACGCCCGCGCTGGTGAGCACCACGTCGAACCCGTCCAGCCGCGAGAGCGCGGCTTCTACCGAGTCCCGGGTGTCCCGGGCGATGCCCAGCAGCGTGGGGAGGCCTCCCGCCCGCCGGACCGCGAGCGCGAGCGACGGGGCGTTGGTGTCGACGATGCGCCCGTTGGGGGGCTCGTCGACGCGGCACAGCTCGTCGCCGGTGGAGAGGATGGCCACCCGGGGTGCCCGGTGCACGGGCGCGGCCTGCCGCCCCTGCGCCCAGAGGAGCCCGAGCTCCGGGATGCCCAGCGGCGTCCCGAGCTTCAGGAGCACCTGGCCTTCGCGAGCGTCCTCGCCCCGCGGACGCACGAAGCTCCCCGGCCCCACGGCTTCCAGCACGTCCACCTGATCCGCGCCGCCATCGGGGACGGCCTGCGTCCGCTCCCGCATCACCACCGCGTCCGCCCCCGCGGGCAGGGGGGCACCCGTCATGATGCGGGCGCACACGCCGGGGGCCAGGGCCCTGGCCGGCATGGCGCCTGCGTAGATGGTTTCTCCAACCTCGAGCCGGACGGGCAGGGGACCCGTGAGATCCGCGCTACGCACCGCGTAGCCGTCCATGGCGGAGTTGTCCCAGGGAGGCAGGGTCCGCTGCGCCGTGACATCCTCGGCGAGCACCCGGCCCAGGGCCTCGTCGAGCGCAAGCCATTCGGCGGGCAGGGGAGCGCACAGGCCCAGGATCCGCGAGCGGGCTTCTTCCTCGGGGAGCAAGGTGGCGGAGTCGTTCATGTCCGGCTTATAGCGATGCTCGGGCTTCGTGGCGCGAACCCTGTACACGGACAAAGTCCGTGAGATAATCAAGTGTTAGTTTGACAGCCTACCTGATCATCGTTACAAGCAACGTTGATCGCGAGGCTTGCCTGCCCCCAGGGTAGGTCGCCAACCCGTTGAAAGGACACGGGAACTCTCAAGGAGACTGCGTCGATGGCCAAGCCCAAGTCCGGGGCCAAGAAGACGACTCCCGCTGGCAAGGCTGGCGCAAAGCCCGCTGCGAAGAAGGACTCCGCTGCCCGGCTGGATCTGATCAAGAACGCCTCAAAACGGGTGGCAAAGGCGGCGACGAAATTGGCGAAGGCGGCGTCGGACATCTCGAAGGGGGCCAAGGGCGCGGTGAAGAAGGCCGTGCAGGAGAAGGCCACCGCGAAGAAGGCCGCTCCCGCGGGAAAGACGGCATCCGCCGCCAAGGCTGCTCCGGCCTCGAAGTCCCCGAAGGCGCCTCCCGCGAAGGCACCTGCCGCGAAGGCCGCCGCGGGTGGCAAGACGGCGAAGGCATCCGCCGCGCCCTCGTTCCCCATCGCGCCCCCGGTGGAGAAGCCGCGTCCCCGCGCCACCAAGCTGCCGCCTCCGGGCGAGCCGCTCACCAAGCGTGAGCTGGAGCAGCTCCTGACGGCCGGCGAGGGCCGCGGTGTGACGGGCGAGGGCAGCCTCAAGGGCCGCCTGGTGGTGACCAATGATCTTCCGCACCTGGTGGTGGTCGGACGCGACAAGCGCGAGCTGACCTTCCTCCTCCAGGGGCCGGATCAGGAAGTGCTCCCGGCCTACGTGGACCACAAGGTCTCCGTCGTCGGTCTGATCCGCAAGACGACCAACCACGGCGGCGTGGTGGACGTGCGCAAGTACTCGGCCAAGAAGCCGGACGCCGAGGTGGTGGAGGCCGCTCCCGTCGAGACGGAGGCGCGGCTGCGCTACCTGTCCCCCGGAGAGGTCTCCATGGTGACGGCGGCCGGCATGGGCGCGGGCATCAAGGGCTTCGCTGGCGTGCGCGGCAACCTGGAGATGATGGGCGAGGAGTACGTGCTCGTCGTGTCCAACGGCGGCACGCGCCAGCAGGTGTCCTTCATCATCGAGGGCAAGGCCGCGGGCAAGGCGCTTCGCAAGCACGTGGGCCACACGCTCCAGGTGCAGGGCGTCATCGACAAGACGTCCGGCTGGGGTGGCCGCATCCACGCGGAGAACGTGGAGCCGCGTCCGTCCGAGGCCCGGGCGGTGTCCCGCGACGAGATGGAGCTGGTGCACATCGAGGGCGAGGTGCCCACGTCCGTGGACGTGCGCCTCAACCACGGCCTCACGGTGCGCCTGCCTGAGCAGCCCGGCTTCACCTGGGCCATCGAGCCGACGGTGGCCAAGCGCGTGGGTCTGCGCGAGGCCAACTTCGAACCCGCGCCCGAGGACGGCCCCGGCACCCGCGAGTTCTTCTTCACGCCGCGCAACCCGGGTAGCTTCGAGGTGGAGTTCTTCCTGGCCAAGGCGCTTTCCCCGGGCCTGGTTGACCGCTCCTTCAAAATCAACGTCACGGTCAAGCCTTGACGGTCGCTGCCCGGCGCAGGTTCCGGGCGGTGGCTGATCGCCGGGGGGTTCCCGTCCGGCTGCTTCGGGCTTACCCGTTCCCGTAGCGGCCTGGCCGCGATCCCACCGTGAGCCTTTCTCCAGAACTCCTCAAGCAGATCCTCGCTGACGCAGACCACCCGCTGGGCATCAAGGAGCTTCTCCGGCTCGCGGGCCTGCACCCTGGACAGCAGACGGTGCTCAAGCGCACCTTGCGCGAGCTCGTCCGCCAGGGCGACATCCTCAAGGAAGGCAAGCGCTTCGTGCCTCGCATGCCCTCCCGGCGTGAGTCGGAGGCACGGGAGCAGGGCGGGCCCGTCGCGTGGCGTCAGCGTGGCCACGAGGCCGCGGGCCGTCGGCGCGAAGGCTTCCCTGGCGGAGACCTCAAGCGCCAGGGGCCACGTGCGGGCCCCGGTGGTTTCGCTGCCCGCCGGCAGGACGGGGGCGGACGCGGCAAGGGCTCCGCGTGGCAGGACCGGGACTCGGGGCGCGAGCGGCGCCCTGGCGCGAAGTCCGGCGGCTTCCGCGGCGGCCGGGGCGAGTGGCCCTCGCGTCACGGGCGCTTCGATGCGGCCGACGGGCAGGACCAGCTGGAGGGAATCCTCCACGTCCACCGCGATGGCTTTGGCTTCGTCCACCCGCTATCCGGCGAGGGGGACAACGTCTTCCTGCCGCCGCACGAGGCGCAGCGGGCGCTCGACAACGACCGGGTGGTGGTGGCCGTCTCCGGGCGGCCGCCTCGGCTGGAGGGACGGCTGATCCGCGTCGTGCAGCGCCGGCGCGAGCTGGCGGTGGGCACGTACGTGGTGAAGGGACGCCATGGCGTGGTGTACCCCACGGATTCCAGCCTGCCCGGCCCCATCCGCGTGCCCCTGACGCAGATGGCGCGCGAGGGCGACCTGGTGAAGGTGCAGCTGGGCATCGGCGCCCAGATGCTGGATCCGGACCGGGGCCTTCACGGCGAAGTCACGGGCTCGCTGGGCAAGCCCGGCACGCCGAGCGCCGAGGTCCTGGGCGTCGCCTATTCACAGGGCTTCTCCGATGAATTCCCGCCCGACGTCATGAGCGAGGCGGACCGCTACGCGGTGACGGTGTCGGAGGACGAGGCCCGTGGGGAGCAGCGCCGCGACCTGCGCTCGCTGCCGCTCATCACCATCGATGGTGAGGACGCGCGCGACTTCGACGACGCCGTCTACGCGGAGGAGCGCGCGGACGGGTGGCGGCTGGTGGTGGCCATCGCGGACGTGTCCCACTACGTCTTGGAGGGCAGCGCGCTGAACGCGGAGGCGCTGCGGCGCGCCACCTCCGTGTACCTGCCGGACCGCGTGCTGCCGATGCTGCCGGAGCGCCTGAGCAACGGCATCTGCTCGCTGCGCCCGGACGAGGACCGGCTGTGCATGGTGGCGGACATGACGTTCGACCGCCGCGGCCAGCGTCGCTCGTATGCCTTGTATCCGGCCGTGATGCGCAGCGTGGCGCGGTGCACGTACAACGAGGTGCAGGACGTCCTCGACGGCAAGGACGTGCCCCACCGCAACGCTTTCAAGCCGCACTTCGAGCGGCTGATGGCGCTGGCGCGCGCGCTGATGACGATGCGCAAGGAGCGTGGCGCCA
This sequence comes from Pseudomyxococcus flavus, assembly GCF_050038885.1. Classification (NCBI taxonomy): domain Bacteria; kingdom Pseudomonadati; phylum Myxococcota; class Myxococcia; order Myxococcales; family Myxococcaceae; genus Pseudomyxococcus; species Pseudomyxococcus flavus. Next base: position 8,849,345 of record NZ_CP143624.1, on the reverse strand, counting down.
TCGACTTCGACCTGCCCGAGCACAAGGTGGTGCTGGGGGAGGATGGCCTGCCGCTGCGCATGGACAAGCGCGAGCGCAAGGACAGTCACCGGCTCATCGAGGAGTGCATGCTCGCCGCCAACGAGGCGGTGGCCATGTTCTTCCAGGACGAGGGCCTGCCCACCGTGTACCGGTTCCACGGCGAGCCGGACCCGGAGAAGCTGGCCACCTTCGCCGCGCTCGCGGAGGCCTATGGCTTCAAGCTGCGCTTCGAGGACGGCGTGTCCTCGAAGGAGCTGGACGCGTTCGTCAGCCAGCTCCAGGGCCATCCGGAGCAGCGGGCGCTGAACCAGCTCCTGCTGCGCTCGATGATGCAGGCCGTGTACACCGCGTCGCGCGTGGGCCACTACGGCCTGGCGGCGGAGCACTACCTGCACTTCACGTCGCCCATCCGCCGCTACCCGGACCTGCTGGTGCACCGGCTGCTCAAGGCGCACTGGGCGCGGCGGGGGCGCAAGCCGTCTCCGTCGATGCTGGAGCGCGAGGAGGACCAGCTCGAGGACATGTCTGCACAGTGCTCCGAGCGCGAGCGCGCGGCGATGCAGGTGGAGCGCGAGGTCGTGTCCTTCTACGCGTGCCTGATGATGCGGGACCGCGTGGGCGAGGAGTTCGCCGCCACGGTGGCGGCCATCACCGACTTCGGCTTCTTCGTCGAGCTGGACGAGGAGCATGTCGAAGGCTTGGTGAAGGCGGAGACGCTTGGCCCGGGCGCGAAGCTGGACAAGCTGACGCACTCACTGGTGTACGCGAATGGCCGGCGCGTGCGCGTGGGCCAGAAGCTCCGCGTCCGGCTGACGTCCGTGAACGTGACGGCGAAGAAGATTGACTTCGAGGCGCTTCAGTTCGAGGGCGAGGCGCCGCTGGGCCGGGCCGGTGCACTGGGCGAGAAGCCGCGCCGTCGTCAGGCGTGGATGGTCGAAGCGCCGACGCATCGGGAGCGGGCTGGCGGGCGTGAGCACGCGGGTCGGCCTGGGCGCCGGGAGCGTGAGGCTGCGGCGGCCCGAGGGGCGCAAGGCGGTCGCGAGGAATGGGCGCCCGGACGCCCGCGCGGGCGCTTCTCGCGAGAGGGCCGGCGCGAGGAGGCCGCGCCACACCGGAAGGAGCCTCGGCTCCCGCCCCGCGCGCACGAGGAGCAGGCGCGGCGGCCCGACGAGCAGGCCGGCCAGGCGCCCTGGTCCAAGCGGAGGATGGTCGTGCGGCCGGAACTGCCCGCGGAGCCAGCGGCCCAGTCTCCCGCCGAGGCACCCGGCGCGGCCGCCCCCTGGGAGGCGCCAGCCGAGCCGTCGCTGTCTCCACATCCCGGCTTCGACAGGATCCGGGCCCTGGCGGCACAGCGTCACAGGGGAACGGAGGGCCGCGGCGCACCATCCGGGCAGTCGAAGTCCTTCCAGAAGCCGCAAGGCGGGCAGGGGCCCCGGTTCCCCGCGCCCCGGCCTCGGCCGGCGACGGAGGCCGAACGGGCTTTCTCCCTGGAGCCGCCAGGCGTGCAGGCGGAGGCGCGGGCCGAGACGCCTGCGCCAGTGGCCGCCCCAGGGCGTCCCGCAGCCGAAGCTGCCGCGACGGAGCGTTGGCCGTGGGAGCAGCCGGCGCCCATACCAGACACCGGCCCGGCATCCCGGGCCCGGGGAGGGCCGCAGGGTGGGGCGGCACAGGCGAAGCCAGTGGGCACCGAAGAAGGGCGAGCAGCTGAAGCGCAACCCCTCAGCAGCGGTCCGTCTGCGCCCGAGGTGAGCGAGCCTCCGACTGCCGAGGTGGCGCCAGTCCGGCGTCGTGCTTCGCGCAAGAAGGCTCCCGCGACAACGGCGGCGCCGACCTCCTCCAGGAAGAAGGCCACGGGGAAGAAGGCGGCGCCCGGCGGAGGCACGAGGAAGGCTCCGGCGAAGAAGGCGGCGACTGTCGCCGCCAAGAAGGCCACTGCGAAGAAGGCGGTGTCCGGAGGCGCCAAGAAGGCCGCGGCCAAGACGAAGAAGGCCGCACCTGCTCGCGCAACGAAGCCAGCCAGGGCAGCTTCAAAAGCCCAGTCGACGGCGGTCGCGACCAAGAAGGCCGCGAAGCGTGTGGCCGCGAAGACGCCGAAGGCCGCCGCGGCGAAGAAACGGCCCGCCAAGAACAAGAAGCGCTAAGTCCGATGTGGGCCCTTGCTGGTGGTAGGGCCCGAGGCAGCGGGAGGCAACGTGAGTTTCGTCCGGCTTCTGGGAGTCATGCTCGCCATCGCGGGTGCGGTGTTGCTCTGGTCCGGACTCAAGGCTCGCGACTCGCTCGCGGAGCGGGCCACGGAGCTCTTCACGGGCCGGAACACGGACCGCACCACGCTGTACCTCGCGGGCGGCGGCGCGGCGCTCGCGGGCGGCGTGTTGATGGTGCTCATGGGGGGCGGCCGGCGACGGCGCTGAGCCGGCCCTGGCTCGAGGCCTGGGCTACTCGAAGCGGAGCGTCGAGCCGCCGGAGAGGTCTTCATCGAGCACCGCAGGGGCTCCGATGATGGTGATGCTGGCGCCGCCAGATGCCTCGACGCGCAAGGTGTCGGTGACTTGCAGCTCGGTGGTGCCGCCTCCGCTGGACTCCAGGCGCGCGTCGTGAGCCCTCAGGCCCGCGGCGTGCAGCCTGCCGCCACCGGACATCTCACTGTCCAGCACGTCGACCTGCCCTTCCAGCGTGGTCTCCGCGCCGCCGCTCGTCTCCAGCTCCATCCGCTCCACGGCGAGCCCCATCGCCCGGAGTGTCCCCCCGCCGCTGGCGGTGAGGCGGAACGAGGGACCGTCAATCGAGCCGCCCAGGTTCGCGGTGCCCCCTCCGGAACGCTCGAATTCCCGCAGCGTTGGCATGGTGATACGCACGCGCAGCGGGTTGGCGGACTCCCAGTCTCCGACGTCCTCCGAGAGGAACCGGACCCGGAGCTTGCTTCCGGACTGGACGTCGGTCCGCATGAGCGCCGCCAGATTGCTGTCGCCGTCGACGATGACGCGGCGCGGTTGCTCCGGGTCCACGACGACGATGGCCTCGATGCCGTCACTCACATGGACTTCATCGAAGGAGGGAGTCTCCCGTTCCTCCTCCACCACCTGTCCATTGCCCTCCACGAAAGGGCCGAGCGAACACGCGGAGAGGGCCACCGCGAGCAATGCGGTCCCCACCCAGGCTCCTGACTTCGCGATGCGCATGCCTTCACTCCCAGGGGTTCGGACGTCATCGACGTCCCGGAGAACGGAACACCCGGGGCGGGGCCGCGTGTCACCTGGCCCCATGAGCACGGTGGAGATTTCCTCCACCGTGCGCACGGGCGCCGCCTACGCGTTCAGCAGCGCGGCGTGGTGGCGGAGGTGGTCCTCCATGAAGGTGGACACGAAGTAGTACCCGTGGTCGTAGCCGTCATGGATGCGGAGGGTGAGCGGCTGTCCCGCGGCGTCGCAGGCCTCACGCAGCAGCTCTGGACGAAGCTGTTCCGCGAGGAACTTGTCCGCCGTGCCCTGGTCCACGAGCAGCGGCGGCAGGCGCGCCTTGCCGGCGCGGAGCAGCTCCGTGGCGTCGTACTCACGCCACGCCTCCTGGTTGTCGCCGAGGTAGCCCGTGAAGGCCTTCTGTCCCCAGGGCACGCGCATGGGCGCGGAGATGGGGGCGAAGGCGGACACGGAGCGGTAGCGTCCCGGGTTGCGCAGCGCCGTCACCAGCGCGCCGTGGCCGCCCATGGAGTGCCCGAAGATGCCCTCGCGGTCCGCCTGTGCGGGGAAGTTCGCGGCGATGAGCGCGGGCAGCTCACGCGTGATGTACGTGCCCATGCGGTAGCGCGCGGACCACGGCTGCTGGGTCGCGTCCAGGTAGAAGCCCGCGCCCACGCCGAAGTCCCACGACGCGTCCTCGCCCGGGTAGCCGGCGCCGCGCGGGCTCGTGTCCGGCGCCACCAGCATCAGCCCCAGCTCGGCGGCCACGCGCTGCGCGCCGCCCTTGATGAGGAACGTCTCCTCCGTGCACGTGAGGCCGGCGAGGTAGTAGAGCACCGGCACCTTCCGCTCCCGCGCCTGCGGGGGAACGAAGATGCCAAAGCGCATGTCGCCGCCACACGCCTCGGAGGCGTGCTTGTAGAAGCCGACGGAGCCCCCGAAGCAATGGTGCTCGCTGAGCAGGGTGGGGGCTGCCGTCATGAGAACTTCACCACGCTGCGGATGGACTCTCCGCGGTGCATCATCTCGAAGCCCTTGTTGATGTCCTCGAGCTTCAGCGTGTGCGTGATGAGGTCGTCGACGTTGATCTTCCCGTTCATGTACCAGTCGACGATCTGCGGCACGTCGGTGCGGCCACGCGCGCCACCGAAGGCGCTGCCCTTCCACACACGGCCGGTGACGAGCTGGAACGGCCGGGTGCGGATCTCCTGCCCCGCGCCCGCCACGCCGATGATGATGCTCTCACCCCAGCCGCGGTGGCAGCACTCCAGCGCCTGGCGCATGGTGTTCACGTTGCCAATGCACTCGAAGCTGTAGTCCGCGCCGCCGCCCGTGAGGTTGACGAGGTACGGCACCAGGTCCTCGCCGATCTCCTTCGGGTTGACGAAGTGGGTGAGGCCGAACTTCTCCGCCATCGCCTTGCGGCCGTTGTTGATGTCCACGCCGACAATCATGTCGGCGCCCACCATGCGCGCCGCCTGCACCACGTTCAGGCCGATGCCGCCGAGGCCGAACACCACCACCTTGGCGCCAGCCTCCACCTTCGCCGTGTACACGACGGCGCCGATGCCCGTCGTCACGCCGCAGCCGATGTAGCAGACCTTGTCGAAGGGGGCGTCCTCGCGAATCTTCGCGACGGCAATCTCCGGCAGCACCGTGAACTGCGCGAAGGTGGACGTGCCCATGTAGTGGTGCACCGGCTTGCCGTGCAGGCTGAAGCGGCTGGTGCCGTCCGGCATCAGGCCCTTGCCCTGCGTGGCGCGGATGGCCGTACACAGGTTCGTCTTCCGGGACAGGCACGACTTACACTGGCGGCACTCGGGCGTGTAGAGCGGGATGACGTGGTCGCCCTTCTTCACCGACGTGACGCCCGGCCCCACGTCCACGACGATGCCGGCGCCCTCGTGGCCCAGGATGGAGGGGAACAAGCCCTCCGGGTCCTGCCCGGACAGGGTGAAGTCATCCGTGTGGCAGAGGCCGGTGGCCTTCAGCTCAACGAGCACCTCGCCGGCCTTGGGGCCTTCGAGCTGCACCGTCTCGATGCTCAAGGGCTTGCCTGCCTCGAGCGCTACCGCTGCGCGGACGTCCATGGTTCTTCTCCTCGTGTCGTTGAGGCGGCGCAGGTTAGGTCAGCGCACGCTGGACCGCGGGCCAAAAATTCGGATGGCTCCCATACGCAGGAACGCGAAGGGCCCGGAACCGGCTCGCGGTCCCAGGCCCCTGCGTACTGTTCAGCAACCCGCAGTGGATTACGGCGCCGGCGCCGCCGCCTTCGCGGCCTTCTGTGCCTCGGCGAACTTCTTCGTCATCTCCGCGAACTGCACCTGGTACTCGTCCATGCGCTTCTGGTGCTCCTCGGCGCGCGCGGTCGCCTCGGCGACGATGGCCTTGTCCTTGGCGTTCTCCGTCGCCTCGGACAGCGCCATCTCCTTCTGCTGCCGCTCGAACTCCATGAGGCGGCCCATCACCACGCGCTTGTTGAGGTAGGTGTTGGCGGAGTTGGGGTTGATGGCGATGACCTGGTCGTAATAGCCGAGCGCCTTCTCCAGGGACTCCTTGATGATGGGCGCACCCATCGAGCGGGCGCCGCCACGCTGCGCGTAGATCTCCGCGATCCACCCGAGCGACGCCTCGTCCTTCGGCTCCAGCTTCAGCGCCTCGTTGAAGTACTTCTCGGCGCTCTCGGTGTCGTTGGCCGTCATGTACATGCTGGCCAGCGTCCGGTGAATCTCGGCCTTCTCCGCGGGCGTCGTCTTGAACTCGCCCATCTTCAGGACGGCCTCGGCGGCCTCGTCCATCTGCCCGAGCTGCATGTGGGCGAAGGCCTTCTTCTCCCAGACCTTCTCCTGCTTCGGGTCGGCCTGCAGCGACAGGGCGTAGGCCGCCGCCGCTTCCTTGTATTCCTTCTTGCTCAGGTGGTCGCTGCCGGCGATGCGGTGCTTCTTCGCGGTGTCGTCCTCGGCCTTACACCCGACGACTGCGCCGCCCAGCGCGAGCGCCCCGACCACCAGTCCGATTTTTCCCAAGCGCTTCATGTGCGTGCCTCTCGAGATCTCTGGAGGACCCGCCCTCACGGGTCCTGATTTGGCTGGGAGCATACCCGAAGTCGCGCCGCCAGGGCCCTTGCCCGTTGGCCTGCCCCCTGGGGAGCAGGCAGCCCTCGCACGGGATGTCCAGGTGCGTCATGCCGTCAGCACGAGCTTGACGATTTCGGGCGGGCTGCCGACGCGCATCGGGGGCCCCCAGAAGCCGCAGCCCCGGCTGACGTAGATGCTGGAGTCACCGTGTGCGTACAGCCCGGCGGAGTGCTCCCACGCGAGGCCAATCAGCAGCGTCATGGGCACGAGCTGCCCACCGTGGGTGTGCCCCGAAATCTGGAGGTCCACGCCGCGCTCCGCCGCCACCTTGAAGTTCGCGGGCTGGTGCGCCAGCAGCACCGCGGCGCGGTCGGGATCCCGCCCCGCGAGCGCCTGGTCCAGGTCGTAGCCCTTCTTGTTCCGCCGCCGGCCGCCGCTCCAGTCGTCCACGCCCACCAGGTCGAACGAGGCGCCCGCGTCACCGACGCGCACGTGCCGGTTGCGCAGCACCTCGATGCCGAGCGACTCCAGGAACGCCGACCACTCCTCGTCGCCCGAGTAGTAGTCGTGGTTGCCGGTGACGAAGTAGCTGCCGTAACGGGACTTCAGCGCCGCGAGCGCGGCGACGTGGCCGCCCAGGGTGGCGACGTCTCCGTCCACCAAGTCTCCGGTGATGGCGAAGAGGTCGGGGCGCAGCGCGTTGGCCTGCTGGACGAGTGCGTCCATGTAGCGCCGCTGGATGAAGTGCCCCACGTGGATGTCGGTGAGCTGCACGATGCTGAGCCCGTCGAGCGCCTTGGGCAGCTTGGGGACCTTCACCGCGAGCTCGGTGACGATGGGCGGCGAGAAGGCGCGCCAGCTCCCGTAGGCGGCCAGTCCTCCACCGGCGACGAAGGCGCCGCCCGCGACGGCTTGCCCCAGGAAGCGCCGGCGGTCCTCGTCGACACGGGGGGACGGCGGTGCCTCGGCCTCCTGGAGGGGAGGCGTGGGCTGCGCGGCAGCGGGCCGCAACCGCCTGGCGAGGGTCGCGAGCGCCCGGCCCGTGTCCACGAGGAGCAGGGCGATGACGAGGCACAGCGCCACGCCCATCCAGGTGTACATCGCCATGGTGAGCGGACCCTCTGCGCCTTCAGGGAGCAGGTCGACCACGGTGCGCCGGTTTCCCAGCACGCCCGTCATCAACACGAGCACGGCCATGGCCAGCAGCCGGGGCAGGCGGCCGTGCACAAGCTGCCGGACCAGCCGACGGTACAGGTACAGGTGGCCCAGCACCGCGCCGAGCCCGATGAGCATGGAGAAAGAGAAGAGTCGCAACGGAGTCGAGGAGATAGGGACAGCGGGAGAAGTGCCAGGGTAACACGCTCCCGGGTGACCTCGCCGTCACATCAGGGCAAGGGCCCGAGCGCGGGCGCGAGTCCGCGACGAACATTCCCTGGCATCCGGGAGCACCCGGTGCCATGGCCACGGGGAGAGGCAGGACGGGGCGGCAAGGTTACATCCGGGCACGTACCGTCCCGGGAGCGCCAGTCCGCTGAGCACGTCGCCGGGGCTCAGGGCTCGTCGGGTGGCAGGGAGGAGCGCGAGGACATGGACAAGGTCATCGTCATCACCGGAGCGAGCGGAGGCATTGGCGCGGAGCTGGCGCGGCAGGCAGCCGGGCAGGGGGCTCGGCTGGTGCTGGCCGCACGGCGAAAGGCGGAACTGGAGGCCGTTGCCGCGCAGTGTGGGCGCGAAGCGCTCGCGATGGTCACCGACGCGACACGCCGGCAGGACATGGAGCGGCTGCGCGACGCGGCGCTCGCGCGGTTTGGCCGCATCGACGTGTGGGTGAACAACGCGGGGCGCGGCATCACCCGCTCCGTGGCGGAGCTCACGGATGCGGACCTGGAGTCCATGTGGCGCGACAACGTGAACAGCGCGCTCTACGGGATGCAGGTGGTGCTGCCGCACTTCCAGGCGCGGAACGCAGGGCAGCTCGTCAACGTCTCCAGCACGCTGGGGCGGCTGCCCATCGTTCCGCACCGCTCCGCGTATAGCGCGGCGAAGCATGCGCTCAATGCGCTCAGCGCGTGCCTGCGTCAGGAGCTGCGGGAGACGCATCCCGGCATCACCGTCACAGTGGTGATGCCGGGCGTGGTCGCCACCGGCTTCGGAGACAACGCGCTCGGTGGCGGCCCGGACTCACGGAAGTTGCCGGGAGCTCAGTCCGTGGAAGACGCGGCGAAAGTCATCCTCGGTGTGATCGAGCACCCGCGGCCCGAGGTCTACACGCAGGCCGTGACCCAGGCGCAGGTCGAGAAGTACTACCGCGATGTGGGGGCCTTCGAGGCTGGCTTGCGCGAGCCCTGAAGGCCGCCGCTCGAACGCTCAGAGCGCCCACGCCCACCGGGTGTTGTGGTCGCTCTTGAAGCGGTAGAAGGGATTGCCGGAGTCCTGGATGAGGAGCGCCTCGGAGCCATCATCCAGGATGGCGGTCACCCGGATGTCGTTCAGGTTCCAGTTGTCTCCAGTGTCGAACGGGTTGCGCTGCCCGGACTGGAATCGGATGGCGAACTCGCGCAGGTTGACATACAGGACGCCCGCGGGAAGCGCGATGTCGACGGTGCGTGTCGAGCCGTTGGGCCAGTTCTGAGCGTTGTTCAGACTCTGGCTCATGGAGGTCAGGTCATCGTCGAGGTTGATGTACTTGATCTCCGCGAAAGCGTGACTTGCCTCGCGCAGGTCATCGCTTCCGGTGACGATTCGAACGCGCAGGTGGGTCACCTGACGATCACCGTCCACGGCGTGCGCCGTGGCAGGAGCCATCAGGAGCAGGGCCAGCATGGCGGTGAAAGCCGCCACGGCGCGTCTGGAAATCGTGTTCAGGATAGGGAGCGTGTTCACGAGAATGCCTCCTTGAGCTGCCATTGGGGTGTGCGTGTCATTGGCTCGCGGCTCAGCGCACGCGAGCGGCCAGAACCCTGCCGTGACGCCTTCCGCGTGAACACTGCCAATCTTCTTGCAGTGCCATGCTCGCGCCGTCCTGGTGCATAGCAACGGGATGACACGACACGCGGCGCTCATCCTGGTCGCGGCGCTCTTCTGCCGGGCGTCGTCAGCCAGAACCCTTCCAGCGGACTTTGGTGAAGCGCCCGAGGCACTTCGTATCAACCTAGTGACCTTCGGACCCGGCAAGGCCTTGCATCAGTACTTCGGGCATAGCGCGCTGTGGGTCGAGGACACGCGGCTGAGGGCAGGCGTCCTCTACAGCTATGGAACAACATCCGTTTCGGACGGCGACTCGACTCGCTTCCTGCTGGGCCGACCGACGTTCTGGGCGGCCCGTCTTCCAGTGGACCGGACGTTCATGCTGTATCGGGCCCTGGGCCGTTCCATCACGGTACAGGAGCTCCAGCTCACGGCCCCCCAACGGAAGCAGCTGTTGCGGCGACTGGAGCATGACGTGCAGCCCGCCACACGTGAGTATGCGTATCACCCCTTGGAGGACAACTGCGCGACCCGCGTGAGGGATGTCCTTGACGAGGTGCTGGGCGGTACATTGCGTGAGGCGCTCCGGGGGCCGGCACGGGCCACGCGGCGTGAGCTGCTGCGTCAGTCCATCCAGACCCATCCCATGTTCGAGGTGCTGCTGATGTCGTGGCTCAACGACGAGGTGGACGCGCCCACGACGCATTGGCAGGCGGCCTTCCTCCCACGCGAGCTCGCGACGCTGCTCGAGGGCGTCACCTACCTGGGGGACGCTGGTGAACGCATCCGGCTGGTCCGTCGCACGACGGTCGAGGCACTCGCCACCGTTGCTTCTGCGCCGGCCGTTCCCGGGACGGCGGGGACCACGCTGGCGTGGCGCATCGGGGGCGCGCTCGCGTCCCTGGCCGTCCTGGCTGCGCTTCTACGAGGGCGCAGTGCCCATCCGCTGTTCCGGGTCCTCTTCGGGCTCTATCACGTGTTGTTCGGCCTCGTGCTCGGCGCTTGGGGTGTCTCGGTCGGTGGGTTGATGCTGTTCTCCAGGCTGGACGTCATGCAGCGCAACGAGAACCTGTGGTTCGCCAACCCGGTGGCCTTCGGACTGGTGCCGCTCGGTATCCTCATCGTGTTCGGGAGCGCGCGCGCGGAGCGTTGGGCTCGCCGCTGCGCCTGCTTGCTCGTGGTCGGGGCATTGGTCGCACTGGCCCTCAAGGGCCTCTCGTTCTTCGACCAGGACACCCGGGAGGCCATGGTTGTGGGGCTGGTTGCGAACCTCGGCCTGGGACTCGCTCATGCCTGTCGGTGGGGACGGCCCTCCCGGAGGCTCCATGCTTCAGGCCATCGGATGCTTCCGGGCTGATGGAACCGGGCGCGAGGCTACCCTTGGGCGGGCAGCGTCACCTCGATCCGCGCGCCTCCCTCGGGTGGATTGCAGGCGCGGAGGGTTCCTCCACTGGCCTCGATGAGTCCGCTCACGAGGAGCATGCCCAGGCCCGAGCCATGATGTTTCGTCGTACCACCTCGCGGTCGCTGCCCCTCCAACAGCCCGGCCCGGAAGCCCGGCCCGTCGTCGCTGACCCGGAGCAGCACGCGTTGCAGTTCCCAATCGGGTTCCACGTCGACGCGGACCGTGCGCGCGCCCTGTTGGCCATCGCCTTCGCAGGCGTTCACGAAGAGGTTGGTCAGCACATGCACCAGCCCTCGCTCTCCGCCGACGATCCGGACCTTCATGTCACGAGTCGCAACAGGCTGTGGCGCAGCGCCCTCCAGGTCGAACTTGACGCCGCCGAAACGCGCCTGGACGACCTCCGCGGTGCGGCGCAGCGTTGCGCCGATGTCGACGGCGGTCGCATCGTCAATCAGGGTCAGCTCACCCAGGGCTCGGGTCTTCACGCTCTCGATGAAGCCGCTCAGCTCGGCAAGGTGTTGGGCCAGGGCGCTCGCGTGGGCAGGTGTTGAAGCGCCCGCGGGGTCGCGGACGAGCAGGTCCGCGCGCAGCCTCGCCGCGGACAGCAGCGTCCGCACGTCGTGATGCTCTCTCAGCAGGGTGCGCATCTGCGTTCGTGCCCTCTCGACGCGTGCGCTCGCGTTTCCGGCCTTGAGGACCAGCCGCCTCGCGATGCCGCAAAGCACGGAGGCGACGACGCCGGCGCTGCCCATGAAGATGAAGAGCAGCATCACCTCCTTGAGGCCATAGGTGGCCTGTTGGCGGTGGACGTGAAGGTCGAGCGCCGTCAGGCCTCCCATCAGGAGCAGGTTCACCGCGGTTCCCGTCCATGCGGCCACCGGGGAGAGGCGTACGGCGGTGATGAAAACCACCGCGATGGCCGCGGAGGGGTCCGGCATACGGAGCAGCCCGGTGTAGTGAGGGCCGTGCCAGAGCACCGTGGAGAGCAGCGAGGCATGGGCGACGACGCCATCCAGCACCGTGGATGCGACGAGCAGCCCCGTGCCGAACATCCGCCGCCGAGCGGCGCAGAGCGCCCCGACGGAGAGCGCGATGCAGCCCAGCAGGAGGGGAAGCTGGAGCCATGCGGCGGCCGCGCCTCCCTCGGCCTGGCTTCCGCCCAGCGCCAGGAACCGCGCGAGGATGAGCGCGCAGAAGCCAATCCGGATGCCATTGACCAGCGCTTCGCCTTCGTTCGAAGCGTCGGATAAAACGCGGTGCGCCAGCAGGTCCATGGCTGGCAGCCGAGGACTCTCAGACATTCGTGGTACGTTGCCACGGGTGGGGAGTGTCCGGCATCTGCTGGTCGTCGAGGACGCTGTGAGTCTGGCGCGAGCGATTGAGGACGCGCTGCGGGCTCGTTTTGAGCGATGCACGCATGTCGCGTCGCTCGCTGCGGCGCGTCACGCGCTGCGAAGCGATCCACCCGATGCCGTCATCCTGGACGTGTGTCTGCCTGACGGAGCCAGCGTCGAGCTGCTGGATGCGCTGTGCGATGTGGAGCCGCTGCCACACGTCATCGCCATCAGCGGTACGGCGACGGCCGAGCAGGCCTTTCAGCTGGCGCAGGGCGGCGTGCGGGCTTTCCTGCCCAAGCCGCTGGACCTCGCCCGACTCGAGGCCGTGTGGCTAGAGACGCTGTCACGTCCTCCCGACCTGGCCTCCGCGTTACGCGCGAGCGCGGGGCGGGTGCCGCTCCACGACTTCGAGAGCTTCGTCCGCGACACCTTGGTGGACGAAGCCCTGGCGAAGTCGGAAGGGAGTATCCGGGGCGCCGCGAAGCTGCTCCACATCTCGCGGCAGCTCCTCCAGCACATCCTCAGCGGCCGGAAGTAGTCACTTCCTTCCTTCGCGCGCTCAGGTCCGCGCTTCCTGGCCCGCCGCAGCGCCCGCGCTCTTCAGGTCCTCGAGGATGGCCCGGCTGAAGTCCTCCAGGTCATCGGGCTTGCGACTGGTAATCCAGTTGGCGTCCCGCACCACGGCTTCGTCCTTCACCGTGACATTGGGAATCAGCTTCAGGTCGTGCCGGATCGTGGTCCAGGCCGTCAGCGTCCGTCCATCCACGATGCCCGCGGAGATGAAGAGCTGCGGCCCATGGCACACCGCCGCGATGAGCTTGCCGCGGTCATCGAACTCCTTCACGAACCGGACGAAGCGCTCGTCGGCGCGGAGGTTGTCGGGGGAGTGGCCGCCAGGGATGAGCAGCATGTCGAAGTCATTCACCTGGACGTCATCAATGCTGCGCTCCAGGCGGAACTTCTCCTTGCCTTGCTTGCCCGCGACCTCGTCACCGGCCTTCTTGCCGATGAGGACCACCTCGTGGCCCGCCTGGCGCAGCCGGTCGTAGGGAATCCGGAGCTCCGAGTCCTCGAAGCCCTCGCCCACGATGCACGCAATCCGCTTCCTGTCAGCCATGTTGTCCCTCCTCGGGTGGGGTCTCGAAACATCTGCACGCTGTGCAGCCCCAGCCAGGAAGGGGAGCCCTCTGGACGCGCACAGGCGCCGTACCTGCCGCCACCTTGGCGGGCAGGCAGGCGCCTGAGGCAGCGGTCCCCGCGGCTCCGGGGGTCGCCGATACCATCACTCGTACCGGAGCGATTCGATGGGCGCCAGGCTCGCCGCGCGCCGCGCCGGCCAGATGCCGAAGAACACGCCCACGGTGGCGGAGAAGGCGATGGCCACGGCGATGGCCTCCGGTGCCACCACCACCGTCCAGCCCGCCATGCGCTCGAGCATCGCCGCGCCGCCCACGCCCAGCAGCAGCCCCAGCGTTCCACCCGCCAGGCACAGCACCAGCGACTCGACGAGGAACTGGAGCATGATGTCCAGGCCCGTGGCGCCCAGCGCCTTGCGCAAGCCAATCTCGCGCGTCCGCTCCGTCACGGACACGAGCATGATGTTCATGATGCCAATGCCGCCCACCAGCAGGGAGATGGCGGCGATACCGGCCAGCAGCAGGGAGAACGTCTGCGTCGTCTCCTGCATGGTGGTGAGCAGCGAGGCCTGGTCACGGATGTTGAAGTCCGCGGGCTGTTCCGGACGCAGCCGGTGCTCGCGGCGGAGCTTCTGGTCGATCTCCGCCATCGCGTCGTCCATCGACGTCTCGCTCACGGCCTGGACCGCGATGGACCGGATGCGGTCGCTGCCCATCACCCGGAACTGCGCGGTGGACAGCGGGATGTAGAGGCTCTCGTCCGGGTTGTTGAAGCCCTGGGCGCCTTTCTCGGCCAGCACGCCAATGACCTCGAAGGGAATGCCCCGGATGCGGATGGACTCGCCCACCAGTGACGCGGTGTCCGTCAGGCCCAGCTGCGTGCCCGCGAGCGCGCCCAGCACGACCACCCGGCGGCGCCCCCGGTCCTCCGCGTCCGTGAAGAGCCGGCCGTGGGTAATCTGCCCCTGGTTGACGCTGAAGTAGTCCGGCCAGGTACCGACGACGGAGAGGTTCGCGTTCTTCGCGCCGTACTCCACCTGGAAGCGCGACTCGATCTCCGGCGAGACGGCCTGGATGTGGCGGGCGTTCTCCTTCAGGGCCTCCGCGTCGTCGATGGTCAACGACGCCTGGGCGCGAATCATGCCGCCCCCGGCGAAGGACTGGCCGGGGCGCACCGTGAGGACGTTGGTGCCCAGCGTCTGGAGCCGCTGCGCCACCGAGCGCTGCGCGCCTTCACCCAGCGCCACCATGGTGATGACCGCGGCGATGCCGATGACGATGCCCAGCATGGTCAGCAGCGACCGCAGCTTGTTGGCGAGGACCGCATCGAATGCGACCCGGATGATTTCACCCATGACGTGTCCTCCTCCTTCCTGGAACCCGACCTACCGCCGCATGCGCGCGCCGCCCGCGCCCGGAATCACGCCTCCGGACATCTGGCGCATCCGCTCGTTGCGCTCCTGCTGCTGCTGCTGGAGCTTCGCCACGGAGATGAGCAGCACCTGCTCACCTTCCTCCAGGCCGCTCACCACCTCCGTGCTCTCCCAGTCGCTCAGGCCCAGCGTGACGCGGCGGGGCTCGATGCCCTTGGCTCCCTGGACGAAGACGACGCCCATCCGCGTGTCTCCCGAGCCCTGGCGCTCCTCCCGCAACCTGCGCCCCGTCGAGCCCTCGCCCGAGCCGCCCTGGCCGCCGCGAGGGCCCGTCCCCGCCTCGGCCTTCGCCGGCACCACCGGGGTGCTCGTGCCGGAGCCCTGCATCGCGGCCTGGGTGGCCCCCGCGCCGACTTCACCGACGGCGGACACAGTCGTCGCTTCGCCCGGCGTGCTCCTCTGGCTCGGGGCACCCGACGGGCGCAGCGCCGCGCGCACCGCGTCCTCGGACAGCCCCACCGCGGCGGCCGCGCTCCGGGCGTCCCGCACGCCCACCACGGCGGTGTTGGGCACGGTGATGGCGTTGCGCCGGCGGGAGATTTCGATGGCCACCTCGGCGTTCATGCCCGGGCGCAGCAGGCCGTCCGGGTTGTCCATCCGCACCAGCACCGGGAAGAGGGTGACGTTCTGCTCCACGAGGGCCTGCGGTTCGATCTTCACCACCTCGCCGATGAAGGTGCGGCCCGGGTAGGCCTCCATGGTGACGCGGGCCTTCTGGCCGGGCTTGATCTGCCCGACGTCCGTTTCGTCCACCTTGGCGCGCACCTGCATCACCGACAGGTCCGCCATCTTGAACAGCGCGGTGCCGCCGGAGACGTTGTTCGTGGCCGAGGCGATGATGACGCCCGGCTGGATGGCCCGCTCCAGGATGGTGCCGGCGCTCGGCGCGACGATGGTGACGTCACGGCTGCGCTCCTTCGCGAGCTGCAGGTTCGTCTCCGCCCGCACCTTCGCCGCGCGCGCGGTCGCCGAGGCGTCCACGGCCGTCTCGTACTCCTGCTGCGTCACGTAGCCGTCCTTGCGCAGCGCCTCCATGCGCTGGCGCTGGGCCTCGGTCGTGTTCAGCCGGACTCGCGCGGACTCCAGGTCGGCCTGGGCCTGGGCCAGCGCGTTCAGCACGTCGCGCGGTTCGATCTCCGCCAGCAGCGTGCCCTTGGCCACGGTGTCACCCGTGTCGAAGTGGACCTTCAGCACCTCGCCAGACGCCTTGGACTTCACCTCGACCACGCGCAGCGGCTCCACGAGGCCCGCCGACTCGGCGACCACTTCCATGTCCCGGCGCTCCGCCGTGGCCACCGCCGCCGATTGCGCCTGCGCCTGGGGCTCCTCGCCGCGCTGGGTGACGTACACCCCTGCACCCAGAAGGAGCGCCGCGCTGCCCGAGATGATCCACTTCTTCGTCTTGCTCACGACGACCTCCCGTACCCTGTTCCACGCTGCGAGCGTGGCGAAAATTCAGTTCCGATTCCGCTCGTCCCGCTCGATGACGCCGTCCTTCAGGAACAGCACCCGCTGCGCGTATGCCGCGATGTCCGACTCGTGGGTGACGAGCATCAGCGTCTGACCCTGGGCGTGCAGCTCGCCGAAGAGGGCCATGATCTCCTCGCCCGTGCGGCTGTCCAGCGCGCCCGTGGGCTCGTCCGCCAGCAGCAGGGCCGGCTGCGTCACCAGCGCGCGGGCAATGGCCACGCGCTGGCGCTGACCGCCGGACAGCTCGTTGGGGCGGTGGTCCTTGCGCGCGCCCAGGCCCACCTTCTCCAGCATCGCCGCCGCGCGCTCACGCCGTTCCTTCTTGGGGACCCGGGCGTAGATGAGCGGCAGGGCCACGTTGTCCAGCGCCGACGCGCGGGGCAGCAGGTTGAAGCTCTGGAACACGAAACCCAGCTCGCGGTTCCGGATGCGGGCCAGCGCGTTCTCCGACATGCCCGCCACCGGCTGGCCGTTGAGCCAGTACTGTCCCTCGCTGGGCACGTCCAGGCAGCCGATGAGGTTCATGAAGGTGGACTTGCCCGAGCCGGACGGGCCCATGACGGCCACGTACTCGTTGCGGCGGATGGTGAGGTTGACGCCGCGCAGCGCGCGCACCACCTCGGAGCCCATCGTGTAGTCCTTGCGCAGCCCCTCGACGCGGATGACCACGTCGGAGATGTCCCGGGCCGGGCCCGTGTCCTGCGACTGCTGCGGCTGGGTGGACGTGCTCATAGCGGCCTCCCCGCGAGCGCTTCCAGCTCCGCGCGCGCGATGCGGTAATCGAAGCGGTAGGCCACCAGGTTGGTCTCCGCCTGCACCAGGTTCTCCTGGGACGTCAGCAGCTCGATGATGGTGGTGGCCCCCAGCTTGTAGCGCTCCTGCTGCACCTTCAGGTCTTCCTGCGCCACCGCGACGGACTCTGTCGCCAGGGCGATGCGGTTCGACGCCAGCTTGAGCTGGCTCAGGGAGGTTCCCACGCTGGAGCGCACCGCGCGCCGGGTGTCCGCCAGCGTGCTCTGCGCCACCGAGGCCTGCGTCCGCGCGTTCACCACCCGCTCCTCGCGCACGAAGCCGTCGAAGATGGGGTAGGAGAGGCCCAGCCGCACCGACCAGCTCGTCCGGCCACCGTCGATGGCGGGTGCGTCGTTGAACCAGTCATAGCCACCCGACAGGCGCACCGTGGGCAGGTAGCTCGATTTGGCCGCGCTCACGCTGGCCTCCGCGGCCCGCAGGTCCGCCTCCGCGGCCAGCACCGAGGGGGCCCGGGCGGTGATTTCATCGGCCAGCGCCTCCTCGGTCAGCGCGAGCGGCGCCTCGTCCTGGGCTTCCAGCGGCTGGGCGTCCACCGGGACGTCCTCGCCGATGAGCCGTCCCAGCGACAGCGCCGCGGCGGTGTGCTGCGTCTGCGCGGAGAGGAGCGCCTCCTGCGCGGCGGTGAGGTCGTACTTCGCACGCAGCACGTCGGAGCGCGTCGCCGAGCCCACGGCCAACCGCCGCTCGGCGGCCTCCGCGTTCTGCTTCGCGCGCTCGATGCGGGAGAGGGCGACCTCCTCCAGCCCCCCCGCGCGCAGCACTTCGTAGTACGCGCGCTCGACGTCGAGCACCGCGGAGGCGCGCTGCGCGATGAGCCCGGCCTGGGCCGCGCTGGAGCGCGCCTGCGCCTGCCGGCTGTTGGCACCGCGCTGGCCGCCGGTGAAGACGTTCCACGACGCCGACACGCCGGCGCTGTACGTGTCGCTGGGCGCGTTGAACACAGCGCCCGTGTTCGGGTCCAGGCGCTGGCTGCTCGCCAGGGAGCTGTTCGCGGTCGCCGACAGGGACGGCAGGTAGGCGCCGAAGGCGCTGCGCTCGGCCGCGCCCGTCGTCGTGACACTTCCGGCCGCCTGCGCGACCTGGGGGCTCGTCTTCAGCGCCCGGGCGATGGCCTCTTCCAGCGTGACGCTCATCCGCTGGGGCGTCTCCTGCGCCAGCCCCACACCGGGCACCGTCACGAGCCCGAGGAAGCCCAGGGCCAGGGCCGTCATCCGGTACGGTTTCCGCTTCCACCACGGTGTCTGTGCGTTTTTCATCGCAAGGCGGGCCACTGCATTTGCCTTGCCAGACTCCAACCTCTGGAAATGAGGAGGGAAAGTGGCCCAAGGGCTGCGGGAACCGCAGTGCGAGTGCGGATTCCGCATGGGCCGCTGGCGAATTCAGCACGGGCGCGGCCCGCGTCCGGGGTGGTCGAGGCACGCGCCCCTCAACAGCGGGTGTGGGCCCCGTGATTGCACTGGGTGTCCGCCCGGAGCAGGTGCGCCGGTGTGGCGCGGCTGCTCCGTCGCCCTGCCAGCGGCCTCGTGGCCGCCCTCCACCCCCGGGAGAGATGCCCATGTCCCCTGAGATGCCCGGTCGACGTACGGCCCGTGAGGCGCACATGGCTGACGGAAGAGAGTGCGGATTCCGCACTCCGCATGCAGAGTTCGCAGCCTGTGGAGGTGTGCGATGGAGCTGGAGTCCCCCCGGCGGAGGTCGGCGATGAGCGGCGCTCCCTGGTGGCGTCCGCTCGGGCCCCGAGCGCCCTGGGTGGCGGCGGTGCTGATGTGCGCGGTCCTGATGTCCGCGGCCCTGTTCATCCGGAGCACCGCGCTGGAGTCATCCGCCCTGGTCGCCCGGGGCATGGCCAACGTCATCATGGTGGCGGGCTTCGAGGCCTTCCGCGACGCGGACGGGCTGCCGGACCAGGCCGCATTGGACGCCTTCCTGGCCTCCCACCGGGAAGGCGGCCTTCGCTACGTGGCGGTGCTGGATGAGGACCAGCCGCTGGTGTCGGCTGGTGAAGGCAAGGTGGGCACCCGCGATATCCAGGACGGCTCGCCGCTGGTGGTGGAGGGCGCCCGCGCGCGGCTCATCCACCGCATCCGGCGGCCTCGGCCCGTCTATGGTCCGCTCACGCTGGAGGAGGCACGGGCGCTGTCGGAGCCGGGCGATGTCCAGGAGCCTCGCAGGCACCTGCGGATGCTCTACGAGTTCGAGCCGCTCACCGCGCTGGAGCTGGAGTCGCGCTCCCAGCGCCTGCTGGGGGTGGCGGTGGCCTCGTGCGTGGGCATCCTCGTGCTGGCCTTCGCCTTCTCCCGCTCGCTGGCGCAGCGCGAGGCCCTGGCGGAGGAGCTGGAGCGGGGCCGGCGGCTGGCGGCACTGGGCACCATGTCCGCCGTGCTGGCGCACGAGCTGCGCAACCCGCTGGCCTCGCTCAAGGGGCATGCACAGCTGCTGGCCGAGCGCGTGGAGCGCGACACCGTCCTGGGGCCCAAGGCCGACCGCGTCGTGTCGGAGGCCGTGCGCCTGGAGCAGTTGATGAACGACCTGCTGGGCTTCGTGGCCAGCGGCGAGCTGCGGCGCATGGACGCGGACCCCAACGACGTGCTCCGCGCGGCCGTGGAGAGCACGGGGGCCGCGCGCGTGGAGGTCCGTTACCTGCCCACGCGTACGCCCTGGTCGATGGATGCGGGCCGCTTGCAGCAGGCGCTGGAGAACGTACTGCGCAACGCCGTCCAGGCCAGCCCCGCGGATCGGCCGGTGGAGGCGAGCGTGGAGCAGCAGGAGAAGGCGCTCGTGTTCACCGTGAAGGACCACGGCCCGGGCATTCCCGCGGGGGAGGAGGACCGCATCTTCGAGCCCTTCGTCACCGGCCGCCTGCGGGGCGTGGGGCTGGGGCTGGCCATCACCCGCCGCATCGTCGAGCTTCATGGAGGCTCGGTGAGCGCGCGCAGTCATGCCGGGGGCGGCGCGGAGTTCCGCCTGACGGTTCCGGCGAGAGGAGCCTGAGCCATGGCACGAATCCTGGTGGCGGATGACGAAGAGGGTGTGCGCTCGTTCCTCGCCGAGGCGCTGGAGTTCGAAGGTCACACGGTGACGACAGCCGCCGACGGTGACGAGGCCGCGCGCCTCATGGCCCGACAGGGCGTGGACCTCCTCCTGACGGACCTGCGGATGCCCGGCATGGATGGACTGTCCCTGCTGCGCAAGGTGCGTGAGGAGCAGCCCGACGTGGAGGTGGTGGTGCTCACCGCGGTGGGCACCGTGGAGAGCGCCGTGGCGGCGATGAAGGCGGGAGCCTTCGACTATCTCTTGAAGCCCGTAGGCAGTCCCGCGGAGCTGCGACTGACGGTGGCTCGGGCTCTGGAGCGGCGCGCGCTGCTCAACTGGAAGACCGAGGCGCGGCAGTCCGCGGGGGAGGTGGAGCTGAGCTGGGGCGCTCCGGCCATGGCTCCGGTGGTGGAGGCGCTGCGCAAGGTGGCGCCCACGCAGGCCACGGTGCTGCTGGTGGGGGAGAGTGGCACCGGCAAGGAGGTGACGGCGCGGGCCCTGCATCAGTGGAGCGAGCGCGCGGAGGGGCCCTTCGTGGCCGTCAACTGCGCGGCGTTGACGGAGACGCTCCTGGAGAGCGAGCTGTTCGGCCATGAGAAGGGCGCCTTCACCGGCGCGGTGGCTCAGCGGCGCGGCCGCATCGAGCTGGCGCAGGGTGGCACCTTCTTCCTGGACGAGGTGGGCGAGCTGAAGGCGGAGCTCCAGGCGAAGCTGCTGCGCGTGCTGCAGGAGCGGCGCTTCGAGCGAGTGGGCGGCACGCGGACGCTGGAGGCCGACGTGCGCTGGGTGGCCGCCACCAACCGCGATCTCAAGGCGATGATGGCGCGCGGCGAGTTTCGCGAGGACCTCTACCACCGGCTCGCCGTGTTCCCCATCCGGCTGCCGTCCCTGCGCGAGCGGCGCGAGGACCTGCGGCCCCTGGCGGAGCTGCTGCTGCGCCGCATCGGCGAGGAGCTGGGGCGCCCGGGGCTCCGCCTGTCTCCGGAGGCCGTGGCGCGGCTGGAGGCGTTCGCCTGGCCCGGCAATGTCCGCGAGCTGCGCAACGCGCTCGAGCGGGCGGCCATCCTCGCGGATGGGCCGGTGGTGGAGCCTCGGCACCTGTGGCTGGATCCGACCGGGGCCGCCGGTCCGGTAGAGGCACCGTCGTCGGAGGGGGGAAGGCTTCCCAGCCTGACGCTGGAAGAGCTGGAGCGGCGGGCCATTGAACAGGCCATCGCGGACGAGGCGGGCAACCGCAAACGCGCGGCCCAGCGATTGGGCATTGGCCTGAGGACGCTGTACGACAAGCTGCGGCGCTACGAGGCGCCGTGAGCACGTCGAGCGGCGCGGACCTCCTCGTCCGCGCCGCCGAGGTACGTCGGAACCACGAGGGGCTTCACGGAGGGCCGTAGCCCTGCACGCGCGAGTTCAGCTCCACCGCGGTGGCGTAGATCTGCGCCCACGAGCGGAACTTGAACCGGTCCAGCGCGCCCTTCTGGTCGTTCGCGTAGTCGAACATGTCCTGGCGGAACAGGGCATCGGCGGCCTTGCGCGCCTCGGGCCCCAGCGGCGTGCCCTTGCGGTCGAAGTAGCGCAGCAGGTCGTAGCCGTAGTCGTGCGTCTTGGCGGCCGGGTCGAACTCCTTGTCCGGGCCAATCTTCAGCGGGACGGAGGCGTAGCCCAGCGGGTCCTGCATCCGCTGCCCGTGCGGCGTCTGGATGGCGTAGGGCTTGTAGCCGATGACCTGCTCGAAGTCCGCCGGGGGCGGCCGCGCGCCGGTCAGGTACTCCATCATCAGCTTGCCGTGGTCGCCCGCGGGTGCCGCGCCAACCTTCGCCGTGCGCTGCAGCGCCGTCGTGGTGGCGCTGAACGAGTCCTTCTGGTGGATGGCCGCGGGAACGGCGGCGGCGTTGGGCTTCTCCGCGGCGGGCGACTCCGAGGGGGAAGTCGCCGTGCGGCGGGCCGAGACGGGCGTGTTTCGAACGAGCATGATGGGGTCCGGGGGAAGGCTTTCTCTCAGTTTGTCGCAGTTTGTAGACTTGAAGTTGCGTGGAAATGACCGACGCACCGCGTGGTGCCAGGAGAGCTCAGTGGGAACGGACCTTTATCGCGACGGAATGGCCCGGTTGGACGCAGGGGATGTGGCGGAGGGCCGCCGTCTGCTGGAGGAGGCGCTTCGCAAGTCCCCCGGTGACGTGGCGGTGATGCACGGGCTGTCTCGCGCGCTGGACCTGGCCGGTGAGCGCGCACGCTCCGTGGAACTTCTGGAGCACGCTCATGCCAGGGCGCCCTCGGAGCCGGGACCGGCCCTGGACCTGGCCATGGCGCTGCTGGAGCGAGAGGAGGACGCACGGGCGGTACAGGTGATTTCGCCGGTGCTCCAGGCGCACCCGGAAGACACGCGGGCGAACCTCTACATGGCCATGGCCCTGGCGAAGACGGACGCGGTGAAGGCCCGGGTTCACGCGGCGAAGGCCATGAAGGACCCAGACCCCGAGGTGAAGCAGCAGGCGCAGGCCCTGGACGGCGTGCTCGCGGCGCACCAGGGGGCGTCCTGAAGGGGAGGGGCGCGCCCGGCATGGTCTGGGGACCCTCGTCGATGGACCCTGTCGAAACGTGAAGGGCCGGAGGCCGCTGTCACCAGCACCCCCCGGCCCCGGGTGTTTCACGACGGCCTGGCCTCTTACGCGCGCAGGGAGACCACCGTCACGCCATCTCCGCCTTCGTGGCCCTCACCCGGGCGGTACATGCGGATGTAGGGCGAGGCTGCGAGGTAGTCACGGATGGCCTGCTTCAGCGCCCCCGTGCCGTGCCCGTGGATGACGAGCGCTGCCTCCTCACCGCTGCGCATGCCTCGGTCCAGGAAGGACTCCAGCTCCGCCAGCGCGTCGTCCGCGCGCATGCCTCGCACGTCGCAGCGGAAGTTCGTGGCCTCCACCTCGGCGGGGGCCGCCGAGGCCGCACGCTTGAGCGCCGATTCCTGCTTCTGCCGCTCCGGGAACTTCGCCTGCTGCGGCTTGCGCGTGCGCGCGCCCGACAGCTCCGAGGTGGGCACGCGCATCTTCATCGCGCCACCCGCGGACACCACCGCGTGGCTGTCCACCAGCTCCAGGATTTCGACGTCGCGGTTGAGCCCCGAGTGGTGCACCCACGCGCCCACCTTCAGGTTGGCGGGGCCGGGGGCCTCCACCTGGAACAGCTCCGCCTTGGCGGCCAGGGCGCGCTTCTGCGCCTCGTCCGCGCGCTGCTGGAGCTGCTGCCGGGCCTCGGCCAGGGCCTTCTCGTTCTGCTCCGCCCGCAGCTTGGCCAGCAGCTTCTGCACCTCCGCCGCCGCGTGCTCACTGGCCGCGTGCACGTCCTCGTTGAACTGCATCATCTTCGCGCGGCGCTCGCGCTCGAAGGTCTGCTTCTGCTTCTCCAGGTCGGCCCGCAGCGCCTCGGCCTCCTTCGCCGCCACACGGGCGCGCTCCAGCTCCTCGTAGAGCTTGCGCCGCTCGTCCTCCGCCGCCGCCAGCGCCTTGGTCAGCGGACCGCCGGCGTTGACGGAGAGCTCCCGGGCGCGCTCGCACACGTTCTGGGGCAGGCCCACGCGCGCCGCCATCTCGATGGCCGACGACTGGCCCGCGGCGCCAATCTGCAGGCGGTAGGTGGGGGCCATGCGCTTGGCGTCGAAGCCCACGCGCGCGTTGAGGAAGCGCGGGTCCATGTGGGCCAGGGCCTTGAGCTCCTCCAGGTGCGTGGTGACGAGCACCACCACGCCCTTGGACATCAGCTCCTCCAGCACGGCGATGGCGATGGCCGCGCCCTCGCGCGGGTCGGTGTCCGCGGCGATTTCGTCGATGAGGACCAGCGAGCCCTCGCCCGCGGCCGCGATGATGTCGCGCAACATCACCACGTGCGCGCTGAACGTGGACAGGCCCTGCTCCAGGTTCTGCGCGTCGCCCACGGTGGAGTGGACGGAGCGGTACAGCGGCATGCGGGAGCCTTCGGCCACTGGAATCGGCAGGCCCGCGCGCAGCATCAGCGAGCAGAGGCCCACGCCCGTCAGCGTCACCGTCTTGCCGCCCGCGTTCGGGCCGGAGACGACCAGCGCCTTGGCCTCTCCGGTGAGCGTCACGTCGTTGGCCACGACGTCGGCGCCCTTGAGCACCAGGCGCGGGTGGCGCAGCTGACGCAGCTGCATGTCCGTCACGTCCGCGAAGTCGGGGGTGCTGGCGCCCAGGTCGGCGGAGAGGATGGCCACCGACTCGACTTCATCCAGCTCCGCCACGGCCTCCAGGCCCTCGAGGATGCGCTCCGATTCGCGACCCAGCTGGTCGCTCAGCGCCTGGAGCACCTTGCGCTCCTCCTCCAGGACCTCCGACTGGGCGATGGCGAGGTCGTTGCCCAGGCCCACCATGGACTGCGGCTCCATGAAGAGCGTCTGGCCCGTCTGGCTGGCGTTGTGGACGATGCCGTCCACCTCCGAGCGGTAGTTGGACACCACCGGCACCACGTAACGGCCGTTGCGGAGCGTGTAGTAGTTCTCGCGCAGCTTGTTCGTGAAGGTCTCGTCGTGGAGCAGCTCGTCCAGGCGGGACTTGATGCGGCGGTGGAGCCCGCGCGCCCGGTCTCTCGCCTCGCGGAGCTCGGGGCTGGCGCGGTCGGAAATCTCACCGTCCGGTTCGAAACACTGGTCGATGCGGCGGGCCAGCGCCTCCAGGGCGGGCATCCGCCGGGCAATCTCCACCAGCCGCGGGACGCGCGCCTTGCGCTCGTCCAGCGCCTCGCGGGTGCGAACGAAGGCGAAGAGGAGCTGGGCCGAGTCGATGAGCTGGCGGGGCTCCAGCATGCCACCCTTGGCTGCATGCCCGATGGGGGTGCGGAGGTCCGTCACACCGCCCAGGGGGAGGGAGAACTGCTCCTGGGACAGGGCGCGAGCCTCGGCGACGAGCGCCAGGGCCTCGGTCACCTGCTCCGGTGTGTCGAGAAACGGCCGGGCGAGCACCCGCTCCCTGCCGGGCTCCGTCCTGCACCGTTGCGCCAGCGCGCGGAGCACATCCGAGAAGCCAAGGTCTTCCAGCGTTCTTTGAGATATCTGCACGGTCATGGGTTTCATGCGCGGCCGTTTGGCCGTCAAGAGGATCTATTGAGGCGCCCGGCCCGGCTCTGCTATCTGCCGCACATGAGGTGGGTCATCCTGGTGGCCTTGCTGGCGGGCGCGACTGACGCGGCGGAGCCTTCCGCCCTGACACGGCCCCCTTCGCGGCCGGCGCCGTCACTGCCGGAGGCCCTGGCGCTGGAGGCGGAGGGAAACGATGCGGGTGCGCTCGCCGCGCTGGACGCCCTCATTCGCGCCCAGCCCGCGTGGGAGCTGCCCCGGCTGGAGATGGCCCGGCTCCTGTTGAAGACGGGCGGCGCCCTGGAGCAGGCAGAGTCCCATCTGGACGCCGCTCTCCAGCAGGCTCCCCATAACCCCCGCGCCTGGTACCTGCGGGGTTTGTTGTGGGAGGAGCGGGACGACCGCAGGCAGGCCGTGCAGGCATACGAGCAAGCCGTGAAGCTCCGCGCCTCCTACGAGGATGCCCGCTTCCGGCTCGGGACGCTCTGGTTCGACCTGGGGGACTGGCTCAAGTCCGAGTTGCACTACCGCTACCTGGCCCGGCTGAAGCCGGAGTGGGTGCAGGTGCGCCTCCAGCTCGCGGGCGTGCTGGAGAAGCAGGAGCGCCTGCTGGACGCGGAGAAGGAGCTGCTGGCCGCGCGTGACTACCAGCCGTCCAGCCCCCTGGTGCTCAAGCGGCTGGCCGACTTCTACGAGCGGACGGGGCGGCCGCAGCTCGCGGAGCGGGTGCGCAAGTCGATGGAGGCTCCGCCGAAGCGCCGAATGCGCGAGCTCAAACCATCGCGTCGCTGACAGCAGGCGGCCATCGCGAACGCGGTTGCGATTGCACCTCAGGCAGTGGCGCATACACTGCGCGGGCTTTGAAGACCGCCAACCTCGCCATCGTCTTCACCGACATCAAGGGCTTCACCGAGCGGACCAGCCGGCAGACGCTGGAGGAGAACCAGCGTCTCCTGCAGGTCCACAATGACCTGCTGGCGCCGCTGTTCAAGGCGTTTGGCGGGCGCATCATCAAGTCCATCGGCGACGCCTTTCTCGTCACCTTCGAGTCGCCCACCCAGGCGGTGCTCAGTGGCATCGCCATCCAGGACCGGCTGTGGCACCACAACCGGACGGTGGAGGCGTCGGAGCAGCTCCACGTCCGCGTGGCCATCAACGTGGGCGAGGTCCGGCTGGAGGCCAACGACATCTTCGGCGAGCCGGTGAATATCGCCGCCCGCGTCGAGGGCATCGCGGAGGCGGGCGAGGTGTACTTCACCGAGGCCGTCTACCTGTCGATGAACAAGGCCGAGGTGCCCTCGAAGGAGGTGGGCGCCTTCGAGCTGAAGGGCATCCCCGGGAAGATTCGCGTCTTCCACGTGCCCCGGGCGCCGTACCGCGTGGAGGCCCCCTCCGCGAGCGCCATCGCGGAGGAGCCCGGCGCGGAGACGATGCCGCCCTTCGGCAACCTGGCGCTCTCGCGCGTGGCTGAAGCGTCAGCGCAGGGGGCGGTGGTGGACCTGTCTGGACTGGGGCAGCGGGCGGCTGCGGGCGCGGCGGTCATCGGCCAGCGCGCGGCGGCGGGCGCGTCCGTGCTGGGGCATCAGGCCGCGGAGCTCGGGCGCCAGGCGCGCACCGTGGGAGGCTCATTCTTCTCGCGCGTCCTGGCGGCCCTGCCTGAGCCGGTGGCCAGGCACCGGGTGGCGGTGGGCGTGGGGACGCTGGCCCTGCTCGCGGGAGTCGCGGTGCTGGCGCTCGGGGGCGACGAGACGCTGCGCGCCATCAAGGACGTGGAGCGGGCGCCCGAGGAAGAGCGGGCCGCGCTGGCGAAGGATGTCCGGGCCCTCATCTCGAAAGAGCAGGACTCGGGGCGGCGCCACTACCTGCTGGGCCGGTTGACCGAGGCCATGGGCAAGCCCGACGACGCGCTGAAGAACTATGCCTCGGGTGTGAAGGCGGGCAGTGGTGACGCGGAAGAGCGCATCCTCGAATTGCTGGAGCATGCGCGCTGCGACGTGCGCTCGGACGCGGCGGCCACCGCGGGCAGGCTCCAGATGAAGCGCGCCGTGCGCGCCCTGGAGCGCCTGAAGTCGGACGGCGGGCCGGACGACGGCGCGAGGACGGGCCTGTTTGGCCTGTCCAGGTGCGACTCCAAGCAGGCCGCGGAGAGCGCGCTCAAGCACTTCAAGGACCGTTGACGTTCCGGCCCTCGGGGCCCGGGTGAGGAAGGGAAGGCCGTGACGAAGGTGAAGACGGGACTGGACGTGTGGGTCGAGCAGGGCTTCTCCGCGTTGAAGGGCAAGCGCGTGGGCGCCATCGTCAACCCCACCAGCGTGGATGCGCGCTTCCGCCACCTGGCGGACCTGCTGGCCAACGCGGACGGAATCACGCTGGCTGCGCTCTTCGGACCCGAGCACGGCATTCGCGGCGAGGCGCAGTACATGGTCGCCGTGGACGAGGCGCGTGACCGCCGCACCGGCGTGCCGGTGTACAGCCTCTACGGCTCCACCTACGAGTCCCTGTCCCCGCGGCAGGAGTGGCTCCAGGGCCTGGACGCGCTCGTCTTCGACATCCAGGACGTGGGCAGCCGCTACTACACCTACGTCTACACCATGGCCCTGGCCATGAAGGCCGCGGCCCGCGCGCGCGTGCCGTTCTACGTGCTGGACCGGCCCAACCCGCTGGGCGGCGTGGCCATGGAAGGCAACCTGGTGGGGGAGGGCTTCCGCTCCTTCGTGGGGCTCTACGCGCTGCCCAACCGTCACGGCATGACGGCGGGCGAGCTGGCCCGCCTCTTCAACGCGCAGGAGGGCTTCGGCTGCGAGCTGACGGTGGTGCCTTGCGAGGGCTGGCGCCGTGGCCAGTTCTGGGCCGAGACGGGGCTGCCGTTCATCTCGCCGTCACCGAACATGCCCACGCCGGACACCGCGCTGGTGTACCCGGGCATGTGCCTGGGCGAGGGCACCAACGTCTCCGAGGGCCGTGGCACCTGCCGCCCCTTCGAGCAGTTCGGCGCGCCGTGGGTGGACACGGACCAGCTGCTGGCGCGGCTGGCGAAGGAGGACCTGCCTGGCGTCGCCTTCCGGGCCGTCGGGTTCACGCCCACCTTCGACAAGTACACGGGCCAGTCCTGCAGCGGGGCCTTCATCCACGTGACGGACCGTCAGGCCTTCCAGCCGCTGCGCACCGGCATCGCCATCTTCCAGGCGCTGCATGACATCGGGCCGGGGAAGTTCGGCTGGCGCGCGGACGCCTACGAGTTCGTCGAGGACGTGCCTGCCTTCGACCTGCTCTGCGGGACGGACCAGGTGCGCCGTGGCATCGAGGCGGGCTGGCCCCTGGACCGGCTGATGGAGGGGTTCTCCGCGCAGACGGAAATGTTCGCGCGGCACAGGACACCCTACCTGCTGTACGCTTGAGCGGTGATCGGCGTCTTCTCCGACAGTCATGGGGACCTCGAAGCCTTCGACGCGGCCTACGAGCTGCTGCGCTCCAAAGGGGCGCGGCGCTTTCTCTTCACGGGCGCGCGCTACTCGGACCTGGACGAATGGGTGCTGTGGCGGCGGCAGAAGAGCCGGGGCGGGCGTGAGTACTCGGATGCGGACTTCCTGGCGGATGTGACGAGCTGGCTCGGGAGCCAGGACGCGCTGCCTCGCACGCCGTCGCGCGCGGAGGCGCCAACGGATGTGGCATCCGAGGACGACCGGCGGCTCGTCATGGAGCGCTTCGTCCGGGTGCCCGAGCGCGAGTCGCTCCAGTACCGGGACCCCTCCATCAACAACAAGGCCATGGACCTGGTGGGGGATACGCTGTGCTGCGTGGTGCACGACAAGAACGACCTGACGCGCGATGACCTGCTCAACGCGCTGGTGTTCATCCACGGCAAGGAGCCGGAGCCCAAGGTGGTGCAGATTGGCCCGCGCTACTTCCTCACGCCGGGCCGGCTGACGGGCGCCGCCGAGCAGACGTGCGCGCTGCTGGAGAAGGTGGACCGGAACCTTCGCTTCTCCGCCTTCCGGCTGGATGGGCACGTGGTGCTGGCGCCCCAGGTGGTGGTGCTGGAGAAGAAGTCCCCGAAGTTGTCCCTCAAGTGACATGAGGCCCGCCGTGCAGGTCGCGCTTCTCGGAGGCTCGTTCAACCCGCCCCATGTGGGGCACCTGATGGCCGCGACGTATGTCCACGCCACGCAAGGCGTGGACGAGGTGTGGCTCATGCCGTCCTGGCAGCATCCGTTCGGCAAGCAGATGGAGCCCTTCGAGCATCGCGTCGCCATGTGCGAGGCCCTCTGCGCGGAGACGTCCGGCTGGCTGAAGACGAGCCTCGTCGAGCAGGAGCCCGGGCTCTCCGGCCGCACCGTGGATACGCTGACGCGGTTGGTGGAGAGACACCCGGACATCCGCTGGTCGCTCATCATCGGCAGCGACATCCTGCGCGACCTGCCGCACTGGAAGGACTTCCACCGCATCGAGGAGATGTCGCGCGTCATCGTCCTCAACCGCGCGGGCTACCCGGCGCCCGACACGGTGGGGCCCCCGCTGGCGGAGGTGTCTTCGACGCTGATTCGCGACCTGCTCGCGCGCGGTGAGGCGCCCTCGGAGCTGGTGCCCGCGCGGGCGATTGCCTATGCGCGCGAGCATGGCCTGTATGGCCTGAAGCGCGCGTTCTAGCGCCGCGCTCCGTCGTCCCTGACGTCGGTCACAGACCGAGCCCGACGAGGTGCAGGTGATCCAGTCCCCGCTCGAACCGGTACGCGTACTGGTAGAACAGCGATACCGGGACGGACTGGCCGAAGGTGAGGTGGAGCGAGGCAGAGGCGCCCACGGCGGCGTGGTTGGCCCGGTTGTCGGTGCGCGCCAGCGCGCCAAAGGCGTCGAAGCCGATGTCCCGGACGAAGAGCGACGGGAAGAGCCAGAGCGTGGAGGCCCAGCCGTAGTCGATGGGGACCCGGTACTGGTACGTGGCGGCGCCCACGAGCGCGTTGCGTGCGCGGATCTCCAGGTCCTCGTAGCCGCGGAGGTATTCGCTGAAGGCGATGCCCGGCTGGAGCTCCAGGGGCAGGGGCGCGGTCGTCTGGCTCGTGCGGTTGCTGTACCAGACCTGCCCCGCGCTCAGGCCGCCGACCTGCAGCAGGCCGGATGGCGCGCCCGGGAGGAAGCGGCCCACGGCGGTGAGGTGGAGGTTGTCGCGCCCCGTGAAGGGCAGGCCGCCGAAGAATCCGTCGAGCCCCAGGCGCAGGTCGGCCATGGTCGGTTCCCGGCGAAACGCGCCCGGATACACGCCCACCGCGCCGGTGATGCCGAAGCCCCGCTGTGTACCGCCGTAGGAGGTGGCGTCGCCAGCGAAGTACGAGGCGGAGAGCTCCGGACCGATGATGCGCGTCACGAGCTCTGGGAAGCGGTCCGTGGCGTCGTATTCGCGCCGCAGCGCGAGCACGCCGAGCGTCACGGGCGTGGTCCAGAAGGAGCGCGAGGCAAAGGCCGTGGCCTGGAGGTCCGTGCGCTCGTTCTGGCGGATACGCGCGCCGGAGACCTGGATGTACCAGGGGGCGAGGTTCGCGTTGCCGTACGCCAGGGAGATGCTGGGCGCGTCCTCGCGCGAGTCGAACGAGAGGAGCAGCGAGTACGCATGGAAGCCGAGCCGGTCCTGACCCGCCAGGGCGAGGCCGCCGAACGCGTACGTCTCGTCCGTGTTGTCGGGATCGGCGGCGGCGAGCAGGTAGGGAACGCGGAGCTCGGGGATGAAGAAGCGCTCCAGCGGTGAGTAGGGCTTGTCCGAGAGGACCGTGAGCTCGGCCCCCGGATCGGGCGGCGCCACGACCGGGGCGTCCAGGCCGGACAGCGCCGTCAGCGCATCGGCCACTGCAGGGCTGGGAGACGTGGCACTGGCATCGGGGCGCTCGTCGGCGGAGGGGGCACCATCGTCGGGACGGTCGGCCGTAGGTGCAATGGCGGTGACACTGCCCTCGGAGGGCTCGTTTGTTGCTTCGACCTGGGGACTGACGCCTGTGGTTGTTGGGGCCGTGGCGGATGGCGGGCCTCGCGCCACGTCTCGTGGGCCCGCTTCGGATGAGGAAGCCGGGACTGTGCCCGCTGATGACGGTACATCGGCTGACGCTGGGGTGGGAAAGGCGACAAACGCCTGGGCGGGGTCCGTGACTGGCGAGCTTGCACGTAGCTGTGTCGCCACAGGGCCGGTGGTTTCGTCCGTCGTGCCTGGCGCGGCGACTGCCTTCGTTCCGGGGAGGCGCGTCGCCGGTGGGGCGTCGGCAGCGCTGGCGTCTCGAGGTGTCGTGCCGGGCCCGACCCGCGAGGTCGCCCCGACCGAGGGCATTGATGTCGGGGCCTCGACGAGGCTGGGGGTGTCATTCGTCGTCAGGGCCGCCGCGCCTGCGCCGGACGCGTGTGCCTCCGTGAGGCCGGGCGCTTCGTTCGCTTGCGGTGCCGCAGACGCACTGGCGGTTGCGATGGTCGGCGGTGGAGGCAGCACGTGGCCATTGGCCTCCGTAGGCGCGGCCGTGCGCGGCGTCATCGCCTGCTCGCCATCCGCCGGTGCCGGGCCGGCCTCGGGGGCGCGAGCAATGGAGGTGATGGGCACCAGCGGGGCGCGGTCGATGGTGAAGTCGAGCCCATCGCGGTTGAGGAACACGACTTCGCCCGTCCCCACGGGATGGGCGTCCATCACCAGGTGAGGCGCGTCGGTGATGCGGACGACCTCGCGCGTGGCCACGGACAGCAGGTGGGCCTGGAGCCGGCCCTCGTGCTTGCGGAGGAACAGGATGCGCTCATCGTCCAGCCAGCGCGGCGAGTAGTTGAACTCCCCGTCCCGCGTCAGCCAGCGCAGGCGCCCATCTCCCTCGCGGAGGACCAGGTCCCAGCCCGCGGTCGTCGACAGCGGGAACACCACCCTGACGCCGTCCGGCGCGACCGCCGGCGGTCCCACGGAGGTGCCCGCGCCGAAGTCCGTGAGCGCCTCACGCGCACCCGTTTCCAGGTTCAACCGCACCACGTTCGCCGCGTCTCCGTCGACGTGGACGTAGACGTACCCCGTCTCATCCGGCGTGATGCCGCCGCCCATGCCCGAGACGTCATCCCAGAGGCGCACGACGTCTCCGGTGCGCGCATCCACCTTCCACAGCCGGGCCGTGTAGCCGCCCTCCGCGTTCAGGTCTGCCATCACCAGATACAGCCACGCACCATCGCGGCTGAAGGACATCCCGCTGACCAGCGTCGCGGAGCCCAGCACCCAGCGGCGCAGGGGCAGCAGCTCCACCAGGGGGCGTTCGAAGCGCACCCGTCCATCCGCCTCCAGCACCGTCAGCCGGGTGTAGCGCTCGCGCCCCACGCCCACCGTCGCCGTGACGCCGCTGGCCGTATGCGCGGCGAGCCGCGAGAAGTAGCCCGCGTCCGGCACCCATGTCCGCTGGGTTGGCGGCCGCTGGCGGACGCTCAGCGTCTGGCACAGGCGCTGCGTGTACTCGTCGAACAGCGAGCCGATGTCCCGCCCGTACACGCGCTTGAAGCGCAGCGTCACCGCCAGGGGCGGCACCAGCGAGTCGCCCTGTTCATCCACCAGCTTCCACAGCTTGGATTCCCCGTACTGCTTCGCGAGGTACTCCACGAAGTGCATGCCCGTGATGTAGTTGCCGCCGAACGGGTCCAGGGCGCGCTGCTCGGGTGACAGGTAGCCGGGGTTCAGGCGGCCCTCCTTCGCCTGCACCACCGCGGCGTACCAGCCGCGCCAGATGGGGCTGTGGGGCCGCCCAGCGTCCTTCTCGAACTGGCCCTCGTAGTAGGTGGCCAGGCCTTCCAGGAACCACGACTCCGTGTAGGAGTTGGGCTGGAAGAGGCCGCCGGTGACGAGGTTGAGGAAGCCCCAGACGCCGTCCGTCTGCTGGAGCTGCACGTAGTGCACGGCCTCGTGGCAGGCCACGTCGCCCACGTCCACCTCGCCCAGGTTGAAGAGGTGGAACAGCTCCATCGTCAGGTGGGCCGGCATCACCATCTGCTGCGGCGTGCTGGCGTAGTCCGGCACCACGTAGGCGTTGTTGAAGTTCGAGCTCGTCAGGTAGACGAGCACCCGGTCCCGAGGCTTCTTGCGCCACGTCTGCCCGCGGAGGCGCGCCACGCAGCCCTCCAGGCGCGATGCCATCCGGAGCGCTGCTCCCCGGAGGTGGGCCGGGTAGTAGAGCTCCAGCGACTCGGTGGTCAGCTTCCGCATCTCGTCCCGCGCGAACGAGGCCTGGATGTTCTGGGGGAAACGGGGTGTGACGAAGGCACACCCGCCGTTTGTCATCAAGAGACAGGTGGCCAGGACAGCCCAGCGAAGCCACCAGCGGGAAGCGGGCATGCAGGCCATCCTACAGGCCACAAATCGTAGCCACGACCGCGATTTTCACGGTAAGGGGTGGCCCCGTCGCCTCCCTATTTCCGAGTCTGGATTCCGCCATGTCTGAACCCGCCACCCAGGCGCATCCCGTTCCGCAGCACGTCCACAACGCACAGATGCAGGTCGCCGCCGCCATCGAGCAGGCCGAAGGCAAGCCTGTCGATTTGCTCAAGGCGCCGTGGACGGAGATCGAGACCGCCGTCGCCAAGCTGACGGGGGGCGCGTTCCAGGTGAACAAGCCGGAGCACCAGACGCTGGCGCTCGGGCTGGCCGGCGCGTTCGCGCTGCGCCTCATCCAGGAGCACCAGGCGTTCTGGTTCCCCAACCGCGACTCCCCCGAGGGCGCCACGCTGGGCTTCCCCGAGGCCATCATCATGCTGTCGCCGTTCGGCGCGGTGATGGATTCGCTGGGACAGGGCAAACTGAACCGCCTGGAGGACCTGGCCGCGGACATCCGCCGCTCGCTGGGGCAGGCCCGCTTTGGCGCAAACCCCGCCCAGGCCCTGGGCGGCCAGGCCCCGAAGCTGACGCCGGTGGACTACCAGCGCCTGTTCGACCCGGGGTTCCTGCAGTTTGTCGTGCTGGACCCCAAGAAGACGACCACGGCCCTGGAGACGAAGCCGGATGGACTCGCGCGGGATGTGCGCAACGCGCTGGGCCGGACGCAGCCGCCGTTGCCGCCCGAGGCGCGGCAGCAGTTCGAGGGGCAGATTGTCCAGTCCCTCCAGCGCCTGGACACCACCAAGACGCTCATCGACCAGGCGGACCGCGCGCCGCGGCTGGCGGAGTTGATGGCGCACCTGTTCGGTACCGTGGGAGGCACGGGCTCGGCGCCCGAGGACTTCTGGCACGACATCGTGCTGCCCCTGCTGTTCATCGGCACCCCCGCGAGCTTCCCGCCGCTGGACGAGGATGAGCTGGAGATGTTCCGCCAGGGCGCGGATCCGCTGCCGCTCTTCGTGGACGTGGTGCCGCACCAGCACAAGGCCCCGGATGAGGGCCTGCTGGGCGCCTTCGAGATGAGCGACATTGGCCTGGTGCACCAGGGCTTCGGCCGCGTGGGCGCGCTGCGCCTCATCCGCGTCAACGCCGCGCGCATCCAGCCGCTGCTGGAGCAGTTCGACCCCGCGAAGACGGCGGAGACCCTCCAGCGCTTCACCGAGTACGTGGCGCAGGCGGCCGGGAAGCCCGCCACCGAGTCGCCGCAGGGCAAGGAGATGCTGCAGGCCGCGCTGACGCTGCTCTCCGACCTGAAGCGCTCCGTGACGCAGGTCCAGGGCGGCGTGCTGTCCCTGCGCCGGCTCACCGAGGCCGAGGCTGCGTCCGAGCAGGCCCTGGCGGTGGTGCGCAAGGCCCTTCAAGGCTCCATCATCCTGACGGCGTGAGCAGCCGTTCCAGCGCGGTGCGCGCCGCGGGCTCCAGCCGGTCTCCGGCCAGCCGCAGCGCGCGCCGCGACAGCAGTCGGTAGAGGGGGGCGACCTCCGCCGGGAGCGCCTCCAGGTGCGCGGCCACCACGCCAGCATCACCGCGGACGATGGGCCCCGTCAGCCCGCCCGCGAGGCCCCGGCTCTCCAGCCCCCGAATCGCCGACTGCATCAGCGGCAGCAGCGCTGCCAGCGCGTCCTCGGGGCGGATGCCCGCGGCCCCCAGGGCCGACACGGCCGCGTCCGCCAGCGCCACCAGCCCACCCGCGCTGAGCACCGCGCCCGCGTGGTAGGCCGCGCGGTGCGCCTCCGGCACCTCGATGATGCGCATGCCCGCGTCCACCGCAATGCGGCGCAGCACGTCGCGCAGCGCGGGTGAGCGGGTGCTCACCGCCACCGTGCTTCCGGCGAGCGAGTCGCGCGGCGACGAGACGGCGCAGAGCGGATGGAAGGAGCCCCGGCTGCGGCCTCCGCGGGCCGGGCCGAGCGCGTCGAGCGACAGGGCGCCGGCCGTGTGGACCAGCGCGGCCGTGCGGGGGAGGGTGGTGGACAGCGCCTGGGCGACCGGGGGCACCGAGGCGTCGGGCACGCACAGCAGCACGACGCGAGCCCGCTTCAAGTCTGCGGGCGTGGCGGGTTTCAGGCCCAGGGCTTCGGCCCGCTGGCGTCCCGCGTCCGTGCGCGAGTGGACGCGCACGGGCCAGCGCTTTGCCTGCAAGGCGAGCGCGAGCGCTCCGCCAAGCCGGCCCATCCCGACAATCACCACGGGCGGGCGCCGCGAGGACGGCCCGGCGCGGCGGCGGGGCGCGGGGCTCATCGCTCCCGCTGGAACTGGAGCTGGCCGGAGCGCACGGCGATGCGGACGCGGTCTCCGGTGCCGAACTCACCCGACAGGATGCGCTCCGCCAGGGGGCCTTCCACCAGCCGCTGCACCATCTGCCGCATGGGGCGCGCGCCCAGCTGTGGGTCGAAGCCGCCGGACTTCAGCAGGTGGCCCACCACCTCGTCGTCCGCCACGTACTCGATGCCGCGCTCGGTGGCGAGCCGCTTGCTGCTCTCCTCCAGCAGCAGCGTGGCGATGCGAGCCACCTCCACCTCCGCCAGGGGACGGAAGGGGAGCCGCTCGTCGATGCGGTTCCACAGCTCCGGCGGCAGCGCCTTGCGCGCGACCGCCGAGGCCGCGTCCATGGCATCCCCGGGGCCCGCGGCGTCGGCGCCAAAGCCCACCGGCCGGCCCGTGCGCGAGAAGGCCTCCGCGCCCAGGTTCGTCGTCATGAC
This sequence comes from Pseudomyxococcus flavus, assembly GCF_050038885.1. NCBI lineage: Bacteria > Pseudomonadati > Myxococcota > Myxococcia > Myxococcales > Myxococcaceae > Pseudomyxococcus > Pseudomyxococcus flavus. The sequence continues at coordinate 8,813,330 of NZ_CP143624.1, read as the reverse complement.
GATGACCGTGTTGGAGAAGTCGATGTGACGGCCCTTGCCGTCCGTCAGGCGGCCTTCCTCCAGCACCTGGAGGAGGAGCATCTGCACCTCGCGGTGCGCCTTCTCGATTTCGTCCAGCACCACCACGGACGAGGGGCGGCGGCGCACCGGCTCGGTGAGCTGGCCACCCTCGCCGAAGCCCACGTAACCCGCGGGCGAGCCGATGAGGCGCGAGACGCCGTGCTGCTCGGACATCTCGCTCATGTCCAGGCGCACCATCGCGTCCCGGTTGCCGAAGAGCACGTCCGCCAGCGCGCGCGCCATCTCCGTCTTGCCCACGCCCGTGGGGCCCAGGAAGAGGAAGCTGCCCATGGGGCGGCGTGACGCGAAGCCCGCGTAGTTGCGGCGGATGACCCGCGCGATGCGCGTCACGGCCTCGGAGTGTCCGATGACCCGCTCCGCCAGGTCCTGCTCCAGCCGGAGCAGGCGCGACGAGTCGTTCATCAGCAGCCGCTCCTCGGGCACGCCCGCGAGCTTGGCCACCACGCGCGCGACGTCGGACGGCTCTACCACGTCCCGGCCCTCGCGGTGGCAGCGGCTGCCCGCCAGGTCCACCACGGAGATGGCCTTGTCCGGCATGAAGCGGTCCGTGACGTAGCGGCTGGCCAGGGATGCCGCGGCCTCCAGCGCCTCGGGCGCGTAGCGCAGGCCGTGGTGCTCCTCGTAGCGGCCGATGATGCCGCGGAGGATTTCCACCGTGTCGGGCACGGAGGGCTCGTTGACCACCACCGCCGTGAAGCGGCGCTCCAGGGCGGGGTCGGTGCTGATGAACTTGCGGTACTCGTCGTGCGTGGTGGCGCCGATGCAGGGGAACTCGCCCCGCGCCATGGCCGTCTTCAGCTCGTTGGCGGCGTCCTGGGGCCCGTCACCCGTGGAGCCCGCGCCGACGAGGGTGTGGATTTCGTCGATGAAGACCACCACGCGGCCGTCGGCGCGGCGGACCTCCTCCTTCAGCGCGTTGAGCTTCTCGGAGAACGAGCCGCGCAGCTGGGTGCCGGCCACCAGCGTGGCCATGTCCAGCTCCACCAGCACCTTCTCCGCCAGCGAGCCGCGCAGCTCCAGCAGCCGCTGGGCCACCCCTTCCACCACCGCCGTCTTGCCCACACCGGGCTCGCCCAGCAGGCAGGGGTTGTTGGTGCGGCGCTTGCCCAGGATGTCGATGACCTCCTCGACCTCGCGGGCGCGACCCACCACGGGGTCCAGGCGCCCCTCGTGCGCGGCCTGGCTCAGGTTGCGCCCCAGGGAGGTGAGCAGCGGGAACGCCTTGGCATCCAGCACCGGGGAAGCAGTCGCGGGCGTTGCGGTCCGCGCCGCGGGCGCCGGGGTGACGGGCGCCGGGGCAGGTGCCGCCGGTGTGGCGCGCGCCACGGGCGCTGTGACCGGAGGAGGCGGCGGGAGCGTCTCGGGCTCCTCGTCCACGTCGATGAGGTCGCGCGGCGACAGCGCGGGCGTGCTGTAACGCGGCGGCAACGAAGGAAGGGTGAAGGGGGGAGGGGTCGGCGGCGCACCAGGGCGCGTGCGCGGCAGGCTGAGCGCGACGGCCGAGGCGGGCAGCGGCGACGGCGGCGCACCCAGGGGGCGGTTCGAGGGCCGGGGGCCCGTGGCCTGCGCGCGGCCCAGCTGGAGCCGGCGCGGCATGTGGCCGCTGGTGAAGTAGGACAACGCGGTGCGCATCAGCCCGCCCAGGTCCAGGCCCGCCTGCTGTAGCAGTTCCTGGGCCGCGCAGCGCACCCGCGCCACGGCGATGAGCAGGTGGAGGCAGTCCGCCTCCGAGGAGCCCACACTGGTGGCAATCTCCCGGGTCTTCTCGCGCAGCTCCCGGAGCAGGCCGTCCGGCTCGGCGGGAGCGGACGTCAGGAGCTGGAGGATGGCATCCTCGTCCACGCCACGCTCCTTGAGCAGCACCTGCGCACGGTTCTCCACCGTGAACAGCGCCAGGAGCACGTGGGCAGAGGTGACCCTCTGGACCACGCTTTGTGCGATGTCATTCGCCTCGTGGAGGACCTGCGCGAGGTCCGTGCTATCGACCATTCGAACTCCGGCAAGCGACCAGACGAGCGCAATACACCCTCTCCGGGCCTCCGGCAAAATTTCCGCTACAGGCCGCTACATGTGCCGTAAAGCGGTGGAGTAGAAAGCGTCCGGCAACGGAATTCGGCCGTCTGCCTGCCTGTTCGGCGCCTTTCTTCGGCTGGCCAGGCAATTGCCTGAGGGCGAGCGACGTACTTCGCTCCGAGACCTCCACCATATGACTTCTCTCGTTCAACCGGCTCGCGTCTTCATCGATCCCCTCGATGGGACACGTGCCGCCGTCGAGGCCCGCCGTTGGGTGTGGCCTCTCCTGATCCTGGCGCTCTGTGTGTCCGCTTCCGGGACGTTCTTTTCCCTGCGGTGGGACGCGACCCCGGACGTCATCCGGCAGCTCCAAAGCTCCGGGCAGCTCATGGGGCTGTCCGAGGCGGACCTGCTCGAGAAGATCGAGACCGAGTCGCGCAAGGCGCTCGTGGGTGGCATCGCCAAGGGCGTGCTGCTGATGCCCCTGATGGCGCTGCTGCTGGCCTGCATCCTCTGGCTGGCCAGCTGGCTGTTCGACCGGCCCGCGCCCTTCGAGCGGCTCCTGTCGGCGGCGGCGCTCGCGCTGCTGCCCATCGCACTCTATCACCTCATCTTCACCCTCTGTGTCGCGGCGCAGCACTCCATCACCGTGGCGCGAGTGGGGAACCTCGTACCGTCCAACCTGGGAGTGGTGTTGCAAGGGCTGAGTCCGAAGATGCAGCGCGTGGCGTCCGCCGTGGACTTCTTCAACCTCTGGAGCACGGGCCTGCTGGGGCTGGGCTTCTCCGCGGCCACGGGCATGAGCCGGGGGCGGGGGTTGTTGCTCGCGCTGGCGCTGTACGCCATGTATGCGGGCGTGTTCCTCATCGGGTTGCCGGGGCAGGGAGGTGCGCAATGAACGCGCTCGTCATCGCGGCCGCGCTGGCCGCCGCGCCCGTGAGCTCCGGGACGCCCATCTCCCTGGCGCAGGCGCGCGCCGAGGGCCGTCAGAACGTCAACGCCATCCAGTCCCTGCTGGACGTGGCCATCGCGGACGAGGACGTGAAACTGTCGCGCTCCGCGCTGCTGCCCCAGATCTCGCTCGATGCCTCGGCGGGGAAGATCTGGTTCGGCCGCAGGCAGGAGTTCACCACCGTTCCGGACCCGGCCAACCCCGGCCAGTTCATCCGCAACGCGGTGGAGACACCGTCCACCAGCACCCAGAACTACGACCTGGGCATGTCGCTCACGCAGATCATCTACGACCGCGCGCGCTGGAAGCAGCTGGAGCAGAGCGGCGTGGTGCGTGACGCGCAGAAGGGGCAGGCGCAGGAGGAGGCGGACACCTCCGAGCTGGAGGCCATCCGCCGCTTCTTCACCCTGTATCGCACCCAGGCGACGCTCGAGGTGCTGAAGGCCACCGTCGAGCGCAGCGAGCAGCAGGTCGAGCGCGCCCAGGCCCTCTTCCAGGCGGGCCGCATGGGCAGGAACGAGGAGATCACCGCGCAGGTGAACCTGGGAACCGACCGCATCAACTACACGGCGATGCTCGGGCAGCTGGTCTCCGACCAGGCCCAGCTCGCGGTGTGGCTGGCGCGGCCGGGAACCGAGGCGCTCACGGCCGAGGACCCGGGCGTGCTCACGACGGAGCCGCCCCCCGCGCCCTCCGTCAACGAGGCGCTCGCCTCGGCCCGCGCGAACCGCCCGCTGCTCAGGACGCTCGAGCTGCGCATCCGCGCGGCGGAGCTGCAGCGCTCCATCGCCCGCTCGGAGTACCTGCCCCGCCTGGTGGCCCAGGGGCTCTACAACCGCGGCGGTCCGGATGCCTCGCTGGTGTTCACCGAGCCCCGCCTGCAGAACCGCTTCTCGGCGGCCATCGGCCTGAGCTGGGACCTGTTCACCGGCCTGTCCACCGGGGCGAGCTCCCGCCGCGCCGAGGCGGACATGCGCAAGGCGCAGCTCAACCTGGAGCAGGCCGCCCGCGAAATCGAAGGGGAGGTGCGCGCCGCGCACCGCACGCTGGAAACGCAGCTGGAAGCCGCTCGCCTGGCCGCGCAGAACGCCGAGGCCGCCGCCCAGGGCCTCAAGGTGCAGGAGGAGCGCTTCCGCGCCGGGGCGGGTTCCACCCTGGAGGTCCGTGACGCGCAGCTCAGCCTGACGCGGGCCGAGCTCGCCTTGTTGGAAAACAGAATCGATGTCGAAATCGCCCGCTACTCGTTGCTGCGGGCCATGGGCGCCCTGAGCCCGGGAGAGTCGAAATGAAGTGGTGGAAGGGTGCCATTGCTGGCGCGTTGTTCCTCGGAGCCGCGGCCATCACCGTGGGTGGGTTGAAGGACCGGCCTCCGCCGTCGCTCGAGGTCCAGCTGTCGAAGGCCCGCAAGGGCTCCATCACCCGCACCATCACGGGGGCGGGCAAGGTGCAGGCGGCCACGACGGTGAAGATCTCGTCCAGCCTCTCCGGGGACCTGGTGGAGCTGGCCGTGAAGGACGGCGAGGCGGTGACGAAGGGCCAGGTGCTGGGCCGCATCGACCCGCGTCTCTACCAGGCCGCGCACAAGCAGGCGCTGGCGTCGCTGAACGCCTCGCGCGCCGACGTGCAGGTGGCGGAGGTGGAGGTCGGCCGCGCGCAGCTGGAGTTCAAGCGCGTGGAGGACCTCGCGAACAAGGGCCTGGCGTCCACCGCCGAGGTGGACACCGCGCGCGCCTCCCTGAACACGGCGGAAGCGCGGCTGGCGGCCGCCAAGCAGCTGCTGGCCCGCAACGTGGCCATCGTGGACCAGGCGCAGACCGACCTGACGCGCACGACGCTGCTGTCGCCCATCGATGGCAACGTCATCGAGCTGTCGCGCGAGGTGGGTGAGCGCGTGCGTGGCTCGGACCTGTCCGAGGACGTGGTGATGACCATCGCCGCGCTCAGCGCCATGGAGGTGAAGTTCGAGGTGGGTGAGCACGAGGTGGTCCACCTCCGGCCCGGTCAGCCCGCGGAGATCACGCTGGATGCCCTGGAGGGCCAGACGTACACGGGCTCGGTGGTGGAGATTGCCCAGAAGGCGCTCATCAAGAACGAGGGCACGGAGGCGGAGGTGACGAGCTTCCCCATCACCGTGGCGCTGGACACCCGCCCGCCCAACGTGCTCCCCGGCATGAGCGCCGAGGTGCGCATCTCCGCGGAGACGCACAACGACGTGGTCCTGGTGCCCATCCAGGCGGTGACGGTGCGCTCCGAGCGCACGCTGCCGGACTACAAGGCGCCCATCGAGGGCGGCGGCCTGACGGCGAAGCGCACCGAGTCGCTGGCCAAGGTCGTGTTCGTGGTGGATAGCAACAACAAGGCGCAGGTCCGCCGCGTGCAGACGGGCATCGCCTCCGACACGGAGCTGGAGATCCTCTCCGGAATCAACGATGGGGACCGGGTGATTGAAGGTCCGTACCGGACGCTGTCGAAGGAGCTGAACGACGGTGACATCGTGCGTGAGCCCGAGCCGGGCGCCGGGATGAAGGGCGGTCGCAAGTCGTGAGTGCAGCCAGCAGCGCGGGAAATCTCATCCAGGTGGAGGACATCACCCGCGTCTTCCACGTGGGTGGCGAGGAGGTGCGCGCGCTGCGCGGCGTCTCCTTTGGCATCAAGCGAGGGGAGTGGGTGGCCATCATCGGCCAGTCCGGTTCGGGCAAGAGCACGATGATGAACGTGCTCGGCTGCCTGGATACGCCGACCAGCGGCCGGTACATGCTGAACGGCAAGGACGTGTCGCGGATGACCGACGACGAGCTCGCCGTCATCCGCAACGTGGAGATTGGCTTCATCTTCCAGACGTTCCAGTTGCTGCCCAAGGAGACCGCCCTGGCCAACGTGGAGCTGCCGCTGGTGTACCGCGGCATCGGCGCGCGGGAGCGCCGCGCGCGGGCGACGGCGGCGCTGGAGAAGGTGCAGCTCGCCCACCGCATGCACCACCGGCCCAACGAGCTGTCCGGTGGTCAGCGCCAGCGCGTGGCCATTGCCCGCGCGCTGGTGGCGGAGCCGTCCATGCTGCTGGCCGACGAGCCCACGGGCAACCTGGACTCGGCCACGGGCGAGGAGATCGTCCGGCTGTTCGAGCAGCTCCACCAGTCGGGGCACACGCTGGTGCTCGTCACCCACGAGCCCAAGCTGGCGGCGCGCTGCCCCCGGGCCATCCGCCTGAGCGACGGGCAGATCGTCGCCGACGGTGACGGACGCCAGGTCGCGCTGGGGACGGCGTCCGACGTGCTGAACGTGGGGGGCGCATGAGCAAGCCGTCCGCCTTCCGCGTGGATGTCCTGGAGGGCGCACGCATCGCGGTCTACTCGCTGAAGGCGAACCGCCTTCGGACGATGCTGACCACGATGGGGATTGGTATCGGCGTGGCGACGCTCCTGGCGATTGTCGGCATCATCCAGGGGCTCAACACGTCCTTCCACCAGCAGCTCGCGACGTTCGGGGCGAACACGATGTACGTGTCCAAGTTCCCCTGGATGATCAAGGGCGACTGGTGGCGCTACCGCAACCGGAAGAACTTCACGATGGACCAGCTGCACCGGCTGCGCGCGCTGACGCCGTTCGTGTCCGCCATGTCGCCGTCGGTCCAGCGCCTGTCGGACGTGGCGCACGGCGGCGAGCAGCTGTCCACCGTGCGCATCCAGGGCGTGACGCACGAGTACCTCAACATCTCCGGCTACGAAATCACCGGCGGGCGCTTCCTCACGGAGGCCGACGACACGACGACGCGGCCGGTGGCGGTGGTGGGCGCCGACGTGGTGGACGGGTTGTTCCCGGGCGTCAACCCGGTGGGGCAGACGCTCCGCATCGACAACCGCACGTTCCAGATCGTGGGGACGCTCAGCCGGAAGGGGAAGATGGTGGGCGAGAGCCTGGACCTCATCGTCTTCATCCCCTTCAAGACGTTCTATTCGAGCTTCGGCAATCGCCGCGGGTTCGAGATTGCCATGGCGGTGGAGGACGCCAGCCAGATCCGGGCCGCGGAGGACCAGCTGGTGGGCATCCTCCGCCGCGTGCGCTCGACGCCGCCCGGCGTGGAGGACGACTTCTCCATCAACCGGCCCGAGGCCATGGCGCAGACGTACGAGCAGCTCACCGGCGCGCTGTATGGCGTGGCCGTGGGCGTGGGGCTCATCACGCTGCTGGTGGGCGGTATCGGCATCATGAACATCATGCTGGTGTCGGTGCGCGAGCGGACGCGGGAGATAGGTGTGCGTCGGGCCCTGGGCGCGCGGAAGCGGACCATCGTCTTCCAGTTCCTCATGGAAGCCTCGAGCGTGTCCGCCGTCGGAGGCCTGCTGGGAACGACCGTGGGCCTGGGCACGGCCAAGGTGGTGTCGCTCATCACGCCGCTGGCGGCGGACGTGCGGCCGTCGACGGTGGTGGCGGGGGTGGGCTTCGCCGCGCTCGTGGGCCTCTTGTTCGGCATCTGGCCGGCGGCGCGCGCGGCGAACCTGGACCCGGTGGAAGCCCTGCGTTACGAGTGAGGCGATGCGAGCGTTCCTGGACAACCTGCGGCTGGCGCTGGGCACCTTCCTGGGCAACCCGCTGCGCTCGCTGCTGACGCTGCTGGGCATCGTCATTGGCGTGGCCACGGTCATCACCATGATGGGCCTCATCGAAGGCCTGCGCATCAAGGTGAACAACGACCTGGGGCGGATGGGGGCCCATACCTTCCAGGTGACGAAGTGGCCCGCCGGCGGCTTCGGCCGCATCAACTGGGCCAAGTACGTCAAGCGCGCGGACTTCGAGATGCCGGATGTGCGCGCCATCGCGGAGGCCTGTCCGTCCGTGGGCATCGTGGCCCCCACCGATGACGAGGGCGGCGAGAAGCTGACCACGGCGAGCGCGGAGACGCGGCCCTCCGTCCGCGTCTTCGGCACGACCGCCGAATACCCGATCGTCAGCGGCATCGCGGTCCAGGCCGGGCGCTACTTCAACGAGGTGGAAGCGCTGGACGGCCGGCACGTGGTGCTGCTGGGGACGGACGTGTCGGACGCGCTGTTCCCTGGGATGAACCCGGTGGGCCACGAGGTGCGAATCCTGGGGCGGCCCTTCCTCGTCATCGGCCTGCTCCAGAAGCGCGGCAGTATGCTGGGCATGTTCAGCATGGACAACCAGGTGATGATACCGCTGCGCGCCTTCCACCAGCTCTTCGGCAAGAAGCGCTCGCTGGACATCAGCGTGCAGGCGAAGGAGCCGGAGCTGTTCAAGAAGGCGCAGGACGAGGTGGCCGCGCTGATGCGCCGCCGCCGGGACGTGCCGCCGAACATGCCCAACGACTTCGAAATCCACACCAACGAGTCGGTGACGGCGTCGTTCAACCAGCTCTCCGGCGTCATCACCATCGCGGGCGTGGGCGTGTGCCTGCTGTCGCTGGTGGTGGGCGGCATCGGCATCCTCAACATCATGCTGGTGTCGGTGATGGAGCGGACGCGGGAGATTGGCGTGCGCAAGGCGCTGGGGGCGAAGCGGCGGCGCATCCTGGGGCAGTTCGCCACCGAGGCCATCCTCCTGGCGTTGCTGGGAGGCGCCATCGGCGTGGGCATGGGCTTCGGGCTGGTGTTCCTGGGGAACTGGATGATGGGCTTCCCCATGCAGGTGCCGCCCTGGGCGGTGGCCCTGGCCCTGTTCATGAGCTGCGGCGTGGGCCTGCTGTTCGGCATCTACCCGGCGGCCCGCGCGGCGAAGCTCGACCCGGTGGAGGCGATGCGGGCGGATTGAGGGGACGTTATCGCCGCAAGGCCGCGTCGAGCTCGCGAAGCAGCGCACCGGCCCGCCCACCGCCGCTCGGGGCGGCCGGGTAGCGCCTCAGGACGTCCACCACGACGGGCGGCGCAAGGGCCCGCGCCTGCGCGATGTGGCTGGCGCCAATGGCCGGATCGTCTCCCTCGGCGAGCTCGAACGCGCGTGCCGCATGCGCGGCCGCGCCGAGGATGTGCTTCACCTGCGTGGCCTTTGCCAGGGGATGGAGGAACGCCGCACCGGCTGCAGCGAGTGCCGCGCGCGCAGCGTCGCTCGCGGCAGCCAGCCCCGCGTCGCGTGCCTCCTGTGCCGCCCGTTGGGCCGCCCAGGCGGCGTCACGGAGCACCTTGCTTCGCGCGGCTCCATCCGCGAACGCCTGCGCTGCGTCGATCGCGGCCCGTGGGCGCTCATCGTCCGGGCGCTCACGCTCGAAGAGCGCCAAGGCCGTTCGCGCGCACGCCGCCGCGTACCCGGCGACCGCGCGGAGCTCATGCATGCCAAGGTCGAGCTCGCCCGGCTCAGCGGGCCTACGTCCGATGGTCGCTCCCGAGTTGCGCATCTCTGTCATTGACTCCGAACGATGGTGCTCCGCAAGGGACCGATAGAAACGGCTTCAGGCGGGCCCGTGCAAGGGTATCTCGAAAGGTGGCTCGGCCTCCCGCGCGGCGCGAAGCTCGACCCGGTGGAGGCGATGCGGGCGGATTGAGCGTGCTTCCCGGTGACGGGGACCGGCCTTCGGGTTAAGCACGCCCCATGGCGCCTCGCATCGGTTCGCTCTGGGACTCCGTCGGCAACACCCCCTTGCTGCGCATCGGCTCGCTGAGCCGGCAGACGGGGTGTGAGATTCTCGCGAAGGCCGAGTTCATGAACCCCGGCGGCAGCATCAAGGACCGCGCCGCGAAGGGGATGATTGCGCGCGCCGAAGCACAGGGCCTGCTCAAGCCAGGGGGCGCCATCTTCGAGGGCACCGCGGGCAACACCGGCATCGGCCTGGGACTTCTGGGCCGCGAGCGCGGCTACCGCGTCGTCGTGACGATGCCGGACAATCAGGCGCGCGAGAAGTACGAGCTGCTGGAGGCCATGGGCGTGGAGGTCCGCAAGGTGCCCGCCGTGCCCTTCGCCAACCCCGCGCACTTCTTCCACCAGGCCCGCGCGTTGGCGGAAGCGCAGGGCGGCTTCTGGGCGAACCAGTTCGAGAACCCGGCCAACGGCGACGCTCACTACGAGACGACGGGCCCCGAAATCTGGGAGCAGTGCGAGGGCCGCGTGGACGTGCTCGTCGCGTCCGTGGGCAGCGGCGGGACGATGTCCGGCGTCAGCCGGTACCTCAAGGAGAAGAACCCCGCGGTGCGCGTGGTGCTGGTGGATCCGCCGGGCTCGGGCCTCTTCAGCTTCGTGCGGGAGGGGAAGATGGAGGGGCCCGGCTCGTCCATCACCGAGGGCATTGGCATCATGCGCCTCACCGAGAACTTCCGCCGCGCACGCGTGGACGAGGCCATGCGCCTGGGCGACCAGGAGATGGTGGAGATGCTCTACCACCTGGCCCGGGAGGACGCGCTGGTGGTGGGGACCTCCGCGGCCCTCAACGTCCGCGCCGCGTGGGAGCTGGCCCGCCGCCACCGTGGCGAGGGGCTGCGCATCGTCACCTTCCTCTGCGACCACGGCAGCCGCTACGCGTCGAAGGTGTTCAACGCGGAGTTCCTCGCGTCGAAGCAGCTCCAGGTGAAGTCGCTCCCGGTGGACTGAGCGGGGAGGGCGGGCTCCCGCCGCTGCGTCATCCGGCGGGACAGGCATTGCGGCAGCGCCAGCAAGTCCGTCTGTAACAACGCGAGTTACATGGCGTGAGGTCATGTGTCGTGTTGAGTCACGGCCTGCGGCACGGAATGACAGGCATGCCTGGGTATGCGCGAGGTGGGGAGGCTGGCCTGGGGGGTGCACGGGCCGACTTCGCAGTCCACCCGCGAGGAGTCCCCCATGAAGCAGTCGAACCGGAAGGTTTCAGGCACGTTGCGTGTCTGGTCTGGCGTTGTCGCCGCAACGCTGCTGGCAGGATGCGGTGGCGCAGAGCCTGTCCACCCGGACGAGCCATTCCCCCAGACGCAGGAGCAGGCGCAGGAGAACGTGGCGGCCGCGCCCATCGTCGAGTCGATGGACGCCATCGCGCTCGATAGAACGCTCACGTCGAGGACGCGCAGCCTCATCCGCGCACGGCTCGCGCAAGGCCAGGCGCAAGTCCATCAGCAAGTTCCTGTCGTATCGGACTCAGGGCAGCAGCTCTTCTTGAATGACCAGGGGCTCAACGGCGACGTGACGGCCGGCGATGGCCTCTTCTCTGCCATTGGCGACGTCGATTTCGTGACGCATCAGGCAACGCAGGACCGCATCCGCGAGTTCCAGGCGCGCAATCCCCAGCGGCCGCTCATGGCCTCGACGTTCGACAACCGCGTCCGCGTCTCCACGCGCCCGCTGACGGCGCTGTCGCCCAGCGTCTTCCAGCCCGGTGTGCCCATTCCCATCTTCCCCGCGGGCATCACGTTCGCGGTGAAGCCGGCGAACTCGCTGATCATCACCGATGCCAGCGTCATCAACGACCCGACGCGCACGTATGACCCGTGCAGCAACAGCGGCAACCCGAACGGCGTCTGGACGTTCAACCACCTGATGCGGGAGATGGCGAACACCTACGTGTCGCCGTCGGTGCTGACGGAGCACTGGCTGCGGCAGTGGACCGTCAATCAGAACATCAACGGTTGGACGGTGCCGGCGCGCACGGCCATGATGCCGTACATCCTCACGCCGTGGCCGCGCGTGGGTGGAGCGCTGGACCTGACGCGGTCGCCATTCAAGCTGGTGGCCATCGTCAACCGGCTGGACCTGGGGGGCGGCCGGGGCCCGGCGGGATATGCCTCCGGCAACGCGGGCGAGCTGCGCTTCGTCTTCGCCGCGGTGGACCGCACGAGCGGCACCTGTGGCGTCCGGCCCTTCCTGGTCATCTTCGAGTACGGCGTGCCGCACAGCTCGTGTGACGCGGTGAAGACGTGGGCGCAGCGGTGGCTGGAACTGTCGGCGCCCTCCATGGTGCTGGGCAGCTCGGCCTACAACGCCGCCCTGGCCAGCCTCACGCAGCAGGTGGTGGTCCGCAACGCGGCGCCGCGCAAGCCGAACGGCAGCGCCATCAACCAGATTCGCACCAACGAGGAGTGGCTGCGCTACCCGTGGGAGCTGCGCGAGTTCCACCTGATGGGCTCGGGCCCCTCGGTGAACCGCCTGCAGGGCCAGCCGACGGTGCTGACGCCGGGCGACGCGCACAACGACACGCCCGTGCTGCGCGACTTCATCAACGCGAACACGCCCGCCATCCTCGCCAACACCTACACCGTGCCGACGACGTTCCCCACCGCGAGCACGCCGTTCCTGGGGGCATTCCCCTGGATTGCCTCGGACACGACGTCCTTCTGGCGCGCCACGGGCATCTCCGTCAACGAGGCCCGGCACAAGTTCTCGCTCAACACGTGCAGCGGATGCCACGGCCGTGAGACGAAGACCGGCTTCACGCACATCGACGAGTTCGGCACGCTGTCCCCGTTCCTCGCCACGGGGATGAGCGACCCCTCCATCGCCTACGTGGTGCAGGACCCCGTCAACACGTCGCTGAATCGCGAGTTCTTCGAGATCGAGATGCGCGCGTCGAAGCTGGACAGCCTGGCGAACCAGTCCTGCCTGGCGAGCGCCTTCCATCGGCGGCTCACGTCGGCTCACTGACGTGATGTGAGTGTCCGCCCGGGGCGGCGTCCTTGCGCCCCGGGCAGGGCAACAGCACAGGCTTCAGACGAGCGGCGTCGGGAGGATGGAGAGCGGCGGCGCGTCCTCGGGGCGGCGCGCGTAGGCGAGCATGCTGGCCCCGTCCTCGGATTCAGCGAAGAACTGCTCGATGGGGCCGAAGAGGAAGTCCAGCTCGTCGTCCGTGCACGTGGGCAGATAGACGCGCAGCACGCGTGGGTCGTAGTAGCGGAAGATGAGCGTCTTGCCGTGGGCGTCCTTGACCTTGAGGAAGCGCCGCAGGTGCCGCCGCAGCGCATCCGGATGGGCCGGGCTCTGCACGAAGATGCCCCAGCTCTTGCCCCAGCCAGCCGCGAGCAGCTGCTCCGTCGCAGGGGCTCCGGGCCGCAGCTGCACCAGGTAGGGCGCCACCTCCACCAGCTCCGGGGGCAGCTTCCCCGCGTAGAGGCAGCTCTGCGTCAGCCCGCAATGGAGGACCATCCGGTGGATGTTGGGCGCCCGTGCGCCATCGAGGATGGCGTAGAGCGCTGACGTCGGGGCGGCCTCCGTGGCCTGACGCACCCACTGCAGCAGGCCGGGAAGCTGGGGGAGAGGCGCGCTCACGCCGCCGCCCGCTGCTTCTTCTTCTCGCACTCCTCGCAGAACGGCACGCCCGCCGCAGCGGCCTGGCGGAGCGCCTCCGCCTGCCGGGCGGGGTCGGGGAAGAGGGTGAAGGGCTCCACGGGCGGACGCGCCAGCGGGGTGACCTCGGGCTCGGGCCGGGGAGGCGGCACGATTTCCTCGGGCCAGGCCCAGGCCGCGGCGCGGCGCTCCACGCGCAGGGCCGCCAGCTCCCCACGCTCCAGGGCCTGCGCGAGCCGTTCCCGGACGCGCGTGTCCAGCCGTGCGCGCTCCAGTGTGCTCGCGTTCCACGGAAGGATGCCGCCCAGGGCCTCGTACATCTCCAGCAGGGCCCGGCGCGCGGACGTCATCCAGTGGTCGAGCTGCCAGGCGATGTGCCCGGCCGGGACGAACTGCGCTGCGTCGAGCCCGGAGCCCGCTCGCACGATGACCAGCTCGTACTCCTCGGCTCCTTTGCGGAGCCGCCAGGGGCCAGGGAAGCCAATTCCAGGGACGGACATGACGACCTTCTCAATCGCGGACCGGCCGCAAAGTGTACCCGGGACAGGCGGAGGGTGCACCCCGGCCTGCACGAATTCTGCACGAACATTCCTCGGGAGCCGCACAGGAGGGACATCGGCGTTGCACGGAGGGCGCCCATCCTGCGCCCATGAACACACCTCCTCCGCCGCTTCCTCCCCGTCCCGCGCGCGTGCCCGAGGGCACCCTCCGCCGCGTGGTCCGCTGGCTCGTGGCCCACCACGTCTTCGGGAGTCTGGCCATCGTCGTCTTCGCCACGGCGGTCATCGCCGGGCAGGTGGCGGACCGGACGGACTTCGCCAACTCGGAGCTGGCCGCCGGGGTGGAGGACCGCTGGGGCGCGCCCGTGGCCCAGCCCGCGCCATCGCTGCGCTACGTGCACAGCGGCACCATCTTCACCGAGCTGAAGCCGTTGCCCTTCGACCGGCAGCACGTCGAGGTGCAGGCGAAGATGAACTACCGCAAGCGGGGGCTGCGCTACTTCTCCGGCTTCGACTTCACCCTCAGCGCCGACTACGCGGTGGTCAACCGCGAGAGCACCGACATCGACGTGGCGTTCATCTTCCCCATGGAGATGGACAAGTCCCAGGTGCTGCTGTCGGAGCTCCAGTTCCTGGTCGACGGGAAGGAGTCCAGCCTGGACCTGGGCGAGTCCGGCAACCGGCTGGTGTGGACGGGCCGCATCGCCAAGGGCGCCACGTCCCGCTTCACCATCCGCTACCGCGCCCGGGGGTTGAACTCGTTCGTGTACCGCCTGGACCCGGCGCTGCCCGCGCGGGACGTGCGCGTCCATGTCGCGGTGGAGGGCGGAGAGAACTACGACTACCCGGCCGGTGTGCTGGCCGCCTCGTCCGTGAACGCCACGGGTGACGCGGTGACGCTGGACTGGGCGTTCCAGTCACTGGAGTCGGGCGTCAACCTGGGCGTCATCCTGCCCTCGGAGAAGACGTTCGACGCGCTGGTGGGCACCATGGCCACGCGGGCGTGGGTGCCGTTCCTGGCCTTGCTGGCGCTGCTGGCCGCGCTGGGGTTGCGCCACCGCCGCCCGCTGGCGCTCTACGAGACGTACCTGCTGGCCGCGGTGTACGGCTTCTTCTTCGTGCTGCTCGCGTACCTGGCGGCCTTCATGAACTTCTATGCCGCGTACGCGCTCTGTGCCCTGGGCCTGGGCGCGGCGGTGGTGGTGTACGTCCGCTGGCTCTTCCCGAAGGAGCGCACGTCCGTGCTCGCGGCGCTCTGGGGCGCCACGCTGGTGGTGCCCACCGGCGCCGTCATCCTCCAGGGCTACACCGGCCTCATCTACACGCTGGAGATTCTCGCCGCGCTGCTCGGGCTGATGGTGCTCTCCACCCGCGCCGGTGTGCGGGCCTTCCTCTCCGATGTGTCACTGCCCGGTGAGCCTTCGCGCGCCGCCGTGCCTTCCGCTGCCTCCACCCCCGTCACCCCGGAAGCGAGCTGATTCCGCCATGTGGACCGTACCGCTCATCGTTGGATTGCTGCTGACCATGGCCGATGCCTCGGCCACCGCGACCCCGTCGGGCACCGCCACCGTGCCGCTCGAGGAGCTGATTCCGCTCTACGCCCAGCGCCAGTCGCCGCCGGCCACGCCCCCTCCGACGGAGGCGCTGGTGAAGAGCCAGCTCAAGGGCCGGCTCACCGCGGACGCCCTCGTCGTGGAGGGGCACTTCGACGTGGAGGTGCTGGCGGACGGGCGCTGGACGCAGGTGCGCCTGCTCCAGCTCGACGCGGACAGCTTTCCGGGGACGTTGCCCACCCTGGAGGATGCCACCGTGGGCGTCGTCGATGGGCACCTGTGCCTCCTCACCCGGAAGGCGGGGCGGTATGCCTTCGACGTGGGGGTCTCCATCCGCTCGCCCGGGGCGGGCCCGGAGCGCCGCGCGCAGGTGCGCTTCGGCCCCCACGTGGCGCCCGTACCGCTGACGCTGGAGGCGGACACCTCCGTGTTCACCCTGACGGAGCCACTGCCCGCCTCGGGTGGTGAGGCGTACGCCGTCTATCCCCAGCAGGGCACGCTGCGCGTCGGCTGGCGGGCGGCCGTGGCGCAGGCCGCGCAGGCCCAGAAGCAGCAGGTGCGTCCTCCGCTGGAGCCGCGCATCACCGAGGCCACCGCATCGTGGGTGTCCACGCTGGAGGGGCGCGCCACGCTTCGCGTCAGCTATGCTCTGAGCCTGGACCGGGAGCAGCCGCTGGAGCTGGCGCTGCCGGAGGGGCACCGGCTAGAGCGCGTCACCCTCAACGCGATTCCCGTGCCGGTGACGTCAGGGGACGGGACGTTGACGCTGAAAGCGGCGCCGGCCCGGCTGGGAGAGACGACGGGGACGCTGGAGGTGGTGCTGTCGCGTGAGCTGGGCGTCTTCCACCTCTCCGGGCGTCTGAGTCTGGCGCTGCCGCGCGTGTCCTGGCCGGTGGCCGAGCTTCGCGCCCGGGCGCACTTCCCGGCGGTGTTCAACTACCGGCGTGAGGGTGGGAGCCTGGAGCAGTACGAGTCCTCGGAAGGCACGGACGCCGCGGCCGCGGGCCTGCCCGGGAAGGCGCTGCACTTCCGTCAGTTCCTGGTGGCGGCGTCCGCGCCCACGCTGGAGCTGGGCTACTCCGTGGACATCTCCGGCAGCTACTTCCGCTGAGGGCGGGGCAGGGGGACCACCACCGCGAAGGCGGTCCCCTTGGCCGAGGGCCGCAGCTCCAGCCGGGCGCTGAAGGCCCGGAGCATGGACTGGGCAATCGTCAATCCGAGCCCGGTGCCACCGCGCTCGCGGGCGGTGGTGAAGAAGGCGTCGAAGATGCGCGCCTGGTTGGCCTCGGAGATGCCGCGCCCATCGTCCCGCACCACCACGCGTACGGCACCCGGCTCGGCGTCCTGCTCCACCGCCAGGTCCACCCGGACGTCCTCGCCCCCGTGCTGGCGCGCGTTGGTGACCAATTGCCACAGCACGTCGTCGAGCACCTCCTGGGGCAGGGCCACCTTCAACCCCGGAGGCGGTGGCGTCACGTGGAGGCCGCTGACGCCCTCCGCGCGCGCCCGGGCGGCGAGCGACTCCAGCAGCGGGGCCACCTCCACCTGCGCGGACGTGGCCGTCATGGAGTCGGCGCGGGCCAGCTCCAGCAGGCGCTGCACCAGCCGCGTGAGGCGGCGGGCATCCGCGTCCACGTTGGCGAGGAAGCGGGAGCGCTGCTCCGGCGTCATGGCGTCGGCGCTGTCGCGCAGCAGCTCCACCGCGCCCTGGATGGAGGCCAGGGGCGTCTTGAACTCGTGCGACACGTTGGCGGCGAAGGAGCGGATGTACTGGTTCCTGTCCCGCAGCGCGGTGGCCATGCCCGCCAGCGATTCCGACAGCTCGGCCAGCTCCGCGACCACCGGGCGGGCCACGGGCTCGAAGCCCGTGGGGTCGCTGGCGGCGATGGCGCGCGTCTGCTTCACCAGGGCCCGCACCGGCCGGCCCACCAGCGCGGCGGCGGCCAGCGACATGAGCCCGACCGCGCCCAGCAGCACGAAGCCGGTGGCGGTGAGGTTCCACCGGTCCGCATACGTCGCCTTGGCGATGGTCATGGGCGTGCGTGTCAGCACCACCGCGCCCCAGACGCGCTTGCCCTCCAGGACGGGCAGGGCCACCGAGACGCGGATGCCGGTGTCTCGGCTGAGTGATGCCAGCGGGGTATCCTCGGGCTCGGCGTTGCGGCGGCGCAGCACGCTGGCGGGCTCACCCCGGAGGGCTCGCTGCACCTCGATGCGGTCCGCCAGTGTCGTGCCCAGCAGCCTGGGGCTGCTGCTGGCCACCACCACGCCCTCCGTGTCCACCACGCGGATGCCGGCCAGGGTGACGGCCCGGACCTGCTCGAGCAGCGGCGTCAGCTGGAGCCCGGCGGCCTGGGACAGCGGCTCGGCGGGCACGCGCGAGGCCTTGGGCGTGCCTCCGGGGGGCAGCGGTGCATCGGAGGCCCGCAGCGATGGGAGGATGGGGCGCAGCCGGGTGTCGTCGGGAATGGGGAAGGGCCAGGGCGCTGTGCGCGCTCGGCCGAAGGTGCTGGCCGTGACGCTGCTGCGCAGCCGCTCACGGAAGACCTCCGAGATCACCGCGCCCTGGGCAATCAGCTCCGACTCCGTCTGGCGGATGAGCTGGTTGTCATAGACGCGCACGAAGGCGAGGCCGGCGAGTGTCAGCACGAAGCCCGCGACGCCCACGGCGGCGAACACGAGCCACAGGCGCGGGCGCGCGCGGCGCTCAGGGGAGGGCGAGCCGATAGCCGAGGCCATGCACCGTCTCGATGACTTCGCCGCCCGCGGTGGCGAACTTCTGGCGCACGCGGCGCACGTGGCTGTCGATGGTCCGGTCGCTCACCACCACGTCCTCGTAGACGCGCGTCATCAGCTCGTCGCGGGTGAAGACCTTGCCGGGCACGCGGAGCAGCGTGGCCAGGAGCTGGAACTCCGTCACGGTGAGCACCACCTCGGTGTCGCCCCACCACGCGCGCCAGCGCTCGGCGTCCATGCGCAGCGGGCCGCGCTCCTGCATCCGGGGCGCGGGGGCGTCGGGCTCCGGCGAAGGCGCGGGCCGGGCGCGCCGCAGCACCGCCTTCACGCGGGCCACCAGCTCGCGGGGACTGAAGGGCTTGGTGAGGTAGTCGTCGCCGCCCAGCTCCAGGCCGAGGATGCGGTCGACCTCGTCGTCGCGCGAGGAGAGGAAGACGATGGGAAGCTCGTGTTTGCGCCGGACCTCGCGACAGACGGCGAGGCCGTCCAGCTCCGGCATCATGATGTCCAAGACGATGAGCGCCGGGAGGCTGCGGTCGACCTGCGCCAGGGCGGCGCGGCCGTCGGCGGCCTCGTCCACCCGGAAGCCCCCCTGTTCCAGGGCGAAGCGGACGATTTCTCTCAGGTGTGGGTCATCGTCGACGACGAGGACGCTGGGACGCTCGGCCACGGGTGCTCGGAAGGGGAGGAGTTGCGACGGCGGTCGAACTCTACACCGCTCCGGCTTGGGAAGACGGCCGGGATGTCGACCCCGGCCGCCGGGACTGACTAGCGGCGCGAACGCCGGCGGGGCCGCGGAATGGCAACCGCCGCGGCGAAAAGGAGAATCACTGGAATGAAGATGAGCATGGTCTGAACCATCACCGCCGCCCCCGTCTAGGAAGTGCCGCTACTATGAAGCGCCGGTCTGACGTTCCGCTCGCGGCAATCCTGAAAACACGTTTTGACGGGACGGTGACAGCCCCCGAGCTCAGATGAGCTCGCGGGTGAGGACCTCGGAGCGCTCCTGGTCATTCCAGGTGACCCTCCGGGTTTCGCGACCGTTGAAGTAGATGGCCTCCCGGTCGCTGATGAGCTTGCGAATGGTGATGCGGGCGACGGCCTGGCGATCATCCACGCCGTGGGTCAGCTCGTAGCGGGCGACCTCGCTGGGGAGCGCTCCCATGCGGAGGCGGATCTCCCCCAGCGCGTCCACGCAGTCTCCCAGGGATTCCAGCTGCCCCAGGGCGCGGCGCATGCGCTTGTCGGTGAACCGGCTGAGGACGCGCTCCCAGAAGAGGTAGCCGGCGCCCAGTGTCGCGGCGCTGGTGAAGAACATGAAGAAGTTCAGCGCCGGGTCCAGGAGCCGGTTGCGCGTGAGGCCCGAGGCGTTCGACGCGTCGATGAGGATGTCCTTCATGGCCTCGACCGCCGAGCGGTGGGCCCGCTGCAGCCACTCCCGCGCATCCCGCTCCGCGCCGAACATCCACCAGCAGAGGCCCAGGTGCAGCGAGATGAGCGACTGGCGCGCCTTGTCGCGCTCCAGCCCCAGCGCTTCCTGGAAGCACTCACGTGCGGACTTCAGGTGCTCGAGCTGCGCGTCGCGCGCCGCGTGGGCCGTGCGCGCCGCGTCCAGGTGAGTCCTTGCCGCGTGGAAGGGCCCTTCCAGGAACGGCCGCACATCGCGCTGAAGTCCGCGCAGCAGGTCGAGCTGCGCGTCCTGGAGGCCGAGCAGCGTCTCCAGCAGCGTCACCGGGACGGGCGCTTCCAGCCTGCCTCCCAGTTGGGGAGGAACCGCCAGGACGAGCTCATCCCACTTGGCCATCTACGGACTCCGTGCGGCTGGGCAATGGAAGACGCGACACAAGCCCCCCTTGCGGAGGAGTCTGCCATAACCTTTGCGCCATCGAAGTGCGTGGGATTCAGTTCACGCGGGAGCGGCATTCTTCAATGAGAGGAGTCGCCTGGCTTTCAAAGCCGCTAGAAAAAACCAGGCGCTCTCTCGAAGCGTGTCAGTGCTGGCCCGGGGGCGGTGCCATGTACATTCGGAAGCGTGTCACCGGCCGGTAGCCCAGCCGCGTATAGACGGGCTGGCCCTCCTCGGTGGCGTGGAGGATGGTGCGCTGGGTACCCCAGGCCTGCTGGGCCTTGGCGAGTGCGTGCCGCATCACCGCCTCCGCGGCGCCCTGGCGGCGATGCTGGGGCATGGTCGCGACCAGGGCCACATAGGCGGCCTGGTCCACGCGCAGCACCACGGTGCTGGCCGCGGGCTCGTCGTTCCGGCAGGCCACGAAGCCCCGGCAGTCCTCGGTGTAGAGGCTGTCCTGGTCGAAGGCCTCGCGGCCGAAGTGCCGTGGGACGTCGTAGGCGGTGGCGTTGATATCGGCCACGGCCTGCCGGCCCCAGGCGTCCGTGACGGCGCGGAGGTCGAACGGGGGCAGGGGACGGGCCGGCGGCTGCAGGGTGTCCGCGACCATGCCGGTGACGCTCATCTCGGGCTTGAGGCCGTACCACGCGAGGATGGACGCCGCGCCTTCGCGCACGGACGGCGCCAGCCAGTCATCGCAGATGACGAAGCACCACCCGTGCTTGCCCGCGGAGTAGTAGCGCGCCGCCGACGCCGCGGCGGCCGCGAGTGCCTGTTCCGTCTCGACGGGCGCGCGCAGGAAGGTGGCGTTCATCATCGACCAGGTGACGTGGCAGGCGGTGATGTAGATGTCGGGGCGCTCCACCACTTCGCCACCCTTGCTGCCCAGCGCGAACAGTCTCCAGGCACCGCGGTATTGATCGTTGGACTCGTCAATCTCGGCTCGAGTGGCGGAGGTCATCGGGAGCTCCTGGGGTATGGGGGAACCGGCGAGTCTACCCCAGGTCACGGAACTCCAGCGCGTCGGGAGAGCGAGGTGTGTGTGGCGGTGGCCTCCCGGTGCGTCTACGTTGAGAGGATGACGCATGCAGCGCCCGAAGCGTGGACACTGCCCTGGCGGGGCCTGGGCCTGAGCAGCAACCTGAGCGTGGCGGATGTGCCGCAGCCCTACCGGTTGCTCGACGAGGCTCCGGGCCTCTTCGACTACGTGGAATACAGCGCGCCGCTGTCGCTGGAGGAGTCCCGGGCGCACGCCTCCCTGTTCCCCGAGATGTGGCGCCGCCGGCACGAGGTCCCGGTGCTGTTCCACCCCGTCCACCTCAACCTCTGGGGCCCCGCGCTGGAGCCCACGAAGGCGCTGACGGACCTGGATGCCCATGCGCGTGCCGTGGAGAGCCCGTGGGTGGGCAATGACGTGGGCTGGTGGCACGTGGAGGGCCAGCCCTTTCCCGGCTACCTCTACTTCACGCCGCCCTTCAACGAGGCGGGCCTGGAGGAGTGCGTGTCGCACGCGCTGCACGTGCAGCGACACCTGTCCATGCCGCTCGCGCTGGAGAACCCCGCGGTGCTGGCGAGGCGCGGGCAGTGGCACGTGCTCGACTTCATGGCGAAGCTGCATGCACGTACCGGCTTGCCGCTGCTCCTGGACCTGGGGCACCTGTTCAGCCACCAGCTCTCCGCGGGGCTCCCGCTGGAGGCCGGCCTGGATGGCTTCCCGCTCGACCAGGTCATCGAGCTGCACATCGCGGGGGGCGTGGTGACGCACCGGGGGGCGCGCCGCTTCTACGTGGACGACCATACACAGCCGGTGCGCGAGGAGCTGTTCACGCTGCTGGCGTCACTGATTCCCCGCTGCCCGTCGCTGCGCGCCGTCACCTTCGAAGGCGACGGTCACCCGCCCGAGGTGGCCCTGGCCTCCCTGCGCCGCCTGCGCAAGCTGGTGCCCGCGGGGCCGCGCCCGCCACTGACGCTCCGTGCGCCGCGAGAGCTCGCCGCGCCTCCCTTGACGGAGGAGAGCAGGCCCTGGGCCTTGTTCGACGCGGGCTATGCTGCCGCGCCCGCCAGCACCGTGGAAGACGAAGCGGGCACGCTGGCGGATCAGGACTTCCGCCTGGCCGTGGTCGCGGAGG
Source organism: Pseudomyxococcus flavus (assembly GCF_050038885.1). Classification (NCBI taxonomy): domain Bacteria; kingdom Pseudomonadati; phylum Myxococcota; class Myxococcia; order Myxococcales; family Myxococcaceae; genus Pseudomyxococcus; species Pseudomyxococcus flavus. The sequence goes on along the minus strand of NZ_CP143624.1, from coordinate 8,791,332 downwards.
TGCTCGACCGGGAGTGGCCGCTCACGCGCCTGCTGCTGGCGGGGACCCGCGAGGCCCTGGTGGCCTTCACGGGCTCGAAGGAGTTCCGGAAGGTCTTCGAGGCAGGCGGGCGCTCGCCAGCCCAGGCCTTTGGCTCGTGGGCCATGCGCCGGCTCCGCGAGCGCCCGGAGGAGGGGGCATCCGCCGCGCTGGCGCTGGAGATGCTGCTGCCCTCGCTGTTCATGCGACGAGTGCCCGCCCCCGGGCCGGGGCAGGTGGGGTTGAGGGACGATGTGCGAATCGGCTCGCTCCCCGTGGACCTGTCCGAGCTCGTCTATGCCGCGCGCGCCGTGCGGCGCCACCTCACGGCTCGTGCGTGGGCGTGCGGGACGTTGGAGCTGTCCGGGCTGGAGACGCTGCGCCAGGTCGCGGAGCGGCCCGGCCCCGGGCCGTGGTCATTCATCGTCCGCCGCAGGGCGGGGACGCCCGAGGTGATGACGGCACCCGCAGCGTTATCTGGATTCCTTGGAAAATTGGCGGCACAGCCCGTGGCGGAGGCGGATGTCGCGCCCGCGCTGCTGGACGAGGCAAGTGGGCGCGGGCTGATCCGCCGGGGATAGGCCAAGAAATGTCCAGGATTGGACCGAGCCCTTGCGTTGACCGCCCTCGGTAAGATACGTCGCGCCGCCATGGCGTCCCCCCTCGTCGTCGGCATCGCGGGCGGCACCGCGTCCGGCAAGACCACCGTTGCCCGCAAGGTTCGCGAGGCATTGGCTGATTGCCGCGTGGCCTTCATCGATCAGGACTCGTACTACCGGGACCTGAAGGACCTCCCGCTGGCGGAGCGGCGCGAGGTGAACTTCGATCACCCGGATGCCTTCGACAGGGAGCTGCTGGTCAAGCACCTGCAGGCGTTGAAGTCCGGGCAGGCCATCCAGAAGCCTGTCTACGACTTCGTCACCTCGTCCCGTCTGCCACAGACGAAGAAGGTCGACCCCGGCGACATCATCCTCATCGAGGGCATCCTCGTCCTCCACATGAAGGAGGTCCGGGATGAGATGGACGTGAAGATCTACGTCGACGCGGACGATGACCTGCGCATCCTCCGGCGCCTCACGCGCGACATCAAGGACCGGGGCCGCGACTTCGACCACGTGGTGAGCCAGTACCTGCGTCACGTGCGGCCCATGCACATGGGCTTCGTGGAGCCGTCCAAGCACTTCGCGGACATCATCATCCCGCACGGCGGCAACAACGAGATTGCCATTGGCATGCTGGTGGGCGCGCTTCGCGGGAAGCTCTCCGGCGCTCCGCCGCGCGAGTAGTCAGCACCGCCGCAGGAAGTCGCTCAGGGGCGCGTGGAGCCGCTCCGCGTCCAGGAGCAGCGCGGCATGGTCGCCCGGGCCTGGCAGCTCCAGGAAGCGGGCGCTCACGCCCGCGGCGCTCAGCAGGTGGTAGGTGTCCCGCACCCGGTTCACGGGGGCCATGGCGTCCGACGCGCCCGCCACCAGCAGCACGCGCGCGCGAATCTGCGCGAAGCCATCCGAGACATCACTGCCTGCGTAGGCCGAGCACAGCGACGCCCAGGACACGGCGTCGAAGGTGTCCGCGAAGGCGTCCGCCTCGGCCTCCAGTGCCGCGCGCGCGGACTCGGCATCCGGGAACGCGCTGGCCAGGTGCTCACGCCCGCACTGGAGCTTCTGGAAGTCGAGGCGGAGCTTGCGCATCGTCTTCCGCGGCGGTGCGTCCACCGCATAGAGCCCGTCGCGGTAGTCCGGGTCCGCGCGCAGCACCTGCCAGGAGAGGCCCAGCTTCTCGCGCACGCCCTCCGGCAACGCGCGGGCCGCGCCGATGATCACCACGCCTTCGGCGAGGTCGGGGAACAGGGCCGCCAGCCGCAAGGCCACGTGGCCCCCCAGGCCCACGCCAACCAGGGCCCGCACGTGGCTCAGGCCCAGCGCTCGCAGGGTCGCGGACACGCCGCGCGCCATGTCCTGCACGGTGAGCGGCGGCAGCTCCAGGCCCCAGCGCGCGCCCGTCGCGGGATTGATCGTCGCCGGTGACGTGCTGCCGAACGGACTGCCCAGCAGCCCGGGAACGATGACGGGCGTCACCGCCGGGTCCAACGCGAGGTTCGTTCCCACCAGGGCCTTGCCCCAGCCAGATGGCTGGTACGCCGAGTCTTCTGGTGGACCCAACGCGAGGTGCGAGCAGGCGAGGTCGTGCAGCAACACCACCGCTTTCCCGTCTGATGGTTCTCCGTAGGCCGCCCAGGCCACCTGGGAATGGCCCAGCAGCTCTCCTTCCTCCAAGGGAAGGGGCGTGGTGAACACGTGGGTGCCGGTGGCCTGGATCACGTTGGGGAATTTTCATATCACTGCTGGGGCAAAGGCACAGGAGACTGCCGCGTGAAGCGCTACTTCGGAGTCATCGTCATCGTCGCGGGCGTGCTGCTGGCCGCCGTCATGAGCTACCGCAGCGCGAGCGGCCGCGCGCTGGAGGCGCAGCGCGACGCGGATCAGCAACGAATCCATGCGGAGTACCTCGAGCGTGTCGGCTGGATGCGCGCCAACCCGGACGAGGCCAGCTACCGCGATGAGCTGAAACCCTTCTTCAAGGGCTACTTCGACCAGGTGGACGCGCACCTCGCGCGCTTCAACGGGAACACGAAGTTCGACGACTACCTGCTGGAGCTGGAGAAGCGCGCGGAGAGCGGCGCGAAGGATGACCGCGCCAATGACCGCAAGGCCTTCTACGAGTACACGCGCAAGACGTTCGACAGCATGCGCGAGGGCCGCTACCGCCCGGTGTGGACGGCCACCGACAAGGGCATGCGCCTGGACATCATCTCGTCGGACGTGGTGATGGTGCTGGGCAAGCCGCAGATTCGCCTGCAGCTGGCGGTGTGGGGCGCGCAGCGGGTGCTCAAGGACGATGGCAAGGTGCTGAAGATGGTGACCAGCGCCTCGTTCGACACGGTGTGGAAGCTCACCGACGCGAAGGGGAAGCTGCTGGGCGAGATGCGCGGCGCGGATCCGTCGATGAAGATCGACCACCCGGAGCGCTTCATTCGCGAGTTCCCGCCGCAGATGGTGCTGGGCCACTACGACCTGGACCTGCTGCCGAACGAGGTGGAGAAGATGGAGATGACCATCAACCTCACCTCGAGCGCGGCGTCGGGGGGGACGGCGACGTCCACCTACGTGTGGAAGGTGGACGTGCCGTCCGACTGGAAGCTCGGCGCGGGCGAGTCGTGGGAGGGCGCCACCCAGGAGGAGCGCCCCGAGGAGGAGATCGACCCGTCGAAGGCCGCGCAGAACTAGGCGGCCCGGGGGCTACTCCACGACGGCGAAGTGAGAGCCGAGCCGGTACGCGGACAGCGTGCCGGCGTCGTCCAGGAAGAAGAGGTTGAGGCGCACGTCCGCCTGGAGCGCGACGAGCCCCACGCCGGCCTGGACCTCCGCGAGCACCTGACCGCCGCGTGGGTCCACGGCGCGCACCCGCTCGCCCGGCACCAGTGTGACGTCTCGCGCCGTGTGCGCCGGCAGCGCGCTGATGAGCGGCTCGCCCGCGGCGCCCACCCGCCAGTCCACCGTGCCGGAGGCCGCCACCCGCGCGGCAGCGCCCGAGGCGCTGGTCACCACCACCGCGCGCGGCAGCGGCGCCAGCGCATAGGGGCCGGGCCCCAGGTTCAAGGGGCGCTCCCACACGCGCCGGCCCTTCGCGTCCAGGCAGAGCAACATGCCTTCTCGCTCGCGCTCGCCCGCGATGAACACGCGCGAGCCCACCGGGAGCGGCGCGGAGAGGTGGGAAAGGTCGGGCTCATGCGTCCACACCGACTCGCCGGTGTGCGCGTCCGCGAGCAGCAGCGCCCAGTGCGAGCCGCGGCCCAGCATGGCCAGGAACCGCTTGCCCCACGTCACGGGCGCGCCGTGGAAGGGCATGGGGGCCCGCATGCGGTAGCGCACCTGCCCGTCCTCCAGATCGAGCCCGTAGAGGTAGCCCGAGTCCGTCCCCACCAGCGCGCGGTGCCCCTGCGTGGCCAGCCAGCTCCGCTGCGTCCGGGGCGGGGCCAGCCGCCAGATTTCGCGGCCGGTGGCCTCGGCGAACGCCACGACGGTGCGGTCCTCGGAGAGCGTGAGCAGCAGCCCGTCCTTGCGCAGCAGCAGTGGCCCCAGTGGGATGCCATCATGGTCATGGAGCCAGCGCGCGCCGCCTCCGCGGCCCGTGAAGCCGTAGACGCGTGCGATATCCGCCGCCACCGCGTGGCCATCCGCTGAAGCGGCTACGCCCAGCGCCGCGGCGCGCTTCCACAGGAGCGCGCCGTCCTTGCGGGCGAACGCGGACGCCAGCTGCGGCGCGCAGTACACCGGCCCGTGGCGGCCGAGCAGCAGCCGGGCCTCCTCCGCGTCCGGAAGGCCTCGCTGCTCCCACAGCTTCGCGAAGCGCAGCCTCCGCAGGCGCCCTGGAACCTTCAGTGGCCGCGTGGCGCCCTGTCCGGGGCGGGGCTTCTTCTCCCGCGCCGCGCCCTGGGCCGCGGGAGGCTGGACCGGGCTTCGCAGGTGGGAGAGGCCCTCCCGGCAGCGCTCCGCCAGCTCCACCCGATAGGTGTTGCTCACCAGGGCCCGGTCCGCTTCCGCGAAGGCCGACGCGAGGGCTTCGCCCAGGTGGAAGAGGGCGGCGGCGAGCACGTTGCCCGCGAGCGGGAAGGGGGTTCCCGTGCGGCCGGCCTTCGCCTGGCCCGTCTTCAGGTCCAGCAGCAGCGGGGGCCTGGCGCCCGCGGGAGCGAGCTCGAAGCGGGCCTCGCCCAGCTCCACGGCGCGCGACAGCTCCACGGCCAGGCGGGACAGCTCCAGCACGGTGAGGAAGGGGGGGCCGGGGATTCGCCAGGCCTCGGGCCTGCCAGGCAGCGCCAGCCACACCTCGCCCCCGGCCAGGAGCGGTGCCAGCAGGCCCGACGTGCCCCTCGCGGCCGCGCGGCCGGTGGGGAGGCCGGCGTCCCGGAGCTCGAAGCCAAAGCCGGGGAGCTCCGAGGGCTCGTGCCGCCGGGTGGCGGGACGCGCGGGGGGCTCGTCCGGTGGGCGGGTGGGGCGGCGCAGCCCCTTCAACGGCTCCTTCAGCGCCTGGGCCAGCGTGGTCGCGAGCGCCCTGGGGCCGGATTGGGTGACGTCCGCCAGGAAGCGCTCCCCGGCCTCACGGGTGGCCTCCGCCAGCTCCTCCAGGTCGACCCTCACGGGGGGGCGCATCAGCCGGGCCGGACGCGAGAGGTTGGCCACCAGCAGCTCGACCTCGGACCCCAGGCGCCGGAGCACCAGCTCCAGGTGGGCCTCGGGCAGGGAGACCTGAGCCAGCCTCTGTCTCCCTCCGTATAGGGCCGCAACTGTGCGCACCAGGGAGGGCACCACTTCTGGTAGAGACTCCTCCACGGCCCCGGACAGAAGGTCCACCCCGTCCAGTTCCAGTGCGATGGAATCGAGCGGGGAAGCCGCGGGTTCGCGTTTCCAGCGCTGTCCGATGCGTATGCGGGTCATCTTGCGTTCGTTGACAAGCCAGTTTAGCGATGGCTAGCATCCGCCGCCTATACGGACCTACATTTTTGTAACCGTTCGGAATTCCTGGGGAATACTCGATGACATTCTACGAGGCCGCGCTCCGCATCCTGGAGAGCGAAGGTCGTCCCCTCCACTTCCTTGAAATTACCGAGAAGTCCATCCAGCAGAGCCTGCTGTCCCACGTGGGCAAGACGCCTGAGGTGACGATGCTGTCGCGCCTCGCAGCCATGGCGCGCCGCACGCGGGATCGCAAGGTGCTTGTCACGGCGAAGGACACCTTCGCGCTGGTCGACTGGGCGATTCCCGAGGACGTCGAGGCACTGGCTCAGACTGGCGTGGTCGAGCCGCATCCGGAAGAGGACCTGCCGCCGCTCCGCCCGGCGGAGCGCCACCCCGAGCCGCGCACGGACAACGTGCGGGTGGCGGGCCGTGGCAGCGACCGCAAGCGCCGCCGGGACGAGGAGGAGGAGCGTGGCGGGCGCCGCAAGCGCTTCCCGCCCCTGCCGGAGGTGGTGTTCGAGATTCTCAGCGACGCGGAGGTCGCGCTTCGCACCGAGCAGATCATCGAGCGCGCCCGGGCCAAGGAGCTGTGCGCCGAGGACACCACCGTGGAGGCGGTGCTCACCGCGCTGCTGGAGGACAACCAGCGCCGCATCGACGCCGGCCGCCGTCCGCAGTACGCGTTCAGCAAGGACTCCGGCGAGGTGTCGCTGGAGCGCGCCGGCGCCCCGAGCGAGGCCCCGCCGCTGGAGCTCCAGGCCGCGTTCGCGCAGGCGCTGGGCATCCCGTTGGAGGGTGGCCGTCCGGTGCTGGGCAAGCCGTCCGCCGCCGCGGGCGAGCCGCAGGCGGATGCCGCGCTGCTGGCCACGCTGCGCGCCTCGCTCAAGGATGCGCGCCGCGCGGTGGCGCGCGGGCTGCGCAAGCGCCTGGGCGAGCTGGACGTCGGCACGTTCGAGAAGTCCGTCGTGAAGATGATGCACGGCCTGGGCTTCCGCGAGCTGAAGGTGGCCAAGCGGTCCAAGGAAGGGCCCTTGCTCACGGCGCGCAAGCGCGAGGGCAGCGTGGAGCTGCGCTACGCGGTGCGCATGCTGAAGGGCACGCCCGGCATCGACCGCAAGTCGGTGCAGGAGCTGCGGCGGGACCTGGGCCACTACTCGGCGCAGGTGGGCCTGCTGGTGAGCGCCGGCGACGTGCGCGGTGACGCGCGTACCGAGGCGCAGGCCAGCGGCTCGCTGGTGATGCTCTGGTGCGGCGACGCGCTGGGCGAGAAGTTCCTGGAGGCGAAGACGGCCGTCTCCGTCACCCAGGTCGAGCTGTACGAGGTCGACGAGAAGTTCTTCGAGGCCGCGAAGCTGGATGCCGAGGAGGCCCAGAAGCGCCGCGAGGAGCGTCAGCGCGAGAAGCAGGCCCGGGAGGGCGAGGAGTCCACCGAGGCCGCGGCACCGGAGCGCGAGCGTCCGCGGGAGAAGCGCCGACGGGAGCGTGAGCAGCGCGAGGCCCGCGAGGCCGAGGTCGCGACGGGTGAGGCCGAGGCGGGTGCCACGGGTGCCTCCGCGGAGGAGCCTCGTGAGGCCGCTCCCGCGCCAGCCGCGCCGGTGCTGCAGGGACGTGAGGACGACGAGGAGGGCGACGACGAGGAAGGGGATGACGAGGACCTCGAGGCCGCCAGCGCCTTTGTCGGTGGTGCGCGTCCCGAGGGAGCGGCAGCCGAGGCCGGCGCCGATGGGGCCCAGGGCGACCGCAAGCGCCGCCGCCGTCGTCGCCGGGGCCGTCGCGGCCGTGGCAGTCGCGCCGGTGAGGCGGGCGCCGCGGCTCCGGGTGAGGCGGGGGCCGGTGAGGCCGCTGGAGCATCAGGGGCTGCCTCCGAGGTTTCGGGCGAAGGCGATGCCGCCGGGGCGCCGGCGGAAGCTGCGTCTGGGACTTCGGGCGATGGCGGTGCCAGCGGGGCTCCGGAAGCCGCTGCCGGGACTTCGGTCGAAGGCGGTGCCAGCGGGGCTCCAGAAGCCGCTGCTGGGGCTGCCGGGGAAGGTGGAGTCGCCGGTGCGCAGGACGCTGCCTCCAGCAATTCGGGCGACGCTGGCGTCGTTGCTGCGTCGGGCGCTGCCTCGGTGGCACCGGGCGACGGTGGAATCGCCGAAGCGTCGGGCGCTGCCTCCGAGGCTTCGAGGGCTCCGGCCGCCGGCGTATCGTCGGGGGCTGGTTCCGAGACCTCGGGGCAGGGGGCCGCTGCTGGCGCTGAAGTCCCGGGGATCGCGGATTCGGTCGTCGCGGCTCCTGGCGGCTCAGGGGTTACCGCCGGTGTGACTCCGGATGCCTCTGGGAGCACGTCGGCTCCCGCGCCGGAGGGGGATTCGGCTTCCGCCGAGTCCGCCACGCAGCGCGCCGAGGCCTCCGCGACAGTGGGGAGCGGCGTGGCCGAGGCGGGAGCCGTTCCGGCGCCCTCCGAGGCCCCGGGGCTCACCCAGGCGGACGTTGCCGCTGAAGCCTCGCCATCGACCGAGCCTGTCTCCTCCCCCGGCGAGGGGGAGCCGTCCGCGGATACGGCCAAGGCCCCCAGCGGACCGACCGGCGAGCGCGAAAGCTGACGCAGCGCTCCAGGAGGTGAGGGATTGCCCGGCGCGGTCGCTCCCCAGGTGTTACCCTGGAGAGCGATGAAGCCGGCCTTGTTTCTCGCCTCCTGCGTCGTCCTGCTCGGTGCCTGTCGCTGGCAGGCGCCGCGCTACCCGGTGGCGCCGGTGGAGCTCTCCGGTACCACCCTGCGGGATAACGCCTTGCTGGGCCTGGCTCCCGAGGGCGTGGCCACCCTCTTCACCCAAGCGCTCAAGGACTCGGGGCGTTTCGAGCAGAAGGGCGCGGACGCGCCACGTGAAGAGCGCCCCTGGCGTTTGACCCTGGACGTGCCCTTCACCCGCGAGGTGCTGAAGGACGGCGACCCTCGCAGCTTCGCGGAGGTGGGCGCCAACCTGGTCCTGGAGCGCTTTGGCGGGCGCCTGCCGCAGCGCTACGAGCTGGTGGGGCTTGGCGAGGCGCCCGTCGAAGAGGACTCGCCCGCCGGGCGCCAGAAGGCCATGCGCACCGCGCTGGCCAATGTGCTGCGCCAGGTGACTGAATCCACCATCATGCAGTTGACGGCCCTGGACCGCACCGACGACGAGCTGGTGCTGGACCTCAAGGCCACGGATGCCCGGGTCCGGGAGTTCAGCCTCCGCACGCTGGCGGAGCGGCAGCACCCGGCGGCCGCACCGCTGCTCATCGAGCGCCTCAAGGAGGCCACCGACGCGGAGACGGTGCGCAAGACGATGGGCGCACTCGTGGAGATGAAGGCGCGGGTCGCGGTGCCGGTGCTCATCGACCTGGCGCGGGGCCGCGACCTGGGCTTCGTGCAGGAAATCGTCTTCGCGGTGGGCGAAATCGGCGGGCCCGAGGCGGAGGCCTACCTCTACACGATGGCGCAGGGGCATGATGCGCCCGCTGTCCAGGCCGCCGCGCAGCAGGCGCTGGACACGCTGTACGCATCACGTAAGCACTCACCCGCGGAGGCGCGTGGCCCTGGCCGCGCGGACTGACATCGAGATGAAGCGTTCATTCGGCGTGGGCGGAGCGGCGGTGCTCGCGGCCCTGGTGCTGGGCACCGGCTGTTCCAGGAACGTGGAGGCGGCGGCGGACACCGGCTCCAGCAGTGGCGACGTGTCCGAGTACTACCCGCTCGCGGTGGGCAACCGCTGGACGTACCGGCTCAACGGCCGCGACGACAAGGAAGTCACGGTGGAGATCGTCAAGGAGGAGGCGGGCTTCTTCCATGACAACCAGGGCGGCCAGCTCTCCCTGGACGGGTACGGCCTGAGAGACCCCAAGCGCTACCTGCTGCGCGGGCCACTGAAGACAGGGCACTCGTGGACGAACGTGGTGTCCGTGTCGTCCACGGAGCGCTATCGCATCGTCCAGGCGGGCGAGTCCTGCCAGACGCCCGCGGGCACCTTCCCGCGCTGCGTCCAGGTGGAGGGCCGCAACCGCGTGGACGGCAAGGCCACGCTCGTGAACACCATGACCTTCGCGCCCGGCGTCGGCATGGTCCGGGTCGAGATGGCCGTGGAGACCAACGGCCAGCTCGTGCCGCAGACCTCGCTGGAGCTGACGGCCTGGCAGCTCCGCGACGGCGCGGCGCCGCCCTCGGGCTGACTCCGCCGGGCCGAGACTCTCCACGAGGTGCCGCAGTGGCCGCCAACGCGAACGAGCAGACCCAGGAAGAGCTCATCCTGAGCTTCCTCTCCGAGAGCGGAGAGGGCTACACGTCCGGCGAGGCGCTCTCCAGCAAGCTGGGCCTGTCCCGCACGGCGGTGTGGAAGCACGTCGAGTCCCTTCGCTCGAAGGGCTACCGAATCGAGGCGGTGCCGGCCCGGGGCTACCGGCTGGTGTCCGTGCCGGACCGGCTCACCTCGCTGGAGGTGGGGCCCCTGCTGGACACCCACGACCTGGGCCGCACCATCCACCACTTCGAGTCGCTGCCCTCCACCAACGAGAAGGCCTTTCGCCTGGCCCAGGACGGCGCGGAGCACGGCGAGGTGGTGGTGGCCGAGCAGCAGACCGCGGGCAAGGGCCGCCGGGGGCGCACCTGGGTATCCCCGCCGGGGCTCAACCTCTACTTCTCCGCCATCCTCCGTCCGGAGCTGCCGCCTCAGCGCGCGCCGGAGCTGACCCTGGTCGCCGCCGTGGCGCTGGCGGAGACGCTGCGCGATGCGGGCGCCGACGCCGCCATCAAGTGGCCCAACGACGTCCACATCGATGGTCTCAAGGTGGCGGGCATCCTCACCGAGCTGTCCGCCGAGCCCGAGCGCGTGCACTTCGTCGTGGTGGGCGTGGGGGTCAATCTCAACTCCCAGGCCGAGCACTTCCCGGACGAGCTGCGCGCCACGGCCACGTCGGTGTCGCTCGCCCTGGGGCAGCCGGTGACCCGGGCCCGCTTCGCCGCCGCCCTGTGGACGCGGCTGGAGGAGTGGCTGGACCTGTACCTGGACACGGGCTTCGACGCGGTGCGTGCCCGCTGGAAGGCCCTGTCCTCCACGCTGGGGCAGGACGTGCTGGTGCGCACCGACCGGCAGGAGCTGCGGGGAAGGGCCGAGGACATCGACCCGTCGGGGGCGCTCCTGGTCCGGACGGCGGAGGGCTTGCTCGAACGGGTGTTGGCGGGCGACGTGGAGCAGCTTCGGCCGCGGCGCTAGAGTGCGCGGTGTGATGCTCCTGGCCATCGACGTCGGCAATACCAACACCGTTCTCGGGGTGTTCGAGGGCCGGCGCCTGCTCGACCACTGGCGCGTGGAGACCAGCACGCGCCGCACCTCGGACGAGTACGGCATCATGGTCCGGCAGCTCTTCACCCACCGGGGCATCGACCCGGCACGCGTGACGGCGGTCGCGGTGTCCAGCGTGGTGCCGCCGCTCCAGTCCAACCTGGAGAAGATGTGTGAGCGGTACTTCCGCATCCGCCCCATGTTCGTCGGGCCCGGCGTGAAGACGGGCATGCCCATCCTCTATGACAACCCCCGCGAGGTGGGCGCGGACCGCATCGTCAACGCGGTGTCCGCCTACGAGAAGCACCACTCGGGCGTGCTGGTGGTGGACTTCGGCACCGCGACGACGTTCGACGCGGTGTCGCCGAAGGGGGAGTACCTGGGCGGCTGCATCTGCCCGGGCATCAACATCTCGATGGAGGCGCTGTTCCAGAACGCCTCCAAGCTCCCGCGCGTGGAGTTCGCGCGGCCGCCGCATGTCATCGGGCGCAATACCGTGCACTCCATGCAGGCCGGGCTCGTCTACGGCTACGTGGGCATGGTGGACGGTATCTGCGCCCGCATGCAGGCCGAACTGGGCTTTCCGGTGAAGGTCGTCGCCACCGGAGGGCTCGCGTCGCTGGTGGCCAGCGAGTCGAAGGCCATCCACCAGGTGGATGAGTTCCTCACGCTCGAGGGCCTGCGCATCATCTACGGAAGGAATCACGCGTCATGACCACTGCCGCCCCCAACACCGTCCCGGCACCGCCTCCGGGCTGCCCCTTCGACGCGGAGTTCCTGCCGCCCAACCTGCGCAAGCACGTGGACCCGGCGGCGCCGGTGCCGCTGCGGATGATGGCGGCCAAGTCGCTCGTCCCGCTCAACCCGTCCGACATGGTGGGCGCGCTCTACATGCTCACGTTCGACCCGGACGCGGGGGTGCGCGAGACGGCGGTGAAGACGTCGGCGTCGCTGCCGGACAAGATTCTGGGCTCCGCGCTGCGCGACGAAGAGGTGCAGCCGCCGGTGCTCGGATTCCTCCTGGGGCTCCTCAAGGACAAGGAGGCCTACGCGGAGATGCTGGTCCTCAATGCCAGCACGCCGGACGAAGCGGTGGCGGACGTGGCGAAGGACTGCGGTCCGAAGCTGGCGGAAATCATCGGGCAGAACCAGCTCCGGCTGCTGCGCCACGAGGACATCCTCCGGAACCTCTGCGCCAACGCGAGCGCGCCCGTGTCGCTCATCGACAACGTCTGTGACTTCGCGGTGCGCAGCGGGCTGCAGCTGCTGGACGTGCCGCAGATGAAGGCGGCCCGCGTGCGCGTCTTCGGGCCCGAGGCCGCGGAGGCCCCGCCGCCCCAGGGGCCAACCGCCGAGGAGGTGCTTCAGGAGTTCCAGGAAGCCGCGGACGAGTCCGCCGCGCCCATGGAGGAGGGCAAGCGGCTGACGCTGGCCCAGCGCATCATGCGCATGTCCATCTCCGAGAAGATCAAGCTGGCCACGCTGGGCAACAAGGAAGCCCGCACCGCGCTCATCCGCGAGACGAACAAGCTGGTGGCGGTGGCCGTCATCCGCAGCCCACGCATCACCGACGGCGAGGTGCTCGCGTGCGCGGGCAACCGCGCGATGATGGATGACGTGCTGCGCGTCATCTACAACAACCGCGAGTGGACGAAGAACCAGAAGGTGCGGATGGCGCTGGTGAAGAACCCCAAGGTCCCGCTCACCGTCACCATGAAGTTCCTCAACTCGTTCCGTGACGCCGAGCTGAAGGACCTCAGCCGCGACAAGAACGTGCCCGCGGCCGTGCAGGGCTTCGCGAAGAAGCTGCACGAGAAGAAGACGACCCCGAAGAAGCAGGGGTAGTGGTCCGCGGTGCCCCGGGCGAAGGTGGGCCCGGGGCGGGCAGGGTGGCTAGGCCGCGGCCTCGCTGGCGTCGTCCGCCACGGCGGAGGCGGGCTCTTCCAGGAGCTGCTGGGCGATGGCGAGCGCCTTCTTCGTCTTCTCGCGCAGCTTCTCCTCGCTCTTGATGCGCGCGTAGAGGCGCGTCACGCGCTCCTCGTTGCGGGCCGTGGCCGTCTCCAGCTCGCTGATGCGGCTGCGAAGGGCGTCCGCCTCCTCCGTCGCGCGGGTGCTCTGCTCGGACAGCTCCACCTGGGCCTGGCCCAGCTGGACGCGCAGGTCCTCGGCCTCGCGCTGCGCGGCCTCCACCTGGGCACGGAGGCCGTCGGCGGCCTCCTGCGCGGCCTGGACGTCGGCCTCCAGCTGCCCGGCGCGGGAGCGGAGCTCCTCCAGCTCGGTGGCGTAGGCGTGCGCCTGGGCCTGGTGCTCTTCCAGCTCCGCCTGGAGCGCGGTGAGCTGCGCGGAGGCGCTACGGGCCTCCTCCTTGGCGCTGGCGAGCTGCTGATCCAGGCGCTTGCGGTCTGCGGTGAGGGAGTCCGCGCGGGCGCTCAGCGTCTTGAGCTGGGCGTCGCGCTGGGCGAGCTCTGACTCGGCGGTGCTGGCCTTCTGCTCCAGCTCCAGGCTCTGGTCCTTGAGCTCGAGAATCTCCTGGTCCTTCTGGTTGAGCTCCGTCTTGAGGCGGAGGATTTCCTTGTCCTTCTTGTTGGCCGCGTCGCGGAGGGCGAAGGTGTCCTTGTCGTTCTTCCCGGACGCGGCCCGGGCGGTCTCCAGCTCCGTGGCCTGGCTCTCCAGCTGGGCCTCCAGCTCGCGCACGCGCTCTTCCGCGTGGGACGCCGCGCCGCGCGAGTCATCGAGCTCGGCCTGGAGCTCCGCCACCTTCGCGCGCAGGCTGCGCAGCTCCGCGGCGTCCGCGGCCGGCGCCACCGAGACGGGAGGCGGCGGGGCAGGGCGGGGCGCCGCGGCGGGACGTGAAGGCGGCGGTGCCACGGCGCGCGGGGGCTCCGGCGGAGGCGGCGCCGCGGGCGTCGGAGTGATGAAGCCGATGACCGTCTTCTCGGAGTCATCCAGCCCATCCAGCGCGTCGTCCGCGTCCGTTCCGAGCGAGTCCAGCGTGGAGAAGTCCTCCTCCACCCCCTCCACCACGGGCTCGGGCGGCGCGACCACCACCTCTTCCTCGAAGGCAGGCGTCTCCTCGGGGGTGGACAGGTCGCCGAAGGCGGCGTCGAGGTCCAGCTCCTCACCCGTGACGGGCGGCTCCTCGGCCGTCTCGACGGAGATCTCCTCGCCGAAGTCCGCCGTCATCGGCTCGTCACCCAGCGCGTCCAGCGTCAGGCTCTCGTCGACGACGTCCTCGGTGGCGGGCAGCTCCGGAAAGCCGATCAGGGCGCCCACGCCGTTCACCAGCTGGTCGGCGTCCACGGGCTTGGCGACGTAGTCGTCCGCGTGCGCCTTCAGCTTGCGGTGCTGCGCGAAGCCGTCCGGGTTGCCGATGATGACGATGGGGATGTTCTTGAGGTCGTCATCCTTCTTCAGCTTGCCGCAGATGAGGTAGCCGTTCTGTCCCGCGGACAGGTCCACCGCGAGCACCACGAGGTCCGGCCGGTCCCTGCGGATCTGCTCCACGCTGCCCTTGCCGTCCGTCGTCTCCTCGACCGTGAAGCCCCGGCCCTCCAGGGCCGAGCGCAGGGAGGCGGAGAGAGCGGTGTCGCTTTCGACAATCAGGATTTTCTTCGACATGGAGGGACGGCCCGTCCTGGTGTGCGGCGCGCGCAAACGCCCTACCGGCCGCGACGCGCAAGGAGAGAAGGTGCGTCGAGGCTATCGGCCATGCGCGGGAGCGTCAATGTTCGGACCGGGCGGAATTCCGGCTGGCCGGGAAGCGAGCGAGCGCCGTCACACAGCCGACGTTTTCTCCGCAACAGGGCGCTACGCGCTACTGGGGATACGTCACCGGTTCGATGGAGACGGCGGGCCGCGAGTACTGCGGACGCGGCGCGGGGGGCAGCGAATACAGCGGCTCGTCGGCGCCAGGCGACGCGGCCTTCTGCGCCAGCTTCTCGCCACTGTCGCGCTCGGCGAGCAGCCGGCGGATGTCGCCTTCATCCATGTCCGTCACCATCTCGTAGACGATCTCGTCATCGCGCCAGGTGACGACGTTGAAGCCCTGCGCGGAGTCCACTTCCACCGCCTGCAGCGCCTGGAGTCTCGGGATGACGGCCTCGTCCTCGCTCGGGAGCACGAACACGCCGAGGCGGCGGCTTGGCTCACCTTCGTTGTCCGGGAGCGTCTCGTAGCTGATGTAAGCGACTTCTCGGCCGTTGAGGATGGAGATGCGCCCGCCCAGCGGCTTCGCCTTGGGGATCTGGGGCACGGTGATTCGCGGATCCACCTTGTCCTTGAACCACTCCTCCACCTGCTCCGGCGTGTTGGAGGCAATCTCGAAGGGGAGCGCCTTGCTCTTGCTGTGGCGCTGGACGGCTTCCGTGCGCGCGGCGCTCAGGCGCTGTTCGGTATGGAACGCGGCCCAGCCGCCGCCCACCGTCGCCACCACCAGCACCATGGCCCCCGCGCGCAGCCACACACCCATCTGGGCGCGGCGCTGCTCCTTCTTGAGGCCCACCTGGATGCCGGCCCGGAGCGAGGCGGGGGCCCGCATGCCCGACACGGAGTGGCGCGCGGCGCGGCGCAGCGCCTGCCGCATCTGCTGTTCTTCCTCCGCCCGGCGCCGACAGTCAGCGCACCCGGAGAGGTGGGTTTCGAGGTCCACCCGCTCCTCGGGCTGGAATTCGCCGTCGAGGTACGGATACAGCAGCCGTTCGAGGTCCTGGCAGTTCATGGCGTGCGCTGGGAACTCGTTTCTACCCCGTCTTCTTCCTGTGGCGATACTCTTCCAGGTCCGCGGGAGCGTTCACCGGCTCTCCGTCGTGCCGGAACACACCCTGGCCCTCGGCGTAGTCGCGCAGGTTCTTCTGCAGGAGCTTGCGCCCGCGGAAGAGGCGGCTCATCACCGTGCCCACGGGGCACTCGAGAATCTCGGCGATCTCCTTGTAGGAGAACTCCTGGAGGTCCGCGAGGATGACCACCAGCCGGAAGTCGATGGGCAGCGCGTCGATGGCCCGCAGCACGTCATCCGACAGCAGCCGGTCGAAGAAGTACTGCTCGGGGTTGGCGGCGAAGTCCGTCGCGTCCCGGCTCACGAATCGCTCGTGCACGGCCTCCCGCTCCACGCCCTCCACCACCGTGCGCTCCTTCACCTTGCGCCGGTAGCGGTTGATGAACGTGTTGGTGAGGATCTTGAAGAGCCAGGCCTTGATGTTCGTGCCGCGCTCGAACTTGTCGAAGAAGCGGTAGGCCCGCATGCAGGTGTCCTGCACCAGGTCCTCGGCGTCCCGTTCGTTCTTCGTCAGGCGCAGGGCTGCCGAGTAGAGCGGGTCCAGGTGAGCGAGCGCCAGCTCTTCGAATTCCTGCTTCGTCCGGTTGGGTTGCCTGAAATCCAACATATCCCGCCTTCCAAGGGCCCGAAACAAATGGGGAATGAGTTGTCGCTTACCCGTCAAATGTATGCACGGGAACAACCAGGGCAACAACGGCATCCCGCGACACCCGCCCGCACGCCCGCTTCGGGAATACACGACGCCGGTGGGGGAAACATATTCCCCACGACAGATAACGGACGGGGAGGCCGGATGTCGCCATCCAAACCTCCCCGTCGGAAATCACGACGTCTGCCTGCTTGCCGGGCTTACTTGCGGCCGGCGAGCGCGTCCGCGATGGGCATGTAGGCGTAGCCCATGTCCTTCGCGACGGCCTCGTAGGTGACGTGGCCGTTGTAGGTGTTCACCGCACGCGCGAGGGCGCGGTCCGCCTTCACGGCCTCGACCAGGCCCATGTCGGCAATCTTCCGCGACCAGGGGCGGGTGACGTTGGTGAGGGCGTAGGTGGACGTCTGCGGCACCGCGCCCGGCATGTTGGCGACGCAGTAGTGGACGACGCCGTGGACCTCGAACGTGGGGTTGTCGTGGGTGGTGGGCTTGCAGGTCTCGATGCAGCCGCCCTGGTCCACCGCGACGTCCACCACCACGGCGCCCGGGGTCATCTCGGAGATGAGGGCCTCGGAGACGAGCTTCGGGGCCTTGCCGCCGGGGATGAGCACCGCGCCGACGACGAGGTCCGCCTCGCGCACGGAGCGGGCGATGCTCTCGGAGTCGGACGCGAGCACGCCGACGCGGCCGAGGAACACGTCATCCAGGTAGGTGAGGCGCTCCATGTTGACGTCGAGGATGGTGACCTCGGCGCCCATGCCCACCGCCACCTTGGCGGCGCACAGGCCCACCACGCCGCCGCCGATGATGGTGACGCGGCCGCGGCGCACGCCGGGCACGCCGCCCAGGAGGATGCCCTTGCCGCCGTGGGCCTTCTCCAGGCACCGGGCGCCCACCTGGATGGCCATCTTCCCGGCCACCTCGCTCATGGGCTTGAGCAGCGGCAGGCTGCCGTCTTCCAGCTGCAGCGTCTCGTACGCGACGGCCGCGGCCTTCTTGTCGAGCAGCGTCTTGGTCAGCTCCGGGTCCACGCCGGCCAGGTGGAAGTACGTGTAGATGATCTGGCCGGGCTGGATGCGCGCGTACTCGGGCGCGATGGGCTCCTTGACCTTGATGATCATCTCCGAGCGCTTCCAGACCTCGTCCGCGCTGGAGACGATCTGCGCGCCGACGCGCTGGTACTCCGAGTCGGGGATGCCGGAGCCAACGCCGGCGTTCGTCTCGATCAGCACCGTGTGGCCCGCGCTGATGAAGGCGCTCACGCCAGCCGGTACCATGCCGACGCGGTACTCGCGGGTTTTGATCTCCTTGGGAACTCCGACGATCACGACTGCCTCCGAGAGGGGGACGTAAAAAAGCGCGCGGACCCTAACGGGGGCCCCGAGGGGAATCAAGGCGCGGCCGGGCAGGCGTCCGCGAGTGACGAATGCGTCATGGGCGCCCACCTGCATGACGCGAGGCGTTGGATGCGATGCGTGATGAAGCGCGCGCCGCTCGTGTTAGTTAGCCTGGACATGACGTCTGCCCCGAAGCTCCTATTCGCGGACCCCAAGGGACGGGTGATGGAACATCCGTACCTGCTCGCCACGCTGCGCAGCGGTGAAGAGCTCGTTCCTCCGCAGGACAAGCCCATTCCGTTGCCATCCGCCGGGCGGCTCGTGCACCTGCCAGGGCGCCTGCCGGTGGGGCTCCATCCCGAGACGGGAGAGCTGGAGCTCGTGCGTGAGATGAAGGTCGGGGGCAAGTCGTTTGTGCCCAATGCAGTGGGCGCGCTGCTGCCCCCGGGCTACACGCGGACCTTCCTCCCGGGCGAGGTGAAGGGGAGCGGGCCGGTCCTGCCGCAGTGGGCGTACACCGCCGCGGCGTGGGTGGGGGACGGGCCGGTGGCGTGGGCCATCCACACCGACCGTCGTTCCCACTGGGACCCGGAGCGCTTCTCCACGCCGGACATGAAGGACCTGGTGGCGAAGCACATGGAGCGCTTCCCGGACAACCGCGTCCTCAAGCAGCTCAAGACGTGCGCGCTCGTCTACCGGTGCTTCACGTCGCAGAACACGTTCTACGTGCGCGACGAGGCCGCCATCCCCGCGTCCGTCATGTGCAACGCGCGCTGCGTGGGGTGCATCTCCGACCAGCCCGCGGACGGCCCTCCGGCGTCGCACGAGCGCATGGATGACGGGCCCACGGGGGAGGAGATGGGGCAGATTGGGCTCTTCCACCTGGAGCACGCGCCGGGCCGGACGATGGTGAGCTTCGGCCAGGGCTGCGAGGGGGAGCCGCTCACGCGCTGGAAGCAGATCGCGGAGGCCATCCGCTACATGCGCGCGCGCACGCAGGCGGGCTCCATCAACATCAACACCAACGCCAGCCTCACGCGGGGGCTGGAGGCCCTGTTCGACGCGGGGCTGGACGCCATCCGCGTGTCGCTCAACTCGGCGGTGAAGGACCTCTACGAGGCCTACTACAAGCCGGTGAAGTACGGCTGGGAGGACGTGGAGGCGTCCATCGCGCTGGCGCGCGAGCGCGGTGCGTACCTGGCGCTGAACCTGCTGCTGTTCCCCGGCGTCACCGATCGCGAGGGCGAGGTGAAGGCCCTGGAGCGGCTGGTGAAGAAGTACCGGGTGGACCAGGTGCAGACGCGCTCGCTGTGCATCGATCCACTGCAGTACCTGGAGGTCGCGCGCGAGCGCGGCGCGGGTGGTGAGCCGGTGGGCATCCGCACGTTGCTGCAGCGGCTGAAGGCGGCGCGTCCCGGGCTCATCATCGGCAACTTCGCGCGCGGCCTGGCCGAGCGCGAGAACGCGGCCGGGGTGCGGTAGCCCATGCGCTGGATGGCCGCGTCGCGTGACGACGCGGCCGGGGGCTCGGGTCGGCACGGCGGGCGGTGACGTCCGCGTCTCAGAAGAGCAGGGGCTCGCTGCTGACCCCGGGCGCTACGTCTCACGGCACGCGTGCGCCCACGGCCGGGGCGCCATCCGAGGCGGGAGCTACTCGTTCCCGGTGGGCATCAGCTCCTTGGCCACCAGGTTGCCCATCACCGCGTCCTTCGGGATGTAGCCGTCGGCGCCGGCCTCGCGGCAGATGCGCTGGAGCTCCTCGACGTTCTCACCCGAGCACAGCAGCACCTTGATGCCCTTGAAGAGGCTGTTGCTCTTGATGAAGCGGCAGAACTGCTCGCCGTTCACGTTGGGCATGCGCACGTCCAGCAGCACCAGGTCCGGGCGCGTCTGCTTCTTGAGGATGATCTTCGTGGCCTTGTCCGCGGTGTCGGCGACGTGGACCTCGAAGCCCTTGGCCACCAGGTCCGCTTCGATGATTCGGGCCGTCATCTCGCTGTCATCCACGATGAGGATGCGCGGCTTGCGTCCGCCCGTGGTGGGAGCGGCCTTGAGGCCCGCCGCCGCGGGAGCAGGGGCGGCAGCGGCAGGCGCCGGCGCGGCGGGCGCCGCTGCAGGTGCGGGGGCAGCGGCGGCGGCCACCGGGGCCGGCACCGCGGCGGGGACGCTCAGGGCCGGGGGTCCAATGAGCCCCATGACCCCGCCCAGCACGGCCTCGAGCCCACCGCTCTTGAGGATGTAGCCATCCGCGCCGGAAGCCTTGGTCTTCCCCGCCAGCTCCGCCTCGGAGATGTCGGAGTAGAGGACCAGCTTCGCGGTGACCTTCTTCTGCCGCCGGAGGTACTCCACGACGTCATCGCCGAACATCTCCGGCATGTTGACGTCCATGAGGATGAGGGCGAACGGCCCCTCGGCGAGCTTCTGCTCGAGGCTGGCCAGGTCCTGCGCACCGCTCGCCTGGTAGCCGGCGGCGGTGAGGGCCCGGACGGTGAGCTCCACCAGCATCGGGCTGTCGTCAATGACCAGTACGCGCGACATCGTCCTCCTCAAGGGCTTCGCGGGTGGAACCCTACACCTTTGGTGCAGCGCGGACCATCGAAACGGCGACCAGGCGGGCTGGCCATCGGGTCCTCTTGACCGCTATTCATCGCCTCCGGATACTTTGGCGCCTTGACCACGACCTCGACTCCCCTCCAGCGAGCACTCCGGATGGCTCCGGACCGCGCCTTGGCCACGCAGGCCCGGCCGGAGCAGGAGTTCTTCTGCTTCCGCGTGGGCGACCTCCGCCTGGGCGTGCCCAGTGAGAACGTGCTCGAAGTGCTCCGGGCCGGTCTGCTGACCCCATTGCCCCGGACCCCGTCCTTCATCATGGGCGTCACCGGCCACCGGGGCGAGGTGCTTCCGGTGCTGGACCTGCTGCGCTTCCTCTCCAAGGGAGAGGCCCGCATCGGCCCGCGCACCCGCCTGTTCGTCGGCGTCACGGGCAGCTACGTGGCCGGGGTCGTGGCGGACACGGTGCTGGGCCTGCGCCGCATTCCCGTGGCGGACATCCTCCCACCGCCGCTGGGTGGGGATGCCGCCGCCGAGCACCTGCTGGGCGTGGTGCAGGCCAGCGGCAATCAAGAGGCCATCAATCTCCTCAACTTCTCCAAGCTGCTCCAGACGGCGCGGCAGCGGGCGGTGGCGCGGTGAACGACGACGCCTTCCACGAGAAGGAGGAAGAGGTGGACCTCCTCTTCTTCGACATCGGCACCACGCTCTATGGGACGGATGCGTCGCAGGTGCTGCGCATCGACCGCGCGCTGCCGGACGACCTGGCGCTGCCAGAGCTGGGGCTGCCTCACAAGGGCAACCGGGCCATCGTCTTCGACACGCCGGAAGGGGAGGCCCACCTCAAGGTGGACGCCGTCCACGGCGTGCGCTCCATCCCCATCCATTCATTGCGCCGGATGCCTCCCACGGCCGGCGCCGCAGCCTACGCAGTCGGTGTGTGCCTGGATGAGGCCCGCACCGTGTTGCTCATCGACCTGGTCGAAACCGCAAGGACGCAAGGAAGGCACTGAAACACATGTCCCTGGACACTCCCAACGAGAAGCCCGCAGCCAAGGCTCGCGCCCGGAAGGCCCCCGCCTCCAAGGCCGGCGCCACCAACGCGGCGTCGACCTCCTCCTCCACGAAGGCCATCACCGACACGTTGCTGACGGTGCTGTCCGGCAACCTCCAGGCCCGCGTGCCCAAGGAGCTGGTGGGGGAGTCCAGCGCGGAGCTGGCCCACCTGCTCAACCAGGTGCTGGACCAGTTCGCCGCCTCCGAGCACCGCAAGCACGTGGCGGCGCAGGAGATCGACCAGGCGCTGGACGCGCTCATCGGCCTGGTGCGCGAGGGCGACCTGTCCCGGTGGAACACCACCACCGAGGACCCCCAGCTGGGGCCCCTGCTGGAGGGCTTCGGCAAGGTCATCGAGACGCTGCGCACCTTCGTGCGCGAAATCAACGAGGCGGCGCTGAGGCTGTCCTCGTCCGCCAACCAGGTGCTGGCGGCGTCCACGCAGCACGAGACGTCCTCCACGGAGCAGGCGGCGGCCATCCACGAGACGACCGCCACCATGGAGGAGCTGAAGCACGCGTCGGCGCAGATCGCCGAGAACGCGGGCAGCGTGGCGCGCGTGGCGGAGGAGACGCTCGGCGCGGCGCGCGCGGGCCGGGGCGCCATTGGCGAGTTCATCCAGGCCATGCAGCAGATCCGCAGCGACGGCGTCGCGGTGGCGGACTCCATCGCGAAGCTGTCCAAGCGGGTGGAGCGCATCGGCACGGTGGTGGAGGTCATCGACGAGATCGCCGACCGCTCCGACCTGCTCGCGCTGAACGCGGCGCTGGAAGGCAGCCGCGCGGGTGAGGCCGGCAAGGGCTTCTCCATCGTCGCGGCGGAGATGCGGCGCCTGGCGGAGAACGTCCTGGACTCCACCAAGGAGATCAAGAACCTCATCACCGAGATTCGCGAGGCCACGGCCGCGGCGGCCGGTGCGGCCGAGGCGTCCAAGTCCGCGACCGAGTCCGGCGAGAAGCTGGGCGCGGTGGCGGCGCAGGCGGTGGAGGGCATCCTCGCCGGCGTCCAGGAGACGAGCGACGCGGCCCGCGTCATCAACCTCGCCACGCAGCAGCAGCGCACGGCCACCGAGCAGGTGGTGGCCTCCATGGCGGAGATCGAGGACGTGACGCGCCAGACGACGCAGGCGTCGAAGCAGGCCACGGGCGCGGCCGCGGAGCTGACGCAGCTGGCCGGACGTCTGGCCGAGCTCATCAAGCGGTTCAAGGCCGACTAGCGCTTCCTGGAAGGGGAGGGGCGAACGCCGGCCATGGACACCGAGGCTCTCAAGAAATCCCTCCTGAAGAAGTTCCAGGAGGTCACCGCCGACCGCCTCCAGAAGATTCAGCTGGGGGTCCTGGACCTGGAGAAGGAGACCGCGGACCAGGCCGCGGAGGACGTCGCGCGCGAGCTGCACACGATGAAGGGCGAGGCCCGCATGCTGGGCCTGGCCGCCATCGGGCAGCTGGCGCACGCCGCCGAGGACGTCCTGCGCGCCGAGCGCGAGGGCAAGACGGCCACCGAGGTGGCCACCGACGTCCTGCTCAGGGCGTGCGACGTCCTCTCCGACCTCAACGAGGACCTGTCCGGTGCCAACACGGGCACCTCGGCCAGCGAGGAGATGGTCCGCGCGCTCGCGGAGGTCTCCGGACAGACGCCACCGGCCATCGCCGGCGCGAAGCCCGCGGCGCCGCCCGCGCCCGTAGCGGCACCCGCGACTGTCGTCGCGCCGCCCGTGCAGGCGCCAGTGGCCGCGCCTCCGCCGCACGCCCCCGTGCCCGAGCCGGCGGTGGCCTCCGCCGCGCCGGCGCATCCGGCGGCCGGGGCGCATCCGCCCGCCGCGCATGGCCGTGACGAGGAGGCCCCGAGCGCCGCGAAGTCCGCGGTGGCCGACCGGAGCATCCGCGTCAACGTGGAGGTGCTCGACTCGCTGGGGCTGCTCGCGGGCGACCTGCTCGTGGAGAGCGCCCGCGGCCGGCTGCGTAGCTCGGAGACGGAGGAGCTGTTCGAGCGCTTCAGCCGCCTGGGGGACCGCTTCCTCCGGTTGGCGGAGGAGTTCGACATCCCCGCCGAGGTGCGCGAGCAGCTCGACCGCGTGGAGAGCGACCTCCACATGCTGCGCGACGACGCGTTCCGCTTCGTGCGCCGCAACGACGACGGCATCAACACGCTGCACGGCAACCTGGCGAAGATGGCGGACCACGTGGCCGAGGCCCGGCTGGTGCCGCTGTCCACCGTGTTCGACGCCTTCCCGCGCGCCGTTCGCGAGATGTCGCGCACGCAGGGCAAGGAAGTGGACCTGGTCATCGAGAACGCCGACATCGGCGTGGACCGGTCCATGCTGGGCGATGTGCGCGACGCGCTGGTGCACCTGCTGCGCAACTCGGTGGACCACGGCGTGGAGTCTCCGGACACGCGCCAGCAGCTGGGCAAGCCGCTCAACGGCCGCATTCGCATCCGCGTGCGCGTGGACGGCGACATGCTCCACATCGAGGTGGAGGACGACGGCCGCGGCATCGACCCGGAGCGGCTGCGCCAGGCGGCCATCTCCAAGCGCCTCATCAGCGCGGTGCAGGCGGCGGCGCTGTCGGAGCGCGAGGCCATCGAGCTCATGTTCCGTCCTGGCTTCTCCACCCGTGACCAGGTCAGCGAGCTGTCTGGCCGCGGCGTGGGCATGGACGTGGTGAAGCGCAAGGTGGAGACGCTGGGCGGCTCGGTGGGCGTGAGCAGCCGCATCGGCCGTGGCACCACCATCACCCTGCGCCTGCCGCAGTCGCTGGCGTTGATGAAGGTGCTGCTGGTGCGCCTGGGCGATGACGTCTACGGCATGCCCGCCGCGGACGTGGAAGCGGTGATGCGCGTCAAGCCGGAGGACCGGCTGGAGATCTTCGGCACGCTGGCGGTCCGGCACCGGGGCAAGCCCACGGCGCTGGTGGCGCTGGGGCCGCTGCTGGGGCTCAACGGCGGCAACCGCTTCGACAAGCCGCCCGCGGTGGTGGTGCGCCACGGCGAGGACCACGCGGCCCTCGTGGTGGACGGCTTCGTGGACGAGCGCGAGGTGGCCGTGAAACCCTGCGGCGGCGAGTTCCTCAAGGGCGCGCCGTTCATCGCCGGGACGGCGGCGCTGGAGGACGGCCGCATCGCGGTGCTGCTCCACGTGCCGGACATCATGGCGGAGGTGCGCCGCATGGCCCGCCCCGTCACCCAGGCGCCCGCCGCCAAGCGCCTCCGGGTGCTGCTGGTGGACGACTCGCCCATTGCCCGCGCCACGGAAGGGGCGCTGGTGAAGGCGCTGGGGCATTCCGTGGAGGAGGCGCAGGACGGCGAAGAGGCCTACGTGAAGGTGCAGAACAACACGTACGACCTCATCCTCACGGACGTGCAGATGCCCAAGCTGGACGGGTTCTCGCTGGCGCGGCGGCTCAAGTCGACGCCCGCCGTGGCCCGTATTCCGGTCATCATCCTGTCGTCGCTGGCCTCGCCCGAGGACAAGCGGCGCGGGTTGGACGCGGGCGCGGACGCCTATCTCGTCAAGGGCGAGCTGGGCGTGGAGGTGCTCGCGCAGGCCATCGACCGGCTGACCTGAGGAGCCAGGCTTGGGCGGTAGCGCGGCGGTCGCAGGAATGGCGTTCCGGGTGCTCATGGTGGGCAAGGGGCTGCGTGCGCTCGCGGCCCGGGGCCTGTTCGATGGGGAATCCCTGGTGCCCGTGGGGCCGGCGGAGGTGGAGTTCGCCGGCGCCCTGGTGGCCGTGCAGCGCCATTTTCCGGATGTGGTGCTGGTGGACCTGAGCGCGCTGGACGCGCTGGCCGCCATCGAGCAGGTGATGGTGGAGCGCCCCGTGCCGGTGCTGGCCCTGCACCCGGGGGTGCTCTCCGGCCAGGAGGCCTTCCAGGCGATGGTGGCGGGCGCGCTGGACGTGCTGGAGCGCCCGGCGTCGCCAGGGCCCGAGTTCTGGGCGCACGTGTCGCGCAAGCTGGTGCTGCTGGCGCAGGTGAAGGCGGTGCGTCAGGTGCAGTCGCGGCCAGCGCCGCAGGCCGCGAAGGAGGCCCGGCCGCCTCCGCCGTACCCGCTGGTGGCCATCGCCGCCTCGCTGGGCGGCCCCAAGGCGGTGGCGCAGGTGCTGCGGATGATTCCCCGCGGCTTCCCGGCCCCCATCGCCTACTGCCAGCACATCAGCGAGGGCTTCACGGAGGGGCTCGCGCACTGGCTGGCCAACGAGACGGCGCTTCGCGTGCGCGAGGCGGAACATGACGTGGTCATGGAGCCGGGCTCGGTGTACATCGCTCCGTCTGGCAGTCATCTCTTGGTCAGACCGGAGGGCAGGTTGGAGCTGGACTCCGGCCCCGCGCTTCGCGGTTTCCGGCCATCCTGTGACATGCTGCTTACTTCCGCGGGCGAGTCGTTCGGATCGCGCTGCATCGGGGTCATCCTGACGGGCATGGGGCGCGACGGCGCGCGAGGGCTGAAGGAGATTCGAGAGCGGGGGGGCCGGACGATTGCCCAGGACGAGGCGTCCAGCGTCGTCTGGGGCATGCCCCGCGAAGCGGTGCTGATGGGCGCGGCGCACGAGGTGCTGCCGCTGAGCCGGATTGGCGCGGCGCTGATGCAGTGGGTGGACTTGTGCTGACGGCGAGCCAGAAAGTCTTGCAGCAACTGGCCGCGCTGCTCCTGGAGCGCGCGGGGTTGAAGATTACCCCGGACGGCTTTCACAGCCTCCGGCTGGCGCTGTCCACCCGCATGCCCGTGCTGGGCCTGGACGAGCCCGAGCACTACCTCCAGCGCCTGACGGGCCCCGGCGGCGAGGAGGAGCTGCGCTCGCTGCTGCCGCTCGTCACGGTGGGGCACACCGAGTTCTTCCGCGACGCGAAGCAGTTCCGCGCGCTGGAGAAGAGCGTGCTGCCGGACCTGGTGTCGCGCTCGCGGCGGGAGATGCGCAAGGTCTCCATCTGGTCCGCGGGCTGCGCGACGGGTGAGGAGCCCTACAGCCTGGCGATGGTGCTCGCGGAGCTGGGCGCGCTGGCCATCGAGGTGGACCTGTGGGCCACCGACCTCAACCTGGCGGCGGTGGAGGCGGCGAAGCAGGGGCGCTTCACCTCGCGGCGCGCCATCAGCATCAACCAGGAGCGGCTCACCCGCTTCTTCCGCCCCGTGGAGGACGGCTACGAGGCCCTGCCCGCGCTGCGTGAGTACATCCGCTTCGACGGACAGAACCTGGCCGCGCCCGTCTTCGACAAGGTGGCCCTGTCGTCGCTCGACCTCATCCTCTGCCGCAACGTCATCATCTACTTCGACCTGCCCACCATCCGCGGGCTGATGGACCGCTTCCTCGCCGCGCTGCGTCCGGGCGGGCTGCTGTTCCTGGGGTACTCGGAGAGCCTCTTCAAGGTCTACGACCGCTTCGAGATGATCGAGGTGGAGGGAGCCTTCGTCTACCGCCGTCCGCTGAACGACAAGGCCCTGCGCGTGCCGCCGCTGCGCATCACCCCGTATCCGGGTGAGCCGGACATCGCCGCGCGCAAGCCCGCGCCGACAGAGGCGTATGCCGCGGACGTGCACAAGCGCGTGCAGCCCTCGGACGTGCCGCTCACCACGCGCCTGCCCGCGGTGACGGTGTCACCGAGTCCCACGGCAACGACGCCCAGCGTGACGCTGCCGGCCATCGGTGCTTCGACGAGCCCGCGGTCCGTCGTGCCGGGGCGGCTGCCGGCGGTGTCGCCGCACGCGCCGCTGCCCGCGATTGCCGCGCCGCCGCCGGCCAGCGGTGCGCGCTCGCGCATCACCGCCGAGCTCCCCTCGGTGAGCAGCCAGGAGTCCGCGCGACCCCGCATCACCACGGAGCTGCCCGCGGTGGCCCCGACGCCGCGCACGCCCACCACGGAGGTGCCCGCCTGGCCCATGCTGCTTCCCCCGGCGGAGCGCCTGGCCATGGCGGTGCGGAAGATGATGCAGGGCGACTTCTCCGCGGCCATCGCCGGCGTGCAGCGGCTGCTGGCGGACGAGCCCAGCGACCTGGACGGGTTGCTCACCCTGGGCAACCTCTTCTCGCTCACCGGGCGCATCCCCGAGGCGCGCGAGGCCTTCGCGCAGGCGATTCAGCGCGAGCCGCTGTGTGTGGAGGCGCGCGTGTTCGGCGGGGTCGCCGCGCTCCAGGCGGGTGAGCTGGGAGAGGCGCGGTCCGAGCTGAGCAAGGCCCTGTTCCTCGAGCCCACGCTGGCCATCGGCCACTATCTCCTCGCGCAGGTGCACGAGCGCACCCAGGACCACGAAGCGGCGCGGCGCAGCTACCGCAACGCCATTGCCCAGCTCCGGTATCCGCAGCGGCCCCTGGCGGGGCACTACCCGGAGATGCCGGACTCGGCCGACGCCATCTCCCGCGCGGCACGCTATGCGCTCGCCGCGCTGGAGGAGCAGCCCCTGCGCTGACGCAGGGGCCGCGAGGCCTTCACGTCACGTCAGTCCAGGCTGCTCTTCACCTGCTCAAGGCTCTTGTTCGGGTCGAGCACCATGCCGAACTTCTTCTGCAGGTAGCTCTTGGCCTGACCGCGCAGCAGCATGCCCGGGTCGGTGCCTTCACCCTCGACGGCCTTGTCGGTGATGACGAACGAGGCGTCCATCTGGATGCCCATCACCTTGCCGACGATTTTCGCGCCTTCCCCCTGCCAGTCCGCCTTCACGCCGTACTTGCCGCCCCAGTACTGGAGCAACTGGTCGACGCGCTTCTTGACCTCCTCCTTGGGGAGGGAGTGGGGGATATCGAACTTCATCATTCCCATGGCTGGCTCCTGATCTCGGTGTCCCGCTCCGAGCGTTTAGCCGTGTGCGAGCGGGAATGGAACCGCCGTCTCACTTTTGGGCGCTCGGATGTCAACAGACTTGCTCACCTGCCTGCCGCCCCGCGGACGCGCTTGAGCTTCACCGGTGGGTCCTCCGGCCGACCCCAGCGCTCCAGGTAGGGAGCCAGGTCGAACTTCGCCGCCGTGCGGGCAGAGCTCATGGGCCGCACCTTGCCCAGCACCTTCCGCTCCTGGAAGGGCCGGTCGTGCAGTCCCAGTACCCACATGAAGTTGGCGACGCTGGCCGGGTCCCTCCCATCCACCGCGTACTTGTCGTTGAGGAACGCGATGCGTTGAAGCGCCGTCCCGGGAGAGGGCGTCCACTCGAGGATCTTCTTTCCCCAGAGCATGCGCAGGTAGTTGTGGATGCGCCCGCGCTCCAGCAGCTCGCGCTGGGCCGCGTTCCACAGGCCGTCCGCGGTGCGGGCCTCTTCCAGCTGCTTCAATGCGTAGCGGTGCTCGCGCGGGTCCTTCTGGTGCTGCGTGAGCGACTCGCGGGCCCACGGGGGCAGGGAGGCCATGGAGAGCTGCTGTGGTCCCGGAGTGTGGAAGCAGTAGTTGAAGCCCAGCTCGCGGCGGACGAGCAACTCCTCGAGGAAGGCCTGAACGGACGAAT
Organism: Pseudomyxococcus flavus; assembly: GCF_050038885.1. Taxonomy (NCBI): domain Bacteria; kingdom Pseudomonadati; phylum Myxococcota; class Myxococcia; order Myxococcales; family Myxococcaceae; genus Pseudomyxococcus; species Pseudomyxococcus flavus. The sequence continues at coordinate 8,762,718 of NZ_CP143624.1, read as the reverse complement.
CCTTCTCACCACGGGCCTGGATGGCGGCGCGCGCGGCCTCGCCGGGGAAGAGGTTGCCCCAGTGGAAGAAGGGGGACAGGCCCGAGTGCTTCGAGAGCCCCGGGTCGTTCCGGCCGGTGTCGTAGCCGTCCAGGCGGTGGTGGATGAAGTCACGCAGGGCCTGGAGGCCGGCCTTGCGTCCACCGCGCTCGGCGATGGGCGCCACCGCATGGTCCAGGTCGAAGGTGTGCAGGGCGTGACGTGCCTCGCGCGCGTCGGCCGTGGCGAAGTCCGGGGTCAGCTTGCGCCCGGCCGCGGCGGCCTTCACTGCGCGGTTGGGGACGGTGCGCTCCAGGTACTCAGGCCACAGCTTTCGCAACTTGGGCCGCAATGTGTACGCCCCTATCTGGCGGCTGCCGATGCGCTGCATGGGCACCACGCACGAGGCGTCCACCGCGAACAGGGGCACATTCAGTGCCCGGGCCGCGCCGCGCAGGTGGCCGGGGATGATGTACGTGGGGAACAGGTCCGACACGACGGCGGCGGCGCGGCGGCCGAGCTCGGCCAGCCGGGGGCGGTGCTCCCGCGGTGTGCGGGGGAGCTCCAGCCAGTAGGGCAGACCGCGCGCGGCGCAGCCCGCGGCCATGTCCATCATTCCTTCCAGGGCCCAGGCGTGGAGCCGGTCCGAGGCATAGGGGTAGTCCGGGCGGATGGCCTGGTAGACGACGACGGGCAGACCCAGGTGGTTGCCCAGGCCAATGGCGGCGTCGAGCGCGTGGTTCTGCTCGGCGCGATGGTTCACCATGCACCAGTAGAGGACGAACTCCCGCCGGCCCGAGGGGAGGGGGGCGTCCTTCACCACCTGGACGCGCGACGAGTCGACCCCGAGCTCGGCCCACGAAAAGCCTTCCGGCATGGTTCCTCACTTTCCGCGAGCCATGTTCGTTGGGGACGCTCCAATTTCCGGCACCGGAGGACGGGTTGTGGTTTTCTGCCAGCCGGCCGGACCGAAGGAGTCCTTGCGTGTCACCACTGAGAACCTGGAGCTGCCTCCCCATCGCCGTCCTCGCTCTCGCGCTCGTCCTCCCGGAGCCCGCGAAGGCGCAAGCTGGCGGAACCTATCCATCCCCGGCGAATTCGCAGCCGCCGTCCGCCCCCGCGGGTTATGCGGCCCCGCCGCAGCCCACGTATCGGCAGGTGGATTCGGCCGCGCAGCCTGCGTCGCAACAGCCCGCCGACCCGTACGCGGCCCCACCGTCGTCCGCGCAGCCCGCGGACCCGTATGCGCAGCCGCCCGCGGACACCTACGCGCCTCCGACCCAACAGCCCGCGAATCCGTATGCGGCGCCCGCGGACCCGTATGCGCAGCCGCCGGCCACGCAGCAGCCCGCCGACCCGTACGCGCAGCCGCCCGCGTCTCAGCAGCCCGCCGACCCGTACGCGCCTCCCTCGCAGCAGCCCGCGGATCCGTACGCGTCGCCCACATCGCAGCAGCCCGCGGACCCGTATGCGCCCCCCCCCGCGACGGAGCAGCCCGCGGACCCGTATGCGCAGCCGTCGCAGCATGCCTCTCCGCCGCCGGGGCGGCAGTCCGTGAGTGACGCGCCCACGCTGCCTCCGGACGAGGACTCGCTGCGCACGAAGCCGCAGTCGCCGCTGACGCCGGACGGGAAGTCCAGCGCCCGGGCCCGGGCGGAGGTGCCGCCCGTCGAGGACACCGGAGTGATGCTGGATGGACGGCCGCGCCAGGGGCCCTTCCTGTCCGGTCCCGGAAGCTTCAGCTTCATCGTGCACCACACGGCGATGGGCGCGCTCGGTGGCTTCTTCACCCAGGCGTTCGCCAAGGACTTCAACTTCGACAAGAGCTCGCGCGAGGCGATGCTGGCGGGCACGCTCATCGGCGCGGGCCTGGGCTTTGGTGCCTCGTCCTGGTGGCAGTTCAACAACTGGGTGGACCGGCCCATGGCCACGTTCGGCATCGCCAACTCGGTGGTGGGCGGCATGTTCACCGCGGGCCTGATGGACCTCTTCACCCAGGACCCGGGCGTGCTGACGTGGTCCGCCTTCCTGGGCGCGGAGCTGGGCGCGTGGCTCACGGCGGGCATCGGCGGTGGCCAGCTTCCGCTCAATGACGGGCTGCTCATCTCCTCGGGCGCGGGGTGGGGCGCGGCCTACGCGGCCTTGCTGTTGGCCATCATCCACTTCTCTGGCACGCCCGTGTCGGGCAAGTCGTGGCGAGACACGCTGCTCCTCGCACCGGGCATTGGCGCGGGCGCGCTGGCCCTGGCCACCATGCGGTACAACCCGACGCCGTCACAAATCGTCCGAGCGAACATCTTCGGCAGCGGCGTGGGCGCGGTGGTGCTGCTCGTCTCCGGCCTGGTGCTCGGCGGGTTCGACCAGTCGACGCCCTATGTCCTGTCCTTCCTCGGCTCGGCGGGTGCCATCACCACCGTGAGCCTCCTGTGGGAGGAGAGCGTGGACCGCTCCAGCGTGCGGATGTCCAGCCGCTCGGCGAAGGACCGGCCGTACACGAACGTCTGGTGGTAGACGCGGTGTAGAGCAGGCTGGCGTGCGCCATGGCACGGCGGGGCAGGAAGCACCACCTTCCCACCGACATGGCGCGCGTCAATCCCTTCACGGCCCTTCTTGCTCCGCTGGCCTCCTCGTTGGAGCCCAGCGGCTACGTGCCGCGTGGCAACGCGGTTCCCCAGCCCTCTCATGTCCGGCCGCTGCTGGAGGCGGCCAACCCCGCGGCGGAGCTGCGGCGCCTGAGGGATTCGGGGACGCTGCTCAAGGACCCTCGCCCCGCGATGTACCTGGTGGAAGTCCAGGGCCCCGCCGGGAAGCTCGGCGGTCCTCCGGTTCGCTTCCTCCTGTGCGCCTTGAACCCGGACGCGGGTACGTCGCTGGAACACGACCCGTACCGACCCCGCGCCTGGGGGGCGGAGCCCGCCGTCACCCTCACCGCGGATGACCATGGCGTGCTGCGCGGGCTGCTCGCCGAGGCGTCGGAGCGCGCCATCGTCGTCTGGCAGGGGCAGTACGGGCAGAGCGCGCTCTCGCTGCGTCGCATCGAGCCGTCGCCCATCTCGAAGCGGCTGCAGACGGTGCTGGACGAGGCCCCCATGCGCCCGCTGGCGGCGCTGGACGAGCGAGGCCCGACGCTGGCGGCGGTGGTGCCGCTGTCCGACCCGGGGCTGGAGCTGCTGCCCATCCACCGCGCGCTCAAGGGCGTGGAGACCTTCAAGGAGGAGACCTTCCTCACCCTGGTGACGGCATATGCGCGCGTCTACGAGCTGGATGAGCCGCTGAACACGCCCCGCGGGCTGGCGGTGGCGCGTGAGCGGTTGGCCACGCTCATCACCGGACACCACGCGGTGTTGCTGGTGCTGCCGGGCGGCCGAGGCCGGATTCTGCGATTCCGCCAGGGGCTGGACCTGGCGCACCTCAAGGGCGCGCCGCGCAATCCCACCCTGCGGAGCCTGGACCTCGCGCTGCTCAACGCGCTGGTGCTGCGGACGGTGCTGGGTATCAAGGACCCGGAGGCGCCGGGGCACTCGCAGGTGTTCCCGGTGCAGGGGCTGGCGTCGCTGGTGGATGGCGTCGAGTCAGGCGTCTTCCAGGCAGGCTTCGCGCTCAATCCGCCGCCGCTGTGGGAGGTGAGGGCCGTCATGGAGGCGCAGGCGACACTGCCGCCGAGCACGCTCCGCGTCGAACCCTTGCCGCCCGCGGGCCTGCTCTTCCTGGATCGGGAAGCCTGACCTGCCTGCGTGAGGGTCCTGACGCATACCCTGCCGGAGGAGCTGCCCCGGCGCGTGCCGCTCGAGCTTCGACCCGGACCGGGGGAGACGCTCGACTCGATCTGCGGGGGCAGGGTGCAGGTGCTCCAGCGGCGCCAGGGATACCGCTTCACGTTGGACCCGTTGCTGCTCGCGCACTTCGCGATGGAGGAGGGCGCGGCGCAGCGGGGCCGGCTGATGGACCTGGGCACGGGGTGCGGAATCATTCCCCTGGTCCTGGCGCGGAAGTTCGGGCGCAAGGACATCACCGCGCTGGAGCTGCAGCCGCGCCTGTTCTCGCTGGCCGAGCGCAATGTGTATCTCAACCGGTGCGAGCGCGAGGTGTCGCTGGTGCAAGGCGACCTGCGCCGGGTGGGCATGCAGTTTCCAGCGGGCAGCTTCGCGCACGTGCTGTGCAATCCGCCGTACCGGGCGCGGGCATCGGGGCGCAGCAGTGTGTCCATGGAGAAAGCGATTGCCCGCCACGAGCTGGCGTGTGAGCTCCAGGACGTGGTGCGCGCCGCGGACTACCTGCTGGTGCCGCGCGGCTCGCTGTTCATGGTGCACCCGGCGTCCCGCTTCGGAGAGCTGGTGTCCGTGTTGAGGGTGCACCGCATGGAGCCACGCACGGTGCGCTGCGTGCATCCGCTGGCCGGCAGACCCGCGAAGCTGGTGCTGCTCCACGCCATCAAGGCGGGCAGGGCCGACCTGACGGTGCTGCCGCCCCTGGTGCTCCACGGCGAGGACGAGCATGCGTTCACGGACGAAGTGAACGCGATGCTCGGGTGAGTGGACTCGCGGATGGAAGCGAGCGGAGTCGCTGACGCGCGAGAGGCGGCGCCCCACTTGACGCCGCTCCACCGGGCCAGCGGGTACGAGCCGTGCGCTCCTTCACCCTTGAGCGGGCGCCGCCCTGCCTGTGCACCCTCGCGCCGGAGGGGAAGCGCCGCACGCCTCCCCGACCGTGGGCGGGTAGCGGCGCCTCGACTCCTCCCTGGCGGTCAGTTCCGCGCCCGTGACTCTCGCAGCCACGCCACCGTGTCACTCAACGTCTGCCGGTGGCTGCGCGGCCGGTAGTCGAGCTCTTCGTGGCTCCACAGCGTCTTGAAGCCCCAGTGGCACGTCGACATCTCGAGCACCACGGGGTCCGGGAGCTTCTTGAGCGGCACGCGCGAGCCCAGCCTGGCGAGCCCGTCGACGACGAGCGTCGGCACGCCGGGGCGGTTCACCTGGATGCCGGCGACCTCGCCCACGCGCTCGAAGAAGGTGCGCAACGGCATCGAGGTGCCGGGCAGGTGGTACGTGTCGCGCCAGTCTGCCTTCCGCGCCAGGTTCGCGAGCGCCTGCGCCACGTCGCGCACATCGGTGAAGGCGATGCCGCCCGCGGGGATGAACGGGAGGCGGCCGTCCAGCACGCGCGCCACGTTGGTCGTCGAGCGCCCCAGGGTGTCGCCGGGGCCGAGCAGCACGGGCGGCCGGACGACGGTCATCTCCACGCCGAGCTGCCGGGCCAGCTTCCGCGCCTGCTGTTCCGCCCGAATCTTCGACAGGTAGTACGGCCAGCGGCCGACCATCGCCTCGGCGTAGAGGGAGTGCTCATCGGCCTCGATGGTGGCGTGCGGGAAGCAGCCCACCGTGCCGGAGGTCGACACCAGCACCAGCCGCGCGTCGAGCGCCTTCGCTGCCCGCACCATGGCCAGCGAGCTGTCGATGTTGAAGCGCACCATCTCGTCGGCATGCCGCCGGCTGTGGTGGACCATGCCGGCCGAGTGAATCAGCACCTTCACGCCCTGGGCCTGTGGCAACCAGGTATCGGGGTCGAGCGGCGTTCCTGAAATCTGCGCCACCCGGGTCGACAGGGGCGAGCGCACCAGGGCGACGGCATCGTCGCCCAGCACCTCGAGGAGATTGCGGCCGAGGAAACCGCTGGCTCCCGTGACGAGCGTCTTCATGACTCGACCCCGCGCCAGGCGCACGCCTCATGGAACTGCGAGAGCTGCGCCGCGTTCGGTCCCCACTCGAAGCCATCGCCCGCGGGCTTCACGATGTCGAGCGACACCAGCGCCTGGACCACGCCGTCGAGGTGCGGCCGGTGCGTCACGGCGACGTCCTTCAACTCGACGGGTGCGCGGACCTTGGTGGCCTCCATGTAGTCGCGCACCACGGGCTCGAAGAGCGCCTTCACCACCGCGTCGACGCGCGCATCGCCCATCTCGGCGAACGGCGTGGCGCACCAGCGGTACCGCGACAGGTGGTCCTCCAGCGCGGGGTTGCCAGGCTGCCGTGCCAGCACGTCGCCCGCGAACCAGTGCTGCCACTGGTTCCGCAGCGAGTGCGCCAGCGCGGGAGGCAAGGGATTCGGCACGGGCAGGTCGCTGGCCAGCACGCGGCCACCGCGCCGCTCGATGGCCTCGCGCAGCCACGCCTCGTCGACGCCGGGAATCGGGTGCTCGGCGAGGAAGGCGCGCAGGTGGAAGCTGCTGACCGTGGTGTGCCGTTGCAGCTCGGCCATGAGCGCATGGCTCAGCGCGCGAACGTCGGTGTCTCGCTGGAGCAGCTGCGGCGCGCCGCACGCCATGTGGACGCGGCCCAGCTGCACGTTGCCGCGCACCAGCTTCGAGAGCCAGCCCAGCACGCCGGTGAGGGTCATCTTCGGGCGGGGGTGTCCGGCCAGCTCCTTCGCGAGCGACGCCTCCTCCGGGAGCCGGTCGTAGGAGATGGCGATGGGCAGCACCACGAACTGACGTCCCGTGTTCTGCAGCGCGCGCAGCAGCCCGCGCTTCGGCGGCAGCATCAACCGCGCGCGGCTGCGCTGGCCCTCGACGAAGAACATGAGCGACGCGTTCTTCTCCGTCAGCCGGCGCAGCTCCTCCCCGAGCTCCGGCACCTCACGGCCCACGCCGCGCTTGATGAAGAAGGCCTGGGAGTCCTTGAGAATCGGGCCCACCACGGGGATGCGACCGAACTCCTCCGCGGCGGCGATGTGCGGCATGGAGATGCCCAGCTCCGGGTGCTGGAAGCACAGGTAGCTGGTCAGCAGGAAGTCGAAGTAGCTGCGGTGCGTGGGCGCCAGCACCACCAGCGCGCCCGGAGGCACGTGCTCCATCGCGCGCTCGAAGGACGGCCGGTCGAACGTCACGTCGCTCATGCAGCGGCGGAACGTCTTGCGCAGGGCATAGCCGAAGAGCTTGAGCGTGGTGTTGCCCACCTGGCGCTCCCGGACCCACTCACCGTCGCCGCGCGCGTCGTCGTGCTTCGGACCCGCGAAGGACACCTGCGTCTCGTCGCGTGAGAGCAGGTGCCGGTACATGCCTTCATCCACCACGCGCACGTACTCGAATGGATCGAAGCCGGGCACCTCGAGTGGCGTGCTGCGCACGAAGTCGAAGGTGTGGTGGGTGAAGTAGGCGAAGCCCTCGTTGAGGTACTGCACCTTCTCGTCCGCGCGCGTGAGGCGGCGGTGCGCCTTGCTCCGGCGGAGCAGCGCGAGCGCGGCCTTCTGCAGCTGCACCGGCAGCTCACGACGGACGAAGTCGACTTTGTCGAAGCCGTGGTCCTTGCGGCCGACGAACATGTCCGGCGCCTTCACCACGCCGGGCCGGTGCTTGAACCACTCGATGGTCGACGCGGCGGCCATGTCGATGCGCAGCGCGCGCTGGACACCCATGGTGGCGTGGACGATGGGCACGGGCTCGCCGGGCCGTGGCATGGGGCCGAACACCGCGCGCACGACCTCGCTGGCCACCACGTCCACCGGCACGACGTCGAGCCGCACCGACGGGTCGGCGTTGAACGCACGCACCACGCCCAGGCCGCTGTACAGCAGGCAGCCCGCCAGCGCCGCCGGGCTGTCCAGCCAGGCAGGGAAGGGCGTGCGGTACGACGCCGACACGATGCTGGGCCGCACGATGACGACGGGCACGTGCCCGCGCTGCTCGGAGATGAGGTGCTCGGCGACGCTCTTGGTCAGCGTGTACGTATTGGGGTGGCCGGTGAGCGCCAGCCACTCGCGGCCCTCTCCCTGCGCCGTCTGGAAGGCCTCGTAGAGCTCCGCGGCGGGCTTCGGCAGGTGCGCCAGCTTCTCTTCGATGGGGCCGGGCCGCCAGACGTTGACGTAGGCCGTCGACACGTCGACCATGCCCACCACGTTCGGACAGCTGCGCGCGAGCGCCAGCACCGACAGGGCGCTCCGGATGTTGGCGGAGGCCGCCTGCGCGAGCGGCAGGTCGAAGTCCACGCTGGCCGCGCAGTGCACGACGTGCGTGACGTGGTGGCGCACCTTGTCGGCGTCTGCGGGAGACAGGCCGCAGTCGGGCTGCTCCAGGTCGCCGCTCACCACGTCGACGCGCTCCGTCCAGTCGGACGGGAGGTGTGCGAAGCAGGCGGCCTTCGCCACCTTCTCGAAGCGCTCGGCGGCCGACTGCACGCGGCCTTGCCGGTCCTTCGACTCGCGCACCAGCACGGTGACGCGCTCGACGTCCTGCCGGAGCAGGGTCTCCAGCACGACCTTGCCCACGAAGCCGGTGACACCCGTGAGGAAAACGTGGCGGGCCATCAGTGCGCCTCCTCGTCCGGGGTGAGCGCCACCGGGCCGTTGATGCCGCTGTTCGACGCGCCGAAGACGTTGTCGGGGTCGATGGCGGCCTTCACCTTGCGGTTCAGCGCCAGCGCGCCTTCCGAGTACACCTCGGGCAGGAAGCCGCGGCGGATCTTGCCGACGCCATGGTGGTGCGAGAGCGAGCCGCCCGCGGCGAGAATCTCCTCGCGCGCCGCATGCTCGAGCGCCGCATACGCGGCCACGGGGTCGGGCACGCCGCGCGCGTAGAAGCCCAGGTAGAAGTAGATGACGACGCCGGTCTGGTAGACCTGCGTGAAGCGGCCGGTGAAGAAGACCTTCCCCGGCAGGCCCATCGCGGCATGCTCCTTCTCGACGCGGCGCTGCACGCGCTCGTAGAGCTCCATGGCGCGGCTCCACGGCACGCTCGTCTCGAAGCTCTCGGCGATGGCCCAGTGCTCGAAGGTGAGGTCGCGGATGTACGCGATGCCGAAGGTGAGCTGGTAGCCGCGCTCGCCGTTGGCGCCGCCGCCCTTCATGCCGCCGTGCTCCGCGGCGATGCGGTACAGCGTCTTCTCCTGGAACTCCACCTCCTCGCGCGAGCCCTCGAAGACGATGGTGGCCACGGCCAGCTTGTACGGGTCGAAGCCCTTGAGCTTGGTGACCACGACCTTCTCGACCTCGCTCTTCAGCTTCGCCGCCAGCCCATGCTTGGCCGGCTTGAGCGCCTGTCCGAAGTGGAACTGGGTGTTGTCCATGACGCGCACGCTGGCCGGCACCGCGCCCGACTTCTGGAGCTCGTAGAGGAAGGCGAGGCCCGCCGCCAGGTCGGGGAAGATGACCGAGCCGTAGCGCTGGACCTCGGGAAGCGGGAAGAGCTTCACCACCGCCGTGGTGACGATGCCGAAGTTGCCCTCGCTGCCGAACATGTACTGGCGCGGGTTGACGCCGACGCTTTCCCGGGGCGCCTGGCGCGGGCGGTCCACGATGCCCTGGGACGTGACGACCTGCATGTCGAGCACCAGGTCCTCGATGTTGCCGTAGCGGTTCTTCTTCATGCCGCTGGCGTTGGTGGCAATCCACCCGCCGAGCGTGGAGAACTCGAGGCTGTCGGGCTCGTGGCCGATGGTGAAGCCGAACTTCGCGAGCTCGGTCATCAGGTGGCGACCCGTGGCGCCGGCCTCGATGCGGGCCATGCGGTTGACGGGGTCGATCCACAGGATGCGGTTCATCTGCCGCATGTCGACGGCGATGACCAGGCGCTTCTCCGAGAGGGGGATGCGCAGGGCCTCCGTCACGTTGGTGCCGCCGCCAAACGGGATGACGCAGGCGCCGTGCTTCGTCGCCACCTCCACCAGCCTCACCACCTCTTCGTGGCTCCGCGGGAAGACGACGAGGTCGGGCACGCGGTCCAGCTTGCGGTAGCGGATGGCCCAGATTTCACCGCCGGTGTGGCCGTGGCCGCGCCGCAGGCGCTGCTTGGGGTCGTCCGTGAGCTGGTCTTCCTTCAGGAACTCGCGCAGCGCCGCCACGAGCTTGTCGTCCTTCTTCGCCTCGGGAATCTCGGGCGGGTAGTGCGGCTCGTTGCGGTTGTCGTAGCCCAGCGGCGAGGCCAGCTTGCTGGCGAACCAGGGCATCAGGTCGGGCATGGCGACGTTGCTGATGTTGTAGCGGGTGCCCGTCAGCACGGTGCTGCCGTCGGGCCGCACCTCGAAGCGCGTATCGGCGAAGCCCCAGCCATCGAGCGACTCCAGGTCGTTAGACGCCGCGGGAGCCGGCGGCGTGAAGCGTGTGTCTCCCGAGGAGACTGTGGTGGGCGTGCCGCCGATTCGCTCGCCCACTTCGTTCAGCACCACTTTTCCCAGTCGACGCAGAAAACCTGATTGTTCAGCCATTGTGACGGCACTGCTACACAGGGTGCAGCACCGCGTCAACGCGCGAGGGTTACGCAGGTGCGCACCGCGTTACGCAATTCCGGAACGGAGAGTCTCGAAAGCGGGTTGATTCCGAGACTCGTCGTCTCGTAAAAGCGGGGCATGGGTGTGGGCAGACCGAGAGACGAGCAGGTGCGCCGAGCCATCCTCACGGCGGCTCAGGAGCTGGTGCTCGAGAAGGGCTATGCGGCCGTCACCACGGCTGACGTGGCGAAGCGCGCGGGCGCCGGCAAGCAGACCATCTATCGATGGTGGCCGGGCAAGGGCGCGCTGGTGCTCGACGCGTTCGCGGAATGGGTGCACCAGGCGCCACGCAACAGCCGCCGGAAGCCCTCGCTGTCCTCGACGCTGGTGGAGTTCTGCCGGGGGGCCTCGGAGGCGGCACCCGTGCTGCGCGCGCTCATGGCGGAGGCGCAGTTCGATGCCGACCTCCACGGGCGGCTCGTCGCCCAGCTCGTGCGGCCGCGCGGGGACGAGCTCCGGGCGTGTCTCACCGACCGCCGCCCCGCTGACCGCGAGCTCGTGGTCAACGTGCTGTCAGGGCTGGTCTGGCAACGGCTCATGCTCAATGAGCCGCTGGACGCGCGATTCGTGCGATTCGCCCTGAGGGTGGTCAAGCGCATCTGAGAGCCCCAGGCCGGCCGCGCTCTGGCCGGAGGGCCTCCGTCATCCGGAATGCGGGCGTTGTTGCGAGCGGGCCGCGCTGTGGTAGTGAATGGGCAGCCACTTGACGCTCCGATGGCGGCGCGACTTCTCGTCGTGACCGTAGGGTGTCCTCGGGTGGCTTTGCTCGTCTGGCGCCTCCCGAGCCTCGACCCCGTAGTTGCTGGAGGCCCACATGTCCACGTCCGATCTTCCGGTGCTGGAGTTCGTTCTCGCGAACTACAAGAACTTCAACGCGCGCGCGACCCGCGACGCGCTCCTGTCCTACTGGGAGCACATCTCCAAGGGTGGCCGCATGTTCTGGAGCGTCGCGGGCGCGATGTCCTCGGCGCAGCTCGGCATCACCCTCGCGCCCGCCATTCGCGCGGGCCTGATTCATGGGATGTCGGTGACGGGCGCCAACCTGGAGGAGTCGCTCTTCCGGCTCGTCGCTCACAAGGCGTACAAGGACTTTCCCGAGTACCGCTACTTCACCAAGCAGGACGACACGCGGATCCTCGAGGAGCGGATGCGGCGGGTCACCGACACGAGCATCCCCGAGGACGAGGCGTTCCGTGCCGTCGAGAAGATCGTCGTCCCGATGTGGAAGGGCGCGAGCGAGCGGGGCGAGCGGCGCTTCTGGCACGAGTACTTCTACGAGTTCATCACGGCCCTGGACCCCTCCATCTACGAGGGAGACCCCGAGGCCTGCTGGCTGCTCGAGGCGGCGCGGCACCGGCTTCCCATCGTCGTCCCTGGGTATGAAGACTCGACCTTCGGGAACATCTTCGCGTCCTACGTGAAGACGGGGGATTGCAGCGCGAGCATCGTCAAGTCCGGCATCGAGTACATGGCCGACTTCTACGACCGTTACGAGGAGCTCTCCGCGGGTGAGGGGATCGGCTTCTTCCAGATTGGTGGCGGCATCGCCGGTGACTTCCCCATCTGCGTCGTCCCCTCGATCAAGTATGACCTGCAGAAGCCCGTGAAGCCGTGGGCCTACTTCTGCCAGATCAGCGACTCGACGACGTCCTATGGCTCGTACTCCGGCGCGACGCCCAACGAGAAGATCACCTGGGACAAGCTGACCGAGACGACGCCGATGTTCGTCATCGAGTCGGATGCCACCATCGTCGCGCCGCTCATCCTCCGCGCGCTGCTCGAGTGCAAGCGCAACCCGGAGGCGGCGAACGCGCTCATCGCCAGGCACCGGGGCTGATCCGGGGCCCGCTGCCCGTCGCTGACCGCTGACGGCCGCAGGGGGAGGGTGCCGCGCCAGCTCGCGTGAGGCTGGCGCGGCGCATGCCGGCTCACGCGATGGTCGGCACGATGCCCCCGTCGGCTCGGAGCGCGGCGCCGTTGGTGGCGGACGACAGGGGGCTCGCGACAAAGGCTACGAGTGATGCGATCTCCTCGGCTTCGATGACGCGCTGGATCAGCGACGTGGGCCGCTCGTTCCGGAAGAACTCGGCCTCGATTTCGGCCATGGGCGCGTTCGGGTCCTTCGCCACACTCTTGAAGAAGTCCTCGATGCCCTCGGAGCGCGTCGTCCCCGGCAGCACGGCGTTGACGGTGACGCGGGTGCCCTTCGTCGTCGCCGCCAGGCCCCGGGAGATCGAGAGCTGGGCGGTCTTCGTCATGCCGTAGTGAATCATGTCGGGCGGGATGACGAGCCCGGAGTCACTGGCGATGAAGATGATGCGCCCCCAGTTCCGCTTCAGCATTCCCGGCAGGTACTGACGCGACAGTCGCGCGCCGCTCAGGACGTTCACCTCGAAGTACTTGCGCCAGTCCTCGTCGCTGATGTCGGTGAACGGCTTGGATTCGTAGATGCCCAGGTTGTTGACCAGGATGTCCACGTCCGGGAGCTCGCGAGCGAGGAGCGCAGCGCCCTCCGCGTTGGCCGGGTTCGCCTGCACCGTCCGCACGCGCTTGGAGACGCCAGGGTGGGCCCGCTCGATATGGGCGACCGCCGCGTCGAGCTTCTCCCGGGAGCGCCCGGGAATGACGACCTGGGCCCCTTCAGCGGCCAGCCGTGCCGAGATGGCCAGGCCGATTCCAGCGGTGCCGCCCGTCACGAGCGCGGTCTTTCCGTCGAGTTGCAAGTCCATGTCTTCTCCAGCGGGCTGCGGCTTTCGGGCCAGGGAGCTCCCGCGTCATGTAGTGACGGGCCCGTTGAGATGGAATCTCCGGAGGGTCAGAACGCCTTTGAAGGAGCCTCAAAGGTGACCGGGTGGACGACCGGGCGGGCGAGCCGATCGACTCCGCGGCGGCGGCCGGCAGCGGAAGTATCGCCAGGGCGAGCGGCAAGCTGGGGCTGGCCCCCTCGGCCCTCAGCAAGCGCGTTATCCGCATGGCGGACGGGCAGGGCACGTCGCTCCTCGTGCGCACGGCGTGCGCGCTGCCGTTGACGCCCGAGGAGGCAGGCGGTTCGGCCAGGCGCACCGCCGAGAGGGGAGGGGCTACTGCTGCTTCGCTGCCTCCGCGGCGTTCCGCTCCTCCTTGCAGAAGGCCAGCCGCTGCTGGATGACGTCCAGCGGCACGGCCATCTCCAGCTTGAACGACGAGCCGTCCGGCTGGACACGCGCGAAGTCGAGCAGCTGCGCCAGGTCCTTGTCGCCCTCCGCCTGCGCCTTGATGCGCGCCATGCTCAGCGCGGCGCCAAGCGTCTTGCCCAGGTCCGTCACCTCGTCGTCATTCTTGCCGCGGACCTCGGCCACCATGGCCACGTCGCCGCTCGCGTCCACGTGCAGCTCCACGTTCTGCGCGACGTCACGGATGCGCTGGGCCAGCTCCGCCTGCTCCTGCGGCAACATGCGCGCGAGCTGCTCCACCGACAGCACGCCGTACATCTCGCCATAGGTGCTGCCCTCGGAGATGGCGGGTGGCTCGTCCGGGCCGCGGCCCTCCACCCGGTCCACCACCGCCTTCACCTCATCCGGCGACTTGCCAATCACCAGCAGCTGGTTGTTCCACGTCGCGATCGCCGCCTCGCTCCGCCCGCGCACGGTGCTCCCATCCGGCCGGGTCACCGTCATGTCGCCGGGCTCGTACACCCGGGCGCCCTCGCCGTAGTCCATGGACACGCGCTCGCCCAGCAGCTCCTTGAACTTCGCGTTGCCGAAGTTCCCCGAGAGCATCATCCCCTCATCGGTGATGACCAGCCGGTCCAGGTCCTGGAGCGGGTCCACGCCGCTGAGCTTCCGGAGCTCGTCCAGCCGCTTGCCGCCGTCGCGCATCAGGCAGTCCAGCAGCAGCTCGCCAATGGGCGAGTGCCTCAGCGCGTTCGCCTCGATGACCACCGCCGTCTTGCCTTCGCCCCGGGGCAGGGCCGCCAGCACGGGGTCCATGGGCCGGCTGCGCTCGGGCGTGCCCGCGTCCACCTGCACCACGGGCACGTGTGTGCGCCGCCGCTCCGCGCGCTCGCGCTCCGGTGCCCGCATCCGCCGGGGGAACTCCACCTTCGGCGTCTCCATGGCGGGCTCCTCGCCCTGGCCGGTGAACATCAACACCGCGGCCACCACGAACAACATCGCCGCCGCCACGAGCCAGACCCTGCGGCGTCCACGGTTGTCCATCTCAGTAGTCCTTTCCTTCGAAGCGCCAGAAGCCCACCGCCAGGGCTCCGAAGCCGAATACCAGCACGCCCAGCAGCAGCAACCCCAGCGACCGCACTTCCAGTGGCGTGGACGCCGCGATGTCGCCCCCAGCGACCGCCAGCGAGGACAGCCGCGGCAGGGCCAGCGTCACCGCCCGGAAGGCGTCGCGGCCGAGGCCCTCCTCGAAGAAGGGCGTCAGCTCCTGCCGGTAGCCCGCGATGATGCCGCCCACCAGGGACACGAAGCCCGCCGCCGCGCACAGCGCCGCGCTGCGCACCAGCGTCGCCGTGGTCAGCATCACCGCGTACACCGCCGCGAAGCCCACGCACGCCAGCAGCCCGGCGATGAGCGGCCCCGTCGTCCAGTACCCCGCCTTCACGCCGAAGATGAGCACCAGCCCCGTCGTCCCATACAGCGTCCCGCCCAGCGCCAGCGTCATCACGCCCAGGAAGGTCCCGGCCAGCAGGTGCCAGCGCTGGATGGGCAGGGCGAGCAGGTGCTCGATGCGGCCCGGAGACATCAGGGACGGCGCGAAGTCCGAGCACGCGACGATGCCGAACAGGATGCCGCCGTAGAACACCAGGAAGGCCGCTGCCTGATAGACGGGCCGCAGCGCCACGTCCACGGAGCGAATGCTCGTGCGCAGCTCCTCGCCGAACAGGCGCGACGCCGCCAGCGCCCCGTCCACGACATCGATGCGCAGGCTCAGCGCCACCACCGTCAGCACCAACGTGATGCCCACGATGAATGCCAGGATGAACTTGCGCGACATCGCCTCGCGCAACACGTACCCCGCGATTCCCAGCACTGGACTCACGCCGCGGCCTCCACCGTTCCCATCAGCACCGACTCCAGGTCCGCTCCATCGCGCCGCAGCTCCACCATCAGCGCCCCCGCCGCGCGCGCCCGGTCCAGCGCCGCGTTGAGCGCCGCCGGGTCCGCGGCCTCGACATGAAACGGGCCCTCGGCGCCGCTCCGGTGGAAGCCCGCCGCCGCCAGGGCCTCCGCGCTGGCACCCGGGGCGAAGCGCACCAGCCACCGGGCCCCGCCGCGCGCCAGGTCCTCCAGGCGGCCCTCGCGCACCACGCGCCCCCCCGCGAGGATGGCGACCCGGTCACACACCCGCTCGGTCTCCGCCAGCAGGTGCGAGTTGAGGAAGAGGGTGGTGCCGCGCTGCACCTCGTCCTGGAGGATGCGCCGCACCTCCATGCGCCCCATGGGGTCGATTCCGTCCGTGGGCTCATCCAGCACCAGCAGGGCAGGGTTCCCCACCAGCGCCGCCGCCAGCCCCAGCCGCTGGCGCATGCCCTTCGAGTAGCCGCCGATGCGCCGACCCACCGCATCCGCCAGGCCCACCCGCTCCAGCAGGCGCATGCCCGAGGCGGGGTCCGCCCGGAGGCCCTTGAGCCGGGCCACCGTCGCGAGGAAGGCCGGCGCCGTCCACGTCCCTGGCAGGTGGAGGCGCTCCGGCAGGTAGCCGATGCGCGCGCGGATGCGCGGATCCTCTGGCGTTCCGCCGAGCACACGCACGGTGCCCTCCGTGGGCTGGACGATGCCGAGGATGCTCTTGATGAACGTCGTCTTGCCCGCGCCGTTGGGGCCGATGAGGCCGAACGCGCTTCCTTGCGGCACCGTGAGGTCCATTCCCCGGAGGGCCTCGTTGCCTCCCTTCCGGAAGGTCCGATGGTACGTCTTCCGCAGTCCCCTCACTTCGATGGCTGGCATCTGGTTCGTCACGGTCACGACTGTAGACGACCCGGCCCTCCACCGATTGCGTCTGGATGCCGGTCGGTCGTCCGGGCGGGCTGAGCGGCTCCGTGGCGGCTCCCTGCGGCGCCGTGTTCGCGCCCATGGGTAGGCCGCTTCGCACGCCTGCCGTGCCTGCCGCGCCGCGGTACCTCGTCGTTCCGGGGACTTGGCGGCTTCGCAACTCGTTGGGGCTCCACGGTCCGGCCCGTGCACTTCCGGGCGGAACACCCCAACCGCGAGGAGAGCCGGACATGACGTACGAGGACCGCGTGGAACAGCAGTTCCTGGAGGCCCGCCGTGAACTGGAGGCGGCCGTGCAGGGCCTGTCCGCGGGGACGGAGGCGGCGCGCGTGCGCTACGCCCGTGCCCTGCACGAGGCGGGCATCGCCGAGCGCCAGGCCCAGCGGCAGGCGCGCGAGCAGCGGCACCATCAGCGGAGCTGGAAGCTCGTCGCAGGCTGACCAGCCGGGCAGGGGGGCGGAAACGATGAAGGGGCGGCGCCGCCGGTTTATACCGGCGTCCGTCATGGCCTACCCCATCCACCGCCCCCGCCGCCTCCGCCGCAACCCCGCTCTGCGGGACATGGTGCGTGAAACGCGCCTCGACCCGGCTGACTTCATCTACCCCCTGTTCGTCGTGGAGGGCCGGGACGTGCGCCGTCCCATCACCTCCATGCCGGGCATCTTCAACCTCTCGCTGGAGCACGTGGTCGCCGAGGCCCGTCAGGCCAGGGCGCTGGGCGTGCCCGCCGTCCTCCTGTTCGGAATTCCCAACCACAAGGACGCGCACGGCACCCAGGCCTACGCGGACGACGGCATCGTCCAGCGCGCCATCCGGGAAATCAAGGCGGCCGAGCCCGACCTCCAGGTCGTGGTCGATATCTGCCTCTGCGAGTTCACCGACCACGGCCACTGCGGCGTGCTGGAGGGAGGCCACGTCGTCAATGATGCCACGCTGCCCCTGCTGGCGAAGATGGCCGTGAGCTGCGCGAAGGCGGGCGCGGACATCATCGCCCCGTCGGACATGATGGACGGGCGCGTGGCCGCCATCCGTCGCTCCCTGGACGAATCGGGCTTCGGCGAGCTGCCCATCATGGCCTACTCGGCGAAGTTCGCTTCCGGCTACTACGGCCCGTTCCGCGAGGCCGCCCAGAACACGCCGGCCTCCGGCGACCGCCGGGGCTACCAGATGGACCCCGGCAACATCCGCGAGGCCCTCAAGGAGGTGGCCCTGGACGTGGAGGAGGGCGCGGACATGGTCATGGTGAAGCCCGCGCTGGCCTACCTGGACGTCATCCGCGCCGTGCGCGAGCGCTGGGACCTGCCCGTCGTCTCCTACAACGTGTCTGGCGAGTATTCGATGCTCAAGGCCGCCGGCCTGAACGGGTGGATCGACTACGAGCGGGTGATGCTGGAGACGCTCACGTCCATGAAGCGCGCCGGGTCCGACCTCATCATCACCTACCACGCCCTGGAGGCGGCGAAGCTCCTGTAGGCAACAGCCGGACGCACGCGCCGCGGGTTGACCCTTGATCCGCCGCGCGCGTTGCGTCCAAATGACGCTGCACGATGCCAACCCAGAAGCGGCCTGGACGAAAGTCCCAGAAGCCCCCGCCCCAACGCCGGCGCACCGCGAAGAAGCGGGCCGGCGCCGGTCGCGCGGCCCGTGTCACCCCCCCAGGGCCCTTGCAGTACAAAGTGGTCGAGCTGTCCACCGTGGACGAGGGCGCCCTGGAGCGCACCCTCAACGAATGGACGGCCAAGGGCTGGAACCTCGACGGCATCCAGTTCGCGATGCGCGAGTCCTCCAAGCGCCCGGCCATGGCCTTCATCCTCTTCACGCGCGAGGGCAGCCCCGCCGAGCACGACGAGGAAGCGGCGCGCGGGCGGCTGTTGCGGATGTCGGAGACGGGCAGTCCCACCGCCGCGCTCGCGGCCGAGTACGCGCAGACGCATGCCGAGTGGGCCGCGCCGCGCATCTCTCCTTTGAGCGCCCACGAACGGCTGGCCCGGCTGGCGGGGCTGGACGAGCCGGAGCCGCGTGAGGAAGGGCTCATGCTGGAGCCCGAGGAGTGAGCACCTCGCGAAGCCGGGTGCTCATGGCGTCGGCCCGGCACGAGGGCCGCGTCCTGCGGCTGGTGTCCGAGGACGCCAAGCCCAGCTCTCCCTATCCCAAGGCCTCGCTGTGGCTGCGCGCGGGCGCGCGCGTGGTGGACGTGGCGGTGGCCTGGGGCCTGTACGTGGTGTGCGGCGCGGCGGGCTCGGTGGTGGCGCTGCTCTTCCTGCTGCTGGCGGACGGGATGATTCAGGGTCAGAGCGTGGGCAAGCGCATCTTCGGCGTGAAGGTGATGCACCTGCCCACGCGCTCGGCGGCGCGGCACCGCGACAGCACCCTTCGCAACGCGCCGCTGGCGCTCATCGTGCTGCTGGGAATGATGCCCGCGCCGCATGGGCCGGTGGCCGCCGCCGCGGGGCTCCTGGTCATCGGCGGCGTGGAAGCGTGGCGCGTGCTAAGGGATCCGCTGGGCTGGCGGCTGGGTGATACCTGGGCGCAGACGCAGGTGGTCGACGGGAAGGTTGTCGCGGGCGTAACCGTTGCAGCTCGCACGCCGGTCGCGCATGAGCGCGCCCCCGGCAGGCTCATGTCCGCGGCGAAGGTGCGCCGCGGACGCTCGTCGTTCAGGAAGCGAAGGGGGTACCCATGCGCATCGCGCTGACCCACAACCTCAGGCTGTCTGATTCGGAAGAAGAGGCGGAGTTCGACACCCAGGAGACGGTCAACGCGCTGGCCGCGGCCATCGAGCGCATCGGCCACCGCCTGGAGCGCTTCGAGGTCAGCGGTCCGGCCTCGCGCACCGTGGCGCGGCTGGAGGCGTACAGCCCCGACCTCATCTTCAACACCGCCGAGGGGCGCCGCGGGCGCTTCCGCGAGGCCTTCTATCCGGCCCTCTTCGACGAACTGGGCTTCCCGTACACGGGCTCGGACGCGTACGCGCTGGCGGTGACGCTCGACAAGCAGCTCACCAAGCTGGTGCTGTCCAAGCAGGGCATCCGCACGCCTGGCTGGCAGTACGTGGAGAAGCTCAGCGAGCTCTCGGCGGAGAACCTGCGCTTCCCCGTCATCGTGAAGCCCAACTTCGAGGGCTCGTCCAAGGGCATCACCCAGGACTCCGTCGCGGAGACGCTGGAGGAGGTGCGCGTCAAGGTGGCCGCCGCGCTGGAGAAGTACCCGTCCGGTGTGCTGGTGGAGGAGTACATCGCCGGCCGCGACCTGACGGTGCCCTTCCTGGAGGCGGTGGACAACGACTACGACGGCGTCCTCACGCCGGTGGAGTACATCATCGACCCGGCCGTCACCGAGGGTCGCAGGTACGCCATCTATGACTACGCCCTGAAGACGTCCCGGGAGAGCGCGGTCAGCGTGCGCGCGCCGGCGCAGATTCCGGCCCGCACGGCCGAGGACATCCGGCGGATGGCGCAGAAGATCTACCAGGCGCTCGACTGCCGCGACCTGGGCCGCATCGACTTCCGGCTCAGCGACGCGGGCGTGCCGTACTTCCTGGAGCTCAACGCGCTGCCCAGCCTGGAGCCGGGCGCGGGCATCTACGCGTCGGCGGAGCTGGACGGCCTGCACCTGGATGGCGTCATCAACTCCATCATCCAGAGCGCGGCGAAGCGGTACAAAATCAAGGACTCCTCGCGGCGGCAGGGCAAGCCCGCCCGCAAGAGCGGTCCGCTGCGCGTGGGCTTCAGCTTCAACGTGAAGCGCGTGAAGCCCATGGCCACGGCGGAGGCGGTGGAGGACAGCGAGGCCGAGTACGACTCGCCGAACACGCTCCAGGCCATCCGCGAGGCGATTGCGTCGTGGGGCCACGAGGTCATCGACCTGGAGGCGACGGCCGAGCTGCCCACGGTGCTGGCGAGCACGCCGCTGGACCTCGTCTTCAACATCGCGGAGGGCTTCAAGGGCCGCAACCGCGAGAGCCAGGTCCCGGCGATGCTGGAGCTGCTGGACATCCCGTACACGGGCTCCGACCCGGCGACGCTGTCCATCGCCCTGGACAAGGGCCTGGCGAAGAAGATCGTCCGTCAGGCCGGCATCCTCACGCCCAACTTCCAGTTGATGGTGACGGGCAAGGAGCGCCTCAACAGGGAGTTCACCTCCTTCCCGCTCATCGTGAAGCCGGTGGCGGAGGGCAGCTCCAAGGGCGTCGTCACCAAGAGCGTCTGCCACACCGAGGCGGAGCTGCGCGAGGTGGTGAGGGAGATTGCCGGCAAGTACCAGCAGCCGGCGCTCATCGAGGAGTACATCCGCGGCCGCGAGTTCACCGTGGGCCTGCTGGGCGAGCGGCGCCCGCGCGTGCTGCCGCCCATGGAGATCGTCTTCCTCGACAAGGAGGAGAAGAACCCCGTCTACAGCTTCCAGCACAAGCTCGACTGGACGGACCGCATCCGCTACGACGCGCCGGCCAGGCTGGAGCCCGCGCTGCTGGAGCGCCTGCGCACGGCGGCGCGCAACTCGTTCATGGCGCTGGGATGCCGCGACGTGGCGCGCATCGACTTCCGCATGGACGACAAGGGCCGCATCTACTTCATCGAGTGCAACCCGCTGCCCGGCCTCACGCCGGGCTGGAGCGACCTGGTCCTCATCGCCCAGGGCGCGGGCATGGACTACCGCGGCCTGATTGGCGAAATCATGGCCCCCGCCATCCGACGCTACAAGGAGCGGGAGGCGCGCCGCGCCGCCAGCGAGCACTCCGCCTCCGTGCTGCGCAAGAGCGTGGCCCTGGAGGAGGGGACGCCCACGGCCACCCAGCCCGTGCCGGCGGTGGCCGCCGCATCGGCCCCCGCGCCCGGGGAGCCCACGCCACGCGTGGACGCGAAGGCCTGAGTCAAACCGGAACCCGCGTCAGGCCCGCTCAACCGAGTCACCGGTTGAGCGGTGCCGTCCCTGTATCCTATTCTTGACACACGCCTGCCCATCAGGGCGGCGACAAAGAGGGGAACAGACGGATGTCGTTTCGAATCACGATGCTCGCGGCGGTGGCGCTGCTGACGGGATGCGCGACCGCTTCGCTGAACGCGGCGGGGAGCCGGGTGGTGGCCGCTCCGAACCTGAACGTGGACGGCTGCAAGTTCCTGGGCACGGTCATCGGGCAGGGCGGCGGCGCGTTCGGCGGCGGCTACATCAGCAACGATCAGCTGATGCAGTACGCCATGAATGACGCGCAGAACAAGGCGGCCGCGCTGGGCGCGACGCACCTGCAGACCACGGCGCCCCAGCTCGGCGGCGCCAGCGGCACCACGACCACGGCGACCGTGACGGGGTCCGCCTTCGCCTGCGTCGCGAAGGGGCCCTCGGAGGACGCGAAGCCCGTCACTGCGACGCCGGAGGCCGCGCCCGAGACGGCGCCGGCCGCCACGGCCTCGGACAGCGTGCAGTAGCGGCAGGTTCGTGTGGACGGCGGGCCTGTCGTGGAGCGGGCCCGCCATCCGCCGCGTACCGTGGCCTCTCTCCAAGAGGCCAGGCACCGCGCGGTGGAGTGGTTGACGGTGGGGGATGGTCGGTTAGTGTCCCCCTTCTATGGTGCAAATCCCCGAGGAGAACGGTCCGCGCGTCCGAGCCCGTGAGCTGGGCCTGCCGCTGGGGCGCTTCAAGCCCGGCAAGTGGAACGCCATCACCGACGTGGAGGGCGTGCTCGTCGGGCACAGCACGTTGATACAGGGCGACGGGCCGCTGCGGCCCGGCCACGGTCCGGTGCGAACGGGCGTCACCGCGATTCTCCCCAACAAGGGGAACATCTTCATGGAGCGCATGACGGGAGGCGGCTTCGTGCTCAACGGCGCGGGCGAGGTCTCCGGCATGACGCAGCTCATGGAGTGGGGCCTCATCGAGACGCCCATCCTCCTCACCAACACCATGGCGGTGGGCGCCGTGTCGGACGGCGTCGCCCGCTACCTGGTGGACCGCTACCCCGGCATCGGCGACGAGCACGACGTCATCATCCCCGTGGTGGGGGAGTGTGACGACTCGTGGCTCAACGACATCACCGGACGGCACGTGCGCGAGGAGCACGTCTTCGAGGCCATCAACAACGCCTCCTCCGGTCCGGTGGCCGAGGGCAACGTGGGCGGCGGCACCGGCATGGTGACGTGCGACTTCAAGGGCGGCATCGGCACGTCGTCACGCAAGCTGCCGGAGGTGCTGGGCGGCTACACGCTGGGCGTCCTGGTGATGTCCAACTTCGGGAAGATGCACAACCTGCGGGTGGGTGGCCTGCCCGTGGGCGAGGTGCTGGCGGAGAAGTTCAAGGGCACGCCCAAGCGCGGCCAGACGTATGGCTCCATCATCGCGGTGGTGGCCACGGACGCGCCGCTGCTGAGCCATCAAATCAACCGCCTCTGCAAGCGCGTGGCGCTGGGCATTGGCCGGGTGGGCAGCTACGCGGCGCACGGCTCGGGCGAGATTGTCGTGGGCTTCTCCACGGCCAACATCATCCCCAGGCGCACGCAGAAGATGGTCTACAAGCTGAAGATCCTCCTGGATCAGCGGCTGGACCCCCTCTACGAGGCCGTCATGGAGGCCACCGAGGAGGCCATCCTCAACGCCATGTGCATGGCGTCATCCATGACGGGGGCCAACGGGAATCACTGCCCGGCGCTGCCCCTGAACGAGGTCCGGCGCTTCCTGGACGCCTACAAGCCGATTTTCGCGTCGGTGAAGAAGCGCCCCCAGCAGTCCAGCGCCCCGGCGGCCCGCGAGCGGCCCAGCGACGAGGACCGGGAGGGGGAGGTGACGGTGTCCAGCGCCCGCCCGACCCAGGTCCGAGGGGCCGAGGGCATCCCGTACCCCACCCGTCCGGCACCCGACACGGCCGATGCGCCGGGGGGGACCGAGGGTTCCTCTTCCGGGAGCCCGTCGGGTTCTGATAGTTAGGCCCCTCTTTTCACGTCTCCGTACCGGAGCACAGGAGTCAAAGATGGCCCGCAGCAAGAGCAAGCACCGTCGCGTGCAGATGAAGATCCGGCAGGCCTGGAAGAAGCGGGCGAAGAAGAACAAGGCCGAGGCCAAGGCCGCCGCCGAGTCGAAGAAGAAGTAGCAGGCGCCACCGCTCTCGCGCGGCCCGTGGCCTCAGTCCCGGGTCGCCGAGAACGGACTGGACACGGTGCAGCGCTGGCCGCCCGTATTGGACCCGCGCGCGTACATGCCCGTGAAGACACCGGAGATGGACGCCGTGCCACCGTCCGTCACCGGGGCGATGTAGCTGCCGTTGATGTTCAGGGTGTCCGTCCGGGCGCCCCCGGACGCACCGGTGTTGGTGGCGCTCCCCGTCAGATTGAAGGCCCCCTGGAAGCCGATGGTTCCCCGGAGGGCGACCCCCGCGAGCTCGCTGGTGAGGCTGTCGCCCGTTCGCGCGATTTCCAGCACCTCGCCCTCGGGCAGCTCCACGCCCAGCAGGGCGCACTCCGCGGGAACGCCCGCGCTCCCCGTGAGCTGTATCGGGTAGCGGCCCTCGACCGCGGGGCAGTCCGTACAGCCGGTATCTCCGCTGCCGCAGCCCCAGGCGGTGAGCGTGAGCAACCCGGCGCAGAAGCGGAGGAAACGTCCAGAAGTCATGAGTCGGTTCTCCGTGAGGCGGAAGCCGGACTTCCCGGTGGGACGCCCGGTTCCTACGTTGGGCAAGGGCGGCGTTCGGCGGGTTCTCAGGGCGGCGTGGGGTGTGGCGGTGGGTGACTCGAGGCGGTGGTCCAACTTTGTTTTCGCCGGGCTCTTTGCCCTGGCGCTGATTCTCTTCTCCAGGATTCTGCTGCCGTTCTTGATGCCGGTGTTGCTGGGCGGCTTCCTGGTCGTGTTGTTCATGCCGGTACAGGACTACCTGTGCGACAAGCTGCGGGGCCGCAAGTCTCTCAGCGCGGGGATGTCCACCGCCACCGTGTTCCTCCTCATCCTGGCGCCGCTGGCGCTCGTGGGCTGGATGGTGGCGCGTGAGGTGCTCCAGTTCGTCAGCCAGGCGCACCAGCTGCTCGAGCAGGAGCACCTGCGTCAGCCATTCCTGGCCAGCCTGCCGCTGGGGCTGGACCGCTACCTCCGCCTGGACACGGACAGCGTGGAGGCGGAGCGCGCGCTGATGTCGGCCGTGACGGGCGGCGCGGCCCTGCTGCGAGACGTGGCGGCGGCGGGCACGGACCTGGTCATCAACATGTTCCTGATGTCCGTCGCCATGTACTACTTCTTCCTCGACGGGCGGCGGCTGGTGTCCGAGGTCATGCGCCTGATTCCGCTGGACCGGCGCTACTTCGAGGCCTTCTCGCGCGAGTTCACCGACGTCGCGTACGCCATCATCTACGGCAACACCGTCACCGCCATCATCCAGGGCGCGGTGGGCTTCGTCGGGCTCCTCATCGCCGGTGTGCCGCACGCCGGGGTGTGGGGCGCGGCCATGGTGCTGGTGGCGCTGGTGCCGGTGGGGGGCACCGCCCTGGTGTGGGGACCCATCGGCGTGGTGCTCATCGCCGCGGACCAGGTGAGCGAGGGCGTCTTCCTCCTGGCCTGGGGCGCCTTCCTGGTGGGCAGCATCGACAACGTCATCCGGCCCCGGCTGTGCGGCTCGCGCATGGCGCTGCATCCGCTGCTCGTCTTCCTGTCCATGTTCGGCGGGCTGGCGGTGTTCGGGATGATGGGCCTGCTGGTGGGGCCGCTCATCGCCTCCATCTTCATGGCGATGGTCCGCATCTACCGTCGCGACTTCCTGGGCATCGGCCGTGCCGAGCACCTCGCGAATGAGCACGCGGACTCCTCGCCTCCGGAGGCCGCACCGCAGCCGGCCCGGATGTCACCGGGGGCCCAGGCGATGGGGCAGCCGGCGACGCTGAATGCCTGAGCGAAGGGCGCTTCTCCGCCGAGCCTGGACTTCCCCGACGGGGTGGGTGAACCTCGTGGGGCATGACGAACGCCCGACACTCGATGGTTCGCTGGGGGCTGTGGTGCGCCCTCGTGGTGGCGCTGGCCGCTCCGCCGGCGCTGGCAGCCGCGGCGAAGCGCCAGGCCGTGGCGGACGCGAAGCCGAGCATCGTGGTGTTGGGCCTGGAAGGGGACTCCCGGCGGCGGCTGGGCGCCCAGCTCGAATCCGCGCTGCGAGGCACCCGGCACGAGGCGCGCTCGCTCCCCGAGGAGCCCGCGGTGGCGTCCCGGTCCGAGGTCGAAGGGACGCGAGGGGTGGAGGTGGGCCCGGCGTCGCACACCACCACCGACCCGTTCCTGGAGGTGGCGTTGGACACGGGCTCGGGTGGCACGGTGGGGGACGCGGTGGCGGGGCCGCCGCTGGCCCGGCTCACGCTGGGCGGTACGACGACGTGGCGCAGCTACTGCGCGCGCCCCGGCGTGAAGTCATGTGGTGCGTACGACCGGCTTCCGGAGGACGAGCGGCTGGGCGACACGGTGAGCTATTCCTCGTCGGTGCCGTACCTGGGCATCTTCGCCGAGCTGGAGTTGCTGCCGCTGGCGCGCAACCCGTCGTTGCTGCGGGGCCTGGGCTTGGTGCTCGGCTATCAGCGTGGGTACGCGTCCACGAACGTGACGCTGGTGGGGGACGCGGGCCAGTCCACCACGCGCGAGGTGGTGGCCACGGACTCGGTGCTCACGGCGCAGGCCATGTACCGCTACTTCTTCGACATGGACGGAGCGAACCCGCGGTCCGGCTACGCGGGCCTGCGCGGCGGCCTGCGCACCCGCGCCTTCGACGTGGACGAGTCCGCCGACAGCCCGCTCACCGGGACGCATCGCGTCTTCGCCGCGGTGGGGCTGGAGGTGTCGATGCCGCTGGTCGACTGGGCGCGGCTGGAGGGGGCGGGGCAGATCTTCCTGAGCCCGCGTCCGGGCAAGAGCCTGGGGGGCGGCGGCAGCGCGCTGGATGCGGAGCTGAGTGACTACGGCACGTCCGTGTCCAGCTTCGGCTGGGAGGCGGAGCTGGGCGTGGCGGGAGACATCTGGGGGCCCTTCGGGTACTCGGTGCGCTTCCGCGTGTCGCGCTTCCAGGACACCTTCTCCGGCGCCGGGACGAAGCTGGGTTGGGACGCGGGCGGCGTCGCGGCGGAGACGTACTCCAGCCTGCACTGGGGCGTCACCGCCACGTACTGAGGCGCGCTCCCTTCACACGTGGGTGCGCCGGCGGCGTAGGGTGCGGACATGTCACAGCACGTGTCCCCCCAGGAGCTGCGCCGGCAGTGGAAGCTGGCGAACGCGGAGCCGCTGGACGGCGGCCGCAGGGTGGAGGCCTACCGGGCGCTGGCCCGGGATTGCCCCGCCTTCGTCCCCAACCTCTTGTCCCTGAGCCAGGCGTTGCTGGCAGGCCGTCATGAGGCGGCGGACCCGGAGGCCGTGGTGGCCGAGGCCGAGCAGGCGCTCCGGGCCGCGGCGGACGTCTCCGCGGGGGCACCGGAGCCGCTGCTGGAGCTGGGGCGCTTCCTCGGCATGGTGCGGGACGCGCCGGTGGAGGCGGAGCGGGCCTTCGCCTCCGCGGCCGAGGGCGCGCTGGCGCTGCTGGAAGAGGCATGGGCGGGGCGAATCCTGGCGCTGGGCGCCCAGGGTGAGCTCGACGCCGCGCTGGAGGTGGAGGAGCGGGCGCGGACCCTCTTTCCCAGCTCCCAGCGCATCACCCAGGCGGTGGCGTCCGCCCGCCAGCGTGCGAGTGGCCGCTGAGGCGCGTCAGGTCAGGCGCTCCGCGCTGTTCCGGCTGACGGCGCGCACCGCCTGACGGTGCTGGGCGATGCGGTTGCGTGCCCACTCCGGTGCCAGCTCCAGCTCCTCCGGAAAGAAGAGGTCCTCGCCCAGGCCCTCGACGAGCACCTGGATGAGCGGGTCATCCGGGTACTGCGACGCCGGGTCGTCGAACACCAGCGCCACCACCACGCCCGTCCTGCCCAGGAAGCGCTGGCTGATGGTGCCGTCCTCGGAGCGCGCGACGACCTTCACGGTTTCGCCCATGCGCACCGGAGCGCCGTCCACGTCATGGCAGATGATGAGAGAGGGGTCCTGGGTCATGGCGCGTAGGAACGGGGCTTGAGCGACTTGGAGATGACCACCAGCACGACGGTGATGACGACCCATGCCAGCAGGTGGTGGGTGATGACGTGCCGCCCGTCCTGCTCACACGCGAGCTCGCCGAGCAGCGCCCCGGTCGAGCCCACCGACAGCCCCGCCACGGCGGCACGCAGGGGCTGGAAGACGGTGCCGCGCAGCGCGATGAGTGCCACCACCAGGGGCACCGCGCCGATGGCCAGGTGGCTGACGGTGCACACCCAGCCGGGCAGCGTGGGCGCGGCGTGCGGCGTCCCCCGGGCGAGGACGACGGCCGCCGCGCTGACCACGGCGAGCCCCACACCGAGCCTGCGCAGCCACCTGCCTCCGGGAGACATCGCGCCCCACGCGCACACCGCGCTGGTGGCCACCAGCATCGCCAGCAGCGGCGCGCGGGCCAGCAGCAGCGGGCCGGAGACGGCGCCCATCACGAACATCACCACGGCCGCCAGGAGCCCCAGCCCCGCGGAGGCGGCCATCAGCCACGCGGCCTGGGTGCGCCAGCGCCGCACCGGCCGCCGCAGGGCCAGCTCACCGCGGGCCGCCGTGAGCACGCGCGCCAGGGCCTCGGCGTCGCGGGCCGGCGGCTCGGAGAGCAGGCCGTCGAGGTCCACGGGTGGCTTCATCGCGCCACCTCCAGCTCGCCCAGCAGCTCGCGCAGCTTCTCGTAGCCCCGGTGGGCCCGGAGCCGCGCCGCGCCCGCGCTGATGCCGCGCAGCGCGCCAATCTCCTCGAAGGACCAGCCCTCCACCTTGCTCAGCACCACGGCCTCGCGGTGGTCGGGGTGGAGCTGCTGCAGCGCATCCAGCAGGTGCCGGCGCAGGGAGGGGTCGCTGGCGTCGGGCCCGGCGGCCTCGGCCGGGGAGGGGGCCTCCGAGGCGGAGTAGGCATCCACGTGCCGCTGGTGTCTCAGCGCGTCGCGCGCGGCGTTGGCGGCGATGGTCATCAGCCACGAGGTGAAGCGCGTGCCGGGCTCATAGCGGCCCCGCGAGCGGATGACGGACAGAAAGGTGGCCTGAAGGAGGTCCTCCGCGAGCGCGCCATCGCGCACCATCCGGGCCAGGAACCCCTGGACCCGCCCCGCGTGACGCGCGAAGAGGTCCTCGAAGGCGTCCTGTGCTCCGTCGAGAAACCGTTCCATGAGCTCTTCGTCCGTTGGACTCCTCATCACCCGGCTCATCTACGGGCCACCCGCGAAAGTGTTTCCGGCGGCCGCGAATCTCAAGGTCGTGAGGCTAAAGGGCAGGAAAGTCGCGGGGTTGCGTGCGCCAGTCACAACGGGCACTGCCCCGCGGGGCGACGCCGTTAGTGTTGAGCGCGGAGGCACCTCGGACGCGTGGAACATTGGAGCATCGAAGGCATGTGGGCGGGGCTGGTGGCAAGCCTGCTGGCGGGGATGGCGACAGGATTGGGGGCGCTCCCGGTGCTCGTCACCTCGGAGCTCAGCCGGAAGGCCCAGGACCGGATGCTGGGCTTCAGCGCGGGGGTGATGCTGGCGGCCACGTCCTTCTCGCTCGTCATCCCGGCCATGGAGCTGGTGCGAGGCCAGGGCCACGACGGCCCCTCCGCGGCGCTGCGCGTGGCGGCAGCGGTGTTGTGTGGCGGACTCTTCCTGCGTGTGTGGCATGACCTGATGCCGCACGAGCACTCGCTCAAGGGCCATGAGGGCCACGGCGGCACCCAGTGGAACAGCGTGCTGCTGTTCGTGCTGGCCATGACGCTGCACAACTTCCCCGAGGGGCTGGCGGTGGGGGTGTCCTTCGCGGCGCCTCAGCCCGAGCTGGGCCTGTCGGTGGCGCTGGGCATCGGCGCGCAGAACGTCCCCGAGGGGCTGGTGGTGGCGCTCGCCTTGCGTGCCACCGGGGCATCGGCGCCGCGCGCCGCCGTGCTCGCGCTGCTCACCGGCCTGGTGGAGCCGGTGGGGGCCCTGTTCGGCATCGGCGCGCTGTCGCTCAGCTCGGCGCTGCTGCCGTGGGGCCTGGCCTTCGCGGGCGGGGCGATGCTGTATGTCATCAGCCACGAGATGATTCCGGAGAGCCACCGCGGCGGCTTCGAGCGCGAGGCCACCACCGGCCTCATGTGGGGCTTCGTGCTCGCGCTGGTGCTGGACATGTCGCTGGGCTGAAGCGCCCGGCGCCTACGCGGGCAGCAGCACCAGCCGGGCAATCTCCGGGGGCGCGCCCACGCGCATGGGCGGGCCCACGAAGCCGCAGCCCCGGCTGACGTAGATGAGCGAATCCCCCGTGCGGCTCAGCCCCGCGTTGCGGTCGCCCCAGATGAGGTCGCCCATGAGGTTGCCCGGGAACATCTGGCCGCCGTGCGTGTGGCCGGACACCTGGAGCCCCACGCCGCGCCGGGCCACCTCGTCGAAGTTGGACGGCTGGTGCGCCAGCAGCACCGAGGCCCGGTCCGGGCGCACGTCGCGCAGGGCCGCGTCCAGGTCGTAGCCCGGCTCGCCCATGCGGTGCGCGCTCCAGTCATCCACGCCCGCGAGCTGGAAGGACGCCGCGCGGTCGCCAATGGACACCGAGCGGTTGCGCAGCACCTGGATGCCCAGGCCTTCCAGGAAGGCGACCCAGGCGTTGGCGCCCGAGTAGTAGTCGTGGTTGCCGGTGACGAAGTACGTGCCGTACCGCGCGCTCAGGTTGCCCAGCCCCGCCGCGAACCCGCCCAGCGCCGCCACGGAGCCGTCCACCAGGTCGCCGGTGATGGCGATGAGGTCCGGCTTGAGGGCGTTGGTGCGCGCCACCAGCTCATCGATGAAGCGGCGCTGAATCACGCCGCCGATGTGGATGTCGGTGAGCTGCACCAGCGTGAGGCCCTCGAGCTGGCGGGGCAGGTGGGGCAGCCGCACGGGGATGTCGCGGACGTCGGGTGGGTGGAAGGCGCGCCAGCCGCCGTACGAGCTCACCGCCGCCCCCGCGAGGCCCGCGCCCACGGCGAGCCCCTGGCCCAGCAGGGCCCGTCGCTCCGGTGATGCCGGGGCGGAGGGCGTCGCCGTCGCCGCGCGCTCCTTCCGGCGGGCGCGCCACGCGGCCAGGGCTCGCACCGCGTCCACCGCGAGGGTGAACATGAGCAGGTAGAGGACGAACCCGATCCACGCGAGGAAGAGGATGCCCAGGCGGCGGGCGGCCTCGGAGGGCAGGGCGGAGCCAATGGCCCGCGCGCCCAGCGCCCCCACGAAGCCCACGGCGAAGAGGCCCTGGCCGGCGCGCCGCAGGCTCTGGCGCCGCGTCACGTCGCGGACCAGCCGGCGGTAGAGGTAGACATGGCCCACCGCCAGCACGGCGAGCACGGGGACGAAGAAGAGGAGCAGGCTGACCCAGCGTGGCATTGCGGCTCCCTGCATAACGGAACCCCACCCGACGCGCTCCAGGATTCCGGGGGAGCAGGCAGGAAGGTGCAGGGGACACACCCCGGGCCCCTTTCACCCGCCCCCGGTCCGGGGCAGGCTTCGCCGTCCCGCGAGGCCGATTTCCGGTCCGCGCACACCTTCGAGGCACTCATGCTCCGCTCGCTGCTGGTCCCCATGCTCCTCGCCGTCTCACTGCTCGGCTGTGGCGAGGACGAAGAAGTCAACCCCGACTCGGGTGACCCCACCAAGGTGACGTACGCGGAGTCGCTCAACGTGGACCTGTCCAAGATGACGCTGCTGCCCGGCGGCCTCTACATCCAGGACACCTTCCTCTCGCCCGAAGGTGCCGTGGCGGAGGCGGGCAAGCGCGTGCAGGTGCGCTACACGGGCTACCTGCCAGACGGCCGCAGCTTCGACGCCACCGGGAACGGGCCGGCCTTCTCCTTCACCCTGGGCGCCGGGCAGGTCATCGACGGGTGGGACCAGGGCATCCCGGGGATGCGCGTGGGCGGCCGGCGCCGGCTCATCATCCCCTCGTCGCTGGGCTATGGCGCGACGGGCTCGGGGAACCGGATTCCGCCCTACACGGTGCTCGTCTTCGACACCGAGCTCGTGTCCGTCCGCTGAGCCGCCGCGCACCGTCGCCGCGCCGCTTCGCGGACAACGAGGCGGCGCGTGTGCACGTGGTTCTCATCTGCCGCGGTGTATGTCTGCCATTCCGGGC
Organism: Pseudomyxococcus flavus; assembly: GCF_050038885.1. Lineage (NCBI taxonomy): Bacteria > Pseudomonadati > Myxococcota > Myxococcia > Myxococcales > Myxococcaceae > Pseudomyxococcus > Pseudomyxococcus flavus. The sequence continues at coordinate 8,731,323 of NZ_CP143624.1, read as the reverse complement.
CCGCCTGCACGGCCGCCCGGATTGACAACATGGCGTCTGTGATTTATCTCAAGCGCATCATGAGGCCCGTCTCCTTCAACGCCCTGCTGTGTGCGCGCTCGTTCGCGCCGGCGGCGGACGTGTGCCTCGCCCCCCGTCACGAGGTTCTGCTCGATATTTGAGTCGGCGGACCGGTGTCCTCCGGCGCGCGGGTCGTCTGGTTCCCGTGTGCCGTGAGTCCCGGCTCCGCCCTGGCTCTCGCGGTGCCTCCGTGTGTCCTCACGCGTCCCTGAGCGGGCCAGCCGTGCCCCTCCGGCGTGTCGCGCGTGTCTGCCATTGAGGCCTCCCCGCCGCGTCGTGTCTGTCCAACCAGCGCCTCAACACCACACCACCCGCGGACCTCGCTGTCCGACGGGAACGGGAGTCCTCTATGTCTCGCCGCACTCGTATCGAGCGGTACCGCAACATCGGCATCATGGCGCACATCGACGCGGGGAAGACGACGCTCACCGAGCGCGTCCTCTTCTTCACCGGCCGCATCCACGCCGTGGGAGAGGTGCACGACGGCGCCACGGAGATGGACTGGCTGCCGCAGGAGAAGCAGCGCGGCATCACGATTACCTCCGCGGCCACCACCGCGTTCTGGCAGCCCCGGCAGGGGCCAGGGGCGGGCGTGCCTCACCGCATCAACATCCTGGACACGCCGGGCCACGTGGACTTCACCATCGAGGTGGAGCGCTCGCTGCGCGTGCTGGACGGCGCGGTGGCGGTGTTCGACGCGAGCCAGGGCGTGGAGCCCCAGTCCGAGGCGGTGTGGCGGCAGGCGGACCGCTACGGCGTGCCGCGCATCGCCTTCATCAACAAGATGGACAAGGTGGGCGCGGACTTCGCGATGAGCGTGGCGTCCATCCAGACGCGGCTGGGCGCGCGGCCGGTGGCCGTGCAGTGGCCCCTGGGCGAGGGCTCGTCGTTCCTCGGCCTGGTGGACCTGGTGCGCATGGCGTCGGTGACGTTCGACGCGGAGGACGGGAGCTTCCGGGATGGCCTGCCAGTGCCGGAGTCGGTGCGCGCGGAGGTGGAGGCGCAGCGGCTGCGGCTCATCGAGGCGTGCGCGGACGTGGACGCCACGGTGCTGGAGAAGTTCGTGGACGGGCGGCTGGAGGACATCACCGCCGAGGACCTGGAGCGCGCCCTGCGCGCGGGCACCCTGGCGCGGACGCTGGTGCCGGTGCTGTGCGGGTCGGCCTTCAAGAAGAAGGGAGTGCAGATGTTGCTGGATGCCATCGTCAACTACCTCCCCGCGCCGTCGGACGTGGCCGCCGTCGAGGGCTGTGTCCCGGGCACGGACGAGCGTGTCTCCCGGCCCCCGTCCGACGTGGGGCCACCCTGCGCCCTGGCGTTCAAGCTGATGAGCGACAAGGCCGTGGGGGGCATCGTGTTCCTGCGCGTCTACTCGGGCACGCTGCGCGCGGGTACCGTCCTGCTCAACCCCGCCACCGGGCGGCGTGAGCGGGTGGGGCGCCTGATGTTCATGCATGCCAACCGCCGGGAAGAGGTGGCGGAGGTGCATGCGGGCGACATCTGCGCGGCGCTCGGCCTGAAGGGCGTGCGCACCGGCGACACGCTGTGCGACCCGGAGGCGCCGGTGGTGCTGGAGTCGCTGGGTGTCATGGAGCCCGTGGTGCAGCTCGCCGTGGAGGCGCGCTCGCCCGCGGAGCTGACGAAGCTGGAGGAAGGCCTGAACCGACTGGCGGCGGAGGATCCGTCGCTTCGGGTGGGCGTGGACCCGGAGAGTGGCCAGGTGCTGCTGTCCGGCATGGGTGAGCTGCACCTGGAGGTGGTCGTGGACCGGTTGAAGACGGAGTACGGCGTGGAGGCGCGCGTGGGCCAGCCCAAGGTGGCGTGGCGCGACACGCTCCGGCGCAAGGTGCGCCAGGAGTACCGGCACGTCCGCCAGTCCGGCGGGCCCGGCCAGTACGCCTGCGTGGTGCTGGACGTGGGGCCGGCGCCTCGGGGCGCGGGGCTCGTCTTCGTGGACGACACCCGCGGCGGCACCATCCCCAAGGAGCTGGTGCCGGCCATCGAGAAGGGCGTGGCGGGCGCCATGGGACGGGGCGTGCGCGACGGCGTGCCACTGGTGGACGTGGAGGTGCGGCTGGTGGATGGGGACACGCACGTGCGTGACTCCACACCCCAGGCGTTCGCCATGGCTGGCTCGCTGGCGCTCCAGGCCGCGGCGCGCAGCGCGGGCGTGCAGCCGCTGGAGCCGGTCATGGAGGTGGAGGTCACCACGCCCGAGGAGTACCTGGGCGAGGTGCTGGGAGACTTGGCGGCGCGGCGCGGGAGGGTGCTGGGCATGGAGGCGCGTGGGGTGGTGCGGGTCGTCTCCGCGCGGGTGCCGATGGCCAGCCTCTTCGGCTACGTGACGAGCCTCCGCGGACGCACGCAGGGCCGGGCCCAGGCCAGCATGCGCCTGGGGACGTACGAGCCCATCCCCGAGGCGCTCCAGCCGGCGGCGTCGCTGGACGCGCGGGCCTGAGGTGACACAGAGGCCCTGGGAGCCCCCGCCAGGGGCTCCCGGGGCTCGCGGGACATCCCTGAATCGGCTGCGCCCATGTCCACCAGTGCTCGGAAATCCGGTGATTAAGCCGTTGATTTCACGGGACTTCCGGAGCGGGAAAGTGCAGGGTCGCGCGCCGAATCTCCGGAATGGGTCGGGGCCACCCCCTGTTTCCATCCGTTCCCAGAGCGGTTCGGCCGGCCGGGCCCGACCGCGCACCGCCAGGCGCCCCGGGCAATTGCCCGAACGGGCGCGCTGCGCGGGCTTCCTCCCTTGGGGAGGGGGCGGGCTCTCTTCACCTCAGGAACCCATGACTTTCGACGAACTCCAGCTTCACGAAACCCTCCTGCGCGCCGTCAAGGCGGAGGGTTACACCACGCCCACCCCCATCCAGCAGAAGGCCATTCCGCACGCGCTGGCGGGGCGGGACGTGCTCGGCGTGGCCCAGACGGGCACGGGCAAGACGGCGGCCTTCGCGCTCCCCATCCTCCAGCGGCTGTCCGCCAAGGCGCCCCCGGGCGGTGCCCGTCCGGTGCGCTGCCTGGTTCTGACGCCTACCCGCGAGCTCGCGGGCCAGGTGGGGGACAGCTTCGCGACCTATGGAAAGAACCTGCCGCTGCGCCACACCGTCATCTTCGGCGGCGTGGGGCAGAATCCGCAGGTCCAGGCGCTGCAGCGCGGCGTGGACGTGCTGGTGGCGACGCCGGGCCGGCTGCTCGATTTGATAGAGCAGGGCTACGTGTCGCTGCGCTCGCTCGAGGTGTTCGTGCTCGACGAGGCCGACCGCATGCTCGACATGGGCTTCATCCATGACGTGCGGCGGGTCATCAAGGCGCTGCCGCCCAAGCGGCAGACGCTGTTCTTCAGCGCCACGCTGCCTCCGGACATCGTCGACCTGGCGCGCAGCATCCTCACGGACCCCGTCCGCGTGGAGGTGACGCCCGCCTCCAGCACCGCGGAGACGGTGAGCCAGCAGGTGTACTTCGTGGAGCGCGAGCAGAAGCGCGGCCTGCTGACGCACCTGCTGAAGGAAGGCAACATCACCCGCGCGCTCGTCTTCACCCGCACCAAGCACGGCGCGAACCGCGTGGCGAAGCAGCTCGAGGGCGCCGGCGTCAGCTCGGCGGCCATCCACGGCAACAAGAGCCAGAATGCCCGCGAGCGCGCGCTCGACGAGTTCCGGTCCGGGACGCTCCGCGTGCTGGTGGCCACGGACATCGCCGCGCGCGGCATCGACATCGACGGGCTGAGCTACGTCGTCAACTACGACCTGCCCAACGTGCCCGAGCAGTACGTGCACCGCATCGGCCGCACGGGTCGCGCGGGCGCCAGCGGCACCGCCGTGTCCTTCTGTGACGCCGAGGAGCGCGCGTACCTGCGTGACATCGAGCGCACCATCCGCCGCAACGTGCCGGTGGTGGAGGACCACCCGTACCGCTCGGGTCAGCCCGCGCCGCGGCCGGCGAGCCATGCCTCCGGCGCTGCTCCAGAGCCCCGTCCTTCGGGCAATGGTGGCCGTCCGCAGGGCGGGCAGCGTCCCGCCGGCAACGGTGGCGGCGGGCATCCTTCGGGGGCGTCTCGTCGGCGCCGGGGCGGCCGCGGTGGTGGCGGTGGCGGCCGGGGCCAGGGCCGTCCCGAGGGCAGCCGCGCCGCACAGGGCGGAGGTGGCTCGGGCGCCAACCGGGGCAGCCCGGGCGGTTCGCGGAGCCAGAGTGGCGGCCGTCCCTCGGGCGCGGTGAGCACGTCTCCGGCGAAGTCGCCGGAGGCCCCGCCGCTGCCTCCGCGGCGTCCGTCGCCCAAGTGGTTCTGAGCCGCTGACTTCGAAGCACCCTCGGGGGGCCCGTGCCGGGCGGCGTGGGCTCCCCGCCGTGTTTTCAGTGGAGGACCATCAGCACCATGGAGCCGAAGGCGAGCGCCATGGCCAGGATGCCCCAGCGGAACCACTTCTTCGTCAGCAGCAGGTAGTCGTCGAAGGCCGCTCCGGCGGCGCCGAGCGACTCCGCCATGGCCAGCTGCCGCGCCTGGATGGGGCGCAGCGTCTGGCTCCAGACGACACCGCACAGCATGAAGCACACCTGCCCGGCGGCGAGCGCGGGGTTCGTCCACAGCGGGATTCCCTCCAGGTGCGCCCGCAGCATGCCCGTGACGGCGAGCGTGAAGACGCTGGGCACCAGCAGGTACGTGTCGGTGATCTTCACGAGCCTCAGCGCATAGGCAATCACGCGCGGCTCGCGCGTCCGGTCCGCCAGCAGGCGCCAGACAGCCGTGACGACGATGTCTCCCAGGAACACCACCACGGCGATGAGGTGCAGCAGCTTCAGGACTTTGGGGACGTTCATGCGGCAGGCTTCGGGCGGGGTAGGTGCGTGAGCAGGTGCTGCGCGAGCACCGTCACATGCGGGTCTCGGAGCAAGGACAGGTGGGTGCCGGGGATGGGGTAGGCCGCGCAGACCTGCTGCGTCAGCCGACTCCAACCGAGCGTGCCGTCCTCCACGATGTGGGCCAGCGGCGGGGGGATGGCCCCACCCCGGTCGTCCGCGCGGAACACCGCCACGGGCACCGGCAGCGTCCGTGTCGGGCGGTAGTTCAGTCCATCATGCGCTCGTGCCACGTCGAGGATGCCTTGCACGTGGACGGGCTGCGCGCCCTCGGGGAGGACCGCCGCAGCCTGGAGCCGCGTCACGAAGAACTGGAGCCGCTCGGCTTCGCTCATGGCGCGCACCTCGGGCAGGAGGAGGTCGATCTTCACGTTGAAGAACTCCTCCATGATGCCGGCCAGGTGGACCATCCACTGCGCGGTGTCCCAGCCCTCGCCTTGAGGGCGTGTGGCCTCCGGGAAGGGGGCCAGGGTGTCCAGCATGGCGACGACGCCCACCTCCCGGCCCCGCGACTTGAGCTCCTGTGCCAGCTCGTAGGCGATGTGTCCGCCCATGGAGTGTCCACCGACGCAGTACGGCCCCTCGGGCTGCAGGGCGAGGATGACGTCCGCATACCAGGACGCAATCGCCTCCACCGTCTCGTGCGGTGGTGCCTCGCCGTCCAGGCCCTGGGGCTGGAGCCCGAACACGGCGACGCCGTCCAGGTGCCGGGCCAGGGACAACAGGTAGAAAGGCGTCGAGCCACCGCCGGGCACGAGGTAGAGCACCGGCGTCTGGCTTGCGCCCGTGCTCCCGGACATGAGCGCGTGCGCGGCGGGCGTCAGCGGCACGAGCGGAGAGTGGGCCGCCCTCTCGGTCCGGAGGGCCGCCGTGAGCTGCGCCGGCGTCGGATGGCGGAACAGCGTCACCAGAGGGAAGGGGCGCCCCAGCCGCTTCTCGACCGCGAGCTTCAGCTTGAGCGCCAGCAGGGAGTGTCCCCCCAGGTCGAAGAAGCTGTCGTGGATGCCCACGGCGCGCACCCCGAGGACCTCCTCGAACAGCCGCACCATCTCCAGCTCGAGGGCATCGCGGGGCAGTCCCTCCAAAGACGTGACGCGCTCTTCGGCGAGCTCCAACGCGCCCAGCGCGCGGGTGTCCACCTTGCCGTTGGGCGCCAGCGGCAACGCGTCCAGCACGACGAACTGCCCGGGAACCATGGTCGCCGTGAGCTGCTGCTCCACGAAGCCACGGAGCACGGTGGCTTCGGGGCGCGGCGCGGACGCACGGGGCACCACGAAGGCCACCAGCCGCGCGACCCCGCCCGTGCCGAGCACCAGGGCGACGGCTTCGCGCACCGACGGGTGGCGGGCCACGGCGGCTTCGACCTCGCCCAATTCGATGCGATGACCGCGCAGCTTCACCTGTCGGTCGGCACGGCCCACGAACAGCAGCGTCCCATCCGCGAGCCTCCGGACCACATCGCCCGTCTTGTACAGGCGGAGCGTCGGGCCCTCCGGGAAGGCGTGCTCGATGAACCGCGCCTCCGTCAACTCCGGGCGGTTCAGGTATCCCCGCGCCAGTCCGGGCCCCGCGAGGTAGAGCTCCCCGGGCACGCCGTCGGGCACGGGGCGCAGCCTCCCATCCAGGATGAGGGCCTCCATCCGATGGATGGGGCGGCCAATCGGCTCGGTGGCCCCATGCGCCCCGACGTGCTCGGGCAGGCATCGGTGCGCCAGGGCGTCGATGGTCGCCTCCGTGGGGCCGTAGAGGTTCCAGACCTCCGCCTTCGAGAGGCCGAAGACCTTTCGCACGGTCGCCGAAGGCAGCGGCTCGCCGCCCACGCAGATGCGTCGGAGCGCCGGCAGGTGGGCGAAGCCCGGTGCCTCCACCAGGGCGGTGAGCAGCGAGGGCACCAGTTGGAGCACGGTGATGCCGCGTTCACGCAGCACCCGCGCCAGGAGGTCGGTGTCCGCTCCGAGCCCATGCGGCGCGAGCACGAGCCGAGCGCCCACCATCAGGGGCGCGAACAGCTCCCACACAGAGGCGTCGAAGCTGAGCGACGTCCGCTGAAGCACGCGGTCCCCGGGCCCCAGCGGCATGACGTCATGCATCCACGCCATGTGGTGTGACAGGGCGGGATGCTCGATGAGGACGCCCTTGGGCTGGCCCGTCGAGCCGGAGGTGAACAGGCAGTAGGCGAGGTCGCTGTTCACGGGCTCGAACGTGGCCAGCGTGTCGTCGCTCAGCACCAGGACGTCCGCCTGCGGGAACCTCGAGGCGAGGTGCGCCTGGGTGATGACCACCCGGGCTCCGCTGTCCGCGAGCATGAAGTCCAGACGCTCACGTGGGTATGCCGGATCGAGCGGGAGGTAGGCGGCCCCTGCTTTGAGAATCCCGAGCAGGCCCGCCATCATCCCGGTGGACCGCTCCACGGCGAGGGCCACCAACGTTCCCGGCAGGACACCCCGCTGGCGAAGCGCCTGGGCCACGCCGTTCGCGCGCGCCTCCAGGGCTTCGTACGTGAGGCTGCCGTCTTCGGACTCGACGGCGATGGCCGCGGGCGTCTTTCGGGCCTGGGCGGCGATGACCTCGTGGACGGCCGGCTGCCGGGGATGCGCCGCGGGGGCCGAGGGAAGGAGCCTGGCGCGCTCCTCGGCGCTCAGCAACTCGATGTCCGCGACCTTCGTTCGTGGCGCCGTGGCGAGCCGGGTGATGAAGCCTTCGAGCTGGCGCACCATCGCCTGGATGCGCCAGGCGTCGAAGAGGTCGAGGTCATATTCGAGGAGGCCCGTGAAGCCTTGATGCGACTCGGACAGCGTCAGGGTGAGGTCGAACTTCGCGGCGCCGCTGGGGAGGGCCAGGGGGGTGACCTCCAGGTCCGGCAGCGTCATTCCCTCCGCGTGCGTCTGCTGGAACGCGAGCATCACCTGGAAGAGGGGACTGGTTCCGAGGACACGCTCCGGCTTGAGCACCTCGACGAGCTTCTCGAAGGGGACATCCTGGTGCTCGTGGGCATCGAGCACCTGCCGCCGGACGCGCTGGAGAAGCTCGACGAAAGTCGGCTCGCGGCTCAGGTCGATACGCAGCGGCAGCGAGTTCACGAAGAAGCCGATGAGGGGCTCGGTCTCCGTGAGACGGCGGCCCGCGAACGGTGAGCCGATGACCACGTCTTCCTGTCCGCTCACGCGTCCGAGGTAGGCGCCCCATGCCGCCAGGAGCGCCATGAAGGTCGTCACGCCTTGCTCACGGCACAGCGTGGCGAGCGCCTGGGCGGTGGAGGCGCCCAACGACAGCGGCTCGGTAGCCCCTCTCTGGCTCCGGACCGCGGGGCGGGGCCGGTCGGTGGGCAGCGCCAGCACGGCGGGAGCCCCCGCCAACGCCTTCCGCCAGTAGCTGAGCTGCTGCTCCCGGGCCTCTCCGTCGAGCCAGCTGCGCTGCCATACCGCGTAGTCGGTGTACTGGATGGGCAGGGCAGGCAACTGCAGCGCCTCGCCACGGACCTCCGCGGCGTAGAGCGCGGAGAGCTCACGCATCATCACGCCGAAGGACCAGCCATCGGACACGATGTGGTGCATGTTCACCAGCAGCACGGATTCGTCGCCCGCGCGCTGGAACAGGTGCACGCGCACGACGGGGCCCTGGTCCAATGCGAAGGGGCGCGCGGACTCCTCGGCCAATCGGTGGTCGAGCGAAGGCGCACCCGGGCCACGAAGGTCCTCGGTGTATAGCGAGAGCTCCGCGTCGGCCACGCGCGCCACGGGCTGACCATCGACGAGCGGGAAGCGCGTCCGGAGGACCTCGTGGCGTTCGAGCACGCGTTGGAGGCTCCGCCTCAGCGCGTCCACGTCGAGCACGCCTCGCAGGGTGAACGCAATCGGGATGTTGTAGGCCGAGCTGTCGCCTTCGAGCTCGGCGAGGAACCGCAGGCGCTCCTGGGCGAACGAAAGCGGCCGGTCGCCCGTGCCCGTCCACCGGACCAGGGGTGGGAGCCGCGGCGCGGCTTCCTGGGCGGAGATGACGGCGGCCAACGCGGACAGTGTCGGTTGCTCGAAGATGGCGGCGAGGGGGACGTCGACGCCGAAGGTCCTCCGCACCCGGCTCATCACCTGCGCGGCCAGGAGCGAGTGCCCTCCGAGGTCGAAGAAGTTGTCCTCCGCGCCAATCGGGCGGCGTTCGAGCACGGACTCCCAGACCGAGGCCAGCGCCTGCTCCGTGGGAGTGCTCGGCGCCACGAAGCGCGTTTCCACAGTGTGCTCCGTGAACCGCGGAGCGGGCAGGCGCCGTTTGTCCACCTTGCCGCTGGACGACAGGGGCAGCGCCTCCAGGCGGATGATGTCCGCGGGCACCATGAACTCGGGCAGCGTCTTCCGGGCGTGCTCGCGAAGCGCCTGGGTGTCCACGGGCTCCGCGCACATGACGTACGCGACCAGCGTCTTCACGCCACCCGAGTCCCCCGTTGCGTACACGTGGGCCACCGCTTTCATCACGCCCGGGTAGGTGGCGAGCACCGCCTCGATTTCCCCCAGCTCGATGCGGTAGCCGCGCAGCTTGACCTGCTGGTCGATACGGCCGAGGTACTCGAGGGTGCCGTCCTTGCGCCAGCGCACCAGGTCCCCACTTCGGTACAGCCGTGCCGCCGGCTTGAACGGATGCGGGATGAACCTCTCGCGTGTGAGCTCCTCGCGGTGCAGGTAGCCCCGGGCGACGCCAACGCCGCCGAGATGCAGCTCACCCGGGACGCCGATGGGCAGGAGGGCGCCGTGGCGGTCGAGGACGTACCCTTCCAGGTTGAGGGCGGGACGCCCGATGGTCGGAGCGCCGGGGTCGTCCGGACGGCAGAACCCAATCGTGCTGATGATGGACACCTCGGTCGGGCCGTAGCCGTTGACGAACGGCATGCCTGACCGTGCCCACGTGCGCACGACTTCGGGAGGCAGCGCTTCGCCGGCCGCGGACGGCATTCGCAGCGCGGGATACACACGGTCCGTGGGGAGCGCCGCGTACGAGCTCGGCGGCAGCATCATGTGCGTGACGCCGTGGGTGATGAGCACCCTGGCCAGCTCGTCGCCCGCGAGCAGCGTGTCGGCAGGAGCCAGCACCAGCCGACCACCGTTGGCCAGGGCCATGACGATCTCCCAGACCGAGACGTCGAAGGAGATGGACGAGAACTGGAGCACGACGCAGCTCGCGTCCACGTCCAGCTCGTGCCGCTGAATCTCGACGACGTTCGCGAGGCCGCGGTGCTCCAGGACAACGCCCTTGGGCTTGCCCGTTGAGCCCGAGGTGTAGATGACATACGCCGCGTTCTCGAGGCGCACGTCGCTTTCCGGGTTGCCAGAGGGAAGCGTGCCCGCGACCTCGTCGAGCCAGAGCGTGCGCACGTGCGGCGCGCGCCAGCGTGCTTCGGCGCCGTGCGTACTCACCATGAGCGTGGCGCCCGCGTCCTCGAGGATGCCGTCCAGGCGCTCCTTCGGGTACGAAAGGTCCAGCGGGACGTAGGCGGCACCTGCCTTCCAGATGGCGAGCAGGCCGATGATCAGCTCGAAGGAGCGGGGCACCGCCAGGGCCACCAGCGTCTCCGGGCCGGCGCCCATCGCGATGAGCTGGTGCGCGGCGCGATTCGCCCGCCGGTTCAGCTCTCCGTACGTGAGCGTTTGTGTGCCGAGCTCCAGGGCGATGGCCTCCGGCGAGCGCAGCGCGTGTTCCTCCACGAGCCGATACGCCGGCACCTGTCGGGCGGGCTCCACCACCCGTCCTTGTGCGAACGCGGTGACGGCCCTTCGTTCGTGCTCGGGCAGGAGGGAGAGGTCGGAGAGCCGCTTCGCGGGATTCGCCATCGCATCCGCGAAGAGCACCTGGAGCTGCGCGACCATCCGCTCGATGCGGTCCGCGTCGAAGAGGTCCGTGCTGTATTCGATGGCTCCCGCCAGGCCGTGGCTCGTGGGCTCGAAGCTCAACGTGAGGTCGAACTTCGCGCTCTGGCCCGTCAGGTCGATGGGCTCCAGGGACAGTCCGGGGAGGCTCAGGCGGCCCTCCGGCGTGTTCTGGAGCATCAGCATCACCTGGAACAGCGGCGCGTGGCTCAAGTTCCGCTCGACGCCAAGCGCCTCGACGATCTTCTCGAGCGGGACGTCCTGGTACGCATACGCATCCAGGGCCACTGCGCGGACGCGCGCGATGAGCTCCTCGAAGGTCGGGTTCTCGGACAGGTCGACGCGCAGTGGCACCGTCCCCACGAAGAAGCCAATCAGGGATTCGAGCTCCGCGCGGTCCCGGTTGGCCACGGGCGTGCCGATGACGATGTCGTCCTGCCCGGTGATGCGCGACAGGTACGCCGCGAAGCCCGCAAGGAGGACCATGAAGCTGGTTCCCCCCGTGCGGAGGCTGAGCGTCTCGATGGCCTCACTCAGCGCCTTGCCCAGGTCGACTCGCTGGGTGGCTCCGCGCAAGGTCGTCCGGGGAGGGCGCGGCCGATCCATCGGCAGCTCCAGCGCGGAGGGGGCCCCCTGAAGCGTCTTCCTCCAGTGGTCGAGCCGCTCCTCCAGCGCGTCACCCTGAAGGGACTGCCGCTGCTGGTAGGCGAAGTCGAGATAGTCGACGGAAAGCTCCGGCAGCGACACGGAGCGTCCGCTGACGCGTCCGGCGTACAGCTGGGAGAGCTCGCGCACCAGAATGCTGATGGACCAGCCGTCTCCGACGGTATGGTGCATCGTCGCGACCAGCACGTGCTCCGTCTCACTGAGCTGGAGGAGCTTCGCCCGGAACAGGGGGCCGCGCGTGAGGTCGAAGGGGCGCGCGGCCTCTTCCTCGATGGCTCGGCGCAGGGCCTCGTCGGACAGCGCCCCCACGGTGATGTGATCGAAGGGCGCTTCCTGGCGCAGGCAGGGCTCCTGCCACACACGGCCGTCGCGCTCGACGAAGCGCATCCTCAGCACGCGGTGCCGCTGGAGGATGGCGGCCAGACTCTCTCGGAAGGCATCGACATCGAGCGTGCCCGTCAGCCGCAGCGCCATGGGCAGGTTGTAGGTCGAAGTGCCGGGGTAGAGCTGTTCCAGGAACCAGAGCCGTTCCTGCGAGAACGACAGGGGAATCGCGGCGCCCTCGGGCGCGGGCTCAATCCGGAAGCGCTTCAGCGTCTGGCTGCCTCGTCGTGCGTCGAGCAGCCCGCTCAGCCCCTCGATGGTGGGATTCTCGAAGAGGTCGGAGACGCGGAGGTCGCTATCCACCACGCCGCGGATGCGAGCGACGACCTGCATCGCAAGCAGGGAGTGGCCGCCCAGCCTGAAGAAGTCCTCGTCCAGGCCGATGCCGCCGCGCCCCAGTACCTCTTCGAAGGCCTGTGCCACGGCGGTTTCGGTCGGTGTGCGGGGCTCGGCGGGCACCGAGACCTGTTCGGGCCGAATCGGGGCGGGGAGGCCCCGGCGGTCGACCTTGCCGCTCGGCGTCCGGGGCAGTGCCGCGAGCGGCATGAACAGCGAGGGGACCATGTAGTCGGGCAGTTCCCTGGCGAGGAACGCGGGAAGCGCGTCGATGGGCGCCGACTCCGGCACGACATAAGCGATGAGCCGCTTCTCGCGCGCGTCGTCACCGTCCACGATGACCGCGGCATCGTGGATGTCGGGGTGGGCGCACAGCGCGCGTTCAATCTCGCCTGGCTCCACGCGGAAACCTCGGAGCTTGACCTGGTCATCCGCGCGCCCGAGGAACTCGAGCGTTCCATCCGGCGACAGGCGGGCCAGGTCTCCGGTCCGGTAGGCCCGGACGGGAGGCGTGAGTGGCAACTCGATGAACCGCTCGGCGGTGAGGTCCGGCCGGGACAGGTAGCCGTCCGCGAGGCAGGCTCCCGCCAGGTACAGCTCGCCAGGGACTCCCACGGGAACGGGACGCCGGTTGGCGTCGAGCAGATGGACCGCCGCGTTCGCGATGGGCTTGCCAATCGAGGGCAAGCCGGGCCAGTCCTCAGGCGCTCCCTCCAGCACATGCGCCGTGACCACGTGCGATTCGGTGGGGCCGTAGTGGTTGTCGAGGCGCATCTTCCCGGCCTGGAACCAACGACGGATGGGCTCGGTGATGCGGAGTTGATCGCCCGCGGTGATGACCTCCACGAGCTCGGGCACACGTCGAGAGGCACGCAAAGCGGCCAGCGAGAGGTGATGGAGCGCCACGGCGGGGAGGAAGAGCCGCTGGATCCGGGCGGTGTCGAGCAGCTCGACCAGTGCGTCCGGGTCACGCCGCGTCGCCTCGTCGACAAGCACCAGCGTGCCGCCCGAGCACCACGTCGAGAAGGCCTCCTGGAACGACACGTCGAAGTTGAGCGGCGCGAACTGGAGCGTGCGCAGCGCCCGGGCGTTTTCGGTCTGCCATTCGATGAGGTTGACGAGTGCCCGCTGGGGCATGGCCACGCCCTTGGGCTTGCCCGTGGACCCCGATGTGTACAGGACGTAGGCGAGGTGGTGCGGCTCCAACCGAGGTCGCGGCGCCTTGGTGGCAGGTGCTCCCGGTTCGTCCAGGATGACGCGCGTCAGCCCCTGGGAAGAGAGCAGGTCCTGGTGCCGCCGCTCCGTGAGGAGGACGCGGGGCTGCGAATCTTCGAGCATGTACCGCAGGCGCTCGACGGGGTACGCAGGGTCGAATGGGACATAGGCGCCTCCCGCCTTCAGGGTCGCGAGAACGGCGACCAGGGCGGGAATGGAGCGCTCCATGCAGATTGCGACGCGGACGCCAGGCCCGACGCCCAGCGAGGTGAGCCGATCCGCCAGGGCCTCCGCCTCAATGTCGAGCTGTCGATACGTCCTGGTCTCGCCTCGATGTTCGAGCGCGATGGCATCTGGAGTCGTCTGGACCTGTCGCGCGAAGAGCTCGGGGAGCGTGAAGCTGGGGAAGACGCGCTCGGTGCGGTTAATGTCTGCCAGCAGGCGTCGCTCGTCCTCGGAGAGGAGCGAGTACTCGGAGGTTGACAGCTCTGGCGCCTCGGCGATGGCCTCGAGCAGCCGGCCCAGGTGCGAAGCCATCCGCTCGATTCGAGGTGCGTCGAAGAGGTCGGTGTCGTACTCGAGGCTGCACGCGAGGGCGCCGTCCCTGGGCTCGACGAAGAAGGTGAGGTCGAACTTGGAGGAGGTGCTCTCGGGCGGCTGGATTTCGGCGCGGAGGCCGGGGAGCTGCAGCTCGCCGCTGCTCTGTCCCTGGAGGACGAACATCACCTGGAAGAGTGGGTTGTGAGCCAGGTCTCTGGGCAACTCGAGTGCCGCGACGAGCTTCTCGAAAGGGACGTCCTGGTGAGCGTAGGCGTCGAGCGCGGACTTGCGGACGCGTGAGAGCAGCTCGGAGAAGGTCGGGTCGCCGGAGAGGTCGATGCGAAGGGCGAGGGTGTTGAGGAAGTAGCCGACGACGCCTTCCGTCTCGTGCCTGTCACGTTGGGCGATGGGCGAGCCGATGACGATGTCCTCCTGGCCGGAGATGCGCCCCAGGTAGGCGGCGAAAGCGGCGAGGAGCGTCATGAACAGCGAGGTGCCCGAGCTCCGGGAGAGGGCTTCGATGCGCAGTCCCAGCGGCGCAGCGAGGAGGAAGGAGTGCGTCTTGCCAAGGAAGCGTTGGCGCGCGGGGCGGGGCCGGTCCGTCGGAAGCGCGAGCACGGAGGGGGCACCCTTCAAGGCGTCGCGCCAGTAGGCCAGGCCGGCTTCCAAGCGGCCGGAGGCGAGCCGTTGCCGCTGCCAGGAGGCCCAGTCGGCGTAGCGAGTGGGCAGCTCGGGCAGCACCGGCGTCGCGCCGCTGAGGAGGGACGCATAGGTGATGCAGAGCTCACGCAGGAGGATGCCGACGGACCAGGCGTCGGCGATGATGTGGTGCTGGTTGATGACCAGCACGTGCTCGTCCGGAGCCAGCCGGAAGTGCCGGGCGCGGAAGAGCGGACCCTGCGTCAGCGAGAAAGGCCGGGTGATTTCCGCCTCAATGCGAGCGTCGAGCTGATTGGCCGACACGTCCTCGCTGGTGAGGACCGAGGTCGGAGTCGTTCCGACGTGCTGGCGTGGAGCCCCCGTATGCTCGTGGAAGGTGGTGCGGAGGGCCTCGTGGCGCTCGACCAGGATGGAGAGCGTGCGCGCGAGTGCGACGGTATCGAGCGCCCCTTGCAGCCGGAGCACCAGCGGGACGTTGTACGCAGCACTCCCATCACCGAGCGCGTCGATGAACCACAGGCTCTCCTGGCTTGGGGCGAGGCTGGCACCACCGGACAGGTCAATGCGTGTGATGGGCTCGGTAGCCGCGCCTTGAGTGGTGAGCGCCTCGGCGAGCTGCGCCACAGTGCGACGCTCGAAAATGGCCCTAACGGGAACCTCGACACCGAAGGCCTCCCGAGCGCGGGCGATGACTTGAGTTGCCTTCAGTGAATGGCCGCCCAAGTCGAAGAAGTCGTCGTGGATGCCGACGCGTTCCTTCCCCAGCACTGCACTCCAGATACCGGTGAGGATCTCCTCGTGGGGCGTGCGTGGTGCCGCCACTTCCGTCTGGCCGTGGAACTCCCGAGCGTGCGCTTCGAGCGCTGCCGTGTCGACCTTGCCGTTGGGCGTGAGCGGGAGTGCCTCGACGACGATGACGCGGCTGGGGAGCATCGCCACGGGCAGCTTCGTGGCCAGGAAGGCCGCGAGCGCATTTGCTTCCGGCGGGGTAGCTGCCGTGCTGGCGGCGAAGGCAATCAAGCGGACATCGCCGTTCTGGCGCTGCGCCTCGCTCACCACGGCGGCGGCCGTGACGTCGGGGTGCCGTGCCAGGGCGGCCTCAATCTCGCCAGGCTCTACGCGCACGCCGCGGACCTGGACCTGCCGGTCCGCTCGCCCGTGGAAGGCGATGGTGCCGTCGGGAAGGAACCGGGCGAAGTCACCGCTGGCATACATCCGGGCTTCGGGCTCGCCGGAGAAGGGGTCGGGGACGAAGCGCTCCGCGTTGAGCTCAGGGCGGTTGAGGTAACCCCGGGTGACGCCTGCGCCGCCGATGTACAGCTCGCCGATGACGCCCGGGAGGACCGGCCGCCGTTGCCGGTCGAGGATGTAGATGCGGGCGTTCGCGATGGGGCGTCCGATGGAAGGCAGTCCCTGGCGGTACTCCGGGTCCACGACGCCGGAGGTGGCGACCACCGTCGTTTCGGTGGGGCCATAGTTGTTGACCAGCCGGAAAGGGAGGCCCGGGGGAGGAACGGCGTGGAGCCTGTCGCCACCGGTGAGCATGTACCGAAGCGCGCAAGTGGAAGGCCACGGCAGCGCCACGGCCGCCTCGGCCACCACCGTTGGGAGGAAGCTAACGGAAATCTTTCGCTCGACGAGCCATCGCACGAGCTCGGCCGGAGCCGAGGACAACTCGGGTGGGACGAGATGCAGCGCGGCACCGGCAGCGAGGGTTGGCCAGATTTCCCAGACCGCGGCGTCAAAGGCGATGCTGGCCACCTGCGTCGTCCGGTCCTTGGCCGTGAGCCCGAAGGCCGCCGTATGCCAGTCCACCAGGTTGAGCAGGTTCCGGTGGGTGACGAGCACGCCCTTGGGTAAGCCTGTCGAGCCGGAGGTGTAGATGACGTAGGCGAGGTCCTCCAACTGGACGGCTTCGCGGGCGGGCGCTTCGGGCACCTCCGTGACGTGCGTGACGTCGAGTCTCGGAACCCGCGTGTTCGCGATGGGGTCCGAGCCCGTATTGAGGATCGCGACGGGCGCCGCATCCCCGACGATGTATTCCAGTCGCTCTGCGGGGTAGTTGGGATCCAGGGGCAGGTAGGCGGCGCCCGCCTTGAGCACGCCCAGGAGGGCCACCAGCATGTCTGCGGACCTGGGAATGCACACGCCGACGATTCGCTCCCGTCCCGCGCCCAGTTGCCGCAGGTGCCGCGCCACGTGCTCCGCGCGCGCGTCGAGCTCGCGGTAGCTGAGGGACTCGCCATCCGCGCCGACCACGGCGGTGGCGCCAGGGGCAGCCCGGGCCACGCGCAGGTGAATCGGCTCGCGGGTATCGAAGGGGCGGGCATTCTGCCCCCACTCCGAAAGCACTCGACGGGCGGCCGGCTCCAGCAAGTCGAGCTCGCCCACCGTCTTCGCGCTGACCAGCGCATGCAGGGCGGCTTCGAGCAGCCGGCCGACGCGCTCGGCCGCCGCATGGGAGAACCTGTCCACCGCGTACATCACCCGGAGCTCGAGCGACTCACCCGGAATGGCGACCAGTGCCAGCGGATAGCTGATGCGGTCGTGGGTATCGACGCCGCTGATGGTGAGGCCGCTCCGAGGGAGGAGCGTCGAGGCGTCCAGCGGGTAGTTCTCGAAGACGAGGATGCTCTCGAAGAGCGGCCGGTCATGCGGCGCGTCCGACCAGGTCTGGATGTCCGCGAGCGAGGTGTAGCTGTAGGGCTCGACCGTGCCCTGCTGGGCCTGGAGGGTGGACAGGAACGCGGTGACGGGAGCGCGCTCATCCAGCCGCGCCCGTAGCGGCAGGGTGTTGATGAAGAGCCCGACGATGGACTCCGAGCCTGCCAGATCCGCCGGGCGGCCAGACACCGTCACCCCGAAGATGACGTCGTCGGTGCCAGACGCTCTCGCCAGGAGCAGCGCCCACGCTCCCTGCACGAGCGTGTTGAGCGTCAGCCGGTGTTCCTTCGCGAACCCCGTCAGCCGCTGGGTGCGCTCGCGAGACAGGCGCCGGGTCACCAGGGGCTGGGTGCCGTGGGCGGCTTCGCCGCTGTCCTGGCGCTCCGAGAAGGGAAGTGGCGTGGGCTGTCTGAAGCCCGCGAGCAGCTCGCGCCAGAAGACCTCCGCGCGAGCGGGGTCCTGCTCCTGCAACCAGGTGATGTAGTCGCGGTAGGGCCGCGCCGGTGGGGGGAGCGAGGCGACGCCTTCCTCGAAGGCGCCCAGTACCTCACGGAGGACGATGGAGAAGCACCACCCGTCCAGCAGGAGGTGGTGGTACGTCCACACGAACAGGGTGCGGTCGTCGTCCAGGCGCAGCAGGGCGCAGCGCATCAGTGGCGGCGCACCCAGGTCGAAGCCCTGGAGACGGTCCGCTCGCAGGAAGTCGTCAATCCACCGTTGCTGCGCGTCCCCGGGCATTCCCCGGAGGTCCTCCAGGCGCCAGGGGACTTCGGCCGCCACCGAGACGACCTGGAGCGGCTTCTCCAGTCCCTCCCAGAGAAAGGCCGAGCGGAGGATGGGATGCCGTGCGAGGACCTGCTGCCAGGCCTCCTTCCACCGCGCGATGGGCAGCGAACCACGAACCTCGCAGCTCAACTGCTCGACGTACATGCCCGCGCCGGGATCCAGCAACGCATGGAACAGCATGCCCTGCTGCATGGGCGCGAGCTCGTAGATGTCCTCGATCGACTCTTCAGACGTCATTGAGAAGTCCTCCCCCTCACCGACCACCCGACTCATCGCGGCTTCTTGGTTAGCGTCAGCACGCGCTTCAAATCCCTGGCACTCAGGCGCGCAGCCGGGAAATCCGCGGCCACGCGAACCGTGGCAGTGGGCTCCGTGCGCTCCCGGATGATGGCCTTCAGGTGGCCATGGAGCTCCGCGTTCAACCGCTCGATGGTTTCCTGCCGGAAGACCCTGGCGCCGAAGGTCCAGTCGAAGCGCAGCCGCTGCCCCGCTTCGACGACGGCGTTGAGCTCGATGCGATGGGGCCTGGCGGCGCAGGGCGAGTGGAGCGGGCCCAGGCCTTCGCGAGCCCGGCCGCGGACCACGCCCTGTGTTGGCACGGCGCCCATCTGCCCGAGATAGTTGAAGACGACGCCCGCGTTCGGGATGGCCTGGAGCCTGGAGCGAATGGTCGCATCCGGAGACAGCGCGCGAAGCACGCCGTAGCCAATGCCACCCTTCGGTATCCGGCGAAGCGCATCCTTGGTGCGCGCGAGCGTCTCTCGCATGCCCTCCCTGGCCCCGACGTGGACCCGGAGCGGGAAGATCGCGGTGAACCAGCCCACCGTGCGGCTCAGGTCGATGTCGTCGAACAGGAACTCACGGCCGTGGCCCTCCAGGTCGATGCGGACCGTGCCGTGGCCGGACCACCCCGAGAGCGTGCGCGCCAGCGCGGCAATCAGTGCCTCGTTCACCTTGACGTCGTAGGCCGTGGGGACCTCGTTCAACAGCAATTGGGTCTCCTCGGCTTCGAGCCACGACACGAGCGTGCCCGCCTCCTGGACCGTGTCCGGCGCAGATGGGTCGTTCAGCGGCAGGCCCTGGGCGTCGTCCCGGTGCGCGGCGGCGAGCCAGGCATCGAGCTCGGATCGGGCATTCGGCGACGCAGCATAGGTTTCGAGCCGCTGCGCCCAGTGCTGGAACGACGTCGTCTTGGGGGGCAGGCCCACCTGCTGCCCGTTCGAGAGCTGGCTGTAGGCCGTCAGGAGGTCCTCGATGATGATGCCCCACGAGACGGCGTCCACCACCAGATGGTGCGCCACCAGGGCGAGCCGCGCGGAATCACCCCCCAAGCGCAGCAGGGCGGCGCGCATGATGGGGCCTTGTTCCAGGTCCAGGGATTCGTGGAGGTCGGCGAGCGCCTCCTCCACGCTGGCGCGCCCGTCCAGGTCCACCGTATCCAGCGGAATGCCGGTGCGCGCGGCGGCGTCCTCGTGGAACTGACGCCACGCTCCGTCCTCCTGCCGGTAACGGAGGCGGAGCGCGTCGTGGTGGCGCTCCACCGCGTCAAGCGCGCCGCGAAGCGCACCGAGGTCAATGCCAGGCTCCACGTCGAGCATCACCGCCATGTTGAAGTGGTGTGGCTCGGCGCGGCCCTGGTCGAAGAACCAGCGCTGGATGGGAGTGAGCGGCGCGCTGCCCGTCATCAATCCTTGGTCGGCATGGATGCCCTGGGCGCTGGAGGCCGCTCGGGCGAGCTCGGCGATGGTCTGGTGCTCGAAGAGCTGGCGCGGCCGGAGCCGAAGGCCCTGCTGGGTGGCCCGCGAGATGATCTGCAGCCCCAGGATGGAGTCGCCGCCGAGCGCGAAGAAGTTGTCGTGGATGCCGACGGAGGACTTCTTCAGCACCGACGCCCAGATGTCGGCGAGGAGCTGCTCCTCGCGTGACCGAGGGTCGACGAAGGCCGTGGGCGCCTGGGCCTGAATGGGGTCCGGCAGCTTCTTGCGGTCCACCTTGCCGCTGGGCGTCAGGGGGAACGCCTCGAGCATCACGAAGTGAGCCGGCACCATGTAGGCCGGGAGCTGGCGCATCGCGTGCTCGCGGAGGGACTGGACGTCGAGCGTGGTACCCGCTCGCGCGGTGGCATAGGCCGCGAGCTGGCCTTGATGGACGACGATGACGGACCGCTGCACCGCGGGGTGACCGTCGATGACGGTCTCGACTTCGCCCAGCTCAATGCGATAGCCGCGCAGCTTCACCTGGTCGTCGATGCGGCCCAGGAAGTCGATGTTCCCATCCGTGCGCCAGCGCGTGAGGTCGCCCGTGCGGTAGAGGCGGGCGTCCGGGCGCTCCGAGAACGGGTCGCGGATGAAGCGTGCCCGGGTCAGCTCGTCGAGGCCGTGATACCCGCGCGCGAGCGCGATGCCTCCGATGTACAGCTCGCCCGGCACCCCGATGGGCACCTGCCGCTGATGGACATCGAGGATGCGCGCCACCAGGCCAGGAAGGGGGCGGCCGATGGAGGGCATCCCCGTGTCGCCTTGCTTCAGCTCCGCCACCGTCGCGATGACGGAGGTCTCGGTGGGCCCGTAGGCGTTGATGAAGCGGCGCGTGTCCGTCGCCCACTGCTTCACCAGCTCCGCGGGGCAGGCCTCGCCCGCCGTGATGAGCACGCGGAGGTCGGGGTATGCCCCCTGTGGCAGCGTGGCGAGCGCTGACGGCGACAGCACCACCTGGGTGATGCGCTTGTCCGTGAGGACAGCGCCCAGGGCCTCGCCCACCCGCGCGGTCTCATCGGGGGGCAGCACCAGCCGCGCGCCGCTGGCGAAGGCCATCACGATGTCCCAGACAGAGACGTCGAACGACAGCGAGGCCGCCTGGAGGATCCGGCTGTCGGGGCCGAGCCCGAAGCGCGGCACCGAGGCCACGGCGAGGTTCGTCACGCCCCGGTGCTCCAGCACCGTGCCCTTCGGCTTCCCGGTGGAGCCCGAGGTGTAGATGACGTAGGCGGCGCTGCTCCCGTCGGGGACGGGGAGGGGGACCGACGCGCCTGGGTCCGGCAGGGCCTCGCCCACCCAGAGCGTCTGGCCACGGAACCCGGGCCGCTCGCCCAGGGCGCGCGCCGTGAGCAGCAGCTCCGCGCCCGAATCCTCCAGCATGTGGCCGAGGCGGGCCTCGGGGTACTCGGGGTCGAGCGGGACATACGCACCGCCCGCCTTCCACACGCCGAGGATGCTGACGATGAAGTCGACGGACTTCGGGAGGCAGATGGCGGCCCGCTTCTCACGCCCGAAGCCGAGTGACACCAGGTGCCGCGCCAGCTGGGAGGCGCGCCGGTCCAGCTCGGCGTAGGTCAGGCGCTCGTCACGGTGCTCCAGCGCGATGGACTCTGGCGCACGCGCGACCTGGGCCTGGAACAGCTCCACCACCGAGCCGGGCGCGGGAGGCGCGCTGGGGCCCTGCTCCCACTGCGCCACCAGGCCGGCCTCGTTCGTCCCAAGCAGGTCGAGCTCGATGACACGACGCTCGGGGGTTTGCACCGCGGCCTGGAGCATCGTCACCAGGTGCTCGGCCATGCGCTCGATGCGCTCACGGTCGAACAGATCCGCGCTGTACTCCAGCAGTCCGCTCAGCCCGTCCGCGGACTCCTGCATGGACAGGGTCAGGTCGAACTTGGCGGTGACGCTGTCCAGGTCGAGGAGCTCCACGTCCAGGCCGTCCAGCGCGGGCGGTGAGAAGGGCGCGTTCTGGAGCGCGAACATCACCTGCACCAGCGGTTGCCGGCTCAGGCTGCGCTCGGGGGCCACCACCTCCACCAGCTTCTCGAAAGGCACGTCCTGGTCCGCATACGCATCCAGGGCCGTCTTCCGGGCCCGCGCCAGCAGCTCCAGGAACGTCGGCTCGCCCGACAGGTCCATCCGAAGCGCCAGCGTGTTGACGAAGAAGCCGATCAACGGCTCCGTCGCGGCGCGGTTCCGGTTCGCCACCGGCGAACCGATGATGAGGTCATGCTGGCCGCTCAGCCGTGACAGGTACGCGGAGAAGGCGGCGAGGAGGGTCATGTACAGCGTCGCGCCCTCCCGGCGGCTCAGGTCCTTCAGACGCGCCGTCAGCGTGCGGTCCACCGAGAACCGGACCACGCCGCCCTGGTAGGTGGGCGTCTCCGGACGAGGCCGGTCGCTGGGAAGGTTGAGCGAGGTGGGCGCCCCGGCCAGCCGCTGCCGCTGGGCCTTGATGGACTCCGCGAGCGCTCCGTCCTTCAGGAGTTGCCGCTGCCAGAGCGCGAAGTCGGCGTACTGGACCTGGAGCGGCGGCAGCGCCAGCTCACGCTGCGAACGCAGCGCGTTGTACCCGGCCGCGAGCTCTCGCGCGACAATGCCCACGGACCAGCCGTCCGAGACGATGTGGTGCATCGTCAGGACCAGCACATGGTCGGCTTCCGAGATGCGGAAGAGCCGCATCCGGAGCAGGGGGCCTCGTTCCAGGTCGAACGGCCGTGAGACCTCCAGGCCCGCCTGTACCTGCACGCGCTTCAGCAGCTCCGCATCGGTCGCTCCGGGCGGATGGACCAGCTCCTCGGCGGGCGGAAGCTCGGCGGTGAGGTCGACGGTAATGGCCTGGTACGGCTGGGCCCCCTCCGCGGGGAAGCAGGTGCGGAGCACTTCGTGCCGCTGGATGACGGCCTCCAGGCTGTGCCGGAGCGCTTCGTGGTGGAGGGGCCCCCGCAGGCGGAGCACCAGCGGGATGACGTAGATGGGCGCGCGTGTCTCCTCGATGCGGTCGACGATCCACAGCCGCTCCTGGGACGAGGAGAGCGGAATCCGCTCCGGGCGCTCCATGGGTGACGTGAAGTCGACCACCTGGGTGCCCGGGCGCTTGCGCAGCTGATGAACCGCCGTCGCGAGGCCGCTCACCGTCGGGGCGCCGAAGAACGTGCGCAGCGGCAGCTCGACGCCCAGCACGGCGCGAATCCGGGACACGACCTGCGTGGCCAGCAGCGAATGGCCGCCAAGGTCGAAGAAGCTGTCGTGCACGCCCACCCGCTCCGCGCCGAGCAGCTCGGCGAAGATGCTGGCGAGGATCTCCTCCTCACCGGTGCGCGGCTCGACGTAGTCCGTCTCCAGTCCTTGCGAGACGACAGGGACGGGCAGGGCGCGCCGGTCCACCTTCCCGTTCTCGGTCAACGGCAGCTTGTCGATGACCATGATGCTGGACGGCACCATGTACTCGGGCAGGTGGGCCTGAGTCCGCTTCCGGAGCTCCGCCTCCAGGCGGCGCTCCACCCGGCTCCGAAGCGGATCATTGGCCTGGCGCACTCCGGGGGCGGGGACGGGCGCGCTCCCGAAGAGCGCCACGGGGCCCGTCACGGCCTTCTCGGCCGGGGTGAAGACCGCGTCATAGGCCCCGTCCACGCCGCCGCGAGACCAGTCGAGGGCGACGTCGAACGACAGTTCCTCCGCGAGCCGGTGGAGGGACTCGGGGTCGATTCCGGGCTCCGGCTCGACAGCGGCGCTCGTGGCATCGCGGTCCAGCACCCGCTTGCGGAGCTTCTCGGCCGAGCCGGCGCGCGCCGTGGGTCCTCCCGACACGCTGGCCAGGGCCTCGAGCGACGCCTCGACACGCGCGTTGCGGATGCCCCGCAGTCCGACGCGCCGGGTGCCTGCCTGGGTCAGCCGGGCGCGAAGCGCGGACAGGCTCACGTTGCCGGGCCCCCACGCCACGTCGGATGCGACGCTCGGCGGCGTGTCCAGGTGGAGCAGCACGTCGTAGCGGAAGCGCGTCAGCTCGTTCAGACACGCCCCTCGCTTCGGGCGCACCTCGACGTGGGTGAGTCGGGGGATTCGCTGCTTCAGGGCCCAGAAGAAGTCCGGGTCCAGCACCAGCTCCTCTTCCGCGGCCAGCCGCTGCGCCACCCGCGCCTTGAGCGCCTGGGGCTCCAGCGTGCCGGCGCTCTGCGCGAGGACGATGGACGCGTGGAAGGCCTCGAGCAGACGCAGGTTCCGGACATCGCCCACGAAGATGACGCCCCCCGTGTCCAGGCGCTGCGCGGCGGACTCCAGGGCGCTGGCAAGGTACTCCGCGCTGGGGAAGTACTGGACCACCGAATTGAGCATCACCGCATCGAAGCGCGCGTCTCCGAAGTCGATGCCATCGAGCTGGTCCGCGGCGCAGTGGAAGAGCTTCGCGTGCCGCAGCCCCTCGGTCTTCGCCGTCACGCCGCGGAGCATGTCGACGACGACGCCCGAGACGTCCGTGGCCCAGTACGCCTCGGTAGCCGGTGCGATGCGCGTGAGGAGCAGGCCGGTACCGCACCCGATTTCGAGCACGCGCCGCGGTGCACGAACGAGAATCTGGCGGACGGTGTGGTCGACCCACTCCTTCATCGCCTCCGCGCTGAGCGGTGCGCCGGTGTAGCTGCTGTCCCAGCCCGCGATGTTGAAGCTGGGGTCGGTCTGCGGCTCGCTGGCCGAGCGCGCGTAGAGGTCGTCGTAGAGCGACTTCCATTCGCCCACGTGAGTGTCCCCCACGCCGCCATCCGGCCCCGAGGACAGCAGCGTCTCCGCGGCGTCCGGCTTGGGGACGACATAGGCGGCGAGGCGCCGGTCATCCGCGCTGCGCTCGTGCGTGGTGACGTAGGCGTCCGCGACCGCGGGGTGGGTGGCGAGCACCGACTGGATCTCCCCCAGCTCGATACGGAAGCCGCGAATCTTCACCTGGTCGTCGATGCGGCCCAGGTACGTGAAGCCACCATCCGGCAGGCGGATGGCGAGGTCCCCCGAGCGGTAGAGCCGCTTGCCGGGCGCGGTCGGGTCCTCGATGAAGCGCTGAGCGGTGAGCTCGGGGCGCTTCAGGTAGCCCCGGGCGACTCCGGCTCCACCCACGTACATCTCTCCGGGGACCCCCACGGGCACGGGTTGCCCCTGCTCATCGAGTAGCCGCAGCTCGAGGTCGGGCAGCGGCCGGCCAATGGGGCTGGCCGCGGAGGTGAGGTCCGCTTCGGTCACCTGGTAGTACGTCACATGCACCGTGGTCTCGGTGATGCCGTACATGTTGATGAGGCGCGTCTCTGTCCCCGCGTACTTCTCGAACCACGGGCGGACGGTGGCCGCGTCGAGCGCCTCGCCGCCGAAGATGATCCACCGGAGGCTGCGCCCGCCCCGGCCGTCCGCGATGGACGGCGTCCGAACCAGCGCGCGGAACGCGGAAGGCGTCTGGTTGAGGACGGTGACGCCTTCGCGGGCAATCAGCTCACCGAACGCCTCGGGCGCGCGCGTCATCCAGTGCGGCACGACGACCAGGCGCCCTCCGTACAGCAGCGGGCCCCAGAGCTCCCAGACGGAAAAGTCGAACGCGGCCGAGTGGAACAGCGTCCACACATCGCTCGGCCCGAAGCCGTAGAGCGGCTCCGAGGCGGTGAACAGGCGCGTCGCGTTGGCGTGCGTGACGATGACGCCCTTGGGACGTCCCGTCGAACCGGAGGTGTAGATGGCGTAGGCGGCGTTGTCCGGTGTGACGCCCGAATCGGGGTCCGGCGCGCGCCGGCCTTCCTGCCAGGGCATCGTGTCCACGAAGAGGGTGGGCACCCGCTCCGTCGGGAGCTCCGCCGCGCGCCCGGACTCGGTGACCAGCGCGGAGACCTCGGCGTCGTCGAGAATCAGCGCGAGCCTGTCCTTCGGACTGGCCGGATCCAGCGGAACGTAGGCGCCGCCCGCCTTGAGTACGCCAAGAATGGCGATGACCAGCTCCGCGCTCCGGTCGACGCAGATGCCCACCAGGGACTCGGGGCCCACGCCGCGGTCGAGAAGCGCGTGCGCCACGCAGTTCGCACGGGCATTGAGCTCGGCGTAGCTCAGGTGCGTCTCACCGAAGGTCAGGGCAACCGCGTCCGGGCTGCGCGTGGCCTGCGCCTCGAACCAGGCGGAGAGGGTTCCCGTGGCGGCGGCGACCGGGGCAGGCTCCGAGCGCGCCTCCAGTGCGAGCGGAGCGGGCGCAGCCGGGGCCGAGAGGGCCAGCCGGGCCACCGGCTCATCCGGCGTGCGAACCATCGCCTCGAGCAGCTTCTCGAAGTAGCAGCGCCACAGGGCGACGGTGTCGTCATTGAAGAGGGCGCGGTTGAAGCGCAGCGCGCCGGAGAAGGCGCCGCGGGCCTCCCACATCTCCAGCGTGAGATCGAACTGTGACTCCTGGTCGCTGATGGGGAAGGGCTCCAGCTCCAGGCTCCCCCAGTGGACGCGGGCATCCTCATCGGGCGTGGCCCACAGGGCCATGGCACCACCACCCTCGCGTGAGGCGTGGAGGGAGATGGAAGCCTGGAAGAGGGGCGACACGCCGGGGCGCCGCTCGATGCCCAGCCGCTCCACGAGCGACGCGAAGGGGAAGTCCTGGTGCGCGAGCGCCTCGTGCACCACCTCGCGCATCCGAGCCATCAGCGTCCGGGTCGAGGGGGCGCCTGAGAGGTCGGCTCGCAGTGCCACGGCGTTGGCGAAGTAGCCCACCACGTCGTGGAACGCCGAGCCGGGACGCCCCGCCGTCGGTGAGCCAATCAGGATGTCCTCCTGCCGTGCCAATCGGCCGAGCAGCGCCGCGTAGGCGGACACGAGGACGACGAAGGGCGTGGCCTCCGCGCTCTGCGCGAGCGCCTTGATGCGGCCCGTCAGCTCCGGCGACAGCCGGAACGCACACGCGCCGCTCCGGTTGTCCGCGACCGCGGAGCGGCTCCGGTCCGCCGGCAACGCGAGGACCGGGAGATCCCCGGCCAGCTTCTTCTGCCAGTAGTCACAGTGGGCCCGCCCCGTGGCGCCGGACACCAGCTCCGCCTGCTGCGCGACGAAGCCGGCATAGCTGCCCGTGATAGGGGCCAGTGACGGCTGCTCGCCGCGGGCGAGCTGCTGATAGAGCTGGTTGAGCTCCCGCTGGAGGATGCCGGCCGACCACCCGTCATAGACGATGTGGTGGACGGTCATCAGGAGGACGTGGTCGTCATCAGCCAGCGAGAAGAGCTGGCCGCGAAGCAGCGGGCCCCGCTCCAGGGAGAACGGCTGCCGGTAGGCCTGGACGACCTCGGACTGGAGCTGCTCGGGGCTCCAGCCCCGCGCGTCGACCTGGGTGAACTGCGGCTCCAGTGCGGGATGGCTCGTCTGGAGGAGCTGTCCATCCGCGGTCGAGGCGAATGTCGTGCGCAGCGCTGGGTGGCGCTCGGCCAGCATCCCGAAGGCGCGCTTGAGGGCCGCCACGTCGACCTGCGCGTGGATGCGGAGCGCGAAGGGAGTGTTGTAGGCCGCGCTCCGCGGGTCCTGCTGGTGCAGGAGCCACAGCGCCTTCTGGCCGGAGGCGAGCGGGAAGATTCGGGGGGCCGCCTTCCCGGACTTCGCCATGAGCTCGGCGAGGAGCTTGCGCTTCTCCTCGACGGAGAGGTTCTTCATGTTGTCGGTCGGGGTGCTCATGCCGTCTCCCGCTCCTGCGCCGTCTGGGCCGCGAGCATGGCCTGGAGGATCGTGTCCAGCTCGCCCTCGGACATGCTGTTCACCTGCTGCTCGATCTCCGCCTCCTCGGTGGCGGGCTCGATCGCCGGTGCCGCCGTGCCGGTCGTGTCGAACTTCGCGGACAGGCTGCCCGCGACCTCCACCAGGCTCCCGGCGCGCAGCAGCTCGAGCGCGGGAATCTCGATGCCGAGCGCCTCGCGGATGGTCCGCTGCACCTGCATGGACAGGAGCGAGTCCACCCCCAGCAGCGACAGGGGCTTCCGCGGCTCCACGCGCTCCGCCGGAATCTGGAGGATGGCGGCGAGCCGCTCGACCAGGAACTTCTCCAGCTCCGGCTTCCGGGCCTCCGCGCCAAGCGCGGTGAGGTGGTCGCGGAGCTGCTCCGCCTCGTTCTGGGCGCCGCCCTGCGTGCTGCCCAGCAGATGCGCCGTCCGGGCGGACTTGCCGAGGTGCGGCGCCGCACGGCCCAGCTTGGACCAGTGGACGTCGAAGAGGCCGAGCTGCGGCGTGCGCAGTCGCAGCACCCGCTTGAGCGCCGCCAGCACCGCGGCCGGGGCCATCGGGTTGAGACCGAGCGACTCGAGGTACGTGCGGACCGCCTCATCCTGGGCCATGCCGAGCTCGCCGAGCACGCCCCAGTGGATGCTGACGGCGGCGAGGCCCCGCGCGGCACGGTGCTCCGCGAGCGCGTCCAGGTAGCTGTTGGCCGCGACGTAGTTGCCCTGGCGCGGGTTGCCAATCAGCGCGGCGACCGAGGAGAACAGGACGAAGAGGTCCAGCGGCCGGTCCTGGGTGAGCTCATGGAGGACCCAGGCACCGCCGGCCTTGGGCGTCATCACTCGCTGGATGCGCTCCAGGCTCAAGTCGGGGAGCGGAGCGTCATCGAGCACGGCCGCGGTGTGCAGCACACCCTTGAGGGGCGGATGCCCGGCATCGATGCGCGCGAACAAGGCCCGCATGTCGTCCATGCGGCTGACGTCCGCCGCGGCCGCCGTGACGCGGGCCCCCGCGGCTTCCAGCTCCTGAACCAGCTGCTTCGCCTCGGGCGTGGAGGCGCCCTTGCGGCCAGTGAGCACGAGGTGGCGGGCCCCTTCGGCCACCATCCAGCGCGCCAGCGCCAGACCGAAGCCGCCGAAGCCGCCGGTGACGAGGTAGGTGGCGTTGGCGTCGAAGAGCGGCTCGTCCGCCGCCGGTGCGAGGGCCAGCGGCTCCGCTCCGGCCAGCGACAGCGTCAGCCGGGCCAGTCCCTGCGCACGTGAGTGCTCCGCCAGCCAGCCGGACGCCTCCTCCACGCGAGAGACGGGCCAGACCTCGGAAGGCAGGGGAGGAAGCTCCGGGAACCGGCCGAGAACGGCCTGGAGCCGCGCCGCGGCCTCCCTCGGGCGCTGCCGTACCAGGGCCGAGATGTCCACGCGCGAGCAGGCCGCGCCCCGTGGCCACGCGGTGGCGAAGAGCCCCTCCGCCGGAGCCAGCGGTCCCGCATCGACGAAGCGGCCGAAGGCACCCAGCACGCTGGTGATGGTGGGCTCCGCGTCGCACGAAGCATTCACCAGCAGGTCCACACCGGTCCCCCCCGTCCAGGCCAGGATTTCCTCGGGAAGGGCCGGGGAGCGCCGGTCGAAGACCTGGACGCCTTCGGGCACATTCCCGGTGACGGAGTCGAGGACGATGGCCGTCCGCGCGCCGATGGCGACGCCGAGCTGCACGAGCGCCGCGCCCACCCCACCCACGTCACCCACGACGAGGAGCCGCTCGGACGGCTGGAGATGGCCCTGCGCCTGCAACGCGCACTCCGCGCTGAGGTAGGGGAGCAGCCGCCCTGGCGACGTACCCGTGCTCACGTGGTCACGCTCCACGCACAGCATCAGGTGGCTCCCCACCACGGGCGATTCCTGCGCGACCAGCGCCTGCACCCGCTGTCCGAGGGAGAAGCCCGTGGTCTCCGCGCCCAGCGCGACGACCTCTCCGCCGACCTCCAGGGGCCAGTGGGCATCGGAGGCGCGCCGGCCCTGCACCGCCGCCGCGCGTGTCAGCGTCACGCTGGCGACCTTGATTTCAAGCTCACCGCGCCCGGGCTGCCTTCGCGAGGCGCGCCGCGGACGGCGCTCGGTGCCGTCGAGGGCGAACTCGAACACCTGCTCCGTGCCCGCCGGGGGCGGCGTCCCCTGGGCCTGGGCTTCCCACTCCGGCAGGGGCTTCGCCGCGAGGCGACGCACGAACCTCCGGGTGTCGCGCAGCGCGACTTCTTCTTCCTTCGTCTCCGCCAGGAGCTCGCGTGCCAGCCGTTCGACCAGCTCCTGCTGCGACGCGGACGCGTCCCGGGGGAGGTCGATGGAGCGGGTCCGCAGATGCGGGAGCTCCGCGGGAACGACGCGCGCGAAGCCAATCAGCGGCGCGACGGACAGCGCGCTCACGGCGTCGCCCGGGAGCGCACGCTGCGCGTCCCGTGTCACGATGCGAATCGACGCACCGTCGCCGGGGGCCAGTGCCAGCACCACGTCCAGGAGCGACTGGACCTCGTCCGATTCATGGCCTGGGCTCGCGTCCAGGCCGAAGAGATAGGCGACGTTCTGGATGCGGGCGCGGCCGACGGCCTCGACCACGCGGCGGACATCTTCCGCCGCACCCCGTCGCACCTGGAAGCCACCGGTCGGCGCGCGAGCGAAGGACTCGCCGCGCGTCACCAGCACCACGTCCTGGAGCCCGGTCCGTTCGAACGCGCGCGCGAGCTCAGCGCCAGTGCCGCCCTGGTCGGCGAACACGAGCCAGGCACCGGTGTTCTTCGCGGGCATCTCTTCGGCGGTGGCCTCGAAGGTGTGCGCGTAGGTCCAGTCGTAGAAGGCGGGCCTGGGGACGGACTCCTCTCGGCTCGCGAGCGCGGCGCACTCGACGCCCGACAACCGCGCGGCCACCCGGCCTTCGCCGTCCATCAACGTGATGTCGCAGGCCAGGGTGTGGGCCGTGCGCTCGCGGATGCGCGCGTGGCACCACAGCGACGCCTGGGGATTGGGCGCCTGGCTGAGCTGGATGCCGCGGCAGCCCATGGGCAGGTAGAGGCGCGTGTCGTCCTCGGGGAGCCACGACACCATGGCCTGGAGGCACGGGTCGAGCCACACCGGGTCGAGCAGCAGCTGCGTGTCGGCGGCGATGCGCGCCGCCTCGGAGGCGGGCAGGGCAATCTCGGCGAGGAGCTCGGTCTCGTTCCGGCGCAGGGAGCGGATGCCGCGGAGGCTGGGGCCGTACTCCAGCCCACGCCCGGCCAGCATCCGATAGAGGCCGTCCGTGTCGAGCGGCGTCTCGGAATGGATGCCGAGCTCCGTCACGGGGACTCGTGCCTCGGGCGGCGTGTGGACGTCGCGGCGGATGCGCGCGGTGGCGTGCCGCGTCCATGCCGTGCGGTTGTCGCGCGGCCGGCTGTAGATGGTCACCGTCTGCGCCGCCTCGTCATAGGTGGTGCGGACGACAGGCTCGTCATGGCCGGAGACGACGAGCGCGTTCTCGAAGCGCACCTCCTCCAGGGCATGTGGCTCGGCCAGCCCCATGGCGCGGCGCACGGCGAGCGCCAGCTCGACGTAGGTCGCGCCCGGGACGACGAGCGAGCCCCGGACGCGGTGGTCCTGGAGGCACGGCAGGAAGCGCGCGTTCAGCCCCCGCTCCCACGTGGGGAGCGGGGCGGAGATGCGGGGCCCGAGCAGGGCGTGCTCGTCCGTGCCTCGCCGGTCCGTGAGGGCCTCCTCGGACTCGTGCCAGTGCTTCTCCCGCTGCCAGGGGTAGGTGGGGAGCGGCGTGAAGCGGGCGCCTCGCGGGTAGAGCCCGCTCCAGTCGATGCGGATGCCGGCGACGTAGAGCTCGGCGAGCGCCCTGGCGAAGGTCTTCCGCTCGGGCTCCTGCCGCCGCAGGGAGGTGAGGACGCGGCCCTCGACGCGAGCCTCCGCGCAGCACTCCTTGATGGAGGCCAGCAGGACGGGGTGGGGGCCCAGCTCGATGAAGAGGCGGTAGCCGTCCTTCAGCAGTTGCCCGGCGGCCTTCGCGAACAGGGTGGGCTCGCGGATGTTGTCGCACCAGTACTCGGCGTCATACGAGACGCCCTCGATGCGCCCGCCCGTGACGGTGGAGTAGGTGGGCAGGTGGCCGGCGGACGGCCGGAGCGCGGCGAGGCACCGGCGCAGCTCCGGCTTGAGGCCCTCCATCGCGGGGCTGTGGTAGGGCACCTCGACCTTGAGGATGCGCTGGAAGACGCCGCGTGCCTCCAGCTCGGCGGCAATCTCCTCGATGGCCTTCGCCTCGCCCGACAGCGTCACCGCGTTGGGCCCGTTGATGGCGGCAATGGAGACCACGTCCTCGCGTCCGCGGATGGCGGCGCGCGCGCCTTCCTCGGAGAGGCCGACCGCCGCCATCTTCCCGAGCCCCGCCGCCTTGGCCTGGATGCGGCTGCGCTCGTAGATGACCCACATCGCCTGCTCGAGCGTGAACCGGCCCGCGGCATAGGCCGCGGCGACCTCGCCCGCGCTGTGGCCAATCACCGCGGCGGGCTCGATTCCCGCCCGGCGCCACATCTCCAACAGGCCAATCTGGAGGATGGTATTCGCGGGCTGCGCGATGTCCGTCCGGGCCATGTTGGAGGACGCCTCGTCCGCGAGCATCTGCTCCAGCAGCGACCACCCGGCCCGTTGCTGGAAGAGGACGTCGCAGCGGTCGAGCGTCGCGCGGAAGAGCGGGTCCTGCGCGTACAGCTCGCGTCCCATGGCCCACCACTGGGGCCCCATGCCCGTGAACACGAACACGGGCCGGGCCTCCGCGGCGGGCATCGTCCGTCCGGAGGCCCCGAGCTCCGCGGGGTTGCCCGCAGCGAAGGACGCCAGCCGCGCTGCGAGCTCGGCCCGGTCGTCCGTGCCCAGCAGGGCGAGCCGGTGCTCGTGGTGGCCGCGGCGCGTGGCAGCGGAGAAGCAGATGTCCGCGAGCGGCGTGGGGCTCGGCGCGGCCAGGAGCTCCGCGTACGAACGGGCGAGCGCCCGCAGCGCCTCGGGGCTGCGCGCGGAAAGCGGGAGCAGCAGCGGGCCGGTGTCTGCCTCGTCGCGCGTCACCGGTGCGGCGTCCGGCGCCTGCTCAAGCACGCAGTGCGCGTTCGTCCCGCCATAGCCGAAGGAGTTGACGCCCATTCGCAGGGGCTCGCCATCGCGGGGCGCGAGCGCTTCGAGCTGGCGTGGGATGCGGAGGCCCAGCGTGTCGAAGGGGATGGCGGGGTTGAGCTGGTGGAGGTTGGCCTGCGGAGGCAACTGCCGGTTCTGCAGGCACAAGCTCGCCTTGATGAGGCCCGCCACGCCGGCCGCGGCCTCGAGGTGGCCGATGTTCGCCTTGAGCGAGCCCACCCAGGGGCCCGGCCCATCCGCCCGCTTCGAGACGGCCCCCAGGCCCCCCAGCTCCGCCGGGTCGCCGACGGCGGTGCCCGTGCCGTGGGCCTCGAAGGCATGGATGTCGGTGGGGGACAGCGAGGCGCTGGCGCAGACGCGGCGAATCAGCGCCTCCTGCGCGCTCGAGCTCGGCGCCGTCATGGACTCGCTGTGCCCATCCTGGTTGACGCCGGTGCCCCGGATGACGGCGTAGATGCGGTCCTGGTCCCGGACCGCGTCGGAGAGCCGCTTGAGCACCACGATGCCGGCGCCCTCGCCGCGGCCGTAGCCGTCCGCGCGCGTGTCGAAGCTCTTGGAGTAGCCGTCCGCCGAGAGAAACTTGCCCTTGCTCATGGCCACGAAAATCTCGGGCCGGAACATGACGTTGACGCCGCCGGCCAGCGCGAGCGACGTCGCGCCGCTCCGCAGGTCCTGGCAGGCGAGGTGGACCGCGACCATCGACGAGGAGCACGCCGTGTCCAGCGAGATGCTCGGCCCCCGGAAGTCGAACATGTACGACAGGCGGTTGGAGAGCACCGTCATCGTCGAGCCCACCGCCGTGTGCGGACCGATGAGCTCACGGTTCATGGGCCCCATGTGCGTGAGCATGCTGTCCAGCATGAAGCCGCCCACGTAGACCCCGGTGGGGCTGCCCGCGAGGCTGTCGGCCGGCAGGCCCGCGTCCTCGAGGCTTTCCCAGGCCACCTCCGCGAGCAGGCGCTGCTGCGGATCGAGCGTCGCCGCCTCTCGCGGTGAGATGGAGAAGAAGGCCGCGTCGAAGGTGTCGATGGCCTCCTGGAGGAAGCCACCCGAGCGGACATAGGTCTTGCCCGGCTTGTCCGGGTCCGGGTCGTAATACCGGCGATGGTCCCAGCGCTCCTTGGGGACCTCGACGATGGCGCAGCGGCCCTGCGTGAGCAGCTCCCAGAGGTGTCGCGGAGACTTCGCCCCTCCCGGAAAACGGCAGCCGATGCCAATGATTGCGATGGGGTCGTGCACACTATTGGACACTGCGCTCATGTCGAAAAACCTACGCGAGTGGCGGATTGCCCGTAAAGCAATGGTTCACTTCTCAACTGTCGAGAGTGGTTGTGTATGAATGGGTTACAACGCCTGTCACAACCACGTGTCCTCGGAGGCCCACCGTTTCAGGTGGGTGTATGAACGGTCGACTCCGGATGTCTTCAGCCAGGATTTGAAAAAGGCGCGTCTGGGGTCCCCCTCCGAGTTCGACTCCCGGAAGCATCCTCTCAGCCCTGTCTGACACCCATGAGGCCCGTTCGTGTCCACGCGCGTTCCTGATTCCCGAATCATCCGTCATGAGCCGGGCCAGGGCCGCTGGGAGATGGTGACGCGCCTGCCGGATGCGCGTCCGCGGGCGCTCGTGCGGAGCCCTTGATGGGGCCGCGAGGAGCGGACGCCGGGCCCCATGCGCCGCCGCGAGCTGCCCTCGCCGCAGGTGGTGCTCATCATCGACAGAGGGCCGTCCATCCGAATTCTCGCAATGCGAGACGGCGGTGGCGCGGCACGCTACGTGGAGGGATTTGTCGCGGGATTGGATGATACATTCTCAATGGCTGAGACATCCGGCGCGCTGCGCGCATCCAGGTCGACTTCACGCCCATGGGCGCGCGGCTGTTCTTCGGCTACCATTGCGAGACATGGTCCGGAGGCTCGAGGAGGCTGGAGCCAGACGTTGGCGAGTCGATGTCCGCCCAGGCATTTCCTTCCCCGGGCGGATCGACTCTCCTAGGGTGCCACGCCACCCATGACGACCGAAGTCACCGTTCAATCCACGCTGTTCGAGTCGTTGGTCCGCCTGGCGAAGCCGGATGCGGCGCTCCAGGCCGAGTTCCTGGCCGCGGGCTTCGACATGGACAAGCCGCGCGCCAGCTACCCCTCCGCCGTGTTCATCGCCTGCCAGGACGCAGTCGTGCGCCACCGGTTCGCGGGAATGGACCGCAAGTCCGCCTACCGCGAGCTGGGGCGCGGCCTGGTGCGCAGCTACTTCGACACCATGGTGGGCAAGGTGGTGGGCATTGCCCTCAAGGTGGCCGGGCCCGAGCGCGCGATGAAGCGCGTGGGGCTCAGCTTCAGCTCGGTGTTCGACCCGGTGGACATCCAGGTCGAGTCGCAGGGCCCCGCCAACTGGCGCGCCCGCTTCCGGGGCTATCCCTTTCCAGCGGAGGCCGCCGCAGGCACCTGTGAAGGTGCGCTACGGCAGGCCGGCGCCAGCGAGCCCGAGGTCGTCGTGGAGCGCTACGAGCCGCCCGACGGCTTCGATTTGCGCATCCGCTGGCGCTGACGCCCTCAGGGCGTGGTGGGGCCCCCCATGGCCACCGAGGTGCCGACGGTGGGCACCGTCACGTTGTCGGTGGACGTGCGGTCGATGAGGACGTTGAGGGGATCGATGCCCACCTGGGCGGGCTTCACGGGGACGGTGAAGGTGATTTCCGACTCGCCCTTCTGGACCCTTCGCTTCTCCAGGAAGATGGCCTGGTCGCGCTCGTCGAGCGCGCCCACGTCGATCCAGTCGTTGAAGTCCACCTCCGTCTGTTCGCCCGTCTCGTTCGCCCGGAACTTCTTCGCCATCACCTTGAGGGTGACGTCCCAGGAGCCCTGGGCGTTCTGCCGCACCTGCGCGGAGATGGCGCGGTTGTCATAGAGGGTGATGGTCTCGAACAGGTCCTCGATGAGGTACGCGTACTCGGGGGGCGTCTCTTCCCGGAGGAAGCCCAGCAGCTCGGTGGAGCCGGTGTACGGCGGGCCCTGGAAGCGGACCTTTTCCACATAGCGGCTCAGGGCGCGGTTCACCCGCTCCTCGCCGATGAAGTCCTGCAGCGCGTACATGACGAGGCTGCCCTTCTGGTAGTGAATGTACATCTGGTTCTCCACGCGGGACAGCGGCACCTCCTTCTTCTGCTCGAACGCGCGGCCCGCCAGGTAGCGGTCCAGCTCGAACTTGAGGAAGCGCTTCATCTTCTTCGGCCCGTACCGGTGCTTCATCACCATCAGCGCCGAGTACTGCGCCAGGGTCTCCGACGTCATCGTGGCCCCCTGCGCCCGCGCGCCCACCACCTGGTGTGCCCACCACTGGTGGGCAATCTCGTGGGCGGTGACGTAGTAGGGGTAGTCGATGTCCGCGGCGCGGCCGTCCTCCACGCGCGCGATGAAGCCAATGGCCTCCGAGTACGGAATGGTGTTGGGAAAGGCCTGCGCGAAGACTCCGTAGCGGGGGAACTCCAGGATGCGCGCCTGGCGGTGCTGGTACGGGCCGAACTGCTCGCTGCAGTACTCCAGCGTGTCCTTCATGCCGCGCATCATCCGGTCCAGCGCGAAGGTGTGCGTGGGGTGGTGGTAGACTTCGAGCTTCACGTCGCGCCACGTGTCGCGCAGCACCGCGTAGCGCGCGGACAGGACGGAGAAGAAGTTGAGGATGGGCTGGTCCATCCGGTAGCGGAAGAATCGGCGCTCGCCCTCCATCCATTCCTTCTCCAGGTAGCCAGGGGCAATGGCAATCTGGTCCTTCGAGGTGCTCACCGTGGCCTGGAACTGGATGAAGTCCGAGTCCTGACGGATGTAGTGGTCCTGCTTCGCCTTCGGGTCGTCCCGGTCGGGCAGGCGCTCGCGCGGTGGCAGGTCGTAGTCCTTCCGGTCCCCGTCATCCTCCAGCTCGGCGTGCCGCTGGTAGCCCAGCACCGGCAGGTTGTCGTTGTTGAAGAAGGTGCCATTGCCCACGATGTCCGTGCGCGGCCCGCCGTGCTTGAAGCCCCGGTGGCCGAAGCTCAGGTCGAACAC
Organism: Pseudomyxococcus flavus; assembly: GCF_050038885.1. Classification (NCBI taxonomy): domain Bacteria; kingdom Pseudomonadati; phylum Myxococcota; class Myxococcia; order Myxococcales; family Myxococcaceae; genus Pseudomyxococcus; species Pseudomyxococcus flavus. The sequence goes on along the minus strand of NZ_CP143624.1, from coordinate 8,694,654 downwards.
GAGGGCGGACTCCGCGCCCGGCGCCAGGGGCGTGGGCAGCTCGTAGACGTAGGTGCCGAGCTCGGGGTCGTGCGAGGCGGGGGTCGTCACGCCCGCCAGCGACAGGCCACGCACCTGCGCGTCGTCTGGCAGGCTGAGCAAGACCTTGGAGATGGGCGCATCCGTCTTGTTGCGGATGCGGTAGGTGCCCAAGGCCTCCAGGCGGAGCGCCTCCGGGTAGATGTGGAAGGTGACGTCCACGGCGGTGATTCGCGGGTGGGGCAGGGCTGCGTAGGACGCGTACTCCTTCTCGTACCGGGCCTGCCGCCGCTCACGGTCCTTCTTCGTGACGTAGGGGTTGAGCAGGTGCGTGTTGTAGAAGATGAACGCGCCCGCGCCCACGAAGACGCAGAGGGACACCGCCGCGGCCACGGTCCATGCCGTCGTGCGCCGCGCCTTCGCCGCGGCCCAGCGCTGCTTCCAGCGTGTCTCCCTGCCCCGGACGGCGAGCAGGTAGCCCACGCCGACGAGGAACGCTGCGAGCCCGTACCAGTACACGCGGAACCACACGAGCGCCGGCACGATGCCACCGAACCGGTTCATGTCCGAGAAGCGGAGGACGGGCTCGGAGCCATAGCGGAGCAGGTCATCCTCCACGCCCACCAGCCGCAGCGCGCCCTGGAGGACGAAGTAGAGCACCATCACCAGGTACGCGAGGTACTTCTGGTGGATGAGCACCTGGGCGAAGAACGCCAGCACGCACATCAGCACGTCGTGCGGGAAGTCCATCAGGACGAGCTCGATGGCGTAGAGGTCCCACTCGATGTCGAAGTAGCCGCGCAGCACCTGGGAGAGCAGCGCGGAGAGCATGGCCACCCCCTTGAGGGAGAACGCCACCAGCAGGAGCGCGCCCAGCTTGGCGCTGTAGCCCACCCAGGACGGCGCGCGGGTCGCATCCACGATGTCGGCCAGCCTCGCGTCGCGCTCCTTCCACACCAGCTCGCCCGCGTAGAAGGTGATGGTGATGAGCAGGAAGGGCTGGAAGGTGCGCGAGGCCGTCTCCAGGACCTGCCACGTCACCGGCCAGGTGGCGGTGCCGTACACCGACTTCGAGATGGAGATGCCCATGGTCCCCATGGCGAGCCCCGCCACCACGAAGGACCAGAACACCGGCGAGCGGAGCACGTCCCGGAACGCCAGCCAGGCGGCGGAGACGGCCGTGCGCAGCCAGGTGGTCGTCGTGGGGGCCGCGAGGGTGGCGGGAATGGCGACCGGAGCCGGGGCCTCGACCTCCGCGTGGGTGCCGCGCCCGCGCTGTTCCTCCACGGTGGTGCGGAAGCGCAGCACGGCCAGCGCGAGGAGCACGGCGCCCACCGCGCACCACAACAGCCGGTTGGCGAGCATCAGGCCCTGGAAGGGGACGAGGTCGCGGTTGCGCTCGGCGGCCGTCCAGTAGCGGGTGGCGTTGTCGAAGGTGTGGAAGCCAAACGGGTCCAGCAGCGAGGCCAGGTCCTGGTTCTGCACGTCGGACATGGCGGCGCTGAGCACCAGGTAGCCCATCACCAGCACCACGACGCCCACGTAGACGGGGGCCATGCGCCGGGTCAGGGCCGCCAGCGTGAAGAAGACGGCGCCGCAGACGAAGAGCGTGGGCCAGACGCCGACGACGAAGGGCCACAGGTACGCGGCGAGGCTGAAGGGCGCGAGGCTCTCCGCGTCCACCATCCACACGCCCACCGCGCCCAGCATGAGGCCGGGGAGGATGGCGAGCATCAGCACGGCGCTGAAGAGGTACGCGCCCAGGAAGCGGCCGAGCAGGTACGGAGCCTTCTTCACGTTCTTCGTGAAGACGAGCATCCAGGTGTTGTGGCCGAAGTCCTGGTAGGCGGCCTGGCCGAAGACGGCCGCCACCATGAAGAGGCCGGCGTATGCAACGCCGGTGGTGAGATCGAAGACGGAGTGCGGACTGTTGATGCGGACCAGCTCGGGACCGGATGCCACCGCGAAGCCCTTGAACACCGCGCCGATGCCCAGGGTTATCACCCCCGCGGCGGCGGCCAGCAACAGGGCATAGATCCAGGTGGAGATCATCTTCACCCGGCGCTTCAGCTCGAAGATCAGGAGGGCGGAGAACATGGACGGACCCTCAGGTCTGCTTGGACGCCCGGGCGAGCGCGTGGAAGTAGACATCCTCCAGGTCCGGGTTGGCGGGCTCGAAGCCGGAGGGCGGGGACTCCGCGTAGACGTGGACCAGCCGCTGGCCCGCGACGCGGCGCACGGCGATGACCTCCAGCTCCTTCATGAGCGCGTCCAGCTCGTCCTGGTGATGGACGAAGCGCTTCCACACGCGCTGGCTCAGCGACTCCACCAGCTTCAGCGGGTGGCCGCTGGTCACGACATTCCCCTGGGCGAGGATGGCCATGTTCTGACAGAGGTCCGCCACGTCGGAGACGATGTGCGTGGACAGCAGCACCACCACGTCCGTGCTGATCTCCGCCAGCAGGTTGTGGAAGCGGAAGCGCTCCGCGGGGTCGAGCCCGGCGGTGGGCTCGTCCACGATGAGCAGCTTCGGGTTGCCCAGCAGCGCCTGGGCGATGCCGAAGCGCTGCTTCATGCCACCGGAGAAGCCACCGAGCCGCCGGTCGCGGTGCTCCCAGAGGTTGGTCTTCTGCAGGAGCGCCTTCACCGCGTCATGGCGCGGGCCGCGCTGGGCCAGGCCCTTGAGCTGTGCGAGGTGGTCCAGCATGTCCCAGGCCGTCACCTTGGGGTACACGCCGAAGTCTTGCGGAAGGTAGCCGAGCACCTCGCGCAGCCGGTCCTTGTCCCGGCGCAGGTCGATGCCGTCGAACGTCATGGTGCCCGCGTCCACGTCCTGCAGTGTGGCGATGCTGCGCATCAGCGTGGACTTGCCAGCGCCGTTGGGGCCGAGCAGTCCGAACATCCCGCGCGGAATGGTGAGGTTGACACCCTGCAACGCCCGGGTGCCGTTGGGGTAGGTCTTCGACACGCCTTCCAGTTTGAGCTCCATGGCGGAAGACCCTAGCCCAGTCCTCGGGACCGATGCGTGGTGCGCCTGGCGCCGTTACCATGGAGGGTATGTCTCTACCTCGCCGGAGCACCATCGCCGCCCTCGCCGTCTTCCTGGGGGCCTGTGGTGATGGCGAACCGGTGATGCTGGAGGCGGTGGCCGCGAGCTGCCCGGGCGGGCCGGCGCAGCACCTGGGCCGGCTGCCGGCCGGCACCATGGTGCTCAACGCTTATTTCCTCCAGGAGGAGGCCACCCGCGACGTCCGGCGTGGCGCGACGGAGTCGCCGGTCCTGGAGGAGGTGCTCGCCAAGGCCGCGGCCATGGGGGTCCGGGCCCTGCGCACCAACGGGCACAACGACGCGGTGGAGAAGGTAGGGGACACGGCCATCCAGGTGGCTCCGCTGCAGTATGACGAGACGGCGCTCATCGGCCTGGACTGGGTGCTCGCCCGCGCCCGGGTCCATGGCGTGCGGCTGGTGCTGCCCCTGGGGAACTACTGGGATGCCTATGGCGGCGCGCGCCAGTACGTGGCGTGGGCGGGGCTTCCCAACCCCGTCGAAGGGGACCCTCGGTTCTTCACCGAGCCAGCGGTGGTGGCGCACTACAAGGCGCACATCACGCGGCTGCTCAACCGGGTGAACACGGTGGATGGCATCCGCTACGGCGACCACCCCTCCGTCCTGGCGTGGGAGCTGCTCAACGAGCCGCGCGGCCGGGGGCTGGACCGGGACGGCGCGCGCCTGCGCGCCTGGATTGATGACGTGGCCCGGGAGGTGAAGTCGCTGGCGCCCGGCCACCTGGTGGGCACGGGGGAAGAGGGCTTCGAGCCGTCCGCCGAGGGGTATGACCCGGTCTTCTGGTCTCGCGCCCGGTCGACGGTGCTGCGCACGCCCGGCTCCAGCTTCACGCGCAACACGGCGTCGCCGTACATCGACTTCGCGTCCGTGCACTTCTATCCGGAGTCCTGGGGCCTGGGCGGCATGGACACGGCCGAGGCCGGCGCCCGCTGGATTCGCGAGCACGCCGCCATTGCCCGGAGCCTGGGCAAGCCCCTGTTCGTGGGCGAGCTGGGCCTGCGCAACGAGGGAGACTTCGACATCTCGCAGCGGCGAGCGCTCTACCGGGGATGGCTGGAGTGCCTGCGCAACGAGGGCGTGGGCGCCGGGGCCCTGTGGCTGTTCGCCAACGACACGCGGCCGGATGCGTGGGATGGCTACACGTTCTACTTCCGGGACGGCACCCAGCCCGGAGACCCGGTCAACCGCTACGCGGACCTCGTCATCGAGGCCGCGGCGGCGGAGCGACCCGGCGCGGCGTTCTCCCTGGGACGCTGAGCCCGCCGCTCGCGGCCCTGGTGGCTTCACCGCGTACCCGCTTGGGGTTGTAACCGGGCATCAAGGTCGCCTGGCGGTCGCTTCTCCGAGGGATGCGGCGGGAAGGCTCGCCCGCCGCGCTGCGCGCTCAGACGGAGATGAGGCCCTTGCGGATGCCCTCGGTGACGGCCTCCACGCGGTTGGTGACCTCGAGCTTCCGGTAGATGTGCTCCAGGTGGGTGCGGATGGTGGCCTTGCTGAGGTCGAGCAGCCGCGCGGCCTCGCTGTTGGACACGCCCTTGGCGATGAGCTGGAGGATCTCGCGCTCGCGGTCCGACAGGGGCTTGAGCAGCGGCTCCTGGAGCGAGTCCCCCTCCGCGGGTTGCGGCTCGGCGGGCACCGCCGTCACGGGCTCGGTGGGGACGGGGTTGGCGTCGGGCTCCACGCGGAAGTGGCGCAGCAGCCGGCGGGCGAGGTTGGGCTGGATGACGGTGCCGCCCGCGCGGACCTCCTTGATGGCCTCGATGATCTTGTCCACCGGGGCGCCCTTGAGGAGATAGCCGGAGGCGCCGGCCTTCACCGCCTCCAGCACTTTGTCCTCCTCGTCGAAGATGGTGAAGATGAGGATTTCAATCTTCGGGAAGCGCGCCTTCACCTCGCGCGTGACGTCGATGCCGCTCATGCGCGGCAGCCCCAGGTCCAGCAGGAGCACGTCCGGCATCAGCCTGGGCACCTCCTCCAGGGCAGCCTCACCGGAGAGCGCGGTGCCGATGATGTCCATCTCCGGGTGGCTCTCGAAGAGGCGGAGCTGGTTCTTGAGGATCTTCGTCTGGTCCTCCACCACGAAGACACGAATGGGCGGGGAGGAGGGCGGCAGCGGGGCGTCCACGGGGGCTCCGGTCATGACGGGCGACAGGGAAGAGAGAATGCCACCTGGGCGCCAGCGCCGGGTGACGAGTCCACGATGAGCTGGCCACCGAGCTTCATGGCACGCTCGCGCATGTTCAGCAGGCCGTAGTGGCCGCGCGGCGTCCGGGCGGGGTCGAAGCCCTTCCCGTCGTCGCGCACGACGAGGTTGACGCGGTCCTCGCTGAAGTCGAGCCGCACCTGGACGCCCCGGGCCTCCGCGTGTTTCACCGCGTTGGACAGGGACTCCTGGAGGATGCGGAAGAGCGCCAGCTGCGCGTCCGGGCTGAGCTTGCGCTGGAGGCCGGTGCGCTCGAAGCGGATGTCCAGGCCGGTGCGCTCGCGGAACGTCTTCGCGTAGTCCTCCAGGCCCTGCGCCAGCTCGAAGTCCTCGCGCATCATCCGCAGGTTGCGCCTCAGCTCCTCGATGGACTCCTCCGCCGTGAGCTTCAGCTCGCGAATCTCCTCGCGCAGCCCGTCCTCGCGCGCGAGGTTCAGGATGTACTCGGACTGGATGATCATCGACGAGAGGGACGCGCCCAGGCCGTCGTGAATCTCGCGCGCCAGCCGGTTGCGCTCCTCCACCACGGCCAGCTCCTTGAGGTCTCCCTGGAGGGACACCACCTCGCGGTGCGCGGCGGCTTCGCGCTCGTTCAGGTACACGAGCACGTAGACGATGATGAAGTTGAGCGCCAGGTACCAGAGCAGCGTCAGCAGCTCCACCGCCGTCACCGAGCGGTTGAGGAGCAGGTCCAGCCGCGTGGTGATGGGCAGTGCCAGCAGCGGCGGGAGGATGGCCAGCGGCTTCGGATAGAGGATGGCGAAGAGGGTCGTGAAGAGCAGCTGCGTGGCCAGCAGCGGGCTCTGGAGGCCGCCGCCGACGTGCGGCTTGACGATGAGCACCACGCTGATGGCCACGTCCAGGCAGAGGGTGATGTACGTCACCCAGCGGCCGGCCTTCGGATGGTCGATGACCAGGAGGTTGGCGACGCTGTAGAGCAGCATCGCGAAGTAGCCCACGAAGGCGAAGGGCCCGGTGAGGCCGAAGTAGCTGCTCCAGGCTGGCACCGCGAGGATGAGCAGGCCCAGCGTGAGGAACATCATCCGCGCGTAGAAGAGCGCGCGGGCGCGGGCGACGAAGCGGTCCTGCTCCCACGAGGCGGCCGCCTGCTCCGCCGACACGCTGTCGGTCAGCTTGCGGCGCTCCAGGACCTTCCGCACCCGGGCGCGCAGGTCATTGGCAGGTGTCTCCTCGCCCAGTGCGAGATGGGAATCCATTCGGCCGGCAGTCTACGGGAGCGACCGGGTGGGCGGGAATCCCGGAGGCGGCTCGATCCGCCACCGGGAGGGCGAGGAGGCAGGCCCCGCGCCGGGAGGGCGCGCCGCGTCACTCGGCGGAGGCGTCGCCCGAGCACGCCTGCCGCACCTCGGGCTTGTTCTTGAAGATGAACTCCAGCCGGTCGAGCTGCTCGCCCGTTCGTTCGTTGAACAGCGGCGTGCCGCCCGCGTACATGGTGCCCTCCGGGTTGCCGTAGGCGTCCATCCCGTGCTTCTGGAGCCAGGTGTCGACGCAGGCCTCCTGGGCCACGCGTGACGAGGTGGCCGCGCCCGAGTCGCTCCCCGTCTCCAGCGCGCCCTTGCTGGCGCCCGTCTTCGCGGATTCGCCGGTGGCCGAGGCGTCGGTGGGGCCCGGCGCCTCGCCCGTCTTGCGGGAGCAGCCAGGGGCCAGGAGGAGGGCAGCGGAAAAGACGAGCACGCCGGTCAGGTTTTTCATATGTCCTGGCAGGTGAGGACCGCGCGGAGGCGGGACGGTGGAAGGGCACCTGCGCCTTTCTGCAAGGTGGTACGCAGGCGAACCCACCATATTCGTTTCCGACCTCGTGGAGCAGCAATCCGATGCATGGCCACGGTACAGACCACCATCCCCGAATTCCCCATGCGTCCCGGCTGGAGCGCGCGCGCGTGCTGCTGGTGGGGGCGGGCGGGCTCGGCTGCCCGGCGTCGCTGGCGCTGGCGCAGGCCGGTGTCGGGCACCTGACGCTGGCGGATCCCGATCGGGTGGACGTGACGAACCTGCCGCGCCAGTTGTGGCACCGGCCGTCGGACGTGGGCCGGAACAAGGCGGAGTCCGCGGCGGAGGGCCTGGCGCGCGCCTTCCCCGGGCTGTCCACCGAGGCCCTCGCCGAGCGCGTGGACGCGAGCAACGCGGAGGGCCTGTTCCGCGCGCATGACGCGGTCATCGACGCCACGGATGGCGTGGCCACCAAGTTCTTCCTGTCCGACGTCGCGGTGCTGACGGGCGTGCCACTCATCTATGGCGGCGTACTGCGCATGCAGGGGCAGGCGATGCGCGTGGATCCGGGCGGGCCGTGCCTGCGCTGCCTCTATGAAGCCCCGCCTCCGCCGGACGCGGTGCCCACGTGCGCCCAGGCGGGCGTGCTGGGCTCGCTGGCGGGGCTGGTGGGCGCGGTGCAGGCCCTGCTGGCCCTGGAGCTGCTGTCGGGCGCCGCACGTGCTGCCCCGGGTGAGGCCACGCTCCATGTCCTGGATGGCGTGTCCCTGCTGGGGCGGCGAACGCGCGTGGCGCGCGCGGCGGACTGCGAGGGCTGCCGCGTCATGGCCGTGCCGGCGTATCCCGAGTCCTCGGAGGCGTGCGCGACATGACGGCGACGCTGGACATCACCCGCGAGGTCTGTCCGATGACCTACGTGCGGACGAAGCTGAAGCTGGAGACGCTGGAGCCCGGCACGCTGCTGGAGGTGCGCCTCAAGGGCACCGAACCGCTGAAGAACGTGCCCCGCAACGCGCGCGACGAGGGCCACGAGGTCGTATCCCTGGACGCGCTCCCCGACGGGACGCACCGGCTGGTGCTCCGCAAGCAGGGCAGGTGAGACATGGCGACCCTTCGAATCCCCACTCCGATGCGGGCCTTCACCGGCAACCAGGCGGAGGTCACCGCCGCTGGCGCCACCGTGCGCGAGGTGCTGAAGGACCTGGACGCGCGCCACCCGGGCATCGGCGGGCGGGTGCTGGACGAGCGCGGCGCGGTGCGCCGCTACGTCAACGTGTTCCTCAACGACGAGGACATCCGCGCGCTGAGCGGGCTGGACACGCCGGTGAAGGACTCGGATCGGATCACCCTCATCCCAGCGATGGCGGGAGGCTGACGGCCATGGCGCTGCGGGAAGATCAGATTGTCCGCTACTCCCGGCAGATCCTCCTGCGCGAGGTGGGCGGTCGCGGCCAGGAGGCGCTGCTGTCCGGCCCGGCACGGGTGGATGGCATCGGGGTCTCGGGGCTGACGGCAGCGGCCTATCTCGCGGGCGGCGGTACCCCCGTGGCGGGCGCGGGCTCGCTCACCCTGGGCCCCTGGGCGCCGGGCTTCCTGATGGGAGCCTCGGACGTGGGACTCCCGGTGACGGAGGCGCTCGCCCGCGAGGTGCCGGCGCTGAATCCGGACGCGGCCCCACCCGGGCCGGGCGGGGGACTGGTGGCGGAGCTGCCCGCGGCCTGGAGCGGTGAGGCGCCCTGGGTGGCCCTGGGCGGAGACGGCATGCGGGCCGCCGTCGTCTTCCGAAGCGCCGAGGGCTGCGTCTGGTGCTTCGGTGAGACGGTGCGCCACCTGGGCTCGCCTCCTGATGGCGCGCTGGGCGTGGCCCTGGGGGCGCTGGGGGCGCTGGTGTTCCAGCGGCTCCGCCTCGGCATGGGGCCGTCGCTGGGAGGCCGGTGGCTGGTGGCGCCGGGTGTCGTGGAGGCGCTCGAGCTTCGCCGCTGCTCCCGCTGTGCGGGCCGCGAGGACGCCGCGTCGCCGTGATGCGCTGGCCCGAGCACGTCCGGGCCGAGGTGGCGCGGCACCTGGAGGCCACATACCCGCTGGAGGGCTGTGGGGTGATCCTCCAGAACGAGGCGCACGGATACTTCCGCGTCCGGCCCCTTCGCAATGCCGCCGCGAATCCCGGGCGTGCCTATGCATTCGCCCCCGAGGAGTGGCTGGCGGTGTGCATGGAGGCGGATGTGCACTCAGAGCGCGTGGTGTGCGTCTTCCACTCGCATGTCGATGCGCCGGCCATCTTCTCGGAGGAGGACCTGCGACAGGCGGCTCCGGCCGGGCATCCGCTGCTCCCCGATGTTTCCTACCTCATCGGATCCATACATCGCGGCTGTGTCCGCTGCCTGTCGGAGTACGAGTGGCGGGACGGTGACTTCAAGGCTCGAAGCCGCTGAAACGTTCATTTCAGAAACGAAAAAGCCCTGTATGAGCAGGCACTTGAGCGCCCGTTACCCCCACCTGCGGAAAGGTGGGCGCGAATTGTCAAGTGCCCGGGTTTTCGTCTATAACCGCGTCCATCTTCTGGATCTGCGGCGTCCCACCGCGGCTTGCAAGAAGCGCTCCGGACGCAGGGAGTAGACGACCCATATGGCCTCCAACACTGGTTTCACCCTCTGGCTGACCGGCATGTCCGGTACCGGGAAGAGCACCACCGCTGCGTACATCGCGGCACGCCTGCGGCAGGTGGGCCGCAACGTCGAGATCCTCGACGAGGGTGAAGTGGGCGAGGCGCTCTGGGCGGGGCTGGGAGATGCCAAGGAGGATCGCATCACGGCCGTGCGCCGCCTGGGCTTCATCGCGGGGCTGCTGACGCGCAATGGTGTGGCGGCGCTGGTGCCCTGTGTCAGCCCGTACAAGCCGGGCCGCGAGGAGAACCGTCGCGCCATCGGCCGGTACGTGGAGGTCTACGTCGACTGCCCGACCGAGAAGCTCATCGAGCGCGACAGCACGGGCCGCTACAAGAAGGCGCTCAACGGGGAGATCCCCAACTTCATCGGCATCACCGAGCCGTACGAGCCGCCCAACTCGCCGGAGGTCACTATCCACTCCGACGTCGAGTCGGTGGAGGAAGGCGCGGCGAAGATCTTCCAGTCGCTCCTGGACCTTGGCTACATGTCCACGGAGGAGCTGAAGATCATCACCGGCAAGAAGATGAAGGCCAACCCGCTGCCGGCCAAGGGCGAGAAGCCCGAGAAGGCGGAGAAGGGGAGCGCCAAGGCGCGCCGTGCCGAGGAGGCCAAGCCGGCGAAGGCCGCGAAGGCGGACAAGGGTGCCAAGGCCCGTCCGGCCACGCGCGCGGCCCGGGTGGCCAAGCCCGCTGCGGCGGCGAAGAAGGCCGCGAAGCGGAAGGCCCGCTAGGCGGCCGGGCTTTCGGGCCTGGGTGTCATCCCTGAAGGGCTCCAGGTTGCCGCGCGACGCGCGTGCAATCCGGGGCCCTTCCGTTTTAGGAGAGCCTCATGTTGAGCCCCGAGCGGATCCAGGCCCTTTGTGAATCCTCGCGTCCCAAGCTGGAGGCGATGCGCGCCGCGCTGCGGGCCCATGGCAGTGCGCTGGTGGCGTTCTCCGGCGGCGTGGACTCGACGTTCGTGCTGAAGGTGGCGGTCGAGGAACTGGGCGACCGGGCGCTCGCGCTCACCGCGCTGTCCGCGTCCGTGGCGCCCGAGGAGGCCGATGAGGCCCGCGAGCTGGCCCAGCGGCTGGGCGCTCGCCACGTGGTGATGGGCAGCAACGAGCTGGCGAATCCGCAGTACGCGGCCAACCCCACCAACCGCTGCTACTTCTGCAAGACGGAGCTGTACGACATCTGCGAGGCGCAGCGGAAGGCGCTGGGGCTGGCGGTGGTGCTGGACGGCTTCAACGCGGATGACTTCAAGGATCACCGCCCGGGCCACAAGGCCGCGCAGGAGCACAAGGTGGTGTCGCCGCTGGCGCAGGCGGGCCTGACGAAGGAGGAGATCCGCGCGTGGAGCCAGTCGCTCGGGCTGCCGACGTGGGACAAGCCGCAGATGGCGTGCCTGGCGTCGCGGATTCCCTATGGCACGGCGGTGACGCGGGACCGGCTGCTACAGATCGCCGCAGCGGAGTCGGAGCTGCGCAAGCTGGGCTTCCGGCAGTTCCGGGTCCGGTACCACCAGGACGTGGCGCGGCTGGAGGTGGCGGCGGAGGAGTACGAGCGCTTCCTGGCGGCGGATGTGCGGCAGCAGATCAACACCGCGTTCCTGGCGCTGGGGTTCAAGTTCGTGGCGCTGGACCTGGAGCCGTTCCGCTCGGGCCGCATGAACGATGCGGCGGGTGTCGTGAGGCCCGGGGCCACGGGCAAGCCGGAGGGCTTCTCGCTGCCCGTGGTGAGTTGAGCGGTGTGCCCCTCGGCCGGTGTCGACCGGCCCAGGGTGGTGGACAAGCCAGAGGGCTCATCGTTGTCCGTGGCGCGCGATGCCGCGCCGGGTTTCGTGCCCTCTGGGGTGGAGCCTGGAGGCTGACAGGCTACAAGCCGGTGATCAGCTGGATGCCGCGTTCACGGATCAGCGCGTCCCTGGCCTCTGCGGAAACCAAGGTTCCGCGCAGGTCGAGCTCACGCAGGCGCGTCAACTTGTCCAGGGCCGGGAGTCCGGCATCCGTGACCTTCGTGCGCGTCAGGTAGAGCGTTCGGAGCGTGCCGGGGAGGTGGTCCAGCAGCTCGTCTCCCGCGCGGACGCCCGCGAGGCTCAACCAGACGAGCTTCGTGAGCCCATGGAGGGCTCGCTGGCCGTCAGCTTCCAACCAGGTCGCGCCGAGGTCGAGCGTCGTGAGATGCGTAAGGGCATGCAGGTTCGCCAGGCCCGAGCCGTTGATGAGCGTTCCCGCGACATGGATTTCCTTCAGGTCCTGGAGGGCAGCGAGCTGGCCCAGCCCCACGTCCGTGAGGATCGTGCGCTCGGCGCGCAGCGAATGCAGCCCCGGGAACGATGAAAGGACCGTGGGAACCCATTCATCGTTGAAGCCCGTTCGGCTCAGGTCCAGGTGTCGGAGGAGGGGGCGGGGGCCCAGGTGCTTCAGCGCCTCCGGGCCGATGGGCGTGTGACTGAGGTCGAGGCGCGCGAGCTGCCTGAGCGGTGCGAGCGCCGTCAGCGCGTCATCCTTCAGCGTGAGGCCCGAGAGTCCGACGATCTCAATCGCCGTCAGGCCGCTCAGCTCTCGCAGCCCCGCTCCCGTGACAGCGGTGCGCGAGAGGTTCAGTTCTCGCAGGAGACGGAGCTCGCGAAGGTCTCGTAGCGCCGGGTCGCCTACGCGGGTGTCGTCGAGGTGGAGTGCCTCCAGCCGGGACAGTGACGCGAGATGACGGAGGCCTGGACCTCCGATGCGCGTCTTGCTGAGGACCAGCGCTCGCAGGGCGCTCAGCTTCGAGAGGTGGACGAGCCCCGCGTCCGTCACTCGCGTTTCGCCCAGGTGGAGGGCCTCCAGCTCGCGCAGCCCCGCGATATGCGCGAGGCCGGCGTTCGAGACGGAGGTCCGTGCAAGTCCCAGCCACTTCAGTGCGGCCATTCCGGCGAGGGTCCGGAGGCCGGCATCCGTCACCTTCGTGCCGCTGAGGCTGAGCGTTTTCAGGTGGGCGCCTGGGATGCTCGCGAGGACCGTGTCGTCCACCGCTGTGTCGGAGAGGTCCAACACCTCGAGCGCAGGCTGCCTCGCGAGGAAGTCGAGCCCCTGCGCGGTGACCGCCGTGCCCGCGAGCGTCAACCTGCGCAGCGTGGTATGCCCTGACAGCGACGTGAGGCCCTCGTCCGAGACGGAGGTCTCGTCCAGCCGCAGCACGGCCAGCCCTTGCATTCCCTGGAGGTGCGCCAGTCCCGCGCTGGTGACTCGGGTCCCATTGAGATGCAGGGCTTCGAGGCCGGTGGCATTCCGAAGCGCGGCGAGATGCGCGTCGTGGAAGTCGGTCCCGGACAATTGGAGCGAGCGAACGCCCGAGTCGCTGACCATCGCTGCCAGCAAGGCAGGAGCGGGGAGCCCGGCATCCTCGAAGGACACTTCCGGCACGCGGTACGTGCGCAGCACGGCAGCCAGCTCACGGGCCTCGGCTTCGGTAGTGACGGCGAATAGCGGTTCCGCGTACCAGTGGCCGGTGGAAGGGGGCTCGAAGCCCTCGGGCCCTGGTGGCAACCGCGCGTGCTCGGTGCGAGCTCCATCCGGGCTCAGCCGGAACACCGTGAGCAGTGGCCGCGAGGCGGTCGCCACGGCGGCAGGCGGGGTGGGGGAGGGAATGACCGTCGCGGACCGGGGAGCGCAGGCCGTCACGACGACGAGGAGAAGTCCGAGGAGCCGAGGGGAATCCGTGCGCATGCCAGTTGAGGAGGTTCGATGGGGGCCTTGGGACGACAGGTCACTGGGCTCGTCGACGCCTATCGCGCCGGATGACGGCCGGAGTCAGGCCTGTGATTCTACGGAATACGGTGGTGAAGTGACTTTGCGAACTGAAGCCGACCGCGAGCGCGATGTCCCCCAGTGGCAGCGAGGACTGGCTCAGCAGGCCGCGTGCTCGCTCCACGCGCCGTTGTTGCACCCAGGCATGCGGCGTCATCCCGGTGGACTGACGGAAGGCGCGGGTGAAGTGGAAGACGCTCAACCCGGCACGGCGAGCCAGCTCCCCCACAAGAATCCGCCGCGCGAGGTGTGCCTCGACGTAGAGCTTCACCCGGTGAAGCGCCGCGGGGGACAGCCCGCCTCGCTGGCGTGCCGCCCGTGAGCTTCCGGGTTCCTCCAGCAGGCTGGCCACCCGCGCCGCATGGCGGTCCTGGATCGCCCTTGCCGCGCTCAGGAACCCGGCGACGATTCGCAGGTGCTCCTCGGGGAGGGTCGCCATGAGCTGGTGCCCATCCGCCTGCAGTGGGCCCCACAGGGTTTCAATCCACTCGCGAGCGTGCGCGGTCAGCACCAGCCGGCGGCCACCGCGAGTCGCTTCCCTCTGGACATAGCCAGCCAGCTCCAGCCGCTCCACATCGGTTCCCCGCGCGATGGCATTCAGGGGTGTGGGGCCTCCGAAGTGCAGCTGCGCCAGACACGAGAGCTCCGCGCGCCCGAGCGCCAGCACCTTGCCGACGATGGCATCGAACTCCGCGGAAGCGTCCTGGAACTGGACGACGTCCGCGCCAATCTGGGCGAGCAGGGAGGGCAGGGGACCCATGCAGAACTCCGCAGGAAGGAGAAAAACGGCACAAGGGTGGGAAAGACGCCCGAGTGGCCGGCGCGCATCCTGGCGCCATGATCAACCTGAAGCACTCCGTCGCGGCAATCGTCCTCTGGCTGTTCGTGATCAACCTGGGCATCGCGTTCGGCGCGGGCCTCTACGAGCACCGCATCTCACTGCCTCGGTGGCTCGACATGACAGGGGGGCACTGGTCCGCGGAGGCCGCGAGCCAGGACAACGTGGGCCTCCGCTTCTGGGCGTTCGTCAGCACCGGGCCCATGACGCTGCTCACCCTGGCGAGCCTCTACTTCGCCTACCAGTCGTCCGGTCCAATGCGGGCCTGGTGGATCGGCGCCGCGCTGGCCGCGCTCGCCGACCGGCTCCTCACGTTCTCGTACTTCATCCCGACGATGTTCCGGCTGATGCAGGCGCCCGACAACGCGGCCGCCGTGGAGACCGCGATGACCTGGGCCCGGATGAATCACCTGCGCCACGTGCTCGTGGCGGGGGCCTGGCTCGCGGCGCTCCAGGCCCTGTCTTGGTTCCGGTGGCGGGGAGTCGCATGATCCGCCGTCCTCGCGCGCGCCGAAGGGCTTGGGGGAGCACGAACCGATGCCTGCACCAGGAGCCGGGGATGAGCTGCGCTCTCATCGGGCGCGTCGTGGAGCCCTGAGGCAAGCTGCACAGCCAGACTCAACTTTTGCAGGCCCTGGTCAGCGCACGGCTGTGACGCCGAGGATGCGGAGCGACCTGGCCCGGCAGGCCATGGCTGGGGTGAGCACCGACTCGCCCGATTCGAAGCGAGGACCCTGCTAGAAGCGTCGTCCACGCCATGGTCCGCGATCGCGCCCACATACCCCACGCAGGTTCTCGCCGGACTCCCCGCGCCCAGGCGCTGATCAGCGCCTTCGCCGTCCTCCTGCCCTCGGCCGCCAGCGCGGCGGAGTACGTGGACACGCCCTATGTGGATCGGCGGGCCTTCTCGCTGATCCTCGGACCCGGCGCGTCCTACACCGAGATGATCAACCGCACGGAAGACGACGCCCTGAAGGGCGGGGACGCGCACCTGGATCTCGGGGTCAACCGGACGGTGGGCTACGACGGAGACGAGCTCTTCCTGCTGATCCGCGGCAGCCTGCGCGGGCCCGATCTCTCGGTGGCCGGTGGCTACCGGAGCTTCTTCGGGGATGGGTCCTGGCAGACCTTCTATGATCTCAGCCTGCTGATCAGGCCGTTTTCTGGGCCGTGGCTGGGGCCTCGCGTAGCGTTGGGCGCGCGACACACCTTCTCCGACCGGCTCGCGGTGTTCGGGGGGCTCGGGCTCTCGCTCGGGTTCGGCGCGGGTCTGCGCGGAGACGCCGAAGCCTTCACCGGGGTTCAGTGGATCTTCCCGGCTGGATCGAAGTGAATTTCTTGCGATCCGACCGACCTGTGAGAATGTGTGCGCATCTGTAGGAGGTCGCGCACATGGACATGAACCCCCGCCTTACTTCTGTGGTCTTCCGGCTCAACCGCGAGAAGCTCGACGCCCTCAAGGACCTGTCGCGCTCCACCCGCATCCGCCAGAGCGAGTACCTCCGCGAGGCCATCTCCGACCTGCTCGCGAAGTACGAGGAGCGGCTGGTCGACTGAAGACCGCCGTCCGGGCCCCACCGCGCGTCACCCGAAGTGGAAGGGTGGCTCCAGCGGAAGCCCCGGGGGATGGAGACGCTCCCCGGTGGTGAAGGGGTCCACTCCGGGAGGGTAGCGAACCTCCCAGAGCACCAGGCCGTGCGCGGGCGCCTTGAAGCCCTCCATGGCCTGCCCAGTCTCGAGCGCCGCGCGCCACGCCTCTTCCGGCAGCAGCCCCGCGGCCACCTTCAACGCGCTCCCGATGAGATAGCGAACCTGGTAGCGCGCGAAGCCGTCCCCACACAGCCGCGCCTCATAGAGTCCACCGCCCAGCGCGTGCAGGGTGGCCGACTCCAGCGTGCGGGGCTTGCGCGGGCTGGACTTCTCGTGGAACGCGATGAAGTCCCGCGTCCCCTCGGCCAGACGCAGCAGCTCCGCCAGGCGCTCCGGTGTCACGGTGGCGCCGTGGATCAGCGGCTCGGCCGGAACGTCCAGCACGTACGGTGCCCAGGAGGGGGTCGCGGTGCCGCCCAGCTGGAGCCGGTAGCGGTACTCCTTGCCGCTCGCGCTCCACTGCGCATGGAAGGAGCGCGGCCGGCGCACCCCGCAAAGCCCCAGCCCCGGCGGCAGCCGTGCGGGCAGCCGCTGCTCGAGCGACTCCGCCGAATCTCCTGGCTCCAGGCGGACGCTCACCACCTGCATGCGCGCGTGGACGCCGCGGTCCGTCCGCCCCGAAGGCATCAAGGTCGCGGGCACGCCCACGGACTGGAGCGCCTCTTCCAGCGCGGACTGGACGGTGGGCCCCTCCGGCTGGCGCTGGAAGCCCCGGAAGATTCCGCCGCGGTACCAGATCCACAGTGCGACAGGAATCCGCTTGGAAGTCGATGGGAGCACGCCGTTGCCTGAGTGTGGGGAAGCACGGGATACTCGCGCGCGCAATGGCGGCTGGACAAGACCCTGCGGCGGACGTGGACGGACAGTGGCTCTACAAGCATGGGGACCTGGTGCTCGGGCCCGTCAGTGGTGCCCACCTGGTAGAGAAGCTGACCACGGGTGAGCTGACGCCGGAGACGTGGGTGGCGCTCGCCGGAGAGCGGGACTTCCACCGGATGTCGGAGGTGGATGCCTTCCGCGTCCACATCGCCCGTGCCGAGGCTGCCGCTCGCGTGGCCGCCGCCGTCGTCGTCGAGCGCGCGAAGTCGGCCCGGCGCCTGAAGATTCTCGGAGGCGCCGCCGCGGCGGGCGTGGTGGTGCTGGGCATCGTCGGCGTCCAGGTGGCGCGAAACGCCGCGGTCCACGGCTGGTTCGGCGCCGAGGAGCTCGCGCACGACGACTTCGAGATGGGCGAAATCACCATCCGCGTGGCGCAGGCGCGGGCGGACGAGGAAGAGCTCTTCGAATATCCCGGCGCCGGAGCTCGCCCCGCGGGGACGTCCGGCGCGAAGCCGACCCCTGGCGGCAGTGGGCCCGGCAAGGTGGCCATGGCCTCGACCACCCGGGCGCCCGCCAGACCCCGCCCTGGCGGCAGCGTGAGCACGGACCCGGATGGCATGGAGGTGGCGCAGCAGTTCGACCAGTCCGCCATCAACCGGGTCGTGGCCAGCAACAAGTCCACGCTCTTCCGCTGCTTCAAGGAAGAGGCGGCGCGCAGCCCCGGGCTCTACGCCAAGGTCCCCATGGAGTTCGTCATCGGGAACGACGGCCGGGTGAGCAAGCTGTGGGTGGACAACCCCCAGTTCAAGAAGGGTCCACTCTACGAGTGCCTGCTGTCCGAAATGCAGAAGTGGCCGTTCCGGGCCTACGAGGGCGAGCGGGCGACGGTGGGCCTGTCGTTCACCATCGGCAAGCGGGGGTAGGGTCACTTTCTTGCCGACCCCCCGGGCATGCCCGATACCGTGCGCATGTCCGCCGCATCCGTTGCAGAGACCGAGATTGCCAAGAAGGCGCTGAGCGTCCCCCCGGGAACCTTCCGTCACACCGTGCTGACGGCCGCCATGCGCTTCAAGTCCACCTGGGCCGAGCTGGGGAAGCTGCTCGTCCAGGTTCGCGACGAGGCCAAGTTCGAGGAGTGGGGCTACCCCTCCTTCGAGTCCTATTGCCTCAAGGAACTGCACATCAAGAAGCAGACCGCCCTGAAGCTCACCCGCTCGTTCAGCTTCCTCACCAAGCACGAGCCCGAGGAGGAGCTCACGGCCCAGGAGTTCCCCCAGCGCGCCCCCGCCTTCGAGGTCATCGAGGTCCTGGCGGACGCCGAGGAGCGGGGGCAGCTGTCGCCCACGGAGTACAAGTCCCTGCGTGACAGCATCTGGAGCCCGGAGAAGAGCCCGTCCGAGCTGAAGAAGGAGTTCGCCGAGCGCTTCCCCCGTCCCCCCCCGGAGCCGCCCCCGGAGAGCGCCCAGGTGCGCAAGCTGGCCCAGATGGCCCGCAAGCTCGCCAGCGAGCTGGCGGGGTGCCGTCGGATTCCGAACGCCGTCGCCGAGCGGGCAGCCGCCCTGGCCGAGGACCTCGAGGACGTCGCCTCGGGCGTGACGGACGCCTGAGCCGCTGTTACTGAACGCTGACCCGGGGTCGGGGCTGTACGCTCGGCAACGGGCCTGTACCGCCGGGCTTCCTGCCCGAAGGGGAGGGCCCTATAGTGGTTCAGGGTCCCGTGTAGGTGGGCCTGACGGCTGTTCGAGACGTGGGCAGGCCGTGCGGGTAGGGGAGCGGTGGACGGCGTAGGAGGCTCCGGCTGACCGGGGCCGGCGAACTCGGAGGCGGCAGTGAAGAAGGAGCACCACGTCAACCTGTCTTGTTCGTTCTGCGGCAAGTCGCAGCGCGAGGTCCGCAAGCTCATCGCGGGCCCGACGGTCTACATCTGCGACGAATGCATCAAGCTGTGTAACGACATCATCGCGGACGAGAACGAGCGCGAGGAGGGCAAGCCCCAGGTCAGCTTGCCCACGCCAGCGGAGATCAAGGCGTTCCTCGACGACTACGTCATCGGACAGGACCAGGCGAAGAAGGTCCTCGCGGTGGCGGTGTACAACCACTACAAGCGCATCTATCAGAAGAAGCCGACCTCTCGGCCGCGCCCGGGTGTGAAGAGCCCCGGCGGCGAGGAAGTGGAGCTGAGCAAGAGCAACATCCTGCTCATCGGCCCCACGGGGAGCGGCAAGACGCTGCTGGCCCAGTCGCTGGCGCGCTTCCTCAACGTGCCCTTCACCATCGCCGACGCCACCAGCCTCACCGAGGCCGGCTACGTGGGCGAGGACGTGGAGAACATCATCCAGAACCTCCTCCACAACGCCGACTACGACGTGGAGAAGGCCTCGCGCGGCATCGTCTACATCGACGAGATCGACAAGATCGCCCGCAAGGGTGACATGCCCAGCGCCACCCGCGACGTGGGCGGCGAGGGCGTGCAGCAGGCCCTGCTGAAGATCATCGAAGGCACCCGCGCCAACGTCACGCCGCGTGGCGGGAAGAAGTACAACCAGCAGGAGTACGTCCAGGTCGACACGACGAACATCCTGTTCATCTGCGGCGGCGCGTTCCACGGCATCGACGGCGTCATCAAGCGCCGCGTGGGCGAGAAGGGCCTCGGCTTCGGCGCGAAGATCACCCACCGCGAGGAGCGCAGCGTGGGCGAGCTGCTGGCGCTGACCGAGCCGGAAGACCTCATGCGCTTCGGCATGATTCCGGAGTTCATCGGCCGCCTGCCGATGATCGCCACGCTCAACGACCTGAAGGAAGAGGACCTGGTCATCATCCTCTCGCAGCCGAAGAACGCGCTGGTGAAGCAGTACCAGAAGCTCTTCGAGATGGAGAAGGTGAAGCTCACCTTCACCAAGGAAGCGCTGCGCGCCATTGCCCGCGAGGCGATGCGCCGTCACTCCGGAGCCCGCGGCCTGCGCGCCATCCTGGAGGACGCGATGCTGGAGATCATGTACGACGTGCCGTTCCGCGAGGGCGTCAAGGAGTGCAAGATCACCGAGCAGGTCATCACCAAGCACGAGGCGCCCCAGCTCGTCATGGAGAAGGAGAAGAAGACGGCCTAGCGGCGTCTCGCTTCTCCTGCCGTCTCGAGGCCCTGCTTCCCTCCCGGGAGGCGGGGCCTTCGCTTTTCAGGGCGCGGGCAGGGTGACGATGAACTCGGCCCCGGCGCCGGGCGTGCTCTCCACGCGGATGTCGCCCTGGTGCTCCTGGACGATGTCGTGGCACAGCGACAGCCCCAGGCCCGTGCCCACGCCCGCGGGCTTGGTGGTGAAGAAGGGGTGGAAGAGCTTCTCGCGGATGGCCTCGGAGATGCCCGGCCCGTTGTCGCGAATCCGCAGCTCCACCTTGTTCCCCAGGCGGCGGGTGCTCAGGTGGACCTGGGGCGTGAAGTCCACGTCGACCTCCTGCTGCCGCTGCATCGCGGCGTAGAAGGCGTTGTCCAGGATGTTGGTGACCATGCGGCTGATGTCGCTGGCCACCAGCTCCACGACGCCCACGGCCGGGTCCAGCGAGGTCTCCATCTGCACGCTGGCGCCCCCGGAACGGCTGCGCAGGCCCTGGACCGCCAGATTCGTGCTGTCGCGCACCAGCACGTTGAGGTCTGCCTTGGAGCGCGTGCCCTCGGACTTGCGCGAGTGGCGGAGCATCGTCTTGATGATGTCCGACGCCCGCTTGCCGTGGGTGTGGATGCGCTGGGCGTTCTGCTTCAGGTCCTGCAGCGTCTCCAGCACGTCCTCGCGCGCCTCGCTGTCGAGCCGGTCCGCCATGCTCCGAAGCGTCTCTTCCAGCTCGCCGGCCAGCCGCGAGGACAGGTTCGAGAAGTTGTTCACGAAGTTGAGCGGGTTCTGCAGCTCGTGTGCGATGCCGGCGGTGAGCGCGCCCAGCGAGGCGAGCTTCTCCTGGGCGACGAGCTGGCGCTGCATCTCCTGGAGCCGGGTGAGCGTCTCCGCCAGCTCCGCGTTCTTGTGCTGAATCTCCGCCGTGCGCTCCTCCACGCGGCGCTCCAGCGTCCGGCTGTACTCCTCCAGGCTGGCGTAGAGGCCGGCGTTCTCCAGGGAGATGGCCGCCTGGAACGAGAGCAGCCGCAGCACCTCCAGCCGCTCGCGGGTGAAGGCGCCGCGCGTGGCGTCGTTCTCCAGGTAGAGCACGCCGGTGAGCGCGCCCTGCTTCAGCAGCGGGCTGCACAAGAGCGACTTGGGCTGCGCGCTGCGGACGTAGGGGTCCTCGGAGAAGGGCTCCTCCGCCGCCGCGTCGTGGAGGAGCACCGTCTCTCCGGTGCGCACCACGTAGTGGATGATGGAGGCGGGCAGCGCCGTGGAGGACTCCAGCGGGACGGGCGCCTCCAGCACCACGCCATCGCTGTCCACCGAGCCTTCCGCCGCGATGACCAGGCCTTCGGGCCGCTTCAGCAGGAGCACGCCGCGCCGCGCGCCCGCGTTCTCGATGACCAGGGTCATCAGCTTGCGCAGCAGCTTGCCCAGCACGATTTCGCCCGACAGCGCGCGCGCCGTCTTGATGACGGACTCGAGATCCAGCGCGGCCAGCGAGGTGCCAGCGGGTTCATCCGTGCGCGCGGGCTCGGGCGTGGAGGGGAGCAGGCGGGGGTGGTCCCGCTCCAGCCGGGCGGCGACGGCCCGCGCGCCCCAGCGCAGATACGCGGCGCGGGCTTCCTCCAGGTAGGTCCGGGCCACGCGCTCGCGGGCCTGAGCCAGGTGGAAGCGCGCCGCGGCCTCGCACGCCACGCCTTCGTCCAGCGAGAGGCTGAACTGGCGCGCCAGCCGGATGGCCCGGTCATACGCGTCCGCGGCCGTGTCCTCGTCTCCGTCCAGGCGGGCCCGCTCGGCGTCCAGCAGCTCGGCCCGGGCGCCGTAGTTCATGGGCGCGATGCGAGCCCAGCCGCGCATCGACTTGCGGATGGCGTCGATGGCACGAGACGAGCGCAGGCGGTCCAGCGGCCCCAGCGTGGGGTGGATGGCGATGAGCGCCAGGCCCTGGAAGAACTTGTACCAGGGCAGGTAGATCTGCCCCTCGATGAGGGCCACCTGGGCGTCCACGGCCTCGGCGCTCCTGAGGGCGCCGCGTGGGTCGCTCCACAGCCAGCGCCGCAGGGTGCGAATCACCTCGCAGGTGGCGATGCCATTGCGGTAGTCGAGCTGGCGGTAGGGCGCGATCAGCTCCTCCTCACTCGCCTCCACGTCTCCCGTGAAGTCGCCCGTGAGCGCGTCGAGCGTGTGGCGCATGTACTCGACGAAGCGCACGTTCTTGTGACGGTGGCTGACCAGCGTGTCCCGGAAACGGTCCATGCGCGGGCCGACCTCGGCCAATCCGTCCCGGGTGATGAGCGTGGTGGCGCAGCCGGCGCTCGACGCGTAGCCGAGGTACTCGATGTCACCTGTCTCCTGGCCCTTCTTCGCGGCGGCGAAGAAGTCGTCGATGCAGGCGGACAGCGGCTCCTTCCAGTGACGGATGAAGAGGTTGAAGACGAAGGTCACCATCGCCCGCAGGCTCTCCGCCTGGAAGCGGTCCAGCGTCTTCAGCGCCAGCCGGCCGTAGCGGAAGCCTTCCTCGGGGTTGCCCAGGTGGACGCTGAGCATCAGCCCGTAGCCCACGTAGCCGAACGCGGCCACGCCCGTGGCGCCGTGGCGGATGGTGAGCTGGAGGACGCGGAGCACCACCAGCGGGAAGAGCAGCGGGCGGGCCATGAAGGCCAGCGAGGACAGCTTCACCATCAGCCGCAGCGTGGCGAGCAGCAGCGGGTCGGTGCACTCGGGCAGGGCCGCGAGGTCCTCGGGCTTGCGCAGGCCCAGGCGCACCTTCGTCTTCGCCACCGCGGCCAGCACGTGCGCCTGCTTCGGGTTGGAGGGCAGGGGCTGGCCCAGCTTGCGGAGGACCTCCAGGCCCAGGTCGACGCCGCGCGAGTGCTCACCCCGGTGCGCGAAGCACTGCAGGCGGACCTCCTGGACGCGCAGCTCCTCCGCGCCATTGACCGCCTGGGCCAGGGCCGCCGCCGCGAGCCGCTCCATCAGGTCGAAGTCCGCCGCGAGGTAGGCCGCCTCCGCCGCCTCGACGTGGAGGTCGAAGCTGAGGCGGCGGTCCTTTCGCCAGCCGTCGTCGCCGAGCAGTGAGAGGCCCGTGCTCAGCAGCCGCAGGGCGCCGGACCAGGCGCCGCGGGACTTGGCGCTGCGACCCGCGCGGAGGTCCAGCTCCGCCACGCGGTGCCGCTCCTCCGCGTCGCGGAGCACCGGGAGCGCGAGGTGGAAGTGGCTGACGAGCTCGGCCAGGCCTTCGTCGAGGCGCTCGGGGGGCGTGTGCCGCAGGAGCAGCCTGCCGATGCGCGCGTGGATCTCCGGGTGGACGTCCGCGGGCGTCAGCTCCATGGCGGCCTGCTGCACGCGGTCATGGCTGAACTGGTACGCGCCGCCGGCCTCGGGGTCGGAGTCGTCGATGGGCGCCACGAGGCCGGCCTCGAGCACCTCGCTGAGCCCCTGCGCTGCTTCCTCTCGCGTCTGCTCCAGGACGATGGCGAGGCTGCGCAGGTCGAAGGTGTGGCCCAGCGCAGCGGCCATCGGGAGCAGGGTCTGCGCGGACGAGCTCAGCTCGCGGATGCGCGAGGTGAGCAGCGCCACCACGCCGTCGCTGAAGTCCTGGCCGCGCAGCGCGGTGGCGTCCCACCGGAAGCCACCTCCGTCCGCGTCGAAGCGCACCAGCCCACGCTCGTAGAACGTGCGCAGCAGCTGCACGGCGTGGAAGGGATTGCCCTCGGTGAGCGAGAGCACCAGCGTGTCGAGCTGCGCGTCGTGCTGGCCCTCGGCGGGTGGGAACACGTCCGCCACCAGCTTCGTCATGTGCTCCGGAGACAGCGGCTCCAGGTCGATGCGGTGGACGGGCGTGCCGTGCTCCTGCAGCGCGTGCGCGAGGCGCTCCACCGGGTGCTCCGGGCCTAGCTCCTCGGTGCGGCAGCCCGCCACCACCAGCAGGTGTTCGATGTCGCGGTCGGTCAGCAGCAACCGCAGGAGCTGGAGGCTGGCGGCGTCCGCCCACTGGAGGTCGTCCAGCACCACCACGAGCGGCTCCTCCCGCGTGGCGAGCGCGGCCACCAGCTTGCGCAGCACGAGCTGGAAGCGAAGCTCCGACTCGGCGGGGCCCAGCTCGGGCACGGGCGGTTGATCGCCGAGCACCAGGGCCATGCGCGGCACCGCGTCCACCACCAGCCGGCCCATGCCGTCCACGGCTTCGACGAGGCGCTGGCGCCAGGACGCCAGGTCCTGCTCCTGCTCGCCCAGGAGGGCTCGGGCCACCTCGCGGAAGGCCTCGAAGATGCCGCTGTAGGGGGTGTCTCGCAGGAGCTGGTCGTACTTGCCCCGCGCGAAGTGACCGTGCCGTTCGGCCACGGGGCGCTTGAGCGTCCCGGTGAGCGCGGACTTGCCCATGCCCGCGGCGCCCGAGACGAGGACGAAGCCGGAGCGGCCGGACGCGGCGCGCTCGAAGGCGTCGCGCAGCGCGGCCTGCTGGGATTCACGGCCGTAGAGCTTCTCGGGGACGGCGAAGCGCTCGGGGACGTCCTTGGTGCCCAGCTGGAATGGCGAAACGGGGTCGGGAGCGTCCAGGGCGCTCAGGCAGCGCTGGAGGTCCGCCACGAGGCCGTAGGCGCTCTGGTAGCGGTCCTCGGGGGACTTGGCCAGCAGCTTGAGCGCGATGTCCGAGAGCGGCTGGGGGAGCCCGGGCTCGATGGCGATGGGCGGCGGCGGGGTCGAGGCGACGTGCGCATGGATGAGGCCCAGCGCATCCGTGTCCGCGAAGGGGCGGCGTCCGGTGAGCAGCTCGTAGAGCACCACGCCCATGGAGTAGAAGTCACCGCGCGAGTCCACGCTGCGGTGGGTACGGCCCGTGCCCTCGGGGGAGAGGTATTCGAGGGTGCCCTCCAGGCGCTCGGGCGCGAGCGGTGCCACCTCCGCCCGGGCCCGCCGCGTGGCGAGGGTGAAGCTGGTGAGCTTCACGGACTCGCCATCCGGGCCGATGAGGATGCTGGCCGGGGTCAGGTCCCGGTGGAGGATGCCCTGCTCGTGGATGGCGCCCAGGGCGCGTGCCAGGGACAGCGCGATGCGGCACGCGGCGCGTGGCGTCATCCGGCCCTGGGCCAGGCGCTGGGCCAGCGTCGTATCGCCGAAGCTCTCGAGGACGAGGACGGGGGCGCCGTCGGCGGCCTCGGCCAAGGCGAGCGGTTGCAGGACGCCGTCGAGGCGCAGCGTATTCGTGAGCTCCCATTCGTGGCGGAGCCGGGACGAGACGGACTGCGGGCGGGAGGCGTCGGGGACCTTGAGGATGACCGGGGTGCCGTCGTCCTCGCGGGTGGCGCGAAGCAGCTGGAAGGCGCCAGCGTGGGTGAGCTCTCTGCCGATACGGTAGCCGGGTACTTCCATCATGTGTTTCACCCGTGCGCGCAGGAGCGCACTCCCCGTTGAGGCGGGCGAGGGTAGTCGTGGCTTCCAGGGCTCGCAACCGAGCCTCGACGCAGCATGGCCGGATGCCTGGCCGGTGGGAGTGGAGCGCGTCTCGCGGGTGTGCGATGGATCAATGCACCGTGCTGAGACCTCCTGGGACGACTGGCTTGGATGCACGAATCAGCGGCAGGCGCGCGCTCGTCATTGGCAGTGGTTTCGGCGGGCTGGCGGCGGCCATCCGGCTGGCGGCCCGTGGATGGCGCGTCACGGTGCTGGAGCGGAGGGATGGACCGGGCGGGCGGGCGAACGCCTTCCAGCAGGACGGCTTCACGTTCGATGCGGGCCCCACGGTGATTACGTGTCCGCATCTGCTGGAGGAGCTTTGGGCCCTGGCGGGGCAACGCATGGCGGACCACGTGGAGCTGCGCCCCGTGGTGCCGCTGTACCGGATGCGGTTCCCGGATGGCTCCACGTTCGACTACCACACCGACCGCGAGGCGATGCGCGAGTCCGTGCGACGCTTCTCCCCCAGGGATGAAGCGGGCTTCCTGGCCCTGTGCGAGCGCGTGGAGCGGATGTACGAGAGCGGCCTCGGGCCACTGATGAGCACGCCGGTGCCGGATGTGCTGAGCCTGGCGCCCTTCACGCCGGCCCTGCTGCGGGACGAGGCCTTCCGGACCATGTTCGGCTGGGTGTCCCGGTACATCCGCGACGAGCGGCTCCAGCAGGCGCTGAGCTTCCATCCGCTGCTGATTGGGGGCAGCCCTTTCGCGACCGCAAGCGCCGTGTACACGTCCATCCAGTTCGTGGAGCGACGCTGGGGCGCGTTCTTCCCGGTGGGCGGCACGGGGGCGCTGGTGCGGGGCCTGGTGGCGCTGCTGGAGGACCTGGGCGGAGAGGTCCGCTACGGCAGCGAGGTGACGGAGATCACGCTGGATGGGCGGAAGGCGACGGGCGTCCGGCTCGGCGATGGCTCTGTGCTGTCCGCGGACGTGGTGGTGTCGAACGCGGACGCGGCGTGGACGTACCGATACCTGCTGCCGGGGCATGTCCGGAAGCACTGGACGGACGAGCGCATCAACCGGGCGCGGTACTCGATGAGCGCGTTCCTCTGGTACTTCGGGACGCGGCGTCGGTACCCGGAGGTGGCGCACCACACGCTGCTGTTCGGCAAGGACTTCCGGGGCATGTTCTCGGGCCTGGAAGGGGCAGGGCAGCCGTCTGCGGACCCGCTGCTGTACCTGCACAGGCCCACGGCCACGGATGGGGCCCTGGCCCCGCCTGGGCACGACGGCTTCTACGTGCTGGCGCCGGTTCCGCACCTGGGGTCAGGCTCGGAATGGACGCTCCGGGCGGAGTCATTCCGGAGTGCCCTCGAGGAGCGGCTGTCGCGGACCGTGCTGCCGAGGCTTGGCTCGGAAGTGGTGACGTCCCGGATGGTGACACCGGAGTACTTCCGGGACGAGCTGCGCTCCTTCCGAGGCGCGGCGTTCAGCTTCGCGCCCACGTTGATGCAGACCACGTTCCTTCGGGCGCAGGCTCGGAGTGAGGATGTGGACCGCCTCTACATGGTCGGAGCGGGCACGCATCCCGGAGCCGGGCTGCCTGCGGTGCTGTGCTCCGCCAAGATCGTGGACACAGTCATTCCGCGCGTGTAGCGAAGGTTCAAAAATATACATGTCTGGCAGTGGGCTTTCTGGCCTGTGCTAACGTCTGCTTCGCAGTTCCCAACGAAAGGATTGTCATGCGCAAGGGAATCCAGAAGTGGGTATTCGTTGTGGGAGTTGTGTTCGGAGGCGTGCTGGGGACGGTTCATCCGGTCGAGGCCCAGGCCAGCGTGGACTCGTGTCAAAACCAGTGTACCGATGAGAGCTGCACCTGCTTCTATCAGTGTTTCCAGTTGGGGCCTCACTGCATCTGCGAGCAGTTCCCCGTGTGCATGTGAGCTGACGGGACTGCTGCTCCGAGCCATTTGCCGCTCAGTCCCTTTGTGAATCGAGTGTATTGAATCTGGGAAGTCGGGCTGCAGGCAGGGTACGCCTGCGCCCGCAGCTCGGGGGGCTCCAGAAGCTCTGCCAACACCAGTTCCCGTGTGGCGTAGCAGCCTCGGGGCGGTTCAGGTGGCCTGCAAGGTGGTTTCGCAGGCCTGCCCCAAGCAGGCACGCGCTGACATACCACTCCAGGATGATGTTCAACCGACGGGGACTCGCGAGAACCTCCGCGCCGCCCTGCCAAGGTAAGGGCCCTTTCCTGGGGAACTCGACATGCATGTGCAGTACGACCCGCAGATCATCCACGCTCACGCCGCCGCGCTTTACAGCCGAGCCGCTCGCATCGTCTTCACGACGGGGGTTCTCGGATTCATCGTCGGAGCCATCGCCGGATCGCTCCTGGGCGCGACCACGGAGGGAAGGTCGGGGGTCTTCACGTTGGTGGGTGGGCTCGTCGGCGCACTGATTGGCGTGAGCATCGGTCGTGGCCGCGCGTTCGTGCTTCAGCTCCAGGCGCAGTCCGCCTTGTGCCAGGTCGCCATCGAGGCCAACACCCGTCGGGCCGCGGATGCAGCAGACGCCGCGGGGATACCTTCATCAGCGAACCGGATGTCATCGATTGGCTGACAGTCATTCACCTGAATCGGGCACTTGAATTTCATAGAGTCCGGATGTGAGGAAGCTCGATGCCATTGCCACTGATTCCTGTCGCGCTCGGTGTCGCCGCCCTGCTCGGGTATGGCGGAAAGAAAGGTTATGACGGCGTCCAGGCCATGAAGGAGGCCAAGGACATTGGGGAAGCAGCGGAGGCCCGCCATCAGGAGTGGGTGGGGCGGCTCGATGCATCGCGCGCTGCGCTTCAGGCGCGCTTGGATGCGCTGGAGTCACTACGGCAGGCCGTCACGACGACGACCTTCCGAAGGCTCTTCGACTTCCTGGAGCGGCTCGACCAGAAGGCACGGCTGTCCGCGCTGGAAAGCCTGGGGGAGCTGGGGGTAACGCGTGAGGAGGTCAGCCGGTTCGCCGCACAGTACGTGGAAGCAGGTGGCGCCCTCTCGGGAGCCGTTGCCGCGACGCTCACCGGCGCGGGGGCGAGTGCGGTGACGACCAGCCTGGTCACGACCTTCGCCACTGCGGGGACGGGAACCGCGATGACCGGTTTGACAGGAGCCGCGGCGAAGAGCGCGTTGCTCGCGTGGTTGGGCGGTGGCTCGCTCGCGGGTGGAGGCCTTGGTGTCGCGGGCGGTACGGTCGTCCTGGGGGGAATTGCCATTGCCCCAGCGGCCGCGGTCGCTGGCTTCGTCATCGCCAGGGAAGGCGAGAAGGCGAGGACGAAGGCACTGGAGTTCGAGGCGGAGGTGGACAAGCAGGTGGCGCAGTTGGAAGCGGCCATCGCGCTCCTCTGCCGAGCCGAAGCCCGCGTGGATGAACTGCAGCACGCCACGTCGGAGCTCGACGCACGTGCCAACCGAGCCATCGACGCCCTCTGGGCGCTCGAGGGAATGTTCGACGCGGAGGATGATGTGCACCTCCGTCGTTTCGCCGTGGCGATGCAGCTGGCGAAGGCAGAGAGCGAGCTCCTCCGCGTCGCCATCTTCACCCCCGAAGGCAACATCAACGCGCAAACCGAGTCGCTGCTGGCCCAGCAACGACAGTTGCTTCAGGAGGTCATGACATGAGCGGGAAACCACTGTCCAAGGTGGTCAATCCGGGCCTGTCCGAGGTGCTCGATGGTCTAAAGTTCGTAGCGGAATGCGTTCGTGACATCGAGAAGGAGAAGACAGCGCAGGCCCGGGTGCAGGAGTTCGCGCGCGTCAACGTCGAGCAGATCCATGCCGTGCGGGACATGGTGATCAGCTACCTGGACCGCTCCTTCGACGAGCGAAAGGAGAACTTCCGTCAGCTCTTCGAGCGGCTCGACGCCGCCATGGCCGCGAACAATCCCGAGCTCACCGGCGCCGTCCTCGACTCGGTGTTGAAGCTCGCCGATTCCTCCCCGTTCAAGGCGCTCCGGGACGTGGCCGCGACCCGCGAGGCCCTGAGCGAGAAGGGCAAGGAGTGGCAGTTCTGAGTCGTGCCGTCAGTACCGAGGGTCCGCGGCCCCGGAGCGCGGCGTGTACACGTTCGCGCTCACGGTGCGGACATCCACGTCGATACCAATCAGGCTCTCCGCGTGGCCCAGGAAGAAGTACCCGGTGGGCGCGAGCCGCTGCAGCATCCCGCGAATCACGCGGTTCCGCGCCTCCGCGCCGAAGTAGATGAGGACGTTCCGGCAGAAGATGAGGTCGAAGGGTCCCGCGGGCCACTCGCCCGGCGCGTTCAGGTTGACGCGGCCGTAGCGCATGATGGCCCGCAGCTCCGGCCCGGCCTTCATCATCCCTTCCTGGCTCCGCACGCCCTTGAGCATGAAGGCCTTGAGCAGGTGCTGCGGAATCGTGTCCGCACGGTCCAGGCTCCACAAGCCCTCCTGCGTGCGCTCCAGCGCCCACGTGGACAGGTCCGTGGCCAGGACCTCCAGGTTCCACCCCGAGCCTCGTGGAAACGCCTCCAAGAGGCTCATGGCGAGGGAGTAGGGCTCCTCCCCCGTGGAGCACGCCGCGCTCCACACGCGGATGCTCCGGGCCCTCCGGCCCGCGTTGGCCTGAGCCATCCACTCGGGGAAGATCCGCTCGCGCAGCAGCGTGAAGTGCTGCGGCTCGCGGAAGAACGACGTCTCGTGCGTGCAGAGGCTGTCCAGCATCCGCACCTTCTCCGCCTCGTGCCCGCGCTCGGTGACGTAGGCGTAGTACGCCCCGTAGGACGTCAACCCCAGCTCGCGCAGCCGTCGCGCGAGCCGGTTGGCCACCAGGGCATCCTTCGCCTGCGACAGGTGGATTCCCGCCTCGCGCTCCACCAGGGCCTGGAACAGGGCGAGCTCCCGGGCCGTGAGGACCGGGGGCGCGGTGGGAAGGTGCGGCATGGACGTCATCCCGCGTCAGCCGTTTCCGGGCGGCGCTTCATCCGGGGCGCTGTCGGGCTCCGGGGGCGGCGCCGCGGGGACCGCGGGCTCGGAGGCCTGCGCCTCTTCGGACGTCGCGGACATCAAGCTGAGCAGCTCCGACACGGACAGCAGCCGGTCCAGGTCGAGCAACATGATGAACTTGTCATCGTGCCGCCCCATGCCGAGCAGGAAGTCCAGCCGCACGCGCGTGCCGAAGGCGGGCGGCACCTCGATGTCCTCAGGACCCAGCTCCAGCACCTCGCTCACGGAGTCCGTCAGCAGGCCAATGGCGGTCTGCTGCCCGTCGAGCGCGACCTCGACGATGACGAAGCAGGTCCACCGGGTGATGGGGCGCGGCGGCAGCCCGAACTTCACCGCCAGGTCCACCACGGGCACCACGCTGCCTCGCAGGTTGATGACGCCCTGCACGGCGGCGGGCATGCCTGGGACCCGGGTGATGGGGCGGTGCTCGATGATCTCCCGCACCCGCAGGATGCCGACGCCGTACTCCTCACCCGCGAGCATGAAGCTCAGGTAGTTGGAGCGAGTGGCCTTGGCGTATGAGTCGCTCATGGACATGGGAGTCGCCGCCTAGAAGCGCTGGAAGTCCTGGTTCGACGAAGCCGGGGGCGCGGACGGGACGGGCCCCTGCGCCGCCGCGAACAGGCCCTTCGCTGGCGACGAAGGCAGCCGCGGGGCAGGGGACTTCGGCATCGGCGCGCCGCGGCCCGTGTACCCCGACCCATCCGCCAGGCGGAAGAAGGTCATCATCTGCAGGAGGGACTCGGCCTGCGTCGCCATCTCCTCGGCCGTGGAGGACAGCTCCTCGGCCGCGGACGCATTGCGCTGCGTGACCTGGTCCACCTGCACCATCGCGCGGCTCATCTGCGACACGCCGATGGCCTGCTCCTTCGACACCGACGTCACCTGCTGCACCAGCTCCGCCGTCCGGCGGATGGCGGGCACCAGCTCCGTCAAGAGCTGCCCGCTGCGCTCCGCGACCCGGACGCTCGTGGTGGCCATCGCGCCAATCTCCTTCGCGGACTTCTGGCTGCGCTCGGCCAGCTTGCGCACCTCGGTGGCCACCACCGAGAAGCCCCGGCCGTGCTCACCGGCGCGCGCGGCCTCCACCGCGGCGTTCAGCGCCAGCAGGTTCGTCTGGTAGGCAATCTCCTCGATGATGGAGATGCGCTCCGCGATGGCGTTCATCGCTTCCACCGTCTCCTTCACCGCACGGCCGCTCTCCTCGGCATCGCGGGCGCCCTTGAGCGCCATCTGCTCCATCTCGCGGCTGTTCTCCGCGTTCTGGCTGATGGTGACGTTGAGCTGCTCCAGGCTCGCGGTGGTCTCCTCCACCGAGGCCGCCTGCGTGCTGGTGCCCTGGGACAGCCCCTGCGAGGCGGCGGCCACCTGGGTGGAGGCGGAGGACAGCGCGCCCGCCGCGCCCCGGACCTCGCTGATGACGCCCGACAGGCGGTGGATCATCTCCCGCATGCCCGTCATCATCTGTCCCGTCTCGTCCTTGCCACGGATGGTGACGTTCGCGGTGAGGTCTCCGCTCGTCACCTGCTCCGTGACCTGCACGGCCTCGGTCAGCGGCCGGACGATGCTGCGCGTGAGGAAGAAGGACAGCAGGCCCGCCAGCGTCACGCCCAGGGCACCACCGAAGACGAGGGTGTCGTACAGCAGCGCGACCAGCTTGTTGACCTCCTCGGTGCGCTTCGCCTGGAGCGTGGTCTCCTCGTTCGCGACCTCGGAGAAGAGCGTGCGCAACCGGTCGGCGAATTCCTTGCCGCGCGCCCCTCTCTCCACGTCGAAGAGGGCGTTCAAGTCCGCCCGGCCGGCCTTGACTTCACGACGCTGGCTGATGGTGGCCTCGAGGTGCTGGCTCAGCCACTGCTGGAGCAGATCCCGGATTTCCTGAATCCGCTCCTGCTGCTGCGGGCTGTCCGTGGTCAGCTCGCGGATGCGGTTGAGGTTCTGCCCGAAGCTGACGCGCGCGGACGTGTAGGGCTCCAGGAAGCGCTCGTCACCGGTGATGAGGAAGCCGCGCTGGCCCGTCTCCAGGTCCGCGAGGTCGCCTTCCAGCGTGCGGACGGCCAGGAGCACCTCGGTGCTCTGCTTGTTCTCCAGGTCCGCCGCCGCGGTGCGGTCCAGCGTCGTGTACGTGGCCAGCACGATGGCGATGAGGATGGCCACCATGAAGGTGAACGCCAGCAGCAGCTTGCGGGTGATGCTCAGGTTTTCGAACATGAATGACGGCTCCGTGCTTCAGGATGGCTGCGGCCGGGCGACGGCCTCGTCCGTGAACGCTGATTCGGCGGGTGCGGAATGCGAGGTTTCGGCGGCCCGGCGAATGGCCCGGCGAACCAGCGCGGGGGTGTCGAGGATGAGGCCCACGCGGCCATCACCCAGGATCGTCGACCCGGAGATGCCCGGGGCGTCCTGGAACAGTCGGCCCAGGGGCCGGATGACGCGCTGGCCATCTCCAAGGAGTGCGTCCACCGCCAGCCCCACGACGCCGTCCGGGTGGCGGAGCACGACGACGTTCTCCCGCGCCGGCAGCGAGCCGCCCACGCCGAAGACGGTGCGAAGGCGCAAGTAGGGCAGGGGCTGTCCTCGCAGGGACAGCATGCCGGACTCGTCGCTCGTCCGTTGCGAGGCGGGCAGCTCCAGGCACTCCTGCACCATCTCGATGGGCGCCACGTACACCTGGTCCCCCACGCCCATGGCGAAGCCCTGGATGACGGCGAGCGTGAGCGGCAGGCGCAGCGTCATCGTGGTGCCCTCGCCCTCCTGGCTCCGCACGGCCACCGTGCCGCGCAGGGCCTCCACGTCACGCCGGACCACGTCCATGCCCACGCCGCGGCCGGACAGCTCCGTCACCGTCTTCGCGGTGGAGAAGCCGGGCTCGAAGATGAGCCGGTCCACCTCCTCGTCGCGCAGCCGCTCCGGCGCGGACACCAGCCCCCGCTCCCTGGCGCGGTCCTTCACCCGCTCGCGCTGGATGCCCCGGCCGTCGTCGGACAGCTCGACGACGACGCTGCCCGCGTCATGGAAGGCGCGCAGGCGGAGGCGTCCGCAGGCGTCCTTGCCCGCTGCCTGGCGTTCCGCCGGGGTCTCGATGCCGTGGTCCAGCGCGTTGCGCAGGAGGTGGAGCAGCGGGTCGCGCAGGGCTTCCAGCACGGCCGTGTCCATCGTCACGTCCTCGCCCTCCAGCTCCAGCAGCGCCAGCTTGTCCTGGGCCCTCGCGAGGTCACGCACCGTCCGCAGGTGCTGCCGGAACAGCGGGCCCACGGGCACCATGCGCACCCGCATCACCTCTTCCTGGAGCTCCTGGAAGAGTGGGTCCATCTCCCGTTGCTGGGTGAGCGCCTCGTCCCAGCTCGCGCCGGAGGCCTCCGCTTCCACGAGGAATTGCGTCATCCGGCCCCGCGCAATGGACAGCTCCGCGGTGAGGGTGACGATGCGATCCAGCCGTTCGACATCCATCCGCAGCGAGCGTCCTCGGGACGCCACACGCGTCTCCACCCGCAGGGACCCATCGTCCAACGGAACGGCCACGGGATTTGATGTCGCGCCACCCGCGGACTTGCCGGTGGCGCCGCCCTCGCGCAGCCGGTCGAGCTGCGCCTGGTGCGCGGGGCCCAGCTGGTCCACGCCCGCCAGCGCGGCGCGCGTCAGCTCGCGCAGGTGGTCCACCGCGCTCAACAGCAGGGAAATCCACGGCTCACCCACCGTGAGCCGCTGGTCGAGCAGCGCCTGGATGAGGTCCTCGACACCGTGGACGTAGTCCGTCAGCGCCTGGAAACCCAGCGAGCTCCCGCTGCCCTTGAGGTTGTGTGCGAGCCGGAAGAGCGCGCGAAGTCGCTCATCGTCGGGACGCGCCTCCAGGGCGATGAGCGTCTCCTCCATCGAGGAGAGCAGCTCCTCCGCCTCGTCCGCGAAGATGGCCAGGACTTGTTGCCACTCCGCGCTCAGCCCGGGCGGCGGCCCTCCCATGCCGGCGCTCATGGCACCTGCTCCCGCGGGCGGACACACGCCTGCCGGAGTCGGTGCCCCGGGCCGGGGGCATCCATGAAACAGCACATCATGTAGGAGGTCATGCGTATCCGCGTCGAACGGCGGGAGGACAGGCCTGCACCCACGCCGTTCTGGACGCGCGGGCATGTCTCCGCTCGGCCAGACCCGCCCACTCGTGGGAGTGTCAGCAACCGAACGCAGCCATAGCGCGGATAAAATAAAGTTTCAATATGTCAATTTAAATCCTGTCAAACCGGACGGGCCCGCAGGTGAGTTGGGATTGAGGGGTGTTTCAGACCTGGGGTGTCTCACACCCTGCAATCCCAAACACGGTCACCTGCGCGGGAAGTGTGGATACACGTCCTGGGTGAGGACCTGGCGCAGCTTGGGGAAGTTCAGCGCCCACTTCACTCCCAGTCGCCACGGCAGGAACAGCGCGCGTGGCACCCGGGGAAGCAGCGTCTCGGGCCACTCGAGGTAGGTCCGCTCGATGGCGTCCATGTCGAGGTCCTGCCGCACGTCCACGCAATAGGGGGTGCCAGGATCAGGAATCCGGCCGTCCAGGATGTCGGGGAGGCCCGCCGGCAGGAACGTGGTGTGCAGCGTCATGCCCACGTCGAAGTTGCGGCTGCCCAGCCGGCAGATGGGGCCCTTGGCCAGGTCCTCCGAGTCGAAGATCCACACCTCGTCCCCCGTGGAGCCAGGAGGGAGGTCCGGCGTCGGGTCGGAGACGACGAGCGCCACCACGTAGCCCTTCCACTGGGGCACGGCGGGGAACTTCGCGCTGGGCACGAACTGGGGCGCGAAGCCGAACCAGCCGGTGGGCAGCACGTAGCCCTCGAAGCGGCCCGAGTGGACGAAGAACTTGAAGAAGCTGGCCGCGCGCCCGTCGCGGATGGGCAGGGCGCTCTTGTCGCCGACGACGGGCTTGTAGAGCTGGTAGAGCCGCTCCGGAATCATGTCCGCGGTGAAGCCGTCCGAGTTGAAGTACAGCGCCAGCTCGCGCGGCGGCACGGCCGCGTTCACCACGTGACCGGCGAGTCGGAGGTGCGCCTCCAGCTCGCCGTTCACCAGGCCCGTGTTGGAGAAGACCGTCAGGCCCCAGGTGAAGTCGTCATGCGAGTACAGCCTGGACTCGATGCGCAGCCGCTTCATGTCGATGCGGTGCACGCCCAGCGAGCTGCGCGTGACGGGCACCGCGGTGGGCATGCCTACCTGCCAGTCCTGGACGCGGTTGCCGTTGATGAGCAGCTCGCCCGGCTCCAGCGTGTGGGACAGGTCCTCGGTGGGCGAATGGCCCGCGACGAGCGTGATGACGTCGTCCTCGTTCTCGTAGAGCGCGGCGAAGTGCAGGCCGCCGCCGCCGGACTGGAAGCGGTACGCGGGGACGAGGGGCGGGTTCTCCGGGTCCAGTGTGCCGGGCGAGGTCTGCAGGTCCGCGCGCCGCACCACCCAGAACACCGCCTGCGGCGCGGAGGGCTGCGCCGTCAGCCACTCCACCGCTCGCTGAACGCGAGGCATGAAGGGCACCGCCGCCTGAGCGGCGATCTGCCAGAAGTTGATGGGGAAGTTGGCGTCCAGCAGCACCACGTAGTCCCGCGTGGCCGCGATCTGGTGCAGCGAGGCCGCCACCACGGGCTCGCCCGTGGCCGCGTCCATCAGCGCCCAGTGATGCAGCCGGTTCTCCCGGGTGTCCCAGCTCACCAATTGCGTGTAGCCGGAGCCCAGCGGCCACTTCGGCGCGTGGTTGGTGAAGAAGAGCCGGGGCCGCTGGGGCTGCTCGGCGGCGCGCGCCGGGAGGACCTCGGGGTCGAAGGCCGGGTGCGCGGTGCTCTGCAGCAGGGGGAAGGCCCAGGGCACGGGGAGGGCGCGCTTCCACTCGCGCAGGTAGCCCAGGGGGGTGTACGCCTTCAGCGTCTTCGGGTGGATGGCCCAGGGGCGCCCCGCGTCCGTCGTCACCAGCAGCATCCGCTCGCCCTCCACGAGGAAGGGCGCCGTGTTGGGCGTCTCCTGCGGCCCCAGCGTGAGCGACACGTCCGCCAGCGTCGTCTCGCGGAAGCGGTTGAGCAGCCGCGTCACCGGGCCTCGCGCCGTCGCTCCCGCGTCGACCTGCTGCCGCGCGTAGTACGACGGCGTCCGCATGATGGCGGAGGTGAACTTCGCGCGCCCCACCTCGAAGTCCAGCCGCAGCACGAGGCCGTCCGACGCCAGGGCGGGCGCGCCCGCGTGCACGCTGGGCCCGGCGACGTAGACGTGGCCCTGCAAGTCTTCCGGCAGCGTCCCGGCGAGGACCTGCAGCGGCTCATCCACGTACTCGACGGCGCTGCTGGACATCGCGTTGCGAGGCATGCCTGGCCGGAGCCCTGGTGGGACCTCCAGCCCGGGCAGCGCCCGTCCCTCCGGCTCGGTGTTGGAGGAGGGGGGCAGGGGACGCGCGCGGTCTTGATGTATCGGAGCGGTATCAGTGTCAGGCATGACGCCTCCACGGGCTGGGCGAGTGCACACCGTGTCGAGGTTGAGGGCGCCGGACCGTACCATGCGTGCCGGTGCGTGCCGTGCCTGGCGCCCCGGCAGGCGGCTGGGCGAGGCCGCCCACGCCCAGTACCCCGAGGAGAGCCGCTGTGAGACACTGGCCGCTGCTCCCGGGTGTTTCACCCGAGGCCCTCACCATGGCTGAAGACACACACTCCGAGCAGCAGACAGTGGGCGACCGGTACGTCCTGGAGCGCCGGCTCGCCGGCGGAGGCATGGGCACCATCTGGGTGGCCCTGGACCCGAAGCTCCAGCGGCGGGTGGCCATCAAGCTGATGGCGTCCCACTGCGCGCCGGCGCCCCTGGCGCGCCAGCAGTTCGAATGGGAGGCCCAGGCCATTGCCCGCCTCCAGAATCCCCACGTCATCCAGGTCCACGACTGTGACCTCTCCGGACAGACGCCCTACATCGTCATGGAGTGGCTGGTGGGCGAGGACCTGGAGGCCCTGCTGAATCGCCGGGGCCGGCTGTCGCTGGCCATGGTGGAGCGGCTGGTGACGCAGACGGCTCGCGCGCTCACGTCCGCCCACGCCGCGGGCGTCCTCCACCGCGACCTCAAGCCCGCCAACCTCTTCCTCGCGCGGACCGAGCGCGGCGAGCAGGTGAAGGTGCTGGACTTCGGCCTGGCCCTGCTGATGTCCGGCGGCGCGGCCCGGCCGCATCCCGAAGAGGAGATGGCGGGCACCCCGCGGTACATGAGCCCCGAGCAACTCCGGAGCCTGGCGCCGCGGCTGGACCACCGCTGTGATTTGTGGGCGCTGGCGGTGGTGGCCTACCGCGCCGTGACGGGCCAGCACCCCTTCCCCCTGGAGTCCCTGCGCCAGATGCGCCTGGGCAACGTGCCGCCGCCGCCCGCGGCGCCGTCCAGCCTGTCTCCGGAGCTGGGCGCGGAGGTGGATGCCTTCTTCGCGCGGGCCCTGGACGTGGACCCGTCACGCCGCTACCAGTCCGCGCACGAGCTCGCGTCCGCGCTCACGCACGCGGTGGAGGCGGGGCGGCCGGCGCGCCCGGCGAAGGTCCTGGTCGTCGACGACGAGCCCGATGTCGTGGTGCTGATGGAGCAGAGCTTCCGCAAGCAGATCCGCCGCAACGTCTACCAGTTCCTCTTCGCCGCGGACGGCGAGGAGGCGCTGGAGGAGCTGCGCCAGCACCCGGACGTCGAGGTCGTCCTCTGCGACATCAACATGCCGCGCATGGATGGGCTGACCTTCCTGTCCCGCGTGGGGGAGATCAGCGCGCTGACCCGGGTGGTGATCGTCTCCGCGTACGGTGACATGAGCAACATCCGCACGGCGATGAACCGGGGCGCGTTCGACTTCATCACCAAGCCCATCGACTTCCCGGACCTGGAGGCCACGCTCGCCAAGACGCTGAAGCACGTGCGCGAGCTGCGCCGGACCGTGCGCTACACGGAGGAGAACGGGCTGCTCCGGATGTTCGTCCCGGGCGGGGTGCTGGAGCGCCTTCCCCCGCTGCTCCAGGGCTCGGACGCCATGGCGGGCGAGTGGGTGGACGGCACGGTGGTATTCATCGACGTGGATGCCTTCACGCCGGTGCTCCACCAGCAGGCGCCCCCGGAGTCCCTGCGCCGGCTCAACGCCAACTTCGAGGCCATTGTCCCGGAGTTGCTCGCGCGCGGGGGCACCGTGGACAAGTTCATGGGGGACGCGGTGATGGCCGTCTTCCGGGGCCCGGGCCACGTGGACCTGGCCCTGGAGGCGTGCCTCGCCATCGGCCGGCAGCTCGACACCCTGGCGGCGCGCGGCGGCGACAGCGCGCCCTACGCGCACGGCGTCTGCATCGGCCTGGACTCGGGAGACCTGGTGGCCGGCAGCGTGGGCGCCAAGGCCTCCGGCCGGCTGGACTACACGGTGCTGGGAGACGTGGTGAACACCGCGGCGCGGCTGGCGGCCCGGGCCGGGCGGGGGCAGGTGCTCGTGAGTCAGCGCGCCCGGGAGCGGGTCCGGGAGCCCTACGCGCTGCGGCCGGTGGAGGAGGGGCTCTTCGAACTGGTGCGCCGCGAGGGCGACGCCGCCCTGGGCTCGGAGGATTCCACGCGCTTCATGCCCCCGGAGGCCCCGGCGGTGAGCCAGGGCACCCCGCGGGGCTGACGACCCGGAGCGCGGGCACTCAGGCCTGGGTGACGCGCACCGTGGTCTTCATCTCGCGGCCCGAGGCCGGGTCGCGGGCGCGCATGGTGAGGATGCCTTCCACGTTCACGTCGAAGGTGATCTCCACCTGCGCGCTGCCGGCGCGGCCGGGCTGGATGCCGGAGAAGGTGAACTCGCCCAGCAGGTCATTGCGCGCCACCAGCTCGTGGTCGCCCTGGTAGATGCGCACGGCGAGCTCGGTCTGGTTGTCCATGCTGGTGGTGGCCAGCAGGGCCTTCGCGTTGGGGATGGCCGCGTTGCGCGGGAAGACGACGTGGAAGGCGCCGCCGGCCTTCTCCAGGCCAATGGCCATGGGAATCACGTCCAGCAGCTGGATGCGCAGGTTGGTGTCGTCCTGCAGCGAGTGCGCGTAGAGCGCGGCTCCAATGGCCACCGCCTCGTCCGGGTGGACGCCCTTGCTGGGCGGCTTGCCGAAGAACTTGGTCAGCCGGTCCTGGACGATGGGCATGCGCGTCTGCCCGCCCACCAGCATGACCTCGTCGACGTCCTTGGTGGACAGCCCGGAGTCCACCAGCACCCGCGCCACCATCTGCAGCGTGCGGTCCACGAGCTGGTTGGTGAGCTGCTCCAGCATCTTCCGGGTGAACTTCATCTCGATGTTCAGGGGCTGGCCCTGGGAGGTCATCGTGATGAAGGGGATGTTGAAGGGGACCTCCTCGCGCGCGGACAGGTCGATCTTCGTGCGCTCGGCGAGGTCCTTGATGCGCTGCATGGCCACCGGGTCCGTGGCGAGGTCGATGCCCGTCTTCGCCGCGAAGTCCTTGAGGACGTGGTGGATGATGGCGTTGTCGAAGTCGATGCCGCCGAGGAAGACGTCACCGCCGGTGGCCTTCACCTCGAAGACGCGGTCGCGAATCTCGATGATGGAGACGTCGAAGGTGCCGCCGCCCAGGTCGTAGATGACGACCTTCTCCTTCAGCCCCTTGCCCACGCCGTAGGCGAGCGCCGCCGCGGTGGGCTCGTTGATGATGCGCACCACCTCCAGGTCGATGAGCTTACCCGCGTCCTTCACCGACTGGCGCTGCCGGTCGTTGAAGTACGCCGGCACCGTCACCACCGCCCGCTTGATGGGCATCTTCAGGTAGTTGGAGGCGACCTCGCGAATCTTCCCGAGGATCTTGGCGCTGATCTCCTGGAGGGCGAACTCCTTCTTCCCCACGTCCAGGGTGACGTCGCTGTTCTTGCCGGGGCGCATGTTGTACGCCACGACCTTCTTCATCGTGTCGACGACGTCGCTGCCGAAGCTCCGGCCCACCAGCCGCTTGGATCCGTAGACGGTGTTGCGCGGGTTGAGCTGCCACTGGCGCTTGGCCTCGTAGCCGATGAGCTCGTTCCCCTTGTCGTCGATCGCGAAGATCGAGGGGATGGTGTACTCGCCGCCCTTGTAGGGGATGAGCTTGACGTTCCCGCTGTCCTCGACGATCGCCGCGCACGAGTTGGTCGTGCCGAGGTCGATGCCGATGATGGGCTCCTTGTGCATCGTGTGTGGACTCCGGGTGGGTAGGCCGCAGAGGAAGGAAAGACCGTAGCGCACCCGCGCGTCCCGCGCGAGTTCACACACCGCGACGTTTTCCGCTCCCCGGGAATGATGGGCCGGGCTCCCTGCTTCCCCAGGAGGGGAGCGTGGCGTCCTGCGTGCCCGGCCGGTGGCCGGGAGCGCGTGCCCCAGCCGACAATGGCATCCAGGGTGCTGGACATTGGTGGCCCGGACGGAAAACTTGCTGGTGGAAGCCTGACCACACAGGAGAGTCAACTTGGACGCGAAGGGTTATCTGCAGGAAGTGGGCGCGCAGGTGAACGCCGACTTCGTCAAGAACCGGTCGATTCTCTCCTTCGAGGAATACCTCTCCCTCTTCTTCAACGACCCGAAGGGCCAGGCGCGCAACGCGGCCCAGTACCTCCGGGACGTGATGGACCACTTCGGGACCACGCAGGTGCCGCACCCCACCGGCACCATCCGGCGCTTCAAGG
Organism: Pseudomyxococcus flavus; assembly: GCF_050038885.1. Lineage (NCBI taxonomy): Bacteria > Pseudomonadati > Myxococcota > Myxococcia > Myxococcales > Myxococcaceae > Pseudomyxococcus > Pseudomyxococcus flavus. Next base: position 8,653,737 of record NZ_CP143624.1, on the reverse strand, counting down.
TGTTTGACGCGCCGGGCGGGGACCGGGATGACCGGGTGGCGGGCCAGGAGGAGGTCCAGAACGCCATCTACCGGCTGCTCGGCAACTTCGTGCGCGCCGGCCGCATCAACAAGCTCATCCTCCTGCACGGCCCCAACGGCAGCGCCAAGTCCACCCTGGTCAACGCCCTGAAGGAGGGCATGGAGGCGTATTCGCGGCTGCCGCAGGGCGCGCTCTACCGCATCGCCTGGGTCTTCCCCTCGGAGAAGCTCATCAAGGGCTCCATCGGCTTCGGGGAGCGGGACACCCAGGGTGGCGAGCTGGCCACCTTCGCGCACCTGGACGCGGAGTCCATCGACCTGCGCATGCCCTGCGAGCTGAGGGACCACCCGCTCTTCGCCGTGCCGCCCGGCGAGCGACGCAAGCTGCTGGAGACGGCCCTGAAGAAGAAGGGCCTGGGCAACGGCGACGGCGAGTCGGGCGACTTCATCCTGTCCGACTACGTGCGCGACGGCGAGCTGTGCTCCAAGTGCCGCCGCATCTACACCGCGCTGCTCAACTCCTACGGTGGGGACTGGCTGAAGGTGATGCGCCATGTCCAGGTGGAGCGCTTCTACGTGTCGCGCCGCTACCAGGTCGGCACGGTGACGGTGGAGCCGCAGATGAGCGTGGACGCCGTCGTCCAGCAGATCACCGCGGACCGCACGCAGCTCAACGTGCCCGCGCCGCTGCACAGCACGGTGCTCTTCGAGCCGCATGGCCCCCTGGTCCACGCCAACCGCGGCCTCATCGAGTACGCGGACCTGCTCAAGCGGCCGCTGGAGGCCTTCAAGTACCTCCTGGGCTTCAGCGAGACGGGGGAGGTCCCCCTGGAGCCCTTCGTGCTCCAGCTCGACGAGGTGCTCATCGCGTCCGCGAACGAGAAGCACCTGGGGGCCTTCAAGGAGCTGCCGGACTTCGCGTCGTTCAAGGGGCGCATCGAGCTGGTGCGCGTGCCCTACCTGCGCCGCTACCGGACCGAGCAGGAGATCTACGACGCGCAGATCACCTCCACCACCGTGGGCAAGCACGTGGCGCCCCACGCCACGGAGCTGGCGGCGATGTGGGCGGTGCTCACGCGCCTCAAGAAGCCCATCCCGGACCGCTACCCCAATGACGTGAAGGAGCTCATCGACCAGGTGACGCCCATGGAGAAGCTGCACCTCTACGAGGAGGGTGCGCCTCCGGACCGGCTGAGCCTGGCCAACACGAAGGAGCTGCGCAAGCTGCGCGAGGAGCTGTTCACCGAGTCCGACGCCTACCCCAACTACGAGGGGCGCTCGGGCGCCAGTGCGCGGGAGATCAAGACGGCGCTCTTCAACGCCGCGCAGAACGCCGACTACAAGTGCCTCAACGCGCTGGCCGTGCTGGAGGAGCTGTTCGCCATCTGCAAGGACAAGAGCGTCTACGAGTTCCTCCTGCAGGAGGTGGTGGACGGCTACCACGACCACGAGTCCTTCGTCCGGCTGGTGGAGACGGAGTACCTGGACCGCGTGGACTCGGAGGTGCGCGAGTCCATGGGGCTGGTGTCGGAGGGGCAGTACCGCGAGCTGGTGGAGCGCTACATCCAGACCATCAGCCACTGGGTGCGCGGCGAGAAGATGCGCAACCGCGTCACCGGGGTGATGGAGCCGCCCGACGAGCAGCGCATGGCGGAGGTGGAGGCCATCATCATGCCGCGGGGCGAGGACGCCGCCGACTTCCGGCGCGGCCTCATCGCCTCCATCGGCGCGCACCGGCTGGACCACCCGGACTCGGACATGGACTACGGCCGCATCTTCCCGGACATGTTCAAGCGCCTGCGCGACCACTACTTCGAGGAGCGCAAGCGGGTGCTGCGCAAGAACAAGGAGAACGTCCTCAAGTACCTCTCCGAGGACCGCAACCAGCTCACCGCGCGCGAGCAGGCGCAGGTGCAGAGCACGCTGAAGACGATGTCGGAGCGCTACGGCTACTGCGAGTCGTGCGCCAAGGACGCCATCCTCTTCTTGATGAAGAAGCGGTACGCGTGACGGGGCAGGCGTCCGGGGCCCGCCTGGACGCCTGCTTTCAAAGCCGGAAAGGGCTCGGGATGATGGGAGCAGCCAGGGAGTTCTACTGGCTGCATCCGTTTTTCCCCCCAGACCGGAGAGTCGATGACCCGCTTCCTCCTGGGCGCTCCCGCCCTGTTCGCCCTCGTGTCGTGCGCCAGCGCGCCTTCGCAGCCGGCCGCCACCACACCCGCGCCTCAGGCAGCCCCTGTCGTCGAGCGTGTCCTCGCGGTGCGCGAGGCCCCGCGCATGACGCGCCGGGAGCGGGTGCAGCGCATCCTTCCGCACAACGTGCGGCTGCAGATTGCCTCGCAGGGCAGGGTGCGGAGCACGGCCTCGGGCGTGGTGGTGGGCGCCGAGCGGGATGCGAACGGCGCGCCGGTGGCCTGGGTGGTCACCAATGCGCACGCGGTGGTGATGGATGGCCTGGAGGCCCCGCAGCTGCGCGTGCTGGTGGACCGCCGGGCGGAGTCGTTCGAGCACCAGGGCGAGGTGGTGGCCATGGGCCAGGTGCCGGAGCTGGACCTCGCGCTGGTGCGCGTGCCGGGGCTGGACCTGCCCGCCGTGGAGCTGGCGGATGACGCGGAGCTGGAGCTGGGCGAGGACGTGGTGGTGGCCGCCTCGCCGTTCGGCCGCGCGCTGTCACTGTCCGGCGGCATGCTGTCGCAGGTCGAATGGGACAAGGCGTCCCAGCGGCCGAAGATGGTGAAGACGGACGCCCCCATTGGCTATGGCGCCTCGGGCGGGGGCATCTTCAGTCTGACGACGGGCCGGCTGCTGGCCATCGTCGAGGGCTACCGCACCGCGAAGGTGGACTTCGAGGTGCAGCAGGAGAACTACAGCTTCGACGTGCCCATGCCGGGAGAGACATTCGCCGCACCCAGCGCGAAGGTGCGCCAGTTCCTCCAGGCGAAGGGCTTTGGCCGGCTGCTGGCTCGCAAGCCCACCACCGAGGGCGGCGTCGCGCACGCCGCCGGGCGGTAGGGCCGGGCGCCCGGCTGGTTTCTCGACACCGCGCGGGAGCGGAGTACATCCGGCGGGAAGGAGGCGTGGGATGTCCGGACGTGTGTCGTGGGATCAGTACTTCATGGACATCGCGAAGCAGGTGGCCACGCGCGCCACGTGCGATCGCAAGCACGTGGGCGCCGTCATCGTCCGGGGGCGGACCATCCTGTCCACCGGCTACAACGGCGCCATCCGTGGGCTGCCGCACTGCGATGACGTGGGCCACATGATGGAGAATGGACACTGCGTGGCCACCGTCCACGCGGAGGCCAACGCCATCATCCAGGCGGCCACCAACGGCGTCGGTATCGACGGGGCCACCATCTACACCACCGCCAGCCCCTGCTGGCCGTGCTTCAAGCTGATCGCCAACGCGGGCCTGGTCCGCATCGTGTTCGGCGAGTTCTACCGGGACCCGCGCATCTTCGAGTACGCGGCCCGGCTCAAGCTGGACCTCGTGGGTCTGGGTGAGGGCGCGCGCCCTCCCGCCTCGGGTTCCTGATCGCCCCGCGCCGCGGTGTCTCGAGGGCGCCGCCGCGCGGCCCGCACCTGCTCCTCAATCGTCACCTGAAGGACACTCGTGGGCGGACGCAAGTCCGCGCCACGCATGGGGAATTTGCCACTTCCGGCAAGAATTACCGACCCAGGGTTGACGATGCCGGAAGCGCTCCCTAACTCTTGGCTCCGGTTGGGTGGCGGCGGGGGTGGATCAGGAAAAACTTGAGGAGTTCCAGTTGGTTACCTCGACAGCAATGTCCAATAGTGCATCCTCCGTGGAGGACGCGCCGCAGCCCGTCCTGGGCGCGGCCCGGTACCTGGCCGTCCCCACGCTGATGGACAGCCTGCTGCACGACGTCCGCAATCCGCTCAACGCGCTGGCCATCCACCTGGAGGTCCTGTCGGAGAAGCTGAAGGCGGAGACGGGGCAGGTGCCTGCGTCCCAGGAGAAGAACCTGAAGGCCATGCGCGATCAGATCCAGCGCGTGGACGGCATCCTGAAGCTGTTCAGCGACTTCCTCGTTTTCCGCGGGGGCACCACCGGCGTGGCGGACCTGTCGGACGCCACCACGCGCGCGCTGGGCGTGCTGGGGCACGAGGGCCGCAAGCGCCGCGTGCAGGTGCAGTCGGCGGTGGAGGCGGGCGTGCAGATCCGCCTCGGCGACACGTCGGAGCTGGGGTTCTTCCTCATCCAGGCGCTGCTGCGCGCCTACCGCCGCGCGGAGAGCGGCGGCTCGGTCCGCGTCACGGTGCGCGGGGAGGCGGCGAGCGCCGTGCTGGAGATCGAGGACTCGGGCGGCGCCAGCACCGAGCCCCTGCCGGAGGCCGTGGAGGCCCTGCGGCTGCGCTGTTCGCAGCTCGGCGTCGACCTGTTCATCCGGGCGGGCGTGTGCCGCCTGCTCTTCCCCCGCGCCTGAGTGTGGCTTCCAGCCGGGCCGGCTTCTGATTTCGAGTCACGACAACTTCGCGTCACGACGCAGTACGGGAGGTCTTCACTTGGGCAGCGCACGAATCCTGGCCGTGGATGACGAACGCGACACCTGTGAGGCGCTGGCGGACATGCTCAGCGCCTGGGGACACAAGGTCGAGATCGCATTCGACGGACACGACGCCCTCCGCAAGGCGAACGAGTTCCGGCCGGACGTGGTCCTGTCGGACCTGGCCATGCCGGAGACGGATGGGCTCTGGTTGTTGCGCAATCTGAAGGAAGAGCTGCCGGACTGCCCGGTGGTCTTCCTGACGGGGCGGGGCACCATCGACGCCGCCGTGGAGTCCATCCGCGAGGGCGCCTACGACTTCATCGTCAAGCCGCTGGACACCGCGCGGCTCAAGGTCTGCATCGACCGGGCGCTGGAGAAGAAGGAGACCCTGCGCGAGGTGCAGACGCTGCGGCGGCGGCTGAAGCAGCTCGGCTCATCGGACCTGATTGCCCAGTCCGCCAGCATGCGCAAGGTCATCGAGCTGGTGGAGAAGGTGGCGCCCTCCAAGGCCAGCGTGTCCATCAGCGGCGAGTCCGGCACGGGCAAGGAGGTGGTGTCCCGCGCCGTGCACAACCTGTCCCTGCGCCGCGACAAGCCCTTCATCGCCATCAACTGCGCGTCCATCCCCGCCACGCTCATCGAGTCGGAGCTGTTCGGCCACGAGCGCGGCGCCTTCACCGGCGCGGATCAGCGCCGGCCCGGCGTGTTCGAGATGGCCCACGGCGGCACGCTCTTCCTGGACGAGCTGGGCGAGATTCCCATCGAGCTGCAGGCCAAGCTGCTGCGCGTGCTGGAGGAGGGGAAGCTGCGGCGGCTGGGCGGCAAGGTGGAGATCGAGGTGGACGTGCGCGTGCTGTGCGCCACCAACCGCGACCTCAAGCAGGAGATCAAGAACGGCCGCTTCCGCGAGGACCTGTACTTCCGCCTCAACGTGTTCCAGATCCACCTGCCGCCGCTGCGCGAGCGCCGCGACGACGTGCCCATCCTGGTCCAGCACTTCGTGGACAAGTTCCGCGGCGACTCCGGCAAGCGCGTGAGCGGCGTGCACCCGGAGGCGATGGAGGTCCTGAAGAACTACGACTGGCCGGGCAACATCCGCGAGCTGCGCAACGCGGTGGAGCGCGCCGTCATCCTGTGCGACGGCGAGCTCATCACCCGCGAGCACCTGCCCCCCGACATGGCGGGCAAGAGCCCGGAGCGGCACACCTTCCGGCTGCCCTTCGGCCTGAGCCTGGACGCGGTGGAGCGGGAGTACATTCTGGGCAGCCTCCAGCGGAACGGGAACAACAAGGCCCGCACCGCCGAGGTCCTGGGGGTGAGCGAGAAGACGCTCTACAACAAGCTCAACCGCTACGCCGCCGAGGCGCGCGCCCAGCAGCAGGGCCCCAGCGGCGGCGGTGGTGGCCCGCTGGGGGGGCAGGGAAGCGACGGCGCGATGGGCGCCCTGGGCGCCAATTCGTTCGTCATCCGCTGACCTCACGGGTAGGAATCCCCTCCGGATTCCGGGCTCTTGGCCCGGCTCGGAGGGGACGGCCGCCTGGGCGGCAACCCCGCCGCGAAACCCCCGTCAATTCTTGACTTTTGACCTCCGGACGGGGGATTCTCGGGGCGTCTCCCACCCACAGGGAGTGCCCGGCCGTACATGTCCACGCCTCGGGCAGCTCCGGCGCCATTTCATCGGCCGTCCAGGAGTATGCATCGGGTGCCGCTGGGGGGGCACAAGGAAGGCCACAACGCAATGAGCGACGCGCGAGTACTTCACTTCTTCGGCGGCAAGGGCGGGGTAGGCAAGACCACGCTCGCGGCAGCATATGCGTTGAGGCTGTCGGAGGAGGCGCCCAAGGAACGGGTGCTGCTCGTGTCGTTGGATCCGGTCCGCTCCCTGTCGGACCTGGTGAAGAAGAAGCTCGCGGCCAAGCCCACCAAGCTCGTCCCCGGCAAGGGGGATGGCGGTGTGTACGGCATGGAAGTGGAGCCGGCGGCGCTGATGAAGCCCTTCCTGGCGTCCTACCTGCCAGCGCTGGCGAAGGCGGCCTCGAAGGGCACGCACGTGTCCGAGGACGACATGGGCAAGCTCTTCCAGCAGGCCGTGCCGGGCCTGGAGGAGCTGGTGGCGCTCTTCCACGTGGTGGACCTGCTGGAGGACGAGTCGTTCGACCGCATCGTCGTCGACGCGGCGCCCACCAGCCACACGCTGCGGCTGTTCGACCTGCCGGTGGGCCTGCGCAAGTTCCTGGGGCTGGTGAAGGCCGGGGAGGCCAAGGCGGAGGCGCCGGTCAAGAAGGGCAAGAAGGCCGCGGCGGCCGAGGCGCCCGGCTTCCTGGAGCAGGTGGGGCAGAAGGCGGAGAAGCTGCTGGCGCTGCTGAAGGACGCCACGCGCACGGCCTTCCACCTGGTGGCCCTGGCGGAGCCAGTGCCCGAGGCGCAGACGCGCATGCTCTTCGCGCAGCTTCGCGAGCGCGGGCTGCCGGTGACGGAGATCGTCGTCAACCAGATCGAGGACAAGGGCGGCTGTCCCGCGTGCCAGGGGCGCCGCGGCCTCCAGGCGCCCCACGTCCGCAAGTTCCAGGCCCTGGACAAGACGGTGCCGGTGCACCTGCTGGGCCGGCGCGAGGTGGCGCCGCGCGGGCTGGACGGCCTGGCGCTGTTCGCCAAGGCGTGGGCCGGTGGCAAGGAGACGAAGGCGCTGGAGTTCGCCGCGGCCGAGGGGCCTCCGGCGCTGGTGCGCGCGCCGTCCATGCCGCCCATCGCCGCGCCGCCGCTGCCGCCCACGCGGCTCATCTTCTTCGTGGGGCAGGGGGGCGTGGGCAAGAGCTCGTGCGCCGCCGCCGCCGCGGTGACGCTGACGGAGAAGGAGGGGCCGGTGCTCCTCATCTCCACGGATCCGTCGCACTCGCTGTCGGACGTGCTGCAGAGCCGCCTGACGGACACCGAGACGCAGGTGAAGGGCACCAAGGGCCTGTACGCGCGCGAGCTGGACATCGCCGGCTGGTTCAACGCCCTGCGCAAGCGGCTGAAGGAGAAGGCGGAGAAGGCCTTCGAGGGCGCGCCGCGCTCGGGCAGCGACGTGCCGGCGGATCTGCTCTACCTGCGCAACCTGCTGGAGTGCGCGCCGCCGGGCATCGACGAGCTGGCCGCGCTGTCGTGCCTCACGGACGCGCTGGTGCAGGAGCGCTTCAAGCGCATCGTGGTGGACTCGTCGCCGGTGGTGATGTCGGTGCGCGTGGTGGAGCTGGCGGAGACGGCCAAGACGTGGCTGGGCGCGCTGCACGCGGTGTTCAACAAGCACCGCGCCAAGGGCCTGGGCGAGCTGGCGGATGACCTCGCGGCGATGATCAAGCACGTGAAGCGCTTCGAGGACGCGCTGGCCACGCCCAGCGAGGCGCGCTTCGTCGTCGTCACGCGTGGCGAGGAGCTGGCGGCGGCCCGCACGGAGCGGCTGGTGGAGTACCTCAAGGAGAAGAAGCTCCCGGTGGAGCGGGTGCTCGTCAACCGCGTGGGCCCCAAGTCCACCTGCGAGAAGTGCGAGAACCGGCGCAAGCTGGAGCTCAACGCGGCGAAGGCCATCGAGAAGAAGCTGGGCCTGCCCGTCACCATGGCGCCGGCGCTCGGCCGTCACCCCGCGGGCCTGCGCGAGCTGAAGGCCTTCCGCACCGCGTGGTACGCGCTGTCGCCGCCAGCCGCGAAAATCAAGGCAGCCTGAGGTTCTGGGAAGTCCTTGGAGATAGACTGGCGGGTGCCGTGTCCACTCGCTGTCCTCCCGGGAGTCCCATGTCCTCGAAGCGCATCCGCCCGTCGCTCTTGGCTTCGCTGCCCGCGCTGTTGCTGGTGGCTTGTGGTGGCGAACCCGTTGCCGAGCCGCAGGCCCCGGCTGCCGAGGTGTCCGAGGCCGCGGTGTCCTGCTACGACCAGTGCTTCCAGTTCCTGCCGCTGTGCCCGGAGCAGTGCCAGGCGACGTATTCCGATTGCTACGACCTGACCCAGGACTGCTATGCCTCGTGCGACCGGGGCGTTGGTCCATGGTTGCCGTGCTGACCTGAAGGGGGGCGCCCTGCCGGGCCTCACGCCGCCCGGCGGGCTCGCCCAGGTATCACCTCGATGAAGAGGGGGCCGCCGCCGCATCCGCCTCCCGCCCAGCGTCCACGCCGAAGAATCGTCCCTTCCCGCCTGCCCCCATGCGCGCACCATGACGGCGCGCATCATGAGTTCCAAGTACGCCGTGAGGGCCCTATCTGAAAGCGAGCGCGGGCCAGGCGGTGACTGACGGCTGGGAACGCCCGGCGGCCCTGGCGGGCTCACGCGTCGCATTCCGAAGGTGAGTCGGTGAACGTCTCCCAGCCGGGGAAGGTGAGCGCGCCCGTCTGCGTCAGCGTGCCCTCCACGGGAGGGCGGCCGTTCAGCCGCAGCGTCACCTGGCGGCCGCTGACGGAGTAGCGCCCGCGTGTCTGCTTCTCGCGGGGCGTGCCGTTCGCGTCCACCTCCTTCGTCCACAGGGTGACGCGGCCTCTGGCGGCGAAGCGGAGGCGCTGGGTGGTGCCGTAGACGCCCACGCCGGGGCCGAACCATGACACGTCGCGCAGGAGCGCGGGCACGTCCGCCTCCCGCTGCGGGCTGCGGCCCTGGAGCTTCTGCCAGCCCAGCGTGTCCCGGATGGGGTCGAAGTCCGCGTCCTCGCGGGCCCGCGTCAGCCGCCGGGCATCCAGCGACACCGCTCGCGAGAGGTGCTCGACGATGACGTCCCGGTGGGCGCTGTACTCGCAGACCTGCCCCTGCTTGCGGAGCACGCCCAGCGTGGCGGCCAGGTTGTAGTGGGCCAGCGCGTAGCCCGGGGACTCCCGGGCGGACGCCTGGAAGCGCTCCAGGGCCTCCGGGTAGCGGCCCGCCTGATACAGCCGGAAACCCTGGGTGTTGAGCTCCCGGGCGGCAGGGGTGCTGGCGGCGCCCGAGAGGGCCAGGAGGAGCAGGGGCAGGACCGGGTGCATGGGCTTTCCAGGAGGGGTGCGTAACCGCTTGCGCGTTGAAAGCCGCCATACCCTGGTGCTAGTTCCGCGCCATGGCAACCGGTACCAGCTATGTGCTCGACTTCGAGCGCCCCCTCATCGAGCTGGAAAAGAAGATTGACGAGCTCAAGGTCCTCTCCACCAGCGGCACGGTGGACTTCTCGTCGGAGATCTCCAAGCTCGAGAAGAAGGCGAAGAAGCTCCAGTCGGAGATCTTCAGTGACCTGTCGCGGTGGCAGGTGGTGCAGATGTCCCGGCATCCGAACCGCCCGTACTTCCTGGACTACGTCCACTACCTCTTCACCGACTTCGTCGAGCTGTGCGGCGACCGGCACTTCGGCGAGGACCCGTCCATCGTCGGCGGCTTCGCGCGCTTCGACGGCAAGCCGGTGATGGTGATGGGCCACCAGAAGGGCCGCAACACCAAGGAGAACATGGCGCGCAACTTCGGCATGCCGCGCCCGGAGGGCTACCGCAAGGCCCGCCGCCTGATGGAGCTGGCCGAGCGCTTCGAGAAGCCCATCCTCACCTTCGTCGACACGCCGGGCGCGTACCCGGGCATCGGCGCCGAGGAGCGCGGGCAGGCCGAGGCCATCGCCGTCAACCTGGAGGTCATGAGCCGCCTGCGCGTGCCCATCATCTCCACCGTGGTGGGCGAGGGCGGCTCCGGCGGCGCGCTGGCCATTGGCGTGGGCAACCGCGTGCTGATGCTCCAGAACAGCGTCTACTCCGTCATCTCCCCGGAGGGCTGTGCCTCCATCCTCTTCCGCGACGCCGCCAAGGCGGACAAGGCCGCGGACGCGATGAAGCTCACCGCCAAGGACCTGCTGGAGATGAACATCATCGACGAGGCCATCCCCGAGCCGGCCGGTGGTGCCCACCGCGACCCGGCGAAGATGGCGGAGGCGCTGGGCAAGACGCTGCGCAAGCACCTGGGCCAGCTCGCCGAGCTGTCGCCCGATGAACTGGTGGCGGACCGGTACGCGAAGTTCCGCGCGCTCGGTGTGTTCTCCGGACGCTGAAACCACGTATCAGGGCTCCATCATGCGACCGCTCGTTCCCCCCCACGTCGAGACCCTCAAGCCGTACGTGCCCGGCAAGCCCATTGAAGAGACCGAGCGCGAGTTCGGCCTGAAGGGCGTCATCAAGCTGGCCTCGAACGAGAATCCGCTGGGGCCCTCGCCGCGCGCCGTGGAGGCCATGCGCGAGGCGGCCATCGCGTCGCACCTGTACCCGGACGCGGCGTCCTTCCACCTGGTGCGCAAGGTGGCCGCGCACGTGGGCGTGAAGCCGGAGCAGGTGGTGCTCGGCAGCGGCTCCAACGAGCTCATCGAGCTGCTCATCCGCACCTTCACCACGCCGGAGGACGAAATCCTCCTGTGCCAGGGCTCGTTCTCCGCGTACCGCATCTCCGCGCAGGCCCATGGGCGGCCCTTCGTGGAGGTGCCGATGCGCGAGGGCTTCCAGTACGACCTGGACGCCATGGCGAAGGCCATCACCCCGCGCACGCGCCTGGTGTTCCTGGCCAACCCGGACAACCCCACGGGCACCGCGTTCGGCCGCGAGGCGCTGAAGGCCTTCCTGGCGAAGGTGCCAGCGGAGGTGCTGGTGGTGCACGACGAGGCCTACTTCGAGTTCGTCGAGTGGCCGGAGTACGCCAGCGCCGTGGAGCTCCTCGCGCGGCATCCGAACCTGGTGGCGCTGCGCACCTTCAGCAAGATTCACGGCCTGGCGGGCGTGCGCCTGGGCTACGGCATCATGGACGCGCGGCTGGCGGCGTACCTGCACCGCACCCGCATGCCCTTCAATCTGACGGTGCTGGCGCAGGCGGCCGGCATGGCGGCCCTGGAGGACACCGAGCACGTGCGCCGCACGCGCGAGGTGAACCGCGAGGGCCTGCGCTACTTCGCCGAGCAGCTGCCGAAGCTGGGAGGCACGCTCACGCACAGCCACGCCAACTTCGTGTTCGTGGACTTCGGCCGCCCCGCGGTGGCGCTGTACGAGCAGCTGCTGCGCAAGGGCGTCATCGTCCGGCCCTTCGCGGGGCAGGGCTTCGCGAACCACGTGCGCATCTCCGTGGGCACGCCCGCGGAGAACGCGCGGTGCGTCCAGGCGCTGAAGGAGATCCTCTCGTGAGCGCACGGCCCTTCATCGTCGCCATCGACGGCCCGGCCGGCGCGGGCAAGTCCTCGGTGTCCAAGCTGCTGGCGCGCCGCCTGGGCTTCTCGCTGGTGGACACCGGCGCCATCTACCGGTGCGTGGCGTTGATGGCGAAGCGCGAGGGCATCGCCTTCGACGACGACGCGCGCCTGGGCGAGCTGCTGGGCCGCGTGCACATCCACTTCCAGGTGGTGGGCGAGGAGAACCACGTCTTCCTGGGCGGCCAGGACGTGTCCGGGGAGATTCGCACGCCGGACATCTCCATGGCGGCGTCGCAGGTGTCGAGCCGCCCCGTCGTCCGCGCGGGGCTGCTGCAGCTCCAGCGGCGGCTGGCGCTGGAGTCGCAGAAGGGCGCCATCCTGGAGGGACGGGACATTGGCACCGTGGTGTTCCCGGACGCGGACGCCAAGTTCTTCCTGGCGGCCAGCCCCGAGGTGCGCGCCCGGCGTCGCTACGAGGAGCTGTTCCAGAAGGGCGTGGAGAGCTCGCTCGAGGAGGTGCTCGCGGACCAGATGAAGCGTGACCGCGATGACTCCGCGCGCGCCGTGGCGCCGCTGAAGGCCGCCGAGGACGCCATCCACGTGGACTCCAGCAGCATTCCCCTGTCCGAGGTGGTGCACGGCCTGGAGTCCGAAATCCTGCGCCGCATGGCCGGCCGCGCCTAGAAGGTGACGCCTTCCTTCGTGGGGGCGGGGACCACCAGCGGGAGCTGGAGCTTGCTCGCGCCGTCGCCGTAGAACGCGTGGTAGAGGAACAGGTCCGCCACCACCTGCTTCACGTAGCCGCGCGTCTCCCGGAAGGGAATCGTCTCCACGAAGAGGTCCAATGGCAGCGAGCCGCGCTCCTGGGCCCACTTCGCCGCTGAGCTGGGGCCCGCGTTGTACGCGGCCGCCGCGAGTACCGGGTGGCCGAAGCGGTCCATGAGCCGCGCCAGGTACCAGGCGCCGTAGCGGATGTTGCGCTCGGGCGAGAAGAGGTCCGCGGGCGCGGGGACGGGCTCGGCCAGCTTCTCCGCGATGGCGTTCGCCGTCCTGGGGATGATCTGCATCAGCCCGCGCGCGTCGGCCACGCTCATCACCTCCGGCCGGAAGGCGCTCTCGCGCCGCATGATGGCCCACACCAGGTACGGGTCCACCTGGTGCTTCGCGGCCGCGCCCTCCACGGCGGTGGCGTAGGCGCGGGGATAGAAGGCGGCCAGGGCGTCCGGCTCCCGCGCGCCAAAGGCCCGGCCCCACAGGTGGCGCGCGGCCACCGTATAGGCGTGGCCGTACTCGCCCAGTCCCAGCAAGGCGTGGACGAAGGGCAGGGCCTGGTCCGCCGAGCGCAGCCGGCCCGCGTGCGCCTCCACCTCGTCCGCCGCGTCGCGATACAGGCCCGCGCGCGTCAGCTCCACGGCCAGCTCCAGCTCGGGCGGGCGCGGCAGCTCCAGCTGCTTGGGGGGCGCCGGGAAGTGGGCGGGGGCCTTCAAGCCCAGCGCCTTGAGCCGCTCGTTCGCCATCAGCGCGTAGAAGGACGCCGGCGCGGTGGTGATGACGGCGGTGTAGGCGGGGCCCAGCGCGTCCGCCTTCGCGCCCTCCAGCTCGCGGCTGCGCGCCATCCAGTAGCGCGCCTGTGGGCCCATGGTGCTCCTGGGATAGGCCGCCAGGAAGGACTCCAGCGCGTCGCGCGCCTTCGCGTATTCCTCCAGGCGCAGGTGCGCCAGCGCGCGGAACCACATGCCCTCGTCGCGGCGCCGCGAGCGCGGGTAGCGCTTTTCGAAGGAAGCGAAGGCCTTCACCGCGTCCGCGAAGCGGCCCGACTGCAGGTCCAGCCAGCCCGCGAAGAAGGCCCCTTCGTCACCCGCCGGTTGTGACGGGTACTTCTGGTCCAGCGCCGCCATCAGCGTGCGGGCCTTGTCGTTGTCGTCGGCGCGGAGCGCGCGCCGCGCCACCAGCAGGTCCGCCTGCGCGGCCACGGCGGCGGGGCCCTTGCGCGCCAGGGCGAGCGCCTTCTCCGCGTTCGCCGTCTGCCCCAACGCGAAGAAGGCCCGGGCGCGCAGCAGCGCCACCTTCGCCGCCTGGGCCTTGTCCAGCTTCACGCCGTCCAGCGCCGCGAGCTCGTCGAGTCCCCGCTTCGTCACGCCCGCATCCAGGAAGCGGTCGGCGCGAGTGGTGCGCTCGGTGAAGCCCAGCTTCACCGGCGGCGCGCTGACCTCCGTCAGCCAGGTCATGGCCTCGTCGCCGTAGGGATGTGTGGGGAAGCGCAGCGCCACCGTCATCAGGTCCGCGCGCTGGCCCGCCCGGTTCCCCGTGGCGCCTCGCGCCTGGGCGCGCTGGAAGAGCAGCTCCACCGAGGGAGACGCCTTGGCGGCGGCCTCCAGCACGCGCGCCGCGTCCTTGGCCTTGCCGGCCTTCAGCAGCGACTCGCCCAGCCGCGCGCGCGCCCGGGCCGCGAGCTCCGCGGGTGGTTTCGACGCCAGCACCCGCTCGAAGTCCTTGGCGGCGCCCTCCGCGTCTCCGGCGTAGAAGCGGGCCTGGCCCAGGTAGAAGGCATGGTAGGGCGCCAGCAGCGGCGGGGCGGGCCAGGCGGCCAGCAGCTCCCGGGCCTCGGCGGCCTGTCCGTCCGAGAGGGCGAGCGTTCCCGCCAGCAGCGCCAGCCTGCCCGCGTCCTCGCACTTCTTCTCGATGCAGGCCGTCAGCTCGGCGCGCGCCAGGGCCGCCGCGTCAGGCTTGTGGAGCCGCACGGCCTCCAGCGTCGCGGGGGACTGGCCCAGGGACATCCCCGCAACCACCCCCGCAACCCACCCGCTCCAACTCATGTGGTCTTCCTTTCACGACGCGGCTTTGCGGCCTGCCAACGAGACGGACTCACCGATCATTCCCCTTGCACTTTGGGGAGGGTGGTTTGACAGCGGGCGCGACAAGTCCTAGATCCGCGCGGCGTCGGGCCAGTCCTGACTGTTCAGCACCAGATGTCATTCGCTGAAAGCGTCCAGGCGATTACGTGCACTTGGGTAGGAACTGCCGACCCATTGCGTCACCCGGAGTGAATCACTACCTTGCGCCGCCGCTCAGCGCCACTCCGGTCCGCCACTGTCTGGCGGGTCCAGTCGTTGTCGTCAGGTAGCACTGCTCGTTCACAGCGCTCGGGGGGGAAACAGTTCAGAGGGAGGGCTTCATGAAGCCGTGTCCAGCCGATCTGCCACAAACCATCAACCCCGAAGCCGGGCCCAAGCGTGCCGGCGTCGAGACCCACCGCAATCTCAACTGCCATCAGTATGACAACTGCCTGGATGAAGCCGTCCGGCGGGGATGGCAGTCGTTCACCTGCATGAAGTGCCCGATGTATCAGCAGGTGGCACCGCCGCAGATGGGGCTCGAGGCCTACGCGACGCAGCGTCGGCCCGTCTGAGCCAGGGGTTCCCGTCCCCGCGGAGATGGCGAGGCGCACACCCGCACGGGCCGTGCCGTGCGGGTTTTCAGGGGACGGCCGCGTAGATGACGGCCACCCAGTACTGATTGGTCCCGAAGCGGCGGGAGTCTCCTCGGACGACGCCGACGCCCACGCGGTTGTTGGTGGCGTCGGCCAGGCTGCGGGACTCCGGAATCGCCGTGGGGTCCGACACCACGAAGAAGTCCACCGAAGCGGTGCCCGCGTCGGGCAGCACCTCGAAGACGCGGTCGTGCACGGGGGCCTCACCGGGCTGGGCGGAGGGCTGGTCCAGCTCCAGGGCCCGTCGCGCATGGGCGCGCGCCAGCGCCTCCAGCGCCGCGTTGCGAGTCAGCGGCGGCAGCTTGCGCGAGGCGCGCAGCCGGCTCAGCGTGTCGTACGCCTCCTGCTGCGGGTCCGCCAGCTCCGGCGTGGCCGGGGGCGCGACGGTGAAGACCTCGGTGAGGATGGCCTCCTGGCGCCCGTTCACGGTGTGGAAGGCCACGCCCACGCCCATGTAGCGGAAGCCCGGGTCCAGCAGGTTGCGGCGGTGGCCGGGGCTGTGCTCGATGCCGAAGTGGGCCGCCAGCGGGCCCGCGGCCAGGCCCAGGTTCTCCCCCGCGCGCACGTAGCGCGCCGTGGACGGCAGCCGCTTCGCCAGCGTGGAGCCGTCCGGGGCGATGTGCGCGAAGAAGCCCTCCTTCGCCATGCGGGTGCTGTAGTCCAGGGCCACGCGCTCCAGCACCGCATCCGGTGAGAGCTCGGGGACGCCGTGGGCGCGGCGCAGGGCGTTGATGCGCTCGTACAGCGCCCCACGGGCATCCTCCAGGGTGGTGGGCTCGGCCGCGTCATCGCTCGCGCTGCGCGTCCCGGGGGTGCCATGGTCCACCAGGAAGAGGGCCGCCACCTCCGGCCCACCTTCCGCGCGGCCCACCACCTCCAGCGTGTAGGTGCCGTGCATGGCGAAGGTCAGCCGGCTGCAGAAGCCGCCCCGGGGTGTTCGCTTCTGGACGGGAACCAGGTGCACGGTGCCGTCCGGCCAGGTGGCATACACCTCCGCCTGGCGCAGGGGGGACACCAGGGTGCCGCAGAGCGTCCGCGCAGCGGGCTCGCCCTCCTCGAGTTTGCGTGGGAAGGGCTGGAGGTCCGCCTTGCGGTCCACGAGGAGCAGCACCAGGGCCGCGCGCTCGGCCTTCACCGCCACGCCGACGCCGAAGTGCGACGCGCGCTCACCGTTGAAGTCATCGCGGTCGAGGAAGGTCTCGATGGCGTGGCGTGGCACCCAGGCCCGGATGACGAGCGTGCGCGGCGACGGGTCGGCGGCCCCCGCGTCGCTGACGGCGCGGGTGAGGGTGAAGAGGCCGGGGGCGCCCGTGGTGTAGTCTGTGAGGACCTCGCGGGCCAGACGCCGGGCTGCGGTGGACAGCTTCGGGTCCTCCACCGGGACGCGCCGTCCCACGCGCTCGAACTCGCGGCCGACGTGCTGGGCGGCGCTGCGCTCCATGGCGTCCGTCGTGGGAGGCGCCGCCGCGAGCAAGACCCCCAGCACCAACAGGGCCATCATCGGCGGCTCACCCCGAAGGTGAAGGTGAGCGCCGTCACCGTGCCCGGGCCGAGCCGCGCGTTGAGCCGCTCGCACAGCGAGGCGGCCTCCGACTCGAGTGAGCGCGCCCACTCGGCGCCCGTCACCGCCACCACCAGGGTGGTGCCATGCAGCGCCTGGGGCGTGGTGTGCCGGGCCAGGTGGGGCCCCACCACCGCCGCCCACACGGGCGCCAGGGGGTGCCCCTTGCCGGACTCACCGGCGAGGCGCGCCAGGACACGAGGGAGGAGGTTTTCCAGGGACTTGGGCTCGCCGCGGGCCATGAGGGCCGATCATCCATCCGGGAAATCCGAAAGCCAACCATCCCTTGCACGGGAGGGGCGCCTGGCGGGCGGACGGGGTATAGTGGCGCATGAAGGGCGGCGGCCGGCGCCGCGTACCGTCGCGCAGCGCGCGGCCTGCCTGTAAGGTCGCGGACGGTCCCCCCGGAGCCGTGTCCGTATGAGTCCCACCCCCCGTTTCTCCCGACTGGCTTGCCTGGCCTGCGTGCTGCTGTGTGTGAGCGGCTGTGGCGCCATGGATGAGGGCTACTCGGTCCCCGGGGGGCCGCCCCCCCCAAGTGGCTTCTGTGCCGTCGACCAGGACTGCCCGGATCCAGACCTGTTCATCTGCGACACGACCACCTCGCGCTGCGAGGCCGCCTGCCGCACGCGCGAGGACTGCCGCGGAGAACGCCGGGGCCTCCATGCCCTGGCCGTGTGCGACAAGAGCGGTGGCATGGGCTGCCAGTGCGACATGAACCGGTGCGTGCCCGCGGTGTGCGCCACCGACTCGGACTGCGGCGAAGACGGTGTGTGCCGGGACGGGGCCTGCGGACCGCCGCCTTCGGCGTCGCTGGCGGAGGCCTGCGAGGTGACGCCGGACGTCGTCGTCGGCAGCCCGGGGTTGTCCGTGGACTTCCGCGTGTGGGTGCGGGATGCGAGCGGCCGCCCCGTGGTGCTGCGCGATGGCATCGCGTGGGAGGCGCTGACTTCGTCCGTGGTGGGGAGCGGCTCCGGCGCGGCGGGGACCTTCGTCCTGGCCGAACCCGCCTCCGAGCACGCCGCCGTGGCGGTCCGGGTGGGCCGCGCCTCCTGCCAGGCCCGCGTCACCGTCCTCCCACCGGAGGTGCCGCCGGGCGGGGTGCGGGTGGTGGTGGTGGACGCGCTGACGGGCCGCCCGGTGCCCCTGGCGCTGGTGGCGGTGTCGGACGATGACGGCGAGCTGACGGGCGCGCTCGTGACGAACGCGGAGGGCGCCACCTGGGTGCCCGCGTCCGGCGAGGTGGGGCTGACGGCCTATCACCCGGACTACGGTTACCTGACGCTGGCGCGCCACGACGCCAGCCGCTTCCGCGACGTGCGGCTGGCGCTCCGGCGCAACCCGCTGGACCGCTTCGGCGGTGTCCAGGGCACCTTCCCCGCGGTGGACCAGACGTTCACGACATCGACGTCGCTTCGCATGGGGCTCACGGGCCTGTCAGTGCCTGGCCTGCCGTCGGAGCTGTCGTCCGAGTCCTTGCTGGGCCCCGAGCGGGAGGTGGCGCTCCCCATAGGCCAGGGGCCGTCCTCGGTGTCGCTTCCCTCGGGCAGCGCGCTCTGGCTGACGGGCAGCGCCGCGCCCGAGGTCGCGGCCCCGGGCATCGCGGGTGTATGCGACAGCTCGCTGCCCGGTGTGGGGGACGTAGAGCAGGCCATTCGCAGCGGTGCCTGCGGGACCCGAACGGCGTGGGCCCTGACGGGGGCGGTGCCGTTGAAGGAGCTGCCGCTCATCGTGCTGCAGCCGGGAGTGGACCCGCTGTTGCAACTGGGGCGCCTGCTGCCGGGCTCGACGGGCTTCTACTCGACGTTGACGCGTGATGCGCGCTTCACGCTGGCGCCCACGCCGGGCATCGGCACCGGCGAGCCGGACCTGAGCGCCGTCGAGTACGCGCAGCCGCTGCCGTTCGCGCCGGACGCTCCGGGCGTGCGGCTGTCCTTCCCCTTCGCGGTGCGGGTACCGCCACTTCCTCAATACCAGGGCGCGTACCTGGCGCGGGCCTACGTGCTGGCCACGGTGTCGGTGCCGGGCCGGGGCATGGTGCCCCTGGGGCTGGGCGCCGCGGCCAATGTGTCGCCGGCGGATCCGAACACGGATGCCGATGCGCGGCTGGGTCGGCCGGGGCAGGTGGCGGTGCGCATGGCGCCCGCGCACCAGGGCCTGGAGGGGCAACCCTACCGGCTGGTGGTGACGGCGGCGGGTTCGCAGGCGTCGGATGGCTCGGTGGCCACGAGCACGCTCGTCGTGGGACTGCCCGGCCCCCGGTTCGACCCGGAGGGCCACCAGCCCGTGGACGCGGGGGTGGGCTTCCTCGCCATCCCCGAATCGGCTCGCTACAACTTCGACGGCGACCCCTACCAGGGCCTCGAAGGCCGAGAGCTCAAGGCCACGGTGGACCCGCGCGCCAGCCTGGTGCGGGCCGAGTTCAGCACCCGCGCCGGCCGGCGCTGGACGGTGCTGATGACCCCCGACGACACGGAGGATGGCGTGCGGGTGCCGCGTCCCCCCCTGGGTGTCGAGGACCGCACGTATGACTCCGTGCTCCTGGGCGGCCGCTCGCGGCTCCACGTGGAGGTCCTGCGCGCGAGCGGGTTGGCGCGCCGCGAGGGTGACGGGCCGGCCGTACTGGCGGCGGCGGACGGGCCGGGCATGGAGCGGCTCGCCGACCTGCTGGACGCCATCTCCGTGCTGCGCCTGGGCCGGCCGGAGGTGGTCTGGCGGCACCCCGAGGCGGATGGCCAGCGCCTGGCGCGCGGCAGCGCGGTACGGGTCGGCATCTCCGGATTCCGGCTGGGCAGCGCGCCGACAGGGCAGGGCGCGGTGCGCGTCACCCTGCGGGGAGGCAGCGGCTGCGAAGGCCAGGTGCTGACGAGCGCCGAGCCCATTGCGCCCGGACGGGGTGAGGTGGAGCTGGAACTGCCCGCGGAGTGCTCGGGCCTGGACGTGACGCTGGTGGCCACCCTGGTGGACTCCGACGGCGACGCCCTGCGCCCGCTCGTCACCGCCACGCGGCGAGTGGACATCCCCTGATGGGCAGGGCGCCCGAGTTGCGGGGAACCCACCCGGCTTCCCGTGCTCTGGCTCGCTTTCTTGATTTGCAGGGTGGTAGCGTTGCGGCCCCGGGAGGCAAGGTGCAGAAGGAGACGGTCGTCACGGTCATCTCGAAGATCTCCGACCGGCCGGTCAACCTCGACGCGGCGCTGGTGGTGATCTACGGCCTGGACCTGGGGCGCAAGTTCGACCTCACGTCGGAGGAGACCCTCATCGGGCGTTCCTCGAAGGCGGACATCCAGATCGATCAGGAGTCGGTCAGCCGCAACCACGCCAGCATCACCAACACGCGTGAGGGTGTGCGCATCCGCGACCTCGGGTCCACCAACGGCACGTTCATCAACGACGAGCTGGTGGAAGGCGGCCGCGAGCTGCGCAACGGCGACCTGGTGAAGATTGGCCGGACCATTTTCAAGTACATCGCCGGTGGCAACATCGAGGCGGCGTACCATGACGAGATCTACCGGCTGACCACCATGGACGGCCTGACGCAGATCTACAACCGCCGCTACTTCGACGAGCAGCTGGACCGGGAGATTTCGCGCAGCCGCCGCTACGAGCGCATGCTGTCGCTGGTGCTGCTGGACATCGACCACTTCAAGGCGGTGAACGACAAGTTCGGGCACCTGGCGGGGGATTCGGTGCTCAAGCAGCTCGCGTCCACCGTGCGTACGAAGATCCGCCGCGAGGACGTGTTCGCGCGCTACGGCGGGGAGGAGTTCGCCATCCTCCTGCCGGAGGTGTCGCTGGCGGGCACGCGGCAGCTCGCGGAGAAGGTGCGGCGGCTGGTGGAGAAGCAGCGCTTCGAGTTCGACCGGCAGGTGATTCCCGTCACCGTCTCGGTGGGGCTCGCGGTGCTGGAGCCGTTCCACCGGGAGCCCGGTGAGCTGGTGCGCGACGCCGACGAGAAGCTCTTCGAGGCGAAGACGACGGGCCGCAACCGCGTCGTGGGCTGATGGCCCGGCCCCCCGGTCGCGCGGCCGCCCGGGCGCCTGCACCGGGCGGAGGCACGAGGAGGCCGCTCAGCCAGCGAACACGGAGCGGCGCTCGCGCAGCAGCGACTGCAGCATGCTCTGGATGGCCTCGCGGGTGCGCTCCGTGAGGCGCTGCACCTCGCCCAGGTCATCCGCCGCCTCCGGTGGGAAGTCCTCGACGCCAATGGGCTCGCCGAAGCGGATGCTCCACTTGGCCGGCAGCGGCAGGGGGCCCAGCGGCGTCAGCGGCACATAGGGCAGGCCCAGGAACGAGGCGGGGATGCGTCCCAGCAGGGGAGACGTCTCCTCCGCGCCGACGATGGCCACCGGGACGATGGGCGCGCCGGTGCGCAGCGCCAGCTTCACGAAGCCGCCGCGGCCGAAGCGCTTGAGCCGGTATCGCTCGCCGAAGGGCTTGCTGAGCGCCTGGTAGCCCTCGGGGAAGACGACGAGCGGGCGGTGCTCGTCCAGCAGGCGAAGGGCGTTCTCCGGGCAGGCGCGCACCGCACCCAGGCGGTTGAAGAGCGTGCCCAGCACGGGCGCATGGAAGACCTGGTCTTCCACCAGCCAGCGAGGCTCTCGCAGGTCGGGGCGCTCCCGGGTGAGCGCCATGGACATCACCAGCCCGTCGTAGGGCAGGGCCCCTGAATGGTTGGCCACCAGGATGGCCGCGCCCTGCGGCACGTGGACCACGCCCTGCACGGCCACGCGCCAGTATTGCGAGTAGAGGAACTCGAGCACGGGCTCCAGCCGCTCGACGAGCGCCGGATCCTTACCGTATTCGTCGAGGTTCGCTCCGCCGCCGGTGCCCAGCCCGGCGCGGACCATGTCCTTCAGCCCGCTCACCGCGAGCAGCGCGCGGCCCAGGCTCTCGCTCGCGAGCGCCTGACCCGCGATGTCCCGCGCCAGCGACAGGGCCGCGACGGCGCGCTCCGCCAGGGGGCGGACGTTTTCATGGCTGCTGCGCCCGGCATCCGGTGGGAAGGCATCGCGCGCGGCGTCTTCGGCGGACGCGGACGCGGGTGGCGGCACCAGCGACAGCGGCCCGCGACGTCCCGGCGGGAACTCGTCGCGCGTGGCATCCGGCAGCTCCACCTCCGGCTCCACGGCGGTGGTGTCCGACTCCTCCGTCACCAAGACGCTGACCGAGGCCTCGTGCGTCCACGTCGCTTCCGCTGACGCCTCCTCCGTGCTCGAGGCTTCTGGGGCGCCCTGCGTCCCGGGCGCCTCCGCCATCAGCTCTTGCGCTGCCTCGATGGACCGCATCTCGTCGGCAGCGGCGCGCGCGGCGGCCTCCGCCACCTGTGCGGCCACCGACACGGCGAGCTCCCGCTCCTGTTCCGGAAGCTGTGACGGTGGGCCCTGCTCCAGCAGCGCCTCCACGGCGCTTTCCGCCAGCTCGGTCGCCATCTCCGTGGCCATCAACCGCTCGACGTCCGCGTCCTGCCCGGCTTCCCCGCCCAGGGCCTCTTCCACCGCGGCCGTGGCCGACGCCTCGGCCACCTCGGACGCCAGGGCCTCCGTCAGCGCATGATCCACCTCGCGCTGACTGTCCGTTCGGGGGCCCGCCTCGTTCACGGGACCGGCGGCGGTGCCCTCCGCGATTGGCTCGGTGGCGGCCGCGGGCTCACGCAGTGGCAAGGCGGCCTCTTCCGCGGCGGACGCGAAGCCCTCGTGCTCGGCAGGGGCGCCCGTCTTCGCGCCGCGTGCGGAGGTCGCTGGCAGCTCCTCACGAGGCTCGGACCGGGCGGGCGCCGCATGCGGCGGCGCACTGGCCGGGGCTGCACCCTGGGCCTTCGCGCCCTTCCGACGGTTGTCCGCCGCGGCCGCCTTGCCGCCTCGGGCCTTGCCAGGTGCCTTGCGTGGCTCGGGCTTCCGGGACGCGGCGGACGCAGCCTTGCCTCCCGCCTTCGGGGACGCGGCCTTGCCCTTCGCCGGCTTCTTCGGCGCGGCCTCCGCGGGCGGGGTCTCCGGCGCGCCGGACTCCGAAGGGCGCGACGCAGCGCCGCGCTTGAAGGGATCGTTCCCAAGGACACCCTTGGCCATGACTAGCTCCTCTTCAGCGCCGCAGCGGCGTCCCTGACATGGTGGAGGGGGATGAATCCGAGCGCGGACTCGGCGCGTTCGCCGTCCGCGACCCATGAGTAATGGATGTAGTCGAGCAGGGCCACGGGCAACGTGCCCGCCCCCACCGCGTCCAGCGCATGCAACGCGGCTCGGAACAGGGGCCCCGGCAAGGGGAGCGGCCGGGCTCCCGCTTGCTGGATGAGGCCGGACAGCGGCATGACGCCCCGGCCCACGACATTGATTTCACCGGACGTGTCCGCGCGCAGCGCCAGGTGGAGCGCGCGCGCGGCGTCCTCCTCGTGCAGGCCCTGCCAGAGCGGGTCGAAGCCCAGCAGCGTGGGCACCACCGGGTTCCTCAAGAACCGCGTGGCCGGGTTGTCCACCGAGGGGCCGAGCACCGGCGCGAAGCGCAGCACCAGCACGCGCATGTCTGGATGCCGCTCGCGGAAGGCACGCACCTGGCCCTCCACCTCGACCTTGTCGGTGACGAAGCGGCTGTGCGGGCAACCCTGCAGGGGGGAGTCCTCGCGCAGCATCGCCGGGTTGTTGCCACGCGCGCCGTAGACGGCCGTCATGGATGGCACCACCAACCGGGGCAGCCGCGAGCGGCCCGCCGCGGTCAGCACGTTCATGGTGCCGATGACCTCCAGCTCGTGCGCCATGGAGCCGTTGCGGATGGGACCGAACAGGAACGCCAGATGGTAGAGCGCGTCCACGGGCCGCTCGGTGAGCGCGTCGGTGAGCTCGCTCTCCGCGTCGTAGCGGGTGAGGTCCACCCGGTGGAACTCCATCTTGGCGTTGCCGTCCGGAGGGCGGGCGACGTCGAGCACCAGGATGCTCTCCACCTCCGGGTCCTGCTCCAGCCGCGACAGCAGGAGCCGTCCGTAGTCTCCACTCGCGCCGGTCACCGCAACGCGCAGCCGCCCCTTGCCTGGTCGTGACACGTCCATACGCGGTGTCGTGTGTTAGCCCAGCCGCCTGGGATTGTCAGCCGCCAGCCATGTGGTGTTGCTGGACAACGTCGGCTGGGTGGCGGAGGGTGTCCGGCCGTCATGTCCCGGATTGCCCGCCTCAGTGATGTCCTCATCAACAAGATTGCCGCCGGCGAGGTGGTGGAGCGCCCCGCGTCCGTCGTGAAGGAGCTGGTGGAAAACTCCATCGACGCTGGGGCCAGCACCATCCGCGTCGAGCTGGACGGCGGGGGCGTGGACCGCATCATCGTGTCCGATGACGGGCACGGCATGGGGCGCGTCGACGCCGTGGCCTGTCTGGAGCGCCATGCCACCAGCAAGCTGCGCGAGCTGGACGACCTGTTCCACATCGACTCCATGGGGTTCCGGGGCGAGGCCATCCCCGCCATCGCATCCGTTTCCCGGTTCACACTTCACACCGCCGACCCGAACTCGGAGGTGGGCACGCGGGTGGTGGTGGAGGGGGGCGGGCCGGCGGAGGTGGAGGACGCGCCGCCGCGCATGGGCACCGTCATCACCGTGGAGGACCTCTTCTTCAACGTCCCCGCGCGCCGCAAGTTCCTGCGCCGGGGCGACACCGAGCTGAAGCACGCCGAGGAGGCCGTGGTGCGCCTGGCCCTGGCGTACCCGGAGGTCGGCTTCTTCGCGTCGCACGAGGGCGGGACGCTCTTCTCCAGCGCGGCCTGTCCGGATGACCCGCGCGAGCGCATCGCCGCCGCGCTGGGCTCGTCCGCCCACCCGCATCTGTTCCCCGTGGAGGAGCGCCGGCTGGGCGTGGCCGTCACCGGGTATGCCGCCTCGCCCGAGTTCACGTTCAACAACGCGCGCGGCCTCTACACCTTCGTCAACCGCCGCTACATCCGGGACCGGGGCCTGATTGGCACCATCCAGCGGGCGTACCAGGACTTCCTCGCCGCCGGCCGGCAGCCGGTGGTGGTGCTCCACATCGACGTGGATCCGCGCGCGGTGGACGTCAACGTGCATCCCCAGAAGCAGGAGGTCCGCTTCGCCGACGCCCGGGGGGTGCAGGAGGCGGTGACGGCCGCGCTCAACCGCATGCTGCGCGCCGCGCCGTGGCTGGGCTCGGGCGTGGAGGGCGCGCCCCCCCAGGCGGGCCAGCCCATGGACGCCGCCCACTACGCCCACGCCGTGGAGCGCTTCCTCACCCGCGCCCAGGAAGCGGCCTGGGGCGCGCCGCTGCCCACCGCCATGGACGCCCCCGGCCCCGGGCCCGGCGGTGTGCCGTCGATGCTGCCGGCGGGGCAGGGCCCGCGCCCCGGGGCATTGCCCTTCGCCGCCGCCCTGGGGCAGGCGCCCGCCTTCGGTCAGGCCCAGCCCCAGCTCAACGAGGCGCCCCCGCCGGGGTACTTCGGCGCGCTGCGGCCCCTGGGCATGCTGGGGGGCCGCTTCCACGTCTGTGAAGGGCCCGGCGGCACGCTGGTGGTGATGGATCCCCACGCGGCGCTGGAGCGCGCGCGGCTGACGGGTTACCTGCGCGCGCTGGAGGCCGGCAAGCCGCCTCCGGCGCCCACGCTGTTCGGCACCACGCTGGAGCTGAGCGTCCCCATCGCGAAGTCGCTGGTGGAAGGCCGGGAGGCCCTGGCGCGCCTGGGCTTCGACGTGGAGCCCTTCGGCGGCACCACGGTGGCGCTGAAGACGGTGCCGCCCGGCCTGGAGGGCGCGGATGCGCGCGCGCTGCTGGAGGCGCTCGCGCGGGCGCTGCCGCCCAAGGGCGCCCAGCTGGACACCGTCACCCTGGCGGAGGCGGTGCGGGTCATGGCCTGTCACGCCGCGCGCCAGGCCGGCGCCGTGCCCCTCACGGACGCGCAGTTCCGCGCGCTGCTCGGCGAGCTCGACCGCGCCGACTTCCATCCCACCTGCAGCCACGGCACGGTGGTGGTGCTGGAGATGCCCTTGCTGGAGCTGGAGCGCCGCGCCCGCTGAGCGCCCCGAAAGTTGACGGGTCCGCCCTCGCTGTTACGGTGCGCCACACGCCTGTAGCACCCAGGCCAACCTCCGCAGCGCACAGGAGCGGGCACATGCACGGTGTGATCACCCTGCGGGACGTGGTGGCGAACCTTGGCGTGGTCCTGCGCGAGTTCGGCGCGGTGTGTGTGGTGCGCTGTCTCGTGGCGTCGCTGCGCCGCCAGCGGACCACCTTCCTGGAAATCGCGCTGTGTCCCAAGCGCCCCTGACGCCAAGCCGCCCCTGATGCTTCAACGCCTCCTTCCGCTCGCACTGCTGCTTTCCGCTCCCGCCGCCGCCCAGGACTTCACCTACGAGGACGAGGAGGTATCCACCTCGCTCAACGGGGTGGGGCGAATCACCGTCCAGGGCGGCTGGCGCATCACTCCCAACAAGACGCTGTACGACGGCTGGTACAAGCGCCCGGCCAACCAGGGCCTGGCGCGCGCACGGGAGGTCACGGGCGCGCCCATCGTGGTGGCGTCCTTCGCCTACGCCATCTCCGACCTGCTGGAGGTGGGCATCGACCTGTTCGGCACGAAGAGCCGCCTCTACCTGAACGAGCCCGGCGCCGAGGGCGAGCCCGCCCAGGCCCGCCCGGTGGACACGCTGGGCTACGGGGCGCTCATCGGACTGCGCTTCCAGACGGTCGTGCCCCAGCTGGGACCGCACGGGCTCGTGCCCTACGCGGGCCTGCTCACGGGGCCCACGCTCGCCTCGTCGGAGCGAAAGGGCGAGGAGCTCCAGGAGACCACCACCCATGCCTGGATGGCCAACGTGGGGGCCACCCTGCGGCTGACGCCCCGGTGGGGCATCACCGCGGACTATCGGCTCGCCTTCCTGCGAGGCCCGGTGGGGCCCTCCACCGCGCGCGTGGGCTCGTTCAGCATGGGGGGAAGCTGGCTCTCGCTGGGCGTGACATACAGCTTTCCCGCCGAGCCATCCCGGCCGCTCTCAGGCAGTCTGTAGGGGAGGCAGGCGAGCCGGGCGCGGCCAGGTCAGTTCCGGAAATGCATGGGCGAAGCAGGGCTGTTCCGCTGCGGAAATTATCGCCGCATGACCGGGAGAACTCCTTACGATGCGTGAATCGGCCGAGATCGTTTCCGGGCCTAGGAAGATGTCCATGCCAGACCAGCCGAAGACGGATGTGGAAAAGGAGCTCACGGAGCTGCGCCGTGAGATCGTCGAGGCACGCAACCTCGTCATCAAGAGCGACAACCTGCTCAAGAACCTCCATGCGGAGGTGAAGGCGGTTGGCAAGCGCCACGAAGATTTCCAGAAGCGCCAGTGGCTGTCGTCCGCGGTGGCCTACGTGCTGTTCGCGGTCATCTCCGTGGGCGCGGCGCTGATGATCACCAGCGCGCGCAGCTCCGCCGCCACCAACGAGAAGGAGCGCCTGGAGAAGACGGTCGCCGACCTCACCGGTCAGCTGGAGAAGCAGCGCGCGGACACCGCGGCGCACCAGTCCGTGCAGCAGGAGGCGAACAAGGTCTACAAGATGATGACCAGCCTCCCCGGCGACGAGCGCCTCAAGGGCATCGATGCCTTGGTGAAGCTGGACACCTCGCGGCTGTCCAACCTGGAGCGCCAGGCCCTCAACGACCGCGCCGCCGTGCTGCGCCGCGAGGTGGGTGACGCCGCGTTCGAGCAGGGGAAGATCGCCTTCCGCAAGAACGAGATGGACGGCGTCATCTCCAACATGGAGCGCTTCCTGGCCATGAACCCGCCGCAGGACCAGGCGCTGGACGCGTCCTTCTTCCTGGGCACGGCGTACAACAACACGCGCAACCACGAGAAGGCGGTGCCCCTGCTGGCCCGCTTCGTCGAAGGGGACCGCAAGTCGAAGACGCGTGACTACGCCATGCTGCTGCTGGCGCACTCCTACCAGGAGGTGGGCCAGTACGAGAAGGCGCTCGAGGTCGCCCGCGACGCGGCCGGCACCTACCTCAACAGCCAGTACCAGTCCCAGTTCCGGGGCCGCATCGCCACCGTCAAGCGGCTGATGAACCCGGAGTCCGGCGCCGCGCCCGCCGCCCCGGCGCAGGCCACCAGCCAGCCCGGCCAGTAGTCCGCCGGGGGCCAGGGGCCCGCCACCGGACGGTGGCCACACGGAAGCGTTGCCACACGGGGTCCACGGTCGTAAGACCTGGGCCCCGTGTCCGCTCCCGACTCCCGGAAAGATCCCCGCTTCCGCCGCTTCCGAGGCGCCGCGTATGGGATCTACATCACCGTCACCACGCTGTTCTCGCTGTGGCTCATCTGGTGTGTCGGCCGCTCGGTGTCGGCCATGACGCCGGACAAGCTGCCGCCCGCCCCCGTGGCGCTCACGTACCGCGAATGCCTGGACGGCGCGCGCTCTCTCTGGACGGAGCTGGAGTCCGGGCGCGAGAAGCTGGTGAACGTCTCCCCCGCGAAGAGCGTCGACCAGGAGTGGATGCGCTTCCGCACCGCGTGGCTGCAGAAGCTGCGCGTGCGCGAGTCCGAGTGCGCGCTCGACTCCCGCGAGCGGGCCTCCCTGCGTGAGGTGTTCCGCCGGCTGGTGCGGGTGCAGGACCTCTATGCCATCCATGCGGTGCAGTACGCGGGCGAGGTCGGCGGCGCGGTGGACGCCCTGCACGAGGCGCTCGACACCGCGGGCCGCAACCCCGGCGCCGGCCGGCTGCCCTGAGCCTCAGCGCACGGGCAGCAGCGCGGTGTAGCGCCCCAGGTGGTCCGACACCGTCTGGGAGAGCAGCACGGAGGAGGGCCTCCCCTCCAGATTCGCCACCCGGTAGAAGCGCACGGAGGCATAGGGCGCGGCCTGGCCGGCCTCGGTCACCGTGCCGCGCACGGTGCGGCCGCGCTGGAGCGGGAAGGTGGCCAGCACCTGCTCGCCCGTGTCGTCCCCCGGCTGTACGGTGACGACGCGGCTGACGCGAGGCAGGTTCTCCGTGGGGATGAAGTCCACCCGGTAGATGCCCGGGTCCAGCCACAGCCGGAAGGAGCCGGTGTCGTCCGTGGTGCCCAGGGACTCGCCGCCCGCGGGGGGCCGGGGCCACCCTGGCACCTGGCCAATGGGCTCCGCGAGCACGCGCACGCCCGGCGCTGGCTGCGTGTTGTCCGTCTGGAGGAGCGTCCCCCGGAGGATGCGCCGCTCCGGGCAGACGACGTCCGGAAGGACGGCGCCGCCGCGAGGCACGTCCACCGCCTGCACCGTCAGGCCGGCGGTGGAGCCCGAAGGCGGCACCACCACCAGCGACAGGCGGCTGCCCGGCGCCGAAGGGAGTGTCTGCACCGTGAAGCGGCCCTCCGCGTCCGTGACGGCCAGGGGTCCCTGGAACGTTCCGCCGCCACCCACCGTGCCCCGCAGGGACACCGAGGCCTGGGCCACTGGCTGGCCGTCGCGCGCCAGGATGCGGCCAGACACCTGCACCGGCTCACCCGCGTCGCCCAGCTCCAGGGGGGCGGTGAGCGGCTCGCGTGGATCCACGGTGAACGTCTTCTGAGGCACCCACGGGGCGCCCGCCGCCGTCACCCGCAGGAGCAGGCTGGCCCGCTGGGCGGCTTCCACGGGCAGGGCCAGCGCGAAGGCCCCCGTCGCCCGCGCCACCGGCACGCGCTGGGACAGCGGCGTCAGGTCCGCATCCAGCGCCTGCACCTCCAGGTCGGCGTCCACCAACTCGGCGCCCTGGCGCACCACCTGGCCCTCCAGCCGCGCCACCTGGTGGGGGGAGGGCAGCACCAGCGGCAGGGGCACGGCGCCCCCCGGCTCCACGGTGGCGGAGCCTCGAACGGGGGGCAGGCCCAGGTCCTCCGGGGAGAGCGTCACCGTGTACGTCCCGGTGCCCACGGGCAGCTCCCACCGGCCGTTGATGGGCACCAGGTGCGCGGTGAAGCTGCGCACCACGCCGGGCAGCAGCGCGCTCTCGCCGCTGGCGCTCAGGCGGAGCGGCTCGGAGTAGGGGCGCGTGGTGGTGCCTCCCTCTCCGGGCGCGGACGTGACGCGCACCGTGCTGCCCTGCACCGTGGCGGGCCCGAACAGCGCCAGGTCCAGCTCGGGCCGGATGGCCTCCACCCGGAAGTCCTGGGCATGCAGGCCGTCATCCGGGTTGGGCGTCACCTCCACCACGATGTCGCGGCCCGGGTCACCACACCCGTCGGGGAAGCACACCTCGTTGTGCGCGCAGTCGGTGTCCGCGCGGCAGACGAGCTGGCTCGGGTCCGGCGACTCCTCCAGGAACATGCAGCCGGTGCCGCCCAGCACGGCCAGCAGCGCCGCCCATGCAAGCTGTCGCCCGCGCCTCACCGGCAGTCTCCCTGGACGGTGTTCACCACCCACGAGTAGGTGACGACGAAGCCCGGGTTCTCCACCTCGGTTCCGTCCGGCAACTGCACCGGGCGGGGCCGCACCACCCGGTCCACCAGCTCCGCGTCGCTCACCAGCGCCTCCACCAGGTGGGGGCCGGGCGTGCCCAGCGGGTTGTTGGCGGAAGCGAGGCTGATGAGCAGCGTGCCCCGGTCCGAGCGCCGCGGCTCGCGGGTGTTGGCCAGCTCGTACTGGCGGTAGGGGCCACGCGGGTCCTGCGGGTTGTAGTCCACGTACCAGTGGACGACGATGCGGTCGTCCACGTCCGGGTCCTCCACCGCCACCTCGAAGGTGAGGTCGCAGGACTCCTCGCCGAAGTCCGGGATGAAGCGCTCCTGGGGCACCACCAGGCTCTCGATGATGCGCGGCGGCCGGTTCATGAAGTCCGGCACGTTGTCCAGCAGGGTGTCGTCCTGGGGAATGAGGCAGCCGGATGCGGCGCAGCTCGCGGCCACCAGCAGCCGCAGCCGTCTTCTCCCGGGGTCTTGCCGCGTCGTGGCTTCCATCATCCGTGCGAGTCGCGCCCTCAGAGTAGCTCGTCGCCCTCCTCGGGCGGCAAAGGCCGTCCCGACTTCTCCGCTTCCAACTTCTCCAGATGCCGGAAGATGGTCCGCGGATCCACGCCCAAGTCCTTGGCTGTCTTGGTGCGGTTCCCGTTGTTCCGGGCGAGCACCTCGTTGATGTAACGCTTCTGGAATTCTTCCTTGGCCTGAAGCAGGGGCATGATGGGCTCCAGGTTCTCCGGCTTCAAATCCAGGTCATCCGGGCCCAGCAGCGGCTTGTCCGCCAGCACCACCGCCTTCTTCAGCCGGTTCTCCAGCTCGCGGATGTTGCCCGGCCAGCCGTACTTGCGCATGGAGACGGTGGCGGAGGGGGTGAAGCCGCGCGCCTTGGAGCTGAACTCCCGGGCGTACTTCTGGAGGAAGAAGCGGCCCAGCACCACCACGTCCTCGCCGCGCTCGCGCAGGGGCGGCAGCTTCAGGGTGACGACGTTGAGGCGGTAGTACAGGTCCTCGCGGAAGGTGCTCTTCTTCACCTCGTCCTCGAGCACCTTGTTGGTGGCGGCCACCACGCGGATGTCCACCGGCTCGCCGCGGTTGTCGCCGACCTTGTAGACGACCTTCTCCTGGAGCGCGCGCAGGAGCTTCACCTGGAGCTGCAGGGGCATCTCGCCCACCTCGTCCAGGAAGAGCGTGCCGCCGATGGCCGCCTGGAACTTGCCGGCCTTGGTGGCCACCGCGCCGGTGAAGGCGCCCTTCACGTGGCCGAACAGCTCGCTCTCCAGCAGGTTCTCCGGGATGGCGCCGCAGTTGATGGTGACGAAGGGGCCCTTCGCGCGCGGTGAGCGCCGGTGGATTTCACGGGCGATGAGCTCCTTGCCGGTGCCCGTCTCGCCGGTGATGAGCACGGAGATGTCCGTGGGGGCAATCTTGTCGATGCGCTTGTACACGTCGCGCATGCCCTGGCAGGCGCCCACGATGTCGCCGTAGCGCTGGTCCTCCAGCTTCCGGCGCAGCTCCGTGTTGTCCAGCTTGAGGTCGCTCACCAGCATCGCGTTCTGCAGGATGAGCGACGCCTGGGCCGCGAAGATGGTGAGCATGTCCGCGCTCTTGGGCTCGAACCGGTTCACCAGCCGGTCGTTGCCCACGTAGATGACGCCGAAGAGGTCGCCCTTCTGCATCAGCGGCACGCACAGCACGGAGTGGACGCGCAGGTTGACCACGGAGTCGCTCTTGTTGAACTCCGGCGAGTCCAGCGCGTCCGCGACGATGAGCGCCTTCTGCTCCTTCACGACCTTGGCGATGATGGAGTCGGAGATCTTGTCCTTCTCCACCGTGTCCTCGAGGTTCTCCCGGGCCACGTTGCGCGCCACCTTGATGCGCGGCTCCCCGTTCTCCATGAGGATGAGGAAGCCCTTGTCGGCGCGCGTCACCTCGATGGCCTCGTCCATGAGGCCCTCCAGGATGCGGTCCAGGTCGTAGAGGCCCAGCAGCCGCTCGCTGAAGGCGGTGAGCCGGCGCAGCAGCAGCAGCTCGCGGCCGGGCACGCCGGGCAGCTCCGCCGTGTGCGAGTCCGGGCTGGACGTCCGCGTCACCTCGGGCCGGGGCGTGGGCGCGGGCGCCGGTGCGCGGGGGGCGTCGTCCCGGGCGAAGATGAGCTCGGTGTGGCCCACGCGGACCACGTCACCCGTGGAGAGCGCGTGGGCGTCGCGCTTCTTGCCGTTGACGTGGAAGGTGGCGCCCAGGCTGCCGACCTCGTAGCGCGTGCCGTCGAAGGTGACGTGCAGGGCGCTGGAGGGAACGGAGGCGTCCTCGAGCTGGATGTCGTTGTCCGGACCCCGCCCGATGCTGGTGAGGCGCTTGAGCAGGGAGACCGCACGGACCTTTCCATCGGGGGTGCGGACGGTGAGGCTGGCCATGGCTTCACGTACCTGGAGGGAGTCTCCGTCAGAAGGAGAGGGTGAGACCGGCGCCGAGTCCGCCGGAGGTCGGGTAGAGGCCCACGCGCGCATGCGTCTTCGGCGCGCTCGCTCGCGCGGGGCTGGGGCGTTGGGGAGGGGCCTCGGGCTGCTCGGCGCGAGGCTCCACCGTGCTGCGCACCACCTGGTCCTCATGGTGGAAGAGCGCGTCCACCACGCCCACGGCGTAGATGGCGTAGAAGCCGGCGGCCGAGGACAGCTTGAGCAGCTGCCACGCGTCCCGCTGCTTCGCCCGGTTGGTGGGGATGTAGCGCACGGTGACGGAGGCCCGGCCGTCCGGGTCCAGCACGTTGTCCAGGTCGATGGTGCGCTCCTCGAACAGGGACTCGTACGCGAAGAAGGAGATGATGCTCGTCACCGCCAGCACGCCTTCCGTGGCGGCGAAGACGATGCCCAGGCTGGTGCGGCCCTGCTGGAACTGGCCGGCGCCGAAGGGGACGAAGTTGACCAGGAAGTTGCGCTTCTCCACCGTGCGCACGGTGACCTGGGACGCCAGCTCCTCGGCGCGGCGGCGCTGCATCTCCGCCTCCAGGCGCTCTCGCTCGCGCCGCTCGGCCTCCGCCTTCTCGCGCTCCTTGCGCAGGCGCCGCTCCTGGCGCAGGAAGTCCAGCTCCGTGTCCATCTCCTCCTTGAGCGTGTCGAAGAAGGCCACCGCGGGCGGCGGGACGACGAAGGGGTCCAGGCTGTAGTCCGGGTCCAACCGGAGCAGGGCGCGCAGGTGACGGCGGGCGTCCTCGGTGCGTCCGAGGTTGAAGGCGGCCAGGCCCGCCAGCTTGTGCAGCTCCACCAGGTCGTCCTCGTCCAGGCCGCCCCGGTCGATGCGCGAGCCCGCGCGGTCCAGGACCTCGGCGTACTTGCCGTACTCGAAGCTGGCGCGCAGCGCGGCGACCTCTGGATCCCCGGCCTCCTGCGCAAACGGGGTGGCCGGAGCGAGCAGCGTCAGCGCGATGAGGAGAAGCGGCAGGCAGCGGCTCATTCGGGGCGGAGGCTCCCGCGCAGGGTAGTGGGTTCGCCCGGCCGCAGGTGCACCACCCGCCGCTCAGGCACGAACCCCGGGTGGGAGACCTCCACCACCACGGTGTGCTGGAAGCCCGCGGGGCCCCGCGGGGAACGAACCTCGAAGGGCGTCACCAGGCTCTCCGCCGCGGTGCGAAGCTGGTCGCCCACGCGCACCTGCGCGCCCGCGGGCTCGAAGTCGACCGACAGGCGCGAGGGCTTGGGCTGGGCGCGCAGGTGGAAGACGTTGTCGCCCTCGGCCTGCACGTCGATGGTGTCCACCACGTCCTCGCAGTAGTCGCAGGAGATGGTGATGGTATGGCGCCCCGGCGTCATCTCCACGTCGTGCTTCTGGAGCGGCTGGGCGCTGAGGTCACCGTCATCCACCCGGATGCTGCCATAGGGCCGCACGAGGATGGACACGGGCAGCTTGCGCACCAGCGGCTTGCGGGGCGCGTCCTCTTCGTCCGGTGCGGAGGGGCGCGCCGTGCCCGTGCGGACGGCGCCGCCGACGGCCGGCGTGCTCTCGGACCGCGAGGGCAGACCGCCGGGCCCCGGAGGCGCCTTGACGGCCCGGGGTGGTGGCCCCGCGGGTCGGGTCAGCTGTGCCGCGCCCGGGCCGGGCCGTCCCGCGTTCTCCTGGGCACCGGGCCCCCCGCCCGCGGGGCCGCGGGGCGGCGCGGTGGTGGCGAGCGGCGCGCTGTCGGGCTCCGACGGAGGCTTCGAGGCCATGCCGTCCCCCGGCGAGCTCGTCATCGGGGATTCGTGCGCCTCCACGTCATGGGTGCCATGCCGGGCCTTCCAGCCGCCCAGGCCCAGCAGGCCCGCGGCGGCCACGCCCACTCCCAGCCGCAGGCCCCGGCGCCGCCAGGTCTTGAGGCGCTGCGTCCGCTGGATGCCCTTGAGGAGCGCGAGCGCCCGCTCGTTGGTGGCGTCCAGCGCGAGCACCTGGTTGAGGCTGGCCAGGGCGCGCGGAGTGCGCTTCTCCGCGAGCTGCCGCTCGCTGCGCTCCAGCAGGGTCGCGACGATGCGTTGACGGGCGAGCTTCCGGTACGACTGCGGGTCGGCGAAGAAGGAGACCAGCTCCTCGCCCACGCGGGCGAAGCCGAGCCCGGCGAGGTAGTCCGCGAGCGCGTCGCGCAGCCGGGCCGCGTCCGGGTAGCGCTGCTGCGGGTCGCGCTGGAGGCAGATGGCGCAGATGTCCGCCAGCTCGTCGGACAGCGCGGGCACGCGCCGGCGCGGGTCCTCATAGTCCCCGTCCAGGATGCGCTTGAGCGTGGCGGTGGTGTTGGGCGCGAGGAAGGGCAGGCGGCCCGTCATCGCCGCGTAGAACATGATGCCCACGCTGAAGACGTCCGCCGGGGGACCGGCCTCCAGGCCCTCGATGATTTCGGGGGACATGTGCGCGGGCGAGCCCACCAGCGTGCCGGTGACGGTCATCCGCTCCTCGATGTCCATCAGCCGGGCGATGCCGAAGTCCATGAGCTTGAGGACGCCGTCCTCGCGCACCATGACGTTCTCCGGCTTGAGGTCGCGGTGGATGACGCCCGCTTCGTGCGCGTGCGCCAGGGCCGCGGCCAGCTCGTGGATGACCATGGCCGCCAGCTCCGGCGGATCCATGGGGCCCTCGTCGAGGAAGGCCTTCAGCGTCTGGCCACGGATGTACTCGGTGACGATGAACGCGTCCTGCGCGTCCGCGGCGGAGAAGTCGAACACCTCGAGGATGTTGGGGTGGTGCAGCTTGGCCACCGCGCGGGCCTCACGGGCCAGCCGCCGGCGCGACTCGTCCTTGCCAGCCAGGTGCGGGTGCAGCACCTTCACCGCCACCTCGCGGTCCAGGGCGGTGTCGAGCCCCTTGTACACGACGCTCATGCCCCCCGAGCCGAGCTGCTCCAGGATGCGATAGCGACCGATATGGCGGCCGACGAGCGTCGTCATGGCGTGCGGTGAACTCCCTCAGTCCCCGAAGCTGATGCCCATGCTCTTGGTGAAGCGCACCAGCTCGCCCGCGGGATCCACCCGGCGCTCCTTGCGCGATTCGCTCAGGGGCACCGCGACGATTTCTCCCGCGCGCAGCGCCACCATGTGGTCCCACTGCCCGGCGCTCACCAGGTCCAGGACCTTGCACCCGTAGCGGGTGGCCAGCACCCGGTCCGCCGCGCTCGGGCTGCCGCCGCGCTGGAGGTGGCCCAGCACCGTCACGCGAATCTCCGCCTCGATGTGCCGGGCCAGCAGGTCCGCCAGCACCTTGCCCGAGCCGCCCAGCCGCACCACGCCGCGGCCGGGGATGGCCTCCGCCGAGTCCAGCACGGCCAGCTCGCCGCCCTGCGGGAACGCGCCCTCGGAGATGGCGATGATGGAGAAGCTGCGGCGCCGGGTGGCGCGGCGGCGGAGCTTCTCCACCACGGCCTCCACGCGGTACGGAATCTCCGGGATCAGGATGACGTCCGCGCCTCCGGCAATACCACTCTCCAGGGTGAGGAAGCCGGCGTGACGGCCCATGATCTCCACCACCATCACCCGGTCATGGGCCTCGGCGGTGGAGTGCAGGCGGTCGAGCGCCTCGGTGACGATGAGCCGCGCGGTGTCGAAGCCGAACGTCTGATCCGTGCCGGACAGGTCGTTGTCGATCGTCTTGGGACAGCCGACCACCTTGAGGCCCTTCTCGGAGAGCCGGTGGCCGATCGACAGCGTGCCGTCGCCGCCCACCGCGATGAGGCCGTCCAGGCGCAGCTCCTCGCAGCGGCGGAGGACCTGGTCGGAGACATCACGCTCCACCCAGTGCCCGTCCTCACGGGTTGCGTAGGCGAACGGGTTGGCCTTGTTGGAGGTCCCCAGGATGGTGCCGCCCTTGGGGAGGATGCCGCGCGTGTCCTCCTCGGTGAGCGGGCGGGCGAGCCCCGGCTCCACCAGGCCCATGTAGCCGTTCTCGATGCCCACGAACTCGTGGCCGAACTCGTGCGTGCCTCGCTTCACGAGGCCGCGAATGAGCGCGTTGAGGCCGGGGCAGTCTCCGCCACCGGTCAGGACTCCGAGTCTCATGGGTCGGGTCATACAGGTCGGACGCGGGTGTCAGAGGGAGGGTGCTGCACCATGACAGAAACGTCGGACCTGATTGTAGGGGGGCCCCCCAGGGGGTGCAACGCGCGAATCACCGACCGGGGCGGATTCGCGAGTGGTGACGGGCCCTTCCTTCAGTCGCGCTTCAGGCGGCGGCGCGAGGCGACCCTATCGAGCAGGGCCTGCAGGCGGGGCTCCGGCTTGTCGGGGAGGGCCCGATCTGTCGGTGACTGTAGGGGCATCGCGCGCGCCAGGCCATACAGCTCGATCAGCCGCTCCTTGAGCAGCTCGCTGTCCGGCCGCTCCTGGAGTGCGCGGCGGTAGCACGCGGCGGCTCCGGCGTAGTCCCCCAGGGCGAAGAGGCGCTCGCCCTCCTGGACGGGGGAGGAGGGGCCCACGGGCAGCGGGATGTGGGCCTCCGCACGGGCCGCTTCGAGCACCTCGAGCTCGGCGGGCTGGAGCAGCTCGCGTGCGCTGGCGAGCTTGTGGGCGAGCGTCGCGTCGTCCGGAAAGGCGCGGACGAGCGCTTCGTACAATCCGAGCGCTTCGGTGAGCTCGCCGCGGCGCAGGGCGCGATCGGCACGTGACTCCATGTCGGCCCTGGCGGCGGGGGTCATCTCCCCGGCAGGTTACTCGCGACGCGCGGGGATGTCACAACGAACACGCACGGGCATGGTGGGTCGAAGTCGCGAAAACCGGGAGGTCGCACGCTGCGTCGGGGTGTCCTCCGCGCGAGGCAGCAGGAGGGCAGGGGCGGCGCGCTCACGGAGCGCTGCCGGGCCCGGGTGAGACATCCGGAGCCGGGCCGGGCGTGCGAGGGATTGAGCGGCCTCGGCAGCCTGCCGGTCCGTTCCTGGAGCGGGTGACGGCGTCACGGTCCATGTTTCACGGGCCGCTGTGTTTCATGCCGTGCGGGTGGGTCGCGGGTGCGCCGCTGCTGCGAGGACGCGCCCTGGCGCTTGCCACCCCAGGCGAGCGGGGGCACGTTCATCCGTCGATTCGTGCGGCTGACTTCCCTGGAGGACCCATGGCCTACAAACCCGACGGTTACACATCCGTGGCGCCGTACCTGGTCGTCGACGGCGCGCTCAGGACCATCGACTTCCTCGTCCAGGTGTTCGGAGCGCAGCGGCTGCGCATGATTCCCGGAGACAACGGCAGGCTGATGCACGGCGAGGTGCGCATCGACGACACGGTCATCATGTTGAGCGACACCATGGACGGCTGGCCCGCGGTCGCCGCGCACGTGCACCTGTACGTCGCGGACGTGGACCAGCTCTACCAGCGAGCGCTCGACGCCGGTGCCGTGGCCGTCAAGACCCCGGTCAACGCGGGTGACGGGGACAAGCGCGGCGGGTTCCGCGACCCAGGTGGAACCACCTGGTGGGTGTCGACGCAGGAAGCCACCTGAGTCCCTGCGAGGAGCTTCCACTCCGCGCCTGGGGGCCGCCAGCAGGGTGACAGCCGCGGGGCACAGCGTGCCTCGAATGGACGAGCAGCCGGTGCTCGCGCGTGAGCTCGGGTGCCAGCTTCTCGCGTAGCGCCTTCGTGCCGGCCTCGCGGCCATCAACGGCGGCCTGTCCACCTTCGAGCCACCTTCGAAGTACGCCGCCTGCTCGGTGCACGAGAGGCGTTCTTGACGCTCTCGGTGCTGAACTGCACCGTCACGAGCGACGACGAGATGCGCTTTCCGGCGAGGGTCATCGTGTAGGCGAAGACGATTCGCTCGTCGGGACGGGGGCTCGATTGCCAGGTTGGCGCGTAAGTGCCGAGTCGTTGGGGAGATGCGCCCGTGGGTGGAATCGACTCGTGGCTGCCGCGTCTTACGGGGCCACCGGCACGTAGAGCCGGCTGGGCATACCCTGGTAGTCAATGAGCCGCTCGAAGCGCATCCCGCTTCGCTCCGCGACCCGGATGGACGCGATGTTCTCCGGGTGGATGATGGCGACCACGGGGATGTCGGGCAGGTGGCGCCGGGCCAGCGACAGCGCGGTGCGGGCCATCTCCGTGGCATAGCCGGTACCCCAGGTCCGCGGCGCGAAGCGGTAGGCGAGGTTCAGCACCCTGCGCCCTTCGAGCTCCTTGTGGCGCACACCTCCGAAGCCCACGAGGTCTCCCGGGGTATCGCGCCGCTCCACCACCCAGTAGCCCACGCCATGGTGCGCCCAGTCGTCCTGCCACAGCGCCATCAGCCTCCTGGCTTCATCTCGCGTGAGGGCGGTGGCGTTGGCGCTGAAGCGGTTCGTTTCTGGATCCGCGTGCAACGCGAACACCGCATCCAGGTCACTGTCGCGGACGGCCCGGAGCAAGAGCCGCTCCGTCACTGTACTCAGAAATGCCTGGACCATGCCTCGAAGCGTGCACCGCTGAAGGCCCGAACGCTACGGACAGTTTGATTCGGGGGGCCCGATGACTCCCCGAGTTGTCGCGCTGGCGAGTCGGCGCTGAGCGGAGATAGGCCGGAGATGGCGGGGCGGCCCGCGAGCAGGAAAGCCAGGATGATGGCAGCGCCCACTGCGTGAAGGACGCCAATCAAGGGAGGGGCGAGCCATGCCGCGCCAGCTCCCGTGGCGAAGGCAGCACCTGCGAGGACCGAAGACACGCGCCAGGCCCAGCGTCGACGGCGAAACAAGAAGAGGGTTGCGACCGTTACCACGAGCCCATGGAGCAGGAGCGCGACGGACAGCACCATGGACAGCTCGGCGGCCATGAGCCCGGCGAGCAACAGGTAGGGCGCCGCCAGCGACTGCCCAGGGGCAGCCCCAGTGATGAAGCGGCCCCTCTGCTGGTATGGCTCTGCGGAGGTGGTGTTCTCGCTCCTGTCTCGTTGTTCGCGACGGGCGCTGGAGACGCAGGCCCATTGCGAGTCCTCGTCATTGCCCATCTTCTTGATGACCCTTGAGCCGCAGATGTGGAGGGGCGGGCTTCGTTCAAGACCGCGACCTCCCATGGACGCACGCCAGTGGCATCAGAAAGAGCCATGCAGTCCCACCAGCGCATGCCGACTCCCCACGGCCAGCGAAGGCTGCACGCTGAACGCTGGGATCTTCTCCTGGCGTGCGTTCATGGCGTGGGACAGCTCGTAGCCCACGAGCGCGCCAATGATCGAGAAGAGGGGGAACCCTAACGGTTTGAGGTCATCATTGGTGATGAACAGCGTGGCCACCGTCCATGCGCCGACCGCCGTGCCTGCTCCCAGGAACGCCCCCAGCAGCGTTCCCTTTCCATCCGCCAGACGCGCACCCCACCAGACCCCCAGTGGGGCTCCAACGGATACTCCGCCAAGGATGC
Organism: Pseudomyxococcus flavus; assembly: GCF_050038885.1. NCBI lineage: Bacteria > Pseudomonadati > Myxococcota > Myxococcia > Myxococcales > Myxococcaceae > Pseudomyxococcus > Pseudomyxococcus flavus. The sequence continues at coordinate 8,613,818 of NZ_CP143624.1, read as the reverse complement.
CATAGCCCGCGGCGGACGAGCAGTCCGAGCGTTCGCCACAGAGGCCGAAGCCGACGATAGCGCCGGGAACCGCCAGGACGACGGACGTCAAGGCCATGGCCCCCAGTTCCGCGGCAAGACGGATGATCGGGGAGGAGCTCGAGGCATCGTGTTCGGCCAACGGCGGTGCGTCCAGCAGCCGGGGACCGTCCTCAGATGGGCCCTCCGCGGATGGACTGCCGAGGAGGTGTGGCCCGTTCTCCGCGAGGCTGACGCCCGGCGCGAACAACGCGAACAAGCAGAGGAACGGCCAGAGCCAGGTGTGTCGAGCCTTCAGGAGTCCCATTGCGACCATGGTATTGCAATCAAGGGGCCGGAGCCCCGCGACGCAATACGCCCGAAGCTGGGTGCTCGGGAGATCGCTTGTGCAGGCCACTGCACGTCGGCGAGAGGGTTGTGCATGCGGCTGCTCACGCGCTGGAATTCCCTTGAAGCCTCGGGGAGCGAGCCACCGTGGTAGCGCGAATCGTCGCAGCACCAGAACAGCTGGTGATTCTTGGTTAAACAAGGATGTCGTGAGGCTGCGACGCGACGTTGAGGCGGGCTTCATTGGGTTAACCTGCCCGTCGTGCACGTCACCTCCCTGGCCGTCGGATTGCTGGCGCTGTCGGGTGCGCTCGGAACGGAGCTGCGCCGGGACGGCTACCAGTTCCGTCCGCCCGAGGGCTTCCACATGGTGCGCTGGGAGCAGTACGCCGACTCCCGCGTGGGCGCCGTGGCGCTGGAGCCGGACGCGCCGCGCATGCTGTCGGCGGCGCTGACCGACGGAGAGGGGCCGGACGCGGCCACGATGCTCGTCTCCGTGGTGGGGCGCGGCTTCAGCGCGAGCCCCTCGGACCGGGACGACTTCGCCTCGGCGGTGATGCAGCACTACCAGCGGGAGCTGGGGCTCCAGCTGACACCCGAGCGCGTGGAGCGCCTGGGCGGCACGACGCCACGCGTGGAGTTCCTGGGCACCCTGCGCGAGGCGGGACAGGTACGCACCGTGCTCGTCGCGGGCCTGGCCTCGGAAGGCGAGCACGCGGTGGTGACAGTGAGCGCCCCCGCGGTGCGCTGGCAGGCGCTGGCGCCCCAGGTGCGCGCGTCACTGGAGACCTTCCGCCACGAGCCGTCGAATGTCGCGGGGCCCGTGCCACGCCGGGTGCTCGGCGCGCTGGCGGGTGCCCTGGCTGGCGCGCTGGCTGTCTCGTACACGGCCTGGCGTCGCCGACGTCTGCGCCACGCGGCGGGCCAGGCCCCGTGACGGGGGGAGAGCGTGCCGCGCGGGAAGACGAGGCGGCGCTACGTGGGCTCGGGGGCGAGCGGAGGGACGGGCGTCGGTTTGTGGTTCTCGTCCAGCGCCACCATGATGAAGCGCCCTCGCGTGCACAGCTCCCGGACGCCGGTGAGCAGCTCCTCGGCGAACAGCTCGACCTCCACGGTGAGCGACGTCCTCCCGGTGGACACCACCCGGCCCACCAGCTCCACGAGCTGGCCCTGGCGCACGGGGATGTGGAAGTCGACGCGCTCGCTGGAGGCGGTGACGATGTTCCGCCGCGTGTAGCGGCTCGCGGTGATGAACGCGGACATGTCCATCATCCGCAACGCCTGCCCGCCGAAGAGCACACCGGAGTGCGTGGCCTGGTCGGGAAACACCATGTCCACCATCCGGGTTTCAGTGGCGGACGAGGGGAGCGACGGCATCGGACGGTTCATGGGGAGACTCCTGGCCTGCCAGCACCGATGGCCGTGCCGCATCATGGCCCGCGCGCGACACTACCGACTGCGTCACGGACCGCCAAGCCACATGTACCCCACGCGCGCCGTCAGTGCACGGAGAGGAACACGCGGACCTGCGGGATGCTTCGGGAGACCGTGTCGTAGTCGCGGAAGAAGCTGTTTCGCTCGAAGAAGGTGAAGCTGGCACCGATGCCCACGTTGGCGAAGAGCGGCACGTCCAGCAGCAGCGTGCCCTCGTGTGCCAGGTGGTTTCCGTCCGCTCCGTTCAGCGAGTGGATCCACGTCGTGCCCGCGTCGAACTTGAGGTATTCCCACGGCCAGCGTCCGTAGGAGACCTCGACATGCAAGCCCAGGCCCGGGCCGTAGTCGTAGTCCCGGCCTATCAGCTCGGCGTACTCGGAGGAGATGCCGGCGAGCACCAGCCCCCGCAGATGGAGCGACAGGCGCAGCTCGCGGCCCTCCCGCGTCAGGTAGCGGTAGACGAGCCCCGCTCCGAGCGACTGTCCCCCCAGCTCATACGCCTGGGTGTCGTTGAAGTCGAAGTGCTGGAAGGCCCCCAGCAGGATGCGCTCGTTCCCGCCGTTCTCGAGCGGAAGCATCGCCAGCGCGCCCTTCACCTCGGCGCGGCTGATGAGACGGCCCTCGCCGGAGGTGAACTGCACGCCCATGCTGAAGGCATCGAACGGCGCCTCCACCGGGAAGCGCAGGGCATCGCCGTAGCGCAGGTCCAGCTCCGCGAAGAACTGGTTGAGCGTCTTGCCCGCGTCGATGTTCAGGTAGCCCGAGCGCGCCAGCGACGCGAACACGGGCGGCTGCCACGCCTCGGGCGTGGGGGCGCTGCGCCAGGCGTCGCCGCGCACCACCCGGTTGAAGCCACGGACGGGGTTGAGCATGCCCGCGGTGACCTCGCGAGCGATGCGGCGAGTCCCCGTGTCACGCTGGTCCAGCAGCATGGAAGACAGCCGGTAGATGGCCTCGCCCTGCGCCCAGCCGCCCACGGTGGTGTTGATGAGGTCGTTGAATGACGGCAGCTTGTGCTCGGCGAACAGCTCCCATTGAAGGCTGCCCAGGAGCGTGAAGCCCGCGGCGCCCCAGTAGCCGAAGCCGTGGTCCCGCGCGGCATTGAAGTACGCCGCGCCGTGGTAGGGGTGGGCGAACTGGTTGGTGGTGAAATCGTCCTTGTCCCAGACGAAGCCGTTGCGGAGGTTCGTCCCCCACGTGTCCAGGCTCACGCGTGCCCATTCCTTTTGGAGGACAAAGCGATCGAAGGTCCACACCGCCAGGTTGATGGCCGTCACCTCGCCCAGGGCCCACCAGAACTGGCGGGGCCGCTGCGGGGGCGCGACCTCCTCGTCGGCGTGGAGGGGCGCGTCTGCGGGGTAGGCGGCGGACAGGGCCAGCGAGGGCAGGTGAGACACCAGGAGCGCGGCCATTCGCCATCTTGGCGCCCGCCTGCGCACGCCACCCCACTGGCTGTGACGCATGTCGGCTCCCCCACCCGGAGGACGAAGATGGGGGCCGTGACGCGGGCAGGCCAGGGACCCGCGGCGCGGGCTTGCGTCACGCGGTGGACGGACCGCCCGGATGCCCGCCTGGCGGCTGTCACCCGTTCGCGGTTGGGGGGCTGCGTCCGGACGTCCCACGGAAGGCGCGGTGGGGTAGGGTGCGCCGCATCCATGTTTGCCTTCATCCTCGCAGCGGTGCTCACGCAATCGCCGGTGGCGCCAGCTGAGCCGAGCCCGCTTCCGGCGCCGGGTGCGCCGGAAACCGCCTCACCCGTGGTGCCCCTGGGCGCGTTGCCACCGGCCACGCACGAGCTGTTTCAGCGCATCGAGGGGCAGGTCGCCCAGGTGCGCATCATCGAGCGGCGCTCCGGCACGCGCTCGTCCATCGGGTCGGCCTTCTTCGTGTCGGCCAACGGGCACGCGGTGACGAACTACCACGTCATCTCCGACGTGGTCATCCACCCGGAGGACTACACGGCGGAGCTGGTGCTGAAGGGCGGCACGGAGCCCATGCCCGTGCGGCTGCTGGACGTGGACGTCGTGCACGACCTGGCCATCATCCAGATGGCGACGCCGGTGGAGCACTTCTTCGACCTGGACGAGCGCGAGCCGCCGCAGGGCACGCGCCTGTTCGCCATGGGCAACCCCCGCGACCTGGGGACCACCATCGTCGAGGGCACCTACAACGGCTACATCCGCGACGCGCTGTACGAGCGGCTGCACTTCAGCGGCGCCATCAACCCAGGCATGAGCGGGGGGCCCACCCTCACGGGGGAAGGTCGCGTGGTGGGCGTCAACGTGGCGACCATGGGCAACCAGGTGGGCTTCCTGGTCCCGGTGAAGCATGCGCGGGCGCTGCTCGCTCGCGCGCTCGAGGCCAAGGACACCGGGGCGCAGGCGTTGCTGGAGACGGTGCGCGTGCAGCTTTTGGAGAACCAGCAGCGCGTCACGGAGCGGCTGATGGGCGAGCCGGTGCCGCAGCAGGCGCTGGGGAGCTACCGCGTCCCCGGCCGGTGGAGCGCCTTCCTCAAGTGCTGGGGCGACACGCCGCATGACCCGGAGGTGCCGTACACGGTGACGAACTACCAGTGCTCGTCGGAGGAGGACATCTTCGTGTCCTCGCGGCACCGGACGGGCGTGGTGGCCTTCCTGCATCAACACGCCACCAGCCAGCAGCTGGGGGCGCTGCGCTTCTCGTCGCTCTACAGCGCGCTCTTCTCGCAGGACCCGGACGCCGTGGAGGCCACGCGGCAGGACGTCACCAACTACCGCTGCCAGTCGGAGTTCGTGGACGTCGCGGGCCTGCCGGTGCGCGCCGCGCTGTGCATGCGCGCCTACCGGAAGTTCCCCGGCCTCTACGACCTGGTGCTGCGCGCGGCCACGCTCAACGCCAGCACCAGCGGCGTGGACACGTCGCTCACGCTGGCGGGCTTCACCGCGGACAACGGCCGCAAGCTGGCGCGCCGGTACCTGGAGGGGCTGTCGTGGACGGAGTGATCTTCCTGGAGGTGCTGGAGGGGGAGGTCGTCCAGGCCCGCCACCGCCTGGAGCGCTTCCCCGTCAGCGTGGGGCGGGGCTACGGCAACGACGTCATCCTCGACGACCCGAAGGTGTCCGCCGAGCACCTGCGCATCGAGCGCCGCGAGGACGGCGCGCTGGTGCTGCGCGACGTGGGCAGCCAGAACGGCACCTACCGCGTGGAGCCGTGGGCGCAGCTGGCGGAGCTGGAGCTGGCGTCCGATACCCGCGTGTCGGTGGGTGACACCATCCTGCGCTTCCGCGCGCGCAGCCACCCGGTGGAGAAGACGGTCATCGCGGCGGCGCCCACCGCGCCGCGGCCTCGCGTGTTCGAGCGGCCGCGCTCCTTCTCGCTGTCCCTGCAGGCGCTGCTCGGCGCCAGCCTGCTGGAGGGCTACCTGACCAACTACGGGCGCACGGACTGGGGGGAGCTGACGGTGGCGCTGGTGGTGCCGCTGGGCATCACCTTCCTGTGGGCCGGAGGCTGGTCCATGGCGAGCCGCATCGCGCGCCGGCAGTTCCACTTCCGCACGCACGCCACCGTGGCCGCGCTGGTGCTGCTGGGCGCCGTCCTCATCCAGCCCCTGCTCACGCTGGTGGGCTTCAGCCTGGGGGTGAGCGGGAACCTGTCCTGGGCCCACCACGCCGCGTTCCTGGCGTTGATGGCGTGGGGGCTCTACTGGCACCTGCGCTACGTGACGAAGATGGAGTCCGCGCGGCTCGTCCGGGTCATCGCCGTGGTCACCTTGACGTTCGGCGCCCTGTCGCGCGCGGACGAGTGGCTGGGCAACGAGTCGTTCAGCACGGAGCTGGGCTTCCGCCGGGCGTTGTTGCCGCCGGCCTTCCGGCTGGTGGGCACCGAGCCGGTGGATGACTTCTTCGCGGACACGGTGAAGCTCCAGGAGCAGGTGGACGCGCTGGCGAAGGAGCCGTGAGCGCGGCGAGCGGACAGGACGTCCCAGGCCGGATGGGGGATGTCAGACGGGTTGGGTAGGACGTGGCGGATGGATGTCCGTCAGGAAGGGAAGGCTGTCTCCGGCGCCTGGAGGGCCCGCGCTCCAGGCCCGCGCGCCGCGGTGGAGGACGCGGCGCCTCCGGCCCGGTGGCTGACGCGGGTGAGCGTGGCGCCGGACCTGGGAACGTTCCGGGTGGTGGCCCGCGGGCTGTTGGCGCGGGAGGAACCTCCGGAGCGGGTGCGCTTCGAGGAGGTCCGCGGTCAGACAGACGCGCTTCGGGCGGCGGTGCGGTGGGAGGCCTGTGGGCGGCTCGCCCCCGCGCTGCCACGGGACTTCCTGGGGCTGGCGCGGACGGTGGTGTGCCACCGCGCTCCGGCGCGCTGGGCGCTGCTGTACCGGGTGCTCTGGCGGCTGACACATGGGGAGCCGGAGCTGCTTCATCGGCATGACGACCCGGACGTGCGGCGGCTGCGGTGGATGGAGCAGGCGGTCCGGCGGGACGTGCAGGCCATGACGGCAGCCGTCCGCTTCCGGCGGGTGTGGCGGGACGGTGGGGCGCACCATGTCGCGTGGTTCCAACCCGAGCACGCCATCCTCCGGGAGGTGGCGCCGTTCCTCGTGCGGCGCTTCCCCACCTTCTCGTGGAGCCTGTTCACCCCGGAGGCGTGCGTACACTGGGACCGGGAGCGGCTGACCTTCGAGGATGGCGGGCGCCTCCCGGCGGAGGTCCTCCGCGGCGCGGTGCCTCGGCCTCCGCGCCCCGAGCCGGAGCCGGCGCGCATGCCCCTGCTGTGGGTGGGGGCGGCGCCGCGGAGTGGTGAGCCGCCTTGCTTCGCGGGGCCGGCGGGCCAGCTTCTGGACGTGGTGCTGGGGCGCGCGGGGTTGCCGCGGCCGTCGGCGGATGCCGCCCATGTCGTGGTGCCGTGTCGTCCGGGATGTGGGACGGAGCGCGGCGCCTCGCTGGAGGGGGAGGGCCGCTCGTGCCGGCATGGGCTGTCCGCGGTGGTGGCGCGGGTGCGCCCACGGCTGATCATCGCGCTGGGGGCGGTGGCGGCGCAGGCCTTCCTGGGCATCGCGTTTCGCATCCACCTCAGCCGGGGCCGCGTGCTCTCCACGCCGTGGGCGGATGGGTGGATGGCAACGTTGGCACCGGAGGCCGTGCTTCAGCTGCCTGGGGCACGGGAGCGGGCGGAAGCGCGCATCCACCTGGAGGCGGATCTCCGCGCCGCCGCGGCGTGGCTGCGGCAGCAGCTCCACCGGTGGGGGCGCCCGGAGCGGTGAGGGTGGGGAACGCACACGGTGCGCGGACATATCGGAGGCCGGCCAGATGCTTGCGCCACGACGACTTGATGAAGCGGCCGGGGGCCTGGGCTGCCCGCACCTCGGGACCGGGTTATGGTGGAAGCTGATTCAGGGAGGACATCCGATGCGTTCTTCGCTCCTGGCGGTTTCGTTGTCGGTCCTGGTGGGGTGTGCGCATGGCACGCGGCGCGCGGACCCGGTGGTGTTCGCGCCGGCGGATGTGTCGCAGCGCGCGAGCATGGAGCCCTGGGCCATCTCGATGCCCTTCGAGCAAGGCCAGGACGGAAGCGAGCTGGTGCTGGCACTGCTCGAACGGGCGGAGGCCTCGGGCGCGCGGTACGTCAGCGACCTGCAGGTGGTCTTCGTGACGAAGCAGGGGGAGCAGGCGCTGGAGTGCAGCACGCCGCTGGTGCCCGAGTCGGAGCTCGAAGCGGTCCCGAAGGACGCGCCGGAACCGCTCCCGGACCCCCAGGCGCCGCTGGCGCTGCGGGACTTCGCCTTCAGCTCCCTGGAGTTCGGATGCGGGAGCGTCATGACCAAGCGGCTCGTCCGGCAGGTCTACACCGGGGCCCCCACCGGGAGGAGCGCGAGGCCCGAGAGCCAGGTGCGGGACTCGGTGACGCAGGACCCGTTCCGCAGGAGCATCTCCTGCGGCTATGCGCGCGTGACGCAGTCCCTGTCGCGGTATGCCTTCCAGGCCGACGTCGACTATGTCCCGCCCATGACGTACCGCATCCAGCAGGTCCGGCCGGAGCTGGCCCTGGCGGAGGCGCGCGCCCAATGCGTGCCCGCCAGCCCCTTCTCGCCCTCCGTCAACCGCATCGAGGCGGTCGTCTATGGCGGCGCGGGTCCGAAGGCCGCGCTGGAAGCCTCCTTGCGCATGCATCCGGTGCGTACCTACCTCTGAGCCCCGGGGCAGGGGAGGCGCGGCGTGCGGGCGCCGGCCTCCTCGATGGCCAGCTCAGAGGCCGCGCACGGCGTGCGGCTTGTAGGGAGCCTCCAGGGCCTTGAGCTCCTCGGGCGTCAGCTTGAGGTCCAGCGCGCGCACGGCGTCCTCCAGGTGCTCCAGCTTCGTGGCCCCGATGATGGGCGCCGTCACGGCGGGCCGGGACAGGAGCCAGGCCAGCGCCGTCTGCGCGGGAGGCACGTTGCGCTTCTCCGCGACGCTCCGGTTCGCTTCCACCACGTCCCAGTCCCCGGGCTGGTCGTAGAGCATGGGGGACAGCGTGTCCGACTTCGCCCGCGTCGTGGCGTCCCGATCCTTCAGCGACTTGCGCGAGCCCGCGAGCAGGCCGCGCGCCAGCGGAGACCAGGGAATGACGCCAATGCCCTCGGCCTCGCAGAGGGGGAGCATCTCCCGCTCCTCTTCCCGGTAGACGAGGTTGTAGTGGCCCTGCATGGACACGAAGCGCGTCCAGCCGTGCAGGTCCGCGATGCCCAGCGCCCGCGCGAACTGCCAGGCGTACGCGGAGGACGCGCCCAGGTAGCGCACCTTGCCCTGGCTCACGAGCTGATCCAGCGCGGCCAGCGTCTCCTCCAGCGGCGTGTTCGGGTCCATGCGGTGGATTTGATAGAGGTCGATGGCCTCCACGCCCAGCCGCTTCAGGCTCGCCTCGCAGCCCTGGACGATGTGCTTGCGCGACAGGCCCCGCATGTTCTGCCCGTCCCCCATGGGGAAGTAGACCTTGGTGGCCAGCACCACCTCGTCCATGCGCGCGTAGCGGCGCAGGGCACGGCCCGTGATTTCCTCACTGGCGCCCAGTGAATACATGTCGGCCGTGTCGAAGAAGTTGATGCCCAGCTCGACGGCGCGGCGGAAGAAGGGCTGCGCGGCCTCTTCGTCCAGCACCCAGGGGCGCCACGCGGGCGTGCCGTAGCTCATGCAGCCCAGGCAGAGCCGAGACACCCGCAGGCCCGTGCGTCCGAGATTGGTGTATTTCATTCCGTTCGCTCCTCAATCCTGCAGCGTCAATGAATGGCGATACGTGTCGGCCAGGGTGCCGCTCATAGCTTGAAAGACCGGGTCGTGCGCGTCGGATGTCTTTTCTGATTAATACGAATTTGATATATCGACCCGGAATCCGAGGGGCGCTGTCCGGGAACGGTGTGGAGCGTGCCCCTCGTGCTTCCAGCAGGGGACGCGCTGCGGCGTTCCGGGCGGTGCCTCAGGCAGTGCTCCGGGACTCTCGACATGCACCTTCCGACCCGCGCCGACCCCGCCTCCGACTTCGTCTGCCCAGAGGATGCCACCTTCGTGGAGGTGTGTCGGGCCCGTGCCGCCGCGCAGCCGGATGACTGGATTTATACATTTCTCGACAGTTCGGGAGAGCGGGCCCTCTCGTACGCGGCGTTGGATGCGAACGCACGCGCGGTGGCGGCGCTGCTGCAACGGCATCTGGCGCCGGGTGAGCGCGCGTTGCTGCTGTACCCTCCGGGCTTCGACTACACCCTGGGGTTCCTGGCCTGCCTCTATGCGGGCGTGGTGGCTGTGCCGGCCTATCCTCCGGACCCGATGCGGCTGGGGCGCACCTTGCCCCGGCTCCAGGCGCTGGTGGCGGACTGTGGCGCCCGGGTGGCGCTGACGACGTCTGGCATCGCGGGCATGGTGGAGTCCCTCACGGAGGGGGCGCCGGACCTGCGGGCGCTGCGCTGGCTGGCCACGGACGCCGTGCCCGTGAGCGAGGCGGGGGCGTGGCGCGCGCCGGACCTGCGGGGCGACTCGGTGGCGTTCCTGCAATACACGTCGGGTTCGACGGGGACGCCGCGAGGCGTGGTGCTGCGGCACCGGCACCTGCTGCACAACTCCTGGATGATTACCCGGGCATTCGACACGCGGCCCCATCCGGTGGGCGCCTACTGGCTGCCGCCGTATCACGACATGGGGCTGATTGGAGGGCTGCTCCAGGCACTGTTCCGGGATGTGCCCACGGTGTTGTTGCCTCCCATGGCCTTCCTCCAGCGCCCGCTGACGTGGCTGGAGGCGATATCGCGCTTCGGCGCTTCGGTCTGCGGCGCGCCCAACTTCGCGTTCGACCTGTGCGTGCGCAAGACGACGCCCGAGCAGCGCGCGGCGCTGGACCTGAGCCGGTTGGAGGTGATGTTCAGCGGCGCGGAGCCCGTGCGGGCTGACACGCTGGAGCGCTTCGCGGAAGCCTTCGCCCCGGCGGGCTTCCGGCGTGAGGCCTTCTTTCCGTGTTACGGGCTCGCGGAGGGGACGCTGATCGTCTCGGGTGGTGAGCGCTCGGCGGTGCCGGTGGTACGGCGCTTCGCTCGCGACGGCCTGCTGCGCGGTGAGGCACGGGCCCCCGAAGAGGACACGCCGGCGACGGTGTTGGTGGGCTGTGGCCAGGTGCTGGGGGGCCAGGACGCGCGGGTGGTGGACCCGGACACCGGCCGCCCCTGTGCGCCGGGCCGCATCGGCGAGCTCTGGGTGCGCGGACCGAGCGTGGCGGATGGGTACTGGCAGCGCCCCGAGGAGACGGAACGCACGTTCCACGGCCGGCTGTCGGATTCGGGAGAGGGGCCCTACCTGCGCACCGGTGACCTGGCGGTCCTCGACGGCGGCGAGGTCTTCATCACGGGCCGTTTGAAGGACGTGCTGGTGCTGCGCGGGCTCAACTACTACCCGCAGGACCTGGAGCACGCCGCGGATCGCTGCCATCCCGGCGTGCGTCCCGGGTGTGCCGCCGCGTTCGCCGTGGACGTGGACGACGAGGAGCGGCTGGTGCTGGTGCAGGAGGTGGCCGCGAAGGTGGCCACGCCCGAGGCCGGAGCCGAGGTGGTCGCGAGCATCCGCGCGGCGCTCGGCGAAGTGCATGGCCTGGCCGCGCATGCCGTGGTGCTCATCGCCGCCGGGACGCTGCCGAAGACGTCGAGCGGCAAGGTGCAGCGGCGCGCCACCCGCGAGGCCTTCCTGGCGGGCGCGCTGGACGTGGTGCACGCCTGGAAGGAGGACCTGACGGCGGCGTCCCTGGACACGGTGCCCGAGACGGGAGACGTGCTCACGGTGCTCCGTTCCCGCCTGGCGTCGCTCCTGGGCGTCCACGGCGCGGCCCTGCGTGAGGACGTGCCCCTGCTGCACCATGGGCTCGATTCGCTGCGGGCGCTGGAGGTGTTGCACGCCGTGGACGCCGCGTGGGGCGTGGCGCCGCCCATCGCGTCACTGCTCCAGGGCCAGAGCCTGCGCGACCTGGCGCAATGGGTCGAGCGGGCCAGGACCGAGGGCGCGGACGCACCTCCCGGAGCGCTGGCGTCCGTCGCGTCCGCCGCCCCCGTGACCTTCGTCTCCGAGGGAGAGCAGGCGCTGTGGTTCCTCCAGCGCATCGCACCGGGCAGCAAGGCCTATCTCGTGTCGCAAGCGGTGCGCTTCGTCGCGCCGGTGGACGCCGATGCGCTGACACGCGCGTTCTCCGCGCTGGTGGCGCGTCATCCCGCGCTGAGCTCCGCGTTCCCCGAGGTGCAGGGGGCGCCAGCGAGGATGCCGTGCGCCACGCCGCCGGAGCTGGCGCGGGTGGATGCATCCACATGGACGGAGGACGCGCTGCGGGAGCGGCTGGAGGCGGAGGCGCAGGCGGCCTTCGACCTGGAGCGGGGGCCGCTGGTGCGCGCCCGGCTCTACACCGGGGCGCCTCAGGGGGACGTGCTGCTGCTCGCCATGCACCACCTGGTCACGGACTTCTGGTCGCTGGAGGTGATTGCCGCGGAGCTGGGCGCGCTCTACACGGCGGAGGTCCGAGGCACGCCCGCGGATCTGCCGCCACCAGCGCCCCCCGTGTCGCCCGTTCTCCTGACGTTGGCGCAGCGGACCACGGGGCCGCGGGGCGAAGCGCTCCTGGCCTGGTGGCGCGAGCGGCTGGGCGGGGAGCTGCCTGTCTTGGACCTACCCACGTCGTTTCCCCGGCCGCGGCTCCAGTCCTTCCGAGGCGCGCAGGTGTCCTTCCGGATGCCGCGAGAGACGTCCACGCAGCTCAAGGCCCTGGCCCAGGCCCACGGCGCCACGCCGTTCATGGTGCTGCTGGCCGGCTACCTGGCGTTCCTGCGCCGCTATTCGGGGCAGGAGGACCTCATCGTCGGCACGCCCACGGCGGGCCGCCCGCGAGCGGACCTGTCCCGGCAGGTGGGCTACTTCGTCAACCCCGTGGCGCTGCGTGCCCGGGTGCCGCGCACGCTGTCCTTCTCGGGCCTGGTGGCGCAGGTCCGGACCACCGTGCTGGAGGCGCTGGCGCATCAGGAGCTGCCCTTCGCGCGGCTCGTCGAGCAGCTTCAGCCCCGGCGCGACCCGTCGCGCGCGCCCGTCTTCCAGACGATGTTCGCCCTGCAGTCCACCTGCCCCGGGAGCGAGCTCCTGGGCGCGTTCGCCGTCGGGGCGTCGGGGGCGCGTGCCCGGCTGGGCGAACTGACGGTGGAGTCCGTTCCCCTGAACCATCCCGGCGCGGCCTTCGACGTCGCGCTGATGATGGCGGAGCTGGAGGGGACCTTCGTGGGGAGGCTGGAGTACTGCGCCGGCCTCTTCGATGCCGCGACCGCCGCCCGCATGGCGCGCCACCTGGGGGCGCTGCTGGAGTCCGCCGTCGCGCGGCCGGACGCGCCGCTGGGCGACCTGCCCCTGCTGGAGTCCGACGAACGCCGCGCCGTGCTGGCGCTGGGACGGAGGACGCAGGACACGCGGGGCGCCCCCGTGCCAGGCATCCTGCCGCGAATCGAGGCCTGGGCCGAGAAGACGCCGGATGCGCCCGCGCTCGTCGCGGGGGCGTCGAGCTGGTCCTACCGGGAGCTGGCGGCGTGGGTGAACCGGCTCGCCGCGCGCCTGCGGCGCCACGGTGTCGGGCCCGAGGTGCGCGTCGGCACGTTGCTGGAGCGCAGCAGCCCCGAGCAGGTCGTCGCCTTCCTCGCGATCTTGAAGGCCGGAGGCACGGCGGTGCCACAGGAGCCTTCCTATCCTCCCGCGCGGGTGGCGTGGACGCTGGCGGACTCGGGCGCGCGTTTGCTGCTGGCGCAGGAGCGCTATGCCCAGCGGCTGGTGTTGCCCGAAGGGGTGACGCTGCTGCCATGGGAGGCGCACGGCGATGGCGACGACGCGCCTGTCAGCGCCGCGCTGGGGGCCGGAGAGCCACCCCCGGATTGCGCGGCGTACATCACCTATACGTCCGGGAGCACGGGCACGCCCAAGGGCGTGGTGGTGCCGTACCGCGGCACCGCGCACCTGTGCGAGTCGATGGTCACCGACCTGCCCGTCGGGCCCGGCTCGCGGGTGCTGCAGTTCGCCTCACCCGCGTTCGACATGTCGGCGTGGGACTACTTCCTGGCGCTGGCCTCGGGCGGCGCGCTGCACCTGTCTCCCGGCGGCCCTCCCGCGGGCGAGGCGCTGTACCGGATGCTGCGCGAGCAGCGCATCACCTCGGCGACGCTGCCGCCTCCCGTCGCGGCGCTCCTGCCGGAAGGGCCGCTCCCGGACCTGTCGATGTTCATGGTGGCCGCGGAGGCGTGCCCGGCGAGCCTCGTGGCCCGCTTCGCGGAGGGCCGTGCCTTCTACAACGGCTATGGCCCGACCGAGGTGACGGTGGGCGCGACGTGGGGCCTCGTCACGCCGGATGAAGTGGGCCCTCCCCACATCGGGCGTTCCATGCCCCATGTGGACACCTACGTGCTCGACGAGGCGCTCCAGCCTGTTCCCATCGGGGTGGCAGGCGAGCTGTACGTGGGAGGCCCCTCGGTGGCCCGCGGCTACCTGGACCGGCCGGACCTCACGGCGGAGCGCTTCATTCCAGACCCCTTTGGTGGCGAGCCCGGTGCCCGTCTCTACCGCACCGGGGACCTGGCCCGCCTCCGCGCGGACGGCCGGCTGGACTTCCAGGGGCGTGCGGACACGCAGCTGAAGATTCGTGGCTTCCGCATCGAGCCGGGCGAGGTGGAGACGGCGCTGCGTGTCCTGGCCGGCATGTGCCAGGCCCACGTCACCGCGTGGCGCCCGTCCGGAGACGGCGAACCGCGGCTGGTCGCGTACGTCGTGCCACCGCCGGGGGACGCCCTTGTTCCGGGAGCGCTCAGGGCGAGGCTGCGCGAGCAGCTCCCCGAGCACATGATTCCGGTCGACATCGTCCCGGTGGAGGCGCTTCCGCTGCTGGCCACGGGCAAGGTGGACGTGCGGGCGCTGCCGCGGCCATCGCTCACCGTGTCGACGGAGGGCAAGCCGCGCACGTCCCTGGAGGAGGTGGCGGCACGCGCCTGGGCGGAGGCGCTGGGGCTGCCCGAGGTGGACGTGCATGCCCACTTCTTCGATGACCTGGGCGGCAGCTCGCTGAGCGCGGTGCGCGCGTGCTCGCGGCTGCGGGAGGCGCTGGGACAGGACGTCCCCATCACCCACTTCTTCGAACATCCCACCGTCCACGAGCTCGCCCGCAGGCTGCAGGCCGAGGCTCGTCCCGAGCCTGCGTCGGACGTGAAGCATCAATCGCGCGCGGAGGCCCGTCGGCACGCGCTCCAGCGGCGCGGAAGGACCCCTCGGGGCAATGACTGAGTACGACACCATGAGCGAGAACAACGACAGCACGGGCAATGACATCGCCATCATCGGCATCGCCAGCCGCTTCCCTGGGAGCTCGGACGTGCGGGCTTTCTGGCGGAACCTTCGCGAGGGCGTGGAGTCCATTGTCCGCGTGCCTCCCGAGGCGCTGGAGGCTTCCGCGCTGATGCCCGAAGCGGTGCGCCAGCATCCGGACTTCGTGCCGGTGGCCGCGGAGCTGGAAGGCGGCGACCGCTTCGATGCCGCCTTCTTCGGCATGGCGCCGCGCGAGGCGGAGTGGATGGATCCGCAGCAGCGCGTGTTCCTGGAGTGTGCCTGGACGGCGCTGGAGGACGCGGCGCTCGACCCGGAGCGCTTCGACGGGAAGATCTCCCTCTACGCGGGTGCGAGCCCGTCGCTGCACGGCATGGCGATGCTGGGGCAGGGGGACCTGGACCCGGCCTCGTTCTACGAGCTGATGACCAACACCGCCGAGAACATGGCGACGCGGGCATCCTTCAAGCTCGGCCTGCGGGGGGAAAGTCTGTCCCTCTACACGGCCTGCTCCACGGGGCTGGTGGCCGTGCACATGGCCTGTCAGAGCCTGCTGATGCGCCAGTCGGACGTGGCGCTCGCGGGCGCGGTTCGCCTGGCGCTGCCCCAGCGCTCGGGCTACCTGTTCCAGGAGGGGATGATTCTCTCGCCGGACGGGCACTGCCGGGCGTTCGACGCGCGCGCGGCGGGAACGGTGCCCGGCAACGGCGTGGCGGTGGTGGTGCTCAAGCCGCTGGAGGACGCGCGCAGGGACGGGGACCGCGTCTATGCGGTCATTCGTGGATCGTCCATCAACAACGACGGCAGCTTGAAGGTGGGCTACACGGCGCCCAGCGTCGAGGGGCAGGCCGACGTCATTGGCGAGGCGCTGGCGTTCGCGGGCCTGGACGCGGGCGACATCGGCTACGTGGAGGCGCACGGCACGGGCACCGCGTTGGGTGACCCCATCGAGATTGCCGCGCTCACGCGCGCGTACCGGCGGCACACGGATCGGAAGGGGTACTGCGCCCTGGGGGCGGTGAAGACGAACATCGGCCACGTGGATACGGCCGCCGGGCTGGCGGGGCTCATCAAGGCCACCCTGGCGCTGGCGCACGAGGAGCTGCCGCCATCGCTCCACTTCGAGCGGCCGAACCCCGCCATCGACTTCGAGAACAGCCCGTTCTTCGTCGTCGACCGGCTTCGGCCGTGGCCCCGCGGCCCGGTGCCTCGGCGTGCGGGTGTCAGCTCGTTCGGAATCGGAGGGACCAACGCGCACGCGGTGCTGGAGGAGGCGCCGCTTCCCGAGCCTGCCGCGCCCAGTGTCCGGCCCGCCCAGCTCGTGACGCTGTCGGGTCGCTCGGCCGAAGCCCTGGACGCCGCGATCCGCGACCTCGCCACGTGGTTGGAGAGCGCGCCGGCCGACGTGGCGCTGGAGGACGTGGCCTACACGCGCAACGTGGGCCGTCGCGCCTTCGAGCACCGGCGGGCCTTCGTGGCGAAGGACCGCGCGGAGCTGCTGGCGAAGCTGCGCGGCCCGGGAAAGTCCCAGGTCGTGGACAACGTCGTGGTGGCTCGCGAGCAGGGTGTGGCCTTCCTGTTCCCGGGCCAGGGCGCGCAGACGGTGGGCATGGGACGCGCACTCCACGCCGCTGAGCCCGTCTACCGGGAGGCCCTGGAGGCCTGCCTGGAGGGGCTGGGCGCCGGGTTGGGAGCGGCGGTTCGCGGCGTGCTGTTTCCCGCGCCGGGCGCCGAGGCCGCCGCCGAGCAGGCGTTGGCGGATCCGGGCATCGCCTTGCCCGCCTTGTTCGCCGTGGAGTACGCGCTGGCGCGCCAGTGGGAGGCCTGGGGCGTGCGCCCGCGCGCGCTGCTGGGCCACAGCTTCGGTGAGTACGTCGCGGCCTGCCTCGCCGAGGTCCTTTCGCTGGAGGACGCGCTGGCGCTGGTGGCGGCCCGCGGCCGGCTGATGGCGCGAATGCCCCCAGGGAGCATGACGGCGGTGGGCTGCGCGGAAGAGGTGGTCCGTCCGCTGCTGACCGGGACGTTGTCGCTGGCCGCCGTGAATGGGCCGGACCGCTGCGTGGTGTCGGGCCCGTCGGAGGACGTGGCGGCGCTGGAGCGCGAGCTGAGCGCGCGGGGCGTGGGCGTGCTGCGGCTCCCCGCGCGGCATGCGTTCCACTCGGCGGCGGTGGAGCCGGTGATGGAGGAGCTGCGGCGCGTCGTCTCCGGCCTGCGTCTGTCCGCGCCCCGCCGTCCCTACGTGTCCAGTGTCACCGGGACGTGGATTCGCGCGGAGGAGGCGACGGACCCGGATTACTGGCTCCGTCAGATGCGGGCGCCGGTGCGCTTCGGTGATGGGCTGGAGACGCTGAAGGCGGACGGGTGCACCGTGTTCCTCGAGGTGGGGCCGGACCAGGCGCTGACCGCCCTGGCGAAGCTCGGGCTGCGCGGGGGGCGTGGCCGTGCCGTGGCCTCCCTGCCGCGCGCGGGTTCGGCGGCGGATGCACACGCCGCGTTGATGGAGGCACTCGGGGCGCTATGGGCGCAGGGGCTCGCCATCGACTGGCAGCGCGTCTACGCGCACGAGTCCCGGCGGAAGGTGGCGCTGCCCACCTATCCATTCCAACGGCAGACCTTCCGGACGGCGCTGCCCGCCGTGGTGGCGACCCGTCCGGGGGCGTCCGCGCCCGTGGGGGAGCGCCCGGCGGACACCGGAAGCGTTCCTGCCGCCGAGGTGCCCTCGGCGCAGGCCGGGGCCCGCTCCGAGGTGGAGCGCAAGGTGCTGGCCATCTGGCGCGAGCGTCTGGGCCGGACCGACTTCGGCATCCACGACGACTTCCTGGAGCTGGGTGGCAACTCGCTGATGGCCGCGCAGTTGTTGACCCGCCTGCGCGAGGCGTTCCCCGTCTCACTCCCCTTGAGCGACATCTTCGACGCGCCCACGGTGGCGGGCATCTCGGCCCGCATCCAGGCGCGACTGGGCACGCTGGGGACGGCGTCCACGGAGCCGGTCCTGCCGCCGCTGGTCCCCATCCCGCGTGGCGGCGCGTTGCCGCTGTCCGTGGTGCAGGAGCGCATCTGCGCCCTGGAGCAGGCGCTTCCGGGCAACCCGGCCCTGAACATGTACGTGGTGCTGCGGCTGCAGGGCGCGCTGGACGTGGCCCTGCTGGAGCGGGGGCTGGAGGCGGTGGCGGCGCGGCACGAGGCGCTGCGCACGTCCTACCCGCGCGGCGAAGGTGGCCCCACCGTTCGCATCGCCCCGGCGCTGAAGCTGCCGCTCTCCGCCGAACCGCTGGACCCGGCGGCGTGGCAGCAGCCCGTGCATGACGAGGTGGCGCGGCCGTTCGACCTGGAGCACGGGCCGGTTGCGCGCGCACGGCTCTGGCGGTTGGCGCCCGAAGAGCATCTGCTGGCCGTCACCGTGCACCACGTGGTGTGCGACACATGGTCGCTGGTGGTGCTCGTGCAGGAGCTGGGGGCGCACTACACCGCCTTCAAGCTGGGAGGGCCGGTGTCGCTGCCCGCCTTGCCCGTCCAGTACGTGGACTACGCGGCGTGGCAGCAGCAGGCGCTGAAGGGCGGCGCCTTCGCCTCCCAGGTCGCGGCGTGGCGCGAGCGTCTGGCGGCGTTCCCGCGTCCACTCGAGCTGCCCGTGGACCGTCCTCGGGGAGAGGGCCCCGCGCTGCGCGGCCAGGGCCTGAGGGTGGCGTTCTCTCGCGCGCTCTCGGCGTCGGTCCAGGCGTTCGCGCAGCGAGAGGGCGCCACGCCCTTCATGGTGCTGCTGGCCTCGTGGAAGGCGCTGCTGTCGCGCTGGACGGGCCGCGACGACGTCGTGGTGGGGACGCCCATTGGCAACCGGACCCGGCCGGAGCTGGAGCCGTTGATTGGCTATGTCGCGCACTCCGTTCCGCTGCGCACGGACCTGTCTGGTGACCCACCATTCAAGGCGCTGGTGGCGCGCGTGCGCGATGTGATGGTGGACGCCTACGCGCACCCCGACGTGCCCTATGAGTCGCTGGTTCGTGAAATCGAGCCCGCGAAGGACACCGGCCGCGGCCGGGTCTTCGACTCGATGTTCGTGCTGCACAGCCGCTTCAACCTGAACCTGGAGCTGCCGGGTTTGCGCATGGGGCTGGCGGAGCTCGATGACGGCCCGCCCGAGTTCGGCACCGTCCTGTCGGACCTCTCCGTCGGACTGGGGGAGCATGAGCACGGCTTCTCCGGCACCCTCGACTACGCGGAGGAGCGCTTCGAGCGGGACACCGTGGAGCGGATGGTGGCGCACTGGGCCACGCTGCTCGAAGCGGCGGTGGCGGACCCCGGCCTGCCGCTCTCCGCGTTGCCGCTGGAGCATGCGCGCGTTGCTCCATTGCCGGTCCCGGAGCCCATGGCTCCCACGCTGGCGGTGACGCCGACCGTGGCGCTGCTTCAGGCACGCGCCGCGAAGGACGCGTCGGCGCTGGCGATGACGGCCCCGGACGGGCGAGGCGTGACGTGGGGCGAGCTGCAAGCGGTCGCGGAACGGCTGGCCGCCGTCCTGGAAGAGCGCGGTGTGGGGGCGGAGGCCCTGGTGGCGGTGTGCCTGGAGCCGTCCGTGGAGCGCGTGGTGGCGCAGTGGGCGGTCCAGCAGGCGGGCGCGGCGTATGTTCTGCTCTCGGTGCCGCAGCTCCAGGAGCTGCCAGGGCTCGCACCGCCGGGCGCGCCTCCTCCGCTGCTGTTGACCCATGCGAGGGTCCGCACGGGGGTGGCCCTGGATGCCGGGCGCGTCCTCCACGTGGAGACGGTGCTCTCGGCGCCGCGAGCTCCAGGCAGGGACATCGCACGGGCGCCCCGAGCGGCTGTTGCCTCCGACATGGTCTGCCTCGAACCGTGGGCAGGCCCCCAGGGGGAGCCACTCCGGGCCATTCACACGCACCGCACCGTGGCGGAGCTGTTCAGCCGCCTGGACGCGAACGCGGCGGCAGAGGGTGGCGTCTGGCTCGCGGCGGAGGATGCGCGGGCGCCTGGCACCGGGCTGGAGGTCCTCTGGGCCCTGACGCGCGGGCTGCGGGTGGTGCTGCCGGCGGAGCGGGCACACTTCACCTCCGTGGGCGCAGGCGCGGTGCCGGAGCGGCGGCGCCTGGACTTCAGCCTGTCGTTCTTCGCCAACGACGAGGACTCGCTGGGAGGGCGCAAGTACCGCCTGCTGCTGGATGCCGCGAAGTTCGCGGACGCACATGGCTTCTCCGCGGTGTGGACGCCGGAGCGGCACTTCCATGCGTTCGGCGGCCTGTATCCTCGGCCGGCGGTGGTGGGCGCGGGCGTGGCCACGGTGACGCAGCGCCTGGGCATCCGCGCGGGAAGCGTGGTGCTGCCGCTGCATGACCCCATCCTCGTCGCGGAGGAGTGGGCCGTGCTGGACAACCTGTCCGATGGCCGCGTGGGCGTGTCCTTCGCATCGGGTTGGCACGCGAACGACTTCGTGTTCGCGCCGGACCGGTACGCCCGTCGGAAGGAGGTCATGCACCGGGGCATCGACGAGGTGCGCACGCTGTGGAGGGGCGGGACGGTGCTGCGGCGCAACGGCGCGGGCGCGGAGGTGGCGCTCTCGCTGCGGCCACGTCCGGTGCAGAAGACGCTGCCCATCTGGCTCACGGCGGCGGGAAACCCGGAGACCTTCCGGCTCGCGGGTGAGCTGGGGGCCTACGTGCTCACCAACCTGATGGGCCAGCGCCTGGAGGACCTGGAGGAGAAGGTGGCGCTGTACCGCGATGCCTGGCGGCAACATGGCCACGCGGGGCGGGGGCACGTGAGCCTGATGCTGCACGCGTATCTCGGTGACGACCCCGCCGAGGTCCGGCGCAGGGCGCGCCAGCCGCTGCTCGACTACTTCCGCAGCTCCGTGGACATCGCCGCGGGCTTCATGGCGGGCATGGGCCTCGACATGGATCCACGGTCGCTGACGGCCGCGGACATGGACGCGCTGCTGGCGCACGGCGTGGAGCGGTACGTGGAGAGCGGAGGCCTCTTCGGCACGCCGGACTCCTGCGGTCCCATGGTGGAGCGGGTCCAGCGGCTCGACGTGGATGAAATCGCCTGCCTGGTGGACTTCGGGGTGGAGGTGGAGGCGACCCTGGAGGGGCTGCGGCACCTCGACGCCTTGCGCGGCCGCCATGCCCCGGAGCCCGCGCCCGCGGTTCCCACGCCGTCGCTGCGGGAAGGCCCGGGCGCGGCGCAGGCCCTGCTGGCGCTCGTGCGAGAGGCGGGCATCACCCACCTGCACTGCACCGCGGCGCTGGCGCGCTCGATGCTCGCGCTTCCCGATGCGGCGGAGGCGCTCCGGCCCATTCGCCAGGTCTGGCTCGAAGGCGCATCCGAGGAAGCCGCGGCGGCCCTGGCGCGGGCCATGCCCTGGCGTGTCGCGCACCGGCAACCGGGCCTGGGGGCCTGGGCGCTCGTCTCCGGGCCGGATGATGCCTTGCGCTGGGACGTCGTGGACGGGCGCGGCCAGCCTGTGCCAGTGGGCGTCATCGGTGAGCTGGTGGTGAAGGGCGGGGGCGTGCCACGCGGGCTCTGGAATGCACCGGACTCCACCCCGGTGCGAATCCTCGCAGGGAGCACGGATGACGCGAGGCGAATGGCCACGGGCCGCCGTGCGAGGCGCAGGCGGGATGGCTCACTGGAGCTGCTGGGCGCCCTGGCAGTCTCGGAGGGCCGGCCGACGCTCCCGAGGGCCTCTGTCCCTCGGAGTGACCTGGCGAAGAAGGCCGAGGCGCCCGCGCCGATGGTCAGTGTTCCCCGAGGCCGTCCGCTTCCGCTGTCCTTCGCGCAGCAGCGGCTCTGGTACCTGGACCGGCTGGAGCCGGGCAACGTCGCCTACAACAACGCCGTGGCATTCACCGTGGGCGGCGCGCTGGACGCCGCGGCGCTCGAGCGCGCGTTGAATGCGGTGGTGCGCAGGCATGAGGCCCTGCGGACCACGTTCTCCATGGAGGGAACCGACGCGGTGCAGGTCATCCTGCCGTCGCTGACGCTCTCCATCTCCCACCACGTGTCGGAGGGCGCCAGTGACGCGGAGGTCGCCCGCTGGGCACGCGAAGAGGCACGCCGTCCCTTCGACCTGGAGCAGGGACCGCTGCTCCGCGCGGCCTTGCTGAGGCTGGGAAGCACCGAGCACGTCCTGCTGATCACGCTGCACCACATCGTCTCGGATGGCTGGTCCGCGAGCGTGATGGTTCACGAGATGGCTCGGCTGTATGAGGCCGAGCTGACGGGCAAGCCTGCATCCTTGCCGGCGCTGCCGGTGCAGTACGCGGACTACGCGCTCTGGCAGCTGGAGCACATGCGAGGTCCCGCGCTGAAGGCCGAACAGGCGTGGTGGCGCGACACGCTGGCGGATGTCCCCGTGCTCCAGCTTCCCGTGGACCGTCCGCGTCCTCCGTTGCAGACACACGATGGCGAGCAGTTGCCCTTCGCCGTTCCGAGGTCCCTCACCGATGCCCTGGTGGCGGTGGGGCGGAAGGAGGGGGCCACCCCGTTCATGGTGCTGATGGCCGCGTGGCAGGTCCTGCTGCACGCGTACACCGGGCAGGAGGACTTCGCGGTGGGCACGCCGGTGGCGGGCCGCGACCGGCCTGAAGTCGAGCCGCTGATTGGCTGCTTCATCAACTCCATTGCCCTGCGCGCCGACCTGTCCGGCGACCCCTCCTTCGCGGAGGTCCTGGGGCGGGTGCGACGAACCGCGCTGGACGCCTTCGCGCACCAGGAGGTGCCCTTCGAGAAGCTGCTGGAGGTGCTGCACGCACCGCGCGACTTCAGCCACACGCCCGTCTTCCAGACGATGCTGATCCTGCACAACACGCCCGCCGCGGCGTTGTCGCTCGTGGGGCTCCAGCTCCGCGGCCGTCCTGTGCATGCGGGGGCGACCAAGCTGGACCTCGCCCTGGAAGTCACCGAGACGCCCGAGGGCCTGCGCGGCAGCATCGAGTACAACACCGGGCTCTTCGACGCGGAGACCATCGCCCGGCTGTCAGGCGCGTTCTCTCGATTGCTGGAGGCCATCGCGGGCGGACCGGATGTCCGCCTGTCCCAGCTCGACCTGCTGGACCGCGCGGAGCGAAACCGGGTGCTCGTGGAGTGGAATCCCACGCCTGCGGCTGGACAGCTCCCGACGGACACGCTGCCCGCGCGGTTCCTGGCCCAGGTGTCACGGACGCCGGACCGGGTGGCGGTGGAGGATGGCGCCCGGGCGCTCACGTATCGCGAGCTGGAGGTGCGGTCGGAGCGTCTGGCCGGGCACCTCGTGTCGCGAGGTGTAAAGCGGGGCGACATCGTCGCACTCGCGGTGTCGCAGCCGACGGACGTGGTCGCAGGCCTGATGGGCGTGACGCGGGCGGGGGCGGCGGTGGTGGTGCTGGATGTGGACCATCCGGCGGAGCGGCTGTCCGGCATCCTCGCCGACACACGGGCCCAGGTGCTGATCACCTCCGAGGCGTGTCGTGCTCGGGTTCCCTCGCGCGAGGGCCTGACAGTCATCTGCCTGGAGTCCCTGCCCGAGGCTGGCGCGGTCGTGCGCGGCCTTCCGGAGGGCGCGGATGCGGCGTGCGTCGTCTACACCTCCGGCTCCACTGGCCAGCCTCGAGGCGTGGTGCTGGAGCACCGGCAACTGGTGGCCGCGACACAGGCCCGAGCCGACGTCTACGGCGAGCCGGGTGTGGTGATGTCGCTGGCACCCTTCACCTTCGACGCCTCGCTGGCGGGGCTGCTCTGGGCCTTGTTCGGTGGCGGCACGCTGCGCTACCCGGACGCCGAGGAGCATGGGGACCCGCGCCGGCTCGCCGAGCGGATTGCGCGTTCACACGTCACGCACTTCGTCTCCGTGCCCTCGCTCTATGGGCAGGTCCTGGCTGCGGCACCGGCGGGAGGGCTGACGAGCCTGCGCGCGGTGAGCGTGGGAGGCGAGCCGTGCCCCCTGGAGCTGGCGCGGGCGCATCACGAGGCGCTGCCCGCGGTGTCCTTGTTCAACGAGTATGGCCCCACGGAGGCCACCATCTGGAGCACGGTGCACCGGGTGCGTGCGGCCGAAGCAGGCCGGGTGCCCATCGGGCGCGCGGTGCCGGGTGCCCGCGTCTATCTGCTGGATGCACACCGCCGGCTCGTGCCGCAGGGCGCATTGGGCGAGTTGTATGTCGGTGGGGCGGGTGTGGGACGAGGCTACCTGGCGCAGCCTTCGCTCACCGCGGAGCGCTTCCTGCCGGACCCCTTCGACGGGCGCTCCGGCGCGCGGATGTACCGCACGGGCGACGTCGCGCGCTGGCGGGCGGATGGAATGCTGGAGTTCGTCGGCCGCGCGGACCGGCAGGTGAAGGTGCGAGGCTTCCGCATCGAGCCGGGAGAGATCGAGGCGGCGCTGCTCGCCAACCCCCGGGTCCGGGAAGCGGTGGTCGTGGCGCGCGAAGACCGCACCGGGCCGAAGCGGCTCGTCGCCTATGTCATCCTCGCGGAGGATGGCCAGGGCACCGGGGCCGGCCCGTCAGCGCTGAAGGATTGGCTGCGCTCCCGTCTGCCGCCCTACATGGTCCCCGCAGCGTACGTTGCGATGGACGCACTGCCTCGCACCCGGCACGGCAAGGTGGACCACCGGGCGTTGCCGGCCCCGGAGCAGGCAGGGGCCTCCGCTCCGGTGGAGCCTCGGTCGGAGGTGGAGGCCACGCTGGTGACGATCTGGCGAGAGGTCCTGGGCACCGAGCGTGTGGGCATCCACGACGACTTCTTCGAGCTGGGGGGCGACTCCATCGTCGCCGTCCAGGTCATCGTCCGTGCCGCACAGGCGGGGCTTCACCTCACCGCGAAGCAGATGTTCGACCACCCCACGGTCGCGGAACTGGCCGCGGTGGTGCCCGTTGAGCCTGCCCCCATGGCGGCCCCCTCGCTGAGGACGGCTGCTCAGGCTCCCGCGCCTGGCTCGAGCGAACCGGCGCGGTGGCGAGCCCGGATGAGCCCCAGCCTGGAACGCGCACGGGCAGACGCCACGGAAGCCGCCCCGTTGTCGTTCGCGCAAGAGCGGCTGTGGTTCCTGGACCAGCTGGAGCCAGGGAGCGCGTCATACAACGTGGCGGCGGCGGTCCGGCTGAAGGGCCCCCTGGACACCCAGGCGTTCGCGCGCGCCTATCATGTGCTGGGCCAGCGGCACACGTCGCTGCGGACGACCTTCCGCAGCGAGAAGGGCGTTCCTGTC
Source organism: Pseudomyxococcus flavus (assembly GCF_050038885.1). Classification (NCBI taxonomy): domain Bacteria; kingdom Pseudomonadati; phylum Myxococcota; class Myxococcia; order Myxococcales; family Myxococcaceae; genus Pseudomyxococcus; species Pseudomyxococcus flavus. The sequence continues at coordinate 8,589,029 of NZ_CP143624.1, read as the reverse complement.
CAGCTCATCACCCCCGAGGGGGCGCCGTCGTTCCGCGAGGTGGACCTGAGCGGGTTCCCCGCGTCCAGCCAGGAAGGCGAGGCGCTGGCCTTGGCTCAGGACGAGATGCTCCGGCCCTTCGACCTCTCACGGGGCCCGTTGCTGAGGGCGACGCTGATGGAGCTGGCGCCCGCGGACCATGTCCTGGTGCTGGTGATGCATCACATCGTGTCGGACGGCTGGTCCATGGGGATTCTGGTCCGCGAATGGACCACGCTCTATCAGGCCTTCACGAAGGGGCTGCCTTACTCACTGCCCGAGTTGCCAATCCAGTACGCGGACTACGCGCGCTGGCAGCGTGGATGGCTGAAGGGCGAGGTGCTGGACGCGCAAGTGGCGTACTGGCGTCAGCAGCTGGAAGGCGCGCCGCGTGCGTTGGAGCTGCCGACGGACAAGCCCCGCCCGGTCATCCAGACGTTCCGAGGAGCCGTCCGGCAGGAGCTCTGGCCGCGGACGTTGTGGAAGCAGGTGGTGGCGCTGGCCCGAACGGGAGGGGCCACGCCGTTCATGGTGCTGCTGGCGGCGTACCAGACGGTGCTGTGGAGGCACTCGGGGCAGGACGACATCAGCGTGGGGTTCCCCATCGCGGGGCGGACGCACGCGGAGACGGAGGGCCTCATCGGGTTCTTCGTCAACACGCTGGTGCTGAGGGCGCGCTTGCGGCCGGAGGACTCGTTCCGTGAGCTGCTGGCACAGGTGCGCGAGGTAACGCTGGGGGCCTACGCCCACCAGGACGTGCCCTTCGAGAAGCTGGTGGAAGTCCTGCTCCCGGATCGGGACCTGAGCCGCAGTCCGCTGTTCCAGGTGTCGCTCACGCTTCAGAACACACCCCAATCCGAGATGAACCTCGGTCAGGGATTGACGCTGACACCGATGGATGCCGACACGCGCACGTCGAAGTTCGACCTGTCGATGTTGGTCGATGACGGTCCGGACGGCATCCGCGTGGCGCTCAACTACAACAGCGACCTGTTCGAGGAGGAGACGGCGGAGCGGCTGCTGAGGCACGTGAGGGTGCTGCTGGAGGCGGCCGTCACGCAACCGGAGACGCGGCTGAGAGAGCTGCCGTTGATGGAGGCGTCGGAGCGGCAGCGCCTGGTGGAGGCGTGGAGCGGGCGGGAGGTGGGGTACCCGCGAGAAGCGTCGCTGGCGGAGCTGTTCGAGGCGCAGGTGGAGAGGACGCCAGGTGCGGTGGCAGTGGAGTGCGGGGGCGAGCGGTTGACGTACGAGGCGCTGAATCGCCGGGCCAACCAGTTGGCGCACCACCTGAGGGGAATGGGAGTGGGGCCGGAGGTGCGGGTGGGGTTGTGCGTGGAGCGCTCGCTGGAGTGGGTGGTGAGCGCGCTGGGGATATTGAAGGCGGGAGGAGCGTACGTCCCGCTGGACGCGAGCTACCCGCTGGAGCGGCTGGGGTGGATGAAGCAGGAGGCGGGGATTGCGCTGCTGGTGGCGCAGGAGCGACTGGCGGACGAGGTGGCGTCGGGAGGGGAGCTGGTGGTGTGCGTGGACACGGAGTGGGAGTCCATCGCGCGCCAGGAGGAGACGAACCCCGAGCGGCGAGTGGGAGGAGGCAACCTGGCGTACGTGATGTTCACGTCGGGAAGCACGGGGAAGCCGAAGGGGGTGGCGGTGCCGCAGCGAGCGGTGACGAGGCTGGTGGTGGGGAGCGGGGTGGCGGACTTCGGGCCCGGGGAGGTGTGGCTGCAGCTTGCGTCGACGGCCTTCGACGCGTCGACGCTGGAGGTATGGGGCGCGCTGCTGCACGGGGGGAAGCTGGTGGTGTACCCGGAAGGGCCGCTGGAGCTGGAGGAGTTGGGGCGCACGCTGAAGGAGGCGGGGGTGACGTCGCTGTGGCTGACGGCGGCGCTCTTCGAGCAGATGCAGGCGTACCAGCCGCAAGCGCTGAGTGGAGTGAGGCAGGTGCTAGCGGGAGGAGACGTGCTGCCGGTGGGGCGGGTGAGGGAGCGGGTGAGGGGCGGAGGCGTGCTCATCAACGGGTATGGGCCGACGGAGGGGACGACCTTCACGACGGTGCATGGGGTGGCCGAGGAAGACGTAGGCGCGACGGTGCCCATTGGAAGGCCGGTGGGGAACACGCGTGTGTACGTGCTGGACGAGGGGCAGAGGCCGGTGCCGGTGGGCGTGAGGGGCGAGCTGTACGTGGGAGGAGACGGGCTGGCGCGGGGGTACGTGGGGAGGCCGGAGCTGACGGCGGAGCGCTTCGTGCCGTCACCGTTTGGTGAAGGGGAGAGGCTGTACCGGACAGGGGACGAGGTGAGGTGGCTGGGCAACGGGGTGCTGGAGTTCCTGGGCCGGCGAGACACGCAGGTGAAGGTGAGGGGTTACCGGATTGAGCTGGGGGAGGTGGAGGAGGCGCTGAAGCAGCATGCGCGGGTGAAGGAAGCGGTGGCGGTGGTGGTGGCGAGGGGGGAGGAGAAGGACCGGCGGGTGGAGGCGTACGTGGTGGCGCCGGGTGCGGAGGCGCAGGAGGTGCGGGACTACGTGCGGCAGAAGCTGCCGGAGTACATGGTGCCGTCGGCGGTGGTGGTGGTGGAGGCGTTGCCGCTGACGCCCAATGGCAAGGTCGACCGCAAGGCGCTCCAGTTGATCGAGGTCGAGCCGCCGGAGGAGCGTCAGGTCCTGACGCCTCGCAGTGACACCGAGCGACAGTTGATCGGCATCTGGCGTGAGCTCCTGGGCATCGAGCCGAAGCACCTCGATGACGACTTCTTCGAGCTGGGCGGCCATTCGCTCCTGGCAACGCAGCTCGTCGCGCATATTCGTTCGGCGTTCGGGGTAGAGCTGCCCCTCCGTGCGATCTTCGAAGCGCCCACGCTCGAGTCACTCGCGTCACGAATCGACGAGGAGGGGCGGAGCGCCTCCGTGCCAGGCGTGCCTGCACTGGCTCCAGTGCCGCGCACCGGGGCGTTGCCCGCGTCTTTCGCGCAGCAGCGGCTTTGGTTCATCGACCAGCTCCATCCAGGCAGTGCCGTCTACAACGTCCCCATTGTCCTCCTCGTCGACGGTGCGCTGAACGTGGAGGCGCTCGAACGGGCGTTCTCGGCGCTGGTGGCACGCCACGAGTCGTTGCGCACCACCTTCGCATCGCACCAGGGGCAGCCCGTCCAGATCGTTCAGCCGTCCACGGGGTTCACGCTCGCGTTCGAGGACTTGAGCGCGATGCCCGCGGAGGAACGCGAGGCGGAGTTGCGTGGCCGCACCGAGCGCGAGTCCTTGCGTCCGTTCGACCTGAGGCAGGGACCGCTGTTGCGAGTGTGCGTGTCCCGCCTGTCTCCGGAGCAGCATGCGCTGGTGCTGGTGGTGCACCACATCATCTCGGACGGCTGGTCGCTGGGCGTCCTGGTGCGTGAGATGGGCGAGCTCTACACCGCATTCCTGGAGGGACGGACGCCCTCGTTGCCGGAGTTGCCGTTGCAGTACGCGGACTTCGCCGTGTGGCAGCGTGAATGGCTGCGCGGAAGCGTGCTGGATGCACAGCTGGATTGGTGGAAGCAGCAACTGGCCGGGGCGCCTCCGTACCTGGAGTTGCCGACGGACAAGCCGCGGCCGGCGACGTTGTCTCACCAGGGCACGTCGGTGCCCGTGCGGTTGTCGCGCCAGTTGAGTGACGCGGTGGTGGCGCTGGCCCAGGCAGAGGGGGCCACGCCCTTCATGGTGCTGCTGGCGAGCTTCCAGGCACTGCTGTCGCGCTACTCGGGACAGGAGGACGTGCTGGTGGGTTCCCCCATCGCGGGCCGCCGGTACAAGGAGGTGGAAGGGCTCATCGGGTTCTTCGTCAACACCCTGGTGCTCCGGGCCCAGGTCCAGCCGGACGCCTCCTTCCGCGAGCTGCTGGCCCAGGTTCGTGAGCGGACGCTCGGCGCGTATGAGCACCAGGACCTTCCTTTCGAGAAGCTGGTGGAGCACCTCCAGCCCGAGCGGAACCTGGGACGGAGCGCGCTCTTCCAGGTGCTCTTCGTGTTGCAGAACGCCCCCATGGGAGCGCTGACGCTGCCCTCGTTGTCCGTGAAGCCCCTGCATGGGCTCCTGGGGACCGAGGCGGCTCGGTTCGAGCTCTCGCTGAGCCTGAGTGAGGCGCCGGACGGCTTCGCGGGAATGCTCAGGTTCAGCACCGACCTCTTCACCGAGGCCACGGCGACGCGGATGGTGAGTCACCTCCAGTTGTTGCTCGAATCCGTCACCACGGCACCGGGGCAACGCCTCTCCGCGCTGCCGCTGCTGACCGAGGCGGAGCGGCAGCAGGTGCTCGTGCGGTGGAATGAGACGGCGCTGGAGGTCCCGCCCGTGGGCGTCCACCAGCGGTTCGAGCAGCTCGCCGCGAGGGTTCCCGATGCGCCCGCTGTCCGGTGCGAGGACCAGGAATGGTCGTTCCGCGAGCTGGATGCTCGGGCCAACCAGCTGGCGCACCACCTTCGTACACTGGGCGTGGGCCCCGACGTGCCAGTCGCCCTGTGCCTGGAGCGTGGCGTGGAGTGGGTGGCCTCCATGCTCGGTGTCTTGAAGGCGGGTGGCGCCTATGTGCCGCTCGACCCGGCCCAGCCCATGTCACGACTTCGCGCGCTGATGACGGAGGTGGCGGCGCCCGTCGTGGTGACGCAGTCGCGTCATGCCGCTGCCTTCGAGGGCTCCAGCGCCGCCGTGGTGCAATGGGATGTGGCGGAGAGCTGGATGACACGGCAGCCCGATGCGCCGCTGTCGTCCGAGGTCCACCCGGACCAGCTGGCCTACATCCTCTTCACCTCGGGGAGCACCGGCCGTCCCAAGGGAGTGGCCGTGTCTCACGGGCAGCTCACACACTATGTCCACGCCGTCACGGAGCGGCTCGGGTTGAGCGCGTGTGCCAGCTTCGCCCTGGTCTCCACCGTGGTGGCGGACCTGGGGAACACGGTGTTGTTCCCCGCTCTGTGCACGGGAGGGCTGCTCCATGTGCTGACGCGGGAGCGGGCGGGAAACCCGGCGGGCGTCGCCGAGTACTTCGCGCGGCACCCCGTGGACTGCATGAAGATCGTGCCCTCGCACCTGGCGGCGTTGATGACCGCGGCGGAGCCGGGGCGCGTGTTGCCGCGGAAACGGCTGGTGCTCGGTGGCGAGGCTGCCACCTGGGGGCTGCTGGACCAGGTGCACGCGCTAGCGCCGGCGTGCGAGGTGTTCAATCACTACGGGCCCACGGAGACGACGGTGGGAGTCGTCGCTGAGCGCCTGGACCTTCCGCGTTCCAAGGAGAGGGCCGCGTCCGTGCCGCTGGGCCGGCCGCTGGCCAACACGCGCCTGTACGTCCTGGACGCGGCGATGCGGCCCGTACCCCAGGGCGTCCCCGGTGAGCTGTACGTGGGAGGCGCTCAGGTGACGCGCGGGTACCTGCGCCGTCCCGAGCTGACGGCCGAACGCTATGTGCCCGACCCGTACAGCCCATCACCGGGCGCGCGCATGTATCGCACGGGTGACAGGGTGCGCTGGCTGGAGGAGGGGCGCGTGGAGTTCCTCGGCCGCACCGATTTCCAGGTGAAGGTGCGAGGCTTCCGCGTGGAGCCCGGCGAGGTGGCGGGGGTCCTGCGCGAGCATCCCGAAGTCCGGGATGCGGTGGTCGTCGCGCGCGAGGATACGCCGGGCGACAAGCGGCTGGTGGCCTATGCGCTCCCGGCCAGCCAGCCGGCTCCCGACACCGCCATTCTGCGAGCGTTTCTTCAGGAACGGCTCCCAAGCCACATGGTGCCGTCGGCGGTGATGGTGCTGGACGCGCTGCCCCTGACGCCCAATGGCAAGGTGGATTGGCGTGCGCTGCCAGTGCCCGACGCGTCGGCTCGCGAGTCGGCCCTGGCGTATGAAGCGCCGGTCTCTCCCATGGAGAAGGCGCTGGCCGTCGTATGGGCGCAGGTCCTGCGCGTGGAGCGGGTGGGGCGGGCGGATGACTTCTTCGGGCTGGGTGGTCACTCGCTGCTGGCGACGCAGGTGGTGGCGCGTCTGCGCGCGGTGCTCGGGGTGGAGGTGCCGTTGCGGGCGCTCTTCGAGGCACCCACGTTGAAGGCACTCGCCCTGCGCGTGGAGCAGGTGACGCGAAGCCACGCGTTGCCGGTGCTCCAGGCCCAGCCTCGTGAGCAGTCGCTGCCACTGTCGTTCGCGCAGCAGCGACTGTGGTTCCTGGATCGCCTGGAGCCCGGCAGCACCGCCTACAACGTCCCGGTCGTCCTGATGCTGGAGGGCCCGCTGGAGGTCGCCGTCCTGGAGCGGGCCTTCACCGAGCTCGTGCGCCGTCACGAAGTTCTCCGCACCACCTTTCCCCAGGAGGGCGCATTCGCGGTCCAGGTCATCGCTCCGGCGAAGCCTGTCCAGGTTCCGGTGGTGGACGTGAGCAAGGAAGGCGAGGCCGCGATTCCACGCATCGTGCGCGAGGAGATGGATCGTCCATTCGACCTCGCACGGGGCCCGGTGCTCCGCTGCATGCTGCTGAAGCTGTCCGAATCGCAGCATGTGTTGGTGATGATGCTGCACCACATTGTCTCGGATGGTTGGTCCATGGGCATCCTGGTGCGCGAACTGGCGGTGCTTCATGACGTGTTCTCGCGAGGACTGTCGTCGCCACTGCCTGAGCTGCCGTTGCAGTACGCGGACTACGCGTTGTGGCAGCGCGATTGGCTGAAGGGCGAGGCGCTGGCGGCGCAAGTGGCGTACTGGCGTCAGCAGCTGGAAGGTGCGCCGCGCGCGTTGGAGCTGCCGACGGACAAGCCCCGCCCGGCTGCCCAGACATTCCGCGGAGCCGTCCGACAGGAGCGGTGGTCCCAGTCACTGTGGAAGCAGGTGGTGGCGTTGGCCCGAGCGGAGGGAGCCACGCCGTTCATGGTGCTGCTGGCGGCATACCAGACGGTGCTGTGGAGGCACTCGGGGCAGGACGACATCAGCGTGGGGTTCCCCATCGCGGGGCGGACGCACGCGGAGACGGAGGGCCTCATCGGGTACTTCGCGAACACGCTGGTGCTGAGGGCGCGCTTGCGGCCGGAGGACTCGTTCCGTGAGCTGCTGGCGCAGGTGCGCGAGGTAACGCTGGGGGCCTACGCCCACCAGGACGTGCCCTTCGAGAAGCTGGTGGAGGAGCTGCAACCCGCGCGGGACTTGAGTCGCAGTCCGCTGTTCCAGGTGTCGCTCACGCTCCAGAACACGCCTGCGCAGGACGTGAAGCTACGTGAGGGCCTCTCGCTGAAGGTCGTGGAGGCGGAGATCCTGACGTCGAAGTTCGAGATGTCACTGTTCCTGGCTGAGAAGCCGGATGGGGTCTTCGCGGCGCTCAACTACAACAGCGACCTGTTCGAGGAGGAGACGGCGGAGCGGCTGCTGAGGCACGTGAGGGTGCTGCTGGAGGCGGCCGTCACGCAACCGGAGACGCGGCTGAGTGAGCTGCCGCTGATGGAGGCGTCGGAGCGGCAGCGCCTGGTGGAGGCGTGGAGCGGGCGGGAGGTGGGGTACCCGCGAGAAGCGTCGCTGGCGGAGCTGTTCGAGGCGCAGGTGGAGAGGACGCCAGGTGCGGTGGCGGTGGAGTGCGGGGGCGAGCGGTTGACGTACGAGGCGCTGAATCGCCAGGCCAACCAGTTGGCGCACCACCTGAGGGGAATGGGAGTGGGGCCGGAGGTGCGGGTGGGGTTGTGCGTGGAGCGCTCGCTGGAGTGGGTGGTGAGCGCGCTGGGGATATTGAAGGCGGGAGGAGCGTACGTCCCGCTGGACGCGAGCTACCCGCTGGAGCGGCTGGGGTGGATGAAGCAGGAGGCGGGGATTGCGCTGCTGGTGGCGCAGGAGCGACTGGCGGACGAGGTGGCGTCGGGAGGGGAGCTGGTGGTGTGCGTGGACACGGAGTGGGAGTCCATCGCGCGCCAGGAGGAGACGAACCCCGAGCGGCGAGTGGGAGGAGGCAACCTGGCGTACGTGATGTTCACGTCGGGAAGCACGGGGAAGCCGAAGGGGGTGGCGGTGCCGCAGCGAGCGGTGACGAGGCTGGTGGTGGGGAGCGGGGTGGCGGACTTCGGGCCCGGGGAGGTGTGGCTGCAGCTTGCGTCGACGGCCTTCGACGCGTCGACGCTGGAGGTATGGGGCGCGCTGCTGCACGGGGGGAAGCTGGTGGTGTACCCGGAAGGGCCGCTGGAGCTGGAGGAGTTGGGGCGCACGCTGAAGGAGGCGGGGGTGACGTCGCTGTGGCTGACGGCGGCGCTCTTCGAGCAGATGCAGGCGTACCAGCCGCAAGCGCTGAGAGGAGTGAGGCAGGTGCTAGCGGGAGGAGACGTGCTGCCGGTGGGGCGGGTGAGGGAGCGGGTGAGGGGCGGAGGCGTGCTCATCAACGGGTATGGGCCGACGGAGGGGACGACGTTTACAAGCGTCCACCGGGTGGTGGCCGAGGAAGACGTAGGCGCGACGGTGCCCATTGGAAGGCCGGTGGGGAACACGCGTGTGTACGTGCTGGACGAGGGACTGAGGCCGGTGCCGGTGGGAGTGAGGGGCGAGCTGTACGTGGGAGGAGACGGGCTGGCGCGGGGGTACGTGGGGAGGCCGGAGCTGACGGCGGAGCGCTTCGTGCCGTCACCGTTTGGTGAAGGGGAGAGGCTGTACCGGACGGGCGACGAGGTGAGGTGGCTGGGCAACGGGGTGCTGGAGTTCCTGGGCCGGCGAGACACGCAGGTGAAGGTGAGGGGTTACCGGATTGAGCTGGGGGAGGTGGAGGAGGCGCTGAAGCAGCATGCGCGGGTGAAGGAAGCGGTGGCGGTGGTGGTGGCGAGGGGGGAGGAGAAGGACCGGCGGGTGGAGGCGTACGTGGTGGCGCCGGGTGCGGAGGCGCAGGAGGTGCGGGACTACGTGCGGCAGAAGCTGCCGGAGTACATGGTGCCGTCGGCGGTGGTGGTGGTGGAGGCGTTGCCACTGACGCCCAATGGCAAGGTCGACCGCAAGGCGCTGCTGGCGCTCGACCCGAGGCCAAACGCCGAGCCCGAGTCCTTCATCGCACCGCGCACGGAGGCCGAGCACGCGCTGGCGGGCATCTTCTCGGAGGTGCTGGGCGTTTCGCGCGTCGGGCTTCATGACGACTTCTTCGAGCTGGGGGGGCACTCGCTGCTGGCGACCCAGGTCGTGGCGCGTATCCGCACGGTGCTGGGCATGGACATGCCGCTGCGCGCGCTCTTCGAGGCGCCCACGGTGTCGCGCCTGGCGGCGTGGCTGCAAGGCCCGGACGTGGAGGGTCTGGGGCGCGACTGCGTGGCACTGCAGGCCGAGGGCTCGGGGACGCCCGTGTTCTTCGTGCACGCCGTCGGTGGCGCCGTGGGGCCGTATCGCGAGCTGGCTCGGAGGATGGGACGCCATCGGCCCATCTACGGCTTCCAGGCTGCTGGGCTCGACGGCCGCGAGCCTCCGCTGGAGCAGGTGGATGCGCTCGCCCGCCGCTATGTGGTGGCGATGCGCGAGATTCAGCGCGAGGGCCCGTACGTCCTGGGCGGCTGGTCCCTCGGAGGCGTGGTGGCCTTCGAGATGGCGCGAGAACTGGAGCGGCAGGGACAGCGTGTGGCGCTCCTGGTGATGCTGGATAGCTTCGCGCCTGACGAGAACGCGCCCAGGCGGGAGCCCGCGGCGCCTGTGCTGCTCACGGGAATGGCCAGGGACCTGGCGAGGATCGCGGGCGCCGAGTCCACCCTGCGCCCCGAGGCGCTCGTGGGCCTGTCCGACGAGGAGCAACTCGCCGCCGTGCTCCAGCATGCGCGACAGGCGGGGTGGCTGCCTCCCGAGGTCCAGGCATCGACCCTCCGGGCCTGGCGTGACGTGACTCGGGCCAACCGTCGGGCGCTGGCGGCCTACCGTCCCGGATTCGTCCGGTGCCCCGTGCTGCTGCTGCGCGCGAAGGATGCGCAGCGTTCCCAGTCCGTGGAGGTGTCCCACGGTTGGTCCCGTTGGGCGTCCGCGGGGCTCAAGGTGGAGGACGTCCCTGGAGACCACTACAGCGTGCTCCTGCCTCCGCAGGTGGACACGCTGGCGCGCCGGCTCGTCGAGCACATCGATTCAGCCACGGAACCGCGTGAGGGAGCAGGTCAGTAACGTGAGGGATGACATGACTTCTGGAGGTGCCGTTACGAAATAGAGACTGTTTGGAATCGAAAATGGGTGGGCTGCGGGCGTGGTTGCGGCTTCGCGACATTGGATACGGCAAGCAGGAGTTCGACAGCATGACGCCACAAGCAATTCAAGCGTTGAAGGAAGAGTTCTGGCTGATGGCGGATACGACTCGTACGCAGACCGAGTATCTCGCCGACGCCAAGCTGAAGGCACTGGAGCATGCTTCGCTCGACACCTTGAAACGGGTGTTCTTGCAGTATCGATACTTTACGATCTTCTACATCAGCGATCTGGCGCTGTTGGTGTACCGGCTACCGTTCGGGAAGCTGCGCAGCCTGCTGGCGGACTTCCTCAACGATGAGCTGGGGAACGGCCATTTCGAGCAGGCGCACCATCAGGTCTATGACAACTTCCTGATGAGCATCGGGATCCCAGAGCGAGAGCTGGAACGGAAGGCGAACCAGGCCAACCTTTCACTCCTGGGAGAGATTCGAGAGCTCGTCCTGGAGGGCTCGCCCTGGTACGGCGTGGGACTTCGCGGCATGGGCGGCGAGTGCCTGTGTCAGGTCTACCTGTCCGCCATGCATGCGCACTTCGTCAAGAACCCTGTCATCCAGGAGATGAAGGAGCGCCTGGACTGGGCGTTCTGGGAAATCCACACCGGCGATATTGATATCGCGCACCGCGAGCTGCTGCGGGCCGCCATCACGGAGATGGTGGACCGTGAACCGCAGGTCCTCGAGGAGCTCGTCGGCGGTTACCGGAAGAGCAAGGATGTCTTCGACCAGTTCTGGAACAATATCTATCAGGACGCTGGACTCTGACGCTGCCCCCGGATTTCGAGGTCTCTCCATGAGCGCTACTGCATATTTTCATCTGGCCTTCCCCGTCGACAGCTTGGAGTCGGCGCGTGCCTTCTATGGTGGTGTCCTCGGCTGCCCCGAGGGGCGCAGCACCGACCACTACGTGGATTTCAACTTCTACGGACACCAGATTGTCGCCCACCTCTCGCCCGTGCGTCCCCAGACGAGTGAATCCGACTTCGACGGCTCGGATGTCACGGTGCCCCACTTCGGATTGAACGTGGACTGGGAGACCTTCCACGTGCTGGCGGAGCGGTTGAGGGCGGGGAACGTCCAGTTCATCAAGGCGCCGCATGTCCGGCTCGCTGGCTGTGTCGGTGAGCACACCTCCATGTTCGTTGCCGACTTCTCGGGCAACAAGCTGGAGTTCAAGGCGTTCCGGAACGAGGACCAGGTCTTTGCCAGTGAGCTGAGCGAGGCGCCCGCCACGACTCGAAAGACGTAGTCATACGGAGTGGCGGAGGTTCTTCGCTGTCGAGCTGGTGCAGGGTGGCTCACCCAGGGCCGTCGGAGACGTGGCGGTCGGCGACCGCCAGCGCCTCATCGATGATGGCGAGCCCTTCTGTCACCTCCGCGTCGCTGATGGTCAGCGGCGGCACGACGTGCATACGGTTGAAGTGGGTGAAGGGCCACACGCCGCGCGCCTTGCACGCATTGGCGAGCTCAGCCATGGGCGCGTTCGCGGCGCCCGAGGCGTTGTAGGGCACGAGCGGCTCGCGCGTTCGTTGGTTGCGCACCAGCTCGATTGCCCAGAACACGCCAACGCCGCGGACATCCCCCACGGAAGGATGACGCTGCTTCATCGCCGTGAGCGCCGGGCCGATGACATCGTCCCCCAGGTGCCGGGCGTGTTCGATGATGCGCTCTTCCTTGTAGAGGTTGAGGCAGGCAACGGCTGCCGCGCAGGCCAGCGGGTGGCCGGAGTAGGTCAGCCCTCCCGGGTAGACGCGCTGGGCGAACGTCTTCGCAATCCGGTCGCTGATGAGCACGCCGCCGAGCGGGACGTATCCGCAGTTGACGCCCTTGGCAAAGGTGATGAGGTCTGGCGTGACGTTCCAGCGGTTCACGGCGAACCACTCGCCACATCGGCCAAAGCCTGACATCACCTCGTCGGCAATCATCACGATGCCATACTTGTCACAGAGCTGGCGGATGCCCTGGAGGTAGCCGTCCGGGGGAACCAGGATGCCATTGCCGCCCACCACGGTCTCCAGCAGGATGGCGGCGACCGTCTGGGGGCCCTCCATGATGAGCACCTGCTCAAGGTGCGACAGGGCGCGCCCACACTCCTCTGCCTCCGTGGTGGCGTGGAAGGCGGAACGATACAGGTACGGTCCCCAGAACCGGACGACGCCTGGCATGCCGGGCTCGGTGCCCCAGCGGCGTGGGTCTCCCGTCAGGGAGAGCGCGCCCGTGGTGGCGCCGTGATAGCTGCGGTAGGCCGCTAGCACCTTGTGCCGCCCCGTGTGATGACGCGCCATGCGGACGGCGTTCTCGACTGCCTCCGCGCCACCATTGGTGAAGAACACCTTGTTGAGGTCACCCGGGGCGACCTCGGCGAGCAGCCGGGCCGCTTCGCTGGTCGCTTCATTGGCGTGGTAGGGGGCAACCGTGCACAGCTTGTCGGCCTGCTCCTTGATGGCGGCAATCAGCTTCGGGTGCTGGTGTCCAACATTGACGTTGACGAGCTGGCTGGAGAAGTCCAGCCATGTTCTGCCTCCCTCATCCCAGAACCTGGAACCCCTGGCGCCGACGACCACCACGGGCTCGATGTCGGCCTGTGCCGACCAGGAATGGAACACATGCATCCGGTCATGCCGATAGGCCGCGGAACGCTGGTGCATGTCACGGTCTGCTTCAGCAGAGGCCTCGAGAATGCTCACAATGGGTGTCCTTGAGAGCGCGGACGTCGAGCCCGCGGCAGGTGGTGGCTCAGCGAGGGCGGGCCGTACGTGATTCGGTGGGCGCCTGAGGCCCGAGCGCATCCACGAGCCCCTGCGCCACGGCGGCGGCGAAGGCTTCCAGGGTGCGTTGCTCGCGCCAGCGTGCGGCTTCCTCGAAGTCGAGCGCGTGGTGGGTCTCGATGATGACGGATGGGATGCGCGGCTTGCGCAGCACGAAGATCTGCCGGTGCGTGGGCTCACGGGCCACGAAGACGCCCGCCTGCGCGGCGTCGATGGCGTAGAGGCCCTCGTAGTCCACGCCGTCATAGGGCGGGAAGCCGGCCTGACCCAATCGGCGAGCCAGGGCGCGGGCCAGTCCCGCGCGTCCGGACTGGAGGCCCGCGGCGGCGTCTTCGGACTCGGACCAGAGCACGGTGAAGCCGGGTGCGGCGTCCTGCCGGTAGCACTCCTGGTCAGGTTTGGGAGACCAGGGCATGGGCGTGCCGCGCGAGTCCGAGTGAAGACTGAGCATCGCGTGCGCGCGCCACTGCTCGGCGGCTGCGACGCGGGTGGGGTAGGGGACGCGTTCGCCGGGCTTGCGGCTCAGTCGCACCTGGAAGTGGCCGGTGGCCTCCAGTCGCTTCGCCAGGTCCTCCGCTACGCGCAGGGTGAAGGTCTCCTCGTCCTCGCAGGTGACGCCCTTGTTGCCCGTGTTCCCTTCCGCGCCATGGCCCGCGTCCAGGTAGATGCGCCGCTTTCCGAAGCCCTTGGGGAAGCGCACCTCGGACACGGTGAGGGGCGCCCCGGGCGCGGGCCACGTGGGCGTGGGAGCGACGGTGGCTGGCTCGGAGGCAGTGGCGGTCCTGGCGAGGAACAGGAACCCCAGGCCCAGCAGCGTGGCGGTCTTCGGCATGGTGCGTGAGGCGCCCGGGAAAGTAAGGAGTGTCGCCGTTCAGTCTCCTTCTGGCAAGGGGGCTGTGGGCGTACTTGCGGACAAGTGGGCAAATGGAAGGGCTTAGGAAGTACGTCGGGCCATCATGCTAAGGCTGGTGGTGCCTGGGACGCCACCACTCCGGCGGGCGGAGACTCAAGCTGGGAAGTCATGGTCTCCACGCACTCCATCGATTGGGTGGTGAGTGGGGGGCGCCAGGTCTTCACACAATCTCTTGGGTGCGAATCAGAAATGCCTAATCAGCGATGGCCATTGTCGTGCGGAGTGAAGTGGTTGTTTTTGCCAACTTGGCTTCTACTCATCCTGTGCATGGGAGGGGCGGGATGCTCCCGTGCGTCCCTTGAGCCAAATCCGGAGTCAGCGGGTATCGAGCACGAGGAGTCCACACTATCCACTGGGCTGGACGGAGGGATTTGCGACCAGCACCACTGCCCGAGTTTCCGGAAGACCGTTGCCGTTCCGATGGGACTGGATGCGGACGGCGGATGGTTTGGGGCTCCGAATCGGCGCGCAGTGGGGGACTTCACCGGAGACCGTTCGAATGGAGGCTACGATGACGTCGTCTATTTCGGGAATGATGGGCAAATCATACTTTTTCGCGGAACAGGGGATGGCTTCGTCGGAGAGGGAGAGACTTTCACTGGTCTGACGATGGGCCTTGGATGGTTTGGCCATCCGGAGCGCCGGCTCGTGGGTGACTTCAACGCCGATGGGAAGGATGACATCGCATTCTTCGCGAACAATGGTGATGTCACGTTCTGGAACTCCACAGGAACTGGATTCATTTATGGGGGCTATTTCCCCACGCCGTTTACGACGGCTGAAGGATGGTTCGACCACCCAGAACGCCGGGCGACGGGCAACTTCGACGGAGAAGGGGGGACAGACATCGTCTTCTTCAAGACCGATGGCCATGTCGTAGTCTGGGGGGGCGGTGCGAATGGGTTCTCGCAGCTTTCCCATACGGACGTCGGCCTCGACAGCGATGGAGGCTGGTTCGGGCACTGGGGCCGGCGGTTGGTTGGGCGCTTCAACGACGACCATCCGGGGGATGACCTTGCGTTCTTCTCCAATGGAGGCGCGGTCCACCTGTGGGCCTCCACAGCCGACGGCTTCACCTACAAAGGGGCAACGGAGACGGGCCTGACGTTGGAGGCCGGCTGGTTCAGTGCGCCAGGACGCCGGCTCGTGGGCGACTTCAACGTAGATGGTTTGTCTGATTTTGCGGTTTTCGGTGGGGACGGCAGCATTGGTATCTGGTTGAGTACCGGAGAAGGGTTCGCTTACGCGGGAAGCACGACGACTCCGCATGGTGGAGCGGTCTGGTTTTCTGCGCCGGAGCAGCGGCTCACGGGGCAGTTCAGCGGAGACGCGCGCTCGGATGTGCTCTTCTTCGATGAGAGCATTCATATCTGGCGAGCAGGCCACCTGCTGCTGGAACCGGCGATTCAGAGTGGTGCGAACGGCATTGTTCCCCTGCACATGCAGGAGAGCTTCGGGAACGAGGAGGTCATTCAGCAACTTCCGCGGATATTCCATTCATTCATCAATGGCAGCGATCGATTCTACACCGATCCCGTGCTTTTCCCGCAGGAGCAAAAGGGGCGCTACTTCATCTCTACGTTGGGAAGCGCAGGCGCTGCAGGGCTGGCGGACAATGAAATCCGCACGGGAGATTTTCCCGAACCGGGGCGGGGTGAGCAGCAGAAACTCGAATTCGATGAACGCAGCTTCCTTCACACGACGGACCCCGCGCTCTTGACCGCCGTCAGCGACGGGCCGTCGAAAGTGGTCGTGACGTGGCAGCATGACCGAAGGATTGGGCGTCAGGACCCCGTGCTGGGCGTCTACGGCATCCCGTCGACGGTGAGCGCACCCGCGACTTACGAGGTTCATCGCTACGTGGGCTCTGTGAACATGGACACCGCGAATTGGTGGGAGCAGGTGCCTTTCGTGCTGTTGCAATCCAGCATTCCGGATGCGCCCGAGTCGCTCATTTTCGAGGACACCGCACCTCCCTCCGTGGGGACGACCGTCTGCTATCAGGTGAAGACGTCGCAGGCAGGACTGACGCGTCCCTACTCGCATCCCGCCTGTGTCACACATACGGGAAACGTCGCGCCGCTGTTTCGGCTGAACGCGGCAACCGCGAACGTCCAGGGAGTCGGTGCGGTCACCTCTCATCTCCATTGGGATCGGCTGGCATGCCCCTATACCGATGATGCTACAGGGGTGGTGACCCGGTACGCAGTCACTGCGGATGTGTCACTCGCGCTTCGCGTGCCTCCGACCTTCAACCCCGCGAACTATGCCTTCAAGCTCGTTCGATACGCGCTGACAGGCTTCGGAACCTTTGGCCGTTTGCAGGATGACACGCCACTGGCAGTGGATTCGGCCCAGCTCGCTTCCGGCATTCTCCGGCTGCATGTGGAAGATCGTGCCTTCCTGACGTGCCGGATGCGCCATGTCTCCAATGGCTGGGAGGCGATCATCTACAAGGTCGAGATCACCATTCCCCTCTGGGATGGTACGGATGTCGTCATGGGGCGGTTCCCCGCGGATCCGGAATATCTGTCATCGCGCTTCCACAATCGGATCGGCGATCGGTTTTGGAGTGGTGACAACACGAATCCCGCGAGCAGCCATTGGCGGAACCAGATGGGACTGGTCGTCGGGGAAGCTCAGGCCCAAGGCTACAACACCATCTTCCTGGACGAGTTCCGCCCAGAGAAGCCGTGTATCCATTCTCCAAAGGGGGCCAATCATGAGGCGCCTTCCATGGAGTACGAGCCCTTCTGTCAGGGACTCGGTCAGCCAGGGGGGCAAGACGCGTGGGCCCAGGCGCTCAAGACGTTTGGCGAAGGCCTTCAGGCCAGCTATCCCACGATGCGCTTCATGGGGAATGCGGTGGAGGCGGAGGTGCCCGGTGACGCCGTGAGCGCCCGTAGCTCGCGAGGCATTGATACCGCTCTCTCAGGGACTCATGGCGGCATGTTCGAGGGGTGCTTCTGGGAAGGGGAGCACCAGCCGACCGGAAGCTACTGGCGTGCGCACCTCGATGAACTCACCGACCAGCATCAGCGTGCCAAATCCGTCCTGTGCTTCCCGGCCGTTCATGCCATGTTCGACGTCGCGATCGGGGCGAAGTTCAGGCTGTTCACCCTGGCTTCTTTCCTGCTCGCGTATGAACCCCAAGGAGAGCGGATGTGGTTCGGGCTTTGGGACTTCAATCCCACGTGGGCGCAACCTGCCGTGGGCCCTCGTCATTATCTCAATGCGTTCCCTGAGTACGGGCTGAACCTGGGAAGCCCCTCTGGGCCTCATGTCGCGGTCGCTGGGCAGTCGGAGTTCGTGCGCATGCGTTCGTTCGAGCGCGGGTTGGTGTACGTGAACGCGACAGAGTCCGCCGCGTTGATCTCTCTTCCTGCTAACCGGCCACTGATGAAGCTGGGGTTGTCGCGCATCGAAGTGGGGCCCAAATGTCTGGCGGGGGGCATTTGCGCAGGGGATGGCTCCTGCTACTTCAAGCCTGAAGGCAGCTTTTGCGACCATTCTCCTAGTTGGTCCAATGGGCGGGCCCTTTTCGAGGATGTGGGCGCGCAGATGCTGATTCCGCCAGGGACGGGCGTGCTGCTCTTCGACAAGGCGCACTTCACCCGCGTGGACTAGTCCCGCCCTGCAAAGACAACGGGCAGGTCCCCAGGAAGAGGGAACCTGCCCGTGTCACTTCCTACCGGCCGGAAGGCCGTGCGCTAGGCGCGGACCTCGGGAGAGGACTCGGCCGGCTTCGGCAGCGGCGCCTCCTTGCCGGGCTCGCCACCCGGGGTGCCCGACACGCCCACGGGAGGCGTCTCCAGCGCCGCCTTCAGGACCTCGTCCATGTGGGTGACGAAGATGAACTCCAGCTCGTTGCGCGCCTGGTCCGGCACGTCCACCAGGTCCTTGCGGCACCGCTCGGGCAGGATGACCCGCTTGATGCCCGCCCGGTGCGCCGCCAGCACCTTCTCCTTGATGCCACCCACCGGCAGGACCAGGCCACGCAGCGTGGCCTCGCCCGTCATCGCCGTGTCGTGCCGCACCCGGATGCCCGTCAGCAGGCTGGTGAGCGCGGTGAGGATGGTGACGCCCGCGGAGGGACCGTCCTTCGGAATGGAACCCGCCGGGAAGTGCAGGTGCAGGTCCGTCTTCTCCAGGAAGTTCGGGCTGATGCCGAGCTGCTCCGCCTTGCTGCGCAGGTAGCTCAGCGCCGCCGTGGCGCTCTCCTTCATCACGTCGCCGAGCTGGCCGGTGAGCGTCATGCCGCCCTTGCCCGCCATCTTCGTCGCCTCGATGAAGAGCAGGTCACCCCCCGCCGCCGTCCAGGCCAGACCCGTGGCCACACCCGGCACCTCGGTGCGCTCGGCGACCTCGGAGTAGAACATCTCGGGCCCGAGGATCTCCTTCACCCGGTCCGCGTTGATGGTCTGCTTCTCCGTCTTGCCGCCGGCCACCTCCACCGCCACCGCGCGGCAGATGTCCGCGATGCGGCGCTCGAGGTTACGCACACCGGCCTCGCGCGTGTACGCGGTGGTCAGCGTGAGCAGCGCGTCGTCGGTGATCTCGATGTGGTCCGGGTTGAGCCCGTGCTCCTTGAGCTGCTTGGGCACCAGGTGGATGCGGGCGATGTTCTGCTTCTCCTCGAACGTGTAGCCCGTCAGCTCGATGATCTCCATGCGGTCACGCAGCGGACCGGGGATGGGGTCGAGCTGGTTCGCCGTGGCGACGAACATCACCTTGGACAGGTCGAAGGGCACGTCGAGGTAGTGGTCGCTGAACGTGTTGTTCTGCTCCGGGTCCAGCACCTCGAGGAGCGCCGCGCTCGGGTCGCCACGGAAGTCGGCGCCGAGCTTGTCGATCTCGTCCAGCATCATGACCGGGTTCTTGGTGCCGGCCTTCTTCATGCTCTGGATGAAGCGGCCGGGGAGCGCGCCGACATAGGTGCGCCGGTGCCCGCGGATCTCCGCCTCGTCCCGCACGCCGCCCAGCGACAGGCGCACGAACTTGCGGCCCGTGGCCTTGGCCACGCTCTGGCCCAGCGACGTCTTGCCGACGCCCGGCGGACCGACGAGGCACAGGATGGGCCCGCGCATGTCGTTCTTCAGCTTGCGGACGGCCAGGTACTCCAGGATGCGCTTCTTCACCTTCTTGATGCCGAAGTGATCCTTGTCGAGCTGCTGGCGCGCGTTCTCGATGTCGAGGTTGTCCTCGGACATCTTCGCCCACGGCAGGTCGGCGATCCAATCCAGGTAGGTGCGCGCGACGGTGTACTCGCTGGAGGCCGCCGGAATGGTCTTCAGGCGGTTGAGCTCCTTGTTGGCGACCTTCTCCACCTCGGGCGGCAGGTTGGCCTTCTTCAGGCGCTCCTGCAGCTCGTCCAGCTCCTCCTCCTCCTCGCCCATCTCCCCCAGCTCTTCCTTGATGGCCTTGAGCTGCTGGCGCAGGTAGTACTCGCGCTGGGTCTTCGACATCTCGCCCTTCACGGCGGAGTCGATCTTGTTGGAGAGCTTGAGGATCTCCCGCTTCCGGTTGAGCAGCTCGAGCACGAGCTTCATCCGGGCCTTGAGGTCCACCGTCTCCAGGACGGCCTGCTTCTCCTCGATGGGCACGTCCACGTTGGCGGCGATCAGGTCCGCCAGGTGGCCGGGGTGGGTGATGCTCTCCACCAGCTCGGTGGCGGCGGCCGGCAGCTCGGGCATCAGCTCGATGACCTCGCGCGCCAGCTTCTTGAGGTTGATGCCCAGCGCCTCGACTTCCACGTTCTCCGAAGAGGTCTTGTCCTCCACGGCGTCCACGCGGGCCTTGAGGTAGGGGGCCTCCTGGACGAGCTCGACGACGCGGAAGCGGGCGAGCCCTTGCACCACGAGCGAGTAGTTGTCCTCGCCCATCTTCAGGAGCTTCACGATGCGGGCGACCGTCCCCATGGTGTAGAGGTCGGCGGCACCCGGATCTTCTTCTTCGGCGCGGCGCTGGGTGACGACGCCAATGACCTGGTCGTCACGCACGGCGTCCTTGATCAGGGCGATGGTCTTCTGGCGGCCGACGGCCAGCGGAAGCACCCCGCCCGGGAAGAAGACACTGTTGCGCAGGGGGAGGATGGGAAGCACCTGCGGGATGTCTTCCTTGTTGATGAGCCCCGGAGGGGCCATCGCGGTGGGCATTGCGCTCGCAGCGGTGCCCTTCTTCTTCTCATCGGACATGAAGTTCGGCCTTTTCCCTTCGACAACCAGTGAACATTTCCAGGTTTTCTGCGGCGGATGAACCAACGTAACAACCAAAACGGACATGGCAAACGCTGTGTGCGTTTTTCCGCCCCCCGCTGCCACTCCGGTGTTCCTCGGAAGTCTCGCGTCCGGGCGAGGGGTGGGGCATGCTCGCCCCCCTAGCATCTGACGCGGCGCCCCGCCGGGGTGCGCCGCCCTCTGGGAGGCCCCCCATGAAGCTCCGCCACTTCGCCCCGCTGCTCCTGCTGCCGTCCCTGGTGTGGACGTCGTGCCGGTCGCCCGTCGACGAGCCGGGCTCCAACCTGCCCGGCACGTGTGAGGGCGAGTCGCCCGTCATCGCGCCGCAGAAGACGGACATCCTCTTCGTCATCGACAACTCCAGCTCCATGGAGGAGGAGCAGAACGCCATCGCCACCGAGCTGCCCGCCTTCCTGGAGGCGCTCAAGGAGGGAGGCGGCGTCTCGCAGGACTTCCGGGTGGGGGTGATCACCACGTCCGTGTACCGGCTGGCCATGTTCCAGGGGGAGACGCGGCTGCGTGAGTACCCCAACGAGTCCGGCCGGTTGCAGCCAGTGCCGGACGCGGCGGGCAACCCCACCGACGAGCGCTTCATCGACGGCACGGATCCATACGTGCTGGAGAAGTTCCGGCGGCTGATCCGGCAGGGCATCGAGGGCAGCGGGCAGGAGTCGCCCTTCGAGGCGGTCCGGCTGGCCGTCTCGGAGCCCCTGGTGTCGACGCCGGTGGCGGAGGGCGGCAACGGCGGGTTCCTGCGCGACGGCGCGCGGCTGCTGGTGGCGGTGGTGTCGGACGAGGAGGACTGCAGCACCACGGCGCGGCCTCCGCCGGTCTGGGTGTCCGACGACACGTCCATCGACAACTGCAGCGAGCAGTCGCATCTGCTGACACCAGTGGAGGAGTACTTCGACATGTTCCAGCAGCTTCGGGATTCGACCGGGGCGTCGCGTCAGGTGCTCTGGGCCACGATTGGGCCGGTGGCGCTGTCCGACAAGCGGGCGGAGCTGATTCGCGACGTCACGCCCGACGGCGTCATCGTGCGCAACGTCGACTGCCCGACTTCCTTCGGGCCCGGCCACCGCCAGCGCGCGATGGCGGAGGCGTTCGATCAGGGGCTCGACAACCTCGACTCCGTGTGCCGGGACAACTACCGCGACACCCTGCTGCGCATCGCCGAGCTGGCCACGGTGGCGCAGAGCATCGAGGTGGTGAACCTGCCCGACCCCCGGCTGGTCCAGGTGGAGCTGACGCGCGCGGATGACACGGTGGAGCGGTGCTCGGTGGCCGCGGGCGACCTGCGCTACGAGGCGTCCACGGAGCGGTATCCGGCCCGCCTGTTCTTCCAGTCGAGCTGCCTGCGCCGCGCGGACGACAAGAAGGTGGAGGTGAAGGTCCTCTGCGCGGGCTGAGCCCCGACGGACGCCCGCACCAGCGGGTCTGATCTCCGCACCCACCGCCATGCGTCCCATGAAGGCGCATGTCAGACCTCCGAGGATAGTGGACGACTGCCCCGCCGGTCGTCCGGCACCGGCGGGCCTGGCGAGGAGGCGAGATGAGCGCGGCGGAGCAGCGAGTGGAGGTGGGGCAGGGGGCGGGCTCGGTCGTGGAGCAGCTGCGGGAGCGGATCCGCCAGCTGCAGGCGGCGCCCCGGCGTTACCTGGCGGTGCTGCGCACGGGCCTGGCGGCGGTGGACGCGCTGCTGCCCGCGGGCGGCCTGCCGCTGGGACAGGCGGTGGAGCTGTGTGGGGAGGCGGCCTCGGGGCGCACGAGCCTGGCGCTGCACGCGGTGGCAGCGGCGCATCGGGAGGCGCGGCTGTGCGCGTGGGTGGACGGCCCCCGGGAGCTCTATCCGCCCGCCGCGGCCGCCCTGGGCGTGGACCTGGAGCGGCTGCTCATCGTCCGCCCCAAGGCGCCCGAGCAGCGTATCTGGGCCGCCGTCCAGCTGGCCCGGAGCGGGGCCTTTGCCTGCGTGGTGCTGGACCTGACGCGCGGGGCGTCCTCCGGTGGGCGGGCCTGCCGGGTGTCCCCGGTGGAGGCGCGGAAGCTGGCGGACGCGGCGGCGCGCGGCGGCGGGCTGCTCGTGCTGCTCACCTCGCCGGAGGCCCCGGCGGATGGGGTGCTGCGGCTGCGGACGGAGGCCCGGGACGGCGAGGGCTGGTCGGTGGAGGTGGTGCGCAGCCGGCAGGGCGGCGCTGGCGCGCGGGCGGTGCTGCCCTGGCGCTCGCTGTACCCGGCGCTGGGGCTGGAAGGGGGCGGGCGGCTGCTGGACGTGGCCGAGGCCGAGGAGGACGCCACGCCCGACTTCCTGCGGGAGCAGTCCGGCGCGCTGCGCAACGGCCTGGGCATCCTGGGGCAACGGCCCGGGCGTGACGCGCCCATGCCGCCTCTGCGCCAGGGGCTGGACGCCGTCCTGCCGTCCCAGCCGCACTGAGGGCCGCCATGCGCAGGGCCTATCTGCACCTCACCCGCTTCCCGGTGCAGCGCCGGGTGGTGGAGTCCCCGGAGCTGGCGGGGCGTCCCTTCGTGCTGGTGGAGGCGGTGCGCGGCCAGCGGCGGGTGGCGTTCGCCTCCACCTCGGCGCTGAAGGCCGGTGTCCGCCCGGGGATGACGCTGACGGCGGCCACCGCGCTGGAGCCGGTGCTGCGGCACTTCGACCATCGCCCGGAGGAGGAGCTGCGCGCGCTGACGGCGCTGGGCGAGGCGCTGCTGCCGCTGGCCCCGGGCTTCCAGCTCTGCGCGCCGGACGGGCTGTGGCTGGACGCGGGAGCCGCGCACCTCTGTGGGGGCGAGGAGGCGCTGGGGACGCGCATGCTGGCGCTGTGCTCCGAGCTGGGCTACCGGGCGCACGTGGTGGTGGCCTCGGAGGCGTTCACCGCGCGCGCGGTGGCGCGGCATGGCGCGCGCCGGGTGGAGGTGGTGGCGCCGGGGGAGAGCGCCCGGGCGCTGGCGCCGTTGCCGCTGTCCGCGCTGGAGGGCCGTGACGGAGCGGCGTTCGCCGCGCTGGGGCTCACCACGCTGGGAGAGGTGGCGGCGCTGCCCGCGGGGGCCGTGGCGGCGCGGGCGGGGGCCGCCGGCGCGCGGATCCACGCGCGGTGCCGGGGCGAGGACGACACGCCCTTCGTGCCCGCGGTGCTGGAGGCGGTGCTGGAGGAGCGTGTGGTGCTGGACTTCCCCGCCGAGTCCTTCGAGCCGCTGCGCTTCGCGCTCAAGACGCTGATGGACCGGCTGGGGGCGCGGCTGTCCGGGCGGGGCCGCGCGGCGGTGCGGCTCACCTTCACGTTGAAGCTGGACCCCACGGGCCACCGGAGCGTGACGCTGACGCTGGCGCGTCCCACCGCGAGGGCGAAGCTGCTGCATGAGCTGGCGCGGCACCGGCTGGAGGAGCTGCGGCTGGAGAACCCGGTGGCGGAGGTGTCCGCGCGGGTGGACGAGCACTCCGAGGACGCGGGACAGCAGCTCGCGCTGGGGGACACGCCGGAGGGCGACGCGGCGCTGGAGGTGGTGCTGTCCCGGCTGGCGACGACGCTGGGGGAGGAGTCCCTCTTCGCGGCGGGGCTGGAGGCGGTCCACCGGCCCGAGGCGGCCCATGGCGCGCGGGCCTTCCGGCCCCCCGAGGCCCGGCGGGGCCTGTCCGAGGACCTGCTGGCGCCCGGCGCACGGGAGGCGCCCGTGGCGGCGGCCCTGCGGGAGCGGCCCTCCCGGTTGCTGGCGGAGCCGGCGTGCCTGGACGCGGAGGTGGCGGCGTCCGGCCAGCTGCTGGCCGCGCGCATGGGGGGGCGGCGGCACCGGGTGACGGCGGTGGCGGGGCCGGAGCGGCTGGGTGGGGAGTGGTGGTCCGAAACGCCCTTCCAGCGGGACTACTACCGCGTTCACTTCGAGGGGTTGGGCCCGGCCTGGGTGTTCCGCGACGGACGGGATGGACGCTTCTACCTCCAGGGACTGTTCGACTGAGGCCCGGAGGCCCAGCATAGTGGCCCCGTACCCGTCTCCCAGGTTCCCCGCCATGCGTGTCCTCCGTCCCGCCGCCGTCCTGCTCTGCCTCCTGCTCGCCTCGTGCGCCGCGCGCCAGGTCCGCCCGCCGGGGGCCCTGCGCAAGGTGGTGGTGGTGGTGGGCTCCCGGGTGGACTCGCTGCCGACCTACACGTACCGGCAGGACATGCTGGGGGAGGGCAACCCGCGCTCGGTGCTCGTCAGCCAGGCGCAGGCCACCCTGCGCGAGCGCGGCTTCGAGGTGGTGGGGACGCGCATCTCCCCGTCACCGTCGCCCACCGTCGACGAGGTGGTGGCGATGATCCACGACAACGAAGCCGAGGCCGGGGTGGTGGTGGTGCTCAACTGGGTGGACGTGACGTCCGCGCAGCTCATGGGGCGCACGGAGGTGCTGCTGGAGACGGGCGTCATCGGGCCCAACGGCAGGCTCCGGTGGAGCAACCCCACGCGCAGCGTCTCCATGATCGGCGTCTACCAGGCGCAGACGGACTTCCGTTCCTACCTGCGCAAGGCGGTGGTGGAGGCCATCCAGGCCATCCCGTGAGCCGCGCCGGAGGCGGGCGGGCTCAGGGCGCCTTCTTCGGGCTGGCCAGGCGCAGGTGCTCGTAGACCGTCTCGGCGCGCAGGTAGAGGAACTGGGCGTCGCCGAAGGCCAGGGTGTCTCCGTCCTGGAGCTGCACCTGGGCGCGGTAGCCCAGCGGGGCGCCGTTGATGAAGGTGCCGTTCATGGACTCGGCGTCGCGGACGGAGAAGCCGCCGCGGGCGGCGTTCCAGCGCAGGGTGGCGTGGTGCTGGGACACGGACGGGTCGGGCACCACCAGGTCGCACGCCTCGGTGCGTCCGACGGTCAGCTCCTCGCCGTCCACGGTGGGCTGGAGGAAGTGGACCTCCAGGCTGTCGAAGTCGCGGAGCATGGCGAGCAGCCGCTCGTCCATGTGCGCGCGGTGGGCCATGCCGACGGTGCGCGACGCCAGGTTGCCAGCGCCCTGGGCGACGAGCTCCACGGGCTGCTGGATGAGGGCGACCGGTCCGGACGCGGCCCGGAACGCGTCCAGCGAGGCACTCGCGAAGGGGCGGAGCTGATTCACGGACACCATGAGGCCCTCCACCCTACGTGCAAGTGACGGGGACGGGAAGCGCCGCGTCCAGGTCCGAGGACGTGGCGTCCTGGCGGAGGGCGTGGGAGCGTGGGGGACACATGCGGGTACTCGTCACGGGAGCTGCGGGCTTCATCGGCCATCATGTCAGCGCACGGCTGCTGGCCCGGGGGGATGCGGTCATCGGGGTGGACCATCTGGAGCCCGCCGAGGACGAGGCACTGAAGCGGGCCCGCCTGGCGCGGCTCCAGACGCTGCCGGGCGCCTCGGGCTTCCACTTCCAGCAGGTGGATGTCACTCAGGGCACCGCGCTGCGGGCCCTCTTCGAGGCGTCGCGTCCCGAGGCCGTCATCCATCTGGCGGCGCGCGTGGGCGTGCGGCCCCGGGCGGGCGTCACCGCGCAGGCCTATGTGGACAGCAACGTGTCGGGCTTCCTCCAGGTGCTGGAGCAGGCCGGCGCGACCCGGGTGCGGCACCTGGTCTACGCGTCCTCCAGCTCCGTGTACGGCGCGGGCTCGGCGCCTCCGTTCCAGGAAGGCGCGGCGGCGGACCATCCGCTCAGCGTCTACGCGGCCACCAAGCGCGCCGACGAGCTGCTCGCGCACGCGTACAGCCACCTGCACGGGCTGCCCACCAGCAGCCTGCGCTTCTTCACGGTGTACGGCCCGTGGGGGCGCCCGGACATGGCCCCGCTGCGCTTCCTCCAGGCCCTGCGCGACGGCGCCGAGCTGGCGCTGCACGGCGAGGGCCGGATGCAGCGCGACTTCACCCATGTGGAGGACGTGGCGGAGGCGGTGCTGCGCGTGCTCGACCGGCCGCCCCAGGGGGCCCCTCCGTATCGCGTTCTCAACGTGGGCCGGGGCGAGCCCGTCTCGGTCCGGGAGTTCCTGGCGGTGCTGGAGCGGCGCCTGGGGACGCCCGCGCGGGTGCGGCCCACGCCAGCGCAGCCCGGGGAGATGGACGCCACCTGGGCGGACCCGTCCGCGCTGGAGCGGGAGACGGGCTTCCGGCCTCGCATCGCCGTGGAGGAGGGGCTGGCCGGCCTCGTGGATTGGTTCCTCCAACAGTCCGGCACCGAGGGCCTCTGGCGCGCCGCGCGCAGTGGCTAGAGTGCCGCCATGGTCCTCTCTCGGTGCTTCGTGCTGGTGGTTCTCCTGGCCCTGACCGGGGCCTGTTCCGCGACGGAGGCGTGTCCCCGGGATGCGCATTCGGGCTTCGAGCCCCGGGCCCCCTTCGATGCCCGCGCGAGCGTCCGCCGCGTGGACTGTGGCTTCCTCAGCAGCGTGCAGGGGTTGGCGCTGGGGCCGGATGGGTCGACGTGGCTGCGGCGCACCGAGTTCGAGGACCGGGGCGAAGAGTCGTTCTTCGCGCCCCCGGTGAAGCGGATGACGCGGGTGGGGCCCGACGGCGAGCTGCTGGGGGAGTTCCCCATCGGAGAAGTCGTCCAGCACTTCACCGTGCACCCCAGTGGCGAACTGACGGTGATGGGCTGGGACGTGCAGGAGGACCCGCTGCGCCTGCAGGTGCGTCGGCTGCGTCCGGATGGCTCACTCCTGGCCGAGCGGGTGCTCGTCAGCGGCCTGCCTTCGGAGGAGCGCCTGTCGTATGCGGCGTACCCGGACGGCCGCGTGGAGCGGGTGACGCTGACGGCGGCGGAGCAGGGGCTGGGCGCCCTGGCCATGGTGGCCCACGGTGAGGACGCGGTGCTGCTGCTGGGGATGGACGGGCTCCGCCTCCTCCGGCTGGACGCCGCGCTGGACACGCGCTGGATGGAGGTGGTGTCGCCCTCCGTGGTGCTGCGCGCGGACACCCTGGACGAAATGCGCGCACTGGGCGCGCCGTTCAGCGGCTGGGCGCTCGGTGTCGACGCGGCGGGGGACATCCACGTGGCCAGCCCGTTCCTGGTGGCCCACCGGTCCGCCTACCAGGACGCACTGGGACGCGTGCCCGAAGGGCCGGAGGGCCGGGGCATCCTCCTCACGCGCTTCGATGGCGCGGGGACACGGCAGTCCGCGCGCACGTTGCCCGCCGCGCATGTGGAGGAAATCACCGGGCTCGCGGTGGAGGGCGCGGCGTTCGCCGTGGGCGCGAAGGCCCTCAGCCCGCTGACGGGCACCGAGGGCAAGAGCACGGACCAGGACCTCTTCTTCGCGTCGGGCCGGTGGGATCGGCCCGCGGAGGAGGTCGTGCTCCGCGCCTTCTCGCTGGAGAACGACGACCACCCCTCGGCCTTCGTGGCCTGTGGCGCCGGGCGCTATTGCTTCGCCGGGCACACGGGCTACGTGGACCTGGACACCGGCGGGCGCACCCTCACGAACGGCAAGGGCTTCCTCCTCGCGGTGGACGCGCAGGGGCAGCCGGTGGATTCGCTGCGGCTCGAGGGGCCGCGAGACACCGAGGTCGTCGCCGCGGTCTCCCGGCCCGACGGCTCCCTCGTCTTCGCCTTCGCCACCGATCAGGCGCCCAACCCGGCCCGCGTCTCGAACGGACAGAAGAACAACGAGACGTGGCTGGGCGTCCTCGCGCCCGCGCCCTGACGGTGCGGTGGCGCGGCGGCGCCCCATGGTCGTCGCCGCCGCGCGGAGCCGCCCTCGCGGACGACGGCTCCGGTCCTCCGCCGCGGCGCCTATGCGGACGTCACCGTGACCTGCCCGTGCTCCACGCGCCAGACCTCGGACGTGCAGGCCTGGGCGAAGGCGGCGTCATGGGTGACGAGCAGCAGCGCGCCCGGGTACTCGCGCAGCGCTGCCTCCAGCCGCTCGATGGAGGGCAGGTCCAGGTGGTTGGTGGGCTCGTCCAGCACCAGGGCCCAGGCGTGTTGTCCCAGGCCTCGTGCGATGAGCAGCTTGCGGACCTCGCCCGGGGAGGGTCGCTCGGAGGCGAGCAGCCGCTCCGGGTCCACGCCGAGCGCCGCGACGAGAGACAGCACGCGGCCCCGTTCCTCGGGAGGCAGCTCGCGCACCGCGTCCAGTGTGGTCCGGGCCTCCTCCGCGCTGACGTCCTGCGGCAGGTACAGCACCCGCTCCCGGGGAACCCGCGCGTGCTCCAGCAGCGCGCGCACCAGGGTGCTCTTGCCCGCGCCGTTGGGCCCCTCGATGCGCACGCGCGCGTCGCGGCTCACGGAGAGGTTCACCGGCCCGAGCAGCGCCACGTCCCCCGCGTGGAGGCTGGGGACGTCCAGCGTGAAGAGCCACGGGTTGGGTGAGCGCACGTAGTCGAGGAAGACGGAGCGGCCCACCGTCTTGTCCGCGGTGAAGGTGCCCACGGCTTCGCTGGCGCGCTCCAGCTCGCGCCGGGCGACGCCCACGCGCCGTCCGGCCCCTGCCTCGGCCCAGCCGGCAACCACCTTGGCGCCCATGGAGCGCGCGTCATTGTCGTGCTTGTTCTTCAGGCGCTTGCGGGTGTGCCGCGCGGCATCCGCGGACTGCTGTTCACGCCGGGCCTGGTCCAGCAGCTGCGCCGCGCGGCGTTGCTCGGCGCGGGCCTGCTGGTAGGAGGCCAGCTCGGCCTCGCGCTCGGCTTCCCAGTGTGACCGGGCGGCGGTGTAGGCGCCGGGCCACAGCCGCGCGCTCCCATTGTGGACGCGCAGCGTGGCGGTGGTGAGGGACTCCAGCAGCTCACGGTCGTGGGACACCACGATGCCCAGGCCCCGGAAGCGGCGCAGCGCGGAGACGAGCCACGTGCGCGCCTCCGCGTCCAGGTGGTTGGTGGGCTCGTCCAGCAGCAGCAGGTGCGGCTCCGCGGCGAGCGCCGCGCCCACCTGCCACCGCTTGCGCTCGCCGGGGGACAGCGTGGACCAGCGCTCCAGCGCGGTGACGTCCAGGCCCAGCTGGCCGTGCAGCCGCCGCGCGACGGAGTCCCACGCCTCGGCGAAGGCGGAGATGTCCGGCGTCAGCGCCTCCACCTCCTGACGGCACAGGCGCAGGGTGGGGGCCGCGGGCTCGAACTGGAGGTGCCCCTCGGTGGGTGTCAGCTCGCCCGCGAGCAATCGGAGGAGGGTGGACTTGCCGGCGCCGTTGGCGCCCACGAGCCCCGTCCAGCCAGGGGGCAGGTGGAAGTCGACATCGGAGAGGACGGGAACGGCGTCAGAAAAGGCGAACGAAACGCGGTGCGCGCGCACGGAAGGCATATGAGGAGACTCCTGAATCCAGGGCGCAAGCCAGCCCGAAGGCGGCTCAGCGCGGGAACGTCAACGGACCTGGGGATTCAGCGAAGCGTCCTCAAGGGTGCGTCTGACCTCTCGTTGGGAGGGGGCGTCAATCCCTCCTGGGGATGGCTGCAATCTATGTCCAGACGCGCGCCGAAATGCAACCCCTGCCTTCATGAGGGCAGGAGGCGCTGCTCCGGCAGCGCGTCCGACTGTTCCACATCAACCTGCAGCGGGCGCCACGAAGCTCCCCATCCGGCGGGAGAGCCGCCACGCGCCGATGGACGCCATCAGGGCGCCCAGCATGGCGAGCAGCAGGGCGAGCGCCACGTTGTGCAGTGCCTCGAAGGCGCCGATAAAGAGGATGCGCGGGCCCTGGTCCCACAGCGGGCCGCTATAGGCGTGCAAGAGGGAGAGGATGCCGGTGGCGAAGCCGAGCGTGCCGGCAATCAAGGTGCACAGCCCGAGCGACAGCATCAGCGGCACGTAGCGTGGCTCGGGCCGGCGCGCGTACTGGACGCAGGTGGCGATGAGCGCGAGTCCCGCGAGCAACGTGGGGTACATCCCCCAGCCTCCTGCGACGAAAGCGTCCTGCATGGTTCCCTCCGGGTGGTGTGTCCGGAGGCTCGGACAGCCGGGCGCGCGGAAGGTTCCCGCGAAGCGGCGGCGCGTGCGGTGTATAGGGAACGCGCGCCGTTCCCCCGCCCCCTGGAGACGCAATGGACCGGATTCTCCGCCTCTTCGGGCTCATGGACTCCCTGCGCCGGCATCGCGGCCCCGTGACGGCGCAGGTGCTCGCGGAGGAACATCAGGTCTCCGTCCGGACCGTCTATCGCGACGTCCAGATGCTCCAGGCGCTCGGGGCACCCATTGGCGGTGAAGCGGGCCTGGGCTACGTGCTCCTCCCTGGCTTCTTCCTGCCTCCGCTGATGTTCTCCATGGAGGAACTGGAGGCGGTCGTCCTGGGGGCGCGCTGGGTCGAGCAGCTGCCGGACGCGGAGCTGGCGGCGTCCGCCACGAATGCCCTGGCCAAGCTGAGCGCGGCGATTCCGAAGGGGCTCGCGGAACGGATTGACGACACGGGGCTATGGCCCGTCGTGAACAGCGACGGTGACGGTGCGAGCCGTCCGGAGCCGCTGCTCGGGCTGGTCCGGCGCGCGATGCGCGAGGAGCGGGGCCTCTTCATCCGCTACCAGAACCAGGCTGGCACGGTGTCGGAGCGCATCGTCCTGCCGGTGCAGCTCGCCTACTTCGAGGCCCGGCAGGTCTTCGCGGCCTGGTGCTGCAAGCGGGACGCGTTCGCCCGTTTCCGGCTGGACCGGGTGCTGCATGCGGAGCTCTCCGAGCAGCGTTTCCACAAGCCGCGCGTCGAGCTCGCGCGGGAATGGTTCCAGGCGTTCGAGGTGGAGCTCGCGAAGGGGCCGACCGACGGGGACATGCCCTGAAGCCGGCAGGGTGCGGCTGCTGACACGTTCTGTCACGGCGCGGCGGTATCCGGGCTTCCGTGCCGCCCCTCCAGGCGGCGTTCTTTCGACCCGGAGCCTCTGATGAACGCGCCTCTTGGAAAGACCTCCCGCCCGCTCGGTACCCTCCTGATCACAGGGGCGACCGGCAAGGTGGGCCGCCACCTGGTCCAACAGCTCGCCGCCGCGGGACATCGCGTTCGCGCGCTGTCACGGCGTCCCGCCCAGGCGAACCTCCCCGCGGGCGTCGAGGTCGTTCAAGGTGACCTGGCGGACGCCACCTCGCTGACACGCGCCTTCGAAGGGGTGAGCGCCGTCCATCTGATGACCTGCGCCGGGGACGACGGTGAGTCGCTGACGAACGGGGACGCCCTCATCCGGCTCGCCGAGCAAGCCGGCGTCCGGAGGGTCACGGTCCTGGGCGGATGGGATGAGACGTCCGTCGAGAGCGCGCTTCAGAAGAGCACCCTTGGCTGGACCCGGCTGGAGCCGGTCGAGTTCATGGCGAACACGCTGGAGTGGGCGCCGAGCATCAAGGAAGGCAACGTCGTCCGTCAGCTCGCGACGTGGCCCAGCGCGGTGGTGCACGAGGCCGATATCGCGGCGGTGGCGGCGGTCGCGCTGACGCAGGATGGCCACGAGGGCAAGCGCTACCCCTTGAGCGGCCCGCAGGCGCTCACCCCGGCGGAGCGCACGGCCCTCATCGCGGCGGCGGTGGGACGTCCCATCACCTTCGAGGCGCTCAGCGAGGAGCAGGAGCGCGAGCGGCTCCGCTCCTTTGGCTATCCGGAGGACTACGTCGAGTTCGGCATCCAACTCGCCAGGAATCCCCCGGCGCAGGCGGCCCGCATCGTCCCCACGGTGGAGCAGGTGACGGGACGTGCCGCGCGGACCTTCGCGTCCTGGGCCATCGAGCATGCCAGCGCGTTTCGCGCCTAGGAGACCTTCATGAACCTGGATGCGCGTGAAGCCGCGCGGTACCGGACCGAAGGCTACCTGAAGGTTCCCCAGGTGCTCGAAGCCGCGGAGCTCGCCGAGTTCCTCGAGGAGGCAAGGGCGATGCTTCGCCGCCGGGAGACGTTCCACTGGCCCTCCGAAGCAGGGATGGTCATGGACTGGGTCGCGGGCGCGGAGCTCGAAAGCCGCCTCATGCGCCGCCTGGCGCTTCATCCCCGGGTGACGGCCATCGCGGAGCAACTGGCGGGCCGGCCGCTGCGGCTGTTCAAGTCGGAGCTGCTGCGCAAGGAACGGGTCGGCTCTGCGCCCACGCCCGTGCACGTCGACGAGGGGGCACTTCCCATTCACGGCGCTCCGGTGACGCTCACCGCCTGGGTGGCGCTGGTGGATGTCCCCGCCGCGCGAGGCTGCATGACGTTCTGGCCCGGCTCACACCAGCTGGCGCTCCCCGAGGAGCTCCAGGACCTCGCCAGCCACCCCGAGGTGGCGTTCCGGCCTCACGTCACGGTTCCGCTCCGCGCGGGGGACTGCACGTTTCACGACGCACGAACGGTGCACGCCGCCAACAAGAACGAGACCGACGAGACGCGAATCTCCCTGGCCACCGTCTACATGGATGCGGAGGCGAGCTTCGACCCTCGGAGGTTCCATGGCGAAGGGATGACGGACTCGCTGACCCGGCACCTGTCCACGCTGGAGGCGGGCCACGCGCTGTCAGGGGAGCGCTTCCCCAGGATTCGCTGAGCTGGCCACGTCCTGAGGCGCCCCGGCGAGCGCGCCTTGCTCCGCCCACGGGAGGGCTTCCACCTCCCGTGGGTGCTGCCCACGGCGGGGCTCAGTCGTCCTGCGGCTCGACTGGTGGGCGCTGGCGCCGTACGGGCACGGCGGGCGTGCCCCCGGGCAGGGTGGCGTGCTCGGGAACCACCGTGTTCCTCGCAAGGGCCTGGGCGTTCAGGCTCGCGGCGGCGCGCGCCTGCTGCTGCGTGGCGGGCGCCGGGGCGCGCTTGGGCGCGTCCTCGCTCTGGGTGAAGACCTCCTTGAGCGCGGAGATGGCGCCCAGCGTGGCGGTGGCCTCGTAGGGAACGAACATCTTGTTGTCGCCCTTGCCCAGCTCCTGGAGCGTCTCCATGTAGCGCAGCGCGAGCACCTCGGGCGTGGCGCGGCCGTTGTGGATGGCCTCGAAGAGGAGGCGGGTGGCCTCGGCCTTGCCTTCGGCTTGCAGCATGGTGGCGCGCTTCTGGCCTTCGGCGCGGGCAATCTCGGCGTCGCGCTCGGCCTCGGCGCGGAGGATGCGGGAGATCTTCTCGCCCTCGGCCTGGAGGATGGAGGCGGCCTTGTCGCCCTCGGCCTTGGTGACCTCGGCGCGGCGCTCGCGCTCGGCGGTCATCTGCTTGGCCATGGCGGCCTTGATGGCCTGGGGCGGCTCGATTTCGCGCAGCTCCACGCGCGTCACCTTGACGCCCCACTTCTCGGTGGCGTCGTCCAGCACCATGCGCAGCTTGGTGTTGACCGTCTCGCGGCTGGTGAGCGTCTGGTCCAGCGTCAGGCCGCCCATGATGTTGCGCAGGTTCGTCATCGTGAGCTGCTCGATGGCGAGCGCGAGGTTCTCCACCTGGTAGAGCGCCTTCGCGGGCTCGACGATCTGGTAGTAGATGACCGAGCCGACCTCCATGTTGACGTTGTCGTGGGTGATGACCTGGACGGTGTCGAAGCCCATGACCTGCTCACGCAGGTCCACCAGGTTGCTGCGCATGTAGCGGTTGCCCGTGCGCATCTCGATGGCGCGGGGCGAGTCCACGAAGGGAATCAGGAAGTTGAGCCCGCTGCTGGCCACGTTGTGGAACTTGCCCAGCCGCTCGACCACCATCACCTTGGCTTGCGGAACGATGCGGATGCCGGTGGCGGCGATGCCCACCAGGATGACCGCGATGATTCCAAGTACCGTCAAGAAGTCCATGCCGCCTACTCCTTCTTTGGATTCCCCACGGGAACCGGCAACGACGCCGTCGGTCGGCGCACCCAGAGTTTGAGACCTTCGACCTGCTCCACCGTGACGCGCTCACCCTCGGGCACCGGCCCCGACAGCGATCGGGCCGTCCACAGTTCGCCGTTGATGCGCACCGTGCCCCCGTGCGGGTCGCTCAGCGACTCCACCACCACCGCCTCCTGACCCATCATGGCCTCGATGCCTGTCTTCAAATGCGTGGCATCGCGCATGAAAACGTTTTTGAAGAGGGTGCGCGAGGCGGCGAAGAGGACGCCCGAGACGGAGGCGAACAGGAAGAGCTGTCCGTTGAGCCCCAGACCCAGGGCCGCGCCGAGCGAGGAGGCCAGCGCTCCCACGGCGAACCAGAGGACCATGAAGCTGGTGAGCTGGAGCTCCAGCGCGCCCAGGAGGAGCGCCGCGACCAGCCAGAGCTGCCACGCGGTGGGAGTGAAGTCCATGCCATCCTGTTTGGCAGTCGCGTCGGCGTCCTGTCAAACGCACGGCGGCGCGAGCGCGATGCCGATGATGCCCAGCCCTGTCGGCGGGGCGGCCGCGGCGCCTGGCTTTGTCCGGGCGCCACGGCCACCGCTCGATGACCGCGACGGAAGGACAGCCGCTCAGCTCTCCGAGGTCTGTTCGGAGGCGTGGCAGGTCAGGTCCAGGTCCTCGGCCTGAGCAGCCTGTTCGGCGGAGGCGACCGACGCCTCGCCCTCATCCGAGGTGATGCCTCCGTAGGTCTCGCACCACGCATCGCAGGTCGTGATGATGGTTCCCCAGTCGGTGCAGACCTGGGCGGATTTCAGGGGGCACGCACAGATGTCGGAGCAATACGGGGGCAGGGCACCGGCCGTGACGGGGAAGAGGGCCAGGGTGGCGACGACGGCGGCAACGGACTTCGCGTGCTGGAACATGAATGCCTCCGGACAGGTGGGTAAAGCAGGCTTAGCTTGCTAGGTTTGAGGCTGTCCCACAGGGAGGGGGGCCCTCCGGACTGTCCGGCACGTGGCAGTCCATGGCCCCGACGACGGATCGCCCTCATCCGCGTCAACCCATGAAGTCGCCTGCTTGCTTGGCGCAGATCCAATCTAGCGCCTGAACGCCCGGTCAGTATCTAGATCCGGGCGTGGATTACGCCGAGCTGGTGTGTCGCTCCAACTTCTCGTTCCTTCGCGGGGCTTCGCATCCGGAAGAGCTGGTGGCCACGGCCGCGAGGCTCGGTCTGGGCGCGCTCGCGCTGACGGACGCGGACGGGCTGTACGGCGTGGTGAAGGCGCACCTGGCGGCGAAGGAGCATGGGGTACGGCTCATCCTGGGCGCCGAGCTGACGCTGGAGGATGGCCCGCCGGTGGTGGTGTACGCGGCGGACGGGACGGGCTACTCCAACCTGTGCGCCCTGGTGTCGCAGAGCCGGATGACGCACCCCAAGGGCGAGGCCGGGCTGCCGTGGCGGGCGGTGGCGGACCGGTCGGCGGGGCTGCTCGCGCTCCTGCCCGAGCCCGCGCCCTTCGAGCAGGTCGTCTCGCTGGCGGAGGCCTTCCCGGAGCGCTTCCACGTCGGTGTGTGCCGGACGCTGTCGGCGGGGGACTCGGAGCGCGAGGCCCGGGCGGAGCGGCTGGCGCGGGAGCTCGGGGTGCCGCTGGTCGCGCACAACGACGTGCACACGCACCACCGCCGGCGGCAGCCCTTGCAGGACGTGCTGGTGTCCATCCGCCACAGGACGTCGGTGGACCGGGCGGGGACGCGGCTGCTGCCCAACGCGGAGCGGACGCTGAAGTCGCCACGGGACATGGCGCGCCTGTTCGCGGACCGGCCGGAGGCCCTGGCGCGCGCGGCGGAGCTGGCCTCGCGCTGCCATGCCTCCCTGGACGACCTGCACTACCGCTTCCCCGAGGAAGACCTCCCGGAGGGCCGCACCGCGGACGCGCACCTCCGCGCGCTGACCTACGAGGGGCTCCAGTTCCGCTACCCGGGCGGCGTGCCCCCCGCGGTGGTGAAGCAGATCGAGCACGAGCTGAAGCTCATCGCCGCGCTGGACTTCGCGGGCTACTTCCTGGCGCTGTGGGACATCGTCCGATTCGCGCGGTCGCGGGGGATTCTCTGCCAGGGGCGGGGGAGCGCGGCGAACTCGGCGGTCTGCTACGCGCTGCAAATCACCGCCATCGACCCGGTGCGGATGGGCCTGCTGTTCGAGCGCTTCCTGAGCATGGAGCGCAAGGAGCCGCCGGACATCGACGTGGACTTCGAGCACGAGCGCCGCGAGGAGGTCCTCCAGTACGTCTACGAGAAGCACGGGCGGCAGCGCGCGGGCATGGTGTGCGAGGTCATCTGCTACCGGGGCCGGCTGGCGCTGCGCGAGACGGGCAAGGCGCTGGGGCTGTCACTGGACCAGGTGGACCGGCTGTCGAAGGTGGCCGCGTCGAACGGCTTCGACGTGACGCCGGACGTGCTGCGCGAGGCGGGCCTGTCCGCGGAGGACGGCCGCGTGCGGATGACGCTGGCGCTGGCCATGGAGCTGGAGGGCTTTCCCCGGCACCTGTCCATCCACGTGGGCGGCTTCGTGATGACGCGCGAGCCGCTGACGGAGCTGGTGCCGGTGGAGAACGCGGCGATGCCGGGCCGCACCGTCATCCAGTGGGAGAAGGACGACATCAACGCGGTGGGGCTGCTGAAGGTGGACCTGCTGGCGCTGGGGATGCTGACGGCGCTGTCGAAGTGCTTCGCGCTGATTCGCGAGCACCACGGGCGGGAGCTGTCCCTGGCGACGGTGCCCGCAGAGGACCCGAAGGTCTATGACATGCTGTGCAATGCGGACACGGTGGGCGTGTTCCAGATCGAGAGCCGGGCGCAGATGAACATGCTGCCCCGGCTGCGGCCCCGGACGTTCTACGACCTGGTGGTGGAGATTGCCCTCATCCGGCCGGGGCCCATCGTCGGGAACATGGTGCACCCCTTCCTGCGTCGCAGGCACGGCCGGGAGAAGGTGGAATACCCGAGCGAGGCGGTGCGGGAGATTCTCGGCAAGACGCTGGGGGTGCCGCTCTTCCAGGAGCAGGCGATGAAGCTGGCCATGGTGGCGGCGGGCTTCACCGCGGGCGAGGCGGACGGGCTGCGGCGGGTGCTGAGCCACAAGCGCGCCGAGTCCATGCTGCTGCAATACCGGGGACGCTTCGTGGATGGCTGCGTGTCGCGGGGCTACTCGCGCAAGCAGGCGGAGGAGTGGTTCGACAACTTCCGGGGCTTCGCGCACTACGGCTTCCCGGAGAGCCACTCGGCGAGCTTCGCGTTGATTGCGTATGCGTCCAGCTGGCTGAAGTGCCACTACCCGGCGGCGTTCACGGCGGCGCTGTTGAACTCGCAGCCCATGGGCTTCTACGCGCCGCACACGCTGGTGGCGGACGCGCAGCGGCACGGCGTGGAGGTGCGGCCGGTGGACGTGCGCCACTCGAGCTGGGACTGCACGCTGGAGGAGGGCGGGGCGGCGCTGCGGTTGGGCTTGCGGATGGTGAAGGGGCTGGGCGTGTCCGCGGGGCAGCGCGTGGCGGCCGCGCGGGGCGAGGGCTACCGTGATGTGGGCGACCTGGCGAGGCGGGCGCGGGTGCCTCGGCACGAGCTGACGCGGCTGGCGCTGGCGGGCGCGCTGGCGTCGCTGTGTGGCTCCCGACGCCAGGCGCTGTGGGAGCTCCAGGCGCTGGGGCCGCTGGACGCGGATGACCTGTTCTTCGGCATGGCCATGGACGGCACGGCGGTGGAGCTGCCCGCCATGGACGTGCTGGAGCGCGTCTGCGCGGACTACGACACGGTGGGCCTGTCGCTGGAGAAGCACCCGCTGGAGCTGCTGCGCCCGGAGCTGAAGAAGCTGGGCGCGGTGACGGCGGAGGGCCTGAAGAAGGTGGCCCACGGGCGGAAGGTGTCCGTGGGGGGCATGCTCATCTGCCGCCAGCGGCCGCCCACGGCCAAGGGCATCTGCTTCATCTCCCTGGAGGACGAGACAGGCATCGCGAACCTGGTGGTGCCACCGGACGTGTACGAGCGGTGCCGGAAGGACATCCATGGCGCGCTCTTCCTGTTGGGCGAGGGCGTCCTGGAGCGCTCGGGCAAGGTGACGAACGTGAAGTCCTTCCGTGTGGCATCACTGCCCGGGCGGCGGGGTACGATGGCCAAGGCATGACTGTGGAATGCCAGGACACCGCGGAGCCCGCGTCCGAATGGAGCGATGGGATGCTTCCCTATGCGCCCCTCTCGACACTCAAGCCGCTGGCTGATGCTATCTGGTGGGTGGACGGGCCGGTGGCGAGGATGCGCGTGGGGCCGGTCTCTCTTCCGTTTCCGACGCGCATGGCCGTTGTCCGGCTGAGCTCAGGGGGCTTGTGGCTCTGGTCGCCCACGGCGCCGACGCCCGAGCTGTTCGCGCAGGTCGATGTGCTCGGCCCGGTCGAGCATCTCGTCTCGCCGAACCGCTTCCACTACGCGGGCATCCCCGCCTGGAAGGCGCGCTATCCGCGTGCGACCGCCTGGGCATCTCCGGGCGTTCGTGAGCGCGCGCGCTCCCAGAACATCGATGTCGCGTTCGACGCCGACCTCGGTGACGCCGCGCCCGCGGCCTGGGCGAAGGACCTGGGGCAGCTCATCTTCCGGGGCAGCCGTTTCGTGGAAGAGGTCGTGTTCTTCCACGGTGCGTCCTCGACCCTGTTGCTGGCGGACATGGTCATGGCGCTGGAGCCCGAGCGCATCCGGCCCCGCCTGAGATGGGTGCTCTCACTGGGCGGGACGATGTGGCCGGGGCAGACGCCACGCGAGGTGCGGGTGACGTCCTGGGGGCGGACGGCCCAGGCGCGCGCCAGCTACCAGCAGATGCTCGCGTGGCACCCCCGCAGGGTGCTCCTCGGACATGGCCGCAGCTATTTCGATGAGGGCGCTGCCCGACTCGAACGCGCGTTCGCCTGGCTGCGATCTGGGACTCGATGAAGACGAGTACCGCGTTGCGGGCATTGAGTGAGCCCACCGGCGCGAGACCGCGACGTATGCTCGGCGCGCCAAGACATGGGTGGGCATGCAGGAGAGTCATCGTGAATGTGTTGAGCTTGAGTGTCGAACGGCTGACCGATGGGCGGTGGGTGGACAAGGAGGGCATCCGCTTTTCGGAGAGCGCGCTTATCAAGGTGTCTATTGATGGTGAGGATATTGAGCAGATTGAGGCATTTCGGGACTCGCTCGTTGTGTTTGAGGAGCTTGAGAAGAGTGCCGGTGCCTCCGGTAATTACCTGATCTTTACGTGTGCGTGTGGAATGGCGGAGGACGGCGGCTGGGAGGGGGTTAAGGTGGTGGTGGAGGAGTCGACGCTGAGCTGGAGTGTGGATGTGGGGCCGGCGCCGGTTCACTTCGTTTTTGAGCGAAGCAACTACGTGGCGGAGATTGAGTCCGTCAGGAAGATGCTTGAGGTTGAACCCCTCCCCTTGGAGCCACGCGCAGTGGGCTTCCCAATGAACTTCAAGAGATAGGTGCACGATGCTGCCGCGGCTCGCAGGCGACTTGGGAACGCCATACGGTCCTGCATGAGGGCTCCCGGAGCGCTGATTGGGTACAAATAGCCCCAGCTACGTCGAGCGTGGTGGAGTGGTGAGCTTCGGTTTATCTCCAAGGAAGAGTGGAGGCTGTTTCGTGCGCCCACCAAATACCGCAAACCCTGATAACAACCCCTATGGTGAACTTCGTGCGAGAGCAAATGCCGAGATGTGATGCAAGCAGAATGATTTCGCAGGCTCGCGAAATGC
Organism: Pseudomyxococcus flavus; assembly: GCF_050038885.1. Lineage (NCBI taxonomy): Bacteria > Pseudomonadati > Myxococcota > Myxococcia > Myxococcales > Myxococcaceae > Pseudomyxococcus > Pseudomyxococcus flavus. The sequence continues at coordinate 8,549,504 of NZ_CP143624.1, read as the reverse complement.
TGTGTGAATCTGCCGAACTCCAGGAGTTGATGAGTAACTGGAACGCAAGCACTGTATATGAGGCGCTCCAGCACGCTTATGGTGGAGTGACGAATGGATTCTTGTCGGAGGTCTGCGCCGCAATCTCGGGTAGGCTCGTTGAAGTGGTGGGCGAAGCAGAAGAGCGATTCCCGTGTCCCTGCTGTGGCCGCCGGACGCTGACGGAATTGCACGATGCGAGAGCGGGCACGGGATACGACATCTGCGATCACTGCTGATGGGAAGACGCATGCAGATGCGGGCAGCAGCGTCAACCGAGGAACGATGGCCCAACATCGTGCGCGCATTCGCGAGGAACCCAACTACTTCTTTCGAGAGAAGTGGCGTAGGTGACGCAAAGCTGATTTATCTTGTTGTCGCGAGCTGATGCAGTTGCTGTTAGGCATGGGGTGTCTTCGATTGCCTTTTAAAGCCCGCGTGGGCGAAAATGAGGCAGGGTGGGATTTGCAGCGGTAGGTGGCGAGGTTGAATTCAATGTGTGGGGCTGTTTATGTGAAGATTCGACGAGATAGAGTCTTGCTTGGCGCGGTGGCGTACTATGCGGCAACCATAACGAATGCTAGCGGCACGCGAAAAACAGAGTCAGGAAACTGCCATTTGCGCTTGCCGGCCGCTATGGCTGCAATCGACCCCTTGCCGGACATTGCAAGACTTGGCACAGTTTCTCTAGAGCGACCATCCCGCGCGACTTCTTTGTGGCTTGTCGGAACTGAAGCGGACTGCCCGCTCTTGGGTGCCGCCTTCACTCAGCCGTACCCGGCCATGCCGGTTCCGGTCGGAGAAATGTCTACTCATCCTGAGTGCGGTGAGCATGTTCTACTCGGCTAGAAAGGCAGGTTTGGCTGCCAGGCGACTTCCCAAACATGATTGTCGGGATCGGCGAAATAACCCGACCAGCCGCCCCAAGGCGGCTCCTGCCCAGGCTTCAATATTCGCGCACCGGCCGCGCGAGCTTCTTCCAGAATGGCGTCGGCCTCTTCCCTGGAACCGACATTGTGGGCGAGCGTGATGCCACGGAAGGCCCTGTCATCGGCTGCCCGTGGCTGGCACGTGTCGTCGGCCAGCGCATCTATGGGGAAGAGCGCAAGCATTTGGTTGGCCTGGAGGCGGAAGAAGGCGATCGTGTCGCTGTTGAAGGCGTGCCGCGGCAGCTTCAATCCATCCTCGTAAAACCGGATCGATCTTGCGAGGTCGGCAACGCCGAGCGTGATCAACGTTATTCGATTTTCCATGCCTTCGGCCATGTGGTGAAGGGTTCAGCGGATGGGGCTACGTTTCGTCGGCAAGCCTGATCTCGATGACCGACTTGACGGAATTGGCGAGGAAACAAAGCGCGTGCGCCTGATGGTGGAGTTCGGTTTCCGTCGCCCTGTCCGGCTCATTCTCGAGATAGGTCACGCGAGGGGACAGGACGATACGGCTGACCTGTTGGGTGCCGCCAATATCTTCCAAAAAACCTTCGGCGGTATCGACATATCTGTCGACGACCAGCCCCTTCTTGGCGGCGAGCGATAGAAAGAAGAGCATATGGCAGCTCGAGAGCGCTGCCACGAAAGCCTCTTCAGGATCGACATTTTCGGCCACCGAATACGGCAGGGGCACGATGTGCGGGGATGAGGAGGCTGGGACTGTTTGCCCGCCATCGAACACCCAGGTGTGACCGCGGCTGTACCTGTTGTCGGTGAACCGCGCGTCTCCGCGTTCCCACGCGACTTCGGCGCTAAAGCTGCTCATCGTTCGTCTCCGATATGCTTGATGGTGTTGGCAAGATGGCGTGAAAGAGCGTCTACCGCCCGTTTGGCGTCCCTGTTCTCGCAGGCTGCGAGAATCGCCTGGTGCTCCTCGAAGAGCGCGGTCCGCACCTGACTTTGCCGGGGCTGCATCGAATAGATGCGCCGGCCTTCGCGGCGGAGATCCTCGATCATCTTTCCGAGGCGATCATTGCCGCAGAACCCGTAGAGCAGGTTGTGAAACCGCACGTCCAAGCGCTCGATCTCTTCGGCCTCCTCCTCATCGAGCAGAACCTCGCTGACGCGGCGGGCCTTGCGGATCGTGGCGTCATCGAGGTGTGGCAATGAGAGGCGCAACGCCTCGGTTTCAAGCGCAATGCGCACGCCGATGAGGTCGCGTGCCTGTTTCGGGTTCCATTCCGAGACAGCGACTGTCCGGTCGGGCATGCGAGTCAAGAGGGATGCGGCGAGAAGCCGTTCGAGGACGGCGCGGACAGGCTGGCGGCTGACGCCGAACCGGGCGGCGAGCTCCTCCTGCTTGAGCGGGGTTCCCGGAGGGAGGTGTCCGCGTTCGATTTCATCGCGGAGCGTTTGTTCGAGAACGCCTGGATCCATGGATCCAGGTTCAGTCAGATCGTTGCCCTTGTCAAGGGGTGGCGACGGAAGGGGCTCTGGTGTGACGGGGGGAGCTGCGGAAGGAGGGTGCTTTCTCCATCGTCTCGGGCTGCTTCTCCAACCGACATCTCAACCGCAGTGATCAACCACGACTTACGACCCCATTGCGGTTTCGAGGCCTGAAGTCATGCCCCTGAGATCACCCCTTGTGGGGGGCGTCGTCGTTGATCATATCCGCTGTAAACACCAGGCTCTGATCTGGAGCATCACCAGAATCGTCCGAACCCAATCTTCATCTGGGGCTACTCACTTGGAGCAAAGATGGCTCTCGCCGTTGCCGATAGAAACCCGTCTGTCTGATCTGTATTGATTCTCGGGGGCGAACTGCAGGCGGAGCGTCTAGCCAAAAGCAACAGAAAAGCACTTCATGCGCTTCGTCTAGCAGAAGCTACATGGCCGTCGTTAGCGGGGGCCGGACAAGATAGAGGTTCCAGTCTTGCTTTATGCGGGAGAACACTGCTTCTTCCGAGATGCGATCGCCCGGATGGCGAAAATGTCTCGATCAGGTCGATGTATCGAGCTTCCAGGGCGTAACCACCTTGGCTTGATGATGGTGTCTTCTTGGGTGGCCCGAGTCGTGTTCGATAGCTTCACGGCACCATTGGCTGGATAGTCCTGAGTTTTACGACACCGAGGGCCGCTGAGTGGCCGGACGGTTTACAGGCAGCCAGTCCGCTTTTCATTCTGCCCGATGACAGCAGCTCGGCGTGGTGGTTCGCGCGGACGCGGGACATGGCTCCCGTGGGAGTCCAGGTGTGGTTGGCCGGGTCATGGAGCTCGGCCGGGTTGGTGCCGCTGCCACCCGCGACGAGGACCTTGCCGGAGAGCGCAGCGTGGCGGTGAGGCTGTGGCGCGCCCGGCCCATGGGGGCGGCGAAGGAGAAGGCGTTGGCGTCGGAGTCGTACAACTCGACGGAGTTCCGCGTGCTGAGGCGGCTTCTGCCGCCCGTCACCAGCGCCTTGCCTGAAGACAGCGCCGTCAGCGTGTGCCGGTAGCGGGCGGAGACCATGCCCGTGGCGGTCCACTGATGGGTGAACGGGTCATGGACGTCCGCGCTGGCGGTGGGACCGAGCGGGCCCGAGGAGCCCCCGCGCTGCGCACCTTGCCCGTGGTCGGCCGCGCGGCCTGGCCGTTCGAGCGCGCCTGGGCGACGGCGTTGGCAGCAGTCCAAGTTCCAGAGGTGGAGCAAGTAGATCTCCGCGGAACGGAGCGAGACGCCCGCCGGTCCGCCGCCGTAGTCATTGGGCCACCAGCACGCAGCCGCTCCGGAGCAGGGTGGCGGTGTGGCCGCTGCGCGCCGGAGCCATGGCGCCGGTGGCGGCCCATGTGGCCGTGGCGGGGGTGTACAGCTCCGCGCTGGCGAGGACGGTACCGGACGCGCTGCCGCCGGTGACGAGCACCTGCCCGGTGGCCAGCCGCGTGGCGGTGACGTTGCCACGCGCGGTCAACGTGCTGGTGGTGGTGCACCACTGGAGCGTCCCAGGGCGGAGGCCTGAGTGTCAGGGGGCGGAGACGCCAGGTCCACGGCCTCCGGTCCACAGGTGACGCAGACCCCCAGTGCAAGCACGGAAGGCCGTGATGCGGTTCTCTTCATGGAGAGCCCGGATGGGCAAGCGTCGGGCGCGGCGAATCCTGGAAGCTGATTGCTCTCCGTTCAGCTCACCCCTGGATGTATGGCAATTCTGGGGAGGGGCGCGCCCGACCGGGTCACCCCTGCCTGGAGCTGCGTGTCTGTCTTGTGCGCGGCGCGTCAGCGCAGATGCATGAACACGCGGGGAGACGCGGGCAGCTCCACGTCGGGCGTGGAGAGCAGGCACGTCACCCGCGAGCCTCCAGGGAAAGGCAGCCACCCGGAGCGAAGCATCAGGGAGGACGACGTGCACGGGCTGCGCAGCATCGCGGCGCACTCCACGCCCTGCGCCACCATGTCCTGCATGGCCACCCAGAGCAGCCGGCGCTGCTCCGACAGCGGCAGCGCCTTTTGGAAGGCGAGCATGTCCACCAGCCCCACCGTCAGGAGGCCCCGCGCCGTCATCTGGAACGTGTAGTAGTTGACCAGGCCCTGGATGACGCCCTCCCGCTCCAGGACGAAGGTGCGAGGGACCTGACGGTACTGGAGCTGATGGGCCAGCCGCTCCGTGGTGTAGGCGTAGCCCAGGTTCACGGGGCTCATCATCTGCTGGACCAGCGCCATGCATTGGGACAGGTCCCGTGGCTGGTAGGCCCGGATGCCCTCGGTGCTCGCCTCCTGGAAGCGGCGCCGCTGGAAGGGCCGCGTGAGGGTGAGGAACGTGCGCTCGGCGGCGCTCAGCGACCAGCGGACCGCCTTCTGGCTGTCGAAGACGTGCAGCCAGAGGTCCAGACCGTTGAGGTGGCGTGCGTGGCTCCGCTGGCCCCAGAAGGCCTGCCCCAGGGTCCCGTCGGCCACGCAGGCCAGGGTGAGCGCCGCGCCGCGCTCGCGGTGGCGCGACTGCATCTCGTCGGACAGCTTGATGCCAATGCCCTGTCTCCGGTGCTCGGGCGCCACGGTGGCCCAGCTGCCGTAGGTGCCATCCACCTGCCGCTGGCCGAGCTGGATCTTCGCCGGCTCCGCGAAGAAGGCTCCCACCAGCTTGCCCTTCGAATACGCCCCGAGCATGTAGTCCCGGTCCGCCAGGGGATTGCTGAAGAGCAGCCAGTCGAAGAAGCGCTCATCCCAGACCGTCAGCGCCATCTTCGCGCCGTAGGTCCGCTGCCAGACACCGTTGAGGAACTGGGAGGCTTCCTTCGCGTCGCCCTCGAAGGAGCGGACCTCAACCATGACGGACCTCGGCCGCGGAGGTGGCGCGCTGCGCCGAGGCGGGAACGGAGAAGGCGGGCGTCGAGCCCTCCGCGACGACCGCCGACGGGTGCTGTCCGAACAGGTGCGTGTAGAGCGCGCGCGTGGTGGGCGTCAGGGCGTTCCAGTCGGGGAGGTGGATCTGCTCTGGCCCGACGAGGACCTTGGCGTAGATGGCCTCGTAGACGCGCTTCACCGTGTTCGGGGCGATGGCATCCACGTCGAACGCGGGCACCAGGCCCACCAGCTTGAAGCCCCGGTGCTCGGCATTGCGTTGCACCCGGGCGAGCTTCAGCGTGGAGTAGTAGAGAATCACCTCGGCGCCGATGCTGCGGCCCACCTGCTCCAGGACGGTGAGGCCGACCTGTCCCAGGCCCAGGCCCCGCTGCGACGGCTCGAGGACTCCCATGGTGGCCGATACCTGGAGCCCGCGGACGTTCCGCTCGAGCGTCAGCAGCCCGATGATGTCCCGCGTGGCCCGGTCCCGGCCCAGCATGGCGTAGACGGGCCGGTCCGGAGACTCGCCCCGGAGATACACGTCCTTGTCGTAGAATGACGGCTCGAGGTGACGGCTCTCCGTGCCGACCCGGATGTCCGGGTACCAGGTGCCCAGGAGCTTCGTGACCAGCGGGATGTCGTCCCTCGAGAGCTGCTCTGCGTAGCAGCTCTCTGGCAGTTCGATGTCCCCAATCATCTCGTCCAAGCTTCTCCATTGCATCGTTTGCATGGCGGGCATGATTCGAGATTGGCGGTAAGAAGGGCAGTCGGTTCTAGCTGTATTTGTGTGAGTATGTTTTTAGGCTGTCAGCTCATCGCGGAAAGCGTGGCGTGTTACACACGTTTCGCGTTCGGGAGTGGGCAGGGCGCCTGCGGGCTTGATGTGATGGGATTGTCGCCGTCGCCGAGCCGACGGTCGCGTGCCTTCGAGGGCGCCTGTCCCAGGGTGAGGGGCGAGACAGCCCGGGGCCCCCGAGGCCGGCGTTATCGATTCTCGCGAGTCGATTCAGCCGGCATCGAGGAGTTGGAATTGGATGTGATTGATTGAGCCTGGCTCGACGTGTTGCGTTGATTCATGCCAGGAGGCGGGCATCCTCCAGGCTCGATTCCTGCTGGATGAGATTCACGCCATGTGACGCGAAGCGCCGCGCCGCGGCCCTGCTCCGGGGGCCATGTCCCTGGTCCAGGCACCACTGGGCATGGGCGCTCAGCAGGGCCAGCTCCAGCGTCCGCCCCAGTGTCAAAGAGAAGCGCCGGGCCCCGGCCTCCAGGGTGGTGGGATTCTCCAGGGCGCCCGACACCCAGGCCTGTGCGTGCTCCAGGGCGGCATGGGCGGCGTCGACACACGGCCGCAGGCCCGCGTCCCGGACCTGCTTCAGGCGGGTCTCGACTTCGGAGAAGAACGCCTCCAGCGTGCCTTCCTTCGCCAGGGCCCGCAGGGCGTCCAGGGACAGGACGTTCGTGGTGCCCTCCCAGATGGAGAGCACCTGGGCGTCCGCCTGGAGACGGGGGATGCCGGTGTCCTCCACGTAGCCCGCACCGCCGAAGGACTCGGTGACCTCGGAGGTGACGTGCACCACCTGGCGGCCCGTGGTCAGCTTCGCCAGCGGCGTCACCAGCCGTTGCAGGAGCAGCTCCTGCTCCGTGGCCACCTTGGCCTCCATGCGGCCCAGCAGCTCCACGGCGCGGAAGGCGAGCAGGAAGCCCGCCTGGAACTCCGCCTCCAGCCCCGCCAGGGTGTCCACGTGGAGCGGCTTGTCCGCCAGCTTCGCGCCGAACTGCACGCGCCGCTGGGCGTAGTCACGGGCCAGCGCGAGTGCCCGGCGCATGCTCCAGGCGGAGCCCACCGCGTTCCAGGTGCGCGTCACATTCAGCATCCACGCCATGTTGCGAATGCCGTCCGTCAGGCCCGCCACGGGGATGGCCAGGGTGCCGTCCAAGGTCAGCTCCGCGGTGGGGACCTTGCGCGTTCCCAGCTTGTCCTTGAGCCGGTTGATCTGGATGCCATTGAGCTTCCCAGCCGCGTCCCGCGTCTCCACGTAGAAGAGCGCCAGGCCCTTGCCGCCGGGGCCGTTGCCTTCCGGACGCGCCAGCGTCAGCGCCATCTGCGCCGTGGTGGCGGAGGTGAACCACTTCGTTCCATACAGCCGCCACCCCTCGGCCGTCTGCCGCGCCACGGTCTGCGTCAGGCCCACGTCCGAGCCGCCCGTGCGCTCCGTCATCCACTGACCGGACGTCCACGCCGTGGCCGGGTCGCGGGACGTCAGGTGGGGCAGGGCGCGGTCGATGAGCGCCTGATTGCCCAGCGTGAGCAGCGAGCGCGCCGCGCCGTCCGTCATCGCCAGCGGACACGAGTAGACATCCAGCGACGGCTGCACGAGGTAGTTGAGGACGAACTGGTGGACGCGGCTGAGCTCGGCGCTCTTCTGCTCGTAGGCGGTGGCCACCAGGCCGCGCCTCGCGGCGAGGACCTCCGCCTCCTTCCACAGCGGGGACACCTCGATGTGGTCGACGCGGTGGCCCCATGCATCCCACTGGGTGAGCTCCGGCTCGTTGAGCCGGTCGCGGAGCTGGAAGCGGTAGAAGTAATCCCCGCCCAGCTCGCCCAGCTCGCGGAGCTCGTCCGTGAGCGAGCGCAGCAGCTCCTCGGGGAGGGTGCGCGCCAGGTAGCTCTTCAGCAGCGCGTCGTCGTCGTACTGGTTCCCAAGCCTCGGCGGTTCCTGGAAGAAGCTCATGCCGCCGAAGTTAACACCCCGCCATGGCCGGGGCGTCCGGCGGCAGGGCGACGGCCCCTGGGGGACGCCGGGCCGCCATGAGAATCCCCATGGCCATGTACCAGCCCAGCACGGGGCCCGCGCCCGCCCCCATGATGGGGACGGGGAAGTTGCCCAGCGCCGGCACACAGAGCGTCGCCGCGACGTAGACGGCGAGACCGATGGAGAGGTCCGCTCCGGCGATGACGCCGGGCACCATGGGCACGAGGAGGAGGGCAAGCGCCAGCACGGCCACCGCGCCGAGCGCGGGAGCCAGGCCGGCGGCCAATTGCACGATGCGCTCGACATGGGGGACCGCGGCGAGCGGGTCGGGCCGGAGCCATGAGCCGAAGCCGAGAACGAGCACGCCGGCGCAGCAGACGAGGCGCCGGCGCCAGGACGTCGGACGTGCGCGGACCAGCAGGAGGCTCGCGGCCAGGGCGAAGGCCGTCCCCTGTCCCGCGTCGGGTTGCGCGGCATGGACGGTGGACACGCCCAGGGCCAGCGCGGCGGAGACGGCGAAGCGCTGGTGCAGGGTGGCGCTCATGCCCAGCAGCACCCACGGCGTGGCGACGGCGGAGGCGTGGAGGCGCACCGGCCCCAGCCCCAGCCACCGATGAACCCCTTCGATTCCGGGAAACAGGAGCGTCGAGGCCGTGAGCAGCACCGCGATGACGGCGAGCGGGAGGGCGACGCGGGGGAGCGCCATGCTCGACTGGCGCCCGGCCACCAGCGCCACGCCCGCGCCCAGGGCGGTGGCCACCGCATTGAGGGCGAAGGCGGCGGCGGGCGCGCCACTGCGCCACGCCGTGAATGCGCCCAGGAGCATGGCGGGGAAGGGCAACAACAGAAACCACGGCCGTGCCGTTTCCCACGCCTTGAGGGAGGTCATGCGAGCCGTCTACTACAGGCGTCACATGCCGTGCAGGCGGGGCACCGAGGCCTTTCGCCCAGGTGCCCCCGGAGGGCTACGGCTGGAGCTCGAAGCTGTAGTTCGCGCCGTTGTCCGAGTCCCAGCGGCGGCAGGTGCCGCGGTCCCAGTTCTCGAACCAGAGCTGCACGGAGGTGGCCCCGGCGGGCGGGATGATGGTGACGGGCGTGCCGGTGCGCGTGTAGCCGATGGCCTGGGTGACGCTCTTCTCGCCCATCACGCCGTTGTTGAAGCGCCAGCGCACGCCGACGTCCCACGTGGGCGCGCCGTTGTAGAGCAGCCGGCACTCGGGCAGCCGCGCGATGTCGTAGTCCACGACGAAGGGCTGGCCCTGGCGGAGCGTGCCCACCACGTACTCCACCCAGTCCTGCTGGAAGACGATGGTGGCCGTGGGCGCCGCGTCCGGCGCCAGGACGTTGAAGTGGAAGTTGCTGCCGTAGTGCGAGTCGTAGTGCTCGCAGCCGGGGCTGGACACGCGGAACCACAGCTCCAGCAGGCCCTGCTCCGGCAGGTCCAGCGTGGGGCCGTTGCCAGTGACGGGCGCGCCCGCCACGTCGAAGCTCTCCGGGGCCGAGCCGTTGAGGCGGTAGTGCCCGGTGATGCTCCAGGCGGGGCTGCCGTCGGGGTTGGTGACGCGGCACTGGGGCAGGCGCGCGTCGTTGTAGACGATCTGCACCTGTCCGCCCTCCGTCAGCACCGCGGACTGTTCGATGGTCCAGTTGCCCCTGAACGTCAGGGTCGGAGGCGTCTGCGCCGCCGCGGAAGCGCCGACCAGCAGCAGGGGCAGGGCAAGAAGGGACAGGAGTCGCTTCACGAAGAGCTCCATGGTGATGGGTGAGGGCTCCGCCACCACGCCGGTGGCGAAGGCGGGCGCACTATGGTCGAGGCGGCTGACATGAACACCTGTGTTCAATGGATTCCAACTTGTTCCATGCTGCGAGACCTCGTCATCTTCGCCTGTGGTTCCACGGCGAATCCGAGTCGCCAGGTTTCAGGTGCGTGGCCTCCTTCCAGAACTCCCGGTTTCAGCCGTAACTCCGTTTCGTCCGAATCGGACCGATGCGGTAGGCTCGCGGGCGAACACCCTCGAGCGAGCACCGCATGTCCCTGTTCCGGCGACCGCCATCCCCTGAGTCCGGCCCGTCGAGCGACGACTCCAGCCGCAGCGTCACCCCCGTGGAGACGGCGGTGGTTCCGCCCACGGTGCCCACGCCTGTCCTGTCCGGGCCTCCGCGCCCGCGCGTGGGTGTCCCGGGCGCGACCGGTGTCATGCCGCCGCGGCCACCAGGGGCCGTCACCGGCTCCCGTCCCGCGCTGCCGCCGGAGCCGGACGAGCCCGAGTTCCCCACGGAGCGCCGTTCCGCGTCGCCCGACCGGCGCATGGCGCCGCCGGTCCACGGGGGCAGCCCCTCCGTCATCGTCTCCTCGCAGGAGCCGCGTGAGCGCCGGGGCCCAGGGCCTTCCCAGTACACGGGGCCCGAGCGCCGGGGCGCCGGGGCTTCCCAGTACACGGGCCCCGAGCGCCGCGCGTCCCGCCGCGCCGAGGATGGCGGCCCTGGCGCCTCCGACCGCTTCTGGCCCGCCCAGCCGCGCACGCTCGGCGAGACGGGCCTCACCACCACCTTCGTGGAGGAGCTGGTCCTCAAGGCGCTCTTCTTCGCCGGTGAGATGCGTGGCATGGACATCGCCGCGCGGCTCCAGCTGCCCACCGCGCTGGTGGACGACGTCATCGAGGGCCTGCGCCGCCAGAAGTACATCGACATCCGCGGCGGCGGCGGGTCGGGCGTGGGCAAGTCGACGATGATCTACCAGCTCACCACGTTCGTGACGGACGTGCTGCGGCAGGTGCTCGACCGCAACCGCTACAACGGCCCGGCGCCCGTGCCCTTCCAGGAGTGGGTGACCGCGGTGAAGAAGCAGACCGTGCGCGGCAACCGCATCACCCGCGCGCGCATGCAGGACAAGTTCGGCGACCTCATCATCAAGGACTACATCTTCGACGGCATCGGTCCGGCGATGAACTCCGGGCGCGCCATCTTCTTCTACGGCCCGCCCGGCAACGGCAAGACGGCCATCTGCCAGGGCATGGTGAACTGCTTCGAGGGGGACATCTTCATCCCCCACGCCATCCTCATCGACGACTTCGTGGTGCGCATCTTCGACGCCAACCTGCACAAGGTCGTCGAGGACGACGCCGGGACGGCCTCCTATGACCGGCGCTGGGTGCGCTGCCGGCGCCCGCTCGTCGTGGTGGGCGGCGAGCTGACGCTGGAGATGCTCGACCTCGTGTACTCGCCGGAGGTGAAGTACTACGAGGCCCCGTTCCAGATGAAGGCCAGCAACGGGATGCTGCTCATCGACGACTTCGGCCGGCAGAAGGTCTCTCCCAAGGACCTGCTCAACCGGTGGATCGTCCCGCTGGAGAGCGACATCGACATGTTGACCCTGCACACCGGCAAGAAGCTGCAGGTGCCCTTCGACGTGTTCGCCGCCTTCTCCACCAACCTGGACCCCAGCGACCTCGTGGACGACGCCTTCCTGCGCCGCGTCCGCTACAAGCTGGAGGTGCAGCGCCCGGACGAGGATCAGTTCCACGACATCTTCCAGGTCATGTGCCGCAAGCGCGGCGTGCCCTACGACGCCTCGGCCGTGGACTACCTCATCGACACGCACTACCGGCCCGTGAACCGGCCCTTCGCGGCCTGCCAGCCGCGCGACCTGCTCGACCAGGTCATCGACATGGCCCACTACCAGGGCCAGGAGCCGCGGCTGACACCCGAGCTGCTGGACTCGGCCGTGCGTGGCTACTTCGTGCGCTTCGACAAGGAGAAGACGCACGCCACCGCGGCCTCGGTGGGCTGAGCGGCGTCAGCCGCCCGGGGGCCGGGGCGCGAACGGTCCCCAGGGCGAGGGCTCCAGCCACTGGCGCACCTCGTCCACCGGCACGTTGGACAGCACGTCCACCAACGACATGCCGTGGACGAAGCGGCCCTCGCGGCCCTGCGGGTACTCCGGGTGGCGGAAGCGCTGCCACAACACGCGCACGTCCGCGTCCCGGAACAGGCCCACCTGCAGGTACAGGGAGGAGCCCAGGCCCGAGTAGTACGTGTGCGCGCCCAGTTGCCGGCAGTACGCCACCAGCCGGGCCGACTTGTCCTCGCCCTGCTTGTCCAGCGTGGAGGCGAGGACGAGGTTCGGGCTCAGCCCCAGGGGCTCGTTGAAGAGCGCCATGCTCGCCAGCAGCACGCGCAGCAATGAGCCCGGGCCGGACTCGCGCGCGGCCGCGTCGTAGAAGGGCTCCAGGCGCGGCAGCACCTGCGTGGCGAAGTACGGCCGCTTCCCGTACAGCGACACCAGCATGCGCAGGTGGTCGCGCGCCCACGGCTGGCGGGTGTCCACCGCGAGGTCCTTGATGAGCGTGTCCCGGTGCGGATCCTCCAGGGGAATGCTCATCCACTGGAACCCGGGCTCCGTGGGAGGCGGCAGGGGGACGTTGTGCGGCAGGGCCACGCGCGTGCGCCGCTGCCAGCCGCGCCGCAGCCACTGCACGTTGTCCAGCACGACGAAGGTCCCCGCGCGGGCCAGCTGCTCGTGGAAGTCCACCCACGGCAGGTAGTGCGGCTGCTCGGCGACGACGACTCCAGGGATGCCCGGCACGCTCGGAGGATATCGCCCCACGGCCAGTGCGGCGCCAGCCGTTTGCCGGCCCACCCGGTCCTTGCCGTCAGGCCATGGGGCCTGCCTGACCCCACTTCACGGTATGCCCCCGGGTGGAAATGTCGTGCTACAGCACCGTAGGATTTTTCACCCCGTGTGTTTGGGGCCACGGAGCAGGGCACCTGGATGAAGTTCCTGTGTCTCACCACCGATGCGCGACATCCCGTGGCGGAGGAGCTGCGCCGCCAGGGACAGGGCGTGTCCGTCACCGCCGACCTGGTGGAGGCGGGAGCGGCGCTGGGGCACGGGCCCGTGGACGTGCTGGTGGTGGACGCGGCTGACCTGGTGGGGGACGCACGCTGGCTGGATGACCTGCGGAAGCGGGCGCGGCCGGAGGAGCCGCTCGTGCTGGGGCTGGCGCGGGAGTCCACGGACGAGGCACTGGAGCCGCTCCTGGCGGCGGGCGTGGATGAAATCCTGACGGAGCCCTACTCGGCGGTGCAGGTGCGCGCGCGGCGGGTGCTGCTGGAGCGCCGGGTGGCGGCGCGGCGACAGCGGCGGACGTCCGAGGCGGAGGCGCGCGGCGAGATGGAGCGGCTGGCCTCCATCATCCAGGCGCAGGCGGACGTGGCGATGGCGGGCTACGGCCTGGACGAGCTGATGCGGGTGCTGTGCGAGCGCTCGCGGGTGCTGTGCGGCGCGGACGGCGCGGCGGTGGCGCTGCTGGAGGCGGACATCGAGGTGAACTACCTGGTGGCCACCGGGAGCCTGGCGCCCTTCATCGGCTTCCGGCTGAAGGTGGAGGGGAGCCTCACGGGGACCAGCCTGCTGCGCGGCGAGGTGATGCGCACCGATGACTCGGAGGCGGATGTCCGGGTCAACGTGGAGGCGCTCCGTCATGTGGGCGCGCGGTCGATGATCTGCGTCCCGCTGTGGCGGGAGGGCCGGCCGGTGGGCGCGCTCAACGTCACCAGCCGGCGGCCGAACGCGTTCGACGACCGCGACGTGCGCACGCTGGAGCTGATGGCGGGGCTGCTCGGCGCGGCCATGGGCAACGCGGCGGAGGCCCAGGCGCGCCAGGAGCTGATGGCGCAGAACACGCTGGCGCTGGCCGCCCTGGAGGAGTCGCAGGAGCTGTTCGCGTCCTTCATGGACAACATCCCGGCGGTGGCCTTCATGAAGGACGAACAGGGGCGCCGCACCTGGGTGAACGCGCGCTACAGCCAGTTCTTCGGCTTCCCGGCGGGAGCGGACCTGACCCACCTGGACGACCTGGACCTGATGCCCGCCGCATCCGCCGCGCAGATCCGCCGCGACGACGCGGAGGTGTTCGCGACCGGACGGCAGAACATCACCGAGACGATGATTCCCGCGCGCGACGGCACCGAGCGCCACTGGCTCATCTACCGGTTCATCGTGCGGGAGCGCTCCGGGCGGCGGCTGCTGGCGGGCGTGGCCCTGGACATCACGGACCGCAAGACGATGCAGGCGCAGCTCGTCGTGTCGGACCGGCTGGCGGCGGTGGGGACGCTGGCGGCGGGCGTGGCGCACGAAATCAACAACCCGCTGGCCTTCGTGCTCTCCAACCTGTCGTTCCTCGCGGGCGAGCTGCACGGCCTGGCGCGGGAGCTGCCGCCGGGCCGCATGGCGGAGCTGGAGGAGGTGCTGCGCGAGGCCACCGACGGCGCGCACCGCGTGCGGCAGATTGTCCGGGACCTGAGGACCTTCTCGCGAGGCGACGACGAGGTGGCCACCGCCGTCAACGTCCAGACGGTGCTCGAGTCGGCCATCACCCTGGCGCGCAGCGAGCTGAAGCAGCGCGCGCAGATCGTCCGCGACTACCGCGAGGTGCCGCTGGTGGAGGGCAACGAGGGCCGCTTCGGGCAGGTGTTCCTCAACCTGCTCATCAACGCCGCGCAGGCCATCCCGCTGGGGGCCCCGGAGCACCACGAGGTCCGGCTGAGCCTGCGGACGTCCGGGGACCGCGTCATCGTCGAGGTGCGGGACACGGGCGTGGGCATGCCGCCGGAGGTGCGCGCGCGCATCTTCGACCCGTTCTTCACCACCAAGCCGGTGGGCGAGGGCACCGGGCTGGGGCTGTCCATCTGCCACGGCATCGTCACCGGCTTCGGCGGGGACATCTCCGTGGAGAGCGAGGAGGGACGCGGCAGCACCTTCCGCGTGTCCCTGCCGGTGGCGCGGCGCGCGCGAGAGCCGATGGACCCGCCCCCCCTGCGCATGCCGCTGGTGGGCTGAGCGTCAGCGGCGGAACACGGGCGGGAAGACGCGCGGCGCCTTCTTCTTGCGCACGCAGCGGATGTCCGCGTCCATGTAGCAGGCGGAGAAGGCGCGGCGGCGCAGGCCGGGGCGCCCCCGGCCGGAGCGGTGCCACAGGTGGTTGTGGACCAGGATGGCCTCGCCCGCGCGCGCGGGCAGCGGCAGGGCGCGGGCCTCCGCGTCGGCCGCCGCCACCGCGTCCGCCGGAATCACCCCGCCCAGGTCCGTCACCAGCCCGCCGCGGTGGCTGCCGGGGATGACCTCCAGGCAGCCGCCGTCCTCGGGGGCGTCGTCCAGCGCGGTCCACAGTTGCAGCTCCGGCTCGCGGGTGAGGCCCCACAGCCGTCCGCCGTCCTGGTGCCAGGGCAGGTTGCTGCCGCCGGCCTCGCCCTTGTGGAAGAGGATGGCGCGGTAGAGGACGATGTCGCCGGGGATGAGGGCCCGGGCGATGCGCTCGAACAGCGGGTTCTCCAGCCACGCGAGGAAGCGCGGGTCCTTCTCCAGCTTCTCCAGCTTGCGGTAGTCCAGCGACGGCCCCTGCCATCCCAGGCCCAGCGGCGCGTCCTCGTAGCGGCCGGTGGTGGCATCCGGCTGGAAGAACAAGCCCGGGTAGGCGACCCGGCCGAGCATCAGGTCGTCGGCTCGCTCGCGCAGCGACGCCAGGCCCTCGTCGCCGAGCACCCGCCCCAGCCGCGCGTAGCCGTGCTCGGCGTAGTGGGCGAGGGCAGGGCGGATATCGAACCGTTCCACGTCGACGCAGAGCATGACGCCTCCTCATACCCTGGCCCGGGCCCGGCGGGGCAGGTTGATGCTTGCGCGCACGGCGCGTACGCCCCATGGTGGAAGGTGGCATGCCCTACCGACGCACCACGCGCTTCGTCACCGCCCCGGACGGAACCCGGGTCGCCTGGCATACCCACTTCGGCAACCTCCGGGAGGCCACCGCCGACGTGGAGCTGGCCGGCCGCCCCACGGTGCTGCTGACGAATGGGATTGGCTCGTCGGAGAACTTCTGGCGCTACCTGGTGGGCAACCTGGAGCAGGACCACCGGGTGGTGCACTGGAACTACCGGGGGCATGGCAGCAGCGACGTCTCCCAGGGGGAGGGCTACCAGATCCCCGTCCACGTGGGCGACCTGGAGCGCGTCACCGAGGCGGTGATGGCCCGGGGGGACGGACGGCCTCCGCACCACGTGGCCTACTCCATGGGGGTGCGTGTCCTGCTGGACCTCTACCGGCGGCGGCCGGACCTGGTGCCGTCGATGACGCTCATCGCCGGGGCGCCGGGGGCGTTCGGCTCGGGCTCGGATACCCGCGCCGCGCGCGCCTTCCTGTCCGCCACCCGGGGCATGCTCAAGCTGGCCACGCCCACGCTGCCGCTGGCCGCGCCCGTGGCCCACGCGGTGATGGCCAGCCGCTTCGCCTACCCCCTGGGTCGCGTGGTGGGGGCGCTCCGGGCCCGGGCTCCGAGGGCGGACATCGACGAGTTCATGCGCGCCCTGCGGCGGATGAGCCCCCAGGCATACTGGTACACCCTGCGAGGGATGGTGGAAGGCCACGCGTGGGATGTGGCCAGGGCGGTGCAGGTGCCCACGCTCATCGTCGCCGCAAGCAACGATTTGCTGGTGCCGCTCCGTGAAATGGAACGAATGCGTGACTTGATGCCGCACGCCCACTGGATGCGCGTGGACGACGCGGGGCACGCGGGGTTGCTGGAGGCGGGCGCGGAGATTGCCGAAGCCGTGCGGTTCTTCCTCGTGGACCACGGGCTGGAGGCTCCGCCGCCTCCGACGCAGGGCGCCTGATCCAGAGGAGCGCAGCCCGGGCAGGGGTCCAGTGAAATCGGAATCTGCCGCCCGGATTGCGTTGGTGGCGACAGTTATGGGATGCAGGGGGTTCTTCAAGCTTCAACGGAGACTCCTGACTCATGCCCTGGTCCTTCCGGCAGTTGCTGGCGCCGCTGTCCGCACTGCTTCTCTTCATGTCCGCTTGTGGCGATGACCCCGATGAGAACCGGCCCGTCTGTGGCAACGGCATCATCGAAGCCGGCGAGACGTGCGACGACGGCAACCGAAACAATGGCGATGGCTGCGAGAACACCTGCCGCCCCACGCCTGACGCCGGTACTGGCGAGGACGATGCTGGCACCGAGGAGGATGCTGGCACGGAGGAGGATGCTGGCACCGAGGAAGACGCCGGCACCGAGGAAGATGCTGGCACCGAGGAAGATGCTGGCACGGGTGAAGAGGACGGCGGCGTCATCGAGGACGATGCCGGCACGCCCGATGACGCGGGCACCGGTGAGGAGGACGGAGGCTCCGGTGAGCCCGACTCCGGCACGGCGGAGGATGGCGGCTCGGGTGAGCCGGACTCCGGCACCGGCGAGCCCGACTCCGGCACGGCGGAGGACGGTGGCTCGGGTGAGCCCGACTCCGGCACGGACGCCGGTACGGTCCAGGTCTCGCTCGACAGCTTTGGTCCGACGGGCACCTTCGCGCGCTCTGGCAGCACGGGGGCGACGTTCCCCGAGGCGCTGACGGTGAGCCTGCGTGAGGACGCTCCGGCGGAGGTCTGGGTCGAGGTCGCTTCGTCCAGCCCCGTGGTCAGCGTGCAGGGCGGTCTGGTGCGCATCGCCCCGGGCGAGCGCTCCGCCACGGTGCAGGTGACGGCGGATCTGGACGCGGATCCGGAGACGGACAAGGCGACGCTGACGGCGACGCTGGGCAACGAGACGCGCCAGGCCACGGTCCGGGTGCTGGCTCAGAACCAGGTGGCCGAGCTGTCCACGCTGTCGCCCGAGGTGGTCTCGGTGAGCGCTGGCGAGAGCCGCGGCTTCACGGTGGAGCTGGACGTGCCTCCCGCGCAGGACACGGTGATCCAGCTCGCGCTGGAGCCCACCTCGCTGGGCACGGTGCCGGCAACGGTGACGGTGCCGGCCAACAGCCTGTCCGCGAAGTTCGACTTCACGGCGGGCAGCACGGGCGGTGAGGGACAGCTCGTCGCGTCGCTCGACGGCGCGTCCATCGCGGCGGCGGTCCAGGTGAGCGCGGTCAGCACCAACCACGTCGTCATCAGCGAGTTCGCGGCCGCGGGCCCGGGCGGCGCCGGCGACGAGTTCGTCGAGCTCTACAACCCGACGTCGAGCCCGGTGGACGTGAGCGGCTGGAAGATCCAGTACAAGTCCGCCACGGGCACCTCCGGCTACAACGCTTCCTTCACGCTGCCCGCGAACTCCATCATCGCGCCGCGTGGCTACTTCCTGGCGGTGTCGGGCGGGTACGCGAGCTCGTCTGGCAACACCGTGGCGGGTGACGCGAGCTGGGGTGGGACGCTCAATTTCAGCGGTACCTCGGGCCACGTGCGCATCGGCTACCCGGAGATGGCGCTGAACGACCCGATCACCTCGCCGCTGGTGGTGGACACGGTAGGCTACGGTAACACCGCCAACCAGCCGGAAGGCACCCGCATCGGAAACGTGCCGCCCACGGCGGGCAGCTACGAGCGCAAGGCCTCGGCCGCGTCGACCGTCGACACGATGGTCGTCGGCGGCTCGGACGAGCTGCGTGGCAACGCCTACGACTCGAACGACAACTCGGCGGACTTCATCCTCCGCCCGACGCGTCAGCCGCAGAACGCCGCGAGCCCCGCGGAGCCGTAGTCGACTGTGTCCCAACCCCTACCGCCCGTGTGAGCGGTAGGGGCTGGTAATGCCGCACGGGGCGGGCCATAAGCCTTCCCCGTGCGAGTCGTTTCATGGAACGTGAACGGACTGCGCTCGGTGCACCGCAAGGGCTTCCTGCCCTGGCTGGCGGGGTGCCGGGCGCAAGTCGTGGCCCTGCAGGAAGTCCGCGCGCGCGCCGACCAGATCCCCGACGAGGTGCGCTCACCGCCCCGGTGGAAGACGCACTTCGTGGCGGCGGAGCGGCCGGGCTATAGCGGCGTCGGGCTGTACAGCCGCCTGGAGCCCGACGAAGTGGTGACGGTGCTCGGCGTGAGTGAGCTGGACGTCGAGGGGCGGCTGCAGATTGCCCGCTTTGGCAAGCTCACGGTGGTGAACGGGTACTTCCCCAATGGGAACGGGAAGGACCGGGACCTCAGCCGCATCCCCTACAAGCTGAACTTCTACCGGCGCCTCTTCGAGCGGCTCGAGAAGCCCCTGCGCGACGGCGGGCGGGTGCTGGTGGTGGGGGACTTCAACACGGCGCATCAAGAAATCGATCTGGCGCGGCCCCGGGAGAACCGGGAGAACAGCGGGTTCCGGCCCGAGGAGCGCGAGGAGTTCGACCGGTGGATTCGCGCCGGATGGGTGGATACCTTCCGCCACTTCAATAAAGGTGCGGGCCACTACACGTGGTGGAGCAGTCGGGCCGGTGTGCGGGAGAAGAACATCGGCTGGAGGATCGACTATGTCCTGGCCTCGCCAGCGGCCATGGCCTACGTGCGCAAGGCTGGCATCCACCCGGACGTGCTCGGCTCGGACCACTGTCCGGTGAGCGTGGATCTGGACCCCGCGGTTCGCTGACGCTTGCTCGAGGCTCTCATGAACGCACTGCTCTCCATCTGGACGTGGATCGAGATTGGCCTGGTGGCGCTGGTTGGCTTCTTCGTGCAGCTGGTGCTTGCCATCGTCACGTGGCCCTTCGACCGCAAGCGCTACGTCACGGGGCGGTGCTTCCGGCTCATCGGCGTCACCGCGGCGAAGCTGACGCCTTACTGGCGCTTCGGCGTGCACGGCGCGGTGCCGGACGTGGTGGGGCCGAACACGGTGGTGGTGAGCAACCATGAGTCCAACGCGGACCCGTTCCTCATCTCGCACCTGCCGTGGGAGATGAAGTGGCTGGGCAAGGCCAGCCTCTTCAAGATTCCCGTGGTGGGCTGGAGCATGTGGCTGGCCGGGGACATCCCCGTGCACCGCGGCGACCGGGACTCGGCGACGGGCGCCATGGCGAGGTGCCGCCAGTGGCTGGCCAAGGGCATGCCGGTGATGATCTTCCCGGAGGGCACGCGCTCGAAGACGGACGAGCTGTTGCCCTTCAAGGACGGCGCGTTCCGGCTGGCCATCGAGGCGCAGGCGGACGTGCTGCCCCTGGCGGTGAGCGGGACGCGGCGGGCGCTGCCGAAGCACTCGTGGCGCTTCGCCACCTCGCGCGGGCTGGTGACGGTGGGCACGCCCATCTCCACCAAGGGCATGACGCTGGCGGATGTGGAGCGGCTGAAGGAGCTGGCGCGCGAGCAGATCCTCGCGCTGCGCGCCTCGCTGATGCCCTTGACGCGCTCCGGGCCCGAGGAGGCGGCCGTGCCTCCGGGGCCCGCCAGCGCGGTGTGATTCAGACGTCCTTGTCGTTCTCGTCGACGATGTGGCAGCCCGTCTCCTCGGCGAGCACGTCCTCGATGAAGCCGCGCACGAGGTCGCGGCCGCCAATCTCGAAGGACAGGCTGACCTTGTCGCCCTTGACGGCGTCGTCCTGATCCACCTTCAGCCGGCCGCCGAGGACCACGGCGTCGCCTTCGACGCGGGCACCCTTGTGGACGCGGACCTCGCCCCCCAGGGACACGACGCTGCCGGTGACCTTGGCGCCCGCCTCGACGATGACGCGGCCCTGGATGGCGACGGCGTCCTCCACCTCCGCGCCCTTGCGGATGATGACGTTGCCTTCCACCGCGACGCCGTCCTTCACCTTCTCCCCGGCCTCGATGATCAGGTCCGTGCCCTGGACGGCGCGGCTGCCGTCCTTCGACTGGGTGGCGCACACCACCTTGAAATTGCTGCGTGGCTTCGCGTCATCCTCCGCGAGGGCGGGGCTGGAGAGGGCGAGGCCGAGGGCCAGTGCTGCAATGGGGGACGAGCGCATGGGAGGCTCCTGTGACTGCCGGGATGCCCTTCGTACGCGCCGCCCGGAGGGTGATTGCACCGCGCCGCTCCATGGCACCGGCGTGCTGTTTGCAGTGCCCAATGACAGACCCCCATCCGGGAAGACGCCCTGGCCTCCACACCCCTCCGAGACGATGACAGCCGCGACCTGAGCATCTGGCTGTACGCCCTGGGCTACTTCGCGGCCTATGCCCCCTACAGCGCGCTCACGAAGGCGCTGTCCGACGGCGCCCTGCCTGGAATGCGGGAGGGCATCTCCGGCTTCACGCTGCTGCCGGTGAGCACGTCGGCGTCCCTGGTGGGGATGTTCGTCTTCCTCTCGCTGATGCGCTGGTGGCGGCATGCGGGGCACCGCGAGGTGCTGGGTTTCCGGGTGCCCGTGCCGGGGCGCTGGACGCTGCTGTCGGGGCTCTGCTCGGCGGCCATCATCGGCACCACGACGCTGGCGTACACGCTGCCGGGGGCGTCCATCGTCTTCATGATGTTGCTGATGCGCGGTGGGGTGCTCGTGCTGGCGCCCGTGGTGGACGTCATCAGTGGACGGCGGGTGCGGTGGCCCTCGTGGGTGGCGCTGGGCTTGAGCTTCGGGGCGGTGGCGGTGGCCGCGGGCTCGTCGGTGAGCCCCACGCTGACGCTCCTGGCCGCTGCGGACGTGGGCGTGTACCTGGCGGCGTACTTCTTCCGACTGCGCGCGATGAGCCACCTGGCCAAGTCCGGCGAGCGCGAGGTGTCCATCCGCTACTTCGTGGAGGAGCAGATGGTGGCCACGCCCGTGCTCGTGGGGACGCTGGCGGTGCTGGCCCTCCTCGGCGGCGAGGGCATGTGCGGTGAGCTCCGAGCGGGCTTCACCGAGGCCCTGTCGCGGGGCCACCTGTTCACCGAGGTGTCGGTGGGGCTTTTGTCCCAGGGCACGGGCATCTTCGGCGCCCTCATCCTCCTGGACGGGCGGGAGAATGCCTTCTGCGTGCCGGTGAATCGCGCCTCCAGCGTCCTGGCGGGCGTGCTGGCCACCGGCCTGCTCTCCGTCACCCTGGGGCAGCCCGGCGCCGGGGCACTGGAGCTGGTGGGCGCGGCGCTCGTCGTCGCCGCCATGGCGGTGCTCGCCGTGCCCAGCGTCATGGCCGCGCGGCGGAGGGCCGCGGCGCCCCCGGTGGCGCCCATCGCCCGGCCGTGAGGCTTCCGCGAGGGCAGGTTGATTCTGATTGGAGACGCCATGGCACCCCGGTGGCGCCTTCACCGGCCCATGCCGCTCCCCGCAAGCAAGCGGCTACGCCTGCTGGGGGCGGGCGCGGCGCCCACCGCCCGGCCCTGACGGTCCGCGCGAGCGGCTACTTCTGCTCGGACAGATGGAGGGTGAGCACCGGACAGGAGGCGCGGGCGACGACCTTCTGCGCCACGCTCCCCAGCAACAGCCGGGGCAGGCCGCGGCGGCCGTGGGTGCCCATGACGATGAGGTCGCACTTGTCCTGCTCGGCGAGGTCCAGGATGGTGGACGCCGCCTCACCCACGACGATCTTCTGGCTCACCGGGACGCCGGGCGGCTCGCCCTGGTTGACCTGCGCCGTCAGCTCCTTCGTCGCCGTCTCCACCGCGACGTGCTCCAGGGACTGGGAGTTCCACCCCGGCGCGGCCACCAGCAGGTCGGGCGCCACGTACTGCGGCGGCTCCCATGCGTGGACCACCTCGACGGACGCGTTGAAGGGTCGCGCGATCTTCACCGCGTAGTCGATGACCTCCCGGGAGCCGTCCGACAGGTCCACGGGAACGAGGATTCGGGAAACGGTCGCCATGTCTTTTTTACTGGGCATGGCCCGCTCCAGATGGAAGTGCCGTGCCAGGGGCCTGACAGGCCGCCAGGGGCCCGGGCGTGCAAACCCTGCGGGGCAGGCGGCGCACCGCGCAAGACGTGCGCACGATGGGCACCTCAACCACGCGAGGATTCCGTCATGCGTCCTCTCCCCATCGACCATGGAACCGTTCTCATCATCGGCGCGGCCAAGGGCATTGGCCGGGAGCTTGCCCGGCTGCTCGCGCGGCGGGTCCGCACCCTGGTGCTGGTGGACCGTCAGGCCCAGGCGCTGGAGCCCCTGCGCGAGGAGCTGTTGCTGAGCTACCCGACGCTGGGGGTCATCCTGGAGTCCTGCGACGTGTGCGACCCCCAGCAGGTGGACGCGCTGCTCGCCTCGCTGGAGGAGCATTTCGTCCGCGTGGACGTGCTGGTGAACAACGCCGCGGAGGGGGACCAGGCCCTGTATGCCCAGGAGGACTGGGGGCGCGTGGAGGCGATGCTGCGCGCCAACGTCTGGGTGCCGGCGCTGCTGACGCACCGGCTGCTCAAGCCCATGCTGGAGCGGGGGCGCGGAGGCATCCTCAACATCGGCTCCGGTGCGGCGCAGCTCATCCTGCCGGGCTCGGCGACCTTCTCGGCCACGCAGCGCTTCCTCGACGGCTTCACGGAGGCGCTGCGGCTGGAGGTGGAGGGGCGGGGCGTGACGGTGACGCGCGTGGCGCCCGGGCCGCTGTGGGAGGCGGGGGCGGAGGTGGCGGATGGCGTGGAGCCCTTCTTCCACCTGTCCCTGGAGCGCTGTGCCCGCGAGGCCCTGGCGGGCTTCGAGCGGGGCGAGGCCCAGGTGTACCCGGGCCTGGGCCACCGCTGGGTGATGCGGCTGCTGCCGATGTTGCCCCGCGGGCTCAAGCGCACCCTGGGCCGCATGGCGCTGCGAGGCCTGACGCGGGAGACGTTGCGCCTCCCACAGCAGGCCCCGCAGGTCCTGCCCGCGTCCAGCGAGCCCTCACCGGCGTGAGGCGAGGGGCGCTGGCGTCAGAGGCCAATCTCCGCCAGGCGCGCCCTCACGCGGGTGGCCTTCACGCCGGTGTTGGCCGTGCCGCGGCCCTGCGAGTTGCCGCCCAGGCCGATGTGATGCAGGCCCACCACCTGGTGCGAGGACGCGGACAGCACGGGCGAGCCCGACGAGCCGCCCAGCGTGTCCGCGTCGTAGGACAGGTCGGTGCTGCTGTAGTTGGCGTTGAGCACCCGGCCCGGCGAGGACTTCTTCGTCGGCGTGCAGCCGCTGGACGTGTAGTAGTCGCAGTTCTGGTGGACCACGTAGACGCTCGTGTTGCTGGCGGCGTTGGTGCTGGCGACCGTGAGGGGCTCGTACACGTCACCCGGGAGCTGTCCGTTGGTGGCGGTGCACCGCAGCGCCGTCATGTCGTCGCTGGCCCAGGTGCGGATGAGGGTGCCGCAGTTGTACCAGACGCGGGCGGAGGCGCTGACGCCGTCCTCGTAGTTGAAGGACACGCGCGCGCCGGAGGCCTGCGAGCTGCTTCCAATGCAGTGGTTGTTGGTGATGACCACGTCGCGTGACACCAGCCACGCGGTGCAGCGCGAGCCCACCGCGGGGATGGAGAGGTAGCCCACCGCGCGCGAGCGCGTGCGCTGCGTGCCGGACAGCGTCGTGGCGCTCACCCAGTTCACCGAGCCCACGATGACGTTGGACTCCTGGGACTGGAGCGGCTCGACGCCGTCCGCATCGGGGACGTCGGGCGGCGCTTCGGTACCACAGGCAGACAGGGCTCCCATCAGGAACAGCGCACGAACGCTCTTCGCGACCATCGGAACACCTCCACGCGCGGGATTGCGCGGCCGGGGGCCGAGGCACGCGCCGTGCCATGTCCGCCGGGGAGGGCGCGTCCCTCGGCGCCAGCACCCGAGGTGGCGCCGGAAATGGTGTGTCCCTGTCCTGACGACTCAGTTGCTGATGTAAAGGCGCTTCACGCTGCCGGCCGATACGTCAACGCTGGCCGTGAGTTGCGCGAACGGCTGGAAGTGGCGCGGCCCGAGTCAAATCGCGCCCCGGGCGTTGTCGCGTGCCAGGACAGCCGCCGGAAAAATACAGAGGCCGCGTCCGGACCCGGTGCCAGGGTCCAGGCGCGGCCCGGAGCTTCCGCGCTGCGTCAGCGCCTCAGCCGATGACCATGTCCTCGCGCTCCAGCGTGCCAGAGCCGAACTCGCGGGAGTGGCCGGCGGCGTCGGTATAGCGGCGGAGGTTGAAGCGGGTGAAGAGCTCGTCGGACTCGCCGGTGGCCATCCACTTCGCCATCCGCTCGGCGACGGCGGGGGCCATCATGAAGCCATGGCCCACGAAGCCGGACATCTGGAGCAGGTTGTCCAGGCCGGGCGTGCGGCCGAGAATCGGGTTGTTGTCCGGCGTCACGTCGTAGCAGCCGGCCCACTGGCGCAGCACCTTCACGTGGCCCACCTGGGGGAGCTGCTCCATCAGCGCCTGCGCGAAGCGCGACACGAAGCGCAGGGTGCTGCCCATGTTGAGGCCCGCGGGCTCCTTGGCGTCGCCCATGCCGCCCACGATTTCGCCGCGCATGGACTGGCTGAAGTACAGCCCGCTGTCGAGCACGGACACCAGCGGCGTCAGGAAGGGCTTCAGCGGCTCGGTGCTGAGGATTTCATGCCGGTGCGGCTCGTTGGGGAGCTTCACGTCCACGAGCTTCGCGATCTGCGGGCTCCAGGCGCCGGCGGCCAGCACCACGGTGTCGCAGGCGATGTCGCCGCGCGTCGTCTTCACCTTGCGGACCTGGCCGCCGCTGGTCTCGAAGCCGGTGACGTCCGTGTACGTCTCCACGCGGATGCCGCGCTTCTGGCAGCCCTGCGCGTAGCCCCAGAGGAAGGGCCAGGGGAAGATGACGCCGTCCTCCGGATTGTAGGACGCGATGAGGCAGTCCTTCATCGTGAGACCGGGGACGATGCCCCGCGCCTCGTCCGGGGTGATGAGGCGGGTGGGGACGCCGAAGCTGTTGTGCAGCGAGACGTTGCGCTCCAGCCGCTGCGCCACCGGCTTCGTCTTGGCGAGGAAGATGTAGCCGCCCTGGCGCAGCCACACGTTGATGCCCAGCTCGCGGGCGAAGCCCTTCATCAACTCGATGGAGCGCTTGGCCAGCTCCACCAGGGACGGCGTGCCCCACTGCATGCGCACGCCGCCGCCGTTGCGGCCGGACGCGCCCGCGCACAGGTAGCCGCGCTCCAGCACCACCACGTCCGTCTCACCGGCGCGCGCCAGGTTGTACGCCAGCGCCAGGCCCATGATGCCGCCGCCGATGATGACCACCTTCGCCTTCGCGGGCACCGGCCCCTCCGGGCGCAGCGCCGCGGGGAACTGGTCCACCTCCTGGGGCAGCCCGCCCACGGGCGGCTGGGACTCGTCCACGGGGGCGGACGCCATCAGCCGCAGCTCGGTGGGGTAGAGCGGCTGGCGCGGCGTGAAGGGCACCACCGCCGCGGGCTTGAGCGCCTTCTCCTGCTCCAGCAGCGCGGCCACCGCCGCCGTGCAGCTCTTGCCCTGGCAGATGCCGGTGCCGAAGCCGGTGTAGCGCTTCACCGACTCCACGTCGCAGAAGCCCCGGGACACCGCGTGACGGATGTCGTCGACGGTGACGTCCTCACAGGAGCAAACCATCGCCTTGCTCATGACAACCCTCCCACCAGCGCCTCGGCCGCGCGCCGTCCGGCCGCCGCCGCGTCCTTCGCCGTGCCTCCGCCCGTGACGTCTCCCGCGGCGAACACGTCCGCCGCGTGGGTGCGGCCGTCCGCGTCCGCCTCCACGACGAAGAGCCCGCGCTTCTCGTCGAAGGGCACCTTCGCGCCGCCCTGCCGCGCCAGCTCGAAGCTGGGGCTGACGGGGACGGACACCAGCACCGCGTCACACGACACCTTCTCCCGGCCGCCGCCCTCGCGCGTGAAGCTGAAGGCGCTCACGCCGCGCAGGCCATGGGCCTTGGGCTCGCTGCCGCGCACCGCCGTGGCGTGGGCGCCCGCGGGCGGGGCGTCGCGCAGGTCCACCACCGCGACCACCTTCACGCCACGCTCGTGGAGCAGGTTCGCCAGCGCGTGCAGCTCCGCGCCCCAGCCGACCAGGGCCGCGGACTCTGGCGCCACGTCGTAGCGGCGCAGCAGCAGGCTGGCCGCGCGGCCCGCGTAGACGCCGGGCAAGTCGTTGTTCTCGAAGGGCAGCGTGGGCGGGTGGCCGCCGGGCGTGAGCAGGAAGCGCTCCGCGTACACCTTCAGCAGGCGCGGCTGCTCGCCCTCCCAGAGGCCCACCGCGAGGAAGCGTCCGTCCGCGTCGTCGTAGAGGCCCAGCGCCGTGGCCTGGGTCAGCACGCTGCCCCGAGGGAAGCTGCCGGCGTCGGCGATGGCCGGGGCGCCCGCCTCCGGGGCGCCGTGCGCCAGCCGGCCGCCCAGCCAGGCGTCCCGCTCCACCAGGAGGAAGCCCACGCCGCGCTCGGTCAGCACGCGCGCCGCCGCCAGCCCCGCGGCGCCGCCGCCCACCACCACCACGCGGGTGCGCACCGTGCGCGCGGGGGCCACGTCCTCCGCGGCCTCGCGGGGCAGCAGGCCCAGGCCGGCGAGCTGCCGCGCCACCTTGGCCATCACCTGCTCGGCCACCGGCACGCCGGCGAACATCTCGTGGTGGTCCATGCCCTTGGGGAAGAACCAGTCGATGCTCTCGAAGATGTCGACCTTGGCGGAGGGGTAGGCGTTCTGCCGCTCCAGCTTCATGCCGTCGCGCGCGGGTGTGCGGCACGCGTAGACGTTGGGCACGCCGTCCACGCGCATCAGGCAATGCGAGCAGGCGCCAGCGAAGCAGTAGGGGCCTCGCGGCCGGTGGTACTTGATGGAACGGGCCAGCATGGGCTCGCCCGCGGCAACGAGGGAGCACGCCACCGGCTCACCCTCGATGGCGGGGATGCTCTCGCCCTCGAGGTCCACGGTGATGGCCCGGCCGCGCGGCGATACGTCGGGGAGGCGTCGCATAGGGTGTGCGCAAAATGGCGCACGCGGACCGGGTGGTCAAAGGCTCTGAGGGCATGACGCGGCATGCCCAACATGCCTGCCTGACAGGCGGGGTGATGGCGCACGCGAGCTTGTCTAAGGCGCACACGGAAAAACGAGAGGGGACCGTCCCGGGCCATGAAGTGCCCGTGACGATCCCCGGAAAGACTCGCATCGGTTCGTGACGCGCCGGGCAAAGCACCCGGCAATCCCTGTCAGACTGGCTGCTCGCTCGAGGGGATGATGGGCTCGGGCATGCCCTGCGGCCGCTGTCCGAAGCGGGTGCGGATCACCGCGCCCAGCGCCATCAACACGACGAGGATGGTGACCAGGGTGCCCACGATGGGGAGTGCGCCCACCACCATCAGCACCAGCAGCCCCAGGGCCAGCACCACCGCCTGCGTCTTCCGGCCGCGAAGGACGGGCAGCCTCGTGCCCAGCTCGCTCGCCACCGCCGCGTAGCCCAGCGCCGCCGCCACCGGGGCCGCCATCCACAGCACCAGCGCCACGGGGATGCCGATGATGGTGATGCACAGCACCACCGTCAGGGGAATCATCGCCAGCAGCCCCAGGAAGCCGGTGAGCCCGGTCTGCATGGGCTTGCGGCGGACCTCCTCACCCAGCTGCTTCATGCGCGCGGGGAAGAACATCTGTCCCAGGAAGCCGAGCCCGAAGAGCACCGCGAAGGTGAGGATGAAGCCGGCCAGGCCCGCGCCGTCGTCGTCGTGGTCGCGGCGGCGCTCGGACGGGTCCTTGGCCTCCTTCACGCCCTTCTTGATTTCGCTGGCCACCATGCGGCCGATGCCCGCGCCGCCGAAGGACTCGATGCTGCCCTCCACCTGGGCGTCGTCGTCGCGCTCCACGGAGCCGCCGAAGGCGGACACGTCGCCTTCCACCTGCGCGTCCGGTCCGAGGATGACGTTGCCGCCGAAGGCGTGGGCGTCACCGTCCACGCGGCCGTGGACCTCCAGGTTGCCACCGAAGGCGACCGCGTCATCCTTGACGTGGCCGTTCACCACCAGGTTGCCGCCGTACACCACGGCGCTCTCCACCGTCTGGCCTTCCTTCACCTCGAGGTTCTGCCCGCGCGCCACCACGTTGCGGCTGCCGTTGCGCATGTTGCGCCGCATCTCGTCCCGGGCCCGCTTCATCTCCTCCCGGGCCCGCTTCATCTCCGAGCGAACCTCCTCGGAGAAGGCCTCCGGCATGGGAGGCATCGGTGGCATGGGCGGGATGGGCGGCATCACCGCGTTGGCGGCCGGAGACGACGCGGGCTCGGCGTCGGATGCGCCCTCGCTCTCGAGCTCGCCCGAGGCGGCGGCGAGCTTCTCCTTCTCCGTCATGGGGCGCAGCGTGTAGATGGAGCCGTCCTGGTCCAGCCGCAGCGAGTACGCGCGGGCCACGGTGCGCAGCGCCTGGTTCGCGGTGACGCCGCGCAGGTGCACCTCGGCGGGAGAGTCCAGGTCGCCGGTGACGACCAGGTTGAGGCCGCCCTTGTCGGCAATCGTCTTGAGGGCATCGCGCAGGCTGCCGCGGAAGCTGACGTCGATGGTGCCGGCGGTGGCGGGGGCGCTCACGCCGGCCTGGGGCGCAACGTCCTGGGCGAGCGCCACGGGGGCGCCGAGCAGCAGAGCGGGGAAGAGGACTCGAGAGATGATCTTCATGATGCGCTCACGCTCCGGAAGGGGTGGGGCCGCTGCCGACGAGCCGCTTGAGGCCGAACAGGGAGGTCAGGAGGACGAAGGCGAGGGTGCAGGCCACGGCCAGCCCCGCGGTGGACCACAACGCATGGAGGCCGCTGAGCAGGCCCTCGACGAAGGGCCGCCCCTGCACGAGCACGGAGGCCACCCCCGTCCCCAGGCGGCCGAGCGCCTGGTCGCTCATCACCAGGTAGCCCAGGCCGCCCAGCATGGACGTCAGCAGGATGGCCACGCCGGACCAGACCTCGCGGCGGCGCGGAACGGGCTCGGCGGACACGCGCGCCATGACGCTGGCCACCAGGGTGGGCGGGGGCAGGGGGTCCGCCAGCCGGTACAGGTCCTGCTCCATCAGCCGGTGCTCTTCCAGCACCGCGGCGCAGGCCTCGCACTCGGCGGCGTGGTCGAGCGCGGGGCCTTCTCCCGCCTCCAGCTCCGTGAAGAGGACTTCGAGGTCCGGGCACAGGTCGGGATTCATCGCGGAGCCTCCTCGGTGGTCATCTTCTTGCGCAGTTTCTCACGGGCCCGGAACAGGCGGGCCATGATGGTGCCAGGCGCGCAGCCCATGATCTGCGCGATCTCCTTGGTCGTGCGCTTCTGGACGTAATAGAGGGCGAGCACCTCCCGGTCCTCGACGGACAGGGTGGCCATGGCCTCCTCCAGCGATTGCCGCTCCTCGCGCGCGATGGCGCCATCCTCCTGCGAGGCCTCGCCGCTGGGGAGGACCTCCTTCATGGGCTCCAGCTCCTCGGTGCGCACCTTGGTGCGGCGGCGGAGCAGGTCCAGGCAGAGGTTGCGGGTGATGGCGAGCACCCAGAGGTCGAACGGGCGCGCTTCGTCGTACCGGTGCAGGTTCTGGTAGGCGCGGAGCAACGCCTCCTGGGCGACCTCGGCCGCCTCGGCCTCGCTCTGGAGCAGGCGCAGCGCCAAGCCGTAGACGGGGCGCTGCACGCTGCGCACCAGCGACTCGAAGGCGGACGGGTCACCACGGCGGGCAGCCAGCACGTCCGCTTTCCAGGGAAGCGGGGGAGCTTCCTCAGCCATCAGCATCCCGATGGCATGGGCGAGCGACCCAGGGGCGTCGTCGAGGGCAAGAGCGTTCACGCCTTGTCCTACGGCGCGCCCGTCCCCTCATTGCATCCCCGGTGCACATCTTTATTTCTTTCGTGATTTCGAGGGCTTGGATTTCTGAGGGCGCCGGGCCTCGGTCTCCGCGCGGGCGGTCTCGCGGGCGACCTTGCGCTGGCGCTGGCGCTCGCGGAAGCCCAGCGGCACGGGGGGCTCGGCGGGCTTGGGGGCGGGGGCCTGGCTGGCGAGCGTCCGGGCCCGGCCGGGCGCGGGCTCGGGCGCCTGCAGCTCCCGGGTGGAGGCGCCCCGGCGGGCCGCTCCCGGGCGGCGGGCCGTGTCCCCGCCCCGGGCGCCAGACGCGCGGCGCGGGGCCCCCTCGTCACGGCGCGGTGGCCCCCGGCGGCTGGAGGGCTCGTGGGCGGCGGCGTCAGCCTCGGCCTGGGCGAGCTTCGGGCGCTGCGAGGCGCGGATGGTCTCCGCGCTGTCCTCGGCGTACTCGAAGTGGAACAGCCGCTTGATGACCAGGGTGGCGTAGGCGCCGGGCGGCAGGGTGAAGGCGACGTTCACCTTGATGGCGCCGCGGTTGACCTCGTCCGCCTGCGTGCGGCCCACGACGAGCTTGTGCGGGAACGACAGCAGGGGCCGCTCCTCGTGCTTGAAGTAGAGCCGGCGCTCGGCGCCGGGGACGCGCAGGTCCTCCAGGCGCAGCTTCTCGCGGCCCAGCACCCAGCGTACGGCCTCCTCGACCTTGGGGTCGCTGAAGGTGGTGTTGGGAGCGAGCAGCGGGAAGGTCGCGTCGCGCAGGGTGCGCAGCACCTCCGGGCTGGCGTCGCGGTGGAACAGCAGCGTGCCGGCCTGGTAGCGCATGGGGAAGAGGTGCTCGCGCGGCAGCATCAGCTGGAGGTAGCGCCGCACGCCCTCGTTCCAGAGGTAGCTCTGGTAGGTGAAGAGCAGCATGGCGCGGTAGTCCGCGTCGATCTGCAGGAAGGCGCGGAGGTAGTCGCCCGGCTGATCGCGCAGGGACTTGAGGACGCGGTGGTACTTGCGCGTGCCCTCGTAGGGGACGCGCGCGTCCCAGCGGCCCCAGTTCTCCTTCCAGAAGGCCTTGATCTTGGCGTCCTCCGTCCGGTCCAGCTCGGACGGCTTGGCCATGTAGTTGTGGAGCGCGGCCTCGAAGTCGCCCCGGATGAGGTCCTTGGCGATGAAGCCCTGGCCGTGCTTCAGCGAGCCGAAGCGCTGGCTGTCGAAGTAGTTGATGACGCCCAGGCGGTTCACTTCCGCGGCGGCCAGGTTGAGGGGCCCCAGCGACTCCGGCGTGAGCGCGCGCACCGTGACGGAGAAGCGGTTGGACGTGATGTTGGCGGCGGACAGCGGCTTGTCCGTGCGCCCCAGGTACTTCAGGCGCAGGTCGGGCTCCTGCATGTCCACGTCGGCGCCGTCCACCGCGATGATCTGCTCGGTGCGGCCCTGCTTGTCCTTGAGTCCGCAGTAGCTGATGGCGCCCGGCTTGAGGCCGAAGGCGTCCCGCAGACGCGTCACCGCGTCGAACGTGGACAGCTTCTGCTTGTCCATCAGGTAGACGCGGTGGCGTCCCGAGTCGACTTCGTCGAAACGGTATGACTCCTTGACGGAGAAGTCCTCGGGCTTCTGTTTGATTCGCACGGCGCCCCCTTACCAGCGCGGCGCCTCGGAATGAAGCATCTGCGCCAGAAAGGGGATAACGTGACTTCTCATGCGATTTCTTCCCTGGCTGTTCCTGGCCCTGCTGCCCGGTTGTGCCTCGACGCTGTCCACGCAGCAGACGGCCCGGACCCTGGCCCCGGGGCAGGTCCAGGTGACGGGCGGTGTGGGAGTCTTCGTCCCGGTGGGGACGCTCATCAAGGTGGTGGACGCGGGCATCGACGAGGGCGAAGCGGCGCGGGACGCCGTGGAGGATGACCGTCCCTACACCTTGAGCGAGGAGGCCCAGCAGCGGCTGCTCACCGCGGGGGTGGCGCTGATGGTGGCGCCGCCGGGTGCGAACCCGGAGCTGATGATCCGGATGGGGGTGGTGGACCGGGTGGACGTGGGGCTGCGCTACAGCGGCATCGCCTTGAGGGGAGACGTCAAGGTCCTGCTCGCCCATGGCGGGGACGACGTGGGCCGCTTCCTGGAGCCGGGGCAGCGCTCGTATGACCTGGCCCTGGGGATTGGGGTGTCCCGGCACTTCTTCAGCAGCCCGGTCCTGGACGTGCTGGAGGTGGTGGAGATGGGCGACTTCAGCCGCTACGACGTCGAGGTGCCCCTGTACCTGAGCGCGGACTGGGGAGACATCTTCAAGCTCTACGCGGCGCCCAAGTACATCTACAGCCGGACCCGGCTGGACGCGCGGCTGGTGGACTACGCCCAGCAGGGGAAGCCGGTGTCGGGCTTTGACGCATCGCTCCCCGCGACGGTGGGCAGCCACTTCTTCGGCTCCACGGTGGGACTCGCGGTGGGGTACCGGTACGTCCACCTCTACGCGGAGCTGACGGCGGGCTACTTCCGGAGCCGGCCCCAGCTCTTCGGGATGGAGCGGGACCTGGGCGGCGTTACCTTGATGCCCTCCGTGGGGCTGGCCATCCGGGCCGGGGGCTCCGACCGGCGGACGGCGGGCGGGCGGCCTTCGCCCGGCCGTTGAGGGGCCATCCGGGCAACCGGATGCTGCTCAGGCGTGCAGTGGCGATTTCCGAGCGTTCCCCGGTGCCGATGGCCTCTGGTAGTGTCCGGGCCGGTGAGGATTTCCGCGTGAGCCAGTCCCCCGTCCCATTCGCTCCCAAACCCGGGCAGATTCGCGGCCCCCGTCTGACAGGGCGCTTCGCGGACGGCACGCTCGGAGAGTTTCCACTGGGACCGGCGACGTCCCTGGGCCGGCATCCGTCCAACACGCTGCGGCTGGTCGACCGGGAGGTGTCCAAGGAGCACGCGGTCATCGAGCGCGTGGGCAAGGACTTCGTCCTCCGGGACCTGGGCTCGTCCAACGGCACCTTCGTGAATGGCCGCCGGGTGAAGGAGCTCAAGCTGCGCGACGGGGACGAGATCTCCCTGGGCGCCTCGCGGCTCATCTTCCACAGTGGCGAGGCGCCGGAGAGCGCCAACCCGCCCACCGCGCCGGGCGTGACGGTGGTGGCGCAGTCCATCTCCATGCCGGCCTTCCTGGCGCAGATGGACCAGGTGCCGCAGAACTTCCGTCCCGCCGAGCAGGTGTCGGACGTGGAGGCCCTGCGCCGCGACTACGAGAAGCTGCGCATCGCCCACGAGTTCCACCGGCAGGTGAGCCTGCAGGGCAGCCAGACGGACCTCTTCGAGCAGATCCTCAAGGTGGCCTTCCAGCTGCTGTCCGCGGACCACGGCGTCATCCTGAAGGTGGCCGCGGACGGGGAGTTCATCCCGTCGGCGGTGCACCACCGCTCCGACAAGGCCGTCAGCGTCATGCTGTCCGACACCGTGCTCAAGCGGGTGGTGGAGACGGGCAAGGCGGTGCTGACGGCGGACGCCATCATCGACGAGCGCTTCTCCGCGGCGGAGAGCATCGTCGCGCAGGGCATCCGGTCCGCCATGGCGGTGCCGCTGAAGGTGAACGGGAAGATCCAGGCGGTCCTCTTCCTGGACAGCCGCCAGCAGATCAACGCCTTCTCGGAGAAGGATCTGACCATCCTCTCCGGCATCGCCTCGCAGGCGAGCATCGCGCTGGAGAACGTCGCGCTGGCCGAGCAGGTCCGCGCCGAGGCCGTGACGCGCGCGGAGCTGAGCCGCTTCCTGTCCAAGGCCGTCGCCGACGCGGTGATCGCCGGCGAGACGGAGGACCTGGCGCAGAGCCGGCTGGCGGAGGTGAGCTGCCTGTTCGCGGACATCCGCGGGTTCACCACCATCTCGGAGAACGACTCTCCGCAGGAGGTGGTGGCCATGCTCAACGCCTTCTTCACCGCCATGGCCGGCGTGGTGTTCCGCCACGAGGGGAACCTGGACAAGTTCATTGGCGACTGTGTCATGGCCGTGTGGGGCCCGCCGCTGTCGCATCCGGACGACGCCGCCCGCGCGCTGCGCGCCGCCCTGGAGATGCAGGACGCCGTCCACGAGCTGAACCGCAAGCGCGTGGCGGAGGGAAAGCAGCCCATCGAGGTCGGCATCGGCGTCAACACCGGGCAGGCCGTCGTGGGCTACATGGGCAGTGCCGAGCGCCACGAGTTCACCGCCATTGGTGACACGGTGAACACCGCCTCGCGCCTGTGCGGCATGGCGAAGAGCGGTGAGGTGCTGGCCTCCGAGACCACGGTGCGCAAGGCGGGCGCCGGCTTCGACGTGGAGGGGCTGCCGGCCCTGCAGGTGAAGGGCAAGGAGAAGGCCGTGCCCACCTACCGCGTCCATGGTCTGGAATACACCACGGCCGCTTCCTCCTCCCGCCGCGCATGAACACCACCACGCAGGCGTGCCCCAACTGCGGCCACGTACACGACATCCGTGTGTACGTGAGCGGCCAGCGCGTCCAGTGCCGCTGCGGCATCCGCTTCGAGGCGCGCCGGCTGGACGTGGCCGCCGAGGTGGCCCGCAACACGATGGTGCCCACGGGCCGCGGGGGCGCGGAGCCCCGCGCGCACGCCAACGGAACGTCCGGCGTGGTGACGGTGGTGCCGCACGCGGAGCCGGAGCCGGGCGTGGAGATCTCCCTCTCCCGGGCGCCGTCTCCCGTGACGAACGGTGCGGGGCACGGGCTGCCGGGGGTGCCCGCACCGGGAACCAGCGGCGTGGCCGTCCCCTCCAGCGCGACCTTCGATGATGCCCCGGTGGATGAGACCCTGGTACGCTCGGGCGTGAAGACGGGGCCGGGGAGCGCGCGTTCAGACTTGGACGGGATGTTGGAGCAGACCTTCGTGGGGGGCGGCAAGGTGGATCTGCCCGGCTTCGAGCTGCTGGAGATGCTCGGCCGTGGCGGCATGGGAGAGGTGTGGCTGGCGCGGCAGCAGTCGCTGGGGCGCACGGTGGCGGTGAAGCTGCTGCCTCCGCGGCTGGCGAAGGACCCCGAGTTCGTCACGCGCTTCGAGAAGGAAGCCACGGCGCTGGCGGCGCTGAACCACCCGAACATCATCCAGATCATCGACCGCGGCGTGGCGGGCGAGCACTACTACTTCGTCATGGAGTACGTGGAGGGCCGCTCGCTGCGCGAGGCGATGTCCGCCGGGCTCACGCCGGAGAAGGGCTTGAAGCTCCTCCTGGCGGTGGCGCGCGCCATCGAGTGCGCGCACGACAAGGGCATCATCCACCGCGACCTGAAGCCGGAGAACATCCTGCTGGACGGCCGCGGGAACGTGAAGGTGGCGGACTTCGGCCTGGCGGGCATCCGCGAGCCGGACTCCCGGCTGCAGCTCACCGCGACGTCGGTGGCCATGGGCACGCTGAACTACATGGCCCCCGAGCAGCGCCGCGACGCGAAGAACGTGGACGGGCGCGCGGACCTCTTCTCCCTGGGCGTCATCCTCTATGAGGTGCTCACCGGCGAGC
Organism: Pseudomyxococcus flavus; assembly: GCF_050038885.1. Taxonomy (NCBI): domain Bacteria; kingdom Pseudomonadati; phylum Myxococcota; class Myxococcia; order Myxococcales; family Myxococcaceae; genus Pseudomyxococcus; species Pseudomyxococcus flavus. Next base: position 8,513,629 of record NZ_CP143624.1, on the reverse strand, counting down.
TGCCGCTGGGACGCTTCAAGCTGCCCTCCGCGAAGCGGCCGGGGTTGGATCCGCGCGTGGACGTGGTGGTGGACCGCCTGCTGGAGCAGGACCCGGACGCGCGCTACGCCCAGGCCAGCGAGCTGTGCGCCGCGCTGGAGGCGATGATCGCCACCAGCTCCGCGCCGGGGATCCCCCGGAGCGAGGTGGAGGGGCGGCTGGTGCCCGCGTCCGCGCGGCCGGTGAAGCCGAGCCCCATCTCCCGGCAGCTCCGCTCGGGCTGGCGGCGCGTGCGCGGCGGGCTGTCGGTGGTGGGCGGGCTGGCGGTGCTGGGCTTCGCGGTCCGCTGGTTCGTGGGGCCGGTGAGCCTCCACCTGGGGGATGATCAGCGCGTCATCATCGGCACGCAGGGCGTGAAGGTGCGCTCGCCGAAGAACCAGGTGCTGCCGCCGAACACCTACGGCGAGGTGTTCTCGTCCATCAGCTTCGCGGAGCCCTCGAAGCCCGGGGGCACGTCGCGCCTGGAGCTGGGCTTCAACGAGGGCAACGAGGAGGTCAACGTCCATAGCGGCCAGTGGCGGCTGGTGGATGGGGAGCTCCAGGCGTTGCAGGCGGGCAAGGAGACCAACGGGCGCCGGCTGATTCCGCGCGCGTACATCGCGCACCGCTACTTCTCGTCCAACGACTTCGCGGCGGAAGTGCTGCTGGATGTCAACCCGTTGGGGCCGGAGTACGCGCAGGAGGCGGATGCCCAGCACTATGGTGAGCTGGCGTTCCGCATCAAGGACCTGCAGATCTCCGCGTTCGCCATCCCGGACGTGGGCATGCGGCTCGCGTGGCGCTACTTCATGCCGGACGGGCGCGAGGTGGTGGGCAACAGCGCCCAGGACACGGAGGCGCTCGTCGAGGACGAGATGCCGCTGCCGGCCCATGGCCCCTACCAGGTGCGGCTGCAGATGCGCCGCAACAGCTCGGGCGTGCTGGTGGAGGCGTTCCTCAACAACGAGCGCTTCGCGCGGAAGCTGCTGGTGGGCCTGGAGGATCGCGTCGGCAAGGTGGCGCTGGGCTGCCGGAACCTGTCCTGCTCGTTCGACGACCTGAAGGTCCGGGGGCACCTGATGCCCCGGCCGGTTCGCCGCGTCGCCAAGGGCGTGGAGTAGCGCGCCCGCCGGGCGTGGGCTTGCGCGAACGCCCGTTCATTCCCACCTTGCCCTCGGCAGGCTCCGCGACGGCGGCCGTGCCGAGCCTTCGCGGGGGTTGGGATGGAGCTGTGGCGCATGGCACTGGCGCCCGTCTACGCGGCGTGCCTCCTGGGGTTGCTGGTGGCGGCCTTCGCCTACGGGCGCAGGGACGTGTCCGCCCGGCCCTACCGCGTGCCCCTGCTGTGGTTCGGCCTGCTGGGGCTGGTGTCGGTGTTCGTGCTGGAGCGCGTCCAGGGCGAGGGCGCCGTGCTGTCCTCGGAGACGGCGGTGAAGGCCGCGGGCTCCGTGCTGCTGGTGCTGGCCGCGGGGCTGGCGCTGCGAGGGGCCTGGGCCCGCGCGCGGGCCAACGTCCTGCGGGGTTCGGCGCCGGTGGCGCTCGACGAGGCGGTGGAGGCCCTGCGGGGTGGCCAGCCCCCGGGGTGGGGCGTCTACCACGGCGTCCTGGACGCGGAGGCGACGCTGACGTCGCCCGGCGGCGTGCCGTGCGTGTTCTTCGACGCGGAGGTGCGGGAGGTGGCGGACGATGGGCGCCGCGGGGCGCTCCTGTCACGTGAGCGGGCCTATGCGCCGGTGCTGGCGCTGCGGGGCACGCGCGCCCGGGCGTCGGTGAGCTTCTCCCCGGCCTCGCTGATGGCGCCGGTGGAGGTGCGCCGGTGCAAGGCCCTGCCGGGCACCGTGCCCGCGTCCTGGTACCAGACGGCGCATCCAGAGGTGGCCCCTCGCTGCGCGGACCCGGAGGCGCTCTCCTGGGAGCGCGTCGGCACGGTGGGCGAGTCGTGCCTCGTGGTGGGGGAGCTGCGCAAAGGCCCCGTCGAGGGCAGCTACGTCCTGCGCGGCCGCGAGGGCGGACCCGCCCTGGTGGTGCTGGGCCCGCAGGCGCCGGCCACGGGCGGAATGCTCGCGCGTCGAGCCTGGCGGCACTTCGCCGCGGCCGGGGTGTTGTCCATGGCCGCGGCCGTTGTCCTGTCACGGGCGCTCTGAGGCGTGCATCGCAGCGTGTGCCGCGCTCAGGGCGCTCCCGGGCCTCGGCTTCCGGTGCTCCGCGTGGTGGAGAAGACGAGCTGCTCCTCGCTGTCCGCCACCCGCACGGTGAGCGTCCGCTCCACGCCCGCGAGGCCCAGCGGCGTGGCCTGCGCGAGCTCGGACAGCAGCGAGCCCGCGGCGCGCAGGTGGAAGCCCGTGGTCCACATGCCTTCCAGCTCGCCGAACACGGTGCGCAGCTCGTCCGCGGCCTTGCGCTCGTCGATGGCGCGGCGCAGGCGCACCATGCCGCTCACGAAGTCCCGGCAGCGCACGAGCGTGTGGGGGTTCTTCGAGATGACCTCCGCGAACGTGAAGTTGCCGCCGCCCGGGCGCCACTCGCTCTCGACGAGCTGCAGCTCCTTGCCCAGGTCGTGCACCGTGGGGTCCTTCTGGAAGTACCACTTCGCAATCTGCGCGGCGCGGCTGGGGGGCAGGTCGTTCAGCATCAGGCTGCCCTGGTCCTGCACCTCGCGGAGGTACGCCTCCCAGATGGGCGCGTAGACGGCGCGGCGGAACTCGGGGGTGGCGCGGGGCGTCTGCTCGCTCCACGGCAGCGCGCGGGCCAGCGCGCGGGAGAAGCGCGCCAGGTCCAGCTCCTGGATGCGAGGCACCAGCGCGCGGAACGAGTCATCCGCCATCTTCAGCTCGAGCCGCGTCTCGATGGGCTGCTTGCCCACGTCCTCCTGCATCACGGAGATGACGTTGGCCGCGTCCTTCGCGTCCAGCACGCCCCAGACGACGGCGTCATCCACCGCCTGCTGCAGGTCCTTGCGCGACAGCTTCTTCTGCCGTCCCCACAGCATCAGGTGCAGGCCGTAGTTGAAGTCAGCGGCCACCGGCGCGGGCGAGAAGCGCGACATGTCCGCCTTCAAGTCCACCACCCACTGGCCGCGGTTGCCGAGCAGCTTGTCCTCGTAGCCGCGGCGGCCGAGGAACGCCAGGCGCCGGTCGCCCTGGAAGTTCTCCTGCGTCACCCAGGACTGCTTGCGCACGCTCTGGGCCTTGAGCAGCTCGAACGAGCCAATCCCCAGCGAGAAGCCGTAGGCCCGCTGCCGGGTGAGCGTGTTGGAGTTGAGGTAGTTGCGCAGCTCGAACTCCGTCGGCGACGCCGTCTTCATCCACTTCACCAGCTCCACGAGGTTGCCCTTGAGCAGGGACTCGTGGAACTGCATCGCGGTGACGTCCTCCACGACGACCTCCAGCAGCGTGGAGGTCTCCGCCAGGCGGAGGTATTCGTACTGGAAGCCATTGGCAATCTGCGTCTTGACGGCGTTGTCCAGCGCCTCGGCGACGCGGGCCTTGAAGTCGGCCCAGGCCTGCGGAAGGTTGGCCGGGTCCGAGAGCTGCGGGTCGAGGCCGAGCCGCTCCAGCACCAGGCCCAGCACCCGCTTCTGGTTCTCGTCCAGCTTCGCCTTGCTGGCCTTGTCCACCAGGCCGTCCATGATCTCCAGGGCGGTGTTGCCCTTCTTCACCAGCTCGCGCAGCACGGGCCCCAGCAGCGCTTCCAGGAGCTGGCCGAGCTGCGCCTTCACCGCGGCGGGGTCGAGCAGCTCGACGGTGATGCCCAGACCGGCGGCGAGCGCCCGATCGTGCGACGTCACCTTGCGCACCGCGACCTGGATGCGGCCAGCGCGCGGGCGCGAGAAGCTGAGCTGGTAGTCATCCGTGAGGGACACCCGGGCGGAGAGGGCTGCCTTGATGCTCGTCTTCAGCGAGAGCAGCTCGCCGGCTCGCAGGAAGCCCAGGCGGTTGAGGTTGGCGGGAAAGACGTCCGCCCAGTTGAGCTCCAGGCGCGCCTGGAGCGAGCCCCGGGCCTGCCACGCCACGGCATCCCCCAGCGCGAGCTTGGCGATGTCGGTGGGCTGCACGAGGCGCAGCTCGGCCAGGTCCGCGCGCGCGGCCTCGCGCATGTTCTGGCCCAGCGGGTGGGCGCGGTAGTCGCTGAGGGTGACGCTCAGCTCCGTTGATTTCTCGGAGGCGAGGAAGGACAGCTTGGTCCCCACCGCCGCCTTCACGCGCGCGGAGACCTGGTAGCGCATCCAGCCCATGTCGCCGCCGAGCAGGAGCTGCGGCCGAGGCGCCTGGTCCGACGTCTCGGTGGACGGCTCGCCGATGATGCCGTTCTCGTCCACGTCACCGGGCGAGTTGAAGTTGCGGATGGTTGCCTCGCCGCCGGCTTCGAAGGACAGGGTGATGCCGTGCATGTCCAGCTTGGGCGGGAGGAGCTTCTCTTCCGCGAGGCTCCCCTGGGCCACCGTCACCTTGATGTCCTGGTCCTGCAGCTTCACGTCGGGAATCTTCCCGGCCACGGCTTCAGGAAGCTTTTCGAGCAGCTTGTTGACCACCTTCATGCGCGTCCCCCTGGGCGATGCCCCCGCGAAGTGGCCGGAGGCCCCCTCGTCGTACGCCGACGGTGAACGTGGAACAAGTCGCATTCCCCAAAAGGCAGGTAACCAGCGGACAGACTGCCCTGGAGGGTGGGGGGTCGCGCGCCCCTCGCGCGGTGCGTCAGGCGGGCTCGTCGCCCAGGCCGTACTCCTTGAGCTTTCGCGCGAGCGTGTTGCGGCCAATCTCCAGCACGCGGGCCGCGGCGGTGCGGTTGCCCTTCACGGCGTCCAGGACGCGCAGGATGTGGCGCCGCTCGACCTCCGCCAGCGAAAGCAGGCCCGTGTCCGCCGGCGCATCCCCGCGCGAGGGCTGGGCGCCTGGGGTGACGCTCGGAGGCGCCGTGCGGTCGACATTCGGCAGGGGCAGGTGCTCCTCGAGAATCTCGCCTTCGCACAGCACCACGGCGCTCTCGATGCAGTTCTCCAGCTCGCGCACGTTGCCGGGCCAGCGGTAGCGCTTGAGGCGCTCCAGGGCGGCGGCGCTGAGGCGGGGCGCTGGCAGCCGGTGCCTCCGGGCGACGGCGGCGACGAAGTGGCGGGCGAGCCGCTCGATGTCCTCGGCGCCGCGCTCGCGCAGCGGGGGCAGCACCACCTCCACGACCTTGATGCGGTAGTAGAGGTCCTCGCGGAAGCGGCCCTCGGCCACCATGCGCGCGAGGTCCCGGTGCGTGGCGGCGACGATGCGCACGTCCACCTTCACGGCCTGGGTGCCGCCCACGCGCTCGAACTCGCGGTCCTGGATGACCCGGAGCAGCTTGCCCTGCACGGGCAGGGGCAGCTCGCCAATCTCGTCGATGAAGACGGTGCCGCCGCTGGCGGCCTCGAACTTGCCGGGGACTCGGTGGTCCGCGCCGGTGAAGGCGCCGCGCTCGTGGCCGAAGAGCTCGTTCTCGATGAGCGTGGCGGGCAGGGCGGCGCAGTCCACCTTGATGAAGGGCTGGTCCCTGCGCGGGCCGTTGACGTGGACGGCGCGGGCGAAGAGCTCCTTGCCGCTGCCGCTCTCGCCGCGCAGCAGGACGGTGGCGTCGGTGGGGGCGGCCTTGCGGACGAGGCGGTAGATGGCCTGGAGCTGCGGGGACTCGCCGATGATGCGATTGAAGAAGTAGCCCACCGGGACCTGGGGCTGGTCCTTGGCGCGCTGGAGTTCCTGGTAGAGGCTGGTGCTCTGGAGCGCGGTGCTGACCTGCGAGGCGATGGCGGTGAGGCGCTCGGTGTCCTCGTCGCTGAAGCGGTCCGCGCCGCGGCGGTTGAGGACCTGGAGCACGCCGTAGAGAGCGCCGTCCATGTCGCGCAGCGGGACCGCGAGCAGGCTGGTGGTGCGATAGCCCGTCATCCGGTCGATGTCGGCGAAGAAGCGCTGCTCGCCGCGCGGGTCGGGGACGTTGATGGCGTGCCCGGCCTCGGCGACGGTGCCGGCGACGCCCTGGCCCAGCTTGACGCGAATCTGGGACACCTCGGGCAGGTGCGCGGCGCGGCTGAAGAGCTCACGGCGGGCGGGGTCCAGCAGCCAGAGGGTGCCGCGGTCCGCTTGCAGGGTGATGGCGATGCGGTCCATCAGCGTCTGGAGGAACGCGTCGAGGTCCACCTCCCTGCCAACGAGGCCTCCGAAGGGGAGGAGGACCTGGGAGACGTCCGAGGGGGCTTGGGGCATGGCGGGGAGCGGCGGAAGGACGAAGGCGGAAGCCGCACCATAACATCCAGAGGGCATGGGGCCGCCCCTCTCAGGCCGCGCGGCCCAGCACCAGGCGCTGGCCCTCGCGAGCGGGCTCGCAGACGGGGAACAGCGACCGGGCCTGCTCGGCCATGTCCTCGAGCAGCTCGTCGCTGTGCGCCGGGTCATGGTGGAAGAGGCACAGCCGCCGGGCCCCGACGAGGCTGGCCACGCCCGCGGCGTCCATCATCGTGGAGTGGCCCCAGCCCTTCTTGGGAATGCCCTTGCGGCCCTCGTACTCGTCCGGCGTGTACTGGGCGTCGAGGCACAGCACGTCCGCGCCATCGAAGAGGCGGCCGACTTCGGGCGCGAGGTCCTGGACGCGGACCTCGATGTCCGTGGCGTAGATGAACGAGTGGCCATCTGCTTCCACCCGGTAGGCGAGGCACCCTTGCGGGTGCGGCACGTCGATGGGGGTGACGCGGAAGGGGCCGACCTCCACGGGCTGCGCGTGCAGCGCGGAGCGGAAGTCCATGCGCGAGCGCATGGTGGAGAGGGGTACCGGGAAGTGCGGAGGCTGCATCTGCGCGGCCAGCTCGGACTGGAGCGCCTGGGCGCCGTTGGCCCCAGGACCGTAGAGCGTCAGCTCGGAGGTGGGCAGGTAGGCCGGGGTGAAGAAGGGGAAGCCCTGCACGTGGTCCCAGTGCAGGTGCGAGAAGAAGAGGGTGGCCTTCTGGGGCGCGCCCTCGCGCATCATGACCTCGCCCAGCGCGCGGATGCCCGTGCCCGCGTCCAGGATGAGCCGGTGGCCCTGGCTGGTGACTTCCACGCAGGCCGTGTTGCCGCCAATGCGCGAGCCCGACACCGCGATGCTCCCCCGAACGCCATGAAACCGGACTTCCATCGTGAGTCTCCTTGAAGGGGGCATCCGCGGGGGACGCCCTGACGACGGAGGCTCAAAGCAGGGGCTGTGCCAGGGGTAAGGCACTGGAATGATTGAGCCCCGTCATCGACGAGCGTGGCGTTGCACCAGAACGGAGCGCCTTGGCATCGAGCGGGGTGTTCCAGACTGGCTCACTCCGTATCGCTTTGCGTCGTCGACACCAGGGGACGTAATCGTTTTCAAATTATGAAAAACAAGTAAATTAGAATCAGGCAGAAATGCCTGAGCGAAAGGAACGGACGCAGATGCTGCGAAACGCACTGGCTTTCATGGCGTTGTCGATGTCCCTGGTGGCGTGTGGCGTGGGCCACGAGGAGCTCGAGCCCCAGGCTCCCACGGAGGTCGTGGAGGGCACTGGGGCGGGGGAGCAGAACCTCTGTGAGCCTGGCCCGTCGTCGAACTGGTGTCAGAACGTCGCCGGCGCGGCCTGCTCGACGACCATCAACCGTCGCTGCTACCTGCCCAACTACTGCGAGTGGTTCTACTGCCGGTGCATCAACGGCGCCTGGGAGTGCCAGTAACGCGGTGGGCGGTGACGCCTCCTGGAGGCACGCGGCGAACGGGCAGGCGAGCCCGTTCGCTGTGCTCCTGAGGGAGGGGAACGAGTGCTTCTGTTCCTCGACCCGCCGGACGATGATGGCGGCAGATGTCTTCCCGGCTCGCCAGTCGTCCGCGCTGTTCTCGCTGCAACCTGCCCCTTCACCTGTGCCTGTGTGACGCGATTCCCCAGGTCCAGACGCGGACGCGGATTCTCCTCCTCCAGCACGTGATGGAGATCGCGAAGAAGAGCAACACCGGCAGGGTGGCAGCGCTGGCGCTGGTGAACTCGAAGCGCATCATTCACGGCTCGCCCAGCGGGACGTCCGACCTGGAGCTGCTCTCGGAGCCTGGGACCTGGCTGCTCTACCCGGATGGGCCGACCGCGCCGCCCGACGCGCCGCCTCCGCGTCAACTCGTGGTGCTGGACGCGAGCTGGTCCCAGGCCCGGCGGATGACACAACGCCTTCCGGTGTTGCGTACGCTCCCGCGGCTCGTGCTGCCGCCGCCCGAGCCGGGCTTGCTCCGGCTGCGTGAGCCGTCTCATCCCGCCGGAATGTCGACCCTGGATGCCATCGCGCGCGCGGTGGCCGCCCTGGAGGGCCTCGCCGTGGCCGAGCCCCTGGCACGGCTGGCCTCATTGCGGGTGCAACGAATCGCCGAGTGCGGAACGCTGACTTGAATCCATGTCGCGCCGCCCCCTGACACCGTGATGTCAGTCTCACGGATATAAGGGAGTGCAGCCCCAGATGAGACGTGTCCGGGGTGTTTCTGAAGAAACCGGAAAACTTGCCCTTGCGGAGAGTGTAAAATCCTCGTAACGTCTCCGTAACACCAGTGTAATCTGGTGCCCTTTTTTCAAGGGGTTACGAGGGGGAGTAGCTCAGGGGATTCGAGGCGCTGCTGGGCGGAAGTGACTGTACCCGTGCCCACGGCGGCATGGGTTCCCTCCTGGGCGTGGTCTGTCTTTCGACTGGATGGCTCAGATTCATCAACCAAGGCTCTGCGGCCCATGGGTGGCTGCGGGGCTGTTCTTCATTGCTCGCCATGTCCGTGCGCATCAGAGAGCGTCAGGAAAGCTGGGGCACCATCATTTACGACAACCTTCGCGATGAGTTCTCGGCGAAGGTGTTCGAGGGCTGCACGCCCGTGCCGCGGAGTCCCATTGGTTGTGGATGGCTGGTGATTGCGCCGTGCAACCTCAAATGCATCCACTGCTACGGGAACGTCGAGGACCTGCCGTCGAAGCGGCTCTCCACGCCCGATCAGCTCAAGGTGGCCGACGAAATCATCCGCGCCGGAATCATGCGTCAGATTCTCTCCGGCGGTGAGCCGTTGATGCGCCGGGATACGCTGAACGTCATCGACAAGCTCACGGACCATGGTGTCGCCACCATCCTCGGCACCAACGGCACCTTCCTGACGCAGCAGATGATGAAGACGGTGTCTCGCTGCACGCGCGTGGAGATCAGCCTCGACTCCATGGACGAGCGGGTCAACAACGAGATTCGCCCCAGTCGCAGCGCCAAGGGGAATACCTACCAGGAGACGCTCCGGGCCATGGGCCTGTGCGTGGACCATGGCGTGGCGCCGCGCATCCTGACCTGTCTCAACCGCTACAACAGCCAGCACGTGGAGGAGCTCGCCCAGTTCATCTACGAGCGGGGCATCCGGGACTGGGCCATCTCCTGGACGCTCTCCGCCGGCCGCGCCTATCACATCTACGGCGAGCTGATGCCCGAGGAGACGTCGCATGTCACCGCGGTCGTGGAGCGGTTGCGGGAGCGCTACCCGGACATGCAGATTCGCCTGTCGGACCGCACCGTCAACTACAGCCGCTACTACTTCCTCATCTGGCCCGACGGCAACATGGGCACCGAGGAGATCGTGACGGGCAAGAAGCTCTTCTTCAGCTCGCTGGTGACGGGCTCCGTCCAGGACGGCTGGAAGCCAGAGAACTACGACCTGGACGCACACTTCCGGAAGTGGGTGTCGGACCGCATCGAGGTCATTCCCATGGAAGGCCGGCAGTCCCTGGTCGCATAGGATGTTCGCGGCATGGAGCTGATTGACGTCATCGACCCCCAGGGTCGCGTGGTGGGAAGCGCGCCCCGCGACCAGATCTACGGCCAGAAGCTGCCCCATCGCATCGTGCATGTGATGGTGGAGCGCGACGGCAAGGTCTTCCTGCAGCGGCGCTCGCGGCACATGACCTTCATGCCCGGTCACCTGTGCACGTCCGCGGGTGGGCATGTGAGCGCGGGCGAGGCGCCCCTGGACGCCGCCCGGCGGGAGCTCCAGGAGGAGCTGGGCCTGGAGAGTCCGCTGGAGCCCGTGGCCGAGTTCATCTTCGACGACGGGCACCACCGGCGCATCTTCCTGTATCGCGCGCGGTCGGAAGGCCCGCTGCGCTTCTCGGAGCGCGAGGTGGACGGGGGCCTCTTCCTGGGGCCGGAGGAGCTGGGGCGCCTCCTGGACGAGCCCTGCCATCCCCAGCTGTGGCCCTGCCTGGAGCGCCTCTTCCCCGAGCAGAGCGCCGACGCGCGGACGCGATGGAAACCGTCCTCTACTCGCTGACGTCCGTCCTGCTGCGGTCGGGAAACAGCGTCTTCGACCGGCTCAGCTACGGGCTGCGCCGTCAGTCCATCCTCGTCCTCAACTTCGCCAACAACTTCGTCCCGTTCCTCCTGCTGGCGGCGCTGACGCCGCTGCTGCCCATGGAGGGCAGGGAGGGGTGGGCGCTCTATGGCAACGCGCGGCTCGCGCTGTTCGCGGTGAGCGTCCAGGGCGTGGCCTTCGCTTTCTCCTACGGCTTCCGGCACCTCACGGTCGCCCGGGTGAACATCGCCTCGCGCGTCGGGGATGTGCTCATCCCCCTGGTGCTCATGTTGTCCGGCCGCACGGTGCACTGGACCGAGTACCTGTTCGCCCTCGCCGTGTCCGGCTGCTCGCTGCTGGCGGCGGGGGGCGCCTCGGACAGCCGCCGCGCGCTGTGGCTGCCGGCGTTCTTCATCACCGCCGCCGTGCTCGTGCAGAGCCTCTGCGGCGAGCTCTTCTTCCAGGGGCAGCCTTCGGGCGTGGCGTCCAACCTGGAAGTGAGCACCGCCTTGATGTTCTGGCGGAGCGCGGCGTGTCTGGTGTTGCTGCTGCTCTTCGGCGCCCGGGGAACGCTGGGCGCGCAGCTGGGCGAGCTGGTCGTGGACGGCCGCGCCCGCACCAGCTTGCTCGTGCGGGCACTCTTCACCGTGGGCAATCAGGTCGCCTTCGTCATGGCGCTGGCGTCGGGAAACCGCGTCGTCGCCTGGCCCATCCTCAACTCGGTGACGCTCTTCTCCCTGGTGTTCGCCAACGCCTTCATCCAGGAGGCCCCCTCGCGGCGCGAGGTGTTCGCCGTCGTGGCCATCGTCGCGCTCGCCGTGCTGAAGGCGGCGCTGTAGTCCGCTACGAGGCCAGGCTGGGCAGCACCTGGTCGGCGAAGCGCAGCGAGAGGGCGGTGAGCGTCAGCGTCGGGTTGATGGCGCCGTTGTTCGGGAAGTTGCCGTTGGTGAGGGCGAACAGGTTCTTCGTCCCGAAGACGAGGTGCCGCCCGTCCACGACGCCCGAGTCCGGCCCCGGGCCGAAGCGCACGGTGCCCACCGAGTGGTCCGCCCGGCGAATCACGCCGGAGACCCAGACGTCCGACTCGCGGCAGCCCGCCGTCTTCATCACCTGCATCAGGGTGTCGGTCATCCACTGCCAGCGCGCGCTGAACCCCGCGTCCACCGCGTAGTGAATCTCCACCTTGCGCTCACCCGGCTTCCCGGTGAAGCGCAGGCCGTTCTCGGCCTGGGGGAACTCCTCGATGAAGCCATGGAGGTTGAGCCGGCTCTCCCGGCCGAAGGAGGCGATGTACTCGGGCGCCAGTTGCTCCTGGCGGACCCAGGCCTGCAGGTCTGGCTCCTCCGGGTACTCGGAGAAGATCATCTTCCCGGCGGCCTGGTGCTCCGGCGTGTCGAAGTGCCGCGAGAAGAGGGCGGGCATGGGGACCTCGCGCCCGTTGAACTCGCGGGGCGGCTTCGCCAGCTTGCCCTCGAGCTTCAGCATCGGGTGGGTAATCAAGTAGCGCCCCAGCGTGGGCAGGCGCTGCGCGTTGAAGCCCGAGTGCCACAGCAGCTTGGGGGTCTCCAGGGCGCCCGCGGCCACCAGCACTGCGTCCGCGTCCAGCGTGGCCGTCCCGCCCTCGGCGGTGCGGTAGGTGACGCCCTGGGCCACCTCGCCCGCCATCCTCACGGACAGCACGGGGCTGCTCGCGAGCAGCCGGAAGCCCGGGTGGGACTCCATGTCCGCCAGCAGCAGGGTGGGGTCGAACCGCGCGCCCATGGGGCAATACCGGCACGTGCCAAAGGTCATGCACGGCCCGCCCACGCCCTCGCCGCCGGGGCCTCGCCGCGACATGGGGATGTGGTCGTAGGTGATGCCCATGGCCTTCAGGGCATGGCGCACCGGCTCCGACTCGATGGGGTACGGCGGGCTGTTCCACTTGTACGGCTGGGAGCGCCAGGGGGTGGGGTGGCCCTCCGTGGGCTTGTGGGGGCCGGTGACGTTCAGCAGCGATTCGGCCTGGCAGTAATAGGGCTCGAGCTGGGCGTAGCCGAAGGGCCAGTCGTTGCCCTTGCCAGTGCGCGTGCGCAGCTCGAAGTCCTCGGGCTGGAGCCGGGGCGTCCACCCGCTCCAGTGCAACGTCGACCCGCCCACCGCCATGAGCCGGCTGCCCTTGATGAGGAAATGGTCTCGCTCGGGCTGGACACCGGGACGGGAGTTGGCGTCCCCCTGCGTGTCCTCACAGGCGTGATAGGGCCGCACGCCCGTGGTGACGAAGTCCAGCCAGCGGCGCGAGTCCCGCATCGGCGTGCGAGGACCGGCTTCGAGCATCACCACTTCGTAGCCCCGTTCCAGCGCGGCGCGAGCGGTGATGACCGCGGCAATACCACTTCCGACGATGCACAGCCTCATGTGGGTCAAATCCTGTCGGCGGACACGCTGGCTACAGCTCGTCCGAAGCGTGAAAGGAGCCAGACTCGTGCGGTTCGTGCCAGAGCCCGCCCATGTAACCATTCATGTTGCCGAAGCCGAAGGCCCGGAAGCCCCCGCCGACGAGTGACATGATGGCCAGCTCACCCACCACCTTGACGCGGTGGAGCTCCTTCAGCTCCGTGAGCCATTCCACCGAGAGCTGCTCGGGCTGTTTCACGTTCACCGCGAAGTCCGAGTAGGTCGCCAGGTACGAGGGGCGTTCCTCGCATTTGAGACGCAGATAGTCCTGCAGCAGCGCCTCATCGAGCTGGCCGTCCATGCCCACGAAGCGGGAGACACGGCGGGCCGTTTCGAGCAGGACCTCCCGTACGTCGTCGGGAAGAGGGCCCGCGCTGTCCGGCGCGATGAGCTGGAGGGGCGCCGCTCCCGCGGCGGGAGGCGTGGGCCGCAGGCGAAGCGTGCCACAGCTGGAAGCCACCACTCCGATTCCCAGCCACTGCAGGAGCTGGCGGCGATTCAGCAGCGTTTCTGTCGGCACAGTTCCAGCGGATGGGGATGATTTGACGGCGTAATTCATGACGCGCTCAGTCTCTGATGCTGCCCCAGTTTTCACCGTGGAAGCAAGGGTTGCGGTCATTGCCTCGGTTGCTGCTCCATGGCAAAGAGTGGAAGCGATATGTGGATCGTCCGGCTGGCGCTCCGACGCCCCTATACCTTCGTGGTGGCGGCGCTGTTGCTCGTCTTCGTGAGTGTCCAGGTCATCCGGGAAGCCCCCACGGACATCCTCCCCGAGGTGGACATCCCCGTCATCAGCGTCGTCTGGACCTACGACGGGCTGCCCGCGCAGCAGGTGGAGCGGCAGATCACCCAATACAGTGAGTACTCACTGGCCAACAACGTGTCGAACCTGGCCCGGCAGGAAAGCCAGTCATTCGACGGTGTATCGGTTGCCCGTTTGTATCTACACCCCGGGGCTGACGTGGCCGAGGCCATGGCCCAGGTGACGGCGTCCTCGCAATCCATCACCCGCCGCATGCCTCCGGGGACGCAGCCGCCCATCATCCTCCGGTATTCGGCGAGCAGCGTGCCCATCCTCCAGGTGTCGTTCAGCAGCGAGACGCTCACCGAGTCGCAAATCTATGACCATGTGAATCAACGCGTCCGGCCCCTGCTCGGCACTGTCCGGGGCTCGCGCATTCCCCAGCTCATGGGCGGCAAGGTCCGGCAGATGACCGTGGACCTGGACCTGGAGGCGCTCGAGGCGCATGGCCTGGCGCCGCACGACGTCGTCTCGGCGGTCTCCGCGCAGAACCTGGTCCTCCCCACGGGGAGCCTCAAGATGGGCGCGCACGAGTACCGGGTCACGCTCAACAGCAGCCCGGAGACGCTCGCCGCGCTCAATGACATCCCGGTGCGCCGGAGCGATGGCCGCGTCGTGTTCCTCCGGGATGTGGCGTACGTGCATGACGGCTTCGCGGTGCAGACGAACATCGCTCGGGAGGAGGGGCGGCGCTCCATCATCCTGTCCGTGATGAAGACGGGGGATGCCTCGACGCTGGAGGTCGCCCGGCGCGTGCGCGAGATGCTGCCCACCCTCCAGGCCGCAGCTCCAGAGGGGCTGACGGTGCGGCTGCTGGCGGACCAGTCCTCCTTCGTGACGACCGCCATCCATGGGCTCCTGGTGGAAGGCGTCATCGCCGCGCTGCTGACGGCGACGATGATTCTCCTGTTCCTGGGGAGCTGGCGCAGCACGCTCATCATCGCCATCTCCATTCCCCTGTCGGTGCTCGCGGCCATCCTGGTGTTGCGCGGCCTCGGGTACACGCTCAACTCGATGACCCTGGGCGGGCTGGCGCTCGCGGTGGGCATCCTCGTGGACGATGCCACGGTGGAGATCGAGAACATCCACCGCAACCTGGCCATGGGAAAGCCGCTCACCCAGGCCATCCTGGATGGCGCGGAGCAGATCGCCGTGCCCGCCTTCGTCGCCTCGCTCTCCATCGGCATCGTTTTCATCTCGGTGCTCTTCCTGGAGGGACCGGCCCGGTACCTGTTCCTGCCCATGGGCCTGGCGGTGGGGCTCTCCGTCATGGCCTCGTATCTGCTCTCGCGCACGCTGGTTCCCACGCTCGTGCAGTTCCTGCTGCGCGCGGAGGTCCAGCGCCATGGGCAGCCCCGGACGGGGTGGCTCGCGCGGCTGCATCACCGGTTCGAGGACGGCTTCGAGCGCTTCCGCGCGCGCTACGTGTCCGCGCTCCAGCAGGCGCTTGCCCGGCCGCGCCGCGTGCTGGCCATCTTCCTGCTCGCGGTGCTGGGGGCGACGGGTTTGATGCCCTTCGTGGGGCGCGACTTCTTTCCGACCGTGGACGCGGGCCAGCTCCGCCTTCACGTCGTGGCGCCGCCGGGGACGCGCATCGAGGAGACGGAGCGGTACCTGTCGCTCGTGGAGGAGGCCGTGCGCGAGCTCATCCCCGCCGAGGACCGGCTGAGCCTGATTGACATGATGGGCATGCCGGGCGGCTACAACCTCGCGTTGACGGACACGTCCAACGTGAGCAGCGCGGACGGGGAGGTCCTCGTGACGCTGTCTCCGGAGCGTCGGCGCCGGACGGACGCCTATGTGCGGCTGCTCCGCGAGCAACTGCCCCAGCGCTTCCCCGAGCTCACGTTCTACTTCCAGCCCGCGGACATCGTGACGCAGATTCTCAACTTCGGGCTGCCGTCGCCCATCGACGTCCAGATTTCAGGCTCCCAGCGCGAGGTCACCTACGCCGTGGCGCGCAGGCTCGAAGCGGACCTGAGGCAGGTCCGCGGCGCGGTGGACGTGCGGCTGTTCCAGGTGGTGAACGCGCCGCGGCTGCACGTCGAGGTGGACCGGATCCGCTCCAGCGCGGTGGGGCTCACGCAGCGGGACGTGGCGAACAATGTGCTGCTCACCGTGTCGTCCAGCTCGCAGGTGAGCCCGAGCTTCTGGATCGACCCGAAGACGGGCAACAGCTACCCCGTGTCGGTGCGCGTGCCGGAGACGCGGGTGTCCTCGGTGGAGGACCTGACGCGGATGGCGCTGCCCACCCGGGAGGGGCCCCAGCTCCTGGGCGACCTCACCCAGGTGCAGCGCGCGCAGACGCCCGTCTTCGTCACCCACGTGGACATCCAGCCCACCTTCAACGTCCGCGCGGACGTCCAGGACACGGACCTGGGCAGTGTGGCGTCGCGGTTGGAGGCGCTCGTCGAGCACTACCGCGAGCAGCTGCCTCCGGGCTCGCGCATCCAGGTGCGCGGGCAGGTGGACAGCATGCGCACCAGCTTCGACCGGCTGCTGCTGGGGCTGCTGTTCGCGGCGGTGCTCGTCTACGCGCTGATGGTCGTCAACTTCCAGTCCTGGTTGGACCCCTTCATCATCATCACCGCGCTCCCCGGGGCGGTGGTGGGCATGGTCGTGTCCCTCTTCGTCACGCAGACGCCGTTCAGCATTCCCTCGCTGATGGGCGCCATCATGAGCGTGGGCGTGGCCACGGCGAACTCCGTGCTGGTGGTGTCCTTCGCCAACGAGCAGCGCGCGAGTGGCGCGAGCGCGCTGGAGGCGGCCCTCGGAGCGGGGCGGGTGCGGGTGCGCCCCGTGTTGATGACGGCGCTGGCCATGGGCATCGGCATGCTCCCCATGTCGCTGGGCCTGAGCGAAGGCGGCGAGCAGAACGCCGCGCTCGGCTGCGCCGTCATTGGCGGCCTCACGGGGGCCACGGTGGCCACCCTGTTCTTCGTTCCCGTTGTCTACAGCTTGATGCAAGCCCGGCGCGATGTCCGCGCGGCGTCCCCTGAACTCGAGCCCTCGGTGATGGCGTGAAGGAGCAGACCCCTGACGTGAGCGCCGCGGCGCCCGCCATTGCCCCGGAGGCGCACACCGCTCCGGCGCGAGCCGGGCGCTGGCCCTGGGTGTTCGCCGCCTTGCTCCTGGTCCTGCTGGGGCTGGGCGTGGCGCCGCGGCTGGAGCGCTCGCGCGCGCTGGACCGGCGTGAAGCGGAGTCCCGGCAGCCGCCGCTCGTGGCCGCCGCGCGCGTGACGCGGGCCCAGCCGACGGCGGAGCTCATGTTGCCCGGGACGGTGCTTCCCATCCAGCGCGCGTTGCTGCACGCCCGCATCAATGGCTTCGTGGGCCGCGTCCATGTCGAAATGGGGGACCGGGTCCGGGCGGGCCAGCTGCTCGCGGAGCTCGAAGCGCCCGAGTTGCAGGCGGAGTGCCACCGGGCCCGGGCGCGCCTGGACGAGACGGAGCGGAACCTGGAGCTCGCTCGCGCGTCCGCGCAGCGGGCGCAGATTCTCGCGGGGGAGGGCCCCGTCAGCCACGAGGTGGCGGAGGAGGCGCGCGCGCGGGCCAACTCCGCCGAGGCCGCGTTGAAGAGCGCGAAGGCGGAGGTGGAGCGGCTCGACGCGCTGTATGCGTACCGCCGCGTGGTGGCGCCGTTCGATGGCCTCATCGTGCGTCGGAACGTGGACCGGGGGGCGCTCGTCACCGCGGGCAGCGGCACCGGCGTGACGAGCCTGTTCGAGATTGCCCAGACGCACACGCTGAAGGTCTACCTGGAGGTGCCGCAGTCCCTCGCCCATGACATCCGACCGGGGCTCGAGGCGCGAATCTCCACGCTGGAGGCGCCCGCCCGGGCGCTTCCGGGGCGCGTGGTGCGGACCGCGGGGGTGCTGGACCCGGGGACCCGGACGCTGCTGACGGAGGTGCAGTTCACCAACGACGGGGCGCTGTTCGCGGGGGCGTTCGTGCGCGTCCGGCTGCTCATCGAGCGCGAAGCCCCACCCATCCTCATCCCCGCCAGCGCGCTGGCCGCGCGGCGTGAGGGGCCGACGGTGCTCGTGGTGGACGGGGCCAATGCCGTCCAGCAGCGCGTGGTCGTGCTGGGGCGGGACCTCGGCGCGCAGGTCGAGGTGCTGGACGGACTGTCCGTGGAGGACCGGGTGGTGCTCAGCCCGCCGGACACCCTGGGGGATGGACGCGTGGTGCGGGTTGCGGAAGAGCGGGCCGCCCTCTAGTCCTGGTCCGCGTGGCCCCCCATAAAACGTGATAAGGCCGCCCTGTCGGGCCACCTGGGTAGGCTGCGCAGACTGGAGACTGCGATGAAGCGTTTTCTGTGGATGTCTGTTTCCGTGGTGGCGTTGGTGTCCAACGTCGCCCTCGCGAGCGAGGACCTGGCGAAGGCCAAGGGCTGCACGGCGTGCCACATGGCGACGCGGAAGCTGGTCGGTCCCTCCTACAAGGACATCGCCGACCGCTACGCGCAGCAGAAGGGCGTGGAGGACACGCTGACGGAGCGCGTGCGGAAGGGCAGCCGCGGTGCCTGGGGCGCCATCCCGATGCCGGCGAACGCCAAGCTGACGGACGAGGAGGCGCGCGCGCTGGTGAAGTGGATCATGACGCAGAAGTAGCGCGCGGAAGGGGCAGCGCAGCTGCGGCGGCCCGTGGCTTCTCTCGCCGTGGGACGTCCGGTATAGACCGGGGCCATGGCGTTCATCGCGTTCTCCACCATCAAGGGCGGCGTCGGCAAGACGACGCTCTGCTCGCATGTGGCGGCGGCCCTCGCGGATGCCGGCCGGCAGGTGCTGCTGCTGGACCTGGACCCGCAGGCCCATGCGTCACTGGTGCTGGGGCTGGAGACCCGGGACGGCCCGTGCGTGGGGGATGCGCTCGGGCCTCGACCCAAGCACACGCTGGCGCAGGTGGTGGTGCCCTCGCCGAAGCGGCCCGGCTTGTTCATCGCCCCCGCCGCGCCGCGCATGGCCGCCCAGGAGCGCGAGCTGTTCCAGTGGGGCCACCGCCTCCAGGCGATTCCCCGCGCGCTCAAGACGCTGGGGTGGACGCCGGACATCATCCTCGCGGACACCCCGCCCAGCATCGGCGCCTACACCGAGGCCGTGCTCGCCGCCGCGGACCTGGTGGTGGCGCCCGTCCCCACCGGCGCCTTCGCGCTCCAGGGCCTGGGAGAAATCGAGGCCGCCTGGCGTGACGTCCGAGAGCAGGGCGGGGAGCTGGTCGCGGTGGTGAACCTGTGGGATCGCCGCACCACCGCCACCAACGAGGCCATGGAGGGCGCGCTGAGCGAGTCCACGGTACCCGTGCTGCGGGCGCGGATTCCTCGCTCGGAGTCCATCAACCAGGCCGGGCTGGGCTACGAGGTGGTGTTCGACACGAGCCCCCAGGCGGCCGGCGTGGAGGAGCTGCGCGCCCTGGCGCGGGAGCTGGAGAAGCGCGTGGGCTCGCGCTGAAACGACAACGGCACCGTCCGCCGCGAGGGCGCACGGTGCCGTCCAGGGAAGGCCGACTCAGAGGTTGTAGTGGCCCGCGGCCTCGGGCTGGTAGGGCACCGCGACGATGCGCAGCCGCTTGGAGCGCCCGCCCGGCAGGGGCCAGGTGATGGTCTGCCCCACGGACAGGCCGATGAGCGCGCTGCCGATGGGGGCCAGGACAGAGATGCGACCGTCGTCGCTGCTGGCGTCGCGCGGGTAGACGAGGGTGACCTCGCGGCGCTCGCCCGTCTGCTCATCCTCGAAAACGACCTTGCTGTTCATCGTCACGACGTCGGGCGGCACGTCCGTTGAAGCGACGACGCGGGCCCGGGTCAGCTCCGCGTCCAGCATCTCCGCGAACTCGGCCGTGCGGCCACCTCCGCTGTGGTCCACCACCTGGCGCAGGCGCTCCAGGTCGGTCTCGGTCACGATGAGGGACTGTTCGCTGCTCATGTCACGGGCCTCCTGTGGGAGGGAGTAGGGGTTAAACCCAATTTAACTGTGTGGGCCACACTTTATTCCCGAGTCGCCCCACGGGGCGATCCAGATGTGCCGTCCCCCTCAGAAGGCGCAGTCCGCGCCCCGGGTGGGCAGCGCGGAGCGCCCCCCGGAAAGATAGGCATCGCAGGCCTTGGCGGCCTCGCGGCCGTCGGACAGGGCCCAGACGATGAGGCTGGCGCCCCGGCTCGCATCGCCCGCGCAGAATACGCCCTCCGCCGACGTGGCGAAGCGCGCGTCCACCTGCACGGTGCCCCGGGGCGACAGCTTCACGCCCAGCTCCTCGGACAGGGGGCCCGTCTCCGGTCCGGTGAAGCCCATGGCCAGCACCAGCAGGTCCACCTCGAAGGTCACCTCGGTGCCGGGGCGCTCGACGACGCGGGGCAGGGCGCCGGGCTCGCGCTGGAGGTCGACCTCCACGGCGTGCAGCGCCTGGAGCCGCCCGTCATCGCTCCCCGTCAGCCGCTTCGTCATCAGCGCGAACCTGCGCTCGCCGCCTTCCTCCTGGCTGGTGGACGTGCGGAAGATGAGCGGCCACTTCGGCCACGGGTTGCCTTCACCCCGGGCCGCGGGCGGCGCGGGAAGCAGCTCCACCTGCCGCACGCTCTTCGCGCCCTGCCGCAGCGCGGTGCCCAGGCAGTCCGAGCCCGTGTCGCCGCCGCCCAGCACCACCACGTGCCGGCCGGCCGCGTCCAGCCGTGGGTCCTTCTCGCCGTGCCCCGAGACGCGCCGGTTCTGGTGCTCCAGGTACGTCATGGCCTGGACCACGCCGGACAGCTCGCGCCCGGGCACCTCCAGCTCGCGAGGCCGCCGGGCGCCCAGGGCCAGCACCAGGGCGTCATGCTTCGCGCGCAGCTCGCGGTAGCTCACGGCGCCGCCCACGTCCACGCCGGTGACGAAGGTGATGCCCTCCGCCTCCATGAGCGCGATGCGCCGGTCCACCACGGACTTCTCCAGCTTGAAGTCCGGGATGCCGTAGCGCAGCAGGCCGCCGGGCCGCGCGCCCCGCTCGTACACGGTGACGGCGTGGCCGGCCGCGTTGAGCTGCGCCGCCGCCGCCAGGCCCGCGGGCCCGGAGCCCACCACGCCCACCGTCCTCCCCGTGCGGCGCGCCGGGGGCCGGGGCTTCACCCAGCCCTCGGCGAAGGCGCGCTCGGCGATTTCCTTCTCCAGCTGCTCGATGGTGACCGCGTCCCGGTCGATGGCCAGCACGCACGCGGCCTCGCACGGCGCCGGGCAGAGGCGGCCCGTCATCTCCGGGAAGCCGTTGGTGCGGCTGAGCAAGTCGTACGCCTCGCGCCAGCGGCCCCGGTACACGGCCTCGTTGAAGTCGGGGATGAGGTTCCCCAGGGGACAGCCCTGGTGGCAGAAGGGGACGCCACAGTCCATGCAGCGGCCGGCCTGGCGCTTCGCCTCGTCCGGGGCCAGCGGCAGCGCGAACTCGCGCCAGTCGTTGAGCCGCTCCGCCTTGTCCCGCTTGTGCGCGTGGACGCGCTCCCACTCGATGAATCCCGTCGGCTTCCCCATGGCTCAGGCCCTCCCCGCCGCGGACTGTGCCAGCGCCGCCGAGGCGGATTCCGGTGGTCTGCGGGCCGCGCGCCGCGCCTGGAGCACCCGCTTGTAGTCGGTGGGCATCACCTTCACGAAGCGCGGCACCATCAGCTCCCAGTTGTCCAGCACCCGCCGCGCCAGCGCGCTGCCGGTGTGGTGCAGGTGGCGCTCCACCATGCCGTGCACGAGCCAGATTTCGGACTCGTCCACCAGCGACTCCAGCTCCACCATCTCCAGGTTGCAGCGCTGCCGGAAGGACTGCTCGCGGTCGAGCACGTAGGCGATGCCGCCGCTCATGCCGGCCGCGAAGTTGCGCCCGGTGGGGCCCAGCACCACCACCGCGCCGCCCGTCATGTACTCGCAGCCGTGGTCGCCCACGCCCTCCACGACGGCCTGCGCGCCGCTGTTGCGCACCGCGAAGCGCTCGCCCGCGAGTCCCCGCAGGTACACCTCGCCGGCCGTGGCGCCGTAGAGCGCGGTGTTGCCCACCAGCACGTTCTCCTCGGGCGTGAAGCGGCTGGCCTGCGGCGGGTAGACGATGATGCGCCCGCCCGACAGGCCCTTGCCCACGTAGTCGTTGGCATCGCCCTCCAGCTCCAGCGTCACGCCCTTCACCAGGAACGCGCCGAAGCTCTGGCCCGCGGAGCCCTTCATGCGCACGTGGAGGCGGCCATCCGGCAGGCCCTGGCCGCCGTGGCGCCGGGCAATCTCGCCCGACAGCAGGGCCCCCACGGCCCGGTGGGTGTTGGCGACGGGCACGTTCAGCAGCATGGGCGGGCCGCCGTCCAGCACCGCGCCCGCGTCGCGCAGCAGCGTGTGGTCCAGGTGGTCCGACACGTCCTTGACGCGCGGCGCGGCGCAGTGGCGCGGCTCACTGGCCGGCGCGGCCGGCGCGGCGAGCAGCGCGGACAGGTCCACGCGCTTCGCCTTCCAGTGGTCCACCGCGGGGCGTTGCTTCAGCAGGTCCACGCGGCCCACCAGCTCCGCCAGCGTGCGGGCGCCCAGCGCCGCCATCCGCTGGCGCAGGTCCTCCGCGATGAGGAGGAAGAAGTTCACCACGTCCTCGGGCTTGCCCTGGAAGCGCTCGCGCAGCCCCGCGTCCTGCGTGGCGATGCCCGCCGAGCACGTGTTGAGGTGGCACTTGCGCAGCATGACGCAGCCCACGGCCACGAGGCTGGCGGTGGCCATGCCGAACTCCTCGGCGCCCAGCAGCGCGGCCACCAGCACGTCGCGCGCGGTGCGCATGCCGCCGTCCGCCTGCACGCGGATGCGCGAGCGCAGGCCGTTGTGCACCAGCACCTGCTGCGTCTCCGCGAGGCCCAGCTCCCACGGCAGGCCCGCGTGCTGGATGCTGGACAGCGGCGAGGCGCCCGTGCCGCCCTCGTAGCCGGAGATGACCACGCAGCTGGCGCCGGCCTTGGCCACGCCCGCGGCGATGGTCCCCACGCCCACCTCGCTCACCAGCTTCACGCTGACGCGCGCGGACGGATTCACCGACTGGAGGTCGTAGATGAGCTGCGCCAGGTCCTCGATGGAGTAGATGTCGTGGTGCGGCGGCGGGGAGATGAGCGTCACGCCCGGCGTGGACCAGCGCACGCGGGCAATCCGCTCGTCCACCTTGTGGCCGGGGAGCTGGCCGCCCTCGCCGGGCTTGGCGCCCTGGGCCACCTTGATCTGGAGCTCGTCCGCGTTGACCAGGTACTCGGTGGTGACGCCGAAGCGCGCGCTGGCCACCTGCTTGATGGCGCTGCGCCGCAGGTCGCCATTCTCATCGCGGAGGTAGCGGCGCGACTCCTCGCCCCCCTCGCCGCTGTTGGAGCGCCCGCCCAGCCGGTTCATGGCGATGGCGAGCGTCTCGTGCGCCTCCGCGCTGATGGAGCCGAAGGACATGGCGCCGGTGACGAAGCGCCGGGCAATGGAGAGGGCGGGCTCCACCTCCTCCAGGGGAACGGGCGTGCGGCCCTCGTGGCAGACCTCCAGCAGCCCGCGGAGGTTGCAGTGCTCGCGCGTCTCGTCGTCCGCCAGCCGCGAGTACTCCGCGAAGGTGGCGGCGTCATTCGAGCGCACCGCCGCCTGGAGCTTTGCGATGGTGGCCGGGTTCCACTTGTGCCGCTCGCCCAGCCGGCGCCAGCGGTACTGGCCGCCCACGGGCAGCATGCCCGCTTCCGCGTCCGCCTCCGGGCCGAAGCCGCGGGCGTGGCGCTCCCGGACCTCGCGGCCCAGCTCGGGCAGCCCCACGCCTTCCACGCGCGACGCCGTGCCGGTGAAGTGCCGCTCGATGAGCGAGCGCTGGAGCCCCACCGCCTCGAAGAGCTGCGCGCCCCGGTAGGACTGGAGCGTGGAGATGCCCATCTTCGACATCACCTTGAGCAGGCCTTCCTCCACGGCGTGGATGAAGCGCTCCTGCGCCTTCTCCGCGTCCACCGCCAGCTCGCCGCCGTCCGCCAGGGCCCGGAGCGTGTCCAGCGCCAGGTATGGATTCACGGCCGCGGCGCCGTAGGCGAAGAGGCACGCGAAGTGGTGCACCTCGCGCGCTTCCGCGGTCTCCAGCAGCAGTCCCGCGTACATGCGGATGCCGTCGCGCACCAGGCGCTGGTGCACCGCGGACATGGCCAGCAGGGCGGGGATGGCCGCATGCGCCGCGTCCACGCCACGGTCGCTGAGCAGCAGGATGCTGGCGCCCGCGTCCACCGCCTCCACGGCCTCGTTGCAGAGCTTCTCCACCGCCGCCTCGAGCGCGCCCTCGCCGCTGTCCAGCGGGTAGAGGAGCGACAGGCGGCGCGTCTCGAACAGGCCGTCGTCGTTGAGGTTCGCCAGTCGTGCGAGCTGCCCGTTGGTGAGGATGGGCCCGGGCAGGGACAGTCGGTGACACTGCTCCGGCGTCTCCTCGAAGGTGTTGCTCTCCGGGCCGAGCGCGGTGGCCAGCGTCATCACCAGCGACTCGCGCAGCGGGTCGATGGGCGGGTTGGTCACCTGCGCGAAGAGCTGGTGGAAGTAGGAGAAGAGGCTGGGCGCCTGGTCGCTGAGCACCGCCAGCGGCGTGTCCGTGCCCATGGAGCCCACGGGCTCCTTGCCCGTCTCCGCCATGGGCGTGAGCACCGAGCGCACGTCCTCGGCCGTGTAGCCGAAGGCGCGCTGGGCTCGCCAGAGTTCCTCGCCGCGCAGCCGCACCGGGGCCGGGACGGCGGGCAGGTTGTCGAAGGTGTAGACGTTGCGCTGGAGCCAGCGCCGGTAGGGCCAGCGCGTGGTGATGTCGCGCTTGACGTCCTCGTCCTCCAGGATGCGGCCCTCGGTGGTGTCCACCAGCAGCATGCGGCCCGGCGTGAGGCGGCCCTTGCGGCGCACCTGCGAGGGAGGCACGTCGATGACGCCCATCTCCGAGGCGAGGATGATGCGGTCATCCTCGGTGACGAGGTAGCGCGCGGGCCGCAGGCCGTTGCGGTCCAGCGTGGCGCCAATGAGCTGGCCGTCGGTGAAGGCGATGGCCGCGGGGCCGTCCCAGGGCTCCAGCAGCGCGGAGGAGTACTCGTAGAAGGCGCGCCGCTCGTCGGCCATCAGCGCGTCGCCCTCCCAGGCCTCCGGAATCATCATCATCAGCGCGTGGGGCAGGGTGCGGCCGCCCAGGTAGAGCAGCTCCACCATGTTGTCGAACTGCGCCGAGTCGCTCTTGCCCGGGACGATGATGGGCTGGAGCGCCTCCAGGCTGCCGCCCAGCCGCGCCGTCTGGAGCAGCCCGCGCCGCGCGGTCATCCAGTTCCGGTTGCCGCGCATGGTGTTGATTTCACCGTTGTGCGCGATGAAGCGGAACGGCTGCGCCAGCTCCCACGTGGGGAAGGTGTTCGTCGAGAAGCGCGAGTGCACCAGGCCCAGCGCGCTCACGAAGTCCGGCTGCTGCAGGTCGGAGTAGAACCGCGGCAGGTCCACCGGCAGCATCAGCCCCTTGTAGACGAGCGTCTCCGACGACAGCGAGGCGACGTGGAAGCGCCCGCTGGGGTCCACGCCGCGCGCCTGGATGAGGTTCTCCGTCAGCTTGCGGATGCGGTAGAGCTTCCGCTCGAAGGCACTGGGGACGACGCGCCGGCGCGCCACGAAGAGCTGCCGGATGACGGGCGCGGCCTCGCGGGCCACGGGGCCCAGGTGCTCCGGATGCACGGGGACGTCACGCCAGCCGAGCACGCGCTGGCCTTCCTGTACGACGACCTCCTCGAAGGCGGCCTCACAGGCGGCCCGGGCCTCGGGCTCGGGCGGGAGGAACACCTGACCCACGCCGTAGTGCCGGCGCGGCGGGAGGGTGAAGGGGAACTTCGGGGACTCGCGCTCGAAGAAGCGGTGGGGAAGCTGGACCAGGATGCCGGCGCCATCACCCGTCTTGGGGTCCCGTCCGGCGGCCGCCCGATGACTGAGCCGGTTGAGGAGCTCCAGCGCGTCCTCGACGATGCCTCGCGAGCGCTCACCCCTCAGGTGGGCCACGAAGCCCACGCCACAGGCGTCATGCTCGGTGTCGGGCTCATAGAGGCCATACCGACCGGGGCGGAATGCCGACATCAAGAGTCCCCTTTCCCGACGACGCGGGTAGTCATCAATGTTGTGCCGCAACACGCTAACGCGCTGCGTTGGCTGGCGTAAAGGGAGGGCCCGCCCCAGGCGGAATGGCGGGCGGGAGAAGGAGGGACCTGGCTGGCCCAGCATGAACTACAGTGCCGCGCGCTGTCGCATTCCGGCGGTGGCCATGGGCTCCGACGCTCGGATGCCGCACCGCGTGAGGTCGCTTCCATGCCGTACACGCCGATCATCGGCACGCTCGGTTACGTGATGTCGCCCGACGGGCAGCGGGTGCTGCTCATCCACCGCAACGCCCGCCCGGATGACGCGCACTACGGCAAATTCAACGGGTTGGGCGGGAAGCTGGACCGCGACGAGGACGTGGCCGCCTGCATGCGCCGGGAGATTCGCGAGGAGGCGGGCATCGAGTGCACGCAGCTGGTGCTGCGCGGCACCATCTCCTGGCCCGGCTTCGGCAAGCACGGCGAGGACTGGCTGGGCTTCGTCTTCCGCATCGACCGCTTCGAGGGGACGCCCCTGGAGCGCAACCCGGAGGGTTCGCTCTCCTGGGTGCCGGTGGCGGACATCCAGAAGCTCAACCTCTGGGACGGGGACCGGCACTTCCTGCCGCTGGTGTTCGATGCAGACCCTCGCCCGTTCCACGGCGTGATGCCGTACGCCGGCGGACGGGCGCTGAGCTGGAGCTACAGCCGCTTCTAAGTGGCCGCTGCGACAGCGCTTTTCTGGCGGCGTCCCCGAAGCGGCGCGCCGGGCGGGCGTCCTTCCGGGCGTAGGAGAATTCACTCGGCGAGCATTGACGGATGCGAGCGCTGGGGATATCCACGGCATCAGTGAAAGTGAGAACGATTCTCAATTTCGAGCCTTCGATGCCTGCCCCGGAAGCTGCTTCCGTGGCGGCGGTGAAACCCGCTGGGGCGCTCTTCCGCATGGGGGAGTCCGCCACGGCGGAGGGTTTCTGGAGCCGGTGGAGCGGGGCCTGTGTCATGGCCGTCGTGCTCCACGCGGGTGTCGTGGCGGCCGCGCTGTCGGTGACGCCGACGCCGCCGAAGCCGGTGGTGCGCGAGGAGCCGGAGCTGGTGCTGCTGGCCCTCGCAGCGCCGCCGCCCCCGCCGCCCGCCGGCGGTGGTGCGCCGCAGCAGGCGCCCGCGAAGAAGGACGTCCAGCGTCAGGCGCGCCCCCGGCCCATGCAGCGCGTGGTGCCGGCCCCCGTCCCCCGGCCGGAGCCGGTGGCGGAGGTGAAGCCTGAGACGCCCCCCGAGCCGGAGCCCGTGCCCGAGCCGGAACCCGTTGCCGAGCCCCAGCCCGAGGTGGCGCAGGCGCAGCCCGCGGACAGTGGCGCCGCGTCCGCGATTGGTGGGGTGGTGGGCGGCGTGGTCGGTGGTGTCGTCGGCGGCACGAAGGGCGGAATCGTCGGTTCCACGGCGGTTGGTGGCACGGGCGACGCGCTGAGCCTGAAGCAGGTGATGCGCCCTCCCACCGTCCTCAAGTCGGTGACGCCGGATTACCCCCGGCTCGCGAAGCAGCGGAACATCCAGGGTGTGGTGGTGGTGCGCGTCATCGTCGGGACGGATGGCCGGGTGGAGCCGGAGCACACGAAGGTGATGCGCTCGGTCCCCGCGCTCGACGCGGCGGCCATCGAGGCCGTCAACCAGTGGCGCTTCACGCCGGCGCTTGGCCGCTCGGGAAAGCTGGCCCGCGTCATCATCGACATCCCCGTCAATTTCTCGCTGAGGTGAGCACCGGCGCGGTGTCGCGCCGGGGTTGCCCAGTGTTGCTCGCGGGCGCACCGGCCCGCGCCGAAGCCGTTTCATGCGCACCTT
Source organism: Pseudomyxococcus flavus (assembly GCF_050038885.1). NCBI lineage: Bacteria > Pseudomonadati > Myxococcota > Myxococcia > Myxococcales > Myxococcaceae > Pseudomyxococcus > Pseudomyxococcus flavus. The sequence goes on along the minus strand of NZ_CP143624.1, from coordinate 8,486,171 downwards.
TCGAAACATCATCTTCTGGATTCATCTCATCGTTGGTGTCGCCACCGGGCTGGTGATTGGCATCATGTCCTTCACGGGCGTGGTCCTCGCCTTCGAGAAGCAGATCATCGAGTGGGCGGAGCGCGACATGCGGACGGTGCAGGTACCGTCCCCCGGCGCGGCCCGGCTCCCCGTGGAGGAACTGGTCGAGCGCGTCCGCGCCGTGCGGAAGGACGGGCAGCCCTCGGGCGTGACGGTGTTCCCCGATCCGGCGTCCGCGGTGCAGGTGAGCATCGGCCGGGGCGCGGTGGTCTACGTCAATCCGTACACCGGCGAGGTGCTGGGCAACGGGGCGGAGGGCGTGCGTGGCTTCTTCCAGTGGAACGTGCAGCTCCACCGGTGGCTCGCCGCTGGCGGTGACAACCGCGCGGTGGGCAAGGCGATCACCGGCGCGAGCAACGCGGTGTTCCTCTTCCTGGCCATCTCCGGCCTGTACCTGTGGTGGCCGCGCAAGTGGACGCTGCGGGCCATGCGGCCGTCGCTGTGGTTCCGGCGCGGGCTGAAGGGCAAGGCGCGCGACTGGAACTGGCACAACGTCATCGGCTTCTGGACGCTGCCCGTGCTCATCGTGCTCATCGCGTCGGGCATGGTCATCTCGTACAAGTGGGCGTCCAACCTGGTGTTCACGATGACGGGCAACACGCCGCCCGCCACCCAGGGGCCGCCGGGCTCGGCGACGGTGAAGGTGCCCGCGCCCGAGGTGGAGACGCCGCGCAAGTCCGCGGACGCGCTCATCGCCGAGGCACAGAAGACGTCGCCCACCTGGGCGTCCGTCACGCTGCGCCTGGGCGGCGGGGCGCGCGGCGGTGCCGCACCCGCGCAGGGCGGTCGCGACGGGGCGCAAGCCGATGCTCCGGGCGCGAAGGCTCGGGACGCGCGTGGTGGCAGCGACGATGCTTCGGGCGCGCAGGCCACGGCGCCCGCTGAGCGCGACGGGCGTGCCGGCCGGGAAGGCGCGCCGGGCAAGGGGGCGCGCGGTGAAAAGGGAGACTCGGGCGGTGTCGACGCCGTGGCGCTAACGATCCGCGAGACGGATGCGTGGCCGCCGTTCGCCTCCAAGCAGGTGTCGCTCAACCCCTTCACCGGCGAGGTGGCGAAGGTGGAGGGCTACGCCGACTACAACAGCGGCCGCAAGCTGCGCAGCTGGCTGCGCTTCCTCCACACGGGCGAGGCACTGGGGTTGCTGGGGCAGCTCGCGGCCGCCATCGCATCGCTGGGCGGCGTGTTCCTGGTCTACACGGGCTTCGCCCTGGCCTGGCGCCGGTTCTTCCCCCGGCGCCGGACCCAGACGTCGCCTCGCGAGGAGGCCGCCGCGCAGTCCGACGCGCAGACCGAGCCGGTGGCCTGACGGCATTCAGCCCGCCTCGTTCCCACGCACGAGCCGGGCACCTGCGACAGCGCCGAGGAAGGCGTCAGGTCCGGTCCTTGCGGACCGGCACCTTCCGGCCGCGCAGCGTGGCGTTCTTCAGCGCGGCGATGATGCGGTTGGCCTCGGACTCCGGCACCTCCACCAGCGAGAAGGTGTCGCCAATCTGGATGGCGCCAATCTTCGAGGAGTCGACGCCCGCCTCGCCGGCGATGGCGCCCACCAGGTCCGCGGGGCGCATGCCCGCGTGCCGGCCCGCGCCAATCCACAGCCGGGTGACGTCCCATGTCGGAGGCGCCCCGCGGGACTTCGGGCCGCGGTCCGGGCGTCCAGGCCGTCCCGGAGGCGCGCCGAACTTGCCCGGCCGCTCGCGCCGCTCCTGCGGCGGCGGGACGTTGGGGATCTCCGTCTCCTCGGTGTCCCGGCCCTCGTCCTGGGCCTCCTGGAGGAGCTTCACGGCCGCGGCGGCGATGTCCATCGCGTCGTACTCGCTGGCCAGTCCCTCCACCACGTTGCGGAAGGCGTCGAGCTCGCCGGCCACCAGCGTCTCGCGCAGGGAGGCGCGGAGCATCTCCTGGCGCTTCTCGCGCATGTCCGCGACGGTGGGGACGGTGGCCACTTCGATGCGCTGGCCGGTGACGCGCTCGATGTTGCGCAGCAGGCGGTGCTCACGCGGCTCCACCAGCGTGATCGCCACGCCCTCGCGGCCGGCGCGGCCCGTGCGGCCGATGCGGTGCACGTAGGCCTCGGGCGCGTTGGGCACGTCGAAGTTCACCACGTGCGACAGCCGGGGGATGTCCAGGCCGCGCGCCGCGACGTCCGTGGCCACGAGCAGGTCGGTGCCCTGGGACTTGAGCTGCTTGATGACCCGGTCGCGCTGCTCCTGCGTCATGCCGCCGTGCAGGGCGTGGGCGCGCCAGCCGCGGCCGTTGAGGGACACCGTGAGGTCGTCCACCTCGGTGCGGGTGCGGCAGAAGATGATGGCGGCGGTGGGGGACTCCACATCGAGCAGGCGGCCCAGGGTGGCGATCTTGAAGGCGCGCGGGACGACATAGGCCGTCTGGCGGACGCGGGGCATCTCCCCCTGTTCCACCTTCTCGCGGGCGATCTTCACGCGCACGGGCTCTTGCAGGTGGCGCTCGGCGATGCTCGCGATGCGCGGGGGCAGCGTCGCGGAGAAGAGGGCCGTCTGCCGGTCCTCGGGCGTGCCGGAGAGGATGGCCTCCAGGTCCTCGGCGAAGCCCATGTCGAGCATCTCGTCGGCCTCGTCGAGGACGACCATGCGCACGTCATCGAGCTGGAGCGTGCCCCGGCGCAGGTGGTCCAGCGCGCGCCCGGGCGTGGCGACGACCACGTCCACGCCGCGCTTGAGGACGCGGAGCTGCTGGCCGATGACCTGGCCGCCGTACAGGGGCAGCACGGAGATGCCGAGCTTCTGGCCGTAGCGGTGGATGGCCTCGGAGACCTGCATGGCCAGCTCGCGCGTGGGGACGAGCACCAGGGCGGAGGTGGTGTTGGGACGGCACGCACCGGGCGTCACATGGTTGAGCAGGGGCAGGGCGAAGGCGGCCGTCTTGCCGGTGCCGGTGGCGGCGATGCCGAGCAGGTCCTTCCCGGCCAGGAGCGGCGGGAGGGCAGCGGCCTGGATGGGCGTGGGCTCCTCGTAGCCGAGTGTGCTGAGTGCCTCGACGAGCTCGGGCTTGAGGCCCAGGGACTCGAAGGTGGCGTCGGACGTGGCGGGGGGCTGGGGGGCTTTCACGGCCGGGGCTTGTACCACCGGCTTCGGCCGGGTGCGCCCCCAGAATCGCGGGGGGCGCTCGCCCTGAACAATCCGGTCAGTCCTTCCAGAGCACCTTCCAGGGGTGCTTGCGGAGGTCCGTCACCAGCATGCGCAGCTCCTCGTACAGCGTGCCGTCCTGGAGTACGGCGCCCGCGGTGCCCTCTCCGGCCTCCAGCTTCGCCAGCACCCGGTCCGCCCGGGCCGCGATGCTCTCCAGCTGCCCCGACGCCGCCGTGAGGCGCTCCAGGGCGAGCTTCACCCGCGCGCCGTCCTCGGGGCCCAGGGGGCCCGTCACGGCCGCCAGCCCGTCCAATGTCGTCTCGGCGGCCTTCGTCAGCCCCGGCAGGTCCCTGCGCACCAGCGCCGCCACCGCCGAGGCGTCGTCGAGCATCCGCGCGCCCTTGCCACCGGGCTGGAAGGCCTCGCGCGCGAGGCCGGCGAGGTGACGCAGGTCCTTCGAGGCCGCCGCCAGCTCCGTCGCGAGCACCTTCACGTCGCCCCGGTTCTCCGTCAGCATCTGGTCCAGGGTCCGCGCCAGGCGGGACACATTCGCCGCCAGGCCCCGGATGGCCTCCGGGTCCTCCTCCAGCATCTGCGACAGCAGGTCCACGAAGCGCGTGAGCTGCTCGGCCAGCACGTCCAGCCGGGGCGCGTCCGTTCCCCGCACGGCCACGCCGGCGGGCAGCCGCTCCGGCGCCGAGCCCGGGTTCAGCTCCAGGTACGGCTCGCCCAGGATGCCCACCGTGGCCACCGTCACCCGCGCGTCCTTGCGCAGCGCGCCCACCGCCTCCGGCGACACCGCGAGCTCCATCCGGACGGGCAGGGGGCGCCCCTGCGCGTCGCGCCGCTCGGGCTGGAGCTGGATGTCCTGCACGCGCCCCACCTGCACGCCGCCGAGCTTCACCGGGGCGCCCTCCACCACGTTGCCCGTGTGGCCGAAGTCCACGGCGAGCCCCGTCTCCGAGCCCAGCTTCAGCTCGCCCATCAGCCACAGCAGCACCAGCACGCCCACGAGGGTGGCCAGCACCAGGGCGCCCACCTTCAGCTCCAACCGTCGCTCATCCATCCGTCGCGCCCTCCATGAATGGCGCCGTCAGCACCCGCAGCTCGGGCGCGGAGGACTCCAGGAAACCCTCCGGCGTGCCCAGGTACGCACACTGCTTGTTCGCCACCACCAGCACCCGGTCCGCCAGCGCCTTCAGCTGCCGGTAGTCGTGGGACACCACCATCCCTCCCAGGCCCCGTGCCTTCAGCGAGGCGAGGACCTCCTCCACCTGGCTCGCCGCCTTCCGGTCCAGGCCCGTCGTCGGCTCGTCGAAGAGGAGATAGCGCGGCCCGAGCACCAGCGCCCGGGCGATGGCGGTCCGCTTCTTCGCGCCGGGGCCCAGCTCCGGCGGCAGGCGGTCCGCCCAGTCCAGGAGGCCCACCTGCTCCAGCGCCGCGTCCACCGCGTCCGCCGAGGCGCTCGGGTCCGCGAGCCGCACGTTCTCCCGCAGCGTGCGCCAGTCCAGCAGCGCCGGCCCCTGCACTAGGTAGGGCGCCTGACGGCGCAGCCGCACCAGCTCGCGCTCGGGCCGCGAGTCCACGCGCTCCCCCCAGAGCTCCACCTGGCCCGCGTCCGGGCGCAGCAGGCCCACGGCCAGCCGGCACAGCACGCTCTTCCCGGTGCCGCTGGCGCCCGCGATGAACGTCAGCTCCTTCGTGGAGACGTCCGCGGTGAGGCCGGCCAGCACGCGCCGCCGCCCCTCGTCGAACGCGACGTGGACGTCCCGGAAGCGCAGGGCCTCGCTGTCGGGAAGGGACGGGGTGGGAGACATGCGCGGAGGCTCGTTCACAGGCGCAGGAGCTGGAAGGCGAGGGACACCGCGAGGTCGATGAGCAGGCAGCCCAGGCTGGCGGCCACGACTCCGTCTGTGGTGGCCTCGCCCACGGCCTCGGCGCCGCCGCGTGCCTTGAGGCCCGCCACCGCCGCCGCCAGGGGGATGTAGAGGCCGCAGCCTGCGGACTTCAGGAGCGCGCCCAGGATGTCCCAGCCGTCCACGTAGCGCGGGTCCATGAACGCCCGCCCGTCCACGCCGAACGCGAACTGCGCCACCGCCGCCGCGGACAGCGTCGCCGCGATGGTGCCCAGCGTGCACAAGAGGGGAACCCCCAGCACCCCCGCGAACACCCGGGGCGCCACCAGGTCCGCGTACGGATCGCCCGCGGACATCTCCAGGGCCTCCACCTGCTCGTTGACGCTCATGGTGGACAGCTCCGCCGCGTGGGCGGCTCCCGCGCGCGACGCCGTCAGCAGCGCGGAGACCGCGGGGCCCAGCTCTCGGATGAGCAGCTCGAAGTACGCGGGCCCGAGGACAGCCACGTTGCCCACGAAGCGCCGCGCCTGGCTGTTGGCGATGGTGACGAGCACCGCGCCGAAGAACGCCATGCCGGACATCACCAGCCACACGCTGCGCCCGCCCAGCTCGTGGAGCTGCGCCAGCGACTCGCGCCAGGGCACGCCGTCCCGGGTGGAGGCCCTCACCGTGCGCGCCAGCATCACCGCGGGCGCGCCGAAGAACGTGAGCACGCTCATCCCATCCACCCCGCGAGCACGGAGGTCAGCACGAAGTCGAGGACGAAGATGGCCGCGCAGCCCTGCACCACCGCGCTCGCCGCGGCCTGTCCCACGGCCTGCGCGCCGCCCCGGGCCGAGAGGCCCACCGTGGTGGACAGCAGGGAGATGGCCAGCCCGAAGGTGCCCGTCTTCACCACGCCTCCGAGGATGTCCAGCGGGCCCAGCAACTGGGCGAAGGTCCCGAAGAACACGCGCACCGGCAGTCCCAGGGTGAAGAGGGCGGCCACGGACTCGAAGAGGATGGCCACCATGAAGGTGAAGCTGCTCAGCGCCAGCATGCTGACCTCCATGGCCACCACGCGCGGGGCGACGAGGATGGCGAAGGGGTCCAGGCCGATGCCGCGCAGCCCTTCAATCTGGCCGCCCACCTGCATCAACGCCAGCTCCGCCGCGTTCCGCGCCCCGATGCGCGCCGACATGATGAGGCCGAGCAGCAGCGGGCCGAACTCCCACAGGACGCCGTAGCCCGCCGCCCAGCCGAGGAAGGCCCGCGCGCCGAAGCGCTGGACGTAGATGCCCGACTGCAGGACCACGATGACGCCCGCCAGCGCCGCGGTGGCCAGGGCCAGCGGCAAGGAGCCATAGCCGAACTGCACCAGGGCCCGGCCCAGCTCGCGGCGCTCCAGCTTCGGCAGCGCCAGCAGCGTGCGGCCCACGACGAGCCCGAGCGCCCCAGTACCGCGCACGGCCCCGAGGCTCATGCGTCCCAGTCCCGTCAGGAGCGTCATGCGGGCACCTCGCAGTGGCTCCGCCGTCTCGGGGCCCTGTGCGGGGGCGAGCCTCGCATGCCGTCCAGGTGCTGATTCCCCGTGGGGGCCGGCAGGTCCGACCCTGGGCTCTGGGCGCACCCGCCCTTTCGCATCAGCTGCCGCGTCACGCCGGCACCTCGTCCGGTGCGTCCTCCAGCTCGGGGGCGGGCGCCCCGTCATGGACCAGCCGTCCGCCGCGGAAGTACAGCCACCGGGGCAGGGGCAGGTCCGCCGGGGCCTCCGTCGCGACGACCAGCAGCGTGCCGCCCTTCGACACCTCCAGCAGCACCCGGGCCACCTGCCGGGCCGTGCCTGGGTCCAATCCCGCGAAGGGGTCATCCGCCAGCACGACGGAAGGCCGGGCCGCCAGCGCGCGCGCAATGCCAGCGCGCTTCTTCATGCCGCCGGACAGCCGCTCCGGCAGCGTCCCCGCGGCATCCGCGAGCCCCACCGCGCGCAGCACCTCGTGGGCGCGGGCCCGGGCCTCGTCCTCGGGGACGTGGCGGCGGGTGAGGGGCCGCATCACGTTCTCCAGCACCGTCATCGAGTCGAACAGGGCGTCTGTCTGGAACACCATGCCGAAGCCGGCCTGCCGCTCCCGGCGCTCGGCGGGAGAGAGCCGTGCCGCGTCCTGTCCGTCCCACAGCACCCGGCCCTGGGTGGGCTGCACGAGGCCGGCGAGGGCCTTCACCCACGTCGTCTTCCCCGCGCCCGAGCGCCCCAGCACCAGCGCCTGCGTCCCAGCGGGCAGCGCGCAGGTCACCCCGGACAGCACCTGTCGCGCGCCGTACCGCACCGAGAGGTCATCCGTGCGCAGGTCCATGGTGACGGTCCGGAGCCTCCCGCCGACTCAGGGCCGCCAGCGCACGAGTACGCCGTCGGAGCCCGCGGCCCAGAGGTCCGTCGGTCCCGTGCCCTCCAGCCCGAAGATCGTGCTGGGCGGGGTGGAGGCGATGGTCCACGTCTCGCCGTTGAAGAAGTGGATGTCGTCGGTGCCGGAGCTGACCGCATAGACGGCCTTGCTGCCAAAGGCCACCACCCGGCGGATGTCCGCGGTGAGGTTCGACGGAAGGGTGAGCTGGGGCTTGACGCTCCACGTCGTCCCGGACCGCTCCAGGAGCAGACCGGAGTCACCCACGGCGACGGCCCGCGTCGGCGAGAGCACGTCGATGTCGTACAGGAACCCTCCGGACGGCAAGGTCCCCAGGTCCTCCCGCGTCCACTCGGTGCTGCCGGGGGCGGGCGCGCGCCAGATGACGGGCTGGTTGACGCCACTCACGTTCGTGGCGCCAACCGCGAGCAGCGTCTCGGGGCTCGTGCCATTGATGGACCGCAGGTTGTCGAAGACCTGCACGATGAGCTCGGGCTCGGCCTGCGTCGGCGCGCCCTCCTCGTAGACCCACCGGATGATGCGGCCCGCGCTGTCCACCGCGAACAGCGTCACGCGGCCGCCGTCCTCGAAGCCCACCATGCCGTTGAGTCCGGCCTCGCCGGGGCCCTGGACCGGGGCGCATGCACCGGTGTCGGTGGGCAGGCGGGTGGTGAGCACGCCCGCGCTCGAGCCCAGGAACACGCGGCCGGTGCTCGTCGTCCAGGCCGAGCTCCAGGCGCCGGCGCAGCTGGCCACCAGCGAGAGGGTGTCTCCGTCCACGTGGGCGACCTGGCCGCCGTCACCCGCGAGCCAGCCCTTGTTCGCGCCGTACGGTGCCACCGCGCGCCAGACCGCCGAGGGCGGCGTTCCGGCCGCGACGGTCCACGCCCCCGGGTCGCAGCCGGTGAGCCCTTCGTCCACCTCGCCATCGCAGTCGTTGTCCAGCCGGTCGCACACCTCGGTCGCGGTGCTGGACGCGAAGCGCGAGCTCTCGTCGCAGTCCGTGTTCTCCGCCACGGCACCCACCGGCGGGTCCGCGCACCAGAAGCCCGCGGAGGTGCCCGCGTGACCGTCGCCGTCCTCGTCCACGAACCACTCCTGGGGCACCAGCGCGCTCACGCACTCGGTGGACGCCTGGTCGGCGGTGCACTGCTTGTTGCCGTCGCAGTTCTGCGCGGTGCGGCAAACGGCGCCCACGTCGAACGGGGCGTTGTCGATGGCCCCATCGCAGTTGTCGTCCCTCCCGTCGCAGACGAGCTCCTCCGACCGGGGGAAGACGTTCGCGTCCTGGTCGTTGCAGTCCCCGCCCTCCTGCACGTAGCCCGGGGGCGGGTTGCAGGAGAGGTTCGGAAGGGCGAGCGGGTCGCCGAACCCATCGCCGTCCGCGTCGAGGTAGTAGGTCGCGCCGCCCGGGGCGTCGGCCTCGCCGTTGACGCAGTTGTTGTCCACGCCGTCGCACACCTCCGTGGCGCCCGGGTGGATGGCCGGATCGGCGTCGTCGCAGTCGGAGCCCGGGTACTGTCCCTCGGCGTCGACGTAGCCGTCGTCATCCAGGTCCAGGGCGCGCAGGGCGAGCTGGACGTCCGCGGTGCCCACCTCGGGCACCTGGGCCGTCACTTCCTGCCGCGCCACGACGGGGCCGTTGCAGGAGCGCTCGTTGGCGCTGGCGACGAGGCGCAGGTTCCGGCTCCAGCCCTCGCGGCCCAGGATGGCCACCGTCCGGATGTCGCTGCGGGCCTCCGGGTCCACGCGCACGTCCGTGGACTCGGTGCGCGAGGGGTCCTGCTCGTCCGTGACCGTCAACGTGAGGCAGGCGGGGCGGAACGTGGCATACGAGACGAGCACCCGGAGGGCGCCCGCTTCAGGTGGGTCCTCCTGCTTCCGGCAGCCGGAAACGGAGGTCAGCGCCACAAGAACACACCCCATCTGGAATAAACGCATCGGCCGAGCATTCCCGGACGCTTGGTGGCGCCCGCAATCTTTCTACAGTGAGCTACGGAACCCAGGAGAACTCGACGCCACCCATAGTCCGTTGCGCTGGCCAGCGTCCAGCCGCCGAATCGTCATAGCCCCCTCTCTCCACCTCCGTTTATATGGCGCGCCGAACCGCCCCCCGAGGCCCGAGCACCCCTCGCCCGTACATGCCCAGACCTTGTCGTCACGCCTTCACCGTGCCCCTCTGTGCCTGGCTCGCCCTGTCCACGACCGAGGCCGTGGGCCAGCAGCCCGAGGCCCCAGGCGCCACTCCCGCCGCCGAGGATGTGCCCGCCGGCCCGCAGCCGTCGCCCTCCGAGCCCAGGCCCGCGACGGGCGGTCCGCTGTCACTGGAACAGGCGGTGGCGCTTGCCGCGAAGCGTAATGAGGTGGCCCTGGCCGCCGAGCAGCAGTCCGAGGCCGCCAGGGCCCGGCTGGCTCGGGCCCGGGCCTTCTTCTTTCCGGAGCTGACGGGGACGGGGACCTACACGCGGCGCCTGTACGAGGTGACGCGCGAGGTGGGTGGCCAGACGGTGGTCATCCAGCGCAACAACGCGCTCAACGCCAACTTCGTGGCCAGCATGCCGCTGTTCGACGCCCGCGGCATCTTCCTCTATCGCGCGGCGCGTCGTGACGGTGACGCGGCGGAGCTGGAGGCGGTGGAGGCCCGGCGGCAGGTGGGCTTCGAGGCCGCCAACGCCTTCCTCTCCACCCTGGCCCAGGAGCAGGTCTACCGGGCCGCCGAGCAGCGCCTCGCCTTTGCCCGGCAGTCGCTCGAGGACGCGGCCGCCCGCGCCAAGGCGGGGCTGGCGAGCACCAACGACGTGACGCGCGCGGAGCTGGAGGTGGCCAGCGCCGAGGTGCAGTTGACGAATGCGCGCAACGCCGCGCAGACCACCCGCCTGGAGCTGGGCTACCTGCTGGTGTCTCCGGTGGAGGGCACCCTGGTCGCCCCGGACACGCTCCTGACGGATGCCAGCCGGCCGCTGGAGGCGCACGATGCCGTGGCGACGGGCGCGGTGGACCGCCGCCCCGACATCCTGGCGGCCCGCCTGCGCGTGGACGCCCTGGACGAGAGCGCCAAGGAGCCCCTGGCGCGCCTGCTGCCGGCACTGAACGCGACCGCCACGTACCGGCTCACCAACGAGGCGGGCCTCGCGGGCCGCACGGGCGACGGCTTCCTGGGCATCAACCTGGTCTGGAACTTCTTCGACGGCGGCGAGCGCTACGCCGAGCGCCGCGAGCGCGTGGCCCTCCGGAAGGCCGCCGAGCTGCAGCTCCAGGCCTCCACCCGCCGGGTGGACGTGGACATCGAGCAGGCGAGGGTGGCACTGGAGAACGCCCAGGCCGCCCTGGCACAGAGCGACCTGGCGGTGCGCACCGCGAGGCAGAACGCGGAGGAGCAGGGGATTCTCTACCGTCAGGGGCTGTCCACGGCGCTGACGGTGGCGGATGCCTCGCTGCGGCAGTTCGAGGCCGAGGTGGCCTACGCCCAGAGCCGGTTTGCCCTGGGCGTGGCGCTGCTGGGGCTGCGTGCGGCTGTCGGACTCGACCCATTGGGGAATGAACCGTGAAGGTAATGCGACGTGCAGGAACGTTGAGCCTGGCCGTGGCCGTGCTGGCCCTGGGCGCGGGGTGCAAGAAGGACGCGCAGAGCGGCTCGGCCGGACCCGCGCGCGGCGGGAGTGCCCGGGGGCCCATCCAGTTCCCCGTCGAGGTGGCGCCGGTGGCGGCCCAGGACGTGGAGTACGTGGTGGACGCGGTGGGCTCCGTGGAGGCGTTCGAGCGGGTGCAGATCACCGCGCGCGTGCCCGGCGCCGTCGAGCGCGTGCTCTTCACGGAGGGCCAGGCGGTGAAGAAGGGCGACGTGCTCGCGGAGATCGAGCCGGCCCGCTACGCCATCGCGGTGCGCTCCGCGGAGGCCGCCCTGGCGCGCGCGAAGGCCACGCTGGTGGAGGCGGAGGCGGGCGCCAAGCGCCGCACGGCCGTCAACGAGGCCAGCCCGGGCCTGCTGCCCGCCGAGCAGCTGGAGACCTTCGAGGCGCGCGCGCGCACCGCGGAGGCGGACGTCGCGTCGGCGAAGGCGCTGCTGGACCAGGCGCAGCTCAACCAGCGCGACGCCTACGTGCGCGCGCCCATGGACGGCGTGCTGCAGACGCGCACCGTGCAGACGGGGCAGTACGTCCAGCCCGGCGCCGTGCTGGCCACGCTCCTGCGTCGCGAGCCGCTGCTGCTGCGCTTCACCGTGCCGGCGGCGGACGTGGCGCGCATCGAGCCGGGCATGACGGCGCGCTTCGCCGTGCGCTCGGTGGGCGGCACCTTCACGGCGAAGATCACCCACGTGGCCGCCGCCGCGGACGACGCCAGCCGCATGGTGCCGGTCACGGCGGAAATCACGGGCGAGGCGGCCGAGCGGCTGCGCCCGGGCGCCTTCGCCACGGTGGCGGTGCCGGTGGAGACGCGGGGCGGCAGCCCGGTGATTCCGCAGACGGCGGTGCGCGCCAGCGAGCGCGGCTTCCTGGCCTTCGTGGTGGAGGGAGACAAGGCCCGCGAGCGCATCCTGGACCTGGGCATGCGCACCGCGGACGGCCGCGTGGAGGTGCGCGACGGCGTGAAGCCCGGCGAGACGCTGGTGGTGCGCGGCGGCGAGGCCCTGCGCGACGGCGTGTCGGTGCGGGTGGCGGAGGGGCCCAAGCCCACCCTCACAGGTGAGCCCGCCCTGCAACCCGAGGCGGCCAGCGGCGGCGGTGGAGGCGCCCGGCAATGAACATCACCGAGGCGTGCATCAAGAAGCCAGTCCTGGCGTGGATGATCATGGCGGCCACCATCGTCTTCGGACTGGTGGCCGCGCAGCGCATCGGCATCAGCCAGTTCCCGGACGTCGACTTCCCCACCATCAACATCTCCGTGACGTGGGAAGGCGCCAACCCGGAGGCGGTGGAGAGCGACGTCCTCGAGTTCATCGAGGAGGCGGTGACGCAGGTGGAGGGCGTCACGGCCATCAACTCCACCGCGCGCCAGGGCGGCGGCAACATCACCGTCGAGCTCGACCTGTCGCGCAACGTGGACCTGGCGCTCCAGGACGTGCAGACCAAGGTGAGCCAGGTGCAGCGCCGGCTGCCGCTGGACATCGACCCACCCATCATCTCCAAGTCCAACCCGGAGGACCAACCCATCCTCTGGGTGGGCGTGTCCGGGCCCTTCAGCCAGCAGGTGGTGAGCGACTACGCGCGCTACCGCGTGAAGGAGAAGCTGCAGACGGTCCCGGGCGTGGGCGAGGTGCAGCTCGGCGGCCTGCTGGAGCGCAACGTCCGCATCTGGGTGGACGCGCAGAAGCTGGACGCGCTGGGGCTCACCGTCGAGGACGTGTCCGCGGCGCTCCAGCGGGAGCACGTGGAGCTGCCCGCCGGCCGCATCGAGACGCAGGGCCGCGAGGTCAACGTCCGCGTCATGGGCGAGGCGCTGGACCTGGAGACGCTGCGGCGCATCATCATCCGCGAGCAGAACGGGTTCCCCGTCTACCTGAACGACGTGGCGCTGGTGGAGGATGGCTTCGAGGACGTGCGCCGCATGGCGCGCATCAACGGCGAGCCGGCGCAGGGCCTGGGCATCAAGAAGCAGCGCGGCGCCAACGCCGTGGCGGTGGCCCAGGGCGTCCGGGCCGAGCTGGACAAGATGCAGAAGGACCTGCCGGAGGGGATGCAGCTGGGCATCAACTTCGACTCGACGCAGTTCATCGAGGAGAGCGTCCACGAGATCGAGTTCGAGCTGATGCTCGCGTGCATCCTCACCGCCTTCGTGTGCTGGGTGTTCCTGGGCTCGCTGTCCAGCACCATGAACGTGGTGCTCGCCATCCCCATGTCGCTGCTGGGCACGGTGGCGGTCATCTACTTCCTGGGCTTCACGCTCAACACCTTCACCCTGCTGGGGCTGGCGCTGGCGGTGGGCATCGTCGTGGACGACGCCATCATGGTGCTGGAGAACATCTTCCGGCACTCGGAGGAGGGGAAGGACCGGGTGCGCGCCGCGCGCGAGGGCACCGCGGAGATCACCTTCGCCGCGCTGGCGGCCACGATGGCGGTCATCGCCATCTTCCTGCCCGTCGTCTTCATGGACGGCGTCATCGGCAAGTACTTCCTCCAGTTCGGCGTGACGTTGTGCGTGGCGGTGATGCTGTCCTACGTGGAGGCCATCACCCTGGCGCCCGCGCGCTGCGCGCAGCTGCTCAAGACGTCGCGCGAGGACCGCAGCACGGTGGGCGTCTGGGTGGACCGGGCCTTCGAGAAGCTGGAGGCCTTCTACGCGCGGACGTTGGCCTGGGGCCTGAAGCGGCCGTGGTGGGTGCTGGCCTCGTCCGTGGTGCTGATGGGCGTCAGCGTCTTCGTCTTCCGGGCGCTGCCGGGGGAGTTCGTGCCGTCGCAGGACCAGAGCCGCCTGCTGGTGCGCATGCAGACGGCGGTGGGCAGCAACATCGAGGAGACGAACCGGCTGTTCCTGCGCGCGGAGGAGTTCGCCAGCAGCCGGCCGGAGGTGACGCGCGTGTTCTCCGTCGTCGGCGGCTTCGGCAGCGGCGCGGTCAACACGGGCATCATGTTCGTCAGCCTCAAGCCGCCCGACGAGCGCATGCCGCAGGCGGAGTTCCAGCAGCTCCTCCGCAAGGAGTTCAACAGCTACCCGGGCCTGCGCGCGGTGGTGCAGGACCAGTCGCAGAGCGGCTTCACCGCGCAGCGCGGCTTCCCGGTGGAGTTCAGCGTGCGCGGCTCGGACTGGGAGCAACTGGTGGAGGCCAGCCGGGAGATGCGCGAGAAGCTCCAGGCCAGCGGCAAGGTGGTGGACGTGGACACGGACTACCAGCTCGGCATGCCCGAGCTGCGCATCACCCCGGACCGCGGCCGCGCGGCGGACCTGGGCGTGCCCATCCAGTCGGTGGCCACCACCATCAACGCGCTGGTGGGCGGCGTGCGCGTGGGCAAGTACACCACCGGGGGCCGGCGCATCGACGTGCGCATGCGGCTGCTGGCGGACCAGCGCTCGCGTCCGGAGGACCTGTCGATCCTGAAGGTCCGCACGGCCAGCGGCGCCCTGGTGCCGCTGTCGTCGCTGGTGACGCAGGAGGAGCGGCCCGCGCTCCAGGCCATCACCCGGCGGGACCGCGAGCGCGCCATCAGCATCTACGCCAACGTGGCCCCCAGCTCGAACCAGGAAGAGGCGCTGGCGACGGTGGAGGCGCTGGCCAAGGACCTGCCGGGTGGCGTGCGCGTGGTGCCGGGCGGCGCCAGCGTGGCGTTCCGGGACTCGATGAACAGCCTGTTCTTCGCGCTCTTCCTCGGGATTGGCGTGGCCTACATGGTGCTGGGCGCGCAGTTCAATTCGTTCCTGCACCCGGTGACGGTGCTCACCATCCTGCCGCTCTCCGTGGCTGGCGCGGCGTTCGCCCTGTTCGCCACGGGCACCACGCTGAACATCTTCAGCATGATTGGCCTGCTGCTGCTGATGGGCATCGTGAAGAAGAACTCCATCATCCTGGTGGACTACGCGCTCCAGGAGCGGGAGCGCGGCGCGGACGCGCTGCAGGCCATGCTGCGCGCGGGACCGGTGCGGCTGCGGCCCATCCTCATGACGTCCACCGCGACGATGATGGCCGCGGTGCCGGCGGCGCTGGCGCTGGGCGCGGGCTCGGAGACGCGCGCGCCCATGTCCATCGCGGTGCTCGGCGGCCTGTCGGTGTCCACCGTGCTCAGCCTGCTCGTGGTGCCCGCCTTCTACGTGGTGGCGGACCGCATCAAGGCGAGGCTGGGGGAGCGCTTCGGGAAGAAGGACGATGCGTCCCCCGAGCCGCCGCAGCAGCCGGGGCCTGGGGACGAGGCCCGGCACGCGGCGCACGGGTGAGTGGAGCGGCTTCGGGCATGGGGGCGTTTCGGATGCCCCCGTGCCCGGTCCGCGGTGCCCGGTGAGCGGGCATCGCCGCTGGGGTGAGGCGAGCGCGGGAGCCTCCGAGCCACGGCCGTGGCGCAGGCAAGCCCGGAGGTCGATTCGGATGATTGTCATCGAGCCTGCGCGGCTCCCGGCGGACGTGCCGGACATCCGGGCGCTCTGGCGTGAGTACGCCGAGAGCCTTGGCATTGACTTGAGCTTCCAGGACTTCGAGGCGGAGCTGGCGACGCTGCCGGGCAAGTACGCGGCGCCCCACGGGCGGCTGTTGCTCGCGCGGCGGGGCGAAGAGGTCCTTGGAGGCGTGGCGCTGCGGCCCCTCAGCGCGGAGACGTGCGAGATGAAGCGGCTGTTCGTCCGTCCCGCTGCACGGGGCGAGCAGCTCGGGCGCCGGCTGGCGGAGCGCATCTGCGCGGAGGCGCGGGAGGCGGGTTACCGCCACATCTGCCTGGACACCCTGCAGAGCCTGTCCGCGGCATTGCGGCTGTACACGTCGATGGGGTTCCGGCCCATCGCGCCCTACGTGTTCAACCCGCTTCCCGGGGCGCTGTTCCTCGGCCTGGACCTCACGGCGGCGCACTGAGCGGCGGCAGGTCGTTGACGGTACAGCGTCAGCTGCCGCTGCCATGAATCCGCGGGCGGACTCGCGTTCTCCGCGTCGCCGCCGTGGTGCGCAGTCCTCATGGGGGCCAGGTCCAGGCGAGTTGCCGCCGGGGCATGTGCATCCGTATTGCTGCCAGTAGGACGCTTCGCAGGAAGGGCGGCCCTTACATCGCTGCCAGCAGGCAGCATCGTGAGCGGGGGACAGGCCCAGCAGTCTTGCCAGCAACAAACCTCCTGATGGGATGTGAACGCTGCAGCGCAATCGGCTGTCCTCCGCGACGTAGGCTCGTGCAGCGGCCGCGTGCGGCTCGCTCGCCGTCCACCCATAGTTGGTCGTGCATGTCGGCAAGCGGGTGGCCCGTGGTCCCAGCCGGCGGTGTCGCTTCAGGGCGGGGCGGTGCTCGAGGGCGATAAACGTTTCTTTCACCGGGGCCTTGGCCCGGTTCTCATTCGGATGATCGTCATGCTCCAGCCTTCCCCCCACGTTCGAAGTGCCCGGTCCTTCCATCGCCATCCCGGAGTCGTGGGGGCATGGTTCCTCGGAGCAGCGCTTCTGTCGGGAGGCTGTGCTTCGTCTCGCCCGGCCCCAGCTTCGACCTCTGCGGCGGCCACGACGAGCGCGTCCCCCTACGGCGCCGATGCGGCATATGCCGTGGGATTCACGTCGCTGACCTTCGAGGATCCGGCACGTCACCGCACGTTGAAGACCGTGGTCTGGTATCCGGCGCCGCCGGGCACGCAGATGCGGGAGACCCCGACGGCTCCCATCTTCATCCCCTTCATCGCCGCGAAGGATGCGCCCGTCTCCGACGCGCGGGCGCGCTGGCCGCTGGTGCTGCTGTCGCATGGCAATGGAGGCTCGGCCATCAACCTGTCGTGGTTCGGCGCGCACCTGGCGGCCCATGGCTTCGTCGTCGCGTCAGTGGACCACCCCGGCAACACCTACGGAGACACGAGCCCGGAGGGGTACGTGCGGGGCTGGGAGCGGCCTCGGGACTTCACGGCCCTCCTGGATGGGCTGCTGGCGCATCCCTCCTGGGGAGCTCGGGTGGACCTGGGGCGCATCGGCGCCGCGGGTCACTCGATGGGGGGCTACACGGCGCTGGCGCTGGTGGGGGCCCGCTTGAACCTGTCGGTCATCGCGGACCATTGCACCGCACCGGCCACCCGCGAGCATCCCGGCTGTGACGAGCTGCGTGACGTGGACTTCCGCCGCATCGACTTCGCCGAGGCGCGTGCGTCGTACAAGGACTCGCGGGTGCGGGCTGCCTTCGCCATGGCGCCCGGCATGGCGGGGACCTACGAGGCCCGGGACGTGGCGGACATCACCGCTCCCGTGACGCTGGTGCTCGCGAAGGGGGACGAGCTGATGCCGCATCAGCAGCACGGTCTCCACCTGGCGAAGCTGCTGCCGGCCGCGAACACGGTGGTCCTGGACGACGCGGCCCACTTCACCTTCCTCCCCGAGTGCACGGAGCTGGGCTTCAAGGTGGCGCCCATGCTGTGCCGGGATGCCACGCCCGGCACCCGCGCGGCCTCGCACGCGCGCACGAACGCGGAGGCGGTGGCGTTCTTCCGCGGCGCTCTGGAGGCCCCACTGTAGTTCCGCGGAGCCGGTGCCGGGGGACGCGAGCCCGACGCTCGAGAACACCGAGTCCGAGCCGGACGGCGGCCTCGCTACCGGCCGAGCTTCACTTCCTTGGCGTGGATTTCGTCCGCCTCGATCCAGTCCGCGTGGATCTCCTTGGCGTAGATGACGTCCGCGGAGACGGTGCGGGTCTTCAGCTCGGAGCCGCCCCAGTTCTCGCGCCGGGGGCCTCCCCGGATGACCCGTCGCACCCGGCCGTCCCGGGCCTTGACCTCCTTGGCGTAGATGACCCGCGCGGACACCCGGCTCGCGTGGATCTCCTTCACCTCGATGACCTCCCGCGAAGGCGGCGGGGGCCTTGGCGGGCGTGGCGGCCGTGGGCGCCCGGGGGGCGGAGGCCGGGGCGTCTCGTAGGAGTATGCCGGGGCGTCCTGGACATGGACGTGGCAGCCGGAGGCCGCCCAGGTGAGCCCCAGGAGGAGTGACAGTCGTCGCATCAGGGAATCCCCAGGTTGTCTACGAGAATGGCGTTCGTGCTGGGCACGGTAGCCTGCCCGGATGTGAAGCGGTTGCGAAGAAGCGTCACGCCATTGCCGGTGATGGTGGCGCTGGCGATGTCCGAGAAGGCCATGGAGAAGCCGTTGGCATTGCTGGTGAGGCGGCCGTTGACGTGGACGCCTCGCATTCGACTGCTGCCTCCGAGCACCGTCACATCACCTTCGATGATGGAGAGGGGCCCCTCGGTGGGGGACCAGGCGCCGAAGATGAGCACGCCCTCCGCGCGAAGCTCGAAGTCGCCCGGGTACGAGCCCTCCTTCAGGAGGAGGATGGTGCCGTCGGACGCCGCGGCCTGGGCGATGCTCTCGCCAGGTTCGAGCTCGACGACCGTGCCGCCCAGCGGGTAGCGAACCGGTGGAAACAGCGCCTGCACCGTGCCGTCCCGGTAGGACAGCGCCAGGTCATACAATTCCTTCTCCTGGGAGACCTGGAACGAATAGGTCCCCGGGTCGAAATCCAGGGTCACGGTGCCTGTCGGAAGGTGCTCCACCAGCGCCATCCCGCTGGCGTCGGTTTCGACCACGGGCAGGTCCTCGGCCCGGAACGCCACGCCAGAACGCGCGCCCCCGGGCTCTATCGAGGTGGAGGAGCCCTGATTGATGACGGGGTTGACCAGCACCACCGCGCTCGTCACCTCACCGAAGCGGCCCGGCGAGGCGGGGGAATCCTCGCCACATCCCGCCAACGTCAAGGCCAGTCCTACCGCAACCCAGTGTCGAAATTGGGATGACATATCCAGGGCGGGGACTCGCGTGACCCGGGGTCGGCCACACGGTTCGCCGCGCTTCTGGGCGTCGAGTCGAGGTGATTACAGGACGAGGCATATTTTCGGGTGATGGTGCGCCGCATGTCCCACTCCGCGTCACTTCAGGCGCGCTGAGCGCGTCGGCGGCCGACGTTGACGGACGCCCGAGGGAGCAGGAACTGCGCGCCGCCTCGCGGGCACGCACGAACGCGGAGGCGGTGGCGTTCTTCCGGTCCACGCTGGATGCTCGGCGGCCGAGGCACGGTCCGGCCTCGGGCTGTCCATGCAGGAGGTGTCGGAGTGGAAGAGGGGTACGAGCTGTTCGAGGAGGTGCCGTCCATCGGCGACTACCGCCGGCTTCGGGAGGTCGCGGGGCTGAGCCCCAAGAGCGCAGAAGCCGCCGCGGCGGGCCTGCCCAACACGCACTTCGCCGTGGTGGTGAAGAAGGACGGGCACGTGGTGGGAATGGGCCGCGTCATTGGCGACGGTGGCCTTTTCTTCCAGGTGGTCGATATCGCCGTGGAGCCCGTGCACCAGGGGCGTGGCCTGGGCAAGGCCATCGTCGGACGACTGGTCGAGCACCTGAAGGCGACGGCCCCCGCGGGGGCGTACGTCAGCCTGATTGCCGACGGCGAGGCGCATCGGCTCTACGCACAATTCGGCTTCCAGCCCACCGCGCCCAGGTCCATCGGCATGTCCCTGACCCTCCGGTAGGGCCCGCTTCGCTTCAGGCCCGGCGGTTGGCTTCCTCCAGCACCGTGCGTGCGGCGTCGACGCGGTCGGGTGGCACGAGCAGGTCGACGGTGAAGAAGGGGCCAAAGACGTGGAACAGGTTCCGGACCATGGCGCCTCGTACAATCGCGGGGATGCCCGCGGCGCCGAGGGCGGTGAGGGCGGGCTCCACGTCCGCGACGCCGCGCAGCGGCCAGACCGGCGTCCAGGTGCCACGTCCCCGGGCGCGCACTTCGTGCGTCAGGTCCAGCGTCAGGACCACCGCCATCACCAGACCGAGCAAGGACGGGAGCTGCACGGCGAGAAGCGGGGAGAGGTAGCGGCTGGGGAACCAGATGACGAGCCCGAAGAGGACACTCCACGCCGCCGCGGCAGGCAACAGCTCGCGAGCGCGGAGGGTTGCCTGCGCTCGAATGACCTTGCGGCTGGCGTCATCCTGGCCCGTGTAGGCTGCCCACAGAGCTCCCACCTGCCGAGGCCGGAAGAAGAGCGCGGAGAACAGGCCCGTGAAGAGCGCCAGCAGCGAGACGAAGAGGCCATTGAGAAGCATCGGGCTCTCATCCAGCAGCCGTTCCAGCGGCATGGCTTCTTCAGCGAATGCGCTGAGCAGGGCTGAAAGGCCGAGCATCCAGTTCGCGAGAAAGTACGGGATGAGGCCCCCGGTGGGCACTGGAGGGGTCCCAGGGGTGCCGGTGCGGGGCCCGAGTCCAGGCAGGGCACCCGTCATCAACCGCTTCAAGGACAGGGTCATGACCCCCAACACCAGGAGGAGCAGCAGCACGGTGCCTGGAGCGATGACGGCATGGCCTAGGTACCGCGCCCAGTGCATTCCGGCCTCGACGGCCGTGGGGAGCGCCAGGCCCACCAGTACGACGGCGTAGCCACTGCCCAGGCCGTATCGGTCCACCGCGACGGTGAGCGCATGCAGCAGGAGTGGCGCAGCAGCCAGTACGAGCAGGAGGCCGGCGAACGGCAAGCCCGCGTCCGCTGCCAGGTATGGGCTGTTGTCAGTCCACAGGTCTCGGTTGCTTTCATGCCACGTCGCCATGCCAAGGCCCTGGATGAGTGAGAATACGCTCCCCAGGAGCCACGCGGCCTTGCGCAGGGCTGAGCGGCCCTTGGGGCCATTCGTTCGCAGGGTGCGCAAGGGCGGTACGGCCAGCGCGATGAGCTCGACGATGATGAACGAGGCAAGGAAGGGATTGAGCTGGATGCTGAAGACGCTCATGACCTCCGCGTCGCCGAAGCTCGCCGCTGCCTCCAGGACCTTGGGGTCGACACCCGGGATCATCACCTGAAGGCTGAGCGCGGCAATCAGCATCGCTCCCAGGGTCACCGCCAGGCGGTAGACGACATCGGTGGACATGCCCTCCCAGGTTCGAGCAGCGGTGGGCGCCTGGGCCACGGCCATGACCGGCGTGCCAGCGACCAGCTCGGCGCCGCACGTCGAGCACTGACGGAAACCTTCGCGGTACTCCGCCGGTCGTCGGTACTTCTTGAAGTAGGAACACTCCGGGCTGGGACAGTGCTGGGTGGCGTCCATGAGACGCCGAGGCATAGCGCGAGTCGAACACCGGACGCACGCCGGGGCATCATTCCTCGCTGAGCAGGCGCAAACCTGTGAGTCCAGCCGCACCCACGAGGAGCGCGGTGCAGAGCCACCCGAGCATGCGTGCGGCCATCGCAAGGGGCCGGCCTCCGGAGGGGGACTCGCCGCGTTCGATGCGCTGGAGCTCCCGTTCCGCGAGCACCCATGCCACCACACCTGGCGCCAGGCCCAGCACCAGCCCGGCGAGCCCCAGGCCCAGGGCGATGCGCGCCGTCGCCGAGACGTCTGGCGCGAAGGCATATCGGTCGAGGCAGGCACCACACAGCGCATGGCCTTCTGCGGACTGGGCGCAGGCCGCGCATAGGAAGGTGCCACAGCGGAGGCAGGTGGTCGTCGCGGACGCTTCCGGATGGGCTGCGCAACGCGCTGCTTCGACCGTGGACATGACGGCCACGCTAGGATGTCTCACGTAGCGGCGCCCCTTGGGACGAGCGACAGACGGTGCTGCCTTGCTGCCGTGCTCTCGTCTCCGGGGACGCGGACCAGGGCGCACGGCGCCCCCGGGGCTGAATCGCGCCCGGGCCGTGCCCACCATGACAGGCACCGGAGGCACGCGGCACGGCCGCACTGGCATGCAAGGAGGCAGCCCCATGGCGGAGCACACCGAACCCCCATTCAACGCCACGCCGGTGAAGGAGCGCGAGGAGCCCCTCGACGTCCAGGCCTTCATGGCGGAGCTCGGCAACAGCCGTGAGTTCCAGGTCAACGGCGTGGGGGCCCGGCAGGGGGCGGAGGCGGTGTTCTGCACGCTCGCCCGGCGTCTGTCGGACGGCGAGGACCGGAAGCTGTTTCAAGCCCTGGGCAAGGACGGCATCGGCGCCATCCTCGGCGCCTGCGCCATCCACCGGGGGACGTCGCACGCGAAGCGCATGGACCGGGCGGAGTTCATCACGGACGTGGCGGACCACCTCCACATCCCCATGGACCAGGCGCTGCGCGTGCTGACGGTGGTGTTCACCGCCATCCGCGACCGGCTCCCGGACGACGAGGTGGCGGCGGTGGCCTCGCAGCTGCCCGCGGACCTGGCCGACCTGTTCCGCCGGCCCGTCTAGGCACGCGGGGCTACTTGCGTGGCGGCTTCTTGAGGAAGCGGCTCAGGCGCACCTTGCCCAGGCCGCGGCCCCCGAAGAGGTACCAGGTGATGGCCGCGCCGAAGAAGGCCGCCGCCACGGCGATGCCGATGACGCCCAGCACCGGCACGTTGCCGTACATCCACGGCTTGGGCGCGAACGAGATGAACGCGCCCACGATGAAGCCGCACGCGCACAAGCCCATGAAGGCAATCACCGCCGCGCTGCGCAGGTTCTCGTTCAGCTTGTCGAACTGGTCGGCGCGCACCGTCACGGTGAACTTGCCGGACTCCATGTCCAGGAGGATCTGCGACAGCTGCGTGGGCAGGTCCTGAGCCATGGACTGGAAGCGCAGCAGCGTGCGCATCAGCCCGCCCTGGAGCTGCATCGGGTCGTAGCGCCCGGCGAGCAGTTCCTTGGCGTAGGGCAGGGCCACCTCGATGATGTTCAGCTCCGGGTACAGGCTGCGCAGCATTCCTTCCGTGGACACGGAGGCGCGGCTGAGCAGCGCGTACTCCTTGGGGATGCGGATGCGGTACTTCACCGCCAGGTCCAGCAGGTCGCGCAGCAGCGAGCGCGTGTCCACCTGCCCCAGCGTCGTCGCCAGGTGCTGGCCGAGCAGCGACTCGATGTCGTTGCGGAAGCCCACCAGGTTGGCGCGCGCGTCGGGCACGCCCACGCGGTAGAGGATGCGCGCCACGGACTCGCTGTCCTTGAGCGCCACCGCGAGGCACAGCATGACCAGCGTCTCCTGCATGGGACGCGACAGCCGGCCCACCACGCCGAAGTCCAGCAGCGCCAGCCGGTGGTCCTCCAGCAGCAGCAGGTTGCCCGGGTGCGGGTCCCCGTGGAACAGCCCGTCCTCGAAGAGCTGCCGGAAGGACGCGTCCAGGATGTGGTGGGCAATGGCCTTGCGCTCGGACTCGTCCAGCTCCGCCGGGTTGAGCTTCACGCCGCGGATGAACTCCAGCGTCAGCACCGTGCGGCTGGACAGGCTCGAGTAGACGCGCGGAATCTTGAGGTACGGCCGCTCGCGGTGGTTCTCCAGGAAGGCCCGGATGTTGGTGGCCTCGTTGATGAAGTCGAGCTCCTCGTGGATGGCCCGGTCGAACTCGTCCACGATGCCGGTGGGCGTGTAGACGCCCGTCTCCTCCACCACGGCCTCCAGGAGGCGGGCCAGGCTGCGCAGCACGCCCAGATCGGAGTCGATGCGCGCGGCGATGCCGGGCCGCTGCACCTTCACCACCACCTCGTCGCCCTCCAGCGTCACCGCGCGGTGCACCTGGGCGATGGACGCGGCCGCCAGCGGCGTCGGGTCGATGGTGGCGAACAGACTCTCCACGCTGGCGCCCAGCGACTCCTCGATCTGCGCGTGGACCTCTT
Source organism: Pseudomyxococcus flavus (assembly GCF_050038885.1). NCBI lineage: Bacteria > Pseudomonadati > Myxococcota > Myxococcia > Myxococcales > Myxococcaceae > Pseudomyxococcus > Pseudomyxococcus flavus. The sequence continues at coordinate 8,462,556 of NZ_CP143624.1, read as the reverse complement.
CCAGGGCGATGGGCTCCACGTGGTCCTGGAGCATCGCCAGCTCGTCGATGAACTCGGCGGGCAGCAGGTCGGCGCGCGTGGACAGCACCTGCCCCAGCTTGACGAAGGTGGGGCCCAGGTCGTTGAGCAGCATGCGGAAGCGCCGGGCGGTGGAGGCGCGCTGGGCTTCCGGCGAGACTTCCACCTTCTCCTTGCGGCCCAGGATGCGCCACACGCCCGCGCGCTCCGCCAGCTCGCCAAAGCCGTGGCGCGCCGCGATGACGGTGATTTGCCGCACGCGGTTGAGGTCCTGGAGAATCACGAGCGTTCCTGTCCTCCTACGTTACGCCGGGACGACCGGCTTGGCCACGAAGCGCAAGAGCAGATAGCCCACCACCGCGGACAGCAGCGAGCCCACCAGGATGCCCAGCTTGGCCTCCGTCAGCAGCTCCGGCTGTGCGGGGAAGGCCAGCCCCGCGACGAACAGCGCCACCGTGAAGCCGATGCCCGCCACCACCGCCACCCCGTGGAGCTGTGGCAGGGACGCGCCGCCGGGCCGGTCCGCCACGCCCAGCTTCACCGAGCCCCAGGTGAAGAAGAAGATGCCCAGCTGCTTGCCCAGGAAGAGGCCGGCGATGATGCCCAGCGGCAGCGGCCGCAGCAGGTCCGCCCAGCCCATGCCCGCCAGCGAGATGCCCGAGTTGGCCAGGGCGAAGAGGGGGACGATGCCGTACGCCACCGGCAGGTGCCACAGGTGGACGAAGCGGTTGAGCGGCGGCTCCAGCTCCTCCAGGCGCTCCTCGATGTAGAGAATCTGGGCGCCGCGCGCCTCCTCGTCCACGGGCGTCTTCAGCGTCTGGTCCACGTAGCGGCCCAGCTCCTCCAGCACCTGCCGGCCCGGGCGCAGGGGCCGCGCGGGAATGAACATGCCCAGCACCACGCCGGCCAGCGTGGCGTGGATGCCGCCGTGGTGCATGGCGTACCAGAGGGCCGCGCCCGCCAGCGCGTAGGCCACGCCGCTGCGCACCTGGAAGTAGTTGAGGCACGCCAGCACGGCCAGCACACCCAGGGCGGCCACGAGCCAGCTCGCGTGGAGGCCCGAGCCATAGAAGAAGGCGATGACGAGGATGCCGCCGATGTCGTCGAAGATGGCCAGCGCGGTGAGGAACACCACGAGCCCGTGGCCGACCCGCGCCTTGACCAGGGTGAGGCAGCCGATGGCGAAGGCGATGTCGGTGGCCATGGGGATGGCCCAGCCGGCCTGCGCCGGCGTGCCGTAGTTGAAGACGGAGTAGCACAGGGCGGGGACGATCATCCCGCCCAGCGCGGCGATGAGCGGCAGCACCGCGCGGGAGAACGTTCGCAGCTCGCCCGAGCTCAGCTCGCGCTTGATCTCCATGCCGACGACGAAGAAGAAGAGCGTCATCAGCCCGTCGTTGATGAGCTCACGGAACGTGAAGTGGCCGTGGGCGCCCGCGAGGCCCACGTCCATCCGCGCGTCGAACACGGCGAAGTACGTGGCGGCCCACGGAGAGTTGGCCCACGCCATGGCGGCCACGGCGCACAGCGCCAGCAGGATGCCGCTGGCCGCCTCCAGGCGGAAGAAGGCCCGGATTGGAGCGACGGCCACGCGGAAGAGCGCGGGGACGGGCGGTCGGGGACGGGTCTCGGAGGGGGACGGGGGTGGTGCCATGCGGCGCGCAAGATGCCCCGTGAGGGTGGGGGCTGCACCCGTTTTCGGAGCGGCCGCGCGAGGAATGTCGGCGGTGGATGGTAGGGGAACTTGGCGGGTAGGGAAGCGGTTCGTTGATCCGGGGGTGGGGCCGTGAGAGAAGGGCAGGGATGGCCGTGACGCAGCAGGCGAAAGCAGGCAGGGCAGCAGCGGTGGACCTTCCCGGGGACATGACGCCGGAGGTGGGGACGCTGAGCGAGGGTACGGGCGCCCGGGAGATTGCCTCCCTGACCCCCATGATGCGCCAGTACCTGGAGGTGAAGGCGCTCCACCCGGACGCGATGCTGTTCTTCCGGTTGGGTGACTTCTACGAGATGTTCTTCGAGGACGCGGTGAAGGCCTCGGAGATCCTCCAGATCACCCTCACCGCCAGGGCCAAGGGCGCGGACAAGGTGCCCATGTGCGGTGTGCCGTACCACTCCGCGCGGCGCTACATCGGGCGGCTCGTCTCGGAGGGCCTGAAGGTCGCCATCTGCGAGCAGGTGGAGGAGCCGGGCAGCGGGCCGGGCATCGTCCGCCGCGAAGTCACCCGGGTGATTACGCCGGGCATGGTGCTGGACGACGAGGTCCTGGAGCCGCAGGCCAGCAACTTCCTGGCGGCCGTGTGCTGGAACGACAAGGGCTGGGGCGCGGCGCTGCTGGAGGCGTCCACCGGTGAGTTCCTGGCGCTGGAGGCCCCGGGCATCGCGGAGCTGGCGGAGTCGCTGTCCCGCGTGGAGCCCCGCGAGCTGCTGGTCCCGGACGGGAAGCGCGACGCGCCGGAAATCACCCAGCTGTGCGCCCGGCTGTCGCGCACGCCGGCGGTGGCGGAGGGGGAGACCGCGTCCTTCGAGCCCACGCGGGCGTCAGCCTACCTGCGGAGTCACTTCTCCGTGCAGTCGCTGTCCGCCTTTGGCCTGGATGACGCGCCGCTGGCCGCCGGGGCCGCGGGTGCGGCGCTTCGTTATCTGAAGGACACGCAGAAGACGCCGGCGGCGCACGTGGACCGCCTGAGCCGGCAGGAGCGCGGCGGCAACCTGCTGATGGATGAGTCCTCGCGGGCCAACCTGGAGGTGCTGCGCTCGCTCCGGGATGGCGGACGCAAGGGCTCGCTGCTGGGCGTGCTGGACAAGACGGTGACCAGCCTGGGCGCGCGCAAGCTGGCGCGGTGGCTGGCGTCGCCGCTGGGCTCGCTGCCGGAAATCCATGCGCGGCTGGACGCGGTGGAGGAGCTGTCCGGGCGCAGCGTGTGGCGTGAAGAGCTGGCCACCATCCTCCGGGAGGTCGGCGACCTGGAGCGGCTGTGCGGCCGGCTGTCGCTGGGCGCGGGCAACGCGAGGGACCTGCGGGCGCTGGGGCTGTCGCTGGCGCAGCTCCCCCGGGTGGCGGCGGTGCTGGCGCGGTGCGAGTCGCCGCTGCTCAAGTCCCTGGCGGGCCCCCTGTCCGCGCTGCCGGAGCTGGCGGACCTGCTGTCGCGCGCGGTGGCGGACGAGCCGCCGGTGACGCTGAAGGAAGGCGGCATGATTCGCGCCGGCTTCCACGCGGAGCTGGACAAGCTGGTGGCGCTGTCCACCTCGGGCAAGGACCTGCTGCTGCAAATCGAGCAGCGGGAGAAGGAGCGCACCGGCATCTCCTCGCTGAAGGTCCGCTACAACAAGGTCTTCGGCTACTACCTGGAGGTGACGAAGTCGAACCTGGACCGGGTGCCCAGGGATTACATCCGCAAGCAGACCACGGTGAACGCGGAGCGCTTCGTCACGCCGGAGCTGAAGGAGTACGAGGAGCAGGTGCTCAACGCCGAGGAGCGGCGCTGCGCGCTGGAGCTCCAGCTCTTCGAGGAGCTGCGCACGCAGGTGGTGGCCGCGGCGCCGCGCATCCGGTCCGCCGCGGAGGCGGTGGCCACCGGTGACGCGCTGCTGTCCTTCGCGCGCTGCGCGGCGGAGTACGGCTACACGCGGCCGGAGGTGGACGCCTCGGAGGCGCTCAGCATCACCGCCGGGCGGCACCCGGTGGTGGAGCGCATGCTGGGAGCGGGGGACTCGTTCGTCCCCAACGACGTCCGGCTGGACCCGGCCGAGGACGCCCAGCTGCTGGTGATTACCGGTCCCAACATGGCCGGCAAGAGCACGGTGATGCGGCAGGTGGCGCTGACGGCGCTGATGGCGCAGGCGGGCTCGTTCGTCCCGGCGAAGGCGGCGCGCATCGGCCTGTGTGACCGCATCTTCACGCGCGTGGGCGCGGCGGACAACCTGGCGCGCGGGCAGTCCACGTTCATGGTGGAGATGACGGAGACCAGCCACATCCTCCACCACGCCACGCGCAAGAGCCTCATCATCCTGGACGAGATTGGCCGTGGCACGTCCACCTTCGACGGGCTCTCCATCGCCTGGGCGGTGGCGGAGCACCTGCACGACAAGGTGGGGGCGCGCGCGCTGTTCGCCACGCACTACCACGAGCTGGTGGACCTGGCCCGCGAGCGGCCCCGGGTGAAGAATCTGTGTATCGCCGTGAAGGAGCAGAACGGCAAGGTCATCTTCCTGCGCAAGCTGGTGCCAGGCGGGGCCAGCCGCTCCTACGGCATCGAGGTGGCGAAGCTGGCGGGCCTGCCGCCGGAAGTCGTGGGCCGCGCGCGCGAGCTGCTCCAGAACCTGGAGTCCGGGGAGCTGGACGATGCGGGCCGGCCCCGGGTGGCGGTGCGGCAGCCGCCGGGTGGGCGCCGTGGTGGCGCGGCCTCCTCCAGCCAGCTGGGGCTGTTCGGCGCGGAGTCGGCGCCCGCGTCTCAGGGCGCCGCCGGGGTGACGCCCGCGCAGCAGAAGGCGCTGGACGCGCTGAAGGGCGCGACCATCGACCGGATGACGCCGCTGGACGCGCTCAACCTGCTGGCGCGGCTCCAGCGCGAGCTGGAGTAGCGGTAGCCAGGGGAGCGCCGAAGCTGACCCGGTGCGTGGGCGCGCGGCACGCTACCGCCCTGCATGAGGGCGCCAAAGGCTTGCGTCTCATGCCGATGGCCGGACGCGCCCTTTGGCTCGGACATGGCGCTTGGTCGAGAACCCTCCCTGACCCTTGCCGAGCGCTTCCGCTTCCCTCGTTTAACGGGAGTCCTCCGAGCGACCGCGGCGTGCTGGTCGGCGCGCACCCCGCTGGGGATACGTCTTAGGTCGGCGAGAGCGAAAGCTGCATGGCGCAGCGGCGGTCGGCAGGGAGGCCTGCTGCAACCTCCGCATCCAGGAGTGCGGAGAGGAACGGCGGCGTCTGCAGGGGGGGCAAGATCTCAAAGCCAAGCGACTGGTAGAAGGGCGCGTTCCAGGGGACATCCCGGAACGTCGTGAGCGTCATCGACGCCAGTTTTGCATGAACGGCGGAGCGACGGGCGGTCTCGAGCAATTCGCGCCCGAGGCCCTCGCCCTGACGGTCAAATCGAACGGCGAGCGCCCAGATGTGCAGGTTCGTCTTGGTGATTTCGCCGCTGATGAACCCAATGGGTGGCGACGACGGTTCCACGGCAACCCAGGTGGCGCCGCCCCTGATCAGCTCTCGGTGTCGGTCTTCCGTCAGCACATCGTCGTCCGCGATCCAGGAGAGCTCGGGGATGCGGAGGAACGCTTGCCCTGCGGATCGCTCGATCGACGGGAGGTGCGGGGCGTCCGCTTCAATCGCTTGTCTGATGAACCTCATGTCCTTCACGTTCCGAACGTGTGCTTACTTTCTCTTACAGGCTGCCGCAGTATCGCCTTGAGTTTATGACAATGTCCTCTGCGGGTTGCTAAAAACCCTCATGGTGCAGGCGGCGAAGATGTCCGCCACGCTCGCTCGCATGAGCGTGCTGTCCCGAAGGATGGGCCGGGCTCACCGTGGCTTTCGAGCCCCGAGTGCGGCCTCGAATATCTCCAGGTCATGTCGCCAAGGCACCACACGCCGCTTCGGCCGGCTGGAGCAGCGCCGTAGGACGGCGACGCGCGATGAGAAGCGCGCCACCAACGACCGGGCGATGGTGCACATCGACGCGCTTCGGCTCTAATTGGCTGGCACGCCCCAGCCGGAGGCCGCGTGCCCCATGGCGCTGGACGTGGTTCAGGACAGGAGCTCGATGTACCCGTCCGTTCCATGCACGCGGATCCGCTGCCCATCTCGGATTCGCTGGGTGGCGTGTTCGACGCCCACGACGGCTGGCAGGCCGTACTCCCGCGCGATCACCGCGCCATGGGTCATCAGGCCCCCCACCTCCGTCACCAGGCCCTTGATTGCGACGAACAGGGGCGTCCAGCTGGGGTCCGTATAGGCGGTGACCAGGATGTCGCCCGCTTCGAGATTGGCCTCCGCCATGTCCAGGATGACGCGGGCCCGGCCCTCGACTGTTCCGGCGGACACCGGTAGGCCGACCAGCGCGCCCGCCGGCACATCGTCGCGTCGGTATGCCCCGGCGATGACCTCGCCATCCGACGTGAGCACGCGGGGCGGCGTGAGCGCTTGATACGACCTGAAGGCGTCCTTGCGCTGGCGGACGAGCGAATCATCCACCTGGTTCGTGCGCACGACGTCGTGGATCTCCTGGAACGTGAGAAAGAAGATGTCTTCCTTCTCGCGAAGCACGCGGGCCTGCACGAGGCGCTCGGCTTCTTCCATCAAGGCCTGCTTGTAGACGAAGTAGCGGCTGACCATGCCGTACTTCGGATACTCCCGGTACCCGATGAAGGTCCGGACCCGGTCGATCATCCTCTTGGTCTCTTCTGCCTTCCGCTCCCCGTCCGGCAATGCCCGCAAGCGCTCCAGCAGCTCCTGTTCCTTCTTCCAGGCTTCCTGCCGGCCTTGCTCGAAGCGCCGCTTGCCGGCGCCCGGCTCGAAGTTCTTGATGTTGCCGAGGATGAGGGGCACGAGCGTACTGGGGCGTTCGCTCCAACGCGGCTTCGTGATGTCAATCTCGCCGACGCAGCGCATGCCGTACTTGTCGAGGTAGGCCTGGATGGCGTCCCGCGCTTCACGCCCGCCCGGGAGCGTGGCCAGCGCGTCCAGGAAGCCCTCGTCGTCGATGTGCTGCAGAAACGCCACCACCTCCGGATGCGGACGGATCACATCCGCGACGTCCAGGAGCGCCAGTCCCATCTCCGACGTGACGTTGTGGGGCACGGACTGCGTGAGTGTGTCGGCCGCGTTCTTCTCGCCCAGCCACGACTGCAGCTGCTCGTTGAGCCACCAGGTGGCCTCGATCGCAGCCATGATGACCTGAAGGCTCCGCGGATCGAACAAGAGCCGCTTCAGTTCCTGGATGTCCGCCAGGATGAAATCGAGCAGCGCTGAACCGGACTTCGTCCGGATGTCGCGCTTCAGGGCGGCGATGGAGTTCTGGCTGTGTCGGATAAGCTCGGCGACGATGGCCGGATCGGTCTCGATTGGGGCTGGCGCGCCACCCGCCGGTGCTCCGCCGGGCCCCTCGTCCGGGAGCGACCGGATGAAGTCGCCGCGCTCGAGGATGGCCTGTAGCGCGTCCCTGATCAGCGGATCGGATTTCCCCAGGCCCTCCACGAGGCCTGGGCGGATCGCAGGCGAAGCCAGGCCCCGGGTGACGTCGACGAACAGCCTCCCGCCAGCCTCGTACATGGGCCGGCCCGCTGTCAGCTGGAACAGGGAGATCCCCAGGGGCTTCATGGCATCGGTCATCATCTGTTGATGACCGACGGACACGTAGACGTGGTTCTCCGGGTCGCCAGCCGCGGGGATGGGGAACAGCGTGGTGATCGGCCGGCTCTGGACGAACTGGAAGTCCCCGTCGACCAGGCACCATTCGATGTCCTGGGGGCAGCCGAAGTGCGCTTCGATCCGCCGGCCCAACTGTGCGAGGCGCACGACCTGCGCATCCGTGAGCGCTGGCTGCCCCTGCCGCTCCGGCTCGATCGCCTGTTCCTGCGTCCCGCCTGCTGGTGAGGCGTGGATGGCAAGCTGCTTGGTGGCGATCGCCCTGGAGACGACCTCGCCGTCCCGTACCTTGTAGACGTCCGCGTTCACCAGGCCGGAGACCAGGGCCTCGCCGAGGCCGAAGCTGGCCTCCACGGAGGCGACCTTCCGGTTGGAGGTGACGGGGTCGGCCGTGAACAGGATACCGGCCGCCTGCGGGATGACCATCTGCTGCACGACCACTGCCATGCGGACCTTCCGGTGGTCGAAGCCGTTCCGCAGGCGGTACGTCACCGCCCGCTCGGTGAAGAGTGAGGCCCAGCAGCGGCTGACGTGCTGGAGGATCGCCGCCGGGCCCACGACGTTCAGATACGTATCCTGCTGGCCCGCGAAGGAGGCCGTCGGCAAGTCCTCCGCCGTCGCGCTGGAGCGGACGGCGTAGGCGGCTTGAGCGCCGAGCTGGGAGAGCGAGCGGGTGATTGCCGCCGCCACCTCGTCGGGGATGGCGATGCCTTCGAGGATCCGGCGGACCTCCTCGCTGAGCGCGCGGATCGCCTCCCGGTCGTCCGGTTTCAGGCGCGACAGCCGTTCAATCCGGTCGTCGAGCAACGGTGCCTCATCCATGATCCGCTGGAAGGCGTCTGTCGTCACGCAAAAGCCAGCCGGCACGCGGATGCCTTCGATCCGTGAAAGCGCCCCCAGGTGCGCGCCCTTGCCGCCAACGACCGCGACCTGCGTCTGGTCGATCTCCTGGAAACCCAGCACGTAGCAGTCCATCCGCGCACCTCACTTGAGCGAAAGGGCGCCACCTTATTCCTGGCCGCGGACGAAATGCACAGACTCTTGCGTCGTACGTACGCCGCGTGCTCAGCCGGATGGAGACGCGTGACGCGCGCCCAGTTCACCTGGGCGGAACCCTGGAGGCTGTTGATGTGCGCCTCCTCCTGGCTGAAGGCCTTGGCATACCGAGGCCATTGAGGTTGAGGTTCAATCGGGGCGTAGACTCCAGGGGGCCGGAGTGCACATGGGCGTGATCCGGGAGCCCGCACCGGCCCCGGTGGCCAACGCCCGGCGCGGGCGTGTCGGCCTGGACGCTGACGTGTCAATGGGCAGGTCTGTCGTGTCAATCCATGGGTTGGCGAGACGCGAGCTTGTCGTCGCGACGCAGGCTTGACGTGTCAGTGTTCGTTGTTGATGTGTTGGATCGTGGGTGGATGTGTCTGGATTTGTATCTCCAGGTGTATTGTTTGAATTGGCCTTTGTGTATGCTGTCGTGCCCCCAACAAGGAGCCTTATGTCTGGACCTTTGTGTCGAGATGCCTCATGTCCTCCCCCGGCATTCCCGCGTGGCTCCGTGCTCGTGGTCGCGCTCGCTCTCCTGTCGTCCTGTGCGGCGCCCGTCGAGCGCGGTCCTGCCAGGCCTGGCACCACTTTGTTCGTCGGGAAGATCCTCACGATGGACGAGAAGGGGACGGTTGCTGGCGCCGTGCTGGTCGACAACCGTGGCCAGATTCTGAAGGTTGGCACCGAGAGCGAGGTGCGGAAGGGCCTGGATTCCCAGGTAGAAACCATCCAGCTCGCGCCCGGGCAGGTCTTGATGCCGGGCTTCTTCGACCCGCATCTGCACTTCCTGCCCACGCTCGTTCAGAGCGTGTTGGGCACCCACGACCTGTCGCCCTGTCTGCCTCCCCCGTATGCGTTGGACCCGTCCGCGGACTGCAAGTCCCGGAGCGAGGTCCTGAGCGCGCTCGCCTCGATGAAGTTGGAGGACACGCGCACCGTCGGGAGCGACGCCTTCGTCCTGGGCATGAACCTGGATCCATCGAGGCAGGGGTTCGATAACGCCCAGGGGTGCGGGAAGGGCGGGCCTTCGAGCTTCATGGCGCAGCCGAAGTTCTATCTCGACGCCTGTGTGACCCAGGACCGTCCGGTGCTCATCCTGGACCAGTCGGGCCACCTGGCCTACGTGAACCAGAAGGCCTTCGAGGCCGTCTGTCCGAACCATGACGTCAAGGGCTGCAAGCCGCCCGCCTCTGTCGGGGAGGGCGGTGGCGAGTGGACCACGGATGAGCAAGGAAACTTCACGGGGCTGCTCCGGGAGTCGGCCGCTTTCGCACCGTTCCTGGCGGTGTTGCAGAAGAACCTGCCCATGGCCTTGATGCACTCCGACCCGGTCAAGCTCGCGGAGCAGGGGAGCGCGGATATCGAGCGCGCCATTCGGGCGATGCGAGACGCAGGCGTCACCACCATCGCGGATGGTGGACTCCAGAGCGTGTCGCAGATCAACGCCGTGAAGCGATTCACCGAGCTGCCCGGGTTCCCCCTCCGAATCACGGGCGTCGTGGTCGCTGATGCGGCGAAGGCGGCGAGCCTCCAGCCGACGGCGCCCGCCTGCGAGCCGAAGCCTGGGAATGACTGTGCGTTGCCGAAGTGGCTGGGGGCTGGTGGCATCAAGATCTGGGTCGATGGCTCGACGCAGGGCTGCACCGCGAAGCTCGAGGCGCCCTATCACTACCTGGAGGGCGGGCACTGCTCCGGTGAAGGAGAGGGTCGGGCGGACTACGACAGCGCGCAGGCCATCGTCGACACGCTGTCGCCGCTCTGGGACCAGGGGGTGTGGCGGTTCCAGCTCCACGCCAACGGCAACGGGGCGAACACCTGGGCGCTCGATGCGTTGTCGCGGCTCCAGCAGTCGAAGGAGAGCCCCCATCGGGTTCTCCTCATCCACAACACGGTGGGTCGGCCCGCGCTTGCCAGGCGCATTGGTGACCTGCGCAAGGGCGCGGGCGTCATGGATGGGCGGCCGGTGCCGGCGCTCGACATCCAGGTGACGCACCTCATCGGACATGTGGCGTATTGGGGGGACGCCTTCGTGAAGATGCTGGGCGAGGAGGCCGCGAGCGATATCGATCCCATCGCCTATGACCGTGAGAATGGAATCCCGTTCTCGCTCCACAGCGACTCGATGGTGACCCCGACGCGCCCACTCTGGTACGTGGAGCAGGCCGTGACGCGGCGCACCTGGTCCTATCCGGACTTCCAGAAGTCATACGTCCTGGGCGCGAAGCATGTGGCGACTGTCGAGGAGGCGCTGCGCGCGATCACGATAGAGCCCGCGCGTCACCACGAGCTCGACACGCTGCTCGGCAGCATCGAGCCCGGCAAGGCGGCTGACTTCGTCGTGCTGGGCGCCAATCCGCTCGATTTCGACCCGGCCAGGGGAGGCGACCCGTCGAAGATCAGCCAGATTCCGGTGATTCAGACGTACCTGAACGGGCGGGCCACCGGCAGCCCTCACTGAGCGGCCGAGGTGGCCCCGCGGGGCTCGAGAACCGGGCGCGACGGCTACTCGGTAATCTCGCGGATGACGCGGCACGGGTTCCCGGCCGCGAACACGCCGTCAGGGACGTCCCGGGTCACGACGCTGCCAGCGCCGATGACGGCGCGCGAGCCGATCCGAACGCCCGGGAGGATGATCGCCCCGCCTCCCACCCAGACATCCGCGCCGATGGTGACGGGCTTCCCGAACTCCTCCTTCCGCCGCAGCTCCGCGTTGAACGGGTGCATGGGCGTGTAGATCTGCACCCCGGGCCCGAAGAGCGTGTAGTCGCCGATGCTCACCTTGCACACGTCGAGCACGACGCAGTTGAAGTTGAAGAACACACGTTCGCCCAGCTCGATGTTCGAGCCGTAGTCACAGAAGAAGGGGGGCTGCATCCACACCGTGTCGCCGCCCGCGCCGAAGAGCTCCCGGAGGATGCGCCGCCGCTCGTCCTGCTCACCCTCGCGCGTCGCGTTGAGCGTCTGGCAGAGGTCCCGCGCGCGAACGCGTGCGGCCACCAACTCCGCGTCAAACGGGTCGTACAGCTCCCCGTCCAGCATCTTCTGGCGCTCACGCTTCATGGGTGCTCCTCCTTCATGGGGGCTCATGGGTAGGGAGGGGCGGCCCAGCGCCCCCTCGCGGCCGTGGCACCCGCCGTGGGGAAAGGACTTGTGGCAGCGAGTCCTCTAGACGGACCTGACGCGCGAGGAGACGTGAACGAGCGCGCCACGCGGTTTTGTGTAGGGAACGCGACGGTTGAGCGCCGCGTCCGCCTGGCCACCCGGGAGCGTCGGGTCAGCCGCGGCGCTCCCGTCGGCCGGGCTCACGCGCGTGAGCGGGCAATGACGCCAGGCGTGACGCCGAGGATGCGGCGCATGCACCGCGCCATGTGGCTTTGATGGGAGAAGCCCGCCTCCAGGGCGACCTCACCCGTGGACAGCTCTCCCCTGAGCAGGAGTGTGCGAGCCCGCTCCACACGCCGCTGCACCACGTACTCATGGACGGGCAGCCCCATGGAGCGCCTGAACAGCGTCTTGAAGTGTGACGCACTGAGCCCCACCACGCGGGACAGGCGCTCCAGCGACAGGGACTCGTCCAGGTGGGCCTCCACGTACTCGATGATGCGCTGGCGCTGGGCCGCGGACAGCCCGCCCTTCGCCTCCACCTGCGTCCGGTAGCTGGCCAGCAGGCGGGCCGCGAGCGCCAGTCCCAGGCTCTCCCGGTACAGCAGGCCGTTGGGTGTGTTCGCGCGGGAGTCTGCCTCCAGCGCCCAGGCAATGTGCTCGATCTGCGCGTCGCGGAAGTGGTCGCGAGGCTCCAGTCCCACGCGGTCCGGGTCCAGGCCCATGTCCTCCGCCGCCAGCCTGAGGAGCGATGGGGGAATGCGCAGCTCCACGGCGGTGCTTGCGCCGTCCTCCATCCAGAAGTCCGAAGCGCCGGCGGGCATCAGGTGGAGGTCCCCTCGCGTCTTCAGGGCGCGCGTGTGGGTGGAAGGGCAGGCCACCTGCACGGGCGGGCCCGCGTGGAGGGTGACGACGTGGTCCGCGCCGGCGACGTGGTGGATGTCGCCCGCGAACGTCTCGCGGCGTGTCACGCCCAGGCTGATTCGAGGACGCAGTGGCACATGCTCGCTCATGGCTTCCGAGTATAGGAGGCACCATCCATTCATGCTCCCGAATCATCCGAGCGTGCGCGACGCGCGCGATGGGCGTCGGTATTCATCGCGCACCCTCGACATGGGGACGTCAGCGAAGGCGCTGCCCGAACATGGTGGCCGCGTCCGGCGCTGATTCGTCCCCTCAGGAGACATGAACATGCAGACGCAGATCACGGTTGTTGGCGCGGGCCGCATGGGTTCCGCACTGGTCAAGGCGTTCCTCGAGCAGGGGTATCCCACGACGGTGTGGAACCGCACGCCCGCGAAGTGCGCACCGCTGGCCGCACAGGGAGCGCGCATCGCGACGAGCGTGAAGGATGCGGTCGCCGCCGCTGAAGTGGTGGTGGTGAACGTGACGGACTACGACATCAGCGACCAGTTGCTACGACCCGACGAGGTGACGCAGGCGCTGCGCGGGAAGTTGCTCGTGCAGCTCACCTCCGGCTCGCCGGCGCTGGCGCGAGAGCAGGCGCAGTGGGCGAGCCAGCACGGCATCGCCTACCTGGATGGCGCCATCATGGGGACGCCGAACTTCATCGGCCAGCCGGAAGGCACTCTGCTGTACGCCGGGCCGACCTCGCTGTTCGAACGGTACAAGCCCGTCCTCCTCGCGCTCGGCGGTAACACGCAGCATGTGAGCGAGGACGTGGGCCATGCGTCCACGCTGGACAGCGCGCTGCTCTTCAAGATGTGGGGCTCGTTGTTCGGCGTCCTCCAGGCGGTGGCCATCGCCCGGGCGGAGAAACTCTCGTTCGAGACGCTGAGGACGTACATCCTGGCAACGGTCCCCGTCGTTGACGGCGCCGAACGCGACCTCATGGCCCGCATCATCGACGACCGCCTGAACGGTGACGAGGCGACCCTCGCGTCCCTGGAGGTCCACCACATCGCGTTCAAGCACCTGCTGGACCTGTGCGAGGAGAGCAACATCGACCGGAGCATTCCCGACGCCATGGAGGTGTTCTTCCAGAAGGCGTTGAAGTCGGGGCACGCACCGGACGACTTCGCGGTGCTCTCTCGCTTCCTGCGTTGAACGGAGCACGGGGCGCTGAAGCACAGCTCGGAAGCACCCTGCTGGTGACGCGCTTCCGAGCCACGGGGCCCGGCTTGGCGTGACAGGTCCCAGGCGGCCCGCCAATCAGCGAAGCCTTTGGGGACTCAGCACGGATGGTTACTCTTCTGCACGACCGCCAATCTCGGGGAATCGTTCATATGCTCGACGGAGCTCGGCCAGATGGGCTGGGTCGTCCAGATTGAGCGGTGCCTCTGTGAGTCTCACGACCCATCCGCCCGACAACGTGCGCCGCGCCCGGGAGAGCAGGGCCTTGTCCCGGGGCGGGTCTGGGAACCCGATGGCCTGAGCGGCAGCGGCAGACCAGTAGTTCAGCCAGCCCAGGCGATGCGGAATCGCGGGCGAGCGGATTTTCTCTGGGAGTTTGAGTGCCGGTAGCCCTCGTGGCGGAACCCCTGGCTTGTGCACCGGATCGATTGTCTGCCGTGCGATTTCCAGCCCCGCGCTGAAGGGGGTCGCATGGCCCCAGAATGCCTGGGCGCCATGGGCCACGCATTCCAGCACGTTCTCCGCGGCCGCAATCACGGCATCGTCCAGCGGCAGCTCGGCGTGGACGTCCAGTAACGGTTGAGCACCCGGGGCTTGATGCGCTGGGGTTTGCATTCCGTAAATCGTTACGGGGTGGCTTTCGTCGCCGTTGCACACCAAAGGAAACTTCCCCTTCTGAGTTCCTGCAGTCAGCCATGCGTCGCGTTGCGGCAATGCGACGGGCTGACCCTCCTTGGAAACCTTCCACGCCAGACGCAAGCCGACCAGCGCCCGCTCCATCCCTTGGATGATGGCGAGCGAGCGGCTGTCGTTGTCCGCGAGCGCGGGCGCGTAGACGATGATGCCGAGGGTTTTACGTCGGGTCATCGCGTGCACCCCGTGACGACGATATTGAGCTCGGGCGCCTGGAACTCCAGCGCTTCTTGATGCGCTTCGGTGCTCACTCCCACGACGAACCCATACCCACAGGACGCAGCGATGCCGCGCTCTTCTCGTAGTTCCTCCACTTGATTTTCGATCACCTGCTGCTGGAGGAACGGACTGTATGTGTCAAATTGGTCGGTCTTGATTTCCCACAACACGCGCACACCGACTTGTAGCGCGTCGAAATGTTTGCCGGCAACGAATACGTCCATCCCTGGATAGCGGTTGGGTGGGAAGCTGTCAGCGCACGTGTCATGGGCTTCGTCGCCACCTCGGTGAGGCACTGGGACCGGTTCGCAGCGCTGGCTGCGTACCCGGTCCGGTGGATCGGTCGGCACTGGGGGGAGCCAGTCTTGGCCTGAGGGCTTGGGCTCAAGTCTCCGTTTCGAAGCGTGGGCCGGTGGAATGGGCTTCGTCTGGAGCGCGGGCTCTGCTTCATATGCATCCAGTGCTTCTTTGATGGCGACTCCCACTACCACTGCGCCAACGACAATGATTGCGCCCACGGCGATCTCGGGCGCAGCCAAGACGCAGAGTCCGATTCCGACGGCAGCCGCGCCGGCCGAGGCAACGGCGCACCGTCCCGTCAGATCGTGGAACCGGACTCGGACGTGGTCGAGCGCTCGAAAGCACCGCTCCGCCAGCACCGGCCAAGGCTGGGCAGCTTCACGGACGACGCACCGCCCCTCATCCCGCCATGGCAGCGTTGCTGCTCGCTGAAGGTTGGCGAGCCATGGGTCTCGGGGCATGCGCTCCCTTGGGCTTGGTGCCGACGTTGCGCATGCTCCGAGGAAGAGCAGGAGCGCGGCGCAGGCGCGGGGCCGCATGGTCACGTCCTTTCGGTCAAGCCAGTGAGCTGCCCGACAGGGACGGCCCGCGCTGGAGTATGCCAGCCTGCCTTGCTGGACGGGATACCCGGTACATGTGGGTGTGAGACGGCCTGGGTGTCGTTCATGGCACATTCGTCGCCGAGCCACTCCCGGCTTGCGCCGATCGTGACCATGAGTGGGGCCATGAAGCTGCTGCCAGTCTGCATGGGTCTCGTGGTGTTGGGATGTTCAGCGCGCGGGGCGGGTGAGCGGCCCGGCACGGCGGCCGCCACGTCCGTGGCGGGCCGCGAGGTGCTCGTCTTCGAGGGCATGTGTGACGCCTCCGGCGCGGTGGCGCTCGGGGGCAACCTGTTCGTGGTGGGCGACGACGAGGACAACATCCTCCGCGTCTATGACGCCCGTCGGGGCGGCCCGCCGGTGCAGAGCGTGGACCTGTCCCCGGACCTGGAGCTCCCGCGCGCGAAGAAGAAGCCCCCCGAGGCGGACATCGAGGCCGCCACAGGGCTGGCCGGACGCTCCTTCTGGCTGACGTCCCACGGCCGCAACAGCTCCGGGAAGAAGGCGCCCAGCCGCCTGCGCTTCTTCGCCACCGAGGAGTCGGAGGCCGGGCCCCGGCTGGTGGGGCGGCCCTACACGCAGCTGCTGGATGACATGCTCGCGGATCCACAGCTCGCTCGCTTCGCGCTGGACGGCGCCGAGGCCAAGGCGCCCAAGGCCCCCGGTGGGCTGAACATCGAGGGCATGACGGCGATGCCGGACGGGCGCTCCATCCTCGTGGGCTTCCGCAGCCCGGTGCCCGAAGGCAAGGCGCTGCTGGTGCCCATCCACAACCCGGTGGCGCTGGTGGAGGAGGGGGCCCGGGCGGCGCTGGGGGCACCGGTGCAACTGGACCTGGGCGGCATGGGCGTGCGCTCGCTGTCGTGGTGGCGCGGGCGCTACCTCATCATCAGCGGCGGCACGGCGAGCGAGGCCACCTCGCGCCTCTTCACCTGGCGCGGCGGCTCGGACGCGCCGGTGGCCGTGGACGCGGTGAACCTGGCGGGCCTCAACCCGGAGGCCTTCTTCACCCCCGAGGAGGAGGACGAGATTCTCCTCCTCAGCGACGACGGCACGGCGCAGGTGGACGGCGTCGCGTGCAAGAAGCTGAAGGACGCGTCGCGCAAGCGCTTCCGGGGCGTCTGGGTCCGGCTGCCGCCGTCGCCGTGAGGCCGCGGATGCGTGGGAGCCTCGCGCTTGGAGTAGGCTGCGGGGCCCTATGCAGCTGGCCATTCCGCACGCTCCCCGGCAGGTCCAACTGAAGCAGGTCCCCGGCGCCGTGGGGCGCCTGGTGCGGGGCGCGCTCCTGGGCCTGCTGGCCGTGGCGGTCCTGGGCGCGGGCGCGGGCTGGGCCGGGCGCTACTTCGTGGAGGAGCAGGGCTTCGCCTCCCGGGCCTCCGAAGTGGAAGGCCTGGTCGTGGCCTCCCGCCTGCCGCCCCCGGAGGACCGGGATGGCGGAGAGGGGACGCTGGAGGTCCTCTATACGTTCGACACCGTGGAGCACTCCGTGTCCGGCGTGCGGACCTTCGCCGAGTACGCCGAGGGCCTGGGGCGGGGCGCCCGGGTGACGCTGCTGGTGGACCCCGCCATGCCGGACCGGCCCCGGGAGGCCGGCTTCGCCCGCTCCCGGGCGCTGCGGGTGGGGCTGCTACCCTGGGGCATCGGCCTGGGCGTGCTGGTGGCGGTGGGACTCTTCGTCTGGGAGCTGCGGCGGCTGTGGCGCTCGGAGGTGGAGCCCCTGCGGCTGGGGGCGCTGGTGTGGCTG
This sequence comes from Pseudomyxococcus flavus, assembly GCF_050038885.1. Taxonomy (NCBI): domain Bacteria; kingdom Pseudomonadati; phylum Myxococcota; class Myxococcia; order Myxococcales; family Myxococcaceae; genus Pseudomyxococcus; species Pseudomyxococcus flavus. The sequence goes on along the minus strand of NZ_CP143624.1, from coordinate 8,445,383 downwards.
ACACCGGACGGGCCGCTGCCCGAGTCCCGAGGCGAGGTGTCCTTTCCCGCCCACTATTTCCGGCAGGACGTGAAACACGAGGTTCGGGCCCGGGTGCGGCCGGGCCGGGCGCCGGTGCGCAACGGGGAGAAGGTGCTGGCGGCGGTGGTGCCCCGGCAGCCGGGCTGGGCGCGCGTCATCGACCAGGACCTCGCGGGTGTCCTGGGGTGGCTCCGCTGAGACGGATGGTGGGGGCCGAAAATTTGCCGGGGGGGTGGGGCTGTGTGACACACGCCTGTAGCTCGCACCCACCCGGAGGAACCCCATGCACTCGCGCCTCGTCATCGTGCTGCCCGTGCTGCTGCTGCTCGTCCCGAGCGGGGTCGGGGCCGCCCGGCGCGATGAGGCCGAGGAGGCCTACCAGGGCGCGCGCAAGGTCTACTACGCGCTGAAGGACGACGCCGCCCGGCGCAAGCTGCGCCACCACTGGCTCAACGTGGCCGCTCGCTTCGAGTCCGTGGCCGCGCGCTTCCCCAAGTCGGACCGGGCGCCGGACGCGCTCTTCACGGCGGCCGAGCTGCTCCAGGAGCTCAGCCGCATCTCCTTCGTGGAGGACGACCTCAAGGCCTCCATCACGGACTACACCAAGCTGGTGGAGGGCTACCCGAAGCACCGGCTGTCGGACGACGGCGCGCTGGCGCTCGCGAAGATTCACGTCCACCGGCTGGACCAGCCGGACGCCGCCCGCCGCATCCTCACGCAGACGCTGGCCGTCAACGGCAAGGGCGACAAGGCGCGGGAGATGCGGGAGCTGCTGGCCTCGCTGCCCGCGCCCAAGGCGCCGCCCCCTGCGCCGCGCAAGGCCGCGCCCGCCGTGGCGAAGGCGCCTGCGTCCAGCAGCGCTGGCAAGGGCTCCGCCCAGGACGAGGCGAAGGGCGAGGCTTCTGGCCACGGAAAGGCCGCCACCGCGTCGAGCGACTCCAGTTCCAAGGGCTCCAAGGCCACGGCCGCGGCGGACAAGGCCACCGCGTCGAACGACTCCGGCGCTGGCGGCTCGAGCGCCGCGACGGCCTCCAGCAAGGGCTCCGCACCGGGCGAGGCGGGCGCGTCGGACTCGGCCACCGCGTCGAGCGCTGCTTCGTCCCCGGGCAAGGGCGCCACGTCCGGCGACGCCACGGCCGTGGCGGACGCGGCCTCCCCCGACGTTCAGGCCGCGCCCCCCGCGGAGCGCCCGGCGTCCTCGCTGGTGGCGGCCATCGAGAAGATCTCGCGGGAGCCGTCGCGGGAGAAGAACCTGGACGCGGTGGTGGCGGCGGCCATGGCCTCGAAGCCCGCGTCCGCCGAGGCGAAGGCGCCGGCCGCGGCCGAGCCGCCGAAGCCCATCACCCGGCCCGTGGACGACAAGGTGGCGCAGGCCCGGCTGAAGGCCGTGGCGAAGCAGTCGCGCAGCATGGAGCTCACGCTGGTCGAGCAGCTCGGCCTGAAGGTCCGGCGCGTCATCATCGACCCGGGCCACGGCGGCCATGACACGGGCGCCATCGGCAAGGGGGGCACGCGCGAGAAGGACGTGGCGCTGTCCATCTCCCTCAAGCTGGCGGAGGAGCTGCGAGAGAAGGGCCTGGAGGTGGTGCTCACCCGCGATGACGACCGGTTCATCCGCCTGGAGGACCGCGCGAAGTTCGCCAACGCGGAGCACGGCGACCTGTTCATCTCCATCCACTGCAACGCGGCGGAGAAGCGCACGCTGCGCGGCATCGAGACGTACACGCTCAACACGTCCGCGGACCGCTACTCCATCCGCCTGGCCGCGCGGGAGAACGCGTCGTCGGAGAAGGGCATCAGCGACCTCCAGTTCATCCTGGCGGACCTGGCGACAAAGGCAAACACCGAGGAGTCCTCCCGGCTCGCGAACCTCGTGCAGCGCAACCTCGTGTCGGAGCTGTCCAGCAAGTACAAGAACGTCCGCGACCTGGGCCACAAAGAGGCGCTGTTCTATGTGTTGCTGGGCGTGAAGATGCCGGCCATCCTGGTGGAGACGTCGTTCCTCTCGAACCCAGACGAAGAGGCCCGTCTCAAGTCCAAGGTCTATCAGTCGCAGGTCGCCAAGGCGATTGCCCAGGGCGTCGAGGAGTTCCTCGGCGACCGTCGCCGCGTGGCGAAGGTGGACTGAAGCGCGCGTCGCGTGCTCGTCCGCCTGCTCCGCAACGAGGGACTTGCTGGGCAGTTCACTTCCATTCGGCGATGGCGCGCGCGTGTCATCGGCACGACGCCGGTGGACACGTTCGTGCCTGGCGTCTCCCGGGTGGGAATATTCCTTCCCTGGCCGGGGAACGGATTTGTCCCCGCTGGGTAGCCGCCGTCACAGGAAGCCGCGTGCCAGCGGACCGGGGCGGGCCACGAAGCCTGTCCGTCCCTCCCTGAAGGGCTCCCTCCAGGGTCATGTGTGCGTCCCGTTGTAAAAGCAAACAATATACAAATTTCAGGCATGGCCTGGCGGCGTTTGCAAGGCATTGGTGCGACATGCGCTGAAGGGAGGGGTGCTCCGGGCCGCTCGAGGCGCGGCGAGCCGGTTGCAATGCCCCGTCGCGAGCCGGAATTCACCGGCCGCTCGATGGAGCAAGCACCTCAATGAACGCAATCAAGACCGCCGTCGCCGCCGTCACCGCCGCCGCGTCCCTCGCCACCTTCTCGGCCGAGGCTGCCACCGCCACCGCCAACCTGAACGTCACCGCCAACGTCGGTGGCTCCTGCAGCATCGGCTCTGGCGGCGGCGGCGGCACGCTCAACTTCGGCACCTACGACCCCATCGTCGTCAACTCCGCGCTGGGCGTCGACCTGTTCGGCACGGGCGCGCTGAGCGTGCAGTGCACCCTGCTCGGCACCGCGGTCATCACCCTGGGCCAGGGCCTGCACCCGGCCGCGGGCTCGACGGACGCGGCGCCGCTGCGCCGGATGCGCAACACGGCCTCGGCGGATTACCTCGCCTACAACCTGTACCAGGACATCACCCGGCTCATCGTGTGGGGCAACACCGCCGGCACGGGCCTCCCGTTCCTCGGCACCGGCCTGCCCGTGCCCGTGCTGGTGTACGGCACGGTCCCGCGCGGCCAGAACGTTCCGTCCGGCACCTACAACGACACCGTCGTCGCCACCATCACGTTCTGATTCGGAGGGCGATAACACATGCGTAACCGTCTTCTGTCCTGGACTGGCGGCCTGATGTTCACGGCTGCCCTGGAATGGACCTCCATGGGAACGGCGAGCGCCGCGGAGCTCGACGTCAGCCCGGTCCGGCTCGAGTTGGATTCAGGCACCCGTGGCGTGGTGATGAACGTGAGGAACAAGGGTACCGAGACCACACGCTTCCAAGCCTCTGTCTATTCCTGGGTCCAGGACGAAGAAGGGCGCATGTCGCTCGCGCCGACGCAGGACCTGTTCTTCTTCCCCTCCTTGTTGACGTTGGAGCCCGGGGAGTCCCGCCCCATCCGGGTGGGCAGCTCCTCGGCTCCACAGGAGACCGAACGCTCCTTCCGTATCGTCGTGGAGGAGCTTCCCCCGCTTCAGCCCACGACCCAGGCCACTGGGTTGAATGTCCTGACCCGAGTATCGATTCCCGTTTTCGTCGCGCCCAAGAAGAAGACCATTCAAGGCCAGATCGAAGAAGCCGTGCTGCGCGAGTCGAAGTTCCACGTCCGGGTGAAGAACCCGGGCACGGTGAACTTCTTCATCCGGAACCTGCGGGTCCGGGGGCTCGACGAGAAGGGCAAGCGGCTGGTCGAACAGGAGGAGCCTGGCTGGTACGTGCTGGCGGGCGACTCGCAGGTCTACGCCATGGACGTCGCTGGCAAGACCTGCCGGAAGGTCCGCACGGTGGAAGTCGAGATGGAGACCGACCAGGGCGTGCTCCGTCAGACCTCTCCGGTGACCACTCCCTCGCCCTGCGCTCGCTGATGGCGTGTCATGGACCCGGCCCGCCTCGTGGTACCCCGTGCGCCCGTGCGCACGGCACTGGCCTTGTTACTCTCGCTGGGGTCCATGCCGGCGCTCGCGCAGGGCCCGGCGGCCCCCCTGTCCGCGCCGCCGATGCCCATCGTCGCGGACTTCACGCTGAACGGCGTCCCGCGTGGCGCCACCTTCCCCATGCTCCGGGACGGAGACGTGCTGCTGCCCGCGGCCGTGCTCGAGTCCCATGGCGTGGACCTGGTGGCGCTCGGGGGCCGCCAGGAGGTCATCGAAGGAAAGACATACATCTCCGCTCAATCCCTGGCGCCGCTCGGGCGGTGCCACCTGGACGAGCAGACCGTGAGCCTCAGCTGCGAGCTGCCTGCGTCCGCATTCACCCAGACGCGCATCAACCTGGGACCGCAAATGCCTGCCGACTATGCCGTCCGTGGCGGCGCCAGCGGCTTCTTCAACTACGCGGCGCACGCCCGCAACACCACGTTGACCTTCTTTGGTGAGGCTGGCGCGTCGGTGGGGCGGGGCCTGCTGACGACGCAGGCGCGATGGCGGCCGGGCTCGGCCCCCCTGCGGGGCCTCACCCAGCTGACGCTGGACTTCCCTAGACAGATGGTGCGCGCCATCGCCGGTGAGTCCACGGGCTTTGGCGGCGTGCTGGGCGGCGGCGCGGTGGTGGCCGGCTTCCACCTCATGCGCTCCTTCGAGATGAATCCATACTTCGTCCGCAACCCCATGCAGGACTACGCGGGCGACGTGAGCACGCCCTCCACCTTGGAGGTCTACGTCAACAACCACCTGGTGCGGCGCACCGAGCTGCCGCCGGGCCCGTTCCGCCTGGAGAACCTCACGGTGCCCCGGGGCGAGGGCAACACGCGGTATGTCATCCGGGATGCCTTTGGCCGCGCCAGCGAGGTGAACACGTCGTACTACCTCAGCGGGCAGCAGCTCTCTCCGGGCGTGGCGGACTACCGGCTCTCCGCGGGCATCGAGCGAGAGAATGCCAACCTCTACAACTTCGACTTCGGCCGTCCGCTGCTCCTGGGCACCTTCCGCATGGGGGCCACGCCGTGGCTGACGCCGGGGGTGCGGCTGGAGCTGGCCCCCGACATGGTCAGCACCGGCGCGCTGCAGCTCTTCCAGCTGCCCTTCGGCGAGCTGGAGCTGTCCCAGGCCATCAGCCGCAGCAAGCGGCGCACGGGCCTCGCGGCCGGCATCGTCTACTCGCTCCAGCGCCGCTGGGTGGGCGGCTCCGTGTTCGGCCGGGGCATGAACACGTCCTATACCCACACCAGCCTCGAGCTGGATGACGACCACCCCACGGTGGAGACGGGCGGGTCGCTCTTCATCGCCCTGGGGCAGAACGTCAGCGTGGGCGGCCAGGCGATATTGTCGCGCTACGAGCGCGCCGGGTGGACGACGTGGCTGGGGGCCACCACCTCCGCGCGGTTGACGGACTGGTCGACGGTGTCCTTCTCCGCCAGCCGGAGCCGCTCCGAGCTCGGTCAGTCCGCCCTGGAGGGCATGGCGTACCTGAACATCATCTTCGATTCCCGCACCACGGGCACGCTGGGGCACTCGCAGGGCCTGCGAGGCGAGGAGGGCACCACGTCGGTGGACATCTCCCGCTCGGTGCCCATGGAGGGCGGCCTGGGCTACCAGGTTCAGGGCCGGTTGGGAGCGGTGGACCAGGCCATGGCGCGCGCGGACTACGAATTCAACGTGGGGCGTGTCTCGGCGGGCGCGGAGTGGTTCGAGGGTCGGATGGCGGCCACGGGCGAGGTGGCCGGCGGCCTGGTCCTGATTGGTGGGCGCGTGCGCCCCACCCGCGCGGTGGACCAGGGCTATGCGCTGGTCCGGGTGAAGGGCGTGGAGGGCGTGGGCGTGCGGCTGAACAACCACGTCATCGGCCGCACCGATGCCAACGGCGAGCTGGTGGTGACGCGGCTCCAGTCCTACAACACCAACCGCCTCTCGCTGTCGGACCACGAGGTGCCGCTGGATGTCTACATCCCGTCCACCGAGCAGGTGGTGGCCACGTACCCGCGCGGCGGCGTGGTGCTGGACTTCAAGACACAGACGGTGCGCGCGTATCGCGGCAAGGTGACCATCGCGTCCGCGGAGGACACGCGCTGGCTGTCCTACGGCGAGATTCGCGTGGAGAAGGACGGGGAGAAGTGGAGCTCGCCCATCGGCTGGAACGGCGAGTTCGAGCTGGTGGGCCTGCCAGAGGGCCGTGTGCCAGCCTCAGTCGTCTACCCCAAGGGCCGCTGTACGACCTCGCTGGACGTTCCATCCGTCGAGGGCAGGGTCATCGACCTGGGAACCGTGAGGTGTGTCCATGACGAGGCGAAGTAGGGCGACGCGGGCGGCGGCGCTCGTGGTGGCGGGAGTGTGTGGGCTCCTCCCAGGGCTGGCGGGCGCCGTCTGCCAGATACGCAACTCGGTGGGGGTGAGCTTCGGTACCTACCTCACCACGGACCTGATGCCCCGGGACTCGGCGGGCAGCATCACCTACCGGTGCGAGGGGCAGATCACCCCCGTCACCATCGACATCAGCACTGGAGGCTCGGGGACCTATGCCTCGCGCAGCATGGCGGGGCCGGGGGCCCAGCGCCTGCAGTACAACCTGTACCTGGACGCGACGCGGCAGCTCATCTGGGGCAACGGCGCGTCGGGCACGGGGCGCTACGGGCCCGTGATTCCGGTGTTCGGCGAGGAAGTGACGGTGCCCATCTACGGGCGCATCCCGGCGCAGCAGGCCATCCCCGCGGGGGCCTACTCGGACACGCTGGTGATGACGGTGACCTTCTGACGGTCACCGTCACCTCCATCGCGCCTACTGGAGCACGGCCAGCAGGTCGCCGCCCTGGACGGCGGCCTTGAGCGCCGGGACGACTTCCGCCACGGCGCCCGCGCGCGGCGCTCGCACCACCGTCTCCATCTTCATCGCCTCCAGGGTGACGAGCGGGGCGCCCGCCTCCACGGGGTCTCCCGCCTTGACGTGCAGGGCGATGACGGTGCCCGGCATGCTCGCGGCCACGTGGTTCGGGTTGGCGCGGTCCGCCTGGCGGCGGGACTCCACGGCGGCGGCCCGGCTGCGATCTCTCACCAGCACGGTGCGGTTGTGGCCATTGAGGGCGAAGTAGACGGTGCGCACGCCTTCCTCGTCGGGCTCGCCCACCGCGGACAGGCTGATGACCAGTGTCTTGCCCGGCTCGAGGTCCACCCAGATCTCCTGGCCCACCTCCATCCCATAGAAGTAGTTCGGCGTGTCGAGGATGGAGACGTCCTCGTAGCGGGCCAGGTCCTCCAGGTAGCCGGCCATGACGCGCGGGTAGAGCGCGCTGGAGATGGCGTCCACGCGGGTGAGCGCATGGCCCGTCTTCTCGGACAGCTCTCGCTGGAGCGCGTCCAGGTCCAGCGGCGGTATGCTCGCGGAGGGGCGGCCCTCCACGCGGGGCAGGCCCTTGAGCACCGCGGCGCGGAGGTCCTCCGGGAAGCCGTTGGGCGGCTGGCCCAGCTCGCCCCGGAAGTAGCCCACCACGCTGGAGGGGAAGTCCAGGCGCGGCGCCTCCTCGATGAGCTTCTCGCGGGTGCGCGCCGCTGCTTCCGCCAGCGTGGAGGCGCGCACGGTGAGGTCGTTCTTGAGCAGGAAGATGGCGAAGTCGCCCACCATCTTCGAGGAAGGCGTCACCTTGGGGATGTCACCCACCAGCACGTTGACCAGCGCGAAGGCGTCCTTCACGTCGTTCCACCGGCTCAAGAGCCCCATCTCCGCCACCTGCGGCCGGAGGTTGGAGTACTGGCCGCCGGGAATCTCGTGGTAGTACACCTCGCTGGTGGTGCTCTTGAGGCCGCTCTCGAAGGGGGCGTAGTACTCGCGCACGTCCTCCCAGTAGTTGGCCAGCGGCTGGAGCCGCGCGTTGGCCAGGCCCGTCTCGCGCGGGTGGCCGCGCAGGGCGCTGACCAGCGCGTTGAGGCTGGGCTGGCTCGTCAGGCCCGCCATGCTGCCCAGCGCCACGTCCACCACGTGCACGCCGTGCTCAATGGCCTCCAGGTAGCTGGCGATGCCGTTGCCGGACGTGTCGTGCATGTGCAGGTGGATGGGCAGCCGCGTCACCTCGCGCAGCCGCCGCACCAGCATGGCCGCGGCGCGCGGGCGCAGCAGGCCCGCCATGTCCTTGATGCAGAGGAAGTGCGCGCCGGTGTCCTCGATGCGACGCGCCAGGTCCGCGTAATAGTCCAGCGTGAACTTCGTGCGCTTGGGGTTGGCGACATCACCCGTGTAGCAGATGGCCACCTCCGCCACCTTGCCCGTCTTCAGCACACGGCGGATGGAGACCTCCATGCTGCCCAGGTCATTGAGGCTGTCGAAGATGCGGAACACGTCCACACCGGCCTCGGCCGCCTCGTCGATGAAGGCCTCCACCACGTTGTCCGGGTAGCTTGTGTAGCCCACCGCGTTGGCGCCGCGCAGGAGCATCTGCTGGAGCAGGTTGGGCGCGGCGGCCTTGAGCGCGCGCAGGCGGGCCCAGGGGTCCTCGTTGAGGAAGCGGTAGGCGGTGTCGAAGGTGGCGCCGCCCCAGCTCTCCAGGCTGAACAGCTCCGAGGCGAGGTGCGCGGTGGCCGGCGCCACGCGGAGGATGTCGCGGGTGCGCATGCGCGTGGCCAGGTGGGACTGGTGCGCGTCCCGCATGGTGGTGTCCGTCAGCAGCACGCGCTTCTGGGCCAGCACCCAGTCGGCCAGCCCGCGCGGGCCCTTCTCCGCGAGAATCTGCGCGGTGCCCCGGGGCACGGGGCCGGGCGGCGTCACCGGCAGGCGCGGCTCCAGGAACTGCGTGGGGCTGAGCCGCTGCGGCTTCTTGATGGTGGGGTGGCCGTTGACGGTGACGTCGCCCAGGTACTGGAGCAGCTTGGTGGCGCGGTCGCGGCGGGGCTCCAGGTGGAACAGCTCGGGCGTCTCGTCGATGAAGCGGGTGTACGTCTCGCCCTGCTGGAAGGCGGGGTGCGCCAGCACGTTCTCCAGGAAGGGCAGGTTCGTCTTCACGCCGCGGATGCGGAACTCGCGCAGGGCGCGCTGGCCCTTCATCACCGCACCCTGGAAGGTGGGCGCGTAGGCGATGACCTTCACCAGCATGGAGTCGTAGTAGGGCGAGATGACGGCGTTGGTGTAGCCGTTGGAGCCGTCCAGGCGGATGCCGAAGCCGGTGGCCGCGCGCCAGGCGGTGATGATGCCCGCGTCCGGCATGAACTGGTTGGCCGGGTCCTCGGTGGTGACGCGCAGCTGCACCGCGTAGCCACGGGGCACCACGTCCTCCTGCCGGGCAATGCCCACCTCCGGCGCGTCCAGCCGGTAGCCCTCCGCGATGCGAATCTGGCTCTGCACCAGGTCCACGCCCGTCACCTGCTCGGTGACGGTGTGCTCCACCTGGAGCCGGGCGTTGCACTCGATGAAGTAGAAGGCGTCGTGGGCCACCAGGAACTCGGCGGTGCCCGCGCTGGAGTAGCCCGCCTTCCGGGCCAGCCGCACCGCCGCGTCGCAGAGGGCCTCCTTCACTGCCGGCGCCAGGTTGGGGGCGGGGGCAATCTCGATGACCTTCTGGTGGCGCCGCTGCACCGAGCAGTCGCGCTCGTGCAGGTGGACGATGTTGCCGTGGAGGTCGCCCAGCAGCTGCACCTCGATGTGCCGCACGCGCTCCAGGAAGCGCTCCAGGAACACCGCCGACGAGCCGAAGGCGCTCTTCGCCTCCGAGCGCGCGGAGGCCAGCGCGTCCTCCAGCGCCTTCGCCTCGCGCACCACGCGCATGCCGCGCCCGCCGCCGCCATGCGCCGCCTTCACCAGGATGGGGCCGCCGTGTGTCGAGAAGAAGTCGCGGGCCTGGGCCAGCACCTGCGCGTCGTCGCCCTCCAGCGTCACGCCGGGGACCACCGGCACGCCCACCGCCTCCGCCAGCCGCTTGGCGGCGACCTTGTCGCCCATGGTGCGGACCACGTCGGAGCGGGGGCCGATGAAGCGGATGCCGCGCCGCTCACAGGCCTCCGCGAAGGCGGCGTTCTCCGACAGGAAGCCGTAGCCGGGGTGGATGGCGTCCACGCCGGCCTTCTGGGCCACGTCGAGGATTTCCTCGATGCCCAGGTACGCCTCGACCGGGCGCTTGCCTCGGCCCACGAGGTAGGCCTCATCGGCCTTGTGGCGGTGCTCGTGGGTGCGGTCCTCGTCGCTGTAGATGGCGACGGTGCGGATGCCCAGCTCGTTACAGGCGCGGAAGACGCGGATGGCAATCTCACCGCGGTTGGCGCAGAGGACCTTCTGGATGGGACGGTGCGTCACATGTTCCATGTGCGCGCAGTACGCATCCCACGGGCCGCGGAGCAACGGCCCGCGGCCCGAACGTCCGATTCAGGGCGCGGCGCGACCGGCGCGCCGCGAGATGCGTCAGGTGCTGGACTGCGAGACCTGGGGGGCGGTCTCCGGGCCGTTCGCCGTCTCCTCGTAGTCCAGGTCGCGGTGGAACGTCTCCTCGATGCGGGTGAGGGCCAGCAGCGCCAGACCGAAGCAGATGCTGCCGACGATGAGCGCCGCCGTGGACACGGACAGCTCGCCCTTGAGGTAGGCGAAGCCGCTGGCCGCGAGCGCCGCGGAGCCACGCACGAAGTTGGGGACGGTGGTGGCCACCGTGCCGCGGATGTTGGTGCCGAACTGCTCGGCGGCCATGGTCACCAGCACCGCCCAGTAGCCCACGGTGATGCCAATCAGGAAGCTCAGGCCATACACCATGGCGCTGGTGAGCCCCGGCGTCAGGCCGTAGACGAGCATCAGCAGGAAGCCCGCGATGAGGTTGATGGCCACCGCGCGCTTGCGGCTCTTGAGCCACTGGCTGAAGACGCCGGCGAGCAGGTCGCCCAGCGTCAGGCCGATGGAGCCGTAGAGGATGGCGTTGCCGGCCGTCACCGTGCCCTGGACGTTGAGGCCGGCGGTGAGCTCGGGGGCGAAGGTGAAGAGGATGCCCGTGGTGAAGTAGATGGGCACGCCGATGAGGATGCAGCAGATGTACTTGAGGAACCGGCCGCCGGTGAGCAGCAGCAGCGGGTTGGCGCGCGCCGGGTCCGTCTTCTTCGAGAACAGCTCCGACTCGGAGACCTTGAAGCGGGCGAAGAGCAGCGCGATGCCCATGACGCCGCCGGTGATGTAGGCCGTCTTCCAGCTCAGGTGCTGGCCGACGAAGGCCGCGGCGACGATGCCCAGCATGCCCAGCGTGGCGACGATGGTGGTGCCCAGGCCGCGCTTCTCCTTGGGCAGCGACTCGGCGACCAGGGTGATGGCCGCGCCCAGCTCGCCCGCGAGGCCCACGCCGCCCAGGAAGCGGAAGACGGCGTAGCTGGTGACGTCCCAGGCGAAGGCGTTGGCCAGGTTGGCGAACGAGTAGAGCAGGATGGAGCCGAACATCACCGAGAGGCGCCCGCGCTTGTCCGCGAGCACGCCCCACAGCAGGCCGCCCACCATCATGCCCACCATCTGCGCGTTGTAGATGAGCAGGCCGCTCTGGAGGATCTCGGCCGGGTCCGTGATGCCGATGTCCTTGAGCGACGCGACACGCACCACACCGAACAACGTGATGTCGAAGAGGTCGACGAAGTAGCCGAGCCCGGCCACCAGCACGGTCAGGTTGAGGACCGAGCGGAGCTCTCTCAGGAATTTCATGCGGCGATTAACGGACTTTGTCGCGCGCGGAGCAAGCGCCCCGCGCGTGGTTCATGCATGACGCACTGCATGAACCTGAATTCACCTTCAGGCGGTGACCTGGGCCAGCGCCTGCTCGAGCTGGGAGAGGCCATAGGGCTTGGGCAGGAGGACGGCGCCCGCGAGCGTGTCCATGCCGCCGGTGTCCACGCTGGTGCCGTGGCCCGACGCGATGATGACGCGCAGCCCCGGTGCGTTGCGGACGGCCTGGCGGGCCAGCTCGATGCCGGACTGGCCGGGCAGGCTCACGTCGGTGAAGAGGAGGTCGAAGGCGCGTGAGGCCAGCAGGGGCGCGGCCGCCTCGGCGCTGGTGGCGGCCGTCACGGTGTGTCCCAGCGTCTCCAGCAGCTCGCAGGCGGGCATCAGGATGTTCTCGTCGTCCTCCACGAGGAGGATGTGCAGCGGCGCGCGCTTCTGCGGCGCCGCCGCTGGCAGCGGCGGGGGCATCAGCCGCGGCGGGTTGGCGGCCTCGCGCTCGGCGATGCGCCGCTGCCGGGCGGCGAGCAGCTGACGGATCTTCCGCGCCAGGTCCTCACGCCGGTAGGGCTTGCTGAGCAGCTGGACGCCGGGGTCCAGGCGTCCGCCGTGGACGATGGCGTTCTCCGTGTAGCCCGACGTGAAGAGCACCTCGATGTCCGGGGAGAGCGCCTTGGCCTGCCGCGCCAGCTCCGGGCTGCGCACCGGGCCGGGCATCACCACGTCCGTGAAGAGCAGATCGATGGGGATGCCGCTCTGGATGACGGCGAGCGCGCTCTGGCCGTCGGACGCCTTGAGCACGCGGTAGCCCAGCTCCGTCAGCATCTCCACCGCGGTGGCCCGCACCTCCGCGTCGTCCTCGACGACGAGCAGCGTCTCGGTGCCACCCTCGACGGGCTCGGCGAGGTGTTCGGCGCGAGGCATCTCCGCCTGGAGGGAGCGGGGGAGGTAGATCTTGATGGTCGTCCCGTGGCCGACCTCGCTGTAGATCTTGACGTGGCCGCCGGTCTGCTTGACGAAGCCATACACCATGCTCAGGCCCAGGCCCGTGCCCCGGCCCTCCGGCTTGGTGGTGAAGAAGGGCTCGAAGGCGCGCTCCATCACCTCCGGTGGCATGCCGCAGCCGGTGTCGGAGATGGCCAGCATCACGTACTGGCCAGCGGCCACGTCCGGGTGGAGCTGGGCGTAGTGGTCGTCCAGCATGGCGTTGCCGGCCTCGACGGTCAGCTTGCCCTCGCTCTCCATGGCGTCGCGCGCGTTGATGGCCAGGTTGAGGATGACGTTCTCGAGCTGGTTCGGGTCGGCGAAGGTGTTCCAGAGCCCTCCGCCGATGATGGTCTCCAGCGCCACGCCCTCGCCGAGCGCGCGGCGGAGCAGGTCGTCCATGTCGCGCACCAGGCGGGCCAGGTTGATGACGGTGGGGTTGAGCGGCTGGCGCCGGGCGAAGGCGAGCAGCTGAGAGGAGAGGCGCGCGCCCCGCTCCACGGCGCCGATGGCAGTGGCCAGCCGGCGCTGGGCCTGGGTGTTGTCTCCCACGTCGCGCAGCAGGAGCTGGAGGTTGCCGCCGATGACCTGGAGCAGGTTGTTGAAGTCGTGCGCCACGCCGCCGGTGAGCTTGCCCACCGCTTCCATCTTCTGCGCCTGCCGCAGGGCGGCCTCCGTCTGGCGCCGCTCGGCCTCGCTCTCCTCCAGCGCGCGGGTGCGCTCGCGGACGAGCTCCTCCAGGTGGTCCTTGTACTGGCGCAGCTCGTCCTGGGCGCGCTTCTGCTCGGAGATGTCGTGGCCCTGGACGAAGATGCCGGAGATGGTGCCGTCCGGCTCGATGATGGGCTGATAGACGAGGTCGACGTAGCTCTCCGCGAGCGTGTCGTCGGGCGTCCGCTGGAGGAGCACCTTCATGCCCCGGCCCACGAAGGCCTCACCGGTGGTGAAGACGCGGTCGAGCAGCTCGAAGTAGCCCTGGCCGTCCACCTCTGGCAGCGCCTCCCGGATGCGCTTGCCCACGATGTCCCGGTGACCGACGAGCTGCTGGTAGGCCGAGTTGGCGAGCTCGAACACGTGCTCCCGGCCCCGCAGGAAGCACATGAAGCCCGGGGCCTGCTCGAACAGCCGGCGGAGGTGGCGCCGCTCGAGGTCCAGGGTGCGGTTGGTCTCCTGTACCTGCTGGGCACGCTGGAACACGCCCGCTTCCAGCTGGGCGGATCGCGGGGCCGGTTCGGCGTCCTTCGCCTCGTTCACCGCGCGGACGGCGTCCTGGAGCCGCTTGAGCTCCGTGATGTCGACCGTGTGCTGGAGGATGTAGGCCACCTCGCCCGCGGAATCGAGGAGCGGGATGTGGGTGGCGCTCCAGTAGCGGTATTCGCTGACGACGCCCTGGTCCGTCTGCAGAGGGACGCGATACGGAATCAGCGCGAGGATGTCCGGGACCCGCCGCTCCAGCACGCGAAGGAAGGAGTCGCGGAGCTGCCGCGTGGCCTCGTCGTCGGGGTTGTCTGGATCATTCGGGAAGACTTCGAAGAGGTACCGGCCCACCAGGCGGTCCAGCGTGCTCGCGGTGATGCGGAGGTACGCCTGGTTGGCCGCGACGTACCGAAGCTCGCGGTCCACCAGCATGTACGGGTTCGGCGAGGCGTCGAAGAGCGTCTTGAAGTCGATGGTGTTCTGCATCGTGCGGCGAGACTCCTGACCTGGTGCGCGAGCGACGCAGGCAGGCGGGTAGGGCGCACTACCCTTGACCGGTCTGCCGACGGTCCGCCATGGCCTCGGTCGGAGGGATGGGGCAGTTGTCGTACAGGCGACAAGTTCCAGGGCTCCGGGCGGCCCGGATCAACCTGAGGCAAGGGGGAAGATGTTCCAAGCACCTGAAACAGGGGTGCGATGCCTACATGAACGAACCTTCAGCCAGTCTGGCTGTCGTGCCGTCGCGAGCGGGCGGGGCGTCGTGCGGGTCGTCGGTTTCTCGCCAGGCGGGCAAAGCTGCACTCATGAGGTGCGATGCCTACATGAACAGATCATCAGTGAGTTCTTGATGGCTCTTGAACCATGGCGCCTGCAGCAGGAGTCTTCGGTGTCCCCTTGCGCCTACATGAACACACCATCAGGTGTGCCCGAGATGCTCTCGCTGGGGGCAATGCCTACATGAATCCCTTTTCAGTGACTCCTCAATGACAGACGCCAAGCGCGATCCCGCCAGATCAACCAAATGGAAAATGCATATTAAAATGTTTGTGTTTTATTCGTGCAATCAGTTGCAGTGAATTGAATGGATTGCCGTAAATGATCACAATTGCTTGTGTCTGTGTTTGTCTTTGTCGCGGAGGTGCGCGAGGCCCCGTCTCCTCCGGGGCCTCGAAGCGCTGGGGGGGCCTACGCGCCAGCGCGCTGGCGGTTCAGCCGGTCGTAGTGGCGGTATCCCAGCTTGTCGAGCGCGCTCGCGGGCGCCAGGCCGATGTCCACCAGCGTCTTGATGTCATACGTCCCCGCGAGCACGGGCGGGGCGTAGTTCCGGATGGCCTCGGGGCTGCGGAACTTCTCCAGCGGGAACAGCACGGTGTTGGTGTGCACGTGCATGAAGTGCGCGGCCGACTGGCGCTGCCATCCGGGGACGCCGGGGGCGGTGATGACGTGGGGGGTGGCGAGGAACGTACCGCCCGTGAGGATCTCGAGCTGCTGGCCCACCTGCGCCACGATGCACCCGGCGGGCGCGGTGCCGCGGACCTGGATGCCGTTCGGCGCCTCGGGCGTGGCGCGGGTGCGGAGGTAGAGGCCGCTCTTGTTGTCGGGGCCCGGCGCGGGGCGCCCGTCCGGGTCGAGGAAGCGCCCGCCGGGGAGGAGGGTGAGCAGGTTGAAGTCCGTGTGCTCCTCGCCCCAGACGATGTCCGTGTTCACCTGTGCGTCGGTGAGGGGCAGGTACTGGAGCGCGCGGGTGACGTGGGCGGCACGCTCGCACAGCTCGGCGAAGACATTCTCCGGGAGCCCCAACGCCACGGCGGAGCCACGGAGCAGCTTCAGGCCGGCTTCGTGGAGGGAGCGGCCCAGCGTCATCAGGCCGTCCTCGAAGTAGGGCGGCGCGTTCTGGGGCCACACGTTCTCCGGGTACAGCTCCGGGAACTCCAGGGCGGACTGCGCGTCGTTGGGGTAGGGCGCGGCGAAGTAGCACTCCTTGAAGTCCGGCTGGCCCTTGCTGGCGACCGCGACCTCGGTGTTCGGAGGCGTCCAGCCGCGCTGGTACCAGATGTCGGCGCGGCCGTAGGGCTTCTTCTCCTCGGCCGGCTTCGCGATGAACGCGCCGAAGGCGTCGTAGAACCGGTTCAGCGCCTGGGTGTCGACGCCGTGGTTCTTCACGTACACGAGACCGAAGACGCCGAAGGCCTCACGGATGGCCGCGGCGGCGCGTTCGACGCGAGCAGAGTCATTCGACGCGAGGTCGGCGAGGTCGACAGTGGGGATGTTGAGTGAAGGGGTCTCGGCCATGGTGGGGCCATGGTGTACCGCTCCCCGGGAATAAATGGGAGGGCTTGATGTGCTGGAGGGCCCTCCGGCAGCCTCGCGGCGCGGCAAATCCGGGATCCCCGGTGTGGCGGGCGCCCGGGCGCAAAATCTGCGCTTCCCCCTGCGCGGCCCGGTCCCTGGGGTTATCGTCCGCCGCCCCACGCAGAGAGGTCCCCCGTGAAGAAGCTGGTCTCCGCCTGGTTCCGCATCCCCTTCTGGCAGCGCGTCCTGGGGGCCTTCGTGCTCGGCGCGTTGGCCGGATGGCTCGTGGGTGAGCCGGCGGGTCCGTGGTTCCAGCCGCTGGGCACGCTCTACGTGAACCTCATCAAGATGATCGCCACCCCGCTGGTGTTCTTCGCGGTCATCCACGCGGTGTCGGCGCTCCATGGCCAGAAGAGCGTGGCGGCGTTGGGGGGCAAGACGTTCCTCTGGTTCGCCATCACCGCGGCGCTGGCGGTGGGCGTGGGCCTGGGCGTCGCCGCGCTGCTGCGGCCCGGGGAGGGCGTGGGGCAGCTGGTGGCCCTGGAGTCCTACAAGCCCCGCGACGTGCCCGGCCCCATCCAGGTGCTGCTGGACGTGGTGCCCACCAACCCCTTCGCGGCGCTGGCGGGCGGGAAGATCCTCCAGGTCATCTTCTTCGCCGCGCTGCTGGGGTTCGCGCTGGTGAAGCTCGGGGACAAGACGGCGCGGCTTCGCGAGCTGGTCAAGGAGGCCAGCGACGCGATGATTCAGGTCACCCGCTTCGTGCTGGAGCTCACGCCGCTGGGCACCTTCGGCCTCATCGCCGCCCTGGTGGGCACCTACGGCTTCGAGCGGCTGCTGCCGCTGGGCAAGCTCGTCCTGGCGCTGTACCTGGCGTGCGCGCTGCACATCGTCTTCGTTTATGGCGGGCTGCTGCTGACGCACGGGCTCAACCCGCTGCGCTTCTTCCGGGGCGCCGCGCCGGGCATGCAGGTGGCCTTCGTCAGCTCGTCCAGCTTCGCCTCCATGCCGGTGGCCCTGCGCGCCATCACCCACAACCTGGGCGTCAACAAGGACTACGCGGCCTTCGCGGTGCCGCTGGGCGCGAGCATCAAGATGGACGGCTGCGGCGCCATCTACCCGGCCATCGCATCGCTCTTCGTGGCGCAGTACTTCGGCCTGGAGCTGTCCGCGTCGCAGTACTTCATCATCCTGCTGGCGTCGGTGCTGGGCAGCTTCGGCACCGCGGGGGTGCCCGGGACGGCGGTGGTGATGGCCACGGTGGTGCTCAGCTCCGCGGGCCTGCCGCTGGAGGGGCTGGGCTACCTGCTCGCCATCGACCGCGTCCTCGACATGATGCGCACGCTGACGAACGTCACGGGGCAGATGCTGGTGCCCGTGCTGGTGGCGCGCGAGGAGGGGCTGCTGGATATCGCCGTCTATGACCGCGCGGCCACCAACATCGCGCTGGGCGAGGACGCGGTGAAGGCCGACTGAGGCTCGTCGCTGGCGCCGGGTGGGTGCCAGGCGGACGTCACGAAGGCGGAGGGCTCGCCTCAGTCCTCGTTATCCGGCCCCAGGCGCGGTTCGTATGGCCCTCCCGCCGCGTGGTGACCCTCCAGGTCGTTGTGGTGGGTGCGACCCCAGAGCGGGATTCCCGCGCGGAACGCCGCCTGGGCGATGAGGAGCGTTGCCACCGGCGTCATCACGAAGACGAAGGCGATGCCCAGCACCGCCCGGGCCACCACGCTGACGTCGCCCAGCCCCACCGCCGCCGCGCCAAGGAGGAGCCCGAGGCCCAGCGAGGACGCCTTCGCCGCCGCCTGCAGCCGAAGGAACAGGTCCGGCATCCGGAACAAGCCCAGCCCCGCCAGGAGCATCAGCAGCGCTCCCCCGACGAGCAGCACCGCCGTGAGGACCTCCTTCATCGCTGGCCTCGCGGCGCGCTGTAGAGGTAACGCGCAATGACGATGGTGCCCATGGAGCCGATGACGGCCAGCACCAGCGCCACGTCCACCAGCTCGGACTGTCCCACCCACAGAGCATAGACGGTGATGACGGCCGCAGTCTGGAGGGAGAAGAGGTCCAGGGCCACGACCCGATCCGTCAAGGAGGGGCCGCGCACCAGCCGGTGTAGCGAGAACAACATCGCAAGGGAGATCGCGCCGAGCGCTCCCTGGGTGATGATCTGCAACCAGCCGCTCATCGCAAGGCCCTCAACAGCGGAATCTCCACGCTCTCGCGGAGCTCCCGGCAGAATGCTTCCCTCGTGGTGGCGAACATCACATGGACGTAGATGCACTTGCGGTCATCGGATACCTCCAGCGCCAGCGTGCCCGGCACGAAGGTGACGATGAGCGTCAGCAGGGTGATCTCCGCGTCCGTCCGTGCCTCCATGTCGTACCGGTAGATGGCGGGCTGCGAGATGAGCTTCGGCGTGGCAATCTCGTAGGCGACCCGCGCGTTGGCGACCAGCACGTCCCAGCCGACGCGCGCGACCAACCGCGCCACGTTCCACGCCTGCGTCGTGTAGCGCGAGGGGATGTGCTGCGTGTCGACCAGCGCCAGCACCAGGAAGCCAATCACGAAGCCCGTGAGGAGGTTCTCCCCGGTGACGTTCCCCAGCATCGCCGCCCACAGGAGCGCCAGCATCAGGTTCCATAGGAAAGCCGTCATGGGCGTTCTCCCAGCACCGCCCGCACGTACTCGGCCGGGTCCAGGAGCTGGCCCGCCGCCGCGTCCGCCAGCTCCAGCAGGGGCTCGGCGCCCACGCCCAGGACGACCATGAACGTCGTCATGGCCATGCAGGGCCCGAGCACGCCGTCGCCCAGGCTCAGCGGCCGGCTGGGCTCCTGGGGCTGGTTCTCCGGCGGCGCCTTCCAGAAGGCCTCGCGCCAGATCTTCATCATGGAGAAGAGGGTGAGGAGCCCCACCACCACCGCCGTGGCCGCGATGGCCCAGTTCTCCGCCAACAGCGCGGCGTGGATGATGGCCAGCTTGGCGAAGAAGCCGGAGAAGGGCGGCACGCCCGCGAGCGACAGCGCCGGGATGAAGAACAGCGCCGCCAGCAGGGGCTGCGTCCGGTACAGGTTCCCCATCTGGTGCAGATCATAGGTGCGGGTGACGCGCGCCGTGGCCCCGCTCACCAGGAAGAGGGCGGACTTGGCGAAGATGTAGTGGATGAGGAAGGCGATGAGCGCCGTCAGCGCGCCTCGCGTGAACAGCCCCAGGGCCGCGATGAGGTAGCCAATCTGGCTGATGATGTGGAAGGACAGCAGCCGGCGCATGTCGTACTGCGCCACCGCGCCCAGCACGCCCGTCACCATGGTGAGGCCGCCGATGACCAGGAGGAGCGTGCTCGTCAGCGCCAGGTCCTGGGTGAAGACCAGGGTGAAGACGCGCGCGAGGGCGTAGACCCCCACCTTGGTGAGCAGCGCGGAGAAGAGCGTCGTCACCGCCGCCGGAGGTGTGTGGTACGAGGCCGGCAGCCAGAAGAAGAGGGGGAAGGCCCCCGCCTTCAGCGCGAAGGCCACCAGGAAGAACATGGACACCGCTGTCTGGAGCCTCGCCGTCCCCGAGCCGGGAAGCATGACGGACAGGTCCGCCAGGTTGAGCGTCCCCGCCACGCCGTACAGCAGGCCCACCGCGCACAGCAGCACCACGGAGCCCATGAGGCTCAGGGACATGTACTTGATGGAGGCCTCGAGCTGCTCCTGCCGCGCCTCCAGCGCGAGCAGCACGAAGGAGGCGCCCAGCATGACCTCGATCCACACGAAGAGGTTGAACAGGTCACCGGTGAGGAACGCGCCGCACACGCCGCCCACGAGCACCAGCACCAGCGGGTAGTAGGCGCCCGCCTCCCGGGAGGCGGGGAGCGTGGCCGCGGAGTAGGAGACCACCGTCAGCCCTATCACCCCGGTGACGAGCACCAGCAACGCGCTGAGCAGGTCCGCCACCAGGGTGATGCCGAAGGGCGCGGCCCAGCCGCCCACCTGCACCGCCTGCACGCCCTGGCGGCGCACGGTGACCAGCAGCATGGCGCCCACGACGGTGACGGCCACCATGGTCATCAACGCCAGCCACCGGCGGGGCCACGCGCGGGACGGGGTGAGTTGCTCCGCCGCCGCGGCGCCCAGGCACAGGATCATGGGCAGGCAGAGCAGCGCCGCGGGCGTCATTGCTGGGAGTCCTTCAGCTCGGTGCGCAGCACGCGGGTGTCGTCGGTGCCCGTCTCCTGCGCGGCCCGGTGCACCAGCACCAGCAGCAGCGCGAGCAGCCCGAAGTTGATGACGATGGCGGTCAGGATGAAGGCCTGTGGCACGGGGTCCGCGAAGGGGGCGGAGAGCGCCTCCTGGCCCTCCGGCACCAGCGGCGCGAAGCCCCGCTGTAGCCCGTTCACGGTGAACAGCAGCAGGTTGGCGGCGCTGCCCAGCAGCACCAGGCCCAGCGCCAGCCGCACGACGCTGTGGAGCATCAGGCAGTAGAGCCCCGCCGCGAAGAGGCCGCCCACGGTGAGCGCGAGGAACAGTTCCATGGCTAGGTCCTCGCCTCCGGCACGGTGGTGTCCTCGCCGCGGCCCATGCCCAGGATGAATGACATCGCCGTGCCCAGCACGGCCAGGTACACGCCGACGTCGAAGACCTGTGGCGTGCCCACCTTGAGACTGCCGGACCACGGCAGGGGAAACTCGGCCCAGTCGCTCGACAGGAACGCGTTGCCCTCCAGCATCGCGGGGACGCCGCTGCCCAGCGCCACGAGGAGCCCCGCCGCCGCCAGCCGCGTGGGGTGCACCCGGAGTTGCTTGATCGCGGCCGGCCGACCGAAGGCCACCATCTGCAAGGCGAACGCGGTCGCCGCCATCAGGCCCCCGACGAAGCCGCCACCGGGGATGTCGTGGCCCCGCACGCCCAGCACCAGGGACACGAGGAGCAGAACCGGTGTCATCATCCGCGCCACGGTGTGCATCACCACGGGACTCATACCTGCCTCTCCTTTCGCCGCGTTCGTGTGCGGAACAGGAGATAGACACCCAGCCCGGATGTCGCCAGCACCGTGGTCTCTCCGAGCGTGTCGAGCGACCGGAAGTCCACCAGGATGACGTTGACGATGTTCAGCCCCTTGCCCTGGGGAACGCTCTGCGCTGCGTAGTAGTCCGCCAGCCGTCGGTGCGACGGCATCGACGCCACGTGAAGCAGGGTCCAGGTGATGACAGCGCCCACCGCCAGAGGCAGCGCCGCCGTCCACCAGCGGAAGCGGTGCTCGTGCGGCTGCACCGGGAAGCGGGCGAACACGAGCGCGAACAGGATGACGGTGAGCGTCTGCACCACCACTTGCGTCATCGCCAGGTCCGGCGCGGCGAAGAAGACGTACAGCAGCGCCTCCGCCAGGCCCAGCGCCCCCAGCGCGAGGATGGACGTGAGCGCCGATCTCGACACCACGGCCAGCACCGCCGACACCAGGATGCCCGCGAGCACCACCACCTCGTGCGGCAGGATGTCCGTGGAAACCTCCCGGGGCCATGCCCACAGCCGCAGCACCACCCCGAGCCCCACCACCCCCCCGAAAGTGGCCATGGTGACGACGATGTACTGGTGCAGCGAGCCGTTCTGCAGCAGCCTCGTCATGGACGAGGACAGCTTCATCAGGCCGATGAGCGACGCCTGGTACAGCCGCTCCGGGCCGTAATCGCCGAGGTTCAGCGTCTTCAAGCAGTGAAGCACGGGCCGGCGCAGCGCGAAGAGGCCGCCGCCCAGGGCGAGGCTCGCCGCGCTCAGGCCCAGCGCCGGCGTCACGCCGTGCCACAGCGTCAGCTTCAGGCCCGCGGCCAGGCCGCCGCCGATATCCGTGGCCGCGGTGGCCAGGAGGGGTTGGATGGCCCAGGGCACCAGGCCCAGCGCCAGGCCCGTGGCGGCGAGCAACGCGGGCCCCAGCCACATGGACAGGGGGGCTTCATGGATCCCCGCCTCGGGCTTGTCCGCGTGGAAGGTGCGGCCCACGAAGGGCTGCACACCGACGCGAAGCGCCGCGGCCACCATGCCGCTGAAGCCCACCATCGCCGCCAGCGCCAGCGGCCATCCGCCGGGGCCTTTCAGGCACGCCTCGTAGATGAGCTCCTTGCCCACGAAGCCGAAGAGCGGGGGGATGCCCATCATGGACAGAGCGGCGGCCGCCGCCGCGGCCGCCGTCAGGGGCAGGTGCTTGCGCAGGCCGCTCAGGTGCGTCAGGTCGCGTGTCCCTGTCTCGTGGTCCACCGAGCCCGCGACCAGGAAGAGGGTGCCCTTGTAGAGCGCGTGCGCGGTGAGGAAGGTCACCATGGCCTGGATGGCGGCCGCGGTGCCCTGGCCCAGCAGCATCACCAGCGCGCCCAGGACGCTCACCGTCGCATAGGCGAGCACGAGCTTGAGGTCGGTGTGGCCCAGGGCCAGGAGCGCGCCCAGCACCATGGTCACCGCCCCCACCACCGTCAGGATGGTTTCCCACTCGGGCGTTCCCCCAAGCACCGGCGCCAGGCGGGCGAGGAGGAATACGCCGGCCTTCACCATCGTCGCGGAGTGGAGGTACGCGCTCACCGGTGTGGGTGCGGTCATCGCGCCTGGCAGCCAGGTGTGGAAGGGCACCTGCGCGGACTTCGTGAAGGCTCCGCCCAGCACCAGCAGAAGGATGGCCAGGTAGCGCGGGCTGTCGCGCACCGTCTCCGCGGCGGCGAGCGTGCCGGAGATGGACAGCGACCCCACCACGTCCCCCATCAACAGCAGTCCCACCAGGAGCGACTGGCCGCCCAGCGCGGTGATGAGCAGGGCCCGCTGCGCGGACTCACGGGCCGCGTCCTCCTTATGCTCGAAGCCGATGAGGATGAAGGAGGCGAAGGTCGTCACCTCCCAGCAAACGAAGAGCAGGAGCGTGTTGTCCGCGAGGACGATGCCCAGCATCCCGCCCATGAAGAGCAGGAGCCAGCCGTAGAAGCGGCCCAGGACCTCATGGTGGACCAGATAGCGGCCCGCGTAGATGACCACGAGCGTTCCCAGCCCGGTGATGAGCAGCGCCATCAACAGGGCCAGGGCGTCCAGCCGCAGCGCGAAGTCGATGCCCAGGTCCGGCATCCACCGCAGGCTGACGGACCGCACCTCGCCCCGGACGATGGCGGGCACCTGCGCGCCGAACCAGACCGCCAGCCCTGCCGGGAACATGGCCAGCACCCAGCCGGCCCCTCTCTGGCTCAGCCGCGTGAGCAGCACGGCCAGGGCGGCGGCGATGAAGGGCACGAAGAAGGCGAGGCTCAGAGCCATGGGTGCTGCAAGCTGGCCATTGCCCGGGGGCGGCCTCCACGCTTCTTGCTGGTACACGCGCGCTTGGGGCCAGTGGTGGACATTCCCAGGGGGCCCCCTGGGACGAAGTGTCCAGCAGTGCCCGCCCGCCGCCCCGGCCGCTGGACGGGCGGATGGGTGCTCCGCAGCGGGCGTTGGCGACCAGGTGCGTAGCTTCATGGCGTCCCCGAACCCCGAGGAGCCCGTCATGAGCGCCACCGTCTCCGACTACCTGCTCCACCGCCTCTCGCAGTGGGGCGTCCGCCGCATCTATGGCTACCCCGGTGATGGCATCAACGGCGTGCTCGGTGCGCTCGGCCGCACCACGGAGTTCCGCTTCGTGCAGACGCGCCACGAGGAGATGTCCGCCTTCATGGCCTGCGCGCATGCGAAGTTCACCGGCGAGCCGGGCGTGTGCCTCGCCACCTCGGGACCCGGGGCCATCCACCTGCTCAACGGCCTCTACGACGCGAAGCTGGACCACCAGCCGGTGGTGGCCATCGTCGGCCAGCAGACGCGGGCCGCGCTGGGCGGCCACTTCCAGCAGGAGGTGGACCTGATGTCGCTCTTCAAGGACGTGGCCAGCGAGTACATCACCATGGTGACCAGCCCGTCCGCGATGCGGCACGCGGTGGACCGGGCGCTGCGGGTGGCCATCTACGAGCGCACGGTGACGTGCATCATCATCCCCAACGACGTCCAGGAAGAGGACTACCACAAGCCGCCGCACGCCCACGGCACGCTGCATTCCAGCGTGGGCCACACCGTGCCGCGCGTGCTGCCGCGCGAGCGGGACCTCCGGCGGGCGGCGGACGTCCTCAACGCCGGGAAGAAGGTGGCGATGCTGGTGGGCGCCGGGGCGCAGTGCGCGGCGGACGAGGTGATGCACGTGGCGGAGCTGCTGGGCGCGGGCGTGGCGAAGGCGCTGCTGGGCAAGGCGGTGCTGCCGGATGACCTGCCCTATGTCACCGGCTCCATCGGCCTGCTGGGCACCAAGGCGAGCTGGGACCTGATGTCGGAGTGCGACACGCTGCTCATGGTGGGCACCAGCTTCCCGTATTCGGAGTTCCTTCCGAAGGAGGGGCAGGCCCGAGGCGTGCAGATCGACATCGACGGCCGGATGCTGGCCATCCGCTACCCCATGGAGGTGGCGCTGGTAGGGGACAGCCACGAGACGCTGAAGGCCCTGATTCCCATGCTCGAGCACAAGAAGGACCGGAGCTGGCGCGACACCGTGGTGAAGAGCGTGCGGCAGTGGGAGAAGACGGCGGAGGCGCTGGCGCTGGACAGCGCGAACCCCGTCAATCCGCGGCGCGTGTTCTACGAGCTGTCCCCCCGGCTGCCGGACGACGTCATCCTCACGGCGGATTCAGGCTCCGGCACGAGCTGGTACGCCCAGTACCTGAGGATGCGCCGGGGGATGATGGCGTCCCTTTCCGGCAACCTGGCCACCATGGGCTGCGGCGTGCCCTACGCTATTGGCGCCAAGTTCGCCTTCCCCCACCGGCCCGTCATCGCCCTCGTGGGTGACGGCGCCATGCAGATGAACGGCAACGCCGAGCTCGTCACCGTGGCGAAGTACTGGAAGGAATGGAAGGACCCGCGCTTCATCGTCATGGTCCTCAACAACCGGGACCTCAACATGGTGACGTGGGAGCAGCGCGTGCTGGCGGGTGACCCCAAGCTGCCCGCGTCGCAGGACCTGCCAGACTTCCCGTACGCGGCCTACGCGGAGTCCCTGGGCTTCAAAGGCATCCGCGTGGACCGGCCGGAGTCGGTGGGCCGCGCCTGGGACGAGGCCCTGAGCTCCGACCGTCCCGTCGTCTACGAGGCCTACGTCGATCCGGACGTGCCGCTGCTGCCGCCCCACATCACCTTCGAGCAGGCGAAGCACTACGCCGAGGCGCTGGCCAAGGGCGACGTGGATGCGGGCGGCGTCCTCAAGCAGTCCCTCAAGGGGATGGTGGAGACGCTGCTGCCGCGGGGCGGGAAGTCTTGAGCGGCACGCGCCGGCTTCCCTCCGCTGTCCGGGTTGCCTCCTCACGGGCCACCTGGCCCAGCTGGATGAGCTTCAGCCGTGCGAGCAGCCGCATCACCTGCCAGGTAGGGTCCATCTCGAAGCGCTTCGCCGCGAAGTTGGGGCTCGCCGGCCGGGCGTGGTGATTGTTCTGGAACAGCTCGCCCATGCACACCACGTCCAGGGGCAGCGTGTTGCGCGATTGGTCTCGGGTCGCGAAGTTGCGGTAGCCATACCGGTGCCCGCACCAGTTCACGATGGCGCCATGCACGGGCCCCATCACGAAGTGCATGGGGAGGAGCGCCCAGTGCCACCAGCGCGTGGCGAAGCGCTTGTAGAAGAGCGTGTAGAGCGCGCCAAACCCCAGGCGCGAGGGCCAGCCGCTGAAGAAGCGGTCCACGGCGGTCCACTCGGGGTAGCCACCGATGAAGCGTGCCTCTGGCCGGATGTTCCTCGTGAGCAGGCCTCCATAGCGACGCCCCGTCGCCAGCATCATGCGCGGCAGGTGCTCGTGGTGCGCGGGGGAGTGCGGGTCGCGGGCGGTGTCCGCATAGGCATGGTGTTCACGATGCAGGATGGCGTAGGCGCGTGGGTCGAGGTAGCTCGAGCCCTGCACGAGCGCGGTGGTCAGGTGGAGCACGCGTTCGGCGCGCGGCGTCATCGTGAACATGCGGTGAGCGGCATAGCGGTGCTGGAAGAGGCTCTGGACGAGCACGCTCAGCGTCCAATGAGCGGCGAAGACGAAGGGGACCATGCTTGGACAACCCCCTGACGTGTCACCTCCCTGTCAGCAAACGCCCGATACCGGAGGCAGAGCGGCTCACGGCTCGCGGGGCTGGTAGGGGCGGGCATCCATCGGCAACTCCAGGGTGAAGGTCGTTCCGGTCGCGGCGTCGCTCTGGACCGCGGCCCTGCCTCCGTGGGCTTGCGCGCACCCCCAGACGAGCGTCAGTCCAAGCCCCCAGCCCTTCGAAGGGCCTTCCTGCGCGGAGTGGGTTCGCGTGAAGGGCTTGAAGATCCGCTCCTGGTCCATGGGCGCGATGGCGGGACCACGGTTGTGGACCGACACTCGCGCCGTGTCGCCGGTCCGGGTGACCGTGAAGGTGATGGGCTCCGTGGCGGAGCCGTACTTGACGGCGTTGCTGCCCAGGTTCCAGAGCGCGCGATGAAGCTCCTCCGCGCTCCAGACGCCCCGGACGCGCTCCTCCGCGTGGAGGACGAAGCGGGCGCCATGGACCACAACGAGCTCTTCGACCACCTCCCGGGCAATTCCGCCAAGGTCACAGGTGTCGAGGCGAAGCGGGAGCCGCTGGCCTGCGCGGATGCGGTTCGCGTCGAGCAGGTCACGCACCATCTGGTCGGTGCGTTCGATGTTCCGTTCGATGCGCAGCGCCAGGTCTCGTCGTTGGTCCAGCCGCTCGGGGTGCCGCATGAGCAGCTGCGCCCCCGACCTCGCCGCCGACAGCGGTCCGCGAAGGTCATGGGCGAGGACCGAGACAAAGTGCTCGCGAAGCTCTCGCTCGGTCTGCAACGCCTCGATTTTCTCACGAAGATTCGCGTACAGCTTGGCGTTGTCCAGGTGGACGCTGAGCTGTTGTCCCAGTGAGAGGAGCCGTGCCTTCTCCCTGGCGGTGAACTCCCGTACCTCGACAATGCCCACATAGAGGATGCCCACCAGCGCGCGGTGGGGGGAAAGCCGAGCCCCGAGCAGCGAATGCAGCCCGCTCTGGCGCAGTGAAGGGCTCACCTCGAGAGACGTCGTCTCGGCATCCAGGACCGAGCGGGTCTCCTCGCCACCCGCGGCAACCATCCCAGGAAAGGTCGCGGGCTCTATCGAGGCCGCGTAGTTCGCCAGATGCTCGCTCGCCATCCCCGCAGCGGCGGCGGTCACGAGCTTTTTCCCCTCGACTTCATATAGGAGCACGGCCGCGCTCTGAGCCCCCATGGCCTCGATGATCAACTCGAGGGCTCCCTTCAAGGGACCGTGCAGGGACGTCGTCTCCTCCACGAGGGCTTCGTTGGCCACCTTCTGGAGGAGCCGCAAGTACCGCTTCTCCGTCTGTTCATCCTCCATCAAGTGCTGGGCAAAGAGCTCTGTCACGACGGTCGCAGCGGCGTGCAGCTCGGTAAAGAGTCGCTCGACGTCACGAATGGCTGGATGCTCTTCAGGCGAAGCGTTCGCCCATGTGCTGGTGATGCAGTGTCCCAGGATGGCGAACTCCTCGACGACCTCCGCCACGTTGAAGCCCTGCCGGAGGCGAGCGGCGACGTGGCTCTCGATGTGCGCCCGTCGGTCGTTGGCGAGCGCGCCGGGGGCGTCATCCTCGTCGGCGAGCGAGGCCAGATAGACAGGCATGATGTTCCTGAACTCGGGCCCGTCCAGGCCTCGGGCGGAGGCGGCGCGAGACGCCTGCTCGAACCACTGTCGGATGATCTCATCGTGATGTCGACGGATGGCCCCAGCAACGCTCGTCATCGCGATACCTGATCCTCGAAGATGGACATCACCTGTCGCGTCCTTCGTGGGAAGCCGCTCAACAGGTCAATATGACAGCGGCAGCCTGCGGGTGCCCGCACTGGGCGTGGCCCTGGAAGGAACACGTGCGGCCGAGCGGGCTCGCGACTGCCTGACGGGCACTCGTGAGGATGTCTGCTTTGCTGTGCCTTCTCTACGCCCAGGCGCTGGCCCGAGGCGAGTGAGCTGTTGCCCCGGGGGGGCCGCGCGGCGTTGTTCAGAATGGCTTCATGACCTTTTGACTCCCGGGCGGCTAGTCCCGTGTGGAGCCGGAGCGTATCTCTCGTCGAGATGCTTCAGCGTACGGCCCGGGGCTGCTGCGCTCCCTGGCCGTGCGGTGGCGCGTTCAGCCGGCAGGGAGACGTTCACGTTTTCGGCCGGTCCTCCGACATCCATTCCGACCGAGGAACCGACGAATGCGAGCGACAGTGATGTACGGCGCCGGTGACGTGCGCGTGGAGAACGTGCCGGACGCCCGACTCCAGCTTCCCACCGACGCGGTCGTGCGGGTGCTGCGGGCATGTATCTGCGGCAGTGACCTCCACCCCTACCACCATATGGCGGCCTCCCAGGAAGGCACCCCCATGGGCCACGAGTTCGTCGGCGTGGTCGAGGAGGTCGGCGCCGCGGTATCCGGGCTCCGCAAGGGCGATGTCGTCATCGCGCCATTCGCTTATTCGGACAATGCCTGCGAGTTCTGCCGAGAGGGGCTGCATACGTCGTGTCGCAACGGCGGCTTCTTCGCCGCGGGCGGCGTTGGCGGTGCCCAGGCCGAGGCGGTGCGCGTGCCGCAGGCGCAGGGCACGCTCGTCAAGGTCGCCGTCGGTGAGGACTCGGAGCTGTTGCCGGCGCTCCTGACGCTGTCGGACGTCTACGGCACCGGGTACCACGCCGCGTACAAGGCGAACGTGAGCCCGCGGACGACCGTCACCGTGGTGGGCGACGGCGCGGTGGGACTGTTCGCGGTGCTGTCGGCCAGGCAGCTCGGAGCGGAGCGCGTCATCCTGATGGGCCGGCACAAGGTCCGCACGGACCTCGGTCGTGAGTTCGGGGCGACCGACGTGGTCGCCGAGCGAGGGCAGGAGGGAATCGCTCGCGTGCGGGACCTGACCGACGGTGATGGCACCCACGTGGTCATCGAAGCGGTCGGCTACCGGGACGCCTACGACACGGCGGTGGGCATCGTCCGTCCGGGGGGCGTCATCAGCCGGGTCGGCGTGCCGCAGTACGAGGAGGCTCCCATCGGCTTCGGCAGCCTGTTCCGGCACAACATCACGCTGACCGGCGGTCCAGCACCGGCTCGTGCATACATCGAGCGGCTGCTGCCCGACGTGCTGGAGGGAAAGGTCAGGCCCGGCAAGGTCTTCGACCGGACGGTGGGGCTCGACGAGGTGCCCTCGGGCTACCGCGCGATGGACCAGCGCGAAGCCCTCAAGGTGCTCGTCCGCCCCTAGACCCTCGAATGGGCCTGACGGCGAGGTGCAGGCCACGCTCGCGTGGCTCCTCGCTTCGGTGTGTTCGGTGGCCCGGACCCCGAGACGGTCGATACCAAGCTGTTCACGTTCTCGCTCCCCGACGAAGCCCCGTGACATGAGGGCTCCTGTCGTGGGGGCCGCGGCGCTGTTCGGGTTCAGTGAACCACCGGGAGGGGAAAGCGTAAGGGGCGGCCATCGGAGGCCACCTTATGGTTCAGGACCTCCGCGGCGCCCAGGCCGTGGCGCTGCCCCTGGAACGTCGCCTGCGGGTTGCGCGAAGAAACCCGGCCGCCATGGAAGACGGCGAAACGGGCCGCCACCGCGCTCGCCGTCGTCAGCGCGTTCGCCACCACGGCCTTTCCGCGCGTGCGCCGGGGCAGCAGGTCCAGGACCAGCCCCGCGACGGCGCACACCTTGGAGGCCTTCCACAAGGCACCCGGAAATCCTTCGCGCAGCGGCCGGGCGACCTCGGGAACGCGCGCCGCGTCGCGCTCCACGGCGAGTCCCATGGCCAGCTCCGCCACCTTGCCCGCGAGGCGATAGGCCCGCAGCACGGGGGCCTCGCGATGGGTATGGGGCAACAGGGAGAGCAGGCTGCCCGCGGCCGCCGTCGCCGACGCCATGAAGAACAGCGGCAGGGTGCGGTGCATGGACTGCCACAGCGGCACGGCGGTGTTGGTGAGCAGCACCGCCGTGTAGCCCGACAGCGGCATGCCCAGCAGCGCGGCCCCGGCGCCAGCCACCCGGCCCACCGCGCCCGGAACACCTCGACGGTGGCCCAGCACCAGGGCCAGCGTGTTGAGCCCCCCGGAGCCCGCCAGCACCCACGAGCCAATGCTCATTGGCGAGGTCGGGCGGAAGACGCGCAGCATGTTGAGGAAGCGCTCGGGCCGGCCCAGGTCGTAGATGAGCAGCGCCGCGCTCACCATGTCGCCCACCGTGCCCACCCACACGCAGCGCCGCGCGAGGCGTTGCAGGTGGCGTCCTCCCGTCAGCTCCACCGCCAGGCCCAGCACGCTCGTCGCTCCCGCCACGCCGCCCACGTAGAGATACGTGGGGACGGCGGCGATCCACACAGGCTCCTTGAGGACCGGCAGCCCGTAGTAGCTCGGTGGCTCGGGCACGGTGGGGGAAGGGTGGATGCCCGGAACGGGCTCCAGCGCTTTCACCCGTTGCTGAGCGCCCTCGCCGGTGAGCACCCCCAACACCGGGTCCACGTCGCGGCCGTCGCGCCTGCGCTGGAGCTGGTCCAGCAGCGTCTCCTGGTGCGTGTCCATCGGCTGGCTCATCGGCGTGTCTCCTTGCCGAGCCACACCGCGCCCAGCGCCGCCACCGCCATGCCCAGGGCTCCCACGGCCACGGCCGTCCACGACTCACGGGCTTTCATCGTGGGGACCACGGGGTCGGGTGGCAGGTTGTAGACCTCGGGCCGGTCCACCAGCAGGAAGAAGGCGTTGAGCCCGCCGGTGCCGGGCTGGTTCGCCGCGTCCTTGCCGTACAGGTACGCATCCTTCAGTCCGCGCCCGTGCAGCGTCTGGACGCGGGCTTCGGCGCGGGCGTGCAGTTCGTCCAGGTCGCCAAAGACAATGGACTCGGTGGGGCAGGCCTTGGCGCACGCAGGCGTCATGCCCTCTCCGAGCCGGTCGTAGCAGAGCGTGCACTTCCAGGCCCGGCCGTCATCCTCGCGGCGGGCGACGACGCCGAAGGGGCAGGCCGACACGCAGTAGCCGCAGCCGTTGCACACGTCGGGCTGCACGTAGACGGTGTCGAACTCGGTGCGGATGATGGCGCCCGTGGGACAGGCCTCCAGGCACCCCGCGCGCTGGCAGTGCTTGCACACGTCCGAGAGCATCAGCCACGAGAAGTCCGCGATGGCCGTGGACACGCCGGGAATCGGCACCGGCCGCTCCACGAAGGCCACGTGCCGCCACGTGGACGCGCCCAGCGCGCCCGTGTTGTCGTAGGACATGCCCGTGAAGTGGAAGCCGTCGTCCGGGAGCTGGTTCCATTGCTTGCACGCGACCTCACAGGCCTTGCATCCGATGCAGACCGTGGTGTCGGTGAAGAAGCCTTTCTGTCCCATGGCTTATGACTCCTCCGTCTCCGGCTCCTGGAGCGTGGCGTGGGAGACGTCTCCCAGGAGCGGACTGTCGCGGCGCAGGCGGGGCTCTCCCGGCGGGAGCGCGGGCTGGGTGGCCCCCGTGGCGGCGCGGGCGCGGGTGGCCTGGCGCCCCGCCACGATGTCGCAGGTGAGCGCCTTGGACTCCTGGATCTGCACGTTGGGGTCCGCGACCATGGCGATGAGCTCGTTGGCACCATCCGCCCGGATCCGGCCCGTCACGCCCCAGTGATAGGGGATGCCCACTTGATGGACCCACGTCCCATTGAGCTTCAGTGGCGGCACACGTGGGGTGACGAGCACGCGGCACTCCAGGTCTCCGCGCGCCGTGCGCAGCGTGGCCCAGCCGCCGTTCGTCAGGCCCCGCTCGCGAGCCAGCTCGGGGGAGACCTCGCAGAATTGTTCGGGCTGGAGCTCACTCAGCCACGACAGCCAGCGGCTCATGCCTCCCGCGGTGTGGTGCTCCGTGAGGCGATAGGTGGTGAGGGCGAAGGGGTAGCGCGGGTCCGCCCACGCGCGGTGGTACGGGTTGTCGCGTCGCGGCCACTCCAGCCGCGCCGGGTTGCACTGCTGCCCGTAGAGCGCGTTCTGGACGGGGGACTCCATGGGCTCGTAATGCGTGGGCAGGGGGCCATCCAGCATGCCGCTGGGCGCGAAGAGCCACGCCCGGCCGTCCGCCAACATCAGGAACGGGTCGGTGCCTGAATGCGCGGCCATGCCCTGCGAGTTCGGTGCGGGCCGGTAGTCCGGTGGCCGGTCCACGACGAAGTCCGGCACGTCCTCGCCCGTCCACCGCGACTGCGCCGCGTCCCACCACACGTACCGCTTGCGCTCGCTCCACGGGCGGCCCTGCGGGTCCGCCGAGGCGCGGTTGTAGAGGATGCGGCGGTTGGCTGGCCAGGCCCAGCCCCAATCCGGGGCGACCCACGTCTGCTCCCGGCCCGGCTTCCGCCGCGCGGTCTGGTTGACGCCTTCGGCATAGCTGCCCGAGTAGATCCAGCAGCCACACGCGGTGGTGCCGTCGTCCCGCAGCTCGGTGAAGCCACTCACCGGCGTGCCGTCCGCCAGGCGGTAGCCGCTGATCTCCCGAAGCACGGCCTCGGCGCTGGGTTCCTCGTCGTGGCCGGAGGTGGGGTAGTCCCACGTCAGCGCCTGGATGGGCGCGTCCTTCTCCTCTCGCGAGCCAGCGTAGAGCGCCTTCAGCCGGCGGCCCAGGTGGAACACGAAGTGGAGCTCGCTGCGGGCATCCCCCGGTGGCTCCACGGCCTTGTGGTGCCACTGGAGCAGCCGCTGCGTATTGGTGAACGAGCCGTCCTTCTCCGTGTGCGCGGCGGCGGGGAAGAAGAAGACCTCCGTGCGGATGTCCTCCGTCTTCACGTCGCCCCGCTGGACTTCCGGGGCGGTGCGCCAGAACTCGGCGGTCTCGATGAGCGTGAGGTCGCGGACCACCAGCCAGTCGAGCTGACGCAGGCCCTTGCGTTGGAGCGCGCCATTCATGGAACCCACCGTGGGGTTCTCACCCATGACGAAGTAGCCCTTCAGCCGGCCATCCGCCATGTCCACCACGGTCTGCATGTGGGAATGGTCGCCCGTGAGCCGGGGCAGGTAGCGGAAGAGGTAGTGATTGTCCGCCGTGGCCGCGTCGCCGAACCACGCCTTGAGCAGCGAGACGATGTACTTCGGGAAGTGGTGCCACCAGCCGGTGTCGGATTGGTGGTCCGCGATGTACTCGTCGAGCACGCCCGAGTGCTCGCAGTACGGCATGGGGACGTAGCCGGGCAGCAGGTTGTACAGGGTGGGGATGTCCGTGGAGCCCTGGATGGACGCATGCCCCCGCAGCGCCAGGATGCCGCCACCGGGCCGCCCGATATTGCCCAGCAGGAGCTGGAGGATGGTCGCCGTGCGGATGTACTGCACGCCCACGGAGTGCTGCGTCCAGCCCACCGCGTAGCAGAAGGCGCTGGTCCGCTCCCGGCCCGAGTTGGCGCAGAGGGTCTCCGCCACCTTCAGGAACTGCGCCTCCGGCACGCCGCACACCTTGGCGACGATGGCGGGCGTGTAGCGCTGGAAGTGCCGCCGCAGGACCTGGAAGACACAGCGGGGATGCTGGAGCGTGAGGTCCTTCGGCGGCTCGGTTCCGGGCAGTTCACCCGTCTCACCGCGCGCGCCCGCGCCGGGCTCGGCGTAGACGTGCTTCTGGCCCGCCGCGGGGATGGCACCCTTGACGCCTTCGTACTGCCAGGTGGCCGGGTCGTACTTGTTCAGCTCCCGCTGGTAGCCGCTGAAGAGGCCGTCCAGGTCCTCCGTGTCCTGGTAGTCCTCGCGAAGGATATTGGCGGCGTTGGTGTAGTGGACGACGTACTCGCGGAAGTAGCGCTCGTTCTCCAGCACGTAGCGGATGAGGCCCCCGAGGAACGCGATGTCCGAGCCGGCGCGAAGCGGCACGTGGATGTCCGCCATCGCGCTGGTGCGCGTGAAGCGCGGGTCCACATGGATGAGGGTGGCACCCCGTTCCTTCGCTTCCATGACCCACTGGAAGCCCACGGGATGGCACTCGGCCATGTTGGACCCTTGGATGACGATGCAGTCAGCGTTCGCCAGGTCCTGCTGGAAGGTCGTGGCACCGCCACGCCCGAGCGTGATGCCCAGACCGGGCACCGTGGAGGAGTGTCATATTCGAGCCTGGTTCTCGACCTGGACGATGCCCAGCGCGGTGAAGAGCTTCTTGATGAGGTAGTTCTCTTCGTTGTCCAGCGTGGCGCCGCCCAGGTGCGCGATGCCCAGCGTGCGCCGGACCTCGTGGCCGTGGACGTCGGTGGGCTCCCACGTCGCGTCGCGGGTTCGCTTCACGCGGTCGGCCACCATGTCCATGGCCTGCTCCAGGGGGATTCGCT
This sequence comes from Pseudomyxococcus flavus, assembly GCF_050038885.1. NCBI lineage: Bacteria > Pseudomonadati > Myxococcota > Myxococcia > Myxococcales > Myxococcaceae > Pseudomyxococcus > Pseudomyxococcus flavus. The sequence goes on along the minus strand of NZ_CP143624.1, from coordinate 8,410,951 downwards.
CCCACTCCGTGCCGCCGGGCCGGCGGTAGAGCACGTCCTTCACCCGGTGGGTTCCGGTGACCAGCTGGAAGGTGGCGGAGCCCTTGGGGCACAGCCGTCCCCGGGAGATGGGGGAGTCCGCGTCGCCTTCGATGTCCAGGATGCGGCCGTCCTTCACGTACACGTCCTGGCCGCAGCCCACGGCACAGTAGGGACAGATGGACTTCACGACGCGGTCCGCGCGGGCGGTGCGAGGCTCCAAGGCGCGACTGCGGTCCGACATCGCCGTCTCGCCCAGCGCGGTCGTGTCGCCGGTCTTCACCTGCCGGAGCAGGGGCCAGCGGGCGAGCAGGTCGAAGAGTCCCATCACGCACCTCCCGCGGGATGAACCATCCCAGGCGGAAGATGGGGCCGCGCTGCTTCCGGCGCGGGGGTGGTGAGTCGGCTTCTGGCTGGGATGTCGCAGCGGCGACGCTCTCCGCTGGAAGGTGTTTACCAGCGGGCGTGGCCGGTGCCTGACGGGAGGGGAGCGCCGCGACGGGGGATGTTCGAGTTGCACCGTTCAGGCTCGCAATGTGCCAGAAAAGCGGTGCAGCGCAGACGCAGCCAGCGGCAGTTCGTGCTGGAGGCGGAGGCCCACCTCGCTCCTTGTCCGTCCTTCAGCCCAATCATCCCTTGCGTTAGGTTCTCGGCATGGTGGTGAAGATTGCCTCATGGACGGAGCCGCTCCGGCATCCCGAGCTGGGTCGCCTTCGTGCATGGCACCTCGTGTGCCCTTCCGAGGCGCTTCGACCCGGTCAGGTGATGCGCTGGAGCACGGGCGCCCGGGAGCTGGTGCTCTTCCGCGGACGCAGCGGCACGGTCCACGCGCTGTCCGCGCACTGCGCCCACATGGGCGCGCACCTGGGCGGTGGCACCGTGGTGGGGGACCAGCTGCGCTGTCCGCTGCATCACTGGCGGTTCGACGGCAGTGGCGCCTGCGTCGCTGGCGGCGGGGCCGGGCAGCGTGCCTTCCCCGTGGTGGAGCGGCATGGCGCCATCCTCGTCTTCAATGGGCCGGTGATGCTCTTTCCTCCACCCGACGTGGGCGACAGCGAATGGCGCTGGGGGCTGTCGTCTCCGTTCCAGGTTCGCTGTGACTGGCTCCCTGTCGTGGCAAACGCCTTCGACCTCGTGCACCTGCGCACGGTGCATCACCGCGAGCTGCGGGACGCGCCGGTGGTGGAGCGCGTGGACCCGTTCACCCTGCGCGTCCGGTACACGTCGCGCGTCACGGGCTCCGGCGTGAGTGACCGGGTGATGAAGCTGTTGTCCCGCGACCACATCGGCGTCGCCCTCACGCTGCATGGCGGGACGCTGCTGACGGTGGAGAGCGACCTGGGCCGCACGCGCAGCGCGCTCATGGCGGGCCTCCAGCAGACGTCGGAAGGGCTCACCGTCCAGCTGGCCTTCGCCACGCGGCGGAGCCGGGTACCGAGCTTGGATTGGCTGAAGCTCGCGGTCTCGCGGTGGCTCTTCACGTCATTCCTGCGGCGAGACCTCTCCGTGCTCGACGGCATGCGCTTCAACAAGGCGGGGGCGGCGGAGGACCCGGTGCTGCGGCAGGTGCTCGACTTCATCGCCAGCCTTCCGGAGGCCCCCGATGACGACCGCGGATGAGCACGCGCGGCCTCCCATTCCCGCCACGCTCAACATCGTGCTGCTGGCCTCCGCCATGACGGCCTGTGCCGGTGCCCTGTGGCTCGCGTCCCATGCGACGTCCCTGCCGGTCCAGCTCCTGGCGGCGGTGGTGTTCTCCTTCGTCAACAACACCGTGTTCTCCCTGCTGCACGAGGCCACGCATGGCGTGCTGCACCCACGGCGTCGGGTGAATGACTGGCTCGGCCGTGTGGCGGCGGCGTGGTTTCCCACGTCCTTCACCATGCAGCGGGCCTTCCACCTCAACCACCACCGGAACAACCGGACCCGGTTGGAGCAGTTCGACTACTTCCGGCCCGGGGACAACCGCTGGCTCAAGCGAGCCCAGTGGTACGCCATCCTCTCCGGGCTCTACTGGCTCTTCGTTCCCGTGGGGGCGGTGGCCTTCGCGCTCGTCCCCGGGCTGCTGCACCGGCTGCGAGGCACGGGCACTCACTACGGCGAGCAGACGGGCGCGGACGCCTACCTGGGACGCTTGGAGGCCGCACCCGGAGGCGCCATCCGTGGAGAGGTGCTGCTCGCCGCGCTGGTGCAGGCCGGGCTCGTGTTGGCGCTGGACCTTTCGGTGATGGGCTGGGGCCTGTGCTACGCGGCCTTCGCCATCAACTGGAGCGCACTCCAGTACGCGGACCACGCGTGGTCGCCGTTGCACGTCCGGGAAGGGGCGTGGGATTTGCGAGTGGCCGCCCCGGTGCGCTGGCTCTTCCTCAACTACCACTACCACCGCGCGCACCACTGCCACCCGCACGTCCCCTGGCTCTACCTGGGCCGCTACGTGGACCCGGCCGTGACGCGACCGTCGTTCCTGCGCGTCTGGCTGTCCATGTGGCGCGGGCCCCGGCCGCTGCCGGCCACCGTGGAGGACCCGTGAGCCCGCGCCCCGCGTTGTTCGCCTGGCCTCGCCTGGACGAGCTGACCCGCACCGGCGCGATGGCGCTCGGCTTCGCGTGCCTCTTCGTCGCCGTCTACGGCGGTGCGAGCTGGGTGACGGGCTACTATCCGGCGGGCTTCCGGGTGGAGCTGCCCTTCGAGCGGCACATCCCATTCATTCCGGCGTGGGCGCTTGTCTACGTCAGCATGGATGCGTTGCTCCTGCTGTCGCTGCTCATCCTCCGGACGTGGCGGGACATGGTGCCCTTCGCGCTGGCGCTTAGCGTGGAGACGGTGGTGGGCGCGTTGTGCTTCCTGGTTCTTCCCGTGGAGGTGGCTTGGCCGCCGCGCGCGGTGGAGGGCCCCTGGGCCGGCGTGTTCCAGTTCGCCGATACGCTGAACCTGGAGCGCAACTACCTGCCGTCCCTTCACGTGGCGTTCGCCTGCACGGCCGCGCTGGCCTATTCGGAGCGCTCGGGGGTGCTGGGGCGGGTCGTCTTTGGGCTCTGGACGCTGGCCATCGCCGCCTCGACGTTGCTCATCCACGAGCACCAGGTGGTGGACGTCGTGGCGGGGGCCCTGCTGGCCTGGGTGACCTGGCGCAAGGTGGCGCCGTGGGCGCGCCGGGATTCGCTGCTCCAGGCCCTGCGGGTCGAGGCGCTCTGCGCACGTGAGCTGTTCCGCTTCTCCCGCCGCCACATCCGGTACGGGCTGATCGCCCTGGTGCTCTATCGCTATGCGGTGAGCCGCTGGTGGCGTCAGGCCCACACGGCGCGGGTGGGCTTCTGCTTCTTCCAGCTCGTCGATGACGTGCTGGATGGGGACCGGGCCGTGGACGGCGAGCCGCTCGACTGGGTGGACCGGCTCCTGGTGACGCTGGAGACGGGGCGCGTGGAGGACACCGGGACGGCGGCCACGCTGGGGCGCGTGTTGCTGGAGCGCCTGGGGGACACGTCCGCGCGGGCGGAGGTCCTCGCGCTCGTGCGGACCATGCGCAGGGACCGGGAGCGCGTGAAGGAAGGGCAGTGGTGGAGCGAGGACGCGCTCCGCTCGCAGCAGCGGGACACATTCCGTCTGTCCGTGGACCTGATGCTGCATGTCGCCGGTGCGGACCTGCGCGCCAGGGATGCGCCCGCGCTGATCGACGCGTTCTGCTGGTGCTCCGTGATGCGCGACCTGCGCGAGGACCTGGCGCAGGGGCTCTACAACGTACCGGCCGACGTGGCGGTAGCGGTGCGGGAGGAAGGGGGCGACCCGTCGACGCTCGAGGGGCTCCTGGGCTCGGTTGCGGGGAAGGGTTGGGTGGCCTCCGAATATGCGCGGGCCCGCGCGCTGCTGGAGGTCTCCGCCCGGCAATTGGCCGCGCTCGAAGGACGTCCGGGGCTGCCGCTGCTCCGGCTGTTCCATCGCTCCATCGAGTCCTTCTGGGCCAGACGCCTGCCCCGGCGGCATCCCTTCCTCCGCGAGGCGGCGGCCTTCCGGATTCAAGGCGCGTGAGGGCTTGGCGGCTCCTGCCGACGGCGGAACCTACGTCCCATGACGGCGCCGACCACGAGCGCCCCCAGCCCCGTGACTGTCACCGCCGCGAGCGCGAGGTGCTGGAGCCGCGTGAGGAGCGGGTTGTCGAAGACATTGGTGGAGTAGTGGAACGCGGCAATCAGCCACCGGTCACCCTCCCGGACCAGGGTGCAGGTCCACCGCCCGTCGATGACGATGTCCGTGCCGTCGGTGAGCACGTAGTGGTCCCGGGACGAGCCGCGGGCGATGCCGGTGTCGCCGTAGAGCCGCGTCAGGTCATCCACCTCGAACTTCGCCCGGATGCGGTCCACGACGCGGTTGGGGCCGCGCATCATCTCCTCGTAATAGGCGCGGATGGACTCCTTCCCCACGCGCACGTCGTTGTTCATGGTGGTGAACGAGACGTCCGGGTGCAGGTGGCGCAGCAGCCCGTCGATGTCCTGGGCGTTGAGGGCGTCCTCCATCTGCTGCTTGAGGACGCGCAAGGCCTCGTGGGTGGCCGCGTCGTTGGACGCGGGCTGGGCCAGGGCCGCGGACGGGAGGAAGGTGAGCAGCAGCACGACCACACAGCCAGGCAGGCGGGTCATCGAGGCTCCGGGGGAGGGAATCGTCCCATCCTAGAGGGCCTTCGGGCCGCGGTTGAATGGACGTCGCCGGGCAGGCGGCCCCCGGGCTCCGGGCGCCGGTGGACAGGTGCCCACGCCCCGGGGCGATTCCTGCGCCGCTGGCACGCGCCTATCCATCAGCGTCAGGTTCCTTTCCCAGGAGGCGTGCCATGAAGGATCGTCCCGCAACGCTCGTGCTCTCCGGCGGTGGGGCCAAGGGGGCCTTCCAGGTGGGCGCCGAGCGGGTGCTCCGGGAGGTGCATGGCTTCCGCTGGGAGCGCGTCTTTGGCGTGTCCGTGGGCGCCCTGAACGCCGCGCTGGTGGCACAGCAGGCCTACCGCGAGCTGCATGACATCTGGCTGAACATTCGCGAGGCGGACTTCTACCGGAAGCTGCCGTGGCCGCTCGTCGCGCTGCGCGTGGGCCTGTTCCGGAAGCTGGGGCTCTACGACAACGCCCCGCTGCGCGAGCTCATCCAGCGGCACGTCGCGGGCCGCGCCTTCCGGGTGCCCGCCCACGTCGGGCGCGTGTCCCTGGTGTCCGGCAACTACGAGCTGGTGCCGAGCGACTCGAGGGACTTCCTGGACGCGGTGTGGCAGAGCGCGACGCTGCCCATCCTCTGGGAGCCCGTCGGGGCCATGGCCCTGGTGGACGGGGGCCTGCGCAACGCCACGCCCCTGGGCGACGCACTGGAGTTCGGCCCGACGGAGTTGGTCGTCATCGTCTGCTCGCCGTCGAAAATCGAACGGGTGCGTCCGCCGTCCAACCTCTTGGAGGTGGCCACGCGCAGCCTCGCCGACATCACCCTCAATGAAATCCTCATCAACGATGTGGAGGCCTTCGTCCGTATCAACGACATCGTCCGGCAGGCGTATGACGCCGGCCTCACCGTGAGGCGGCCGGATGGCGTGCCCTACCGGTACTGCCGCATCACCGTCATCGAGCCGGCGCGGTCCCTCGGGGAGATGCTCGACTTCTCCCCGGAGGTCATCCGCATGCGCCTGCGGCACGGCGAGGAGATGGCTCGCGCCGTCTCCCTGCCCACCGGCGTGGGCCCTGGCGAACGGGTCCAGCGCCGGGTGGAGCTCTTCCCGGAGCCCCCCATGCATGCCTAGAACGCCGCCGGCTTGGGCGCGTCATGCGCGCCGAGCGGGCGCGGAGGAGGGGACGCCGGTGTGGCCGGGGCTTTCTCTCCGGGGGCTTCCGGCTGCTCCCCGTTGAGCTCCTTGTAGAAGCGCCGGCCGATGTAGACGCCGAGCCCCAGGGACACCACCAGCCCGACGGCGGAGACCCCTGTCATCAGCGTGCGCCCCTGGGCCAGCCCACTGCCGAGCTGCGCGGTGAGGAAGGTGCCCGGGATGGTGCCGAGGATCACCCCCGCCAGCGTGGGTCCCAGGCGCGCGCCGCTGGCCGCCGCCGCCGCCAGCATCACATCCGTGGGGCAGAGCGGGTTGATGCAGGCCGTGAAGGCGAAGAGGAAGTCATGCCGCCTCGCGGCCCGCACCAATGCGGGGTACTTGCTGCCGGCCAGGCGCTTCATCAGCCCCGTGCCCAGCTTGCGCGCCCCAGCGAAAAGCAGCAGGCCCGACAGCACGCTGCCCGTTAGTGAATAGAGGGTCGCTGCGAGCGTGCCAAACATCATCCCGCCCACGGCGGTGAGCAGCTGACCCGGAAGCAACGTCAGGGGGCGGATGGCAAGGAAGCCGATGTATGCAATGGGCGCCCAGTTCCCCAGGGGCTCCAGCCAATTCGCAAGTCTTTGCTGGTCGATGAAGTCCGGCCCGAGGAGCCGGAGGGCCAGGAGTCCTCCCACCGAGGCCAGCATCGGGGCCAATACCCGAAGCCAGGTCTTCACCGACTGCGCCACGCCATGCCTCCCCGCGGCCCCACTTCCGCCGCGCCGTGGGCCTGAAAGTGAAGGTGGTTTCGGGAATCCGCAATGTGCAGTGGGGTGTTTCCAACATGAAAGCATCCGGCCGGGCAGCCCGCCGCCCGGTCCGAATGCTCGGCAGGCATCGCCAAGTTCTCGAAATCACAAGTGTTTTCGTGTGGCGAGGCAGGCGCGAACGGCTGGCGGTGTACGGAGCTTGCTTGCATCGGGGCGCTTCCGTCCCAAGTTTTCAGGCAAGGGGCACCGAGGCGAGGGCTGGGGTAGTCATGAGAGGAGATGGCGAAATGTCGGACAAGGACAACAAGGGCAGCATGACGGTGGCCGAAGCGGGCCGGAAGGGTGGCGAGACGGTCCGGAACGAGCGTGGCCGCGAGTTCTACGAGACGATTGGCCGCAAGGGTGGCGCGACGGTGAAGGCCGAGCGCGGACGCTCCTTCTACGAGGAGATTGGCCGCAAGGGTGGTGAGACGGTCAAGGCCGAGCGCGGTGCCAAGTTCTACGAGGAGATTGGCAAGAAGGGTGGCGATCGCGTCAAGGCCACCCGGGGGCCGAACTTCTACGAGGAGATTGGCCGCAAGGGCGGGCAGAAGGTGAAGAAGCTCATCGAAGAGGGCAAGCGCGCCGCTCGCGCTGCGATGGCCCCGCAGGAAGGCGCGGCAGGTGCCCAGCCGCAGGAGGGCGCATCGGCGTCCACAGCGCCTTCCGGAGAGCCGGCGGGACCGGGCCAGAACGAGTAGCACGAGGAGCGTGGCGTCGGGCTCGCGGACCGACTAAGACGGCCGCGTGTACCTGGTCATCACGTTCCTGGAACAGTTGGAAGGAACCGAGCGGGCCATCCGCCGGCTCCGGGAGTTCGGCATCCCGGAGCCGTTGGTGGTCCGGGCGCGGAGCGCGGCGGCGGCCTTGTCCGCGGAGGTGCCCGTGTTCGCGGGGCTTCGCAGCCTGGCCTTGGGCGCGGACGACGATCGCGTCCTCCTGGTGAGCTTGTTGCCAGGGATACCCGCCGAGGAGATGGAGCGTCTGGTGCAGCGCGTCCAACTGGAGATGGATGCGGACGATCCGCCCATGGGCCGGCTGGTCGCCATGCCAGTGATTTCAGCGCCCACGCACCGCCGGTCGTGACGGGGAGCCCCCCGTCGGTATAAGCACGCCCTGTGCAAGCGCTGCTCGTCTTCCTATCCATCGCGGCGCTGTCGCTGCTCGCCTCGAGCCGGGCCTTGGACCCGGGGCGCTTCCCAGCGCTGGCGAGGCTGGCGGCCAGCGGCTTTCTCTTCGTCCTGCTCGGCATCTTCCTGGGGCCCTCGGTGTCCGGGTTGCTCACCGAGCGGAACCTGGAGGCCCTGCGGCCGGTGATGGCGCTGGGCCTGGGCACCGCCGGCGTGCTCCTGGGCCTCAACCTGGAGCCGCGCCTGCTGCGGCTGCTGCCCCGGCCCGTCTACCTGTCGGCGATGGCCCATTCAGGCACGGCCTTCTTCTTCGTGGCCCTGCCCTTGCTGGTGCCGCTCGCCTTCACCTCCATCCGCGGGTGGCTGGGGGCGGTGGGCGCGGCGGCCATGCTGGGGGCCGCCGCCAGCCTCTCCTCTGGCCACTCGGCCGTGCTGGCGTACCGGGCCGGACGGTTGGACCGGGCGCGCGGCCTGGGCGTGGCCCTGCTGACCATGCTGGATGACGCGTTGGGCCTGGGGGTGCTGGCCCTGGCGTTGATGATCGGCGCCGCCAGCAACGTGGGCGAGGGCCTGGGCCTGGTGTGCCTGGCCTTGCTGCTGGGGGTGATGTGCGGCGCGCTGCTGGCGTTCCTCACGCACTCCCTGAAGGACCTGGCGGAGCTGACCACGGTGACGCTGGGCGGGGTGGCCCTGGTGGGCGGCGCGGCGGCGTATCTGCGCGTGTCGCCGCTGCTGGCGGGGGTGGCGTGTGGGGCGACGCTGGCGGTGGTGGGGGGCCGCGTCGCGGAGCGGGTGGCGCGCGCCCTGGGCCGGGTGGAGCGCCCCGTCTTCCTGGTGCTGGTGTTCCTGGTGGGCTGCGCCGTGCACGCGCGGGACTACTGGGCCTGGCTGCTGATGCCCGCCTTCGTGGGGCTGCGCTTCCTGGGGAAGATGGCGGGAGGGCGGCTCGCGCGGCAGCTGGCACAGGCCACGCTGGTGCTGCCGCCCCGGCTGGGCTACGCGCTGATCGCCCAGGGTGGCCTCGCGCTGTGCCTGGTGGCGGAGTACGGCATGCTCGTCCCAGGCGTGCTGTCGCGGCGGGTGCTGGACGTGGTGGTGATGGGGGCGGTGGTGAACGAGCTGCTGGCGGGCCAGGCGTTCCGGTACGTGGTGGACCCGCCGAAGAGCGCCATGGCCTCCGAGGCGCCTGACGCGAAGGTGGCCGCATGAAGGGCGCCGTCATCCGATTGCTGCTGTTGATGGTGCTGCTGGCCATCATCAGCCGGGCGCAGGTGCTGCGCGCGGACTCGGGGACGCCGGTGATTCTGGCCGCCGGCGCGCTGCTCCTGTGCGGCCTGTTCGCGGGCAAGGTGGCCAAGGGCCTGGGCCTGCCGCGCCTCACCGGCTACCTGCTGGTGGGCGTGGCGGTGGGGCCGTACGCGCTGGGGTTCATCCCCAACGCCGGCGTGAAGGGGCTGGAGCTGGTGAAGGGGCTGGCGGTGAGCCTCATCGCGCTGGTGGCCGGCACGGAGCTGCGGTTGGGGCTCATCCGCCGCGTGGGCGCGCGCGTGGCGCTGCTCTGCGCGGCCGTGTGCGGCGTCACCTTCCTGGTGTGCTTTGGCGCCACCTTCGCGCTCAAGCCGGTGCTGCCCTTCCTGTCGGCCATGACGGTGCCGCAGGCCCTGGCGGTCAGCGCGCTGCTCTCCACGGTGGTGGTGTCCTTCTCGCCCACCGTCACCATCGCCATCGTCCAGGAGACGAGCGCGCGCGGGGCCTTCACCGAGTTCCTGATGGCGCTGGTCATCATCGGCGACCTGCTGGTGATGGTGGCCTTCGCGCTGGCCGCGGGCGTGACGAAGGCGAGCTTCGGTGGCGGGCTGGACGTTCCGGGGCTCCTGGGCGGGGTGGGGTGGGAGCTGTTCGGCTCGGTGGTGGTGGGGCTGGTGCTGGCGGTGGGGATGCTCGTCTACATGCGCGGCGTGAAGCAGGAGCTCCCGCTGTTCCTGGTGGGCCTGTGCTTCGCCGCCGCGGAAGGCGGCACGCGCCTGCACCTGTCGCCGCTGCTGGTGTCGCTGGCGGCCGGGGCGCTCATCGCCAACCTGGACGAGCACGCGGGCGAGCGCATCCACCATGCCATCCAGCAGGCGGGCCTGCCGGTGTTCGCGCTCTTCTTCGCCGCCGCCGGGGCGGGCCTGAAGCTGGACTCGCTGGTGACCGTGGGGCCGGCGGCGCTGCTGCTGGTGACGCTGCGAGGCGCGGCCATCTGGTTCTCCTGCCGCCGCTTCGCCCCCGCGGACGACCCGCGGCTCAAACGCTACCTCTGGATGGGGCTCATCTCCCAGGCGGGCGTCACCTTTGGCCTGGCGGCACTGGTGTCGAAGACGTTCCCCTCCTTCGGCCCCCAGGTGGAGGTGCTCATCGTTGCCATGATTACCGCCCACGAGCTGGTGGGGCCGGTCCTCACGCGGCGCGCGCTGGCGGCCTCGGGCGAGATCCGCACGGACGACGTCCAGGGAACGGCATAGGCTGCCGGGCATCCAAGCCGTCAGCAGCCACGACAGGAGGCACGGAGGACATCATGGCCGCACCCATCCTCGAGGTGGACATGGAGCATCCCTCGCCCCGCCATCTCCAGCGCGCGGTGGAGGTGCTGGAGCGCGGCGGCCTGCTGGCCTACCCGACGGACACGTACTTCGGCCTGGGCTGCGATCTGAGCTCCAAGAAGGGCATCGAGCGGCTGTACCAGCTCAAGGGCCGCGACAAGAAGAAGCCCTTGTCCTTCCTCTGTCCGGACCTGTCGGACGTGGCGCGCTACGCCCACGTGAGCAACTTCGCGTATCGCACCATGAAGAGCCTCACTCCGGGTGCATTCACCTTCATCCTGGAGGCCACGCGGCTGGTGCCCGACTTGATGATGTCCAAGCAGAAGCAGGTAGGCATCCGGGTACCCGACGCGCCGCTGGTCCGTGAGCTGGCCCGCGCCCTCGGCCGCCCTCTGGTGACGACCTCCGCGACCAGCACGGAGGGTGAGCCCCTCACGGACGCAAAGGATATCAAGGCCGAGCTGGGCCACGGCCTGGACCTCATCCTGGATGGGGGCGTCACCCTCAACGAGCCGTCGACGGTGATTTCACTCATCGGCGATTCACTTGAAATCCTCCGGCAGGGGAAGGGTAGGCTGGAGATCTAGAACCCGAGAAAAGGGGGATTTCTTGGCACAGGGGGGGACGCAGCCGCGCTCCGTGGACGCACCGGAGCAGGTTCCAGGGCTGCTCAAGCTGTTGCTGTTGCTGCTGTTCCGGCCGGTCGACCTGCACTACCGGCTCCGGGCCGCGGGCGTCTGCGCGCCGGGCGCGCGCCTGGGGGTGCTGAGTCGCGAGGCCTCCGAGGGACGCGAGGCCCCGGCCGTCTACGTCCGGCGGATGTTGCTGTTGCTGCTCGTCGTGGCGCCGGTGACGACGGAGCTGCTGGGGCTGGCGCTGGTGGGCGCGGGGCTCCCGCTGGAGCGGGGCTGGGTGCTGTCGGCGCTGGTCTGCTCCGCGGCGGGGCTGCTCGTGGCGCAGGTGCTGGGCCTGGCCGCGGGGGTTCTGCTGGGCTCGCTGGCGAGCCTGTCCACCTTGCTGGGGTTGCATGCCACGGCGGCGGGTGCCTTCGGGCCGGGCATGAGCGGCTCGGCGGGCATGATGGTGGGCCTCTGCCTGGGCGGGGTGGCCGGGCTGGCCTGCGGGAGCATCAGCGGCATCACCATTGGCCGCGGTCCCACGGTCGTCCGCGTACAGATGGCGGCCATCGTGACCAGCCTGATGCCGATGCTGGTGTGGAGCGGGGCGACGAATACGTCCTACGCCGGGGCGGTGGCGGCCAGCGCGCTGGTGGCCTTCCTGGTCTGCGCGTTCCGCCTGCCGCTGTACGCGCTGGAGGTGCTGGCGTCGGCGCTGGCGTACGCGGTGGAGCGGTGGACGGGGCGGCCCACCCTGGGCTGGGTGCCGGTGCGTCACCACAACCTGAGCTATCTGCCGCATCCCTTCCTGGGGCGGCACCTGGCGCTGGCGGTGCGCTCGCGTCCGGCGGAGGTGCTGGCGGTGGCGGATGCCTGCCTGCGTTCGCCGGGGAACATCGTGGTGGGCTGGCCCTGGGTGGTGCAGGCGCTGGAGTCGGCCGCGCCGGAGGGAGCAGGAGAGCCCCGGGGCTGAGCCGCTGAGTTGCCTCGCCGCGCGCCTCCGGTAGCCTGCGCGGCGATGGAAGGAATGCTCGACGCGTTCATCGCCTTCATCCGCGCGGAGCGTGGGCTGTCCGGCAAGACGGTGGACGCCTACGCCGCCGACATCACCGTGTACTTCGAGGACCTGCGGGCCCGGGGCATCTCCGACGTGACGCAGGCCCGGCAGGAGGACGTCTCCGCGCACCTGGCCGCGCTGGGCAAGCGGGGCGTGGGGAAGCGCAGCCAGGCCCGGCACCTCGCGGCGCTGCGCGGCTTCCACCGCTTCCTCGTCGCCGAGCGCATGGCGGACAAGGACCCGACGGAGGACCTGGACACGCCGCGCTCGGCGCGGAAGCTGCCGTCGTTCCTGACGCTGGACGAGGTGGAGCAGCTCCTGGCCGCGCCGGACGAGCGCACGCTGACGGGCGTGCGGGACAAGGCCATGCTGGAGGTGCTGTACGCCACCGGCCTGCGCGTGAGCGAGCTGTGCGGCCTGGGCATCAACGACGTGCAGCTTGGCGCGGGCTACCTGGTGGCGAAGGGCAAGGGCTCCAAGGAGCGGCTCGTGCCGCTCGGTCGCGTGGCCATCGAGAAGGTCCAGGCGTACCTGGCCGAGTCCCGGCCGTCGGTGCTGGGCAAGCGCAAGTCCCAGGCGCTGTTCGTCACCCCGCGCGGCTCGGGCTTCACGCGGCAGGGCTTCTGGAAGTTGCTCAAGCGCTACGCGCTGAAGGCGGGCATCGTGAAGCCATTGTCGCCGCACAAGCTGCGGCACTCGTTCGCCACGCACCTGGTGGAGCGCGGCGCGGACCTGCGCGCCGTCCAGCAGATGCTGGGGCACGCCGACCTGGCCACGACGCAGATCTACACGCACGTGAACGCCGCCCGGCTGCGGTCCGTGTACGACGAGTTCCACCCGCGCAGCGATGTCTTCGTGCCCAAGGCGAAGAAGAAGCGGGCGGCGGGCGCGCAGTGACGGACGGGGCCTTCGCGGCCCCTCGCGACGACGCGGGGGCATGGCCCGTGGCGTTCAGTTGCCCACGTTGTGGATGGGCAGCCCAAACGGGTCCGTGTGGGCACGGCGCGGCTCACCGCCGGGCAGCGGGGCCACGCGAATCAAGCCGGACGCCATCAGCCGGTGCACCGAGCGCGACGCCGCCAGCTCGCCCATGGCCGCCGTGCGCAGCGCCTGCCGGATGCTCCGGCTGCCGCGCAGCTTGGAGTACAGGTAGAGGTCATCCGCCGTCAGGTCGGGCGGGGTGGGGCGCGGAATCGGCTCGAACACGAGGCGCCCGTCGAGGGCGAAGAGCTCGTCGCTGAGGGCCAGCGTCAGGCGGATCTCCGCCTCCCGGTACAGCGCGTGGGCCTCGGGCACCGGGCCCCGCTCCAGGATCTGCGCCGCCAGCGCCACGGCGTGGTCATACTTGCCGGCCTCCAGGAAGCGCTTCACCAGGCCGAGCAGCTCCGCCAGCTCGGCGGCCTCGCCCAGCTTGGGACCTTGGGCCTTGCGTGGCGCCAGGGCGCCCCGCCGGTACAGGTGGAGCACCCAGCGCGCGGCGAAGAGCGGGGCCTCCCGGGCGCTGGCCAGCATCTCGCCCAGCGTGGCGCCGCTCGCCGCGAGGTCCAGCAGGACGTCCTCCTCCTCGGAGTACGTCTCCACCGCGAACTCCCGGAAGACGCGGAACGTCATGTCCATGCGAGGGAAGATGTCGCGGAACATGGTCCACTCGCGCTGCCGCGTCACCGCGTCCCGGTGCAACGTGGCGAGCGACAGCTTGAGCCCCACCGCCCGCCCCGAGGGCGGAAGGCCGGGGGTGAACTCCACCTCGCCGGACTCCCAGGCGTAGCAGTCGAAGAGCGACTCGCGGGCCTTGTGCTCCAGGGCCTCGATGAGCCGGGGCAGCTCCACGAAGCAGCGCTGCACCAGGAAGGTGCCGTAGGGCATGCCCGCGCCCTCGGCCGCCTCGAAGGCCGCCGCGGCGCGGGGCGCATCCAGGATGCGGAGGTTCACCAGGACCTGGGCCAGGTGCTCGCGCGGATCGTTCGAGCTCTCACCCACCAGGTAGCCGTCCTTCACGTGGAAGCAGCGGCGCACCGCGCCTCGCTCCACCCTCAGCACGCCTTCCACCCCTGGAGCGGTGAACAGCGGCGGCATCACCATCTGCAGGCGATAGCTGGCGAGACTTCCGTTGAATGGCTCCATGCAGGTGCTTCCTCCAAGGTGGGTTGCCCGCGAGTGGAACCCCCAGGGTACCGGCGCACCCGGTCGCCATTCAATTGCAAGTGCCTGGAATTGCTCGGGATTTCCTGGCGGAGCGCAAAGTTCCAGGGAGAGTCCGTCTTGACTTCCGGTATTGGACGGAAGCCAGGCCGGGAGAACGGAAGGTTGCAGCGCCGCGTCGGGTGTGCGAACCACCCGCGTCAGGTAGCAGACCCAAGATTCCAGATTTCAGGTTCGGAACCGATATGCGGATTCTCTCAGGCGTGCAGTCGTCCGGCAGGCTGCACCTCGGCAACTACTACGGCGCGCTCCGCCAGTTCGTGCAGCTCCAGGATGAGGGCGAGGGGTTCTACTTCATCGCCAACCTGCACGCGCTCACCACCGTCCGGGACCCCAAGGCCGCCCTGGCGCTGACGCGCGAGGCCGCGATGGCCTACCTGGCGCTGGGCCTCGATCCGAAGAAGGCCGTGCTCTTCCGCCAGAGCGACGTGCGCGAGGTGCTGGAGCTGTACTGGATTCTCGGCACCGTGACGCCTCACTCCCACCTGGAGCGGGCCCACAGCTACAAGGACAAGGTGGCCAAGGGCATCAGCCCGGACTTCGGCCTCTTCGCGTACCCCGTGCTCATGGCCGCGGACATCCTGCTCTACAGCGCGGACTTCGTCCCCGTGGGCAAGGACCAGGTCCAGCACATCGAGTTCGCTCGCGACTGGGCCGTGAAGTTCAATACCCAGTACGTGCCCGGCTACGACCCGGCCGACCCGGAGGGGAAGGAGCGCGGCCACTCGCCCGGCATCCTCAAGCTGCCCGCGGCGCGCATCCAGGAGGCCACCCAGACGGTGCCCGGCATCGACGGGATGAAGATGTCCAAGTCCTACGGGAACACCATCGAGCTCTTCGGGGACGAGAAGGAGATCAAGAAGCGCATCATGTCCATCAAGACGGACTCGACCCCCGTCGAGGCGCCCAAGCCGCTGCCGAGCCAGCCGCCCAAGACGCCCGGGGTGGTCAGCGACGTTCCGCTCTATGACCTGCTGAAGGTCATGCTGCCCGAGTCCGAGTTCGCCGAGGTGGACGCGTCCTGGAGGGCAGGCGGGAAGGGCTACGGCGAGTACAAGAAGAAGCTCCTGGAGGCCTACCACACGACCTTCGGGCCGGCCCGTCAGCGGTACGCCGAGCTGGCGGCCGACCCGGGCGAACTGGAGCGCATCCTCCAGGACGGCGCCAACCGGGCCCGGGCCGAGGCCACCCGCCTCATGGACCAGGTCCGCAAGGCCGTGGGCCTCCCATGAGCACGCTTGCCTGAACGGGCTTTCACCGTCGATTGTTTGACCCACCTGGGGGGCACTGGTATGGGTGTGTGTCCTCCAGGCTCGTGCCCGCTGCCTAGGAAAGTTGGGCTCTTACGCGATGACGCGCCTCCACCCATACCGTTGACGCCACCCAGGACATCCGGTGAGTGAGGAACGCCTCTCGCCGGCCGATGAGGCCCTTCGTGAAGGGGAGTTGCCGCGGAGTCCGAGCGACAACTTCCGCATCGCGCTGCCCAATTTCGAAGGTCCGCTGGACCTGCTGCTCCATCTCATCAAGGAGCACCGGGTCGACATCTTCGACATCCCGCTGGCGCTGATCACGGAGAAGTACCTCGAGCACCTGGAGCGGATGCGGGAGATCAACCTCGACATCGCCGGGGAGTTCCTGGTGATGGCGTCCACCCTGGCGCACCTGAAGAGCCGCATGCTCCTTCCGCGGCAGGACGCCGTGGCGGCGCAGGAGGCAGGGGAGGTCCTCACCGTCGCCGAGGAGACCGAGGACCCTCGCGCGGAGTTGGTGCGCCGCCTGCTCGAGTACCAGAAGTACAAGGATGCCGCCGAGCAGCTCGCCACCCAGGACCTGCTCGGCCGCGACGTCTTCACCCGCAACGTGCCGGTGGAGGCGGTCCCCATCCCGGATGACGAGGTGGGGCTCCAGGAGTTCAGCGTCCTCAAGCTGGTGGAGGCGCTCGACCGGGTACTGGAGCGGTTGCAGCCCAAACTGCAGCACGAGGTGGTCCGGGAGCGCGTGACGCTGTCCGAGGCCATCCTCCGCGTAGTAGAGCGCCTCCGCCCGGATGGACAGGTTCTCTTCGAGAGCTTGTTCTCGGAAGAGGAGACGCCGTCACGGCAGGAGGTGGTCATCACCTTCCTGGCCATCCTGGAGATGGTGAAGCGGCGGCTCATCCGGGTGGTGCAGGACGAGCCGCTCGGGCCCATCCTCCTGCTGCCCAACGGAGACGCGCTGGAGAAGCTGGCGCCCACGGAGGTCGACGACAGTGACTACCGGTAGCAACGGACCGCAGGACGAGACTCCCGAACCGGGCACGCCCGGCGGCCCCGGCCCGTTCTCCGAGGAGGAAATCGCTGCCGTCACGGGCCCCGGCCCGGCGGACGAGCTGGACGAGGTGGAGGCGGCCTCCATCGAGGAGGACTCCGACGACGAGGCACCTCCGGACCTGGAGACGTCCTTCGAGAAGCTCGTCGCCAAGAGCCGCAAGCTGTCCGCCGACCGCATCCGCACCGTCATCGAGAGCGTGCTCTTCGTGGCGGAGCGGCCGCTCTCGGTGGACGAGCTGTACATGGCCACCGGCATCGAGCGGGAGCTCATCGCCGAGGCCCTCAACCAGCTCTCCGGCATCCGCCGCGACGGCATCACCGGCATCGTGCTGTACGAGGTGGCCGGTGGCTGGCAGTTCCGGACGGACCCGCACTCGGCCGAGTACGTGCGGCGCTACCTGCGCGTGAAGCCGCAGCGCCTCACCCGCGCGGCGGTGGAGACGCTGGCCATCATCGCCTACCGCCAGCCGGTGACGCGCCCGGAGATCGAGGACATCCGCGGCGTGGACTGCGGCGCGGTCATCAAGGCGCTGATGGACCGCAAGCTGGTGAAGATCCTGGGCAAGCGCGAGGAGGTGGGGCGGCCCATCCTCTATGGCACATCGCGCGAGTTCCTGGAGTTCTTCGCCCTGAAGGACCTGTCGGCCCTGCCCACGCTGCGTGAGTTCCACGAGCTGACGCAGGAGCACCGGGAGATCGTCGAGAAGGAAGACAAGCCGGCGCCCACGGCGGCCGGAACGGTGGAGGCCCTGTCGGACCCGGCCTTCACGAAGCGGATGGAGAAGAGCGCGGCGGCCAGCGAGGCCGCGCTGGAGGACCTGGAAGAGGCCATGGCGGCCGCGGACCGGACACAGAAGGTCAGCTCCAGCGTCCTGGACACGACGCCCCCGAAACCCGAGACGGGTGATACGACGGGGCCCAAGCCCGAGTGACGGGCAGCATGGAAGAAGGAAGGTATGGCGGCCGAACGACTACAGAAGTACCTGGCCCGCGCGGGAGTTGCTTCGCGCCGGCACGCAGAAGAGCTGATCACCGCGGGCCGCGTGGCGGTGAACAACAAGACGGTGACGGAGCTGGGCAGCCGGGTGGAGCCCGGCACGGACCTGGTGACGGTGGATGGGACGCTGGTCACCCCGCCGGATGAATCCTCCTACTTCCTGCTCTACAAGCCCGTGGGCGTCGTGACGACGCTGTCGGATCCGCAGGGGCGGCCCACGGTGGCCAGCTATGTGGAGCCGACGGGCAAGCGGCTCTTCCCGGTGGGGCGGCTCGACTACGACGCCGAGGGCGCGCTGCTGTTCACGGATGATGGCGCGCTGGCGCACAAGCTGACGCACCCGAGCTTCCAGGTGCCGCGCACGTACCTGGCCAAGGTGAAGGGCACGCCCGACGCGGCCACGCTGGGCAAGCTGCGCGGCGGCGTGCGGCTGGAAGACGGCATGGCCACGCCCGTCTCCGTGGACGTGTTCGAGGCGGCGGAGCGGAACACCTGGCTGAAGATTGTCGTCGCGGAAGGGCGGCCGCACCTCATCAAGCGGCTGTGCGCCGCGGTGGGGCACCCGGTGGTGCGCCTGTACCGTCCGTCCTACGCCGGCGTGGGCGTGGAGGGCCTGCGCCCCGGTGAGCTGCGGCCGCTCAAGACGAGCGAGGTGGAGCTGCTGAATGCCGTGTCGGACGGCAAGGCCACGCCTCCGTCCGCCGAGCTGAAGCTGCCACCGCGCCGACATGGCCGCGCGGCGCCTGGCTTCGACGGGGATGACGAGGCGGAGCTGTCCATGGATGACGACGCGCCGGTGGCCGCTCGGCCCGCGCGCAAGGCCCCGGCCCGTGGGCCGAAGGCTGCGTCCGAGGGTGGTTCGGGTCTGGCTCGCTTCGGCCGGGCGCGGGGGACTGCGGCTGAAGGCAAGCCCGCGCGCCGCGCGTCTGGCGGTGATGCGGGTGGTGCGCCGCGCGGTCGTGCCGGTGGCGCGGGTCGTGCCTTCGGTGGCGAGGGTGGTGCTGGCCGTGGCCGGGGCGCAGGCTTCGGCGAGGGGGCTGGGCCTCGTGGCCGGGGCGCAGGTTTCGGTGACGGCGCGGGTGCTCGCGGCCGGGGCGCAGGCTTCGGCGAGGGGGCTGGGCCTCGTGGCCGGGGCGCAGGTTTCGGCGAGGGGGCTCGTGGTCGTGGAGCGGGCCGTGCCTCCGGTGATGAAGGCCGTGGGCCTCGTGACGGCGGTACGGGCCGGGCGTTCGCCCGGGGCGCGGGCGCTGCCGCAGGTGCTCGTCGCGCCTTGGGCGGAGACGAGGGTGGCGCGACGCGTGGCGGTGGTTCGGGCCGTGCGTTTGCTCGCGGAGAGGGCAGCGCATCCGGCGCACGTCGCGGGTTCGGCGGTGATGAAGGTGCTGCCCCTCGCAGCCGTGGCACTGGCCGTCCGGAGCGCCGGGAGTGGAGCGCTGGTGGCGATGACGCGCCCCGCTCGCGCAGCCCGCGTGCTGGCGGCGAGGGCCGTCCGGCGCGTCGCGACTGGAGCGCGGAGGGTGAGTCCTCCGCGGGTCGTCGTGGTGCAGGAGCCGGCCGTCCGGAGCGCCGGGAGTGGAGCGCCGGCGGAGACGCGGCACCTCGCGGCCGGAGCGGCGGCGCATCGGGCGCGGGTCGCCCCGAGCGCCGGACGTGGGGCTCGGATGAAGGCGCCGCACCGCGCAGCCGTGGCACAGGCCGGCCGGAGCGCCGGGAGTGGAGCGCTGGCGGCGACGAGGCGCCTCGTTCTCGCGGACCTCGTGCCGGTGGTGAGGGCCGCCCCGAGCGCCGGGAATGGAGCGCCGGTGGTGCCAGCAGGGCACCGCGCGGTGAGGGGCGCGGTTTCGCCCCGCGTGCCGGAGGGGCGGGCCGTCCCGAGCGCCGCGAGTGGAAGCCCGGCACCGAAGCCGGAAGCGCCCCGCGTGGCCGGGGTGGGCCTCGCGGAGAGGGCCCGTCCAGCCGGTCCACGGCTGGTCGCGGCGCGTCGCGTTCCACCTGGACGCCCACCGACGAAAGCGGGAATCCCCGTGAACGCGTCGTCCGCGCGGGTGCGCGGCGGGGGCCTCCCGCCGAGAAGCCCTCGGGTTTCCAGGACTGGAGCAAGAAGAAGGAGCGTGCCAGCACCCCACGCTGGACCAACGAGCGGCCCCGGGGTGGTGCGGGACGCCCGCCTCCTCGGGGGCCTCGCCGTCCGCGTTGACATGTGACGCGGTGGATTGGGCGGGAATCGAGGGGGATTGATATAACCGCCGCCGATGCGAACCGGCGCGCGCCCCCTCATTCTCGCACTAGCCCTGCTCCTCGGATGCAACGGGAGCAGGGACCAGCTCCTCGCCGACCTCCAGAGTCCCCGACCGGAGGTCCGCGCTCTCGCGGTGAAGAAGCTGGCCGGGCAAGGCAACCCGGATGACCTGGTCCTCTTCACCCGCGCGGCCAAGGACTTCGCCGCCATTGTCCGGGCGGAGGCCGCCGTGGCGCTGGGAGAGAGCCAGGACGCCCGCGTCGTGGACCTCCTGGGCGAGCTGCTCGAGGACCCGGACGAAGAGGTCCAGGGGCGCGCCGCCATGGCGCTGTCCAAGGTGAACAACGAGAAGGCCAAGGCGTACCTCACGCTCCAGTACGGGCGGCGAGGCCGCGCCACGCGGCAGGTCATCGTCCAGGCGCTCAAGAACGCCAACGTTCCGGGCGCGATGGCGGAGGTGGTCGCCGCGGAGGCCCGCGCCCAGTGGGACCGCAACCAGCTCGCGCTCACCGAAGGCGCGCTGCCCGAGCGCGTGGGCGCCGCCGAGGAACTGGGCAAGAGCGGCCGTCCCGACGCCGTCAACCGGCTGCTGCCCCTGGTGCGCGACAGCCAGGTCATCCTCGCTGCCGCCGCGGTGCGCGGTCTGGGAGACGCGGGCGACAAGCGCGCGGTCGGCCCCATCGCGCTGCTGCTGGAGGAGAACTTCCCCGAGCTGCGCGAGTCCGCCATCCATGCGCTGATGAAGCTCCAGGACCCGGTGGCCACGCAGCGGCTCCAGCTGGTGGCGGTGGAGAAGAGCGCCGTCAGCCCGCTGGCCATCGACGCCATCGTGTCCTTCCCTCGCACGCCGCAGACGGATGCCGCGCTGTGCGCCATCGTGCTGGAGGGCGCGCCCGCCGAGGCGCTCGTCGCCGGCCGGAGCATGCGCGCGCGCGGTGGCTGCCCGCTGGATGCCATTGGTGAGCGGCTCGCCCGTCCGGCGACGGCGGCCAGTGGCCTCCAGGCGGTCGCGGGACTGGGGCCCACGGCGCAGCCGTTGCTCGGCAAGGTGACGCCCTGGCTCAGCCACGCGGACACCACGCTGCGGCTCCTCGCGGTGGAGGCCGTGGCGGAGATTGGAGACGCCTCCGCCATTCCCGCCGTGCAGAAGCTCTACGAACAGGAGGTCAAGGGCCTGGAGGCGCTGCGCGCCGACTGGGTGCCCCAGGCGCTGGAGCCGAAGTTCGGCGTCGGGTTCGACCCTTCGACCACGCCGCCTCCCACGGCGATGCCGGGGGTGAAGGACGACCGGCCGGCACGCCACGCGGACCTGCTGGGACGGGTGAAGGCGCTCAACGCGGCCCGGGTTCTCGAGTCCGGCCGGGAGGTGGTGCAGCACCGCGTCCCCACCGAGCTGTACGACGACGTGGCCCCGGAGCGCCTGGTGCCGCTCGCGACACTGCTGAAGGCGCTGGGTGCGCTGAAGGCGCCCGATGTCTTGAAGTTGCTCACCGGCTACACCCAGGACTCCAGCTCCGCGTTGCGCGTAGCGGCGTTGGTGGGACTGGCGAAGCTGGGACCTGAGGGTGTGGCGGTGGCCAAGGCCGGGCTCGTCGAGCCTGAGCGCGACCTGCAGAAGGCGCTGGCCCAGGCGCTGGCCGAGTCCGGAGAAGCGGGGCAGGCCGCGCTCATCGAGATGCTGTCGAAGATGGGCAGCGAGAAGCTGCTGGCGCTGGACGCGCTCACCCGCGCGGGTGGCGTGCCGGGCGCCGCGGCCTCCGAGCCCCTCCAGGCGGTGGTTCGCGAGGGCGGGCCCGAAGCGGCGCTCGCGGCGGCGCTGCTCGGGCGGATGCAGGCGAAGGACGCCGTGCCCACGCTCGTGAAGGCCCTGGATGAGCCCAACAGCGTGGCTCGCCGGGACGTGTTGCTGGCGCTCGGGAGCATTGGCGACGCGCTGGCCGCAGACGCGGTGGCCAGGGACTTGTTCCATGACCTGCCCGAGATTCGGGCCGCGGCCGCGTCGTCGCTCAAGAAGCTGGGCAGCGCCGCGCACGCGGACCAGCTGGAGGCCCTCAAGGGGGACTACTTCCGCACGGTGCGCGAGGCCGCGGGGGCCGCGCCGGCGCCGGAGAGCACCGCGTCGGAGGGTGCCCGCTGATGGAGCTGCGCAAGCTCAAGGACAAGGCATCCGAGGCCTTCTCCAAGGGCCGCTTCTCCAAAGCCGCGGAGCTCTACGAGGACTACTGCCGGGCCGAACCCAAGGACCACCAATCGCGCCTCCGCACGGGTGATGCCTGGGTGAAGGCGGGGCAGAAGGACCGCGCGATTTCGTCCTACCAGGCCGCCGCCGAGGGCTTCGCGCGCGAAGGCTTCCTTCCGCGAGCCATCGCAGCGAGCAAGCTCATTCTCGAGCTGGACCCGGCGCATCGCGGCGTGCAGCAGATGCTCGCGGACCTCTATGCCCAGCGAGGGACGCCCATGGGCCCGCGGGCCCGCGGGCCGTTGAGCCAGGCGTCCTCCGTGACGGCGCGGCCCGTGGTGTCCGAGGGCGCTGCACAGCCGGCCGCCGCTACGGGCGCGTTCGCGTCCGGGGGACCGCTGGTCGGGGGACTGCCCTCGGTGCTGCCGACGGCTCCCGAAGCCTCGTTCAATTCCGGGGGCCCGCTGGGTGGGGGGATGTCTTCGGTGCTGCCGACGGCTCCCGAAGCCCCGTTCAATTCCGGGGGCCCGCTGGGTGGGGGCGCATCACCAGGGCGGCCGAGCGAGCCCGAAGCCGGGCGTGTGGGGACGCTCCAGGTCGAGGCGGGAAGCCCTGTCCCCGACGCATTGGAGGCGGAAGGCGCCGCGATCGACTTGTCCGCCGAGCTGCCGCCTGAGCTGGCCGTGTCCATGGCCACTGGCACGGCCGTGAGTGGCGCCGAGGAGGTCATTCACTCCGTCCACGTGGGGTTGGCGTCGGAAGAGGGTGGGCCGGCGCTGGAGCTGACCCTGGACGTCGAACCACCCGCGGCCGGCATGTCCGCGGGTGCTGCGCCCGGCGCGGACGTCACGACGTCCACCAGGACGAACAGTGCGCTCCAGGCCACTGCCTCTGAAGTGGTCGATGGCACCGCGAGTGGCCCTTCGCCAACGCGCATGGCCGTTGCCGAGCCGGTGAACGCTCCGAACGCGACGCGTATGGCTGCCAAGCCGCCCCTCGCGCCGCACCTGGGGAGCAGCAATCCCGTGGTCCCACCGGTGTCGACACGGATGGTGGGGGGCGAGATTGAGCACGCACCCGGCACGACGCGCATGGCCACAGGTGAGCAGCTGAGCCCACCAGGCGTGCCCCGTGCGGCCGATGCAGAGGCCGAGCGTCCACCGAACGCGACACACATGGCCACCGCCGAAGCGGTGAGCCCGCCGCTCGCGACGCGAATGTCCGCCGTGCAGCCCGGAGGCGCTCGCCCCGCGACCAGCGCGCTGCCGCCCGGCCTGGCGCCTCGTTCCTCTCAGCGGCTGCCCGCGGTGGCCAGTTCGGGTCGCTCGGTGTCCAACAGCGGTCGGTGGCAGGCACTGGCCGCGCCCATCAGCACCCCAACGTCCGAGCCTTCAGCGGCACTGCCTGACTCGCGGATGCAGCCCTCCGAGCCGCAGCCCGCGGCGGGCGCCACGGCGATTCCAGGCCATGACCTGACCTCCGCGCTGGGCGCCTCGATCCGGACGTCGGCGAGCGTCTCCGCCTTCACGGAGCTGGAGCTCGAGGCCGACTCCCTGTTGCACGCGGTGGAGCTGGCGGCACAGGCGGGGCTCGGCCGGCAGTGGGCCGCCACCGGGGACGTCGAGGAAGAGGTCTTCAGCCTGACGGAAGAGGTCTCACCGGACGCGACCTCGCTGGAGACGCTCCCCACCATCCCGCTCTTCTCGGACCTGCCGCGCGACGCGTTCATCGCGCTGTTCGAGCGGTGCCCGCTGCGCCGCTTCGGCCCAGGCGAGCGAATCATCGAGCAGGGAAGCCGAGGCGACGCGTTCTATGTCATCTGCGAGGGCGCGGTGCGCGTCTTCCGGACGGAGGAGGGACAGCGCCAGCCTCTGGCGACACTCGAGGGCGGCGCGTTCTTCGGAGAGATGGCGTTGCTCTCCGGCGCACCCAGGACGGCCTCCGTCGAGTCCGCTTCCGACGACACCCAGTTGCTGGAGATTTCCGCGGGCGTGCTCGCCGAGCTGTCCCGCGGTCATCCGCAGGTGGCCCAGGCGCTCAAGAAGTTCTGCCGCCAGCGCATGCTGACGAACGTGATGAACACGTCGGAGCTGTTCCGGCTCTTCGACCGGAAGGACCGGCGCGCGCTGGTGGAGCGCTTCCGCTCGCGAGACGTCGAGCGGGACACCGTCATCATCCGCGACGGCGACCCGACCGACGGCCTCTACGTGGTGCTCTCCGGCGAGGTCGAGGTGCGCAAGGACGGCCACCTCCTGACACTCCTCAGGGAGGGCGAGGTCTTCGGCGAGATTTCACTGCTCCAGAAGACGCCGGCCACGGCGACCGTCACGGCCACGCGTCACACCACGCTGCTGCGGCTGCCACGCGCGGACTTCGACGCGCTCATCTCCAGCCACCCGCAAATCCTGGCCCTGATCTCCGACCTGAGCGACGAGCGGCTCCGCCGCACGCAGCGCGTCCTCTCCGAGGCCGGCGTCGAAGAGGACATCATCCTCGTCTGAGCGTCAGCGGACCTTGGCGAGGTAGTCGTCCCGCGTCACCAGGCCCCGTGTCTCCAGGAGCTCCAGCATCGCCCGCAGCGAGCGGGCCTGCTGCGCCACCATGCGCTCCAGCCCCGCCACCTGCTGGGTCAGCTCCTCCACGCGCTGAGCGAGCTCGCTCTCACGGACCGCCTGCGCCACGGGCGACGCAGAGGCCGCGCGCAGGCCAGGGCTCGCGGGGGCGTTCTCGGCGGGGGGCGCCAGCTCGAAGGTGGGCTCGTCCATGCCGAAGGCCAGCGGCGTGGCCGTCGTGGAGGTGATTTCCCCGTGGTAGTGGCGGCGGATGGCGCGCTCGATGGAGGAGGCGCTCGCGACGACCACCTGGAGGCGCTGCCCGCTGTGGAAGGCCAGCTCCTGGAACGACTCCACATTGGTGGGGTCTGCCGTGGCGACGGTGAGCGTCTTCGTCGCCGGGTCGGCGGCGGTGGGAAAGACGGTGTAGCGCTCGGCGATGTCCGCCCGGAGCGCCTGCAGGGCGACAGGCGACGGGGTGTGGTGCTCCAGGTCCACCGTGGGGATGGCGAGCTGCCGTGACAGGGCGTGAACCATGGAGCTCTCGTCCACGAACCCCATCTGCACGAGGGTGAGCCCCAGCTTGCCGCCCCACTTGCGCTGCTCGGCGAGGGCGGAGCGGAGCTGGGTCTCCGTGAGGAGGCCTGCGTCCATGAGAATCTCCCCGAGCCGGCGCTTGCGGCCAGGGAGCGATACGGAGGGTGCGGCGGGCGGCTGTTTCACGGCGAACGAGCATACCAGCCTGTCAGGCGACGTCAGAGGCCGGGGGGAGCGTGAGGACAGGGAATGGGGTACAACTGTCTCCACATGACGCGACGGATACTGCCGTTTCTCGCACTGGCGCTCGTTTCGGCCTGTGCGTCGCAGCGCCTGGCTGGCGCGGACCTGGACCGCGTCCGGCGTCCGGCCTTCATCTCCCGCATCGAGGACGGGGCCGGCCCCAAGAGCCTCGTGTTCCGGGAGGACTCGGCGTACCGAAACAAGCTCAAGAAGCTGGAGCCAGTGGAGGCCGACCGCCGGCTGACGGTGAAGCTGCTCCAGGCGGTGACGCGCTTCGAGGTCTCCGAGCGGCTCCGGGTGAACACCCTGTCGCAACTGCCGCGCGAGTATCCGTGGACGCACGTGGTGGACCCCGCGCGGGTGGCGTCCGTCCTGGAGAGCTTCCTGGTGGAGGAGGTCCCCGCCAACGCGCCGGACTATGACCTGGTGGCCTCGCTGGGCGCGGACACCATCGTCGAGTTCGTCATCGAGGACTACGGCATGCGCAGCGACGACGGGCACGCCGGCGCGTACCTGCGCGGCTATGGCCGCATGTTCACGCTGGACGGACGCTCCGAGGTCTGGCGCCGGCCGTTCTCCGTCGACCAGGTGTCCCAGGGCAAGCCGCACCTCGACCCGTTCAAGGTGGGCAAGGACCCCTCGCTCTTCCGCGAGGCGATGACGTCCATGCTGGACGAGGTGGCGCAGGTGTTCGTGAAGGACCTGACGCCCACGGACCGCAGCGGTGCTCCGCCGGCCCGGGGCGCCTCCGCGGCGTCGGACGTCGTTCCCGGCCGGGCCGGGGCCCCCGCGCCCGAGGCGACGAAGCCGCCCGAGGACGAGCTGGCGCCGGGCGAGCTGCCCGACCCGGACCCCTAGTCGCGCGGCGGCGTCCTCAGAACAGGGCGTGCTCCAGGAGCAGCACGCCCAGCCCCACGACGAAGCTGACCAGCGTCACCGGGAGGCCCACGCGCAGGTACCTGAGGAAGCTCATGTTCACCTTGCCGCGCGCGGCCTCGAAGACGATGAGGTTGGCCACGCTGCCCACCAGGGTGAGATTGCCGGCGAGCGTGGAGCCCAGCGCGAGCACGTGCCAGCCCAGCTCCGCGTCGTGCAGCGTGGGCACCCAGGTCCGCGCGAGCATGACGAAGGGCACGTTGCTGAAGAGATTGGACGCCACCAGCGTCAGCCCCGCGAAGCCCAGCGTCTCGCGCAGCGGCGGGCCCGCCATCAGGGGCGCGAACAGGGCCCGGATGTCCTCCGCGTAGCCGTGCTTGTTCACCCCGTAGACGACCACGAACAGGCTGGCGAAGAAGAGGAGCAGCACCCAGTCCACGCGCTCCAGCGCCTCGCGCGGCTCGCGGCGGGACAGGGCCATCACCAGGGCCGCCCCGGCCAGGGCGCTCCAGCTCATGGGCAGCCCGATGAAGAAGGCCACGACGACGCCGGTCAGCACCACCAGGGTGAGCGCCAGCAGGCCCCGGTCCACGGGCGGCGGGGGTGGGTTGGGCTCGAAGCGCCGCACCGGCAGGTCATGCCGGAAGAGGTAGAGGAGCCCGCCGGCGACGATGGCCGTGGAGATCAGGGCGGGCAGGGCCATGTATGCCGCGAAGCTGGCGTAGGACAGGCCGGACGCACCCTGGATGAGCATGTTCTGCGGGTTGCCGGTGAACGTGGCCACCGAGCCGCTGTTGCTGCCCATGCACACGGCGAGCAGGTACGGAGCAGGCGGCAGGCGCGCGTCCTCCACGGTGGCCAGCACCAGCGGCGTGAGCATCAGGCACACGGTGTCATTCACCAGGAACGCGGACAGCACGGCCGAGATGAACGTCACCGCCAGCAGCAGCAACCGCGGCGAATGCGCCTTGCGCACGGCCCAGGCCCCCGCGGTGCGGAAGAACGAGGCCTGGGACATGTACGCCGCGAGCAGCATCATCCCCAGCAGCAGGACGATGGTGTCCGCGTCGATGGCGTGACGGTCGGGATTGTCGCTGTGGTTGAAGACCTCGGCGGGCGTCACGACGCCGAAGACGACCATCAGCACGGCGCCCAGCAGCGCGCCTCCGGGACGGTCCAGCTTGAGGTACGGAAGCCGCGCACCGGCAATGAAGACGTAGGTGAACAGGAAGATGGCGAGGGCCACGGCGCGGCACAGTAGTGCAGCGCCTCTCCGTCCGCCTCGCGCGGAATTCACTTGAGGTCAAACGAGTGGGCTGCGGTCCCGCGTTGTTTGCCTCGGTATACGTCTGTACAGTGCCCGGCCCATGAAGCCAGAGAAGGAACCGGGCGCTTTCGGAGGGGCCCGCCGCACGCCGTGGAACGCGCCTCGCGGACTGGACTCCGTGCTGGACGGCTGGCGGGCGGACCGGCGGCTCTGGTCCTGCTTCGCATTGGATGAGACCACGCCCGCGCGCCCTGGCGTCTTCGCTCCCATTCCGGACGAAGTGGCGCCACAGGTTCGCGAGGCCCTCCACAAGCGGGGCATCCAGCAGCTCTTCTCGCACCAGGCGGAGGCCTACCGGCTGGCGCGCGCGGGGCGCAGCCTGGTCATCGCCACGCCCACGGCGTCCGGAAAGAGCCTCTGCTACAACCTGCCGCTGCTGGACCGCTTCGCGCAGGAGCCGCAGGCACGGGCCCTGTATCTGTTCCCCACCAAGGCGCTGTCACGTGACCAGGAAGAGTCCCTGCGCGCGCTGATGCGGGAGGCGGGCCTGTCCCACGGTGCCATCACCTTCGACGGCGACACGCCCGCGGACGCGCGGCGGGCCGCGAGGGAGCGCAGCGGGGTGCTGCTCACCAACCCGGACATGCTGCACACCGGCATCCTCCCGCACCACGCGAGCTGGGCGCGGCTGTTCTCCAACCTGCGCTACGTCGTCATCGACGAGCTGCACACGTATCGCGGTGTCTTCGGCTCGCACCTCGCCAACGTGCTGCGCCGGCTCCAGCGGGTGGCGCGCTTCCATGGCGCGGACCCGGTGTTCGTCGCGGCGTCCGCCACCATCGGCAACCCGGAGGCGCACGCGCGGCGGATGCTCGGGCGGGAGGTGTCGCTGGTGTCGGAGAGCGGCGCGCCCTCGGGCGAGCGGCGCGTCATGGTGTTCAACCCGCCCGTGGTGAACCCGGAGCTGGGCATCCGCGCCAGCTACCTCAAGACGGCGGTGCGGCTGACGGCGGACCTGGTGCGCGCGGGCGTGTCCACGCTGCTGTTCGGCCAGTCGCGCAACAACATCGAGGTGATGCTCAAGTACCTCCGCGACCGCTTCGTCGAGGAGAAGCTGGATCCATCCCTCATCCAGGGCTACCGCGGCGGCTACCTGCCGGGCACGCGGCGCGCCACGGAGGCGGCGCTGCGCGCGGGCGAGGTCCGCTGCGTCGTCGCCACCAACGCGCTGGAGCTGGGCATCGACATCGGCGCGCTGGACGCGGTGGTGTGCGCGGGCTACCCGGGCTCGGTGGCGGCGCTGATGCAGCGCTTCGGCCGGGCAGGGCGGCGCGGTGAGAGCAGCCTGGCGCTGCTGGTGACGTCGAGCGCGCCGCTGGACCAGTACCTCGCGGGAGACCCGCGCTTCCTCATCGGCTCGCCGGTGGAGCACGCGCGCATCGACCCGGACAACGTGGAGATTCTCGTCCAGCACCTCAAGTGCGCCTCCTTCGAGCTGCCCTTCGAGGAAGGGGAGCCCTTCGGGGACGTGCCGCCGGAGTCGACGGCGGACGCGCTCGGCTTCCTCGCGCAGCACGAGGTGGTGCATCCCACCATCGGTGAGGCGGGGCGCCGCGTGTTCCACTGGTCCACGGATGCGTACCCGGCGAACCACGTGTCCCTGCGCAGCGTCGGCTGGGACAACGTGGTCATCATCGAGAAGGGGACGGACCGGACGCTGGCGGAGATGGACTTCCGCTCGGCGCACACGATGCTGCACGAGCAGGCCATCTACCAGCACGAGGCCGAGCAGTATCAGGTCGAGCGCTTCGACTACGAGAACCACAAGGCCTTCGTGCGCAAGGTGGCGCCGGACTACTTCACCGATGCGATGACCTACGTGCGCGTGCACGTCATCCAGGAGGACCAGGCCGCGCCCATGGGGCCGGACCTCCAGGCGGGCATGGGCGAGGTGAGCGTCATCGAGAAGGTCGTGGGGTACAAGAAGATCAAGTACCACACGCACGAGAACGTCGGTTACGGCGAGGTGGCGCTGCCGGAGATGCAGATGCACACCGCGGCGCTCTGGCTGACGGTGCCCGAGGCGGTGGTGCGCTCGATGCGGGCGCCGCGCCCAGCGGTCATCGATGCGCTGCGCGGTGTCGCCACGGCGCTGCGCACGGTGGCGTGCGTGGGGTTGATGATTGACCCGAGGGACCTGGGCAAGACGCTCGGCAGCCGCGATGACGCGGAGGGGCCGCCGCGCAAGGATGGCGGCGTGGGCTTCGACCCGACCATCTTCCTGTACGACAACGTGCCCGGCGGCGTGGGGCTGGCGGCGCGGCTGTATGACCAGCGCGACGAGCTGCTGAACCGCGCGCGCCGGTTGCTGGAGTCGTGCGCGTGCGAGGACGGCTGCCCCGCCTGCATCGGCCCCGCGACAGGCGCCATGCCAGGGCAGGCGCCCGTGGACCCGCATCCGCGCAAGCGGCTGGGGCTCGAAATCCTGGCGGCGCTGGGCATCGCCGGAGTGCAGTAGCAGGGAGGCGCGGCCGTGGATCTCAAGCGCAAGCTGTCGCGCCTGACGAGCGCGGGCCCCGGAGGCAGGGCGCCCGCGCGTCCAGTCGTGCCTGTGACCCAGGCCGAGGCCGCGCCGGATGCGTTGCCGCAGGTGCAGACGGGCAGCACGGACGGACGCGGCGAGCCGCGCCTGCCGGCGCCCAGCGGTGCGGATCCAGTGGCGGACGCGCCTCACGGTGTGGACGAGCGCGCCGCAGAGGCCTTCTCGGGAGCCCGTGAGTCGCAGGGGCTTCAACCGGGCAGGGCGGACGGCGGTGTGGCTGCCGATGACCACGGAGCATCCACGGGGGCTGGCGGCTCGCAGACACCTCGAACGGGCGCAGCCGATGGCCACGTGGCCGCGGCAGGAGCCCGTCTCCAACAGGGCCGCGCAGTCGAGCACGTGGACCCGGATGCCGGCTCAGCAGCTTCCGCGACGACCCGTGGCGGACATGGAGCTCAACCGGGCCCTGCGGAAGGCCCTCCTGCTTCGGCGGACGTTGCCGCCGTGGCAGCCGGTGCCACGCAGGGTGCCCGGTCGGGCAGCAACGACGGGGGGCAGGCCGGCGGCCTCCATCCAGCGCGCAGTGCGGACGCCCACAGCCCGAGCGCGCCCGCCGCCCCTTCGCCGAGGGATCCACGCGTCGACGCCCTGCGCCGGATGCTGTCGGACTGGTCGGAGCGGCAGGGGCTCGCCGCCGCCCGGCGTGGCAGCACGCCTCCGCCACCTCGCGGGCCGCTGCCCGTGGAGGCCCGCACCACCGCGCATGGCACCGTCCACGTCTCCGAGCGCATCCACCCACCGGACCACCGCCACGGCTCCGCGCCCGTGGCGGCGGCCCTGGACGTGGAACCGCAGCTGGTCGCGAGCCTCGCGCTGCACGCGGACCTGGCCGGCGTGGACTTCCAGCGCATGCTGTTCCTCGACACGGAGACCACCGGCCTGGCGGGCGGCACCGGAACGGTGCCCTTCCTGGTGGGGCTGGCGTGGTTCGAGGGCCGCTCGCTCAAGGTGCACCAGCTCTTCCTGCGGCGTCTCGGCGAGGAGGCGCCGATGCTCCGCGCGCTCGCCGAGCGCATGGCGAGCTCCTCGTGCCTCGTGACGTTCAACGGCAAGAGCTTCGACTGGCCGCTCCTGCGCACCCGCTTCGTCCTCAACCGCGTCCCCGCGCCCGCGGAGCTGCCCCACCTG
Source organism: Pseudomyxococcus flavus (assembly GCF_050038885.1). Taxonomy (NCBI): domain Bacteria; kingdom Pseudomonadati; phylum Myxococcota; class Myxococcia; order Myxococcales; family Myxococcaceae; genus Pseudomyxococcus; species Pseudomyxococcus flavus. Next base: position 8,379,834 of record NZ_CP143624.1, on the reverse strand, counting down.
GACCTGCTCCACTGCGCGCGCCGAGTCTTCAAGCACCGCGGCGCCGGCACGCGGCTGGTCCACCTGGAGGACCAGGTCCTGGGCTTCCGCCGCGTCGACGACGTGGACGGCTCGCTGATTCCCGACCTGTACTTCCGCTACCTGCGCGGCGGGGACGGCGCGGCGCTGACGCCCGTGCTGGAGCACAACGTCAACGACCTGCTCCTCCTGGCGGCCCTCCTGGGCGAGCTGGTGCGCCGCTTCCGGGCGGGGGGCGCGGGGGCCGCCGTGCCCCGGGACGAGGACCCGAGAGACCTGCTGGGCTTCGCGAGCGTGGCGCTCCGGGCGCGGGACTACGAACGTGCCCAGGCCTTCGCCCGGGCCGCGGCAGCGGGGGACCGCGGCGCGGTGGGCATCGAAGCGTTGGCCCTGGCCTCTCGGCTGTCCCGCAAGGCAGGGGATGCCCAGACGGCGGCCGCGCACCTGCACCAGGCGCTGGAGGCCGCGAAGGGCTTCCAGGCCGCGACGCTGCACCTGGAGCTGTCCAAGCTCTACGAGCACTCTCTCAAGGACCTCGCGAGGGCGCTGCACCACGCGAAGCTGTCCGCGTCCGCGGAGCTGCCCCCGGACCACCACCGCCGCGTGCTCCGCCTGGAGGCGCGAATCGCCCGGAGCACCCGAGCGGGCTCGCTGGACCTGGGAATGGGGAGCCCCCGGTCCGGAACCTGAGCGGACCGGGTTGCCACATCCCTGGAATCGGACAGTCCGGCAGGGTGGGACGCTCGCCCCATTGTCAGACGGGCACATGATTGAGGCATGCGCCACGGCCGTGCGCTATGAGGGCCCCATGAAAATTACCAAGGACAGCGTCGTCTCCATCGATTACCGGCTTCACCTCGGCGACGGAAAGGCCGTGGATGAGAGCGAGCCCGGGGAGCCGCTCGTCTATCTGCAGGGCCATGACGAAATCGTTCCCGGCCTGGAGAAGGCCCTCGAGGGCAAGTCGCGCGGCGACACCCTCCAGGTGACGGTGACCCCCGACGAGGGCTACGGCGACTACGACCCGGAAGGCGTCGAGGAGGTCCCGAAGAGCGAGTTCCCCGAGGGCCTGGAGCTGGTGGCCGACGGCGTGCTCAGCGCCACGGACCCGGACGGCGACGAGGTGGACTTCATCATCAAGGAAGTGAAGGCCGACTCCGTGGTGGTGGACTTCAACCACCCGCTGGCGGGCAAGACGCTCCACTTCGAGGTCACCGTGCGCGACGTGCGCGAGGCGACGCCGGAGGAGCTGGAGCACGGCCACGCGCACGGCCCCCACGACGAGCACTGATGCCGGTGGGCGGGCGCGGACGCGCGTGCCCGCCACCGCTTCCTCGCCGGGCACCCTGAATCCCGGGGGCCCGGCGAGCGCTTACTTCTGGCCGCCGAGCAGGTCCGACGTGAAGGCGAAGCCCGCGATCATGTAGGGCATCGCGCCCATCCGGTTCGGGTGCTTCAGGTACCACGCCAGCTGGAGGATGACCGTGGGCTTGCTGAAGGTGGTGAACTCCCGGGTCGACAGGGAATAGGCCACCAGGGGCCCCACGCGCATGTGGCTGTTGTCGACCGACGCCGCCCCGGCGCCCATCGCGTCGGTGTAGCGCGGCCACACGGCGCTGAAGCGGGCGCCCATGGTGAGCCGCGGCGTCGCCAGGAGCAGCAGGTCGCTGTCGTTGGTGAAGACCCAGCCCCGCGCGGGGATGAGGCTGTCGAGCAGCGGATCATAGAACGTCGCGCCGCTGCCTTCCCGCAGGTCCATGTTCCAGTACTCGATGGACGCCTTGGCGCGCACCACGATGGAGCCGAACTTCGCCTGGAGCGTGGGCTCCACGATGTAGTGGTGGCCCGAGGTGCTGTACGCGAGCTCATCCGTGAGGTCGCGCGCGTCGTCCGAGAAGTCAGCCCTGGGGTCGGTGTACGACTGGAGGAACCCCATGGTCCCCATGAACTGGACGAACTCGTAGGTGGCCCGCAGGTTGAGGATGGCCAGGGGCTGGAACTCCACCGTGGGGCCCAGCTTGAGGTTCGCGGGGTTGGCCTTGAAGGACAGGCCGCCGTTGATGAAGTTGTCCCGCGTCAGGATGGAGTCGCCGTCGAACATGCGCTTCTGCAGCAGGAGGCGGTTCTGCGACTCCAGGCCCAGCGGGTTCCAGCGGACCACGTTGAACGAGGTGACGTAGAGCCGCACGTCCGGCCCCAGGGCCGGCAGCGAGGGCGCGTTCGGCGTGTCCGTGGGGTCGGCCACGGTCTGCGGCGTCTCTGGCACGGCGGACCGCTCCTCCTGGGCCAGGGCGGGCGCGGCGAGCCCCAGGCAGAGCGACAGCGACCACGCGCACAGCGGTCGGCGCAGCGTCATCAAGACACCTTCTCGGAGAGGGACGTGGGGGTGTGGGGGACGGCGGAGGGAGGCGGGTCGTCCTCGCGGCGCCGGCTGACGTAGAAGCCGAAGGCCGCCGCGGTGAAGTACATGATGAGGCTGTAGATGGCCGGCGGAATGGCCATGGTGGAGTTCGCCAGCAGGGTGGGGCTGAGCGCGATGGCGATGGCCAGCATCCCGTTGTGGATGCCGATCTCCATGCCAATGGCCACCGCCTGCCGCCGGGGCAGCCGCAGCAGGAGGGGCACGAAGTAGCCCACCGCCAGGCTGACCAGGTTGAACGCCAGCGCCGCCGGGCCCACCTGCCGGAAGAAGCCGAGGGCGTTCTCGCGCTCCGTGTAGACAGACGCGGCAATCACCGCGACCAGGAACGCCGTGGACAGCACGCGAATGGGCTTGTCCATCCGCTGCGCCAGCGCCGCGCTCCGCGAGCGGATGAACATACCCACGCTCACGGGTACCAGCACGATGAGCACCACCTGCACCACCTTCGCGAACTGCATGGGCACCGCGCGGGCGTCATCCATGAAGTGCGTGAGCGACAGGTTGATGATGAGGGGCAGGGTGACCAGCGACAGCGCGCTGTTCACCGCCGTCAGCGTGATGTTGAGCGCCACGTCCCCGCGCGCCAGGTGGCTGAAGAGGTTCGCCGTGGCGCCGCCGGGAGAGGCCGCCAGCAGCATCAAGCCCACCGCCAGCTCCGGCGGCAGCCCGAAGGCGTGGGCAATGAACGCGCACGCGACGGGCAGCAGCAACATCTGACAGACGAGCCCGACGAGGATGGCGCGCGGATAGACAATGACGCGTTTGAAGTCCGCCAGCGTCAGCGCCAGGCCGAGCCCGAGCATGATGACCGCGAGCGCCAGCGGCATGAGGACCGCCGTGAATACATTCGACTGCATTCGCCCCCCAGTGGAGTGTCCGACGTTGAGCAGGAGCGTCGCGCAGGAGGGCAGGCTGCTTCAAGGTCCCCGCTCCAAAAGGTTGCCTGGTCAATGGGTGACCCATGACGCCGTATGTCATTGCCGCGCTGCGGCGCGGCGCATGAGACGTGTATTCGGCGAGTGAAACATGGGGGCGGGAGCCACGGCCGGTGTCTGGTAGCGGACGCCCCGGCGCCGCTCGGCGCCCGAGACAGCGGTGCCCGGCTCGATTAGGAGAGGGGCATGAGCCGAGTCCTGAACGAGCTGTTGGAGCTCTTGAAACTGGAGAAAATCGAGGAGAACCTGTTTCGCGGCAGGAGCCAGGACCTGGGGTTCCGCCAGCTCTTCGGCGGGCAGGTGCTGGGGCAGGCGCTCTCCGCGGGCAGCCAGACGGTGCCTCCCGAGCGCCACGTCCACTCGCTGCACGGGTACTTCCTGCGGCCGGGAGACGCGTCCCTTCCCGTGGTCTACACCGTGGACCGGGTGCGGGATGGCGGCAGCATCACCACCCGCCGCGTCGTCGCCATCCAGAAGGGCGAGCCCATCCTCACGATGATTGCCTCCTTCCACGGGGACGAGTCCGGCTTCGCCCACCAGGCCCCCATGCCCGAGGTCCCCGGCCCCGAAGGGCTGCCCTCCGAACAGGAGCTGCTCGGCCGCCTGGCGGACCGCATCCCCCCGGCGCTCCGCGAGAAGTTCCTTGGCGACAAGCCCATTGAAATCCGGCCCGTGGCCCCGGTGGACCCGTTCAAGCCGGAGGCGAAGGAGCCCATCAAGCACGTATGGTTCCGCGCCAACGGCGACCTGCCGGAGGACCCGCAGGTGCACCGGTACGTGCTGGCCTACGCGTCCGACTTCAACCTCATCAGCACCGCGCTCCAGCCCCACGGCGCCAGCTTCTTCCAGCCCCACATCCTGGGCGCCAGCCTGGACCACGCCCTCTGGTTCCACGGAGACCTGAAGGTGGGCGACTGGCTGCTGTACTCCATGGACAGCCCCTGGGCCGGCAACGCGCGCGGGCTCTCGCGCGGCAGTGTCTACACGCGGGACGGCCGGCTCGTGGCCTCGGTGGCCCAGGAGGGGTTGCTCCGCATCAAGAAGCCCAAATCCTGAGACTCGGGGTCGACACCCCACACCCGGGTGTGGGGTGGGGCCCCCCCTGCGGCTCTCGGGAGTCCACGAGGGTTGCAACTCTTCGAAATTCCTGGCGCTTTTCGGCCATGGCACCCTCGTTGCTGAGCACGGCACCGGCTCAGACCCCCGAGGACCCCCGTGCCGAAAATGAAACCCTGGGAGCTTTCGCGACGCACCCTGCTGCGGGGTGCCGCGGGTGCGGCGCTCGCCTTGCCCTGGCTGGAGGCCATGGCGCCCTCCATGGCCCGTGCGCAGGCCGCCGGGACAAAGCCGCCCCTGCGCTTCGTGGGCATCTTCCACTCCGCGGGCGTCGTCCCGGACCAGTGGTTCCCCACCACCGAGGGCGCGAACTACGCGCTGACGCCCACGCTGTCGCCGCTGGCCCCGGTGAAGGACGACGTCCTGGTGCTGAGCGGCCTGCGGCTCGGCTCGTGGGACTACTATCAACAGACGCACGAGGGCGGCTTCTGGATGATGCTCACCGCCTCCGAGCACATCGTCCCGGGCACCACGGACTCCATCGACCAGGTGATTGCGCGGGCCACGTCCTCGCAGGTGCGCGTGCCCTCGCTCACGCTGAGCGTGGAGAACAACGGCTACTACAACCCGGGCTACCGCGACGAGAATGGCGACGGGTTCATCGACCCGAAGACGTCCTCGTACGACGACACGCAGGACCACTGCAGCGGCGGTGACCACTGCCGGGTCACCTTCTCCCGCGGCCAGCGGCTGCCCAACACCTACAACCCGCGCGTCCTCTTCGACCGGCTCTTCGGCTCACTCCAGGCGGAGGGCCCCACCGAGCAGGAGCGGCGCGTCTGGATGTACCGCCGCAGCGTGCTCGACCGGATGACGTCACAGGCGAAGGCGCTCCAGACGAAGCTGGGCCAGGCGGACAAGCTCCGGCTCGACGAGTACCTCACGGGCATCCGCGAGCTCGAGCTGGCCATCCAGAAGGCGGAGCAGGGCGCACCGCCGCTCGCGTGCGCCACGGGCGCGAGGCCGGTGGGCATCCCCATGGATGCCACGGCCTACGCCGACCTGATGTGCGACCTCATCGTGAAGGCCTTCGAGTGCGACGCCACCCGCGTCGCCACGCTGATGCTCGGCATGTGTGTCAGCCCGATGATGTTCACCGTCAACGGGCGGGCCTTCTCGCACCACGGCGACGCGTCCCACCACGGGAACGATCCGGTCAAGCTGGCGGCCAAGGTGGAGATTGACCGGTGGCAGGTGTCCCGCTTCGCGCACCTGGTGCAGCGGCTGAAGGCGGTGCCGGAGGGGGAGGGTGCGCTGCTGGACAACGTGGCCGTCTTCTACTCGAGCGACATCTCCCACAGCGACTGGCACAACCACTACGACATGCCCGTGCTGCTCGCGGGCCGCGCGGGCGGCGCCATCCGGCCGGGCCGGCACATGCGGGCGCAGGGCAAGCGCTGCGGCGACGTCCTGCTGTCCATCCTCCAGGCCTTCGAGATTCCTCGGGGCAACTTCGGTCCGCTGGCGCAGGGGCCCCTGTCCGGACTGGCGTGAGCGGAGGGACACCATGAAGACGCGTTCGATTCTCTTCGGCGTGCCCCTGCTGCTGACCGCGTGCTCGGACGAGCTGCCTGTCGCGCGCATCCAGGACCCCAAGCCCGTCGTCGCCGCGCAGCACTGCTCGGACGGGGCTCATTCACTGCGCCGACTGAACCGCACGGAGTACGACAACACCGTGCGCGACCTGCTGGGCGAGACGAGCCGTCCGGCCACCACCTTCCCGGCGGACCCCACCGGGCACGGCTTCGACAACGAGGCGAGCCTGCTGGGCGTCTCTCCCGCGCTGGTGGAGGCCTACGAGGCCACCGCGGGCCGGCTCATCGACCAGGCCTGGGCCCGTGACGGTGCCGCCAGCTCCGGCGGCGGCACGGTGCGCATCGAAGCCGAGTCCGCGAGCGCCACCACCGGCGGCAGCGAGCAGAACGGCACCGTCTGGAACCTCTGGTCCAACGGCGACCTCACCGCCACCTTCACCTTCGCGCAGGCGGGCGAGTACGAGCTGTCCGTGCGCGCCTGGGGCACGCAGGCACCGCCCGAGCCAGTGAAGATGCAGTGGCTCCTGGATGGCGTCGTGGTGGCGTCGTTCGACGTGCCCGCCACCAGCCCCACGGTGTACTCGCGGCAGGTGCGGGTGGACGCGCCCGGCGCGAAGCGCTTCGCCGTGCGCTTCACCAACGATACGTATGACCCGGAGACGTCCACGGACCGCAACCTGCTGCTGGACTGGCTGGAGGTCCGCTCCCTGGTGCCCACGTCCGTCGCGACCGAGCGCCACCTGCGCGTCTGCGACCCGGCCGTGGTGGGAGAGGAGCCCTGCGCGCGCCAGATGGTGGAGTCGCTAGCGACGCGCGCCTGGCGCCGTCCCGCGAAGCCAGAGGAGGTCGCGGAGCTGATGAGCGTGTATTCGCTCGTGCGCGAGTCCGGTGACGGCTTCGAGCTGGCTGCGAAGTTCGCGCTGCGCTCGGTGCTGCTGTCGCCGCACTTCCTCTTCCAGGTCGTGGAGACGCAGGCGCCGGGGCAGGGGAAGAGCGAGCTGGCTCCGCGCGAGCTCGCCTCACGCCTGTCGTACTTCCTCTGGAGCAGCCAGCCCGACGCGGAGCTGACGGCGCTGGCGGACGCGGGGCGCCTGAGCGATCCGGAGGTGCTGGAGGCACAGGTTCGCCGGATGCTCGCGGATGACCGGGCCGAGGCGCTGGTGCAGAACTTCGCCGGCCAGTGGCTGGGGCTGCGCAAGGTGGACGGCATCACCGCGGACCCGCAGCTGTTCCCCGGCGTGGACTCGGACCTCAAGCGCGCCATGCGCGAGGAAGGAGAGAGCTTCTTCCGCGCCTTCCTCAAGGAGGACCGCAGCGCGCTGGAGATGCTGGACGCGGACTTCACCTATGTGAATGACCGGCTCGCGGACTACTACGGGCTGCCGCGGCCGGGCTCCACGACGGTGACGCGCGTGAGCACGGGGGATGGCCGCCGCGGCGGCGTGCTGGGCCAGGCCGGTGTGCTGGCGCAGGCGTCGCTGGCGACGCGCACCTCACCAGTGCTCCGGGGGAAGTGGGTGCTGGGGAAGCTGCTGTGCCAGGAGCCGCCCCCGCCACCTCCAGGCGTGGAGGCGCTCCCCACGCAGGTGCCCCCCGGCGCCACGCTGCGACAGATTACGGAGATGCACCGGGCCAACCCGGCCTGCTCGAGCTGCCACGACCTGCTGGACCCCATCGGCTTCGGTCTGGAGAACTACAACGCGGCCGGCGCCTGGCGGGAGCTGGACAACGGCTCGCCGGTGGACGCCTCGGGCAGCTTCAAGGGCGTGGCCTTCCAGGGCCCGCGCGAGCTGGCGGGCATCCTCAAGAGCGACCCCGCCTTCGCGACGTGCATGACGCGCCAGGCGCTGGCCTACGGTCTGGGGCGCGCGCTGACGGACGCCGACGAGGCCACCGTGCGGTACGTGGACACTCGCTTCGCGGAGAAAGGCCACCGGCTCCCCGAGCTGCTGGTGGCCGTGGCACTCAGCGACAGCTTCCGTCACCGCTGTCCGGTGCCCTCCGCCGAGTAGCGCTGCGCGGGCGCCACCTTCAGCAAGTGTGTGCCCGACGGCACCCGTGACGTGAACTGCGCCCGCAACCCGTCGTCCGGGAAGGACTCTGCGTTCAGCAAGTATGGGCCCGGCGGCACCCGCGACGGGGACCGCGTCCGCGCCCCGTTGGGCGGGAAGGACGATGGGCCGCAGGTAGGAACCTGCCTCAACAACCGCAGGTCGTGCGCATACGATTGGGACGGCGGGGAGGTGCCCCGCTGTTCGGGAGGTGACGTCGATGCGCGCGGTGGTGTTCCAGCACGAGGAGCACGAGGGGCCCGGCCTGCTGGGGCCGGTGTTGCAGGCGGCGGGGTTCTCGCTGGTGCATCGCTTCCGGACGGTACGCCGGGAGGACGTGGACGCGGAGCTGCTCGTCGTCATGGGGGGCCGCATGGCCGTCTATGAGTCGGACCAGCATCCCTTCCTCCGCGAGGAGCTTGGCATCCTGATGGATCGGCTCGCCTATGAGCGCCCGTGCCTGGGCATCTGCCTGGGCGCGCAGCTGCTCGCGGCGGCGGCGGGCGCGGACGTGTTCCCGGGGAAGAATGGCTTCGAGGTGGGCGTGGGCCCCGTGCGCTGGACGCCCGCCGCGCAGCAGGACCCGGTGCTCTCCGCTGCCCGGCCTCGCACGGTGGTGGCGCACTGGCATGGTGACACCCATGCGCCCGTGCCTGACGCGACGCTGCTGGCGTCCACGGACCGCTACACCCAGCAGGCCTTCCGGCTGGGCCCGTCCTACGGCTTCCAGTTCCACCTGGAGCTGACCGCCACGGAGCTGGGGCGGTGGTACGACCTGGAAGCGGACGACCTCCAGCAGCGGGAAAAGAGCCTCCAGGAGCTGAAGGCGCAGCTCCCCAGGCTGAAGGCCGCCGAGGCCGACAACACCGAGCTGCTCCACCGCCTCGCGCACCACTTCGCGCGCGCGGCAGTGGGCCGCTGATTCCCGTGGGGCCCAGGCTTCCTAAGTAGGTCGCCAGAAGTTCTCTAACAAATCGCGCAGCCAGAAGCCCTCGGCGAGGCAGCCTGCCTTGCGGAGGGCGTCCTGGGGCGAGAGGGCTAGCACCCACTCGATGGCGGCGTCGACGTGCTGCTCCACCGTAGGGTACTGCCGATTGGCCGACACGTGCTGCTTGAGCGGACGCCAAAGGTGGTCCATGCAGTTGAGCTCCGAGCGCTGCTTGGGCAGCAGCACCAGGTGGATACCGAGACGAGCGGCGAGCCGCTGAGACTTCTGGGCGGTGTGACAGCTGGCCCTGTCGAGCACCAGCAGCAGTGAGCGACCGGGGTAGGCAGCGCGCAGTGCACGCAGGAAGGCCATGAAGTCCTCCTGCCTGCCGCGCCGGGTCGCCATGACGACGCGCCTGCCGGTGCGTGGATTGATGGCGCCCCACAGCGTGCGCTTGGCATTCTCGCCGGTAATTTTCACCAACGCCTGCTCGCCTACCGGAGTCCACATCGCGCGCAGCGGTGGAAACCAGCGCAGCAGCGTGCTGTCCATGACAAGCAGCACCGCCCGGGGCCACTGGCGCTTGAGCCGCTTCAGACGGCGAACAAGGCCCCCTTTTTCTGCCCCGGGTGAGGCGCCGCCGTCGCATACACGTACCGCGGCCGCTTCCACGCCAGGCCCGCCTCATGCAACCGTCGGCGCAGCGTGCGGGCTGACACCTCGAAACCCTTGCGCTTCAGGTGGGTGCACAGCAGCGGCACCGTCCAGCCATGGCTGGCCCAGCCCGCCTTCTCGGGACTGGCGCGTACCACCCTGCGCAGACGCTCAGAGGTCAGACGCGGGGCTTTTCTGGGCCGCCCTGAGCGCGGGGCATCCACCAGTGCGGACGGGGTGCGCTTTGTCAGGTAGCGCTCCAACCAGAAGTAGACGGCCGGCCGACTCAAGGCCGCCAGGTGCGAGGCCTCGCCCGGGCCTTTGCCCTCGGCGATGAGCTTGATGGCGAGAAGGCGGCGGAAGTGGCGGGCATCGCGTGCCTGCCGCAGCGCCCGCTCCAGCTTCCGCCTGTCGTATGCTGTCAGCCCCAGCTCGGCAGGGCTCCTTGCCGGTCGCATGCCCTGGAAGCTGTGCATGCGGCCGGAATTTGTCTCGGAACTTCTGGCGGCCTACTTAGCGGAGGCCCTTGGGCTTGTTGCGGGCCGTGCTCGCCGATGGTGACTCCACCTGGGAGGTGATGTCCGCGTCGCTGCCCTCACCGCCCGGGGCACCGTCCGCGCCGTACGACAGGATGACAGGGCTGCCGCCTTCGTTGAGGTACACGTAGTCGCGGTTCCACGGGTCCTTGGGCAGCCGCTCCACCGATCGCGCCTCAAGGAGCGCCTCCAGGCCCGCGTGGGTGTCCGGGAAGCTGCCGGTCTTCATGTAGTGGAGCTTGAGCCCCGTCTCCAGCGTCTTGATGTCCAGGGCGGCCGTCTTCTGCTTGGCCTCCTCGAGGTTCGACATGACCGAGACACCTACGGCTGCGGCGATGAGCCCGAGGATGGTGATGACGACCATGATCTCGATCAGCGTCATGCCTCGAACGTGACGGCGCCGCGAATTCAGTTTCTGGGCTGGCTTCATCTTTGAGTTTTGACCTCGTGTGACTTTGTGTCGTGCCCTCGCGCCGCCGACCTGCCGCGATGTCTGTCGTTGCGAGGACGTTGCACGTGCCTCCGGCTGGCTGTGCCCAGAATCCCGCTGGGGTGTCCGGCTCGAAGGGGGCTCAGTGCAGCCCGCGTGCCTGATAAGTGCCGCACGGGTGAAAAAGAGAATTCAAGGGCTTGGACCCACTCCATGGAGGGAGGTCCAAGGATCAGACCCTCGTGCGTTGATAGGATGGCAGTCGAAACCTGCCCTGGGACGGGTTGCAAAGAGGGGGGAAGATGGCGCCGACCTACGACGCACTGGTCATTGGCACCGGCTTTGGGGGCGCGGTGGCGGCTTGCCGGCTGGCACAGGCGGGCCTGTCCGTGCGCGTCCTGGAGCGAGGCCTGCGCTACCCGAAGGGGAGCTTTCCCCGCGACTGGAGCAACCCGTTCAACGGCTGGCTGTGGCAGTACGGCCAGGGCCTCTTCGACGTGAAGCTGCTGCCGGGCATGAGCATCGTCCAGTCCGCCGGCCTCGGCGGCGGCTCGCTCATCTACGCCAACGTCCACCTGCGCCCGCCCGCGGAGACCTTCGAGTGGGACTGGCCGGAGGGCTACAGCCGCGCCGCGCTGGACCCGTATTACGACCTGGTGGCGTACATGCTGGACCTCCAGCCAATCACCGCGTCCGCGCGCGGCCTGCCCACCAAGGCGAAGCGGATGCGGGAGGCGGCGCGCAAACTCGGCCGCGAGCAGCAGTTCTTCTACCCGGACCTCGCCGTGCGCTTCGCCCCCGCCGGCGAGCCCCTGCCCAACAAGTTCGGCGTCGCGCAGGAGGGCTGCAACTACTGCGGTGAGTGTGACATCGGCTGCAACGTCCGCGCGAAGAACACCCTGGACCTGAACTACCTCGCCGTCGCCGAGCAGCAGGGCGCGGAGATGACCACCCAGGCGGAGGCCACGCGCATCGAGCCCCTGTCTCCCGCCGGCTACCGCGTCACCTATACCGACCACGCCGCCGGCGGCGCCGAGCGCACCGTGGACGCCCGGCGCATCTTCCTCTGCGCGGGCGCGGTGAACACCACGGAGCTGCTGCTTCGCTGCCGTGACCAGTGGGGCACGCTGCCAAATATCGGCGACCGGCTGGGCTGCCGCTACTCGGCCAACGGTGACTTCCTCGCCTTTGCCTTCGATACCCGCGAGGTCTGGGACCCCTCGGAGGGCCCCACGATCACCACCAGCTTCGTGGTGGACCAGGGGCAGGGGGCCGACAAGACGTGGTTCCTCTTCCAGGAGGGAGGGCACCCGGGACAGGCCGCGGGCCTTCTCCAGGCGTTGGATCCGGAGGGGGACTTCCGCATCCCCTCGGACCTGCTGCAGGCGCAGCTGGTGCGCGCCCTTCGCCGGCGCGCGGGTACCGGGTCGGCCATCGACAAGGAGCGCGGGCGCTTCCAGGCGGTGTTCCTGGCCATGGGGCGGGATCGCTCCAACGGTCGGCTGGCGCTGCGGCCCGTCACGGGGGACCTGGAGGTGCGGTGGGACGTGCCCGCCAACCTGCCGCTGTACCGGACGCAGGAGCAGCTGTGCCAGGACATCGCCCGGGCGCTCGGGGCCCGGGCCGTCTACAACCCGCTCTGGGACCGGCTCCACATCCCCGTGTCCGTGCACAACCTGGGGGGCTGCGCCATGGCGGAGGAGCCCGCGTACGGCGTCCTCTCGCCCGACGGTGAGGTGCATGGCTACCCCGGCCTGTATGTCCTCGATGGCGCCGCGCTGCCGTCGAGCACGGGAGTGAACCCGTCATCCACCATCGCCGCGGTGGCCGAGCGCAACGTCGAGCGCGCCATCCGCGAGGCCCTGGGGCACCCGTCCTGGACCGCGCCGGAGCGCGCCGGGACGCCCTCGGGCCGGAGCGCCGTGGAGCCGTTCCGCGCGTCGATGCGGATGACCATGACCATGGAGGAAGCACCACGCCGGGTGGTGCCCAGGGAGGACCCGATGCACGGTGTGGTGATTCCAGAGGGGGGAACGGTGTTGTCGCCCACGCCGGTGGTGGGGCTGCGCTTCACCGAACGGATGCGGGGTTACATCACGCCGGGGCATGAGCCCGAGACGGACTTCCTGGGCGCGGAGGAGCAGGGGAAGGCGGAGGGCCACGTGGCCGAGTTCACCGTCACCATCACCCTGCCCAACCTGGACCGGTTCCTCGCGGAGAAGGCCCATGGGGGCATCGCGGAAGGCACCGTCCACGTCCACGGCTTCACGCCGCCCCGGGGCGCCAAGGTGGAGCGCGGCGTGTTCAACCTCTTCGTGGACACGGACAGCTACTACGAGCGGCGGATGCTCTACCTGCTGCCCTTCACCGGCGTGGACGGCCAGCAGTACCTGCTCGACGGCTACAAGCACGTGCGCGACGACGACGGCTTCGACATGTGGGCCGACACCTCCACCCTCCACACCGTCATCCGCCGGGGCGTGGACCGCCAGGCACCGGTGGTGGCCAGCGGCGTCATCCGCCTGGGCATGCCGGACTTCCTCCAGCAGCTCACGACCTTCACGGTGCTGGGGACGACGTCGTCGCTCGCGAAGGCCCACGCCCTGAAGCGCTTCGGGAGCATGTTCATGGGCAACCTCTGGGACGTCTTCGCGCGCACCAAGCTGGAATAGGAGAGGCGCAACGTGGCGAAGGCAACGCGGTACGACGTGGTGGTCGTGGGCTCCGGCTTCGGGGGCTCCATCAACGCCCTGCGCCTGTCACAGGCCGGCAAGTCGGTGGTCGTCCTCGAGCGCGGCAAGCGCTACCGCCCCGGCGGGTTTCCCCGGGACGTGAAGCGCGCGGACGAAGTGCTCTGGCGCCAGTCCTCGCGGCACCAGGCCCAGGGCCTCTATGACGTGCGCTTCCTGTCCGGCATCGGCACGGTGACGGCCAGCGGGGTCGGCGGCGGGTCGCTCATCTACGCCAACGTCCACGTGCGGCCGGACGCGGAGGTCTTCGAGGATCCACGCTGGCCCGCGGCCTATCGCCGTGCCTCCCTGGAGCCGTACTTCGACCGGGTCGCCCACGAGCTGCGCCTGAACCCGGTGCCCACCTCCATCCCCCTGCGCAAGCGGGACCTCTTCCAGCGCGCCGCGCGGGGGATGGGCCGCGAGACGTTCGATCCGCCCGTGGCCGTGGCCTTCACCGAGCCCCCGGGGCCGAACCGCCGCGTCTGCCAGCTCTGCGCGGAGTGCGAGTTCGGCTGCCAGCACGGCGCGAAGAACACCATGGACCTCACGTACCTGGCGCGGGCGGAGGCGCTGGGGGCGCACGTCCTGGCCCGGACGCTCGTCTCGCACGTGGAGCCGGTGCGCGACGGCTACCGGGTGTACTGCCAGGACCTGGTGTCGGGGGAGAAGTACGCCGTGGAGGGCTCGCGCGTGGTGCTGGCGGCGGGGACGCTGGGCACGGTGGAGATCCTCCTGCGCAGCCGGGATGTCGCGCGGACGTTGCCCCGGGTGAGCAGGCGCCTGGGCCATGGCTATTCGGGCAACGGTGACTTCCTGGCGTCCATGCAGGGAGCTCGCGAGGACATCCTGCCGTGGGTGGGCCCCGACGTGTCCACGGTGATGCGCTTCACGGATTCGCAGCCGCGCTTCACGCTGGTGACGGCCACCTTCAACAAGCCCGCGACGGAGGTGCTGGCGGGGATGGGCCAGCCGGACGTCGGGCCCTTCCAAGGTATCGGCGCGCCACTGTGGACGTGCCTGGGGCCATGGGTCCACGCCGCCTTCGCGAAGGGACTGCTGAGCCGGCCCCTGCGCAACGACGTGGATGCTGCGCGCACGTCCAACCTCTTCGGCATCGGGCAGGACAACGCGAACGGGCGCATGCACCTGAGGGGCGGCCACCTGGACGTGGCGTGGGACTTCGCCGGGGAGAACGCGGAGCTGGTCCGGCGGATGACCGAGGCCATGCGCGCCCTGGCGGCCCAGTACGGCGCCACATTCTCGCCGCTGATCACCTGGCAGCTCTTCAAGCGGCCCTTCACCGTGCATTCGCTGGGCGGTGCCCACCTGGCGGAGACTCCCGAGCGGGGCGTGGTGTCCACGGAGGGCGAGGTCTTCCACCATCCCGGACTGTACGTGGCGGATGGCTCGGTCATCCCGACGGCCATTGGTTTCCATCCGGTGATGACCATCAGCGCCGTGGCCGAGCGCATCGCCGAGGCCGTGGTGCAGGGCTTCTGAAAGCACACGAGGAACATGCTATGGACAGTTTTCCCTCCGCCGAGCGCCACGACTTTCCAGCGGGCGACGGCGCGCCCTTGCAGCTCACGCGCTACCAGGGGGGGCGCAAGGGCCCCGTGCTCCTCGTCCACGGGGCAGGGGTGTGGAGCGGCATGTTCATGCTGCCCACGGTGCGGGAGAACTTCGTCCAGTTCCTGGTGCGCCACGGCTATGACACGTGGCTGCTGGACTGGCGCGCCAGCGTGGAGCTGCCGCTGCGGCAGTTCACGCTGGACGACGCGGCCCGGCACGACATGCCCGCCGCCGTCCGCAAAGTCCGCGAGCGCACCGGCGCGGAGTCCGTGCAGGCCGTGGTGCACTGCGCGGGCTCGGCGACCTTCTTCATGTCGATGGCGGCGGGACATCTGCCGGACGTGCGCGGCGTGGTCGCGTCGCAGGTGGCGCTGCACCACATCGTCCCGCCGACGACGCAACTGAAGGCCATGCTGCGGCTGCCGGACGTGCTGGACCTCACGCGAGACTACCTCACACCCGACGAGGACCCGCGCAGCCCCTTGTTCCAGGCGGCCTTCGGCACCCTCGTGGACCTGTTCCGGCACGAGTGCGACAGCACGGTGTGCCACCGGCTGACCTTCATGTACGGGCAGCTCTTCCGGCACGCGCGCATCAACCGGGAGACGCATGAGCGGCTCGACGAGCAGTTCGGCCCCTGCAACATGCTGACGTTCCGCCACCTGGCGCAGATGGCGCGCGCCGGGTACGCGCTGGGGTTCGACTACGGCCGGGAGGAGAACCTCCGGCGCTACGGCCGCGAGCGCCCGCCGTCCTACCTCCGCGCGGAGCACCTGCGGCGCCCCATCACCTTCGTCTCCGGCGAGCTGAACGGCACGTACATGCCCGCGTCCACGGAGCTCACGTACGAGTGGCTCCGCGAGGAGAACGGCGCGTCGTACTACCAGCGGAAGGTGCTCGCGGGATACGGGCACCTGGACACCTTCATGGGAAGCACCGCGTCACGCGACACGTATCCGGTGCTGCTCGATGCGCTGGAGGCCATGGCCTGAGCGAGGGCGGCGGAGTACCGTCCAGGGCCTGCCCCCATGGACACGTCCTCTCCTTCAACGGCGCGGTCGACCGCCGCGGTCCCGCCGGCGCGGCTGGGGCTGATGGCTCGCTTCGGGCCCGGGATGCTCGTGGCGGCCACGGGCGTGGGAGCAGGGGACCTGCTCACCGCCAGCCTCGGTGGCTCCGCCGTGGGGATGACCATTCTCTGGGCCGCCGTCGTGGGCGCGGTGCTGAAGGGCTTCCTCAACGAAGGCATCGCGCGCTGGCAGCTCGCCACCGGGACGACGGTGCTGGAGGGCTGGGCCCGCTTCGGCGCCTGGCTGCGCTACGCGTTCTTCATCTACCTGGTGGGGTGGAGCTTCTTCACGGGAGGGGCGCTCATCTCCGCCTGTGGCGCGGCGGGCGACGCGCTGTGGCCCCTGTCCGCGGACCCGGACACGTCCCGGCGCCTCTGGGGCGTGGTGCACTCGCTGGTGGGGTTGGGGCTCGTGTGGGCGGGCGGCTTCCGCTTCTTCGAGCGGCTGATGGCCGCGTGCATCGGCGTGATGTTCGTCACGGTGATTGTCACGGCCGTGGCCTCGGGGCCGGACTGGGGCGCCGCGGCCCGGGGGCTCGTGGTGCCGTCGCTGCCGGAGGGGGGCACGGCGTGGGTCCTGGGCCTGCTGGGCGGCGTGGGCGGCACCGTCACGGTGCTGTCCTACGGCTACTGGATTCGCGAGCGGGGCCGAGAAGGCACCGGGTGGCTGCGGACATGCCAGGCAGACCTCGCGGTGGGTTATGCGCTCACGGCCCTGTTCGGCATCGCGATGGTCGTCATCGGCTCCACCGTGGAGCTCCAGGGCAGCGGCCTGCGCGTGGCGCTGCTGCTGGCGCAGCGGCTGGGGGACGTCATCGGCCCGGTGGGCTACTGGCTCTTCCTCGGGGGCTTCTGGGCGGCCGTGTTCTCCAGCCTGCTGGGGGTCTGGGAGGGGGTTCCGTACCTCTTCGCGGACTTCCTGCGCATCCATCGCAAGGCGCCCGTCACGGACGTGGCGCTGCGAGACACCCGCGCCTGGCGCTGGTACCTCGTGGCGCTGGCGGTGGTGCCCCTGCCGTTGCTGTGGGTGCCGCTGCAGCGGGCGCAGCTCGCCTATGCCGTGATGGGCTCGCTGTTCATGCCGCTGCTCGCCGCGACGCTGCTGTGGATGAACAACCGCCGCGAGTGGGTGGGGAGCCTGCGCAACGGCTGGCTCGTCAACGCCGCGCTCATCGCCACGCTGCTGCTGTTCCTCGGTGTGGGGGCGGATGAGGCACTGGAGGCGCTCCGGAAGCTGACGGCCCGGTGAGCCGTCTCAACCGGCGCCTTCCGCGGCGGCGGGCGGCGCGCCGCCGGGCTCGCGCACGGAGGTGTCGTCCCAGCCGATGTAGCGCACACCTTCCAGGGGCTCGGGTGCGTGGAACTCCAGGGCGCCCACCGTGGAGGTCAGCCGACCGTCCGGCCTCCAGGCCGCGAAGGGGTGAGGACGGGTGAAGAGCTCCAGCTCGCAGGTGGCCACGTCGCTCTGGGCCACGTGGACGTCCCAGCCCGTCGGGTCGCGGTAGACGTAGCCCACGAGCGTCCGCGGGTCGCACCACGCGCGGCCCTCCACCGCCACCGTGGCCGAGCGTGCGCGGAAGCGCAGCGCTCCGGCGCGCGGCGCCTCCATGTGCGTGAAGAGCAGGCCCGGTGCTTCGTGGAAGCGGTGCTCCGTGGCACCGGTGCGCAGATAGATGGGGGTGAGCCGGGGACTCAGCACCGAGCGACGAGGCAGCACGGAGAGCGCCTCCAGGCGCGCGTCCGCGTCCTCCTGGAAGCGCGGCACGTAGAGCCACGTCAGCTCCTCCAGCCTCCGGTGGCCCCACAGGTGCTTCTGAAGGCCTGGAGCGCCCTGGACCTCGTACGGGTGCCCATCCACCGTGACGGTGCCGCTGAAGCGCATGTCGTCCTGGGAGTGCGCCACCTGCGTGGGCAGTGGCAGCAGGTTCGCGCCACGGGGCGTGCGGCGTACGGCCTCCCCGGCCTCGGGGGTGGAGCGCAGGTCCCACGCGATGGAATGGCCCCCCGACTCGACGCGGCCATGGCACCGGCCGGGTGCCAGCTCGGCGTCTCCGATGCGGATGCCGAAACGCCCGGTGGCGTTGGCGACGAACCGGGAGAGGGGATGGATGGCCTTCAGCGCCAGGGCGGGCGTGGAGGATGCGCAGTCGAAGGACGCCGCCCACAGCATGGCGCGGGGCCCGCCAGGGGCTCCCGGCGCGGGCGTGAAGAGCGTGTAGCGGAACCACCAGGCCCGCTCACCGCCCGGGTCGAGCACGCAGAGGAACCAGATCTCGAAGTAGCCCTGCTGCCCCTTCCAACGCGGCAGATTGGCTCGCTCGCTCGACGGCATGTCATCCCCCTCATCGTTGGCGCGGTCGCGCCAGCTGGGGGCAAACGTCGCAGAGCGGAGACCTCCAGGGCAAGCCGCCTCAGCGCCCAGGTTCCTTCCAGGCGACGCGGTACGTGACGCAGTGGTCGTCGAAGTCCTGCACGTCCACCGTCGTGGCGACGCCACCCGCGGCGCGGGACATGGCGAGCATGACGCCCTGCTTGAAGTAGCGCAGCATGCCGGGCTCGTTGAGCCAGACCCTGGCTTCCGCCGGGCCGCTCTGGGTGATGCGGACCTCGGTGTAGTTGTTGCTCGTCCGGAAGCCGTGCTGCGCCTTGGACAGCATCCGCCAGGGCCCCAGCAGCTTCATCACCCCGAGCAGCGCCCGGCCCATCAGCGTGTCGCGATAGCCGTCAATCATTCGCTCGCCCAGCATCCGCCAGGCCACCTCGTCCGGCTCGGCCGGGTGAAGTGCCTTGGCCGTGAGCGAGACGCAGCGGATCCACGTCTCCAGCGGGTAGGCGGGGAGCAGGGGCCGGTCCAGGTCCAGGCCCTCGCTTCGCAGCTGCTCCTTGAGCAGGGGCGTCACCCGTCCTGACAGTCCTCGGACGAAGAGTCCTTCGACGATGGGCGGGAAGACGAGTCGGTCGGCCATGACGCGCATTCCAGCCCGGGCAGTACCCGCCGGGTCAAGCCGGTCCCCGGATGGGCTGTTGGGCTCGGTCATACGTTCCCGCGCCCTATCACAGACGCGAGCGAATGGGACGTGTCCTCGGGGAGGAGCCGGCGCACCTGCCCCTACGCGGCGGGTCGCGCCGGCCGCTTCGCGTAGCGCTCCGCCAGGACCGAGCACACCAGCAACTGGGCCTGGTGGTAGAACATGAGTGGTAGGACGATGAGCCCCAGGGCCGGCGACGCGCCGAAGAGCAGGCGCGCCATGGGCACCCCGGACGCCAGTGTCTTCTTCGACCCACAGAAGACCACCGCGATCTCGTCCTCCGTGGAGAACCCCAGGGCCCGTGCCACGCGGGTGGTCAGCGTCAGCACGATGGCCAGGAGGCTCACCGCGCCCGCGAAGGCCATCCCCAGCACCTCCCAGCCTTGGTCCGTGAACAGCCCCGTCCCGATGGAGTCGCAGAACGACGCATAGACGAGCAGCAGGATGACGGCTCTGTCGAAGGCGTTGGTGTAGCGCCGGTAGCGGGCGAACCAGGCGCCCAGGAGCGGACGCAGCAGCTGCCCCAGGGCCAGCGGTAGCAGCAGGAGGGTGGCGAGCTTCAGGACGGCGTCACGCATGGAGAGGGACTGTCCCGTGACGGAGGCGAACAGGCCGATGAGGAGCGGCGTCAGGACGATGCCGAGCAGGCTGGACAGGCTGGCGTTGAAGATGGCCACGGGGACGTTGCCCCTGGCAACGCCCGTCATCGCCACGGACGAGGAAATGGTCGACGGGACGGCGCAGAGGTAGAGCAGGCCCAGCGAGACGTCCTCCGGCAGCCAGCGACCCAGCAGGGCGTCGCTGAGCCACCAAAGCAGGGGGAACACCCCGAACGTGAAGGCCTGCACCACCAGGTGCACGCGCCACTGCAGTGCCCCGGTCCGCAGCTGGGCCGCGGGGAGCCCCAGGCCGTGGAGCAGGAACACCGCGAAGATGCCCACGTTCGCGACCACGTCCGCGTGCATCGGTCCACCCGCCATGCCGAGCTCGGGGAAGACCGCGGCCAGGACGATGGCGGCCAGCATCCCCAGCAGGAACCAGTCCCGGGCGAGTCGTTTCACGAGGCGGAGGGGCATGGCCGCCTCCCATACTCCGCGCGGCGGCGGACCTCTACCGGCGAATCGGGTCGTGTCGGGCAGAGGGGGGCGCCGCACGAGCCGCCCACCTGCGTTGCGTCAGGAAGTGGGGCTGCGACGCCCGCGTTGCCGCGCGTGTTCAATCGACGACTCGCGGTAGGCTCATGTTCCATGAGTCCTCGGCACCTCAGTCGAAGCGAGTTCCTGGCGCTCACCGGATTGCTCTCGGGAGCCACGCTGGTGCCTCGGGGAGCCCGAGCGGCGGTGCCACCGGCGCAGGCAACGGCCCCTCCGGGGAAGACGGCCGCCGTCACGCCGAAGCCATCACGGGTGTCGTCCGCGGCGCTGCGCCGAGGTTGCCGTGCGGCGCTTGCTCCCGGGGCCACCGTGGATCCGGGCGCCGAACTCATCCGGATTGGCGAGTGGGTGCAGCGCCGGGGCCTGGAGCAGGACTTCTACGGCGGCAGCGCGTTCATCGAGGACTTCGAGGCTCGCATCGCCAGGCTGCTCGGCTGCGAGGCCGCGTGTTTCATGCCCACCGGCACGATGGGCCAGCTCATCGCGCTCCGCATCTACGCGGATGCCAGCGGGAACCGGAACGTGGGGCTACATCCGTCGTCCCACCACGTGCTGCACGAGAACAACAGCCACGTGGTGCTCCACGGGCTGCATGACGTCATCATCGCGCCGTGGATCCGGCCGTTGCTGGCCACCGACGTGCGGGGGGCGCGCGAGGCGCTGGGGACGGTGAGCGTGGAGCTGCCGGTCCGCTGGCTGGGGGGACAGCTCCCCACATGGGCCCAGCTCGAGGACCTCAAGCGGACGTGCCGCTCACAGGGCGTGAAGCTTCACATGGATGGGGCGCGGCTGTGGGAATGTCAGCCCTTCTACCAGCGCTCGTACGCGGACGTCTGCCGGGGCTTCGACTCCGTCTACGTGTCGTTCTACAAGACGGTGGGTGCCATTGGCGGGGCCATGCTCGCCGGGAAGCGAGACTTCATCCGGAGCGCTCGCACGTGGCGCCACCGGCATGGCGGCAACGTCTACCAGATGTTGCCCTTCGTGGCCTCCGCGGCAATGCGGCTCGATGATGCCCTGGCACGCATCCCCGAGCACGTCCGACGGGCGAAGCTCCTCTCGGAGGCCCTGGCGTCGGATGATCGCCTCACGGTACTTCCGCGTCCGGCACAGACGAGCATGTTCCGCGTCTACCTCCGGGGCGAGCCCGCGGAGCTGTCCGCTCGCAGAGATCGCATCGCGAGCGAGGACAAGGTTTGGGTGGCCAATGGCTTCAGCCCCACGCGCGTGCCGGGCATCTCGGAGACGGAGCTCCAGGTGAGCGAGGACCTGGGAGAGGTGACGGAGGAGGCGGCTGCGCAGGCCTTCCGGAAGCTGCTGGACCCGGCGTGAGTCGGCCTACCGGGCCGCGATTGTGCCGTCGTGCGCACGCACGGCCGCTCGGTGGAATGCACGCGGACGCGCCCGCCCGCCTGCTTGCGGCGGGGCGCGACTGCGTTAGCTCAAAGACATGACCGAAGTGAACGCAACCTCGCGTGACTACACGATTCCCGAGGGCTGCCCCGTCTGCGCGGCGGACCTGCCGGTGCGCGTCACCCCTTCGGGGCCCAGCGCCGTGTGCAGGCACTGCGGCTGGCTCGGCCGGCCGCTCATCACCGTGACGCACCGCGGACTGCGCGTCAGCTACGACGGCGCGCAGGCCTGAGCGCCGGACCTGCTCAGCTCGCGGGCGCCGCGGGCTCCTTCTTCGCGAAGGCCTCCAGGCGGTCCACCCGGCGCAGCTCGGGGAAGGCCCAGGCCCAGAGCGCGACCACCGCCAGCGTGCCGAGGGCCCCCGCGACCACCGCGGGGACGGCGCCCACGTACTCGGCGAGCCCACCCGCGCGGAACTCCCCCAGCTCGTTGGAGGCACCAATGCACATCATGTTCACCGCGCCCACGCGTCCGCGCATGTCGTCCGGGGTGGCCATCAGCTCGAGCGTGTGCCGGACGACGACGCTGATCATGTCCGCGGCGCCCGCCACCGCCAGCGCCAGCAGTGAGAGCGGCAGGGAGCGGCTCATGCCAAAGACGAGCGTGGCCGCTCCGAAGATGGCGACCGCGATGAACATCTTCCGGCCGGTGTTGCCACCCATCGGCCGCATGGCGAGGAACACGGCCACCACCGCGGCGCCGGCCGCGGGCGCGCACCGCAGGAGGCCCAGGCCCCAGGGCCCCGTGTGCAGGATGTCCCGCGCGTAGATGGGCAGGAGCGCCACCGCGCCGCCGAAGAGCACGGCGAAGAGGTCCAGGGTGATGCTGCCGAGCAGCAGGCGCTGACGCCGCACGAAGCCGAGCCCCGCGACCAGCGTCGTGAGCGACAGGGGCTCCGAGGACGCGCTGCCGGTGCGGACCTTGAGTGTGAGAATCCAGAGGACCGACAGCGCGCACAGCGTGGCGGAGGCCGTATAGGCCCCGGTGGCGCCCGCCCAGCCGTAGAGGATGCCGCCCACGGCCGGGCCGCCAATGGTGGCCACCTGCCAGGTGGTGGAGTTGATGGCCACGGCGCGCGTCAGGTGCTCGGGTGGCACCAGGTGAGGCGTGAGCGCGGAGCCCGCCGGGGCATGGAATGCGCGCGCGGCGCCGAACAGCACCAGGACGCCGTAGACGAAGCGCACGTCGCGGATGTGGCCCAGGGTGAATGCGAGCAGCAGCAGGCTGCACACCAACATCACCGTCTGGCACACGGCGAGGATGGTGCGCCGGTCCACGCGGTCCGCCACCTGTCCACCCACCAGGCACAGGGACAAGAAGGGGACGAACTGCGCCAGGCCGGTGTAGCCGAGCGCCAGCGCGCTGCCCGTGAGCTCGTACACCTGCCAGCCGATGGCCACCGACTCAATCTGGACGGCGAGCACCGCGCACAGGCGCGCCAGCAGGTAGAAGCGAAAGTCGCGATGTTGGAAGAGGGTGAGCCCGGAAGCCGCAGCCTGATGCGTCATGTCCGCGGCGCTGTAACCCACGGACGTGTCGCGCGCCACCGTCGGCGCGTGTCAACCCGGGTCCGGTGACTGGCCATGGGTATGCCCACGTCGCCGTGAGACCTTCCTTTCCCCAGGCTCGCTCGCAAGGCGCCTGGACCAGATGCCGGCGGTCCGCACCACGGCGCCAAAGGGTCCAGCGAAGGTTGGCGGGGCACCGAGGGCTCGTGTTATCCGCTGACGCAGCCATGCCTCCGACGAAGAAGACCGCCTCGAAGAAGGCCCCCGCCGCCGAGCTCCCCGTGATTGCCTTCGCGTCTCCCGCCGCGTGGGCGTCCTGGCTCGAAGCCAACCATGCCTCGTCGCGCGGCCTCTGGTTGAAGCTGGCGAAGAAGGGCTCGGGTATCGAATCCGTCACCTACGCCGAGGCGCTCGAGGTCGCGCTCGAGTGGGGCTGGATTGACGGTCAGAAGAACGCCTTCGATGACACCGCGTGGCTCCAGAAGTTCACGCCCCGGGGCGCGAAGAGCGTCTGGTCCAAGATCAACTGCGAGAAGGTGGAGGCGCTCATCGCCGCGGGCCGGATGAAGCCGTCTGGCATGGCCGTGGTGGAGCAAGCCCGTCAGGATGGCCGCTGGGATGCGGCCTACGCCTCCCCGAGCAAGGCCACCGTCCCCGAGGACCTGGCCCAGGCGCTGGCCGCCAACGCGCGGGCCGCCGCGTTCTTCTCCACGCTCAACGCGGCCAACCGCTACGCCATCCTGTGGCGCGTCCATACCGCGAAGAAGGCGGAGACGCGGGCCCGCCGCATCGAGCAGTTCGTGGAGATGCTCGCGAGGCACGAGACGCTGCACGCCTGAGCCGGGCGGGGACGTCCCCGGTCCGGCTCGGGGGCCAGACCTGCGTGCCGGATGACCGTGCGGGGGCCTGCCGGAAATCCGACACCCCGTCGGAAGCCCGGCGGTGGCTTCAGCTCGGAGCGTGACACGACCCACACCGCGCGGCAGGGGGCTCGTGAGTCTTCATCTTTTTTCACGAGAAGGCCGTGCGGCCTACGTGGCACGGTGCGTTCCGCCTCCGCTTCGGAGGAGGCATGCCCCGGAGGGAGGCCGGTCCCGGTGGCATCACCATTGCTGAGTGCTGGGCGAAAGGGGAAGGCCCACCATGCTTCTCGACATGTACCTCTATTACGGTCTGCCGCTCCGGCCCTCGCCGCGGCGCGCGGCGTCCACCGCTGCGAGTGTGCCCGAGAGGCCGGCTGAACGCACCGTGCCCGCGGAGCGGTCCACGCGTGGAGAGCGGGAACGCGCGCCGAGTCTTCGCGTCATCGAAGGAGGCCAGGCGGACGCGCCCTGAGCAGCGCGGCACCCGGGGAAGAGGCGCTCATGGATTCACGGACGCAGCGCATCGTCGAGGAGCTGCAGCTCAAGCACTTCGGCCGACTGTTCGGCCAACTGCTCCGATTCCGGCTCGTCGTGTCCCTGGTGCTGTTGTTGTCCTCGGTGCTCATCGCCGTGCTGGACGGCGCACCCTGGCGATGCGCGTTCATGAGCCTGGTGGGCGTGGGCGCGTTCGTCTTCCTCATTCATGAGTATCGGCGCTATCAACGCGAAGGCGTCAGCAAGCAGTCGCTGGATGCCCACCTCTGGATGGGCCAGATCATGCTCCAGTGCGTCATCGTCGGGACCGGCGGCATCGCGAGCCCCGTCCTGGCGGCCGCGCTGCCCCTGGGGTTCCTGTCGAGCCTCGCGGCATCCCGCGCGGAGCGGCGCTGGCTCCTGCGCTTGCAGCTCGGGTCGCTGCTGATCATCTCCGTCGTCCAGGTCTCGGGGCTGATACCCGGTCTGCCGTTGTGGTTCCTCGGCTCGCCCGAGCCCTTGTTGCTCGCCACCGGCGCGCTGGTGGTGGCGCTGGCGCTCATCGTCTGCAGCATCGCGGGGAGCGCCGTCCGGACCACCTTCGAGAACATGATGAGCGAGGCCCTCGCCATCCGGGACGAGCTGCTCGCGACGCATCGCTCCTACTCCGGGGCCCTGGAGGCGATGTCCGGGGAGATCGCGCA
This sequence comes from Pseudomyxococcus flavus, assembly GCF_050038885.1. Classification (NCBI taxonomy): domain Bacteria; kingdom Pseudomonadati; phylum Myxococcota; class Myxococcia; order Myxococcales; family Myxococcaceae; genus Pseudomyxococcus; species Pseudomyxococcus flavus. The sequence goes on along the minus strand of NZ_CP143624.1, from coordinate 8,354,691 downwards.
CGAGCTGAAGAACCCGCTGGCCACCGTGAAGGGCCTCACCCAGCTCATGGCACGGGAGGCAGGGCGTCCGCAGCCGGCCGAGCGACTCCAGGTGCTCGCCGGCGAGGTGGTGCGGATGCAGGACATCCTGGAGGAGTTCCTCAACTTCACCCGGCCCCTGGTTCCGCTCACGGTGAGCCGGGTGGACCTGGGCGCGCTGTGTGACGAGGCCCTGGTGCTCCACGAAGGGCTCGCGGCGGGGCAGGGCGTGCGGCTGGAGCGCGTGGGCTCGGAGCCGGTCGAGGCCATGTGCGACCCGCGCAAGGTGAAGCAGGTGATGATGAACCTCCTTCACAACGCCATCGAGGCCAGCCCCGCGGGAGGCCGGGTGACGGTGGCGGTGAGCGCGCCGCAACCGGGCGAGGTCCAGGTCATCGTGCGCGACATGGGTCCCGGGCTGGCCCTGGAGCTGGGCGGACGGGCGTTCGACGCGGGCGTCACGACCAAGGCGAAGGGCTCCGGTCTGGGCCTCACGGTGGCGCGTGCCCTGGCGCGGCAGCACGGCGGCGACGTCATGCTGGGGAACGCGCCGGTGGGCGGCTGTGAAGCCGTGATGATTCTCCCCCGGGAGCTCCCCGCGGAGGTGCTGAGGCCCGTGCATGGAGTCGCGCATGTGGGATGAGGCTGGCGGCGCGGCGAGCCGTGTGCCCCGCGTCCTGGTGGTGGATGACGACGCGGGCGTCCGCTTCACGCTGCGGGAGATGCTCAGGAGCCTCCCGAGGGTGGAGGTGGATGAGTCGGTCGATGGTGAGGACGCGCTCGCGAAGCTGGCCGCGCGGCCGTATGACCTGGTCATCTCCGACCTGCGCATGCCGCGCATGGACGGCATGGCACTGGTCCGGCGGCTGAGCACGCTCCCCACCGCGCCCCGCGTCATCGTCATCACCGCGCATGGCTCGGAGCGCTTCGCGGTGGAGGCCATGAAGGCCGGGGCCTATGACTACTTCCGCAAGCCCTTCGAGGTGGATGAGCTGCTGGCGGTGGTGTCGCGCGCGCTCGAGTCGGTGCGGCTGCGCGAGGAGAACGCGCGGCTGTCGGGCGAGCTGAACCTGTCGCGCTCCCTCGTCTTCGTGTCCGAGCCCATGGCCCGCCTCGCGCAGCTCGTGCAGCTGGCCGGCTCCCGCGACGTGACGGTGCTCATCACTGGTGAGAGCGGGACGGGCAAGGAGCGGGTGGCGGACGCGCTCGTCCGGGCCTCGCCGCGCGCGAACCGGCCCTTCCTGCGCTTCAACTGCGCGGCGCTCACGGAGGAGCTGGCCGAGGCCGAGCTGTTCGGTCACGTGAAGGGAGCCTTCACCGGCGCGCATCGCTCGCGCCCAGGACTCTTCCGGGAGGCGGATGGAGGCACGCTGCTGCTGGACGAGGTGGGCGAGCTGGCCCCCACGCTGCAGGCCCGGCTTCTGCGCGTGCTCCAGGAGGGTGAGGTGCGGCCGGTGGGAGAGGATCGGCCCGTGAAGGTGGACGTCCGCATCATCGCCGCCACCCACCGGGACCTGCGCCGCCTGGCGATGGAAGGCACGTTCCGCGAGGACCTCTACTACCGCCTCAACGTGGTGCTGCTTCGCGTGCCACCGCTGCGCGAGCGGCCCGAGGACATCCCCGTGCTGGCGCGGGTGTTCCTGGACCGCTTCATCGACCGGTTCCACACCGGGCCCCTGAAGCTCCCCGAGGGCTTCTTCGAGCGGCTGCGCGCGCTGCCGTGGCCCGGCAACGTGCGCGAGCTGGAGAACACGCTGGAGAGCCTGGTCGCGCTGTCCAGCGGGGGCATGCTGGACCTGAGCCAGCTTCCCTCCGCCGAGCCGGGAGCGCTGGCGCCTGATGCCCCGGGGGTTGTCGCCGACGCGTCCCGGCCCGCCGCCCAGGAGGGCCCGGCTGGCGCGGGGCTCAAGGAGCGGGTGGAGGCGTATGAGCGCGGGCTCGTCCTGAACGCGCTGCGCATGGCGGGCGGCAATCGCAGCGAGGCGGCGCGGCGGCTGGGCATCGGCCGGGCCACCCTGCATGACAAGCTGCGCAAGTACGGGCTGGACGACGGCGGCGAAGAGCGGATCTGATTCCGGGAACAAGCAGGCGGGCAGGCTGTTGGGGGCCGGCCTTCCAGGTTCATCGTTCCAGGAGCGTCCATGCATCCCGTGTCCCGTGCCCTCGCGGCGGTCCTACTGGCCTTTGCCGCAGGCCCGGCGCAGGCGCAGTCCACCACGCCGGCTCCGAAGCGCCCCGCCATCTCCCCCGAGCGCACCGAGCGCGTCCGGTCTCAGTACACCAAGTACGAGTACCGCATCCCCATGCGGGACGGGACGCGCCTGTTCACCTCGGTGTACGTGCCCATCGACGCCTCACCGGCGAAGCGCTATCCCGTCCTCATGGTGCGCACGCCCTACAGCGTCGCGCCCTATGGCGCGGACAGGTATCCCCCCGCGCTGGGCCCCACCGAGGCGTTCGAGAAGGAAGGCTTCATCTTCGCCTTCCAGGACGTGCGTGGCCGCAACATGTCGGAGGGCGAGTTCGTCAACGTCCGGCCGCACAAGGCGAAGAAGTCCGGGCCGAAGGACTTCGACGAGAGCACCGACACCTACGACACCATCGCGTGGTTGGTGAAGCACGTCCCGCACAACAATGGGCGCGTGGGGCAGTGGGGGATTTCCTACCCCGGCTTCTACGCCTCGGCGGGCGCCATCGACTCGCACCCGGCGCTCAAGGCCGTGTCCCCGCAGGCGCCCATCGCCGACTGGTTCTGGGACGACATGCACCGGCATGGTGCCTTCAACCTGTCGCTCGCGTTCGGCTTCTTCTCGTCGTTCGGCAAGCCCCGGACCGGGCCCACGGACAACGAGGAGTGGCAGCGCTTCGACTTCGGCACACCGGATGGCTACCAGTTCTTCCTGGACCTGGGCCCCTTGAGCAACGCCGACACGCGGTACTTCAAGGGAGACGTCGCGTTCTGGAAGGAGATCGCCGCGCATCCCAACTACGACGCGTTCTGGCAGGCCCGGAACCTGCTGCCCCACCTGCGGAACATCAAGGCCGCCGTGCTCACGGTGGGCGGCTGGTACGACACCGAGGACCTGTACGGCCCGCTGCGCACCTACGCCGCCATCGAGAAGCAGAACCCGGGCATCTCCAACAGCCTCATCATGGGCCCGTGGCCGCATGGCGGCTGGCAGCGCGACGACGGTGATTCACTGGGCGACGCGGACTTCGGCTTCGCCACCAGCGCGGCGTACCAGACGCTGGCGCTGGAGTTCTTCAAGCACCACCTCAAGGGGGGCCCGAAGCCGGACGTGCCCGAGGCGATGGTGTTCGAGACGGGCGCCAACCGCTGGCGCCGCTTCGACACCTGGCCGCCCAAGGGGCTGCGCCAGACGCGGCTCTACTTCCAGCCCAAGGGCGGGTTGTCCACCCAGGCCCCCAAGGCGACCGGCGCGTCCTTCGCCGAGTACGTGAGCGATCCGGACAAGCCGGTGCCCTACACGCAGGAGCTCACGACGGGCTGGAGCAGGAACTACATGACCGAGGACCAGCGCTTCGCGGCGCGCCGGCCGGACGTGCTGGTGTTCGAGACGGAGCCGCTGGAGCGGGACCTCACGGTGGCGGGGCCGCTGGAGGCGGAGCTGTGGGTCTCCACCACCGGGACGGACGCGGACTGGGTGGTGAAGCTGGTGGACGTCAACCCGGGCACGGTGCGCGGGTGGCGGAATGGGAGTGAGGAGAAGGGGCAGAAGAACCGGGGCCACCAGCAGACGCTGGTGCGCGGCGAGCCATTCCGCGGCCGGTTCCGTGACAGCTACAGCGAGCCCAAGCCCTTCAAGCCCGGCGAGGTGACGAAGGTGCGCTTCACCATCAACGACGTGTTCCACACCTTCCAGCGCGGCCACCGGGTGATGATCCAGGTCCAGTCGAGCTGGTTCCCGTTCATCGACCGCAACCCGCAGACCTACGTGCCCAACATCTTCGAGGCGAAGGAAGAGCACTTCACGCGGGCCTTCCACCGTGTCTACCACTCGGCCGCGAACCCCAGCTTCATCCAGGTAGGCGTGCTGCCTGCGCTGGACGAGTAGCGCGCGGTGGAAACCACCGTTCCCACCGCCATCAGGGCTCCTTCTGTACAGCGGTGGGGAGAAGGGCGTTCTCCTGGGCATGGGGGCCTTGCGTTCCTGCTACCCTGCGCCCTTCACGTGGTGGCACCCGAAGCGGGAGGGTCATGACCGGCACCGAGGGGCCCGACACCGGGCCGGTGCGGCTGGATGGGAGTGAAGGCGAGGGCGGCGGGCAGATTCTGCGCTCGGCACTGTCGCTGTCGCTCATCACCGGCCGGCCGTTCCACATCACGCGCCTGCGCGAGCGACGTGACCCGCCCGGTCTGCGGCCCCAGCACCTGGCCTGTGTGCGCGGCGCCGAGGCCCTGTGCGGCGGCAGCGCCTCCAGCGCGGGCGCCACCGTCGGCGCCTCGGAGCTGTCCTTCACCCCCGGCCCGGTGCGAGCCGGGGACTACCTGCTGGAGGTGGGGACCGCGGGCAGCACGCCGCTGCTGTTCCAGTGTCTCGTCTATCCACTGGCCCTGGCGGGCGGCGGGCGGCTCACGCTGCGCGGAGGCACGCACCTGCCGCACAGCCCCAGCTTCCACTACGTGGCCACCGTGTGGCAGCCCGTGGCGCACGCTTATGGCCTGCCCGTGCTGCTCTCCCTGGTCCATGCCGGGTTCTACCCGGAGGGGGCAGGGGAGATTGTCGCGGAGGTGGGCGCGCCGCAGGAGCCGCCTCGGCTGGTGGAGCTGCCGGCGCGCGGCATGCTGCGCGAGGTCCGGGTGTCGTCCTTCACGGGTGGGCTGCCCTTCACCATCGCGGAGCGCCAGTCGCGCGCGGCGGTGGCGGCCCTCCGCGAGCGCGGCATCCTGGCGGAGGCGGACAACCGGCCCTTGGCGGTGACGCGCTCGGTGGGGACGGTGACCTTCGTGCTCGCCCAGTTCGAGCACACCATCGCCGGCTTCACCGCGCTGGGAGAGCGGGGCCGTCCCGCCGAGGACGTGGGCCGCGAGGCCGGGGAGGCCCTGGCGCGGTTCATGGAAACGGGCGGCGCGCTCGACGAGCACCTCGCCGATCAGATCCTGCTGCCCGCCGCGCTGCTGGCCGCGGGGCGCCTGGGGTCGGCGACGCCGGGCACCACGCGCTTCACGGCCGCGCGAATCACCGACCACCTGACCACCCACGCCCGCGTCGTGGAGCGCTTCCTGCCCGTGCGTGTGGCGGTGGATGCGGGTGGCTGCGTGGAGGTCCGTCCCGCCTGAGGTCCGGCGGAACGGTGGGACTCAGGCCGCCTCGTCGTCGCCGCGGTTGACGCCGAAGGTGTTCTGCCCGGCGATGTCCTTCGAGGTCTTCCGGTAGGCGCGGATGGCGAAGGGCGTCGTGACGAGGAAGACGAGCCCGGCCAGGCCAATGGCCATCCAGGGAATCGGCTTCTGCTTGAGCTGGACGTCCTTGCCGTAGGCGTTGAGGTTGTTGCCCATGGCGCGCTGCTTGGCGGCCTCCCGCTCCTCGGGAGTCATCTCGCGGGGCGCCTGGAACTCCTGGACCTGCTTGCGGGGCGGCTGGGCCAGCGCGGCACCACCCGAGCTGAGCGCGAGGACGAGGAGCATCCGGGGAACGAGGTATCGCATATGGCAGTCGAGGCTATCACGACCCAACGGATGGACTGAACAGGGCTTGCACCCGGAGTGGGCGTCCATTACGGGCCGGAGACCCACATTTCCTTTCCGGACGCCATGCTGCGCCTGCCCTTCATCGCCCTCGCCAACCTGACCCTCCTCGCGCGTACCGCGTTGGGTGCCCCCTTCCGGATGCTCTCCTCGGGGGACCGGCCCACCTACGTCCGCTTCCGCCTGACGGGTGATCCGCCGTACCGCGAGCAGCGCCGCCCCAAGCTCCGGCTGGGCGCCAGCCGCCCCGAGCCCTCGGATGTCACCTCCGTGGAGCGCTTCCGCGAGTCGTTGGAGGTCCTGGCCAAGGACGCCCGGGTGAAGGGCATCCTCCTGGAGGTGGAGTCACTGACCGTCCCTCCCGCCAAGCGGGACGCCCTCGTGTCGGTGGTGACGGCCTTCCAGCGCCAGGGAAAGCGCGTGGTGGGCTGGGCGGTGAGCGTGGACAACGAGGCGTACGCGCTCCTGTGCGCGGCGGACGAGGTGCTCCTGGCCCCCATGGGCCGCGTGGAGCTGGTGGGCTACGCCGCCGAGCCCACGGCTCTGGGCGAGGGCCTGTCGCGCGCGGGCATCCGGCCGCACTTCGTCCGGCGCGGTGACTACAAGACGGCGCCGGAGCTGTTCACGGACACCGTGGTGTCGGACATCCAGACGCGCACGGTGGAGTCGTTCCTGGACGAGCGCTACGCGGACCTGGTGGACGTGGTGTCGCGCGGGCGCCGGAAGACGCCAGAGGAGGTCCGGGCGCTGATCGATCGAGGGCCCTTCAGCGCCCGTCGCGCGCTGGATGCGGGGCTGGTGGACGCGCTGGTGAGCGAGGCGGACCTGCCCGTGCACCTGGGGCTCGTGAAGGACGGAGGGGACGCGGAGGAGACGGAGCTGGAGCCCATGGCGACGTACCTGTCCACGGTGCCGTTCCCCCCGGTGCGCTGGAAGCCCGTGCGGCGGCCTCCTCGGTTGGCGGTGGTGCCCGTGTCCGGGATGATTGTGCCGGGGAAGGGCCCCAGCGGACGGATGGCGACGGCGGACACGGTGGTGAAGGCCTTGCGCGCGGCGGGGCGGGACAAGCGCTCGAAGGCGGTGATTCTCTACGTCAACAGCCCGGGTGGGACGCCGCTGGCGGCGGAGCAGATGCTGGAGGCGGTGCAGCGGGTGGCGCGGAAGAAGCCCGTCATCGCGTACATGGACCGGGTGTGCGCCAGTGCCGGGTACATGGTGGCGGTGGGCGCGAAGGAGGTCTGGTCCGCGCCCCACGCCCTGGTGGGGTCGATTGGGGTGTTCGCCGGCAAGTTCGATGCGTCCGGGTTGATGGAGAAGCTGGGCATCCGCCGGACGGTGCTGGCCCGAGGGGAGAACGCGGCCATCTTCTCGACTTCACGTGGGTTCAGTCCGCACGAGCAGGCGACGCTGGAAGCCGAGGTGGAGGAGATCTACCAGGCGTTCCTCGACATCGTCGCGAAGGGCAGGGGGCGGACGAAGGAGGAGATCCACCAGCTGGCGGAGGGCCGGGTGTACTCGGGCGTGCGGGCGAAGGCCGTGGGGCTGGTGGATCAGGTCGCGGGCTTCGAGGACGCGTGCCGTCACGCGCTGTCGCTGGCGAAGGCGCCCACGGAGCGGTTCGAGATCATGACCTATGGCGGGCGCAAGCAGCGGGTCAACCTGCTGAAGCTGTTGCTGGGGGCGTCCCAGTCGCGGACCTATGCGCTGTGCCCCACGGCGCTGGGGCTGAGCCTGCGCGGTGGCACGGAGCAGTTCGAAGGTGGCTCGCGGTTCGAGCTGACCGACCTGCTGGGTAGACTGTTGCCTGATGACCAGTGGCCATTCGGGAGCTGACGGACGCGAGCGGTAGAATGGCGCGATGCTGAAGGCACTCGCGCTGCTGACCGCATCCTGTCTGGCTCAGGCGGAATCCTCCTCCATGCCGGCCGTGGAGGAGAAGCTGCCGTTCGTCACGAGCCTCCACTTCGAGAACGACGTCCTCGCCAAGAGCGACCGGCTGTACACGAACGGCGTGCGCATCGAGCACTTCGGGGAGTACGACGGGTGCCGCTCCATCGCGCGGACGCTGAGGCTCCCGGACGGGGTGCAGCACCGGTACCTGTGCGGCGGCTCGCTGGCGCAGAACATGTACACGCCGAGCCGCATCGTGCCGCTGCCGGACCAGGAGGTGTTCCCGGACCCGAATGACCGCCCCTACGGGGGCTGGCTGCATGGTGGGTTCCTGTTCCAGCACATCTACGCGGGGAGGGCGCCCGCGGACTCGTCGAGGCTGACGCTCCAGGCCACGGTGGGCGTCACGGGCCCGGCGTCGGGCGCGGCGCAGACGCAGCGATGGCTGCACCGGACGCTGAATGACCTCTTCGGGCGCACGGTGGCGAGAATCCCGGTGGGCTGGGAGAAGCAGCTCCCCACCGAGCCCGCGTTCCACTTCTCCGCGCTCCGCGAGCAGCCGTTTCTCTGGAGCCCGGTGGTGGACGTGACGTGGTCGGCGGGAGCGATGCTGGGCACGGTGTTCGTGAACGCGAGCCTGGGTGGCACGGTCCGTGTGGGCTGGCTCGCCCGGCCGTACGGACTGGCGCCCATCATGCCGTCCGTGGTCCGTGAGCTTGAGTCACAGCGTGCCCCGGGCGAGGCCTCCGCCGAGGTGATGGCCCTGAGGGACGAACGCGCCTGGGAGGCCTACCTGTACGCCCGAGGGCAGGTGCGGCTGGTGGCGAGGAACCTGTTCCTGGACGGGACGCTCTTCCGGCCGAGCATCAGCGTCCGGAAGGCGCCCATCGTGGGGGACAGTGAGTTCGGCGCGGCGTTCCGGACGGGAGGGTTCCAGCTCGGGCTCGGGATGGTCTTCCGCTCCCAGGAGCTGGCCGACCCGCCCAATCCGCTCCTGTCCGGCCACCGGTTCATCCAGCTTCAGCTTTCGTATCTGCACTGAAGGCTGGGCAACGGATGGCCTGACCAGAGCTTCTTCACCTGGACGCTGCTTCTCATCTTCCTGAAGCAATTCCGCAAGCTCGACGCCGGCGAGCACGTCTCGGAAGTGCTCGCAGGTCGCCCCCACGAGGACAGCAATCTTGTTGCGCTACCGTAGGAAGGCCGCCGCACCGACTGAGCCTTGTCCACACGATTTGATACGACCTTGGACACATCCTCCCGTGGCCTAACTTATCTGGGGAAGGACAGGCGGGAATCGCGGCGGCCCTGACTTCGTCAGGGAGAGGGGCCCGGGAGCAGGTCCGCCACCTCTACGGCCCACAGTTCCCGGCCCACAACACGGTCATCCGCGCTGAAGAACACTCGGGGGCCGGAGCGAACGAAGGATGTGGGACGAGACGGCATGGCTCCTGGCGCGAGATCTTGCAACAACATGGTGCCGGCCTGGGTCCCATCCGTCAACCAGAGCTCCTCTCCAGTTGCAGCGTCCGCTGCAGTGAAGATGACGAGCCCTTCTTCCTCCATGACTAGCGGCGCCTCCATGTTGATGAGGCCACCGCTAGCGCCTGGTTGGACATCCTTTACCAGGACGGTGCCTTCGGCGGTTCCATTCGTTCTCCATAGCTCGACCCCCGTCGTTCCGTCATTGGCGGTGAAAAGGAGGTTCACGCCCAGACGAGTGAGCCTCTTCGGCGTAGAAGATCGCTCGCCGGGAAAGATGTCTTTCAGTAGCACGGTGCCTGGAGTCGTGCCGTCGCTTATCCATAGCTCACTGCCCGTGGTGACATCCGCTGCGGAGAAGTAGAGAGAGTTTCCCACGACTGTGAGTTCCGAGGGGCCGCTGCTATCCACACCCGAAGAGATGTCTTTCACAAGGAGCGTGCCCGCAGTTGTTCCATCGGTCTTCCACAGTTCGTTGCCACTGCTGGGCTCATAGGCCGCGAAGTAGAGCGAGCCATTAAGCAATTTGAAGGAGACCGAGGTGCTGCTCAGCGACGACGTCGTGCCAGGGTAGATGTCCTTGACGAGGACCGTCCCAGCTTCCGTGCCATTGGTCTTCCAAAGCTCGGTGCCGGTAGCGCCGGTGGTCGCTTGGAAGTATAGATCGCCGTTGAATTCGGCGAACGCTGAGTAAGCGGAGAAGGCGGAGGCACTGCCTGGGTTTATATCCCTGACCCGATACGTGCCGGCAGTGGTGCCATCGCTGCGCCACAACTCCAGCCCGGAAGTCCCGTCGTTGGCCGTGAAGTAGAGCAGTCCTTGCGCGTGGAGTAGTATGGAACTCGTGCTCAGCGAGGACCCAGTGCCGGGATTGATGTCCTTGACGAGGACTGTGCCCGACTCCGTGCCGTCGGTCCTCCACAGCTCAAAGCCCGTCGCGCTCGACCACGCCATGAAGTAGAGCGTCCCGTTTACCCAGGTTAGTTTCCTGGCACTAAGGGGCGTGGCACTGACGAGCATCGTGCCCGCCGGCGTCCCGTCACTCTTCCAAAGGAGATGGTCAGCTGACGCGTCACTGAGGACGGAGAAGTACAGCGAACCTGCAGCATGAACCAAATCCTGGGGGGCACCCGAGGGCAGGCGCGCATGGATGTCCCGGAGCGCCGTTGTACCCGCCTGTGTTCCATCACTCTGCCATACCTCGCGCCCCAAGCTGCCGGGCATCCCCAAGGCGCCATTGCTTGCGGCGAAGACGACCTTGTTGCCCAACGCAGTGGGTGGGCTGGGATTTGAGGTGCCGCCGCCAGGATAAAGGTCGCTCACGAGTGCGGTGCCAGCGCTCGTTCCGTCACTGCGCCACACCTCGCGGCCAGAAATGCCGTCATTGCCAATGAAGAAGAGCTGGCCGCCTGCCACCGCGAGGCCGTTCGAGAAGCCAGAAGACCCGCCCGGGTTGACGTCCTTGACGAGCAGCGTCCCGGCCTCCGTGCCGTCTGTCTTCCAAAGCTCCAAGCCATTCGTGCCGTCATCTGCGGCGAAGTAGAGCTCCGTGCCCAGTGGAACGAAGGTAGTGATGAAGGAACTCGAGGGTCCCGAACGAATGTCTTTGAGCCGGACGGTGCCCGAGGCGGTGCCATCCGACTTCCATAGCTCGCGGTCGAAAGCACCATCCGTCGCGGTGAAGTAGAGCAAGTTGTTGAATGCGGTGAGGTTGAGCGGAGTGGAGGAATCGGTGCCGGGGCTGATGTCCTTGATCCGGACGGTTCCAGCTGAAGTCCCATCCGTGCGCCATAGTTCCTGTCCGGACGATCCGTCCGAAGCGGAGAAGAATACGCTGGTGCCCACGGCAGTGAACTGTGTGGGCCCGGATGACGCCGTGCCGGGGTTAATGTCCTTGATCCGAACAGTTCCAGCTGAAGTCCCATCCGACTTCCACAACTCCAGGCCCGTCGTGGGGGTGGAGGCTGCGAAATATAGAACGTCTTCGGATCCGTAGAGGCGCACCGGATGGGCGGCGAACTCCATCACGCCAAGCTGCTGGACGGGTTTCGTGCCCTCCGGGGTGCCGTCGCTCTGATAGAGACAGGGCGCGGTGCTTCCGTCCGACGCTTGGAAGTAAAGCCTGCCACCCATCACACCAAAGCCAGCAGTCACGTAGCTGCTTAGGCCTGGGATGATATCTTTGACTACGACGGTGCCCTCTGCAGTGCCGTCACTCTTCCAGAGTTCGATTCCCGTCACCCCGTCGTTGGCGAGGAAGAAGAGCGTGTCATTGACTGCTGTGAGACTAGACGGGGAGGAACTGTTCGGGGCGCCTGGGCCGATCCAGCCTGGATAGATATCCTTGACGAGGACCGTTCCGGAGGCCGTCCCGTCCGTCTTCCACAACTCCGTGCCAGTAACATCGTCGGTCGCGACAAAGAACACCGTCGAACCCACCCGTGTGAAGGCGCTGGGATTCGAGTCAGGGCTGACAAGGGGAGGCCGTTCGTAAAAGTCTTTCACGAGGTAGGCAGGAAAGGTCGGCAGTCCTCCGATAGACGTCCCCCCAGATGGAGGTTGTGTCGGTAATTCATTCACTTCGCCGCATCCCAGGAACACGGCACCCATAAGGAGCGCGAGGCTCCCGATTCTCAACCCAGACTTCACGTTGGCACTCCCCCGACCCGGGCTGGGCACCATTGGCGCATGTTGCCCCCCCGGAGTCGCGGCCGAACATACGAGACGTGGCACGAACGGAGTAGGTGGGTGCGTTACGACCGACAGTGTACCTGCACAGCTTGGCATCAGGGGACTGTGAACTGACGCGCCAGAGCCGGTCGGGAGATGACGGACCGCTGTCGCAAACGAGATTGAAGCAATCGAAGGCAGGGCTTAGGAGATGCTCGAAGGATTAGGGATGAATGCGTTCGTGCAGGTGTTGCATATCCCCCGCGCGAACCTCTAGCGGGAGCCCTACGTCCAGAGTGTCTTTGCCGCGCCACGTACGCCCTCAACGCGCACATCCGAGTAGGCACAAGTGAAAGCGGGCTCCTATGGGCAACGACAGTGCGGTTCGGCGCGTGATCGAAGACGTGATTACCGCAACGCAGCAATTGAGAAGCCCACAGGGCCCTCGTCCCTCCGGCGGGGACCCGCACCAGCCCTCCTGATGGGCCCGTTCAGCGGGCCGACAGTCGGCCGCCGTTCCCGATGCCTACAGGGTGCGCAGGGCGTACAGCCCCGTTAAACGACGTTGACAGCCCCCCCTGGGCTGGCAGATTCCGCGCCCGCTGGCGGCTTACAACCGCCCGTTTTCCAAAAGGTTTCAGGTGTCCTGATGAGCGTTTCCCAGGCCGACATCCTCACGGCGATGTCGAAGGTGATGGACCCCGAGCTTCACGTCGACCTCGTGAAGGCGGGAATGGTGAAGGACGTCCGCGTCTCCGGGGACACCGCGAAACTCAAGATCGAGCTCACCACGCCTGCCTGCCCCATGAAGGGGAAGATCCAGGCCGACGCCGAGGCCGCCCTCAAGGCCGTCCCCGGCCTCAAGTCCTTCGACATCGAGTGGGGCGCCCAGGTTCGCCCGGCTGGCGGCGGCATGCCCGCCGGCGCGCTCCTCCCCAAGGTGAAGAACATCATCCTCGTCGGCGCCGGGAAGGGCGGGGTGGGCAAGTCCACCGTCGCCGTGAATCTGGCCACCGCCCTGGCCCAGCACGGCGCCAAGGTGGGCCTGCTTGACGCGGACTTCTACGGCCCCTCCGTCCCCCTGATGACCGGCCTGGGCGACAAGCGGCCCGTCAGCCCGGACGGCAAGTCGCTCAATCCGCTCGAGGCCCACGGCCTCAAGGTCATGTCCATCGGCTTCCTCGTGGAGGCCGACCAGGCGCTCATCTGGCGGGGCCCCATGCTCCACGGGGCGCTGATGCAGCTCGTCCGGGACGTGAACTGGGGCGAGCTCGACTACCTCGTCCTCGACCTGCCCCCCGGCACCGGTGACGTGGCGCTCACCCTGTCTCAGTCCGTCCGGGCCGCCGGCGCGGTGCTCGTCACCACGCCGCAGGACGTGGCGCTCGCCGATGTGGTCCGCGCCAAGCAGATGTTCGACAAGGTGCACATCCCCGTGCTGGGCATCGTGGAGAACATGAGCCAGTTCGTCTGCCCGAACTGCTCGCACGCTACGCCCATCTTCAATCACGGCGGCGGCAGCAAGGCCGCGCAGATGTTCGGGATTCCATTCCTCGGTGAAATCCCGCTGGACCTGAAGGTCCGCGTCTCTGGAGACTCCGGCGTGCCGGTGGTGGTGGGCGCCAAGGACAGCCCGGAGGCCAAGGCCTTCCTGGAGGTCGCGCGGAACATCGCGGGGCGCGTGTCCGCACAGAGCATCAAGAGCGTTCCGCTGCCGGTGGTGCAGGCCCGCTAACTATCGAGGAGACACCATGGCCCCGGCCGGCAACGACGACTTCCCGCCTGACCCGCTGCTCGACGATGACGAGCGGCAGGGACGCTCCAGTGGCTCCGCCGGGCCCGCGGGCTTCGTTCCGGAGTTCGTCCGCCGCATGGCCGTGGCCGGGCTCGGCGCCCTCTTCATGACCGAAGAGGGCATCCGAAACCTCGCCGGTCAGCTCAAGCTCCCCAAGGAGGCCCTGGGCTTCATCCTCGGCCAGGCCGAGAAGACCAAGGACGAGGTGACGCGCGTCGTCACCGAGGAGCTCCGCCGCTTCCTCCAGTCGGAAAAGCTGCGCGACGAGTTCCTCAAGCTCATGTCCGGCATGACGGTGGAGATCAAGGCGCAGATCCGCCTGGTGCCTCCCGAGAAGGAAGAGAAGCCCTCCGAGCCGGAGGTGCCCGTTGAGCCCTCCAAGTCGCGCCGCTCCTCCGGTCCCAGCGTGGTCATCTCCGAGCTCAACGCGAAGCGCCCCAGCGCCAAGCGCACCAAGAAGGAGTAGCGGTGGCGGACACGCCTCCTCCCGCTGAAGCCGCCCCTCCGCCTCCGCGGCGCCCCGAGCGCAAGAGCGCCCTGGCCAAGCGGCTGCCGTTGCTGCTGCTGGCCGCCCTCGGTCTCTACCTGTGGCAGGTGACGGGCACGCCCGAGCGCGACATCGCCTTCCAGCTCGCGGGGCCGGGCTGGGCGTCCGTGCGCGCCGTGGACCTGCAGATCTCCGACAACGAAGGCCAGCTCCTCAAGCGCGAGGAGCGGTTCTTCCCCTCGGGCCCTCCGTCCGAGCTCACGTACCAGGTGGACCTGCCCGAGGGCACCTGGGACGCGACGCTCTTCGTGAAACGTGAGGGCAGCGACGCCCGTGTGCGCCTGCGGACGCCACTGGTCGTCGGCGAGGACCGGTACATCGTCCGTGAGCTCCAGTTGCCCGCCGCAGTTCGTTGACCGACCCGGGGGCGTGGGCTAAGGCCGCCCGCACGCCGTACTTCACATTCTCCGACCCAAGAGGTGCGTACACGCCATGGCTACGGAACACATTGTCGTCGTCGGGGCAGGGCAGATGGGCGCGGGCATCGCGCAGGTGGCACTGGTCGCGGGCCTCCGCGTCACCCTGGCCGACGTGTCCAAGGAAGGGCTCGCCAAGGGCGCTGACCGCATCCGCGCCGGCCTGAAGAAGCTGGTGGAGAAGGGCAAGCTCGACGCGGCGAAGCAGCAGGCCGCCGAGGCCAACCTCACCACGCTGACGAACGTCACCGAGGCCAAGGACGTGGACTTCGCCGTCGAGGCCGTGACGGAGAACGAGGACCTCAAGCGCCGCATCTTCCAGGACCTGGACGCCGTGGTGCGGCCGGGCGGCATCCTCGCGACCAACACCTCGTCCATCCCCATCACCCGCATCGCCGCGTCGACGAAGCGCCCCGAGTCCGTCATCGGCATGCACTTCATGAACCCGGTGCCGGTGATGCAGCTGGTGGAGCTCATCCGCGGCGCCGCCACGTCCGACGAGACGTACAACACCACGCGCGCGCTCGCGGAGAAGATGGGCAAGACGACCGTGGTGTCCAAGGACTACCCGGGCTTCATCGTCAACCGCATCCTCATCCCCATGCTCAACGAGGCCTGCTTCGCCGTCATGGAGGGCCTGGGCTCCGTCGAGGACATCGACACCGCGATGAAGCTGGGCACCAACCAGCCCATGGGCCCGCTGCAGCTCGCGGACTTCATCGGCCTGGACACCGTGCTCTACATCGCCGAGGTGCTGCACAAGGGCCTGGGTGACTCCAAGTACCGCCCCAGCCCGCTGCTGCGCCAGTACGTGGACGCCGGCTGGTACGGCAAGAAGAGCGGCCGCGGCTTCTACAAGTACTGAAGCCCCCGCGCGGCTTCCCACTTCCCATCAGGAGCCTGGAACATGGCCTACGAGAACATCCGGCTGGAGCAGGAGGGCGCCATCGCGACCCTCTTCATCGACCGCCCCAAGGCGCTCAACGCCCTCAACACGAAGACGCTGCAGGAGCTCGAGGCCGCGCTGAAGTCGCTGCCCGCTGACGTACGCGTCCTCATCGTCACCGGCGGCGGGGAGAAGGCCTTCGTCGCCGGCGCGGACATCGCGGAGATGGCCGCGCTGACCGACGCCCAGGCGCAGGAGTTCGGTGCCCTGGGGCACCGGGTCATGGCCGCGCTGGAGGCCCTGCCGATTCCCACCATCGCTGCGGTGAACGGCTTCGCGCTCGGCGGCGGCTCCGAGCTGGCCCTGGCCTGCGACTTCATCTACGCGTCCGAGAAGGCCAAGCTCGGCCTGCCGGAGGTCGGCCTAGGCGTCATCCCCGGCTTCGGCGGCACGCAGCGCCTCACCCGCGTGGTGGGCCGCGCCCGCGCCAAGGAGCTCATCTTCACCGGTGAGCGCATCGACGCGGCCAAGGCCAAGGAGATTGGCATGGTGCTGGAGGTCCTCCCCGCGGACGGCCTGCTCGCGCACTGCCGCGCCGTGGCGGAGAAGATCCTCAAGAACAGCCCCCTGGCCATCTCCAAGGCCAAGCAGGTCATCGAAGCCGGCGCCGACCAGGACCTGCGCGCGGCGAACGAGATCGAGCGCAAGGCCTTCGGCGACCTGTTCGGCTCCGCTGACCAGCGCGAGGGCATGAAGGCCTTCCTCGAGAAGCGCACCGCGACCTTCACCGGGAAGTAAGCGGTGAGGGGGCTCGCGGCCGGGGGACTGCTGCTGTGTCTCCTGGCCGCCGCGCCCGGCCGGGCCTCGGAGGACGCCGGGGACTCGGAGGGGCGGGCGCCCGTGCTGGTGTCCTGGAAGCGCTCGCTGTGCATCTACACGGGCTGCTTCCTGGAGCCGCTCATCCCGGACATCCGCTACGAGTGGGGGCCGGGCTCTCGCGAGCACTGGGTGCTGTCATGGCCCATCCACCCGTGGGCGCTGCCGCCCCTGGACATCCCCGGCCCCACGCTGGTGGTGTCGCCGTTCCTGGAGCCGCAGCTGCGGCTGAGGGGCTCGGCCTTCCGGATGCTCGCCGGGGCACGGGTGTATGCATTTCCTGACGCGGCGCGCTTCGGAGTGTTGGCCGAAGGGGCCGGGTTGTGGGGACAGGACGGCTCGGGCGGCATGGCCGGCGTGGGGCTGTCCTATGACCTCATCGAGCGGCACCGGGACACCGTGCCGTGGACCCTGTCCGTGGTGGCGCGGCGGGCGTGGACGGGGGAGGGGAACCGCGTGGACGTCAGCCTCGACGTCACCGTGCCCCTCAACATGTTCGTGGGTTCTGCCGGGGAATCCCGGGTCTCAGGCGGCAGGACGGTGTCTCAGCGGCACACCACCGGACGCTTCCGCGCCAGCGCCGCGTCTTCGCTGTTCCCGAGGGATGCCCCTCATATTATGGAGGTTCCATGAACTTCGAGTTGACCGACATCCAGCGTGAAATCCAGCGGATGACCCGCGAGTTCGCGGCGAAGGAGCTCATCCCCAACGCCCGCAAGTGGGACGAGCACCACGCCTGGCCGACCGACGCGGTGAAGAAGCTCGCCGAGCTGTCCCTCCTGGGCGTCGCGGTGCCCGAGCAGCATGGGGGCGCCGGGCTCGACAACGTCTGCTACGCCATCGCCATGGAGGAGATCAGCCGCGGCTGCGCCTCCACCGGCGTCATCATGAGCGTGAACAACTCGCTCTACTGCGACCCGGTGATGAAGTTCGGCACCGACGCGCAGAAGGAGCAGTTCCTCGCGCCGTTCGCCCGGGGCGAGAAGCTCGGCTGCTTCGGCCTGACGGAGCCCGAGGCCGGCAGCGACGCCGCCGCGCAGAAGACGATCGCCGTGCGCAAGGGCGACGAGTACATCATCAACGGCTCGAAGAACTGGATCACCAACGGCCCCAAGGCCGACGCCATCGTCCTGATGACGATGACGAACAAGGACGCGGGCCACAAGGGCATCACCGCGTTCCTGGTCCCCACCGACACGCCGGGCTTCATCCGCGCCGAGCCGGACAAGAAGATGGGCATCAGCGCCGCCTGGTCCTGCTCCATGTTCTTCGAGGACATGCGCGTGCCGGCCAAGTACATGCTCGGCAAGGAGGGCGAGGGCTTCAAGATCGCCATGAGCACGCTGGACGGCGGCCGCATCGGCATCGCGGCGCAGGCGCTGGGCATCGCGCGCGCGGCGTACGAGGAGGCGGTGCGCTACTCGGGTGAGCGCAAGTCCTTCGGCAAGGCCATCCGCGAGCACCAGGCCATCCAGTTCATGATCGCCGACATGGCCACGGAGATCGACGCGGCCCGGCTGCTCGTCTGGCGCGCGGCGCTCCAGAAGGACAAGGGCGTGCGCCACAGCGCGGAGAGCGCCATGGCCAAGCTGTACGCCAGCGAGATGGCCAGCCGCGTGGCGAACAAGGCCCTCCAGGTGCACGGCGGCATGGGCTACAGCAAGGAGATGGACGCGGAGCGCCACGTGCGCGACGCGCGCATCACCGAAATCTACGAAGGGACGAGCGAGATCCAGCGCATCGTCATCGCCGCCAACCTGCTGAAGGAGTAGTCCCCATGAAGAGCGCGCTCCTCTCCGCAGTCGTCCTGGCCTCGGCGGTGGCGCTCGCACAGGGCGCACCGTCGAAGCCGTCCACGGGTGGCAAGCCCACCGCGGCGCAGGCTCCCGCCAAGCGCGACGGGCCGGACATCGAGCGCCTGCCCTTCACCCCGGACTCCATCCGCCAGGTCGTCCAGCACCACCAGCGCCGCATCCAGGAGTGCTACGAGGACCACATGGCGGAGAAGGACCGGACGGTGGAGGGCCGGCTGTTCACGACCTTCACCATCGACGCCAACGGGCTGGTGAAGGACGCCCGGGTGGTGAAGAAGGCCAGCACGCTCAAGGACCCCAGCCTGCATGACTGCGTGCAGGCCGTCCTGTCGTCCATGACCTTCCCCAAGCCTCCGGACGGCGCGGACCATCCCATCGAGTACCCGTTCAACCTGAAGGCCATCGAGTAGGACAGCCGCCGTGAACCTCGAGCTCACCGAGACGCAGACCCTCATCCGTGACACCGCCCGAAAGTTCGCTCGGGAGCGCGTGGCCCCCCAGGCCCGGACGCTGGACCGTGAGGAGCGCTTCCCCACGGACCTCTTCCGGGAGCTGGGCGAGCTGGGCCTGCTCGGGGTGAACCTCCCGGCCCGCTACGGCGGCTCGGAGGCAGGCGCCGTTTCCTATGCACTGGCGATGATGGAGATGGCGGCGGCGGACGCCTCCACCTCCGTGGCCATGGCCGTCACCAATATGTGCGGCGAGCTCATCAACGCGTTCGGCACCGACGCGCAGCGCGAGAAGTACGTCACGCGCCTGGCGTCCGGTGAGGCCGTGGCGGGCTCGTTCGCGCTGTCCGAGCCCCACGCGGGCTCCGACCCGGGCGCGCTGCGCACCACGGCGGTGCGGCGCGGGGACAAGTGGATCCTCAACGGCAGCAAGCAGTGGATCACCTCCGGCGCACACGCCGGGGTGCTGGTGGTGTGGGCCCGCACGGCCCCGACGGGCAACAAGGGCCTGTCGTGCTTCATCGTCGAGGGCGGGACGAAGGGGCTCATCATCGGCAAGCACGAGGACAAGATGGGCCTGCGCTCCTCGAACACGGTGGGGCTCACGTTCGAGGACTGCGAGATCCCGGCGGAGAACCTCCTGGGCGCTGAGGGGCAGGGCTTCAGGCTGGCCATGGTGGCGCTGGATGGCGGGCGTATCGGCATCGCGGCGCAGGCCTGCGGCGTGGGCCGGGCGGCGCTCGAGGCCGCGGTGGCCTACGTGAAGGACCGCAAGGCGTTCGGTCAGGCGATTGGCGACTTCCAGGCCCCGCGCTTCATGCTCGCGGACATGAAGACGCAGTTGGAGGCGGCGGAGCTGCTGACGCTGCGCGCAGCGGCCCTGAAGGAGCAGGGGCAGCCCTTCTCGCGGGAGGCCTCCATGGCGAAGCTCTTCGCCAGCGAGATGAGTAACCGCGTGGCCGACAAGGCCGTGCAGCTCCACGGCGGCTACGGCTACATCGACGAGTTCCCGGTGGAGCGGTACTTCCGCGACGCCCGGGTGCAGACCATCTACGAGGGCACCAGCGAGGTGCAGCGGATGGTGATCGCCCGCGAGAGCTTCAAGCTCCTGGGCTGATGTAGGACGGAAAGAGGCCCGCGGCCGCCGGCAGTTGGGACGATTCCACCCCCCCGGGCGCACCACCCCAGTCGGTGCCGGGCGCTGGACACGCGGGCCTCCCCCCTGCACCCGGAACGGCGCCTCCCTTCAAATGTCGCATTCCGGGTGCTTTTTTCTCGCCCGCGCGGCAGTCGCTGGAATTTCAGGGACTTGGCCGCCTGCGTGTGCTCCGGGCGGGGGAGCGGACAGCGTTTCCGGAAGGGCTGCGCCGCAGGGCAGGCGTTCTTAACTAGGTGCGAGGATCCGCACGGCCGGGTTTTCACGCCCTCCCGCCTGGATTCCAGCCGGGCGGAAGCCGGACGCGGGGATTGACTTTCCCGGTGTCGGACCTCCACTCAACATGACAGGGGGCACGAGCTCGCTTGACTACCGGAATCACCGGTGTCTAGGGTGCGCGGCTTCCATCAAATCAAGTCCTCAATGAGGAGGACGCACGGCGAGGCCCGTTGCTCCCCGCAGGCCACGACGGAAAAACCACCATCAGGGGGCAGCAGTACCGGTTTCAAAGGACTTCCATTTCATGCAGCAGAACGTGAACCAGCAGGTCGGGATGGACGGCGGTGAAGAAGATTTTGCCGCAATGTTCGAGGCCTCGCTCAAGGAGCGCGGTGGTGACGGCATCCTGAAGGAAGGGGAGATCGTCAAGGGCACCGTGGTCCAGGTGACGAAGGACTTCGCGATTGTCGACATCGGCTACAAGTCCGAGGGACAGGTCCCGATCTCCGAGTTCACCAACCCTCGCGGAGAGGTCTCGGTTCAGGCCGGTGACCCCGTCGAGGTCCTCCTGGAGAGCCGCGAGAACGACACCGGCATGGTCGTCCTCTCCAAGGAGAAGGCCGACAAGATGCGCATCTGGGACGAGATCAGCGCCGCCTGCGAGCGCGACGAGATCGTCAAGGGCACCATCGTCGGTCGCGTGAAGGGCGGTCTGTCCGTCGACATCGGCGTGAAGGCGTTCCTGCCCGGCTCGCAGGTCGACATCCGCCCGGTGCGGAACCTTGACCAGTACATCTCGAAGGAATTCGAGTTCAAGGTCATCAAGTTCAACAAGAAGCGCGGCAACATCGTCCTCTCCCGCCGCGTGCTCCTCGAGAAGCAGCGCGAGGAGATGAAGAAGGAGACCCTCAAGAACCTCAAGGAGGGTGCCGTCCTCAAGGGCGTGGTCAAGAACCTCACCGACTACGGTGCGTTCATCGACCTGGGCGGTATCGACGGTCTGCTCCACATCACGGACATGTCGTGGGGCCGCATCGGTCACCCGAGCGAGATGTTCAACGTGGGTGACGAGGTTCGCGTCGTCGTCCTCAAGTTCGACCCGACGCAGGAGCGCGTCAGCCTGGGCCTGAAGCAGATCCAGGAGGATCCGTGGCACCGCGCCGACGAGAAGTACCCGGTCGGCACCCGCGTGCGCGGCAAGGTCGTGTCCATCACCGACTACGGCGCGTTCATCGAGATCGAGCAGGGCGTCGAGGGTCTGGTGCACGTGTCCGAGATGTCCTGGACCAAGCGCCTCAAGCACCCGTCGAAGATCCTGGAGGTCGGCCAGGAGGTGGAGGCCGTCGTCCTGGACATCGATCCGAAGGCCAAGCGCATCGCGCTGGGCATGAAGCAGATCGAGCAGAACCCCTGGACGCTGCTCGAGGACAAGTACCCGATCGGCTCCGTCATCAAGGGTCAGATCCGCAACGTCACCGACTTCGGCGTGTTCGTCGGCGTCGAGGAGGGCGTGGACGGCCTGGTGCACGTCTCCGACATCTCCTGGACGGTGCGCATCAAGCACCCGGGCGAGATGTTCAAGAAGGGCGACGAGGTCGAGGCGGTGGTGCTCAACATCGACGTCGAGAACGAGCGCTTCAGCCTGGGCATCAAGCAGCTCCAGCCGGACCCCTGGGAGACGCTGTCCGAGCGCCTGCCCGTGGGCAGCCGCGTGAAGGGCAAGGTCACCAAGGTCACCGACTTCGGCGCGTTCGTGGAGATCGAGCCGGGCATCGAGGGCCTCGTGCACGTCTCCGAGCTGAAGGAGGAGCGTGTCGAGAACCCGCGTGACGTGGTGCAGGAAGGCCAGGATGTCGAGGTGAAGATCATCGACATCAACACCCCGGACCGGAAGGTGGCGCTGTCGATGAAGGCGCTGATCGGCGAGGGCGAGGACTACCGCGAGTACCTCCGCAAGCAGGCGGAAGGCTCGAAGGCGCGCCTCGGCGACGTGATGGCGAGCAAGCTGAAGAAGTAGTCTTCAGCCGCACGCGCCACCACGGCGAGACGGCCGGGTTCCCGAACAGGGGGCCCGGCCGTTGCCGTTGCGGGGTAGGGCCTCCAGGGACGGCTTTGACTTGGAGACGGGCGGGCGCTAAGCAGGGCCCCGCGCGCTACGGGGCCGAGCGCGTGGGGGACTCATTCCATGTTTGTTCGTTCTTGGACCTGGGGAAGCCGCGCCCGGTTGGCCTGCGCACTCGCGCTGAGCGCGGTGTTCGGGTGTTCAGGTGATGAAGGCGTCGATTCGACCGCCTCCCAACCTCCGGGCGCCGCGCGCATCGAGCGGCCCAACGCGGCGTTCACGGTGGGAGCGGCGGGGACCTTCCGCTGCGTCGCCGAGGATCCGGACGGCGACGCGCTGACCTACGTGTTCGACTGGGGGCGCGCGAAGGCCGACACGGGCGTGTCCCAGCGCGTGCCCAGCGGCACGGCCGCGGACGTGACGGCCACCTTCCAGACCGTGGGCGAGTTCACGGCCCGCTGTCGCGCGGTGGATGCCCACGGCACGGTGGGCGCGTGGTCCGAGTATGTGGGCTTCGCCGTGCAAGCCCCGCCGCCTCCGGACGATGGGAAGCGATCGCTCACGCTGGAGGTCCTGGGGATGGGGCAGGTGAGGAGCACCCCCACTGGGATTGATGGCTGCACGGGCACGTGCAGCGCGCGCTTCGACCTGGGGACCGCTGTCACCCTGGAGGTGGAGCCGGAGGAAGGGTGGCGCTTCCTGGGGTGGCTGGGCTGTGGCACCGAGTTGGCAGACAACGTCTTCCGGCTTGAGTTCGACCGGCGCTGCACCGCGAGGTTCGCGCCGAAGGTGGAGCGCGTCGCCGAGTGGCGGCAGTCCAGTGCCTGGAGCCCCAGTGACGCCGCCTGGGGGCCAGGTGGCACGCTGCTCGCCGTGCTGGATGGCGCCAGGGTCCGGGGCGTGGTGCGCATCTGGAATGTGAGCCAGGGGCACTTCTCCCAGCTGATTCGAATGGACGACACGGACTTCCGCGCGCTGGCCTGGGGCCCGCAGGTCCGCGATCTGGCCGTGGGGCTCGCGGATGGGCGTGTGGCCCTGTTCGACCCGGGCACGGAGGCGCCCTACCGGACGTGGAGTGCCCATGCCGGCGCCGTGGCGAAGCTGGCCTGGTTGCCGGTCGGGAACGAGCTCGCGACCGTTCATAACGTGGCCACGGGCGGCGCGGAGGTGCGCTTCTGGGACGCCGCGACAGGCACGGAGCGCCGGACGCTGCTGCGCTCCACGCGCACCGTACGTCAGCTCCACTGGAGCCCGGATGGCCAGCGGATCGCACTGGAAGTGGAGGGAGACCAGGTGGAGATCCACACCCTGGACCCCTGGGTTCAGCCCCACGTCGTGGACAACGCGGAGAGCTTCGCGTGGAGCCCGGATGGCGCCCGCTACGCGGTGGGCAGCTACCGGAACGTCCGGGTGTTCGGGACGGCCAGGCATGAGCTCGAGGCGTCGTGGTGGGGCGCGTGGAGCGTGTCCTCCCGCATGGAGTGGAGCCCGACGAAGAACTGGGTCGTGGTGTCGGACCTGATCCGCAACCTGGTCGTCCTCAACGTCACCACCGGCGAGGTGGTCGCGGATGCCTCCGAGCTCCCGGCGGACCCGCTGAACGGGACGGGCTACAGCGCCGTGCGCTTCCACCCCAGCGGGGAGTCGTTCGTCGCGGTGGAGGGCCTCCCGGCGGCGGTCTCCCTCTTCACCGTGGAGGCGCAGTCCCCCCGGGCACACCGGCGCGAGCTGCTGGCCCACGCGGAGGCCGTGAACGCCACCGCCTGGGCCCCTGGCGCGAACACCCTGGCGTCGGCGGGTAGGGACGGCACGGTCCGGCTCTGGAGCGGCGCTGGCCAGGCCCTGGCGACGCTGGATGGACATGACGGCAAGGAGGTGCTCGCGCTCGGCTGGGACGCTGGCGGCACCCTCCTCGCGACCGGGGGCGCGGACGGCCGGGCCAACCTCTGGGATGCCGCGACAGGGACCCGGGTCCGCTCACCGTTCCAGATGACGCCGCTGGACGTAGGGCGGACGCCTCGCATCGAATTCGCCGCGCTTCACGCGTTCGGGAGCGAGGGTTACCTGGCCGTCGCGGGGGCGCATCCCATCCTCACCGGCAGGCAGACCGGCGTGCAGGTCTGGAACATCACCACGGGCGCGGAGCTGCTCCACATCCCTCTGACGGACAGCCCGGTCGTGGCGCTGGGATGGAGCGCCTCGGGGCTGGTCATCGTCCATGACGACGCGAGCTGGGACTTCTGGACCCCGGAGACGGGGGCGCGCCAACGGGTGGAAGGCCCGAGGGAAATGCTGTCCGCCGCCGCAATCAGCCCGGATGGGACCCGGGTGGCGTGCAGTGACCGCCTGGGCGTGTCCGTCCTGGACCTGGCGACGGGCGCCCTTGTCGCGGAGGCGGCGAACACCACCGAGCAGCAGACCCTGACGTGGAGCCCGGATGGGAGGCGCTTCGCCGGCGGCGGCTGGGCAGGGCTCGTCTTCCAGTGGGAGCTGCTCGAGGACCGGCACCTCCTGACCTCCGTGGTCGGCGCGCACGAAGGCGCCGTCATGGGCGCCTCGTGGCGCATGGATGGACAGGTCCTCACCACGGGCGGAACGGACTCCGCGTTGGTCACCTGGCACACCCGGCAGTAACCGTCCGACCGGTCGGGCGGGCAGGGGCGCGTCGAGCGAGCCAAAAGGTCTCGTGACGACGCGCCCTTATGCCTTCTGCTGCGCCGCGTCGTGCCTAGTGGACGCTCAGGGCCGTGTGACGAGCAACGATGCTTGAACTCGGTGAACTGGCCGGTGATAAGGGCCAGCGCCGCTGTTATCGAAACTCATCCGCACATCCTCAAGAGGAGGCAGTTTTCATGGCTCGTGACGTCGTCATCGTGGGCGCGGCCCGTACTCCCATTGGTGCCTTCCAGGGCGCGCTCGCCAAGCTGACGGCCCCGCAGCTCGGCGCGGTGGCGATCAAGGCGGCGCTGGAGCGCGCGGGCGTGAAGCCCGAGGCCGTGCAGGAGATCATCATGGGCAATGTGCTGACCGCCGGCGTGGGTCAGGCGCCCGCCCGTCAGGCCGCCATCTTCGCCGGCCTGCCCGAGTCCGTTCCCGCCACCACGCTCAACAAGGTCTGTGGCTCCGGCCTCAAGGCCGTCATCGCGGGCGCGCAGGCCATTGCCCTGGGTGACGCGGACGTCGTCGTGGTGGGTGGCATGGAGTCCATGAGCAACGCGCCCTACATCAGCCACGCCATGCGTGGCGGCGCCCGCATGGGCCACGTGGAGTTCAAGGACTCCATGATCCACGACGGCCTCTGGGACGTGTACGGCAACGTCCACATGGGCAACTGCGCGGAGGAGTGCGCCACGTCGCAGAACATCAGCCGCGCGCAGCAGGACGAGTTCGCGCTGGAGTCCACGCGCCGCGCCATCCAGGCCCAGAAGGAAGGCCTGTTCAAGGCGGAGATCGTCCCGGTCCAGATCCCCGGCAAGAAGCCGGACGACGTCGTCACCGTCACCGACGACGAGGGGCCCCGCAACGCGAAGCCGGACAAGATTCCGGGCCTCAAGCCGGTGTTCAAGAAGGACGGCACGGTGACGGCCGCCAACGCGTCCTCCATCAACGACGGCGCCGCGGCGCTGGTGCTGATGAGCGAGGAGCGCGCCAAGGCCGAGGGCCGCACCATCCTGGGCCGCATCACGGGCTACGCCCAGGCGGCGCGCAAGCCGGTGGAGTTCACCATCGCCCCGGCGGACGCCATCAACAACCTTCTGAAGAAGAAGGGCGTCAACGCCGGTGACGTGGACCTCTGGGAGATCAACGAGGCGTTCGCGGTGGTGTCCATCGCGAACAACAAGCTGCTCGGTCTGGATGGGTCGAAGGTGAACGTGCGCGGCGGCGCGGTGGCCCTGGGGCACCCGATTGGCGCGTCCGGCGCGCGCGTGCTGGTGACGCTGCTGCAGACGATGAAGGACCTGGACAAGAAGCGTGGCGTCGCGTCGCTCTGCATCGGCGGCGGCGAGGGCATTGCGCTGATGGTGGAGCGCTGAACTTCCTCTCCCGATAGGGAGGGACACGGGGTGGGGCCTTCGAAGGGCCTTCACCCCGTTCGCACATGCGGGAGGGCGGATGAACAAGGTCTATGCGAGCGCGGACGAGGCGGTCGCCGACATCCCGGATGGCTGCACGCTCATGAGCGGCGGCTTCGGGCTGTGCGGCAACCCGGAGAACCTCATCGAGGCACTTCACCGGAAGAACGTGAAGGACCTCACCATCATCTCCAACAACTGCGGCACCACCGAGCTGGGGCTCGGCATCCTGCTTCAGAACAAGCAGGTGAAGAAGATGGTGTCCAGCTACGTGGGCGAGAACAAGGAGTTCGAGCGGCAGTTCCTCTCCGGCGAGCTGGAGGTGGAGCTGAACCCGCAGGGCACGCTGGCCGAGCGCATCCGCGCGGGCGGCTGCGGCATTGGCGGCTTCTTCACCCCCACGGGCGCCGGCACCCAGGTGGCCGAGGGCAAGGAGACGCGCGTCATCGACGGGCGGCTGCACGTGCTGGAGACGCCGCTGAAGGCGGACTTCGCCATCGTCCGGGCGTGGAAGGCGGACCGCTGGGGCAACCTGGTGTTCCGGAAGACGGCGCGGAACTTCTCGCCGATGATGTGCATGGCGGCCAAGGTCACCATCGTCGAGGCGGAGCACATCGTGGAGCCCGGCGAGCTGGACCCCGACCTGGTGCACGTCCCGAGCATCTTCGTGAAGCGCATCGTCCAGGCGAAGAACCTCCAGAAGTGGATCGAGCGGCGCACCGTCCGCAAGTCGGCCTGAGGAGCCCAGCCATGCCACTGACTCGTGAACAGATTGCACAGCGCATCGCCCAGGAGCTGCAGGACGGCTTCTACGTCAACCTGGGCATCGGCATGCCCACCCTGGTCGCCAACTACATCCCGAAGGGCATGGACATCGTGCTCCAGTCGGAGAACGGCCTGCTGGGCATCGGCCCCTGGCCCATGGAGGGCGAGGAGGACCCGGACCTCATCAACGCCGGCAAGGAGACGGTGACGGCGGTGCCCGGCTCCGCGTTCTTCGACTCGGCGCTGTCGTTCGGGATGATCCGCGGCGGCCACATCGACATGGCCGTGCTGGGCGCCATGGAGGTCAGCGAAGAGGGTGACCTGGCCAACTGGATGATCCCCGGGAAGATGATCAAGGGCATGGGCGGCGCCATGGACCTGGCCGTGGGGGCCAAGCGCATCTTCGTGGCCATGGAGCACGCCAACAAGGACGGCAAGCCCAAGATCCTCAAGAAGTGCTCGCTGCCGCTGACGGGCCTCAAGTGCATCCACCATATCGTCACGGACCACGCGTACATCGACGTGACGCCGGAGGGGCTCGTCCTTCGCGAGCTGGCCCCGGGCGTGACGGTGGAGCAGGTTCAGAAGCTCACCGAGCCGAAGCTGATCGTGGCCCCCGACGTCCGTGAGATGAAAGTCTGAGCGTGTGCGGTTAAGGTGCACCGCCGCGGGTGTCGTACCCCTCCCGCGGCGGAGCGCTTCCCATGGCAGACAGTCCGGACACCTCGACCCCTCAGCCCCGCGCGCCGCGTCTCGAACACGAGCTGCCGGTCGCCTACCGCAGCGTCTCCGGCTTCGTGACGGACTTCGCGGTGAACCTGTCCAAGGGGGGCCTCTACATCAACACCGACAAGCCGCTGCCCGTGGGCACGGAGGTGCGGCTGCTGGTGACGCTGCCCGGCGCGCACTTCCCGGTGGACCTGACGGGCCGGGTGACGCGCACCAACCCGGTGGGGGGCTCGACGTCCCAGTCCCCGGGGATGGCCGTGGAGTTCGTGGACGTTGATGACGACAAGCGATCGCGTATCGAGGAGTTCGTGGAGCGCCTGCGCTCGGAGCTCCCGCCCGCCGAGTAGTGCCTGAATGCTGCCGCTTCCCGAGCTTCCCATCCAACTGACGATTGAGCGCCTGGGCCAGCTGGGCGAAGGCATCGCCTCCTGGCAGGGGCGCACCGTCTTCGTGCCGGGGGCCTTTCCGGGCGACACCGTGCGCGTGCACCTGGAGCTGCAGGGGCGCGTGCTGCGCGGCATCCTGCGGCAGGTCGTGACGCCCGGGCCGGACCGCCGTGAGGCGCCGTGCCCGCACGCCAGCGACTGCGGCGGCTGTGACTGGCTGGGACTGAACGAGCCCGCCCAGCGCGCCGCGAAGCAGGAGATCGTCCTCTCCACCCTGGAGCACCTGGGCCGCCTGTCCCGGGACGCCTTCACCGTGCGCCCGCTGCTGGTGGCGCCCCGCGACTGGGGCTACCGCCGCCGCGCGGTGCTGCACCCCACGGGCAAGGGCACGCTGGGGTACTTCGGCCGGCGCAGCCACGAGCGCGTACCCGTGGACGTCTGCGGCGCGCTCACGCCCGTGTTGGCTGCGCTGCCCGGGAAGCTGGCGCCGCTGCTCAAGCCCCTGGCGAAGGACGCCGAGGAAGTGCTGCTGCTGGCGGAAGGGGAGCAAGCAGCCTTCGCCGTGAATCTCCAGGGCGCGGTGACACCTCGGCACCTGGAGGCCGCGGAGGGCGCCGTCCGTGCGCTACGGCTCCAGGGGGCGGTGCTGACGCCGAAGGAGGGGTCGGCCCGCATCATCGGAAAGCCCGCACTGCGTTCGTACTCGCCGCTGCGGCCCGAAGTGCCCCTGTACCTCCGGCCGGACGCGTTCGCCCAGGCCCACGCCGAGGCCAACGTCGGCCTGGTGACCTCGGCCATCTACGAGCTGGGGGCCACGGAGTCGGACGCCGTCCTGGAGCTGTACTCGGGCAATGGGAACTTCACGCTCCCCCTGGCCGGGAGCGCGGCGTCGGTGCTGGGCGTGGAGTCGTCGCCCGTCGGCGTCGAGCTGGCCCAGCGGAGCGCTCGCGAGGGCGGGGTGACGAACGTTCGCTTCGTCCAGGGCGACGCTCGCAAGGTGTGCGATGGCCTGGTGGCCGAAAGGCGCCGGTTCGACGTGTGCCTCGCCGACCCGCCGCGCGCGGGTGCCCCAGGGCTGGCGAAGTGGATGACGGCGCTGGGCGTGCGGCGCGTCGTCTACGTGGCGTGCGACCCCGCGTCCCTTGCTCGGGACGCCGCCGGATTGGTCGAGGCGGGCTACAAGCCCCTGGCCCTCCAGGTGGTCGATATGTTCCCGCAGACGCACCACGTCGAGGCCGTGATGTCCTTCGAGCGGCCAGCGTAAGAGGCCTGACTCGCACTGCGAGTACGTATTAAAGGAAGAGCGTGACGTCGGGGCCTCTGTCGGCGTCCTCGGGGGGCTCGCGCATCGTTGCCTCGGGAATCCGAGTGACTTTCGTTGGTCACAAAGTCAGACTAGCGAGAAAATCAAGAAAGAACAAAGATTACACTGCGTGTGCCAGGGAGGCGGGCAACCGCTCGCTACAAGCCCGCGCATTCCCGATTGCACCGGCGCCGTCCCCAGAGATGATGGTTGCGTGGACGCCCGTATCGTCGAGTTCGCCGAAGTCCTTCGCCAGAACGGTGTGCGCGTAAGTACGTCCGAGGTCCAGGACGCCCTGCGCGCCACGTCCGAGGTGGGGCTCAAGGACCGGAACCTGTTCCGTTCGGTGCTCCGGACCACCCTGGTGAAGCGCGAGCTGGACGTGGACACCTTCAACCGCGCCTTCGAGTTCTACTTCTCCGGGGCGGCGAAGACGTTCGAGGCCATCGACAAGTCGCTGGCGCAGCAGCTCGAGGAGGAGGGCTACCTGGAGGGTGACCTGCTGAAGATGGTCCTCATCCAGATGCACCAGCTGCTGCCGGAGATGTCGCCCCTGGCGCAGGCCGTGCTGAACGGTGACCGGGCCCGGCTGGCGCAGATCTTCCGGATGGCGTCGCTCCAGCTGGACCTGTCCCGGATGGAGAGCCCGCTGCAGGCGGGGTTCTTCTCGCGGCGCCTGTTGGCGGCTGCCGGGGCGGACAAGGCGCGCTCCGACATGAAGTCCCTGGAGGACGAGCTGCGCGCTCGCGGCCTCTCGCCGGAAGGGGTGGAGATCGTCAGCCGCCACGTCGCGGCGGCCATGCGCAAGATCGAGGACGCCGCCCGCCAGGAGGTGAAGCGCCAGGCCGAGGCGCGCATCCGTCGGCGCGGCGACAGCGCCGCGGACAAGCCGCTCCACCTGCTGACCCAGGCGGAGGTGGACCAGATGGAGGCCGCCGTCCGCACCCTGGCCGAGAAGCTCCGCAGCCGGCTCATCCGCAAGCAGCGCTCGCACCGCAAGGGGGCCCTCAACGTGCGCCGCACCCTGCGCCGGAACCTGCCGTGGGGTGGGGTTCCCATGGTGCCCCAGTTCCGCACCCGCCGCCCCGAGCGCCCCGAGCTGGTGGTGCTCTGCGACGTGTCGGACTCCGTGCGGCAGGCCTCGCGCATGATGCTGCTGTTCATGCACACGATGCAGTCGCTCTTCGTCCGCGTGCGCTCTTTCGTCTTCGTCTCCGACGTGGGCGAGGTGACGCAGTACTTCAAGGACCTGGAGGTGGACGCGGCCATCGACATGGCCACCGCCGGCAAGACGGTGTCGCTGAGCGCCAACTCCAACTACGGCCGTGCCCTGGCCGACTTCACCCGGGACCACCTGGGCAGCATCACCCGCCGCACCACCGTCATGGTGATTGGCGACGGGCGCAACAACTACAACGCCAACAACGCGTGGGCGCTCAAGGACCTGCGCCGCAAGGCGAAGCGGCTGCTGTGGATCTGCCCCGAGGAGCGCGGCAACTGGGGCATTGGCGACAGCGAGATGCTCACCTACGAGAAGCACTGCCACCAGGCGGTCGTCGTCACGTCCGTGTCGGACCTGGCGCGCATCGCCGACCAGCTCGTGCCCGCGTAGCCGGCCCGGGCCCTTCCTCCCATTCCGAGACGCTCCCCATGTCCTCCTTCCTCTTCGACGACAACGGCTTCCAGGATGTCCCCAACCGAGAGGTCTCCACGGACCTCACCGCCGCCGATGACCGGACGCTCCGGTGGGCGGCGCCCCCGCTGGACGCGGCGATGCTCGACGCCTTGATCCACTACCAGCAGACCTACCTCTCCCACGCCGAGGCCGGACAGGGGACCGGAGCGCTGGCCAGCGCCCACACCGAGGCCCTGGCCGCGTCCGGGCTGGACTCAAAGAAGGCGGAGCAGGGCAGCGCCTTGCTCCGGGCCTTTGGCGGCCGGCGCTGGGCCGCCCGCAAGCTCCAGGACAAGCTGGGCCAGCTCCAGGGCCAGAGCGCGGCGGAGGCGGAGCTCCGGACGCGCATCCAGGAGGAGCTGGTGAAGCAGGAGCGTGAAACCGATGCCCTGGCACGGCGTTACGGGGACGATGCCCTGGCGCTGCTCCGCGCGCGCGAGGCGGAGCTGCTGGAGCTGCACACCCGGCTGACGCGCCTGCTCACCCGGGGATGAAGCCGGGCGGCCGGCCGGTTGCATTCCGCGTCCGGCCATCGGATAAGGGCACGTACTTGCTCAGGGTTCTTCCATGAAGCGCTATTTCATCCACACCTTCGGCTGCCAGATGAACGTCAACGACTCGCTCCGCATGAGCGAGGTGTTGAGCCAGATGTCCTACGCGCCGACGCCGGTGCCGGACAACGCGGACCTCATCATCCTCAACACCTGCTCCATCCGGGAGAAGGCCGAGGACAAGATGCTGTCCGCCCTGGGCCGCTACAAGCCGGTGAAGGCCAGCCGGGGAGCGCTGATTGGCGTGGGCGGGTGCGTGGCGCAGCAGGAGAAGGACAAGCTCCTGAAGAAGGTGCCCTACCTGGACTTCGTCTTCGGCCCCGACAACATCGCCCGGCTGCCGGACATCATCAACCGGGTGTCGGCGGAGCGCGAGCGGGTGGTGGAGACGGCCTTCGTGAACTCGGAGGAGTACGTCTTCCCGCGCGCCGACCCGGAGACGTCCCGCGGCAAGGTCACCGAGTTCGTCACGGTGATGAAGGGCTGCGACAACGTCTGCTCGTTCTGCATCGTGCCGCACACGCGCGGCCGCGAGGTGAGCCGGGCGTTCCCGGACGTGCTCGTCGAGGTGGCGGACCTGGCGAAGGTGGGCGTGCGCGAGGTGACGCTCATCGGCCAGAACGTGAACTCGTACGCGGGCGGCATCTCGTTCGCGCAGCTGCTGCTGCGCACCGCGGAGGTGCCGGGCATCGAGCGCGTGCGCTTCACCACCAGCCACCCGCATGACCTGTCCGACGAGCTGATCGAAGCCTTCCGCATCCAGCCGAAGATCACCCCGCACTTCCACCTGCCGGTGCAGTGCGGCAGCGACCGCATCCTGAAGATGATGCGCCGCGACTACACGGTGGAGCAGTACCTGGAGCGCCTGGCCAAGCTGCGCGAGGCGCGGCCCGGCATCGCCGTCACCACGGACATCATCGTCGGCTTCCCCGGTGAGACGGAGGAAGAGTTCGAGATGACGATGAAGCTGACCGAGCAGGTCCGCTACGACAACCAGTTCTCCTTCGTCTACAGCCCGCGGCCGAAGACGGGCGCGGCGCTGCGCGAGAAGGACTGGGGCCCGGTGCCGCACGAGGTGAAGATTGCCCGCCTGGAGCGGCTGCAGAAGCTGCAGCGGCGCATCAGCGGCGAAATCACCGCTGCGCTCGTGGGCACCGAGGTGGAGGTGATGGTGGAGGGGCACTCCCGCTACGACCCCACCAAGCGCTTCGGCCGCACGCCGGAGAACCGCACCGTCAACTTCGACGGCGACGCCCCCGCGGGCGCCTTCGTGACGGTGAAGGTGGAGCGCGCCACGCCCAACCAGCTCGCCGGCACGCAGGTGGCGCTCCTCAAGCCGCCCACGGTGGAGCCGCTGCCCGTGCCGGTGGGTGAGACCCCGTTCCACGCGGTCGCGGAGGCGTAGCCCCATGGCGCTGAGAACCTTTCGAGGAATGTCCCCCCGCGTCCACCCGGGCTGCTTCGTGGATGACTCCGCCCAGCTGGTGGGGGACATCGAGGTGGGGGAGGACTCCTCCATCTGGTTCAACTGCGTGCTGCGCGGAGATGTGAACCCCATCCGCATCGGGAAGCGCACCAACGTGCAGGACCTCACCCTGATTCACGTCACCGGGGGCAGGTCCTCGACCGTGGTGGGCGACGACGTGACGGTGGGGCACCACGCCATCCTCCACGGCTGCACCGTGGGCAACCGGGTGCTGGTGGGCATGGGTGCCACCATCATGGACGACGCGGAGGTGGGAGACGACTGCATCATCGGCGCGGGTGCGCTGCTGACCCCGGGCACGAAGATTCCCCCGGGCTCCCTGGTCGTGGGCTCCCCGGGCCGAGTGAAGCGCCCGCTGACCGAGGCGGAGCGTGAGTTCCTCCTGCTGTCTGCCCAGCACTACGTGGAGCTCGCGGGCGAGTACCGTACGGAACGCTGACGGCCTCGCGAGCCCACGCGCGGCGTGTTAGAGCACAGTTCCATGGCTCTCGTGCCTGCCACAACGCTCAAGGCGTGTCCGCTTTTCAAGGGCTTCACGGACACCGGCATCCAGATCTTCGCGGGGGTCGCCGTCGCGCGAGCGTTCCCCAAGGGGACCACGCTCTTTACCGAAGGCAAGACGGGGGAGTCGCTCCTCATCGTGGGAGAGGGCACCGTGCGCCTGAGCGCGAAGAGCGCCGGTGGCGAGGAGGTTGCCCTGGGCGAGGTCGGCGCCGGTGAGCCCCTGGGCGAGCTGGCCCTGGTGCAGAAAGGCGAGCGGCTGTGTACCGCCACCGCGGTCACCGACGTGTCCGCCCTGGAGATCCGCTCCGCGGACTTCCAGAAGCTCCTGGCCACCAAGCCGCAGGCCTGCGTGAAGCTGTTGATGGGAATCGTTGCGCACTTCGGACAGAAGGCACGCGACAACCGGGACATGCTCCGTACACTTATCGGGAAGGCGCCGGCGGCTTAGCTTCAGGCGGGGGCCTGGCTGGCTGGCTGCGGCAGGCGTCCCGGTAGGCATGGGTGGTCGAGGTTCCCACCTGCCTCGGTGGGCGTCGCGGGGCGCGTCGGGTCTCCTGGACGACTGGAATCCAGGTGGGCAGGCTGCCTGTTCAGGGGGCGCGACGCCGGGACAGTGGGTAGGTCGGCAGTGGCGGTCGGAGAATCAGCAGGGAACGCGGGCGCCGGAAACGGGCCCTGGAGGAGGCCGGGTACCAGGGGTTGTCGAGGCCGTATCCCCGAACCCGGAGTTTTGACGACCCGCGCCCGGTTGATGTCTGGGCGCTAGAGGGACAGTCCCCAGTGGTTGCACCACGGGGCAGGGCCCTTCGGAAGTGAACGGACGGGACGACGCGTGCAAGAACTTCTCACCAACCTCCTTGGCGACTCGCAGGGCTTCTTCGCCTATGCCACGGTGTTCGGCATCCTGGTGGCCTGCGGTCTGGGTGTTCCGCTGCCGGAGGACATCTCACTCATCCTGGGGGGCTTCCTGGCCCACAAGGGGGCCGCCAGCCTGCCGATGATGATGGTGGTCGGCTTCGCGGGCATCCTCGTCGGTGACAGCCTCATCTATCTCGCCGGCCGCCGGCTGGGCGGAAACCTGGGGCGGGAAGGAAAGGGCGGCTTCTTCGCTCGCATCGTCACGCCGGAGAAGCGCGCCAAGGTGGAAGGGCTGTTTGTCAAGCACGGCCAGAAGATCGTCTGCATCGCCCGCTTCATGCCGGGCGTGCGCGCGGTGACGTACTTCACCGCTGGCTCCGTGGGCATGTCCTACTGGCGCTTCATCTTCTGGGATGGCCTGGCGGCGCTGCTGTCCGCGCCCGTGTTCATCTGGCTCGGCTACCACTTCGGTGGGGAGCTGGACACGATGATCTCCAAGTTCAAGGAGGGCCAGTTCGCGGTGATGGGCGTGCTGGTGGTCGCCGCCATTGGCTACTTCGTGTGGCGTCGTAAGCGACAGGCGGCTCAGCGCGCACAGGCCACCGTCGTGGAGGCGGTGGCCGTTCCCGCGCTGGTCCATGAGTCGGTGGCCGCGCCCATGCGGACGCCTACGGCCGGGGCAGGTGAGCCCCTCTTCGTCGCCGCCGCGCCGGAGCAGGCCTCCGTGGACGGCTCGCGCGAGCTGCAGAAGTCGTAGTGCCTCCCGATGGGCGCTGGAGACGAGAGCCGCAAGGAGGCAATCCGGAAGCGGCTCCGCCTCGCCCGGTACCCTCGGCGGAGGGCCGCCGTGTTCTCCGACGAGAATGAGCACAATCCCTGGGTGCTCGAGGACTGCCACTCGTGCCAAGGCAGGGGCACGCACTGTCATGAGCGTGACGGCGTGTCCAGTCTGGAGCCGTGCGCGGCGTGTGACGGACGCGGAACCTCGGGTGACGTGGTTCGCTACTTCGACTGCGAACCTTCATGGCCGGGTGTCGAGGTCGCCGTGGATGCTCACGGTTGGGTCACATGCCCCCGGTGCCAGCGTCGATTCTCCACGAGACATCGCGACACCTGGACCGGCCGGCGCCATCTGACGTGTGGTCAGGCGCTCATGCTCGTCGCGGTGCCTCCCTCCGCTTCGGGTGGCTGAGGCGCTCACTGTCGGGGCTGAAGCGAAGGAGCGACAGATTCTTCCGTGGTTGCCGGGCTTCCGGGAACAGGGTCAGGATTGAGGGATAGCCTCACCTCGACCTTCTTCTGAGCCCGCTGATGCCCAAAGCCCTTCTCCGCGCCTGTGCCGTGGTCCTGCTCGCTGCCACCGGCTCCACCCAGGCGCAATCCGCGCCGGCTGTCCCTTCCAGGGATGCCGCCAATGCCGTAGCCGCTGATGCACCTCCGGTTGCGGCGCCGGCGTCCACCACCAACGCTCCGCCTCCGGATGCCCAGTCCGATTCCGCAACGGCCGACGCTCCGCCTCCGGAAGCGCAGGCCGATATCGGCATTGACGACGCCCAGGTGCCCGGCGCACCGGATGCGCCTCACGATGACGCCACGTCCGCGCCGCAGACTCCCGGCGACGCCGTCACAGAGGCCCCGGAAGGCGTGCCCCCGGACACGGCGGCGCCAACGAACGGCGGCGCCTTCGCGGACGACACGACGCTGGTGCCCGAGGGCACCCAGTTTCAGCCCGAGCACATCGAAGACCCCGTGCAGGCCCGCGCCCTGGCCGAAGAAACCGAGCGCAGCGCGCCGGCCCTGGTTGTCAGCGGCGGCATCAGCCTGGGCGCCTATCAGGCGGGGTTCATCTCCACGCTGGTCCGATTCTGGAGCGTCGCGCAGCGCGAGGGCACCGCGTCGGACCTGGGTAACCCCGCCCCGCGTGTCTGGACGGGAGCGTCCGCTGGCGCGGTGAACGCGTTGCTCGGCGGACTGGCGTCGTGTGACACGGCCTTCGCCCAACCGGAGTGGTCCCCGGAGGAGAGCCTGTTCTGGACGGTGTGGATCGACCAGCTCGACCTGGACCGGCTCCTCCCGAAGGAGTCGACGGGGCCGTCGCAGGGCACGCACCTCTTCAGCGAGCCGCACATGAAGGCAACGCTGCAGCTCATCCTGGAGAAGGCGCAGAAGGCCCGATTCAAGGAGGACTGCACCTTCGCCTACGGCCTCACGGTGACCAACCTGCGAGGACGCGACGTCCCGTTCGGCGCCGGCGGGCCGGAGTCGCAGTTCAAGTTGAAGCGGGTGACGGAGAAGCTGGTCGTCCAGGTCATGACGCAGGGCGAGGGGAAGCTCACCGCCCGGCTGCCGTTCCTCGAAGGCGCCGCGAGCGCGACGTCACCGTACATCGCCGTGAAGCCGGAGGAGCTCGTCTACTACCCGGCCCTGGGCGCGCAGCCGAAGGGCGACGGCGGACACGAGGTGTCCCTCGAGAACCTGCTGCTCACGCCCCAGGCCTCCGGCGCCTTCCCGCTTGCGTTTCCGCCGGTGCCCGTCTCCATGGCCTTCTTCGAGGAGACGCACTGGGGCGAGCCCGAGCCCCTGAAGCTCGTGGACGGAGGCGTGCTCAACAACAACCCCGTCGACCTGGCGGTGCGGCTCGGCTCTCGGTGGGTCGAGCGCAGCGCTTCGCGCGAGACGGTCCTCAACCGCGCGCGCTTTCCCATCGTGTACCTGGACCAGGACGTCGTCGGCTGGCAGTGGGCGTCTCCGCCCGCACGCCCCGAGGGCTCGCGCAGCCCATTGGCCGAGGCCTACTTCCAGTACCTGGGCAACGTGCTGAACGCGGCACGCGACAGCGCCGTGCTCAACACGCTGGAGCACGACATCAATCTGTCCGGGCGCATCAAGATTCCTCGCCGGACCACCGTCCTCCCATCCGAGTTCCAGTTCGCGATGATGGGCTTCTTCGACCGGCGCTTCCGGGAGCACGACTTCTACCGGGGCATGCAGGACGCCATCCGCTTCCTGTCGACCCAGCTCACGTCGACCCGCGCCGTGGACCTGCTCGTGCCGCGCACCGAGAAGGAGCGGCTGAGGGATCGCGAGCTGCGTGTCTTGAACGTCCTGGGCATCAGCTCGCCGGGCTTCCGCTGCGTCGTGGAGAACGCGTGTGACACCACGCCGGAGCTGGCGAAGCTCCGCAAGGCCACGGATGCCCTGACGCGAAGGGCGGAGGCCGGGCAGCTCGAGAAGGACAAGGTCGACGTGCTGCTCGCCGCGCTCGGACAGGTGGGCTACCGATATAGCGAAGGCGTCATGCAGGGGGCCGTGGCGACGGGAACGCGGGAGGACCTCGAGCCCGTCCGCCAGCGCGTGGGCACCGCCTTCCACAGCCTGGTGACACAGCAGAAGGGCAACCTGAAGATTCCGCTTCGGCCCGCGGGCGCGGTGTTCCTGGACGAGTGGCTGACGTACGCGAAGCCGAGCCACATCTGGACGCTCAGCGCCATGCGCCAGCGAGGCGTGGGCGTGGGCGTGGAGCTGCCATTCCTGGC
Organism: Pseudomyxococcus flavus; assembly: GCF_050038885.1. NCBI lineage: Bacteria > Pseudomonadati > Myxococcota > Myxococcia > Myxococcales > Myxococcaceae > Pseudomyxococcus > Pseudomyxococcus flavus. The sequence goes on along the minus strand of NZ_CP143624.1, from coordinate 8,316,835 downwards.
CTCCGAGCAGGGACGGGAGGACTACGCGTACAGCCGCAACGAGTGGCGCTTCGGTGCCGTGCTGTCCGGGCTGGGCGTGCGCGACATGGACCAGCTCGTGCCGAACGACACGCGCATCCGGTGGGCGTCCCTGGGGCTGTACGTGGACTGCGTCTCCGACATGGATGGCTTCTCCGGCGCGATTCCGTTCCTCGACCTGGGGCCGTATGTCCGCTGGCGCGCCGGGCTCGGCGTATCCGCGGGCTACCTGAGCAAGCCGAACGAGCTGGCCCTCACGATTCCGGAGGCGCGGCTTGGCGTGGACCTGGCGGAGATGGTGGGCATGCGCCTCACGATGCCGCTCTACCTCCTCAAGAAGACGGAAGGAGAGCGGCGCCTGCACGGCGGGACGCCCAAGTACTTCAAGGAGCTGGGCCTGGGCGTCGAGGTGCTCCTCACCCGGTGGTGACCTTCAGCGCGGCCCCGAGCCGTTCCGCCAGCTCGCGGACGGCCGGGGTTCGCAGCAGGCTGAAGTGGTCTCCAGGCATGCGGTGCAGCTCGAGCCCCGCGCCCACGAGCGCGCCCCAACCGCCGTCCTCGGGTTGCCCCTCCGCGCCCTCCGTGGCCTTGAGCAACAGCACGCGTCCCGGGTTCATCGCCGGAGGTTGGTATCCGCGGGCGGCCTGGAGGTTGGCCTCGAAGACGCGGAGCAGGGCTCGCAGGTGCTCCCGGTCCATGCCAGGTGGCAATGCTCGCGCTCGTTGCCCCGCCTCCCAGAGTGCGTCCAGGACGGCTTCGGGTGAGGTGCTGGACAGCCGTGCGTCGTCCAGGGACAGGTCCTGGAAGGCGTTGCCCAGCAGGTCTCGCGCGAAGAGGAGCACGCGCTCGGTGGCCGTGGGGAGCGGTGCCGCGGCGTTCAGCGCGGCTGGCGCATAGGTGTCGATGAGCGCGAGCACGGCCACTGTCTCTCCGTGCTCGCGGAGCTGGCGGGCCATCTCGTAGGCGATGATGCCGCCCACGGACCAGCCGCCGAGCAGGTATGGCCCCACGGGCTGGACGGTGCGAATGGCCGCGACATAGGTGCTCGCCATCGCCTCCACGGTCTCCAGTGGGGGTGTGCTTCCGTCAAGCCCTCGTGCCTGGATGCCGTAGAACGGCCGCTCCGCGCCAAGCAGGCGTGCCAGCTCCGCATAGGCGAGGACATTGCCCCCAACGGGATGCACGCAGAAGAACGGAAGGTCCGTTCCACTCCGGCCTTCGCCGAACGGCACCAGCGTCGACTCCTGCCCGGCATCTTCCCGTCTCAGCAACGCGGCGAGCTGTTCGACAGTGGGGGCCTGGAAGATCGCAGCCACGGGGACCTGGCGACCCAGGCCTTCGCGCATGGCGCCAGTGAGACGCACGGCCAGCAGTGAGTGACCGCCAATCTCGAAGAAGTTGGCCCGCACGCTGATCGGGGCGATCCCGAGGACCTCTTCCCAGATGCGAACGAGCCGCAGCTCGAGCTCATTCGAGGGCTGCATGAGACTGTCCTGCGCCGCCCTCTCGCCGTGGGTTGGGGCGGGGAGGGCATGGCGGTCGACCTTGCCACTGCGGGTCAGGGGTAGGGTGGCGAGCGGCACGAAGGCGGCGGGCACCATGTACTCGGGCAGCCGCTGCTGGAGGTGCTGGCGCAGTGAGTCGCTGCTGACGTGCGCCTCTGGAGCCGAGATGACGTAGGCCACCAGTCGCTTGTCTCCGGGTGCGTCTTCTCGGGCCAGGACGACGGCGTCCCGGATGGCGGCGTGGGCGCGCAGGACGGCTTCGATTTCCCCCAGCTCGATGCGGAAGCCGCGCAGCTTCACCTGGAAGTCGAGCCGGCCCAGGTACTCCAGCGTGCCGTCCTCGCGCCAGCGGGCCTTGTCGCCGGTGCGGTACATCCGCTCGCCCGGCGTGGCCGCGAAGGGGTTGGGGACGAAGCGCTCCGCCGTGAGGTGAGGCTGGCCCAGGTACCCTCGGGCCAGTCCGTCTCCCGCGAGGTACAGCTCGCCCGCGGCGCCCACGGGCGCCAGTTGCTGGCGTTCGTCCAGCACGTACACCTGTGTCCCAGGCAGGGGCCGACCGATGTGGGGGACAGGGCTTTGGCTTCGGCGGACGGGAGCGGTGGTGGCGCAGACGGTGCTCTCCGTCGGGCCATAGGCATTGAATGCCACCGTGCGCTCTTCGTGGACCAGCCGGCTCCAGAGCGCCTGGGGCATGGCTTCGCCCGCGCAGACGATTCGAGCGGGGACGTGCGCCTTGTCGAGCAGCCCCGCCTGGAGCAGTAGCGTCAGTTGCGCGGGCGTGCAGTCCAGCACGTCCACGCGCTGCGCCTCCAGCCACGCGACCATGGCCTCCGGGTCCTTGCGCGTCTCCTCCGGCACCAGGCAGAGGCAGTCTCCATCCGCCAGGTGGACCAGCGGTTCGAGGGCTCCGTCGAAGTGCAGCGGCGCGTTGAGGCTGATGCGCTGTCCGCCCAGGCGGCTCGCCTGGAAAACCTGCGCGGTGGCGTGGTGCAGCGCAGCCAGGGAGCGGTGCTGGACCACGACGCCCTTGGGCGTGCCGGTGGAGCCGGACGTGTAGAGGACGTAGGCGGCGTTGTCGCCGTGGACATTCGCCGGGACGTCTTGCGCGGGCAGGGACGCAAGGTGCGCGCCTTCCGACTCGAGGCAGACGCAGTGCTTCACCTCCGGTTGCCACGCGTCAGCCAGGTGCCGGTGCGTCACCAGCACCGTGGACTGGCTGTCCTCGAGGACGAAGGACCTGCGCTGCGCAGGCGCCGCCGGGTCGATGGGCACGAAGGCGCCTCCGGACTTCAGCACCGCTAGCACCGCGACAATGGCCTCCGGTGTGCGCTCCAGGCACAGCGCCACCCGTGTCTCTGGCGCAACACCGAGGGAGCGCAGGTGTACGGCCAACTGGTTCGCCCGCGCGTTGAGTTGGGCATAGCCGAGGACCTCATCACCCAGCGTGACGGCAGGTGCCTCAGGAGTCCTCGCCGCCTGCTGCTCGAAGCGCTCGTGGAAGTGTGGCAGCTCATGGTTTGAGCGGCGCAGCATGCCGGTGTCCCCGTCACGTGCTGCGCCACTCCAGTCCAGCAGCAGGCGCTGACGCTCCGCCTCCGTGTGCAGGGGCAGGTCGGAGGTACGACGGTCCGGTGCCGCCACCGCCGCGTCCAGCAGCAGCGACAGATGCGTCATCATCCGCTCCACCCGAGCGGGCACGAACAGCTCCGTGCTGTAGATGCAGATGCCTCGGTACCCGTCTGGGGTGCGGACCAGGGACAGCTCCAGTTCGAACCTGCTGACGGCGTGGACCGGCTCAACAAGGTGCAGTGTCAGCTCGGGCAGCACGAGCTCGCTATCCGGAGCATTCTGCAGGGCAAACATCACCTGGAACAGCGGTGTGCGATCCAGGCCTCGCGCGGGCTGGAGCTCCTCCACCAGTCGCTCGAAGGGCAGGTCCTGGTGCTCGTACGCTCCGAGCGTGCTCTCTCGCACCTGCGCCAGCAACTGGCGGAAGGTGAGCCCGGGAGAGAAGTGCGCGCGCAGCACCAGCGTGTTGACGAAGAATCCGATGAGCCCCTCCGTCTGCGCGTGACGCCGGCCGGCGATGGGCGAGCCCACCAGCACGTCCTCTTGCCCGGAGTGGCGGGCCAGCACGCACTGGAAGGCGGCCAGCAGCACCATGAAGGGCGTGGCGCCCTCACGCTGCGCCAGCGCATCCACCGCTTCACTCAGCGCCCGCGGCAGGTGCACCGGCACGGACGCGCCCTGGTGTTTCAGGACAGCCGGTCGAGGCTTGTCGATGGGCAGCTCCAGCGCATACGGCGCACCGGACAGGTGCTGTCGCCACCAGTCCACCTGCCGCTGAAGCGCTCCACCCTGCATCCACGCGCGCTGCCACACCGCGAAGTCCGCGTACTGCACCGGCAGCGCCGGCAAGGCAGGGGCGCGCCCGGCACGGAACGCCTCGTAGAGCGCGGCCACCTCCCGCACCAGCACGCCCATGGACCAGCCATCCGAGACGATGTGGTGCATGCACACCAGCAGCAGGTGATCGGCAGGTGCGAGCTGCAGCAGGGTGACTCGCACCAGCGGCCCGGCAGTCAAGTCGAAGGGACGAAGGGCATCCTCATTGGCGCGCCTTTCGGCCTCCGCCTCTCGCTGCGCGACGTCCGGAATGCCGGACAGGTCCACCCGCTCCAGTGGCCGGGACTGCGGCGGATGGATGACCTGATGTGGCTTGCCGCCTTCCGCTCGGAACGTCGTCCGGAGCGACTCGTGCCGCTGCACCAGCGCCTCCACGGCATGTCGCAAAGCCTGGACATCCAAGGCCCCTGACATCCGGAGCGCCGTGGGGATGTTGTACGAAACCCCACCAGGCTGGAGCTGGTCGATGAACCAGAGCCGCTGCTGGGCGAACGACAGGGGAACCGGCCCTTCCCGCGTGGAAGGAGCCAGTGGCGGCATCCGGGTGGCGAGCGCAGCCGTCCCGAGGCGCTCGGCGAGGCCCGCCACGGTGGGCGCCTCGAAGAACGTCTGCAGGCCCAGCTCCACACCGAAGGACTCGCGGATACGCGCGACCACCTGCGTGGCCAGCAGGGAGTGGCCCCCCAGCTCGAAGAAGTTGTCCCGACGGCCCACGACAGGGACGCGGAGCAACTCCTTCCATATCTCCGCCAGTTGGACCTCCGTGGGCGTGGCGGGAGGCTCGGCTTCCCGCGCGTGGCCCACCTGCGCGCCGTCGGGTCTGGGCAGTGCCTTGCGGTCCACCTTGCCGCTGGGCGTCTGGGGCAAGGCCTCCAGCGGCACGAAGGTCGCGGGCACCATGTACTCCGGCAGCCGCTGCAGGAGGAATCCACGCAGCGCCTCGATGGACAACGAGTCCTCCGCTTCGGCCACCACGTAGGCCACCAGCCGCTTGTCACCGGGCACGTCCTCGCGCGCCACCACCACCGCGTCCTGCACGAACGGGTGTTCGCGCAACGCCGCTTCGACCTCGCCCAGCTCGATGCGGAAGCCGCGCAGCTTCACCTGGAAGTCCAGCCGGCCCAGGTACTCCAGCGTGCCGTCGTTGCGCCACCGGACCTTGTCGCCGGTGCGGTACATCCGCTCGCCTGGCGTCGACGCAAAGGGGTTGGGGACGAATCGCTCCGCCGTCAGGTCCGGGCGCCCCTGGTAGCCACGGGCCACGCCTTCTCCCGCGAGGTAGAGCTCACCCGCAACGCCTCGGGGCGCCAGTTGCTGGTGCGCATCCAGGACGTACACCCGCGTTCCCAGGATGGGGCTTCCGATGACGGGAACGGGGCTTTCGTTCTGCCGGATGCACGCGGCGGTAGCGCAGACGGTGCTCTCGGTCGGGCCATAGGCGTTGTACGCCGTCGTGCGCTCCGCGCGAGCCAACCGGTGCCACAGTGCCGGGGGCATGGCTTCGCCCGCGCACAGCATCCTCATGGGCACGTGCGCCCGCTCCAGGAGTCCGGCATCGAGCAACTGCGTCAGCTGCGCGGGCGTGCTGTCCAGCACGTCCACGCGCTGCGCCTCCAGCCACCCGACCAGGGCCTCCGGGTCCTTGCGCGTCTCCTCCGGCACCAGGCAGAGGCAGTCCCCGTTCGCCAACTGCACGACCGCCCCGATGGCACCGTCGAAGTGCAGGGGCCAGTTGAGGGCAATCCGCCTCCCGGTGCGTTGTTCCGCCGCGAAGAGACGCGTGAAGCCCTGGTGCAGGGCGCTCAGGGAGCGGTGCTGCACCATGACGCCCTTGGGCGTGCCCGTGGAGCCGGACGTGTAGATGACGTAGGCCAGGTCCTGCTCCCGTGCGCGCGACACGACGTCCGTCTCCGGAAGCGACGCCAGGTGCGTTGCCTCCGTGTCCAGGCACACGACGTACCCGAATGCGGGTTCCCACTCATCGGCCAGGGACTGCATCGTGAGCAGGATGGCCGCGGTGCAGTCCTGGAAGACGAAGGACTTGCGCTGTGCCGGCGCGGCCGGGTCGATGGGCACGAACGCACCGCCGGCCTTGAGCACCGCGAGCAGCGCGACGATGGCCTCCGGCGTCCGCTCCATGCACACGGCGACGCGCGTCTCCGGGACAACGCCCAACGTCCGCAGGTGCGCGGCGAGCTGATTCGCCCGGGCGTTGAGCTGGGCAAAGGAGAGCGCCGTGTCGCCCAGCACCACGGCGGCGGCCTCGGGCGTCCGTGCGACTTGCTGTTCGAAGCGCTGGTGGAACAACGCGCCAGGGGAGGACGCCGAGGCAGCGGCGACGCGCCCCTCCGCCAGGAGTTGCTGCTCCGCGGCCGTCATCATGGGAAGCGAGGCGAGGCTCGCGTCCGGATCGCCGAAAAGGCCCTCCAGCAACTTCCGGTAGTGCTCGAACAGCCGCTGGGCCGTGCTCGCCTCGAACAGGTCGGTGCTGTACCTCAGTGTTCCGGAATACCCCGCCACTGTGCGGGACAAGTCCAGGCCCAGCTCGGCCAGGGCCACGCCCGCATCCCCGAGGTCGGCGCCGCGCACGGTCAGGTCGGGGAGGACCAACTCAGGGACGGGCGCGTTCTGCAAGGCGAACAGCGCTTGGAACAAGGGGGGACGGCTCGCGTCCCGCGTGGGCTGGAGCTCCTCCACCAGTCGCTCGAAGGGCAGGTCCTGGTGCTCGTACGCCCCCAGGGTGGTGGCCCGTACTTGCGCCAGCAACTGCCGGAAGGTGAGCCCCGGGCTGAAGCGCGCGCGCAGCACCAGCGTGTTGACGAAGAACCCGATGAGTCCCTCGGTCGCTCCCTGGGTGCGGTTGGCGATGGGCGAGCCCACCAGCACGTCATCCTGGCCGGAGTGGCGATGGAGCAGGAGCTGGTACACGGCCAGCAACACCATGAAGGGCGTAGCGCCCTCGCGCTGGGCCAGGGCTTCCACCTTCTGCGTCAACTCCAGTCCCAGTCCCACGTGGAGCGTCGCACCCCGGTACGAATAGACCGCCGGGCGCGGCTTGTCGGTGGGCAGCTCCAACGAATGCGGCGCACCGGCCAGTTGCTGCTTCCACCAGCCGAGCTGTTCCTGCAGCCGCCGTGCGAACGCGTCGGAGCGCTGCCACACGGCGTAGTCCGCGTACTGCACCGGGAGCGGCGGAAGCGGAGAGGGCCGCCCCTGACGAATGTCGCCGTAGAGCGCCGTGAGCTCACGCACGAGCACGCCCAGGGACCAACCGTCGGAGACGATGTGGTGCAGGTGCAGCATCAGCATGTACTCGCGAGCATCCAGGCGCAGCAGCAGCGTGCGCAGCAATGGCCCCTTCGTGAGGTCGAAGGGACGCCTGGCTTCTTCGATGGCGAGGCGTACCGCTTCGCTCCGCCGGAGTGACGGGTCCGCGAGGTGCGTGAGGTCCACGCGCTGGAACGGCACCGCCAGGGTGGGGTGGATGACCTGAACGGGCTGCCCCGACACGGCGCGGAAGGTGGTCCGCAAGACTTCGTGGCGCTGGACCAGTTCCTCCAGGCTCCGCTGGAGCGCCGGTTCGTCCAGCGCACCGTCCAGTTGAAGCGCGATGGGGACGTTGTAGAGGGTGTTGCCGGGTTCGAGCTGGTCGATGAACCACAGGCGCTGTTGCGGGAACGACAAGGGCAGGTCCCCGGTGCGCGGTGCCTTGGCCAGCGTCGGCGCGCGGGGCGCTGAAGTCAGCGCCGGTCCGAGGTGCTCGGCCAGCCCGGCCACGGTGGGCTTCGCGAACAGGTCGCCCAGGGGGAGGTCCACGCCCAGGGCTTCACGCACGCGCGTGACGACCTGCGTGGCCAACAGGGAGTGCCCACCCAGCTCGAAGAAGTCGTCATGGACGTCGACCTGCGCGGTCCCCAGGACGTCCGCGAAGATGAAGGCGAGCTGCGCCTCCAGGGCATTGCGAGGTGCACCCTCGGATGCCGGAGCCAGGGTGGGCTTCGGGGCCTCCGGTCTGGGCAGGGCGTTGCGGTCCACCTTGCCGTTGGCGTTCAGCGGCAGCGCGGGGAGCGCGACGAAGGCCGAGGGCACCATGTAGTCCGGCAGGTGCTTCTGGACGAAGGTACGGAGGGCCCCCAGGTTCAACGGAGCCGGTGCCTCCGAGACCACATAGGCCACGAGCCGCTTGTCGCCGGGCGTGTCCTCGCGCGCCACCACCACCGTCTCCTGGACGCCCGCGAACTGGCGGACCACGGACTCGATTTCTCCGGGCTCGATGCGGAAGCCCCGCAACTTCACCTGGAAGTCGGTGCGGCCCAGGAACTCCAGCGTCCCGTCCGGCCGCCAGCGGGCCTTGTCGCCCGTGCGGTACAGCCGAGCCCCAGGCGTGGTGGCGAAGGGATGCGGAATGAAGCGCTCGGCAGTCAGCGCGGGCTGGGCGAGGTAGCCCCAGGCCAGGCCGTCACCGCCGACGTACAGCTCGCCGGGGACGTCCGGCGGGACGGGGTTCAGGTCCGCATCCAACACGTAGGCGGTGGAGTTGGAAATCGGCCGGCCAATGGGCACGGACCGGCCGACCCGATCTCCCGACCGGAGGGCCTGCGTCGTGGAGAACGTCGTGTTCTCCGTGGGGCCGTAGCCGTTGATGACGACAGCTTCCGGCGCGAGGCGCGCGAGGTGCTCCCGCACACGGGGCACGGACAGAACGTCGCCTCCCGCGAGCACCTGTCGCACCTGGGCCAGGGCGTCGCCCTGGCTCGACGCCACCTGTTCGAAGAGGGCGCTCGTCAGCCACAGCGTGGTGATGCCCTCGCGGACCAGCAGTGCTCCCAGGTCTTCGATGGCCACCGCCTTGGGAGGTGCGAGTACCAGCCGTGCCCCGTGGAGCAGGGCGCCCCAGATTTCGAAGGTCGACGCATCGAAGGCGGCGGGGGCCAGCTGCAGGAAGACTTCCCGGGGGCCGAAGCGCACATAGTTGCTGCCCTTCACCAGGCGCACCACGCCCCGGTGGGGCACACAGACGCCCTTGGGGCGGCCCGTGCTGCCGGAGGTGAACATCACGTAGGCCAGGTCGTCACCGCTGACGTTGACCTCCGGCGCGGTGACGGGGTGGGCGGCGATGGCCGGCGCATCGGCATCGATGAGGACGAGCGGGCATCCCGGATCCGGAAGCTCCTCCACGATCGCGTCCTGGCTCAGCAGGACGCTGATTCGGGCCTCGTGCAATATCGAGGTGATGCGCTCGGCGGGATGCCGGGGCTCCACGGGCACATAGGCGGCTCCGGCCTTGAGGATGCCCAGCATGCCGATGATGAGCTCGGGCGAGCGTTCGACACACAGTCCCACGCGTGCGCCGGGACGCACCCCCACGGTGCGCAGATGGTGGGCGAGCTGATTCGCGCGCTGGTCGAGCTGTCGGTAGGTGAGGGGCCTCGTCGAGGAGGACACCGCCACGGCCCCTGGACTCCGCGCCGCCTGGGCGGCGAACAGCGCGTGAATGGGCGTTTCCCGTGGGTACTCGACCGCGGTGGCATTCACCGCCGTCACCACCTGCTGCCGTTCGTCCGACGTCAACAGCGCCAGGCTGGCGAGCGGAACGTCCGGCGAGGACACCGCTGATTCCAGCAACGCAGCCAGGCGGCGGCTCATCCGCGCGGCCGTGTCCTCCGTGAACAGGGCGGTGCTGTAGTTGATGCCACCGTCGAAGCCCTGCTCCGTGCGGTAGAGCTGCAGCTCCAGGTCGAACCGGATGACGTTGGCCGGAGCTTCCTGGAGCGACAGCGTCAGGCCGGCCAGGGACAGCGCGGGGGTCGGCGTGTTGTGGAGGGTGAAGGAGACCTGGAACAACGGTGTGCGGCTCGGGTCGCGCTCGGGCTGGAGGACTTCGACCAGCTTCTCGAAGGGCACGTCCTGGTGCTCGTACGCAGCCAGCGTGGAGTCCCGGACCTGGGACAGCAACTCACGGAAGGTGGCCTGCCCCTGGACCCGGGCGCGCAGCACCAGGGTGTTGACGAAGAAGCCGATGAGGGACTCGGTCTCCGCCTGTCGGCGCCCAGCGATGGGCGAGCCCACCAGGATGTCCGTCTGGCCCGAGTACCGACTCAACAGGACCTGGAATGCCGAGAGCAGCACCATGAAGGGCGTGGCGCCCTCGCGCTTCGCCAACGCCTCGATGGCGTCGCTCAGTTGGCTCGACAGCTGAAGCGGCGTGCTGGCGCCCTGGAAGGACTGCTGTGCGGGACGCGGCTTGTCGGTGGGCAGCTCCAGGTGGGGCGGAGCGCCGTCGAGCTGGTCGCGCCAGTAGTCAAGCTGCGCGTCCAGCACGTCGCCCTGGAGCCACTGCCGCTGCCACACCGCGTAGTCCGCGTACTGGAGTGGCAGGTCCGCCAGCGGCGACGGTTGTCCCTGGCTGAAGGCCGCATAGAGCGCGGCCAGCTCGCGGACCATGACGCCGTTGGACCAGCCGTCGGTGACGATGTGGTGCAGGTTGAGCACCAGCACGTGCTCCGTCTCCGACTGCTTCATCAGCAGGGCGCGCACCAGCGGGCCTTCCTCCAGGTCGAAGGGATACCGCGCCTCTTCCTGGACGAGCCGCAGCGTTTCGTCCTCGCGAACGGCGGCGTCCGTCAGCTCCGAGAAGTCCAGGACCTCGATGGGCACGGGCGCTGGCGGGTGGATGACCTGGACGGGCGCATCCCCCTCCAGACGGAACGTCGTCCGGAGGACCTCGTGACGGCGCACGAGCTCGTCAAAGCTCTGCTGGAGCGCCACCAGGTGCAGCGCGCCCGTGAGCTTCAAGGGGAAGGCGAGGTTGTACGCGCTGCGGCCCGAGTCGCTCATCTGCCCGACGAACCACAGCCGCTGCTGGGCGAAGGAGAGGGGGAGCGCGGAAGACCGGTCGGCACGGACGAGGGGTGGGAGCGCCGGCCCTCGAGACGTGGGTTGCTGCCGCTGCGCATCCAGGTACGCAGCGAGTCCCGCGACGGTGGGTGACTCGAAGAAGGCCCGGAGCGGCAGCTCGACACCGAACTGGGCCCGGACCCGGACGACGACCTGGGTCGCCAGGAGCGAGTGGCCGCCCAGCTCGAAGAACCCATCCTGAACGCCCACGCGACGGACGTTCAGCACCTGGGCGAAGAGCTCCGCGAGCGACTCCTCTGTCGGGGTTCTCGGCGCCAGGTACTGGCCGGGCTGCGCCGCGGGGGCTTCCGGAGCAGGGAGCGCCTTGCGGTCCACCTTGCCGCTCGGCGTCAGCGGAAGGACGCCCAGATGAATGAATGCCGTGGGCACCATGTAGGCGGGAAGCTGTCGTTGCAGGTGCGCTTGCAACGTCGCGGGCGTCAGCGGCTCCGCATCTCCCGTCACGTAGGCAATGAGACGTGCGTCACCACGGGTTTCCTCGCGGACAACAGCGACCGCGTCGCGAACCCCTGGATGACTGCGCAGGGCGGCTTCGATTTCACCCAGCTCGATGCGGAAGCCACGCAGCTTCACCTGGAAGTCGGCCCGGCCGAGGTACTCCAGGGTGCCGTCAGGCAGCCAGCGCGCCACGTCTCCGGTGCGGTAGAGGCGGGCGCCCGGCGTGCCGCTGAAGGTGTCCGGGATGAAGCGCTCGGCCGTCAGCTCCGGCCGCTGAAGGTACCCGCGCGAAACCTGCACGCCGCCGATGTGCAGCTCGCCGGGGATGCCCACCGGCGTCGGCTGCCCGTGCCCATCCAGCACGTACAGCCGGGTGTTGGCCACTGGCCTGCCAATGGGCACCCGGTGCAGCTGCGTGTCCCGAGGGCAGGGCCAGTGACTCACTTCCACCGCGGCCTCTGTCGGGCCATAGAGATTGTGTACCTGCACGGAAGTCGGCAGCCGCGCGTATGCCTTCTTCACCAGCTCCGGGCTCAGGGCCTCCCCGCTGCAGACCAGCCGCTTCAGGGTGCCCAGCTCCATGAGTCCAGGCTCCTCCAGGAAGGCGCTCAGCATCGAGGGCACGAAGTGCACCGTGCTGATGCGCTCCTCCTTCAGCACCTTCGCCAGATACGCGGGCTCCTGGTGGCCTCCAGGCTTCGCCACCACCAATCGCGCTCCGGACATGAGGGGCCAGAAGAACTCCCACACCGACACGTCGAAGCTGAAGGGCGTCTTCTGCAGCACCGCGTCCGAGCTCGTGAGGACGAACGCTTGCTGTCCCCACCTGAGCCGGTTGACGACGGCGCCATGCGTATTCATCGCCCCCTTCGGCCGCCCCGTGCTTCCGGAGGTGAAGATGACGTAGGCCAGGGCCTCCGGGCCCATCTGGGGCACGACAGGCCGAGTCACCGGCTGCCGGGCCACCTCGGCCCGCTGCGTATCCAGGCACACCACGTGGGCCCGCCGCGCCGCACCGGGAGCGCCGTCCCGCTGCGTGTCCATGGGCACCGCGGCGGTTGGTGGCGGAACGGCCCGCAGCGAGTCCACGTGTCCGGCGGCCGCCGCGGGCGCTCCCAGCACGTCACGGTGCCGCTCATGCGTCAGCAGCACCGTGGCACCGCAGTCCTCCAGCATCCCCGCCAGCCTCTCTCGCGGGTACCCCGGGTCCAGTGGCACGTAGGCGGCTCCGGCCTTCAGCACCCCCAGCAGCGCCACCACCAGGTCCACCGAGCGCTCCAGGCACACGCCCACCCGTGACTCGACGCCGACTCCCAGCCCCCTCAGGTGGTGCGCCACCTGGTTGGCCCGCGCCTCCAGCTCCCGGTACCTCACGTGCTCCGACTCGAAACTCACCGCCACCGCGTCCGGCGTCCGCTCGGCCTGCGCCTCCACCAGCCCGTGCAGCGTCTCCCCTGCCGGGTACGCCTCCTGGCGCCCCTGGAACCCCCGCAGCACCTGCTCGCGCTCGGCCTCGGAGAAGAGCGGCACGCGCGCCAGCGGGACATCCGGTTGGGCAACGACCCTGCGGGCGAGCTCGACCAGGTGCTGGGCGAGGCGCTCCATCGTGGCGCTGTCGAAGAGGCTCGCCGCGTACTCGAACCGGCAGTTCAGCTCGCTCCTGTCCTCGATGAGCTCCAGGCTCAGGTCGAACTTGGAGGTGTCCGAGGCGAGTGGAATCTGGCTGAGCTGGAGCGACTGGTGCTCCACGGAGACCGTGGGCGTGTTGACCACGTTCAGGACCGCCTGGAACACAGGCGTCCGGCTCTGGTCACGCGGGAGCTGAAGGGCTTCGATGACACGCTCGAACGGGGCGTCCTGGTGCGCGAAGGCCTCCAGGGCCTGCCGCTTCACGCGGGTCAGCAGCTCTCGGAACGACGGGCCTCCCGACAAGCGCGAACGCAACGCGAGCGTGTTCACGAAGCAGCCGAGCAGGCCCTCCACTTCCGGGCGCGTCCGGCCGGCGGTGGGGATGCCCACCGCGAAGTCTTCCTGACCCGACGTGCGTCCCAGCAATGCCTGGAACAGCGCCAGCAGGACCATGAACGAGGTGGCGCCCTCGCGTCGGCCAAACGCCAGCAGCGGCTCCGTCACCTCGGACGGAATCAGGAACGAGCAGGTTCCACCTGCATACGATTGGACCGCGGGCCGCGGACGGTCCGTGGGCAGCTCGAGTGCGGCGACACCGGCCAACTCGGACTTCCACCACTGGACCTGGGCTTCCATGACCGCGCCGTCCAGCCACTGGCGCTGCCACACCGCGTAGTCCGCGTACTGCACCGGCAGCGGCGGGAGGGGCGACGGCAGGCCCGCGCTGTAGCAGGCATAGAGCGCCGACAGCTCGTGCCCCACGACCAGCGTGCCCCAGGCGTCCGAGACGACGTGGTGCTGCATGAAGCTCAGGACGTGCTCCTCGGGGCCCATGCGGAGCAGCAGCGCCCGGATGACCGGTCCCTGCTCCAGGTCGAAGGGCTGCGCCCCCAGGGCCTTGCAGCGACGCAGCATCTCCGCCTCACGCGCCTCGGCGGTGGCCCCGGGGACGTCCTCCACCGGCAGGGGCAGGGTGAAGTCGGGGTGGATGATCTGCACGGCGCCGTGCTCGGTCATCGAGTAGGTGGTGCGCAGGACCTCGTGCCGCTGCACCATCTCGTTCAGCGCGGCCCGGAGCGCATCGGTGTCCAGCGGCCCCAGGAGTCGGAAGCTGGAGCCGTTGTTGTACGCGGTGTTGTCCGGGTCGAGCTGCTGGAGGTACCAGAGCCGCTGCTGTGCGAAGGAGAGGGGCAGGGGCCCGTTTCGCGGTACGCGCGCGATGGGGGGCGGCGCCGTGGGCAGGGCCCGGGCAGCCGCGGAGGACTGCGGCTTCGAGGTGGGCGCCGCGGGCGGGGGAGGCGGGGCCGTGACGGGCCGGGTGGCCGGAACGCTGACGGGCTCCACGCGGCCATCCATCCGGAGCCTGACATGGCGGCCCGTACGGAAGAGGCGAGCGCTCGAACGGGCAGGGTGAGGCACCAGGCGACGGTGTTCCTCCTCCCGCGCGCGCCACAGCATCCCCGGCAGCCCGGCGCCTTCCAGGGCCAGCTCGCCGACGACGCCCGGAGGGACGGGCATCCCGGCCGCATCCAACACCCAGGCCTGGAGCCCCTCCGGAATGCGTTCATTCGGCGTGCGTGGCAGCAGGGTGCCCTCCGACACGTCACCCGCGAGCATCACCTTCGCTTCGGTGGCCCGATGCAGCGAACTGGCCAGCTCCGTGGAGGCCCCTTCGATGACCACCGCGCCCACGGGCTTCAGCACCTCGCGGGCCCGCGGCAGCTCCGCGAGCGTCCGGGCCAACCGCGCGGAGGCCTGGAGCATGACGGCACCGGACTGGCGCGCCAGCTCCAGCAGCTCCTCCACGCCCTGTCCGGTCTCCACCCGCACGTGCTCACGCTGGCGCACGGCGTCCTGCTCCATCCGTTCGCGAATCGTGACCAGCCGGCGCAAGCCCTCGAGGACCACGGGCGTCTCCAGCCCGAAGTCGATGAGGCAGGCCACCTCGTCCACGTCGGCGCCGCGCACCTGGGCCATTCGCCGCAGGCCGCTCTCCACCGTGCCGATGAGCCCCGTCCCCTTCGCGTGGTGCTCGAAGGTGTGCTCCAGCATGGCCTCGATGTCCGCCTCGGACACCTTGTCGATTTCGCCCTGGTAGCCCTGGGCCGCCAGCAGCGACGCAGCGATCTCCGCCGAGCTCCGGAAGTAGCGAAGCAGCGGCTTGCGCACCGTGTGCAGCACGTCCTGCTCGTCGTCGCCGATGAAGGTGTGGAGCATCAACGTGACGTGGCCGCGCCCCGGGTGGCCGTTGCGGCGCCAGGCCTCGCGGTAGAGCGCCACCTTCGGCTTCAGCTCTTCGAGCGAATGCGTCAGCAGCCCCGTCAGCACGCCCGCGCCCACCTCGCCCGCGAGCCGGAAGGTCTCCGGATTGCTGGCCGCGGTGAGCCACACGGGCAGCTCCGCCTGGACGGGCCTGGGGCGCAGGCCGACTTCCACCGTCACGCCTCCGCCTCCCTGACGGCGCAGCTTCTCACCGCGCCATAGGGCCCGCAGCGTCTCCAGGCTCCGCAGCAGGAGGTTGCGGCGGTCCTCGAAGTTCTGCGGGGCGAACGTGAAGTCCGCCGGGTGCCAGCCCGTCGCCACGGACAGGCCCACGCGACCGCCGGAGAGGTTGTCCACCACGGACCACTGCTCGGCCACTTGCAGCGGGTCATGCAGGGGGAGCACCACGCTGCCGGAGCGGAGGCGCAGGTTGCGGGTGACGGTGGCCAGGGCGGCGGCCACCACCGCGGGCTGGGGATAGAGCCCGCCGAACGAGTGGAAGTGGCGCTCCGGCGTCCACACCGCGGAGAAGCCATGCGCGTCCGCGAACTTCGACCCTTCCAGCAGCAGCTCGTACTTGGGGCCCGCCAGTGAATCCTCGTCGTTGGCGAAGTAGAGCAGGCTCAGGTCCATGGCCCCCGTGCGTGGACCGCCCGAATGCAGGCGCCCCAGCCGCTCCGTGACCTGCGCTGAGGGGAACGCCACCCGCAGGCCCCGAGAGAGGGCCCACAGCGTCTCCAGCTCGGGGCGGTCCGCCGACCCATCCGCCGCCGCCAGCCACGTGGTGCCCTCCGCGGGATGCAGCCGCGCGTCGAGCCCCTCGAAGAACGTCGCGAGCCCGTGATGGTCCAGGCCCCACGCCGCCTGGTCCTTCTTCCCGGCGGGCAGAACCCACGCCAGCGTGTCCACGGTGGGGCGGGCACCGGAGGCACCGCCGCCGGAGGTCCCCAGCGCGTCATCCACGAACAACGTCCTTGAGGGCTCCAGCCGGGCGGAGGTGGTCACCGCCTTTCGGGTGACGAGCACCGGTACCCGGGCGCCATCGGCTGCGAAGTCGGGGAGCGTGCCGAGCTCCGAAGGCCCCAGCGCCACGACGGCCGCTCCTGCGTCGAGCACGCCCCACAGCACCGCCAGCTTCTCGGGCGAGGGGGGAAGGCAGACCGCGACAGGCTCCCCCTCACGCACCCCGAGCCCGCGCAGGCGCAGGGCGAGCGCGCGCGCCCGTTCCGCCAGCACCGACCACGTCCAGTGACTGTCGCCCTGCACGGTGGCCACCGCCTGGGGCTGACGCGCCGCGCGCTCCGCCAGCAGCGCGGGAACCGATGTGGAGACGGGCCTGGCCTGGGGTTGGGGCCAGCTCCGCCGCTCCGCTTCAGTGACCAGGCTCAGGCGGGAAACGTGTTCGGAGGGCTGGGCCAGCGCGGAAGCCAGGAGCGACTGCAGGTGCTCGCCCATTCGCTGGACGGTGGTCTTGTCGAACAGCTCGGTTGCGTACTCCAGCGCTCCGTGGACCCGGTCCATCCCCTCACTGAGCACCAGGGTCAGGTCGCCCAGCGTGCCGCCCCACTGGACGGGCGTGTCTGGCACCTCCACCATCGAGCCGCGCACGCCGGTCATCGCCAGCGCCGCCTCGCCGTCTCCCTGGCTCGCGTGGAACACGAAGAGGGAGTCCATGATTCGCTCCCGGCCCACGTCCTTGCCGGGGACGAGCGCCTCCACCAGGTATTCGAACGGCACGTCGGGGCGTGACTGGACGTCGTTGACCTCCTGCCGCACGCGGTGAAGCAGCGAGAGGAACGTCGGGTCATCCGAGAAGCTCACCCTGAAGGCGACGGAGTGCGCCACGTAGCCGATGAGCGGCAGCAGCTCCGGCCGTGTCCTGTTGGCGATGGGCGTGCCCACGACGATGTCCGTCTGCCCGCTGTAGCGGTGCAGCAGGGCCTGCCATGCGGCCAGCACCACCATGTACGACGTGAAGCCCTCGCGCTTCCCGAAGGCGACCAGCGCCTGGGAGAGGGCGGGTGAGAACTCCACGCGGATGCGCTCCGCCGTGAGCGGGCAGGTGGCCGGCCGAGGCCGGTCCGTGGGCAAGCCGAGGTGACGTGGCAGCGCGGCGAGGCGCTGGCGCCACCATTGTTCCTGCGCCTGAAGCCCGCCTTCCGCGATGACCTGCCGCTGCCACGCGCCGAAGTCCGCGTACTGCACCGGCAGCGGAGGAAGGGGCGACGGCAGGCCCTGCCGGAAGGCGGCGTAGAGCTGGAACAGCTCGTTGATGAAATGCGCGATGGACAGCGTGTCGCAGACGACGTGATGCACGTTGCCCAGCAACATGAACACCTGGCTGTCGAGCTGGAGCAGCGTCGTCCGGACCACCGGCCCATTCACCAGGTCGAACGGAAGCGCGGCATCCTCGCGCGCCAGCCGGAATGCCTCGGCCTCACGGAGCTCGGGCGGCCCGGTCAGGACGACCTGCTTCAGCGGGACGTACATCTCCGGGTGGAACCGCTGCACCGGCTGGCCGTCCACCGCGTCGTACGTGGTGCGCAGGGCTTCGTGACGGCGGACGATCTCCTGGACGCTGCGCTCCAGGATGTCCGTGTCGATGAGCCCCTCGAGCCGCAGGACGAACGGGATGTTGTAGGCGGAGAGCCCGGGGAGGTGCTGTTCCAGGCGCCAGACGCGCTCCTGGACGAAGGACAGGGGCATCGGCTGCGTGCGCGTCCGCGGCACGATGGGCAGCTCTTGCGGCCCGTCCTTCGATGGCGCCTGGCTCAGCAACGGGACGATCCGCTGGGCGATGCCGGCGACCGTGGGCGCCTCGAACAGGGCGGCCAGGGGGAGCTGCACACCGAAGGTGTCCCGGACCTGATTGAGGAGCTGGGCCGCCATCAGCGAGTTGCCGCCAATCTCCAGGAAGTTGTCATCCCGTCCGACGAACTCCATGCCCAGGCGCTCACGCCAGAGCGCGGCAAGCCGCTCCTCGATGTCCCCTCTAGGAGCATCTGCGCGGGCCGGCGAGACAGCGGACGACGCATGCGCGGGAGCCGCGTCGCCGGGCGAAGCGGACGTGAGTGGGGGCGGGGCGGAGGGCGGGGTCTCCGGCATCTCGGGCTGCGTGCTCGCGACGCCGGGAGTCGCCGCGGTGGGGACCGCCACCGGGTACGGCGGAGCCTTCGCGTTCACTGGGGCCTCCACCCAGCAGCGCTTCTCCTGGAACGGATAGGTCGGCAGGTGCAGCCGCCGCCGCTGTTCGTGCCGGTAGAAGGCGCTCCAGTCCACCGCCGTCCCCAGCGTCCACAGCTCGCCCACGGTGGCGAGCAGGCTCGCGTGCTCCGTCGTGGAGCCTCCTCGGCGCAGGGTGGCCAGGGCCTTGACCCGCGCCTTGTCCGCCCCCAGGCAGGCGCGGACCAGCGGCGTCAGGTCCTGCCCGGGCCCGACCTCCAACAGCAGGCTGCACCCGTCTTCCAGGAGCGCGCCCACCGCATCGAGGAAGCGCACCGGCTCCCGCATCTGCTCCGCCCAGTACTCCGGCCGGGCCAGCATGCCCGGATGCGCCCAGCGCCCGGTGACGCTGGAGGCGTAGCGCAGTGTGGGCTCCGCCCGCTTCAATGACGCGACGACGCCCGCCAGCGCGGGCATCAGCGGCTCCACGTCCGCGGAGTGGAAGGCGTGCGGCGTGGGCATCCGGACGGCGCCCACGTCCTGCTGCTTCAACGCGGCCTGGAGGCGCTCCACCTCCGCCACGGGCCCCGCGACGACGCACCGGTCCGGCGCATTGATGGCCGCCAGCGACAGCCTGCCGGTCAGCAGCGGACGCACCTGGGCTTCGGGCATCGCCACCGCGAGCATGGCGCCGGGCGGCAGGCGGTGCATCAGCTCGCCGCGCGCCACCGCGAGTCGCAGGCCATCCTCCAGCGACAGCACGCCCGCGACGGATGCGGCGGCGTACTCGCCAAAGCTGTGTCCCAGCACGGCGTGGGGCTTCAGGCCCCAGTCCATCCACATCCGCGCCAGCGCGGACTCCATGATGAACAGCGCGGGCAGCGCCACACGGGTGTCCGCCAGCCAGGTCGCGGCCTCCGCGTCCTCGGGCGAGGCGGCCAGCATCAGCCCCCGGACACGGTCGCGCAGCGGCTGTTCGAGCAGCGCCAAGCTCGCATCCACGTGTCCGCGGAACGCGGGCTCGGCTTCGTAGAGCTCACGCCCCATGCCGACCTGCTGCGCCCCCTGACCGGGGAAGATGAACGCCACCCGGCGTCCGCGCACCAGGTCGTCCGCCTTGAGCTGCACTGGGGTGTAGGGCTTGCGCAGGACACGGGCCAGGTCCGCGGCATCGCGCGCCACCACGCTGCGCCGGACCTCGAAGGCCTTGCGCCCCTGGGCGTGGGTGAAGGCCACGTCCGCCAGGGAGAGGCTCTCCGCCTGGGCTTCAGCGTGCGCGGCGAGCTGCTGGGCGGCGGCCTCCAGCGCCTCGGGCGTCCGCGCCGACAAGGTGACGACCTGATGGGAACGGGTGGTGGAGCCGCTGTGGGCCACGGGAGACTCCTCGAGCACGGCGTGAGCGTTGGTGCCACCGATGCCGAAGGAGCTGACGGCCGCGAACCGCGGTGTCTCGCGCCTCGGCCACGGCCGGAGGGTGGTGTTGACGAAGAAGGGACCGTCGTCGAAGGGGATTTGGGGGTTGGGCCGCTCGAAGTGCAGGCTGGGCGGGACCTCGCCATGGTGCAGCGCCAGCGCGACCTTGATGAGGCCGGCGAGCCCCGCCACGGTGTCCAGGTGCCCGACGTTGCTCTTGAGGGAGGCCAGGGCGATGGTGCCCCGGTGCTCGGCGCCCAGGCCGTACGCCCGGTGGAGCGCGGCGACTTCGATGGGGTCGCCCAGCGGCGTCGCCGTGCCGTGGGCCTCCACGTAACCCACGTCCCGGGGCTGCACGCCGGAGCGGGCGAGGGCCTGCTGGATGACCGCCGTCTGCCCCTGGACGCTCGGAGCGGTGTACCCGGACTTGTGGCGGCCGTCGTTGTTCGTCGCCGTGGCCTTGATGACGGCGTAGATGGCGTCGCCATCCCGCTGTGCGTCCTCCAACCGCTTGAGCACCACGCACGCGACGCCGTTCGAGGTCACCGTGCCCTGCGCCTTCGCGTCGAAGCTGCGGCAGTGGCCATCCGGGGATTGGATGAGCCCCTCCTGATAGACGTAGCCGGTGCGCTGCGGCACGGCGATGCGCGTCGCGCCCGCCAGGGCAACCCCGGACTGACCGGCCAGCAGGTTCTGGCAGGCCAGGTGGACGGCGACCAAGCCCGTGGAGCACGCCGTGTGGACGAGCACGCTCTCGCCGGTGAGCCCCAGCTTGAAGGACGTCTTCGTGGCCAGGCTCTCGTGCGTGGTGGTGCCGTAGAGCTCGAACAGGGCCGGGCCGTCGAGCGGCACCGTCGCCCGCACGGTCTCCGTGTATCCAGAATCGATAGCACCCGCGTAGAGCGCGATGGCTTCGGGGAAGCGCTCCGGATCGACGCCGGCGTCCTCCAACGCCGTCCATGCGCACTGGAGGAAGAGCCGCTGCTGCGGATCCATCCACTGCGCTTCACGGAGGGACAGGTCGAAGAAGCCGGGGTCGAACGCGTCGATAGCGTCCAGCACACCGCCCGCCGGAACGAAGGCGGGATGCTGCGACAGCTCGACGCCGTCCGGGAGCCCTGGCATCCGCTCCAGCTCCTCGGGGGAGAATCGGGAGATGGACTCGATGCCGTCACGCAGGTTCCGCCAGAACTGCTGGATGGAGCCCGCCCCCGGGAAGCGGCCCGACATGCCGATGATGGCGATGTCGCCAGCCCTAGAGGCAGGTGCCTTGCGTGGAGACGCCTCGGCCGAGGGCTGTTCCCGATGCGGAGCCTCCTCGTGCGACGCGGGTTCGTGCGGAGCCTCCTGACGGGACGCCGTTTCCAGGATGCGCGCGAGCCCGTGCACGGTGGGGTGTTCGAAGAGCCACACCACTGGGAGGTCGCGGGCCAGTGCCTCTCGCATGCGTGCCGCGATGCGAACGACGGACAGGGACGTGCCGCCCAGGTCCTCGAAGAGGTGGTCGTGGACGCCAATGCGCTCGACGCCCAGCTCACGGGCCCAGAGCGACGCGAGCTGGGACTCCAGGGGACTCGCGGGCTCCACGAAGCGGCTCTCGCGCCCGGTGGACACGCGCTCCGGCGCAGGCAGGGCCTTCCGGTCCACCTTGCCGCTGGTGTTCAGGGGCAGGGACGGAAGCACCACGAAGAGTGACGGCACCATGTACTCGGGGAGCCGTTCCCGCATCCCGGCGCGGAGGACGGCGGCGTCCAGGGCACCTTGCTCGGTGCCCTGGACATAGGCCACCAGCCGCTTGTCCCCGGGCGCGTCCTCGCGCACCACGGCCGCCGCTTCCACGACGCCCGGCAGCGCCCGGAGCGCGGCTTCGACATCGGTCAGCTCGATGCGGAAGCCGCGCACCTTCACCTGCTGGTCGATGCGGCCGACGAACTCCAAGAGTCCGTCTGGACGCCAGCGGACAATGTCCCCGGTGCGATAGAGCCGCTCACCGGGATGCGCGGCGAAGGGGTGGGGGATGAAGCGCTCCGCCGTGAGGTCCGGGCGGGACACGTACCCACGCGCAAGCCCGTCACCGCCGATGAACAGCTCGCCCGGCACGCCCACGGGGACGGGCTGGAGCCGCGCGTCCAGCACGTAGGTGCGCGTGTTGAAGAGCGGCGCACCGATGGGCGCCGTGGCCCCCACCTCCGAGGCCTCCGATACCGCGAAGGTGGTGGTGGCGACGGTGTTCTCCGTCGGGCCGTAGCCATTGATGAGCGTGATTCCCGTGGACGCCAGGGCGCGCCGGGCATGGGGCGCCGAGAGGACGTCACCCGCCACCTCGACGACCCGCAGCTTCCGGAGCAGCGAGGGGCGGTGCTCCACGACCTGGGTGAAGAGCCCCGGCGAGAGGTGGACGAAGGTGATGCCGTGGCGCTCCACCACCTGCTCCAGACGCTCCAGGTCACTGGGCAGCGCATCCTCGGGGTAGAGGACCAACCGCCCACCGTTCAGCAGCGGCGCCCAGAGCTCGAGCACGGAGCCATCGAAGGCCGTGGGCGACAGGTGGAGGCTCGTCTCCCGGACGCCGATGCCGGCATGCGGCTCGCTGTAGACGACGCGCAAGACGCCCAGGTGCTCGACCCCCACGCCCTTGGGGCGACCGGTGCTCCCCGACGTGAACATCACGTAGGCGAGCTGACGCGGACCGACGCCAGGCGTGGGCGCAGTGACGGGCCACTGCTCGACGGCCAGCTCCTCCATGAACAGCGTCTCAGGTGCCGGGTCGGGCAGCTGGAGCTTCTCGTTCAGGGCGCGTGACGTGAGCAGGAGGCGCGGTGGCGCGTCCTCCAGCATCGCGGCCAGCCGTTGGGCGGGGAAGGACGCGTCCAGGGGAACATAGGCGCCTCCCGCCTTGAGCGTGGCCAGCAGCGCGATGACCCACGCGGGGCTGCGCTCCAGGCACACGGCGACCAGGGTCTCAGGGCCCACCCCGCGCGAGCGCAGCAGGTGCGCGAGCTGGTTGGCCCGGGTGTCGAGCTGGCCATAGGTAATGAACGTGTCGCCTGCTTCCAGCGCGATGGCGGAGGGGCGCAATGCCGCGTGGCGGGCGAACATCTCCGCGATGGTGACGCCGGAGGGATACGGCCTCGTGGTGGCATTCCACGCCATCAGCACCTGCTGGCGCTCCGGGGGGGTGAGCATGTCCAGCATCCCCAGCGGACGGTCCGGTGCGGCCGTCGCGGCGGCCAGGAGCGTCCGGAAGTGTCCGGCGATCCGAGCGATGGTGGCGACCTCGAACAGGTCGGTGCTGTACTCGATGACGCCCCGCAGGCCGTCCGGGGTCTCCGTCAGCACCAGGCCCAGGTCGAAGCGCGCGGTGGCGTTCTCGACGTCCACCGGGCGCAGCGTGAGGCCCGGTGCCCGAAGGACCTCGGTGGGGGTGTTCTGAAGCGAGAAGATGACCTGCACCAGCGGGGTTCGACCCAGGTCGCGCTGGGGCTGCATCGCCTCCACGAGCCGCTCGAAGGGGAGCTCCTGGTGGGCGAAGGCACTCAGCGTGGTGTCACGCACCTGCGCGAGCAGGGCTCGGAACGAGTCTTCCGGCCGCACCCGGGCGCGCAACACCAGCGTGTTGACGAAGAACCCGATGAGCCCCTCCAGGTCACCGTGACGGCGGCCCGCGATGGGGGAGCCGACGAGCAGGTCCTCCTGCCGGCTGTACCGGGCGAGCAGCACCTGCCACGCGGCCAGCAGCGCCATGAACGGCGTCACCCCGGCCTGCCGCGCGAGCGCGAGGAAGGGCTCCGCGACCTCCCGCGGGATGTGGACCGGATGAAGCTCGCCAAACTGCGAGCGCAGCGCCGGGCGCACCTTGTCGGTAGGCAGGTCCAGGACCTGGGGCGCGCCTTCAAGCTGCCGCTTCCACCACGCCACCTCGGTTTCGAGCCGCTCCCCTTGGAGCCACTGCCGCTGCCAGGCCGCGAAGTCGGCGTATTGCACCGGGAGGGGAGGCAGTCCCGGAGACTTCTTCTGCGAGAAGGCTTCGTAGGCCAGGGCCACCTCGCGAACCATGATGCCCACGGACCAGCCGTCCGAAACGATGTGGTGCATGACGAACACCAGGACGTGGAGGTCCGAGTCCAGCTTGAGCAGGTGCGTGCGCAGCAACGGCCCGGTGCCCAGGTCGAATGGACGCCCCGCCTCTTCGGAGGCGAACCGGCGTGCCTCGACCTCGCGACCATCCGAGGGGAGAGCGGTGAGGTCGGACAGGGGGAGCGTCCAGGCCGAGGGCATGTGGATGACCTGGACCGGGGCATCGTCCTTCAACACGAACGTCGTGCGCAGCGCCTCATGGCGGGTGACGAGATACGTCAGCGCGTGGCGCAGGGCTTCCTCGTCCAACGCGCCCTCGAGCCGCACCGCTCCCGATACGTTGTAGTTGCTGCTGCCCGGGAGGAGCTGGTCGAGCACCCACAGACGATGCTGGGCGAAGGACAACGGCAACGCCCCGTCCCGCGGCAGCGGCCGGAGCTGGGGACCCTGCGGAGGTGCTGCGCGGAACAGCATTCCTTCCTCGACGAGCTCGGTCACCCGGGCGACCGTCGAAGCATCGAAGAAGGAATGGAGCTCCAGCTCCACCCCGAACATGGCGCGCACGCGGGAGACGAGCTGTGTCGCCAGCAGGGAGTGCCCGCCGAGCGCGAAGAAGTCGTCGTGCAAGCCCACGTGCTCGACACGGAGCAGCTCGCGGAACATGCCGGCGACCCGCTGCTGAAACGGCGTCAGCCGCTCCTGTGCGACGGGAACCGAAGCCGCGACGGACGGGGCCGCGGATGGAGCAGGCAACGCCTTCCGATCCACCTTGCCGCTGGGAGTCAGCGGCAGGGCGGCTAGCAGCATCACCGCGGACGGCAGCATGTGAGACGGAAGCCGCTCGGCGAGCCGTGCGCGCAAGGCAGCCACGTCCAGGTCGGGGCGACCTGCGACATAGGCTACGAGTCGTGCATCTCCCTGCACCTCCTCGCGGACGACAGCGACCGCGTCATGTACGCCCGGGTGACCGCGCAGGGCGGCTTCGATTTCACCCAGCTCGATGCGGAAGCCACGCAGCTTCACCTGGAAGTCGGCCCGGCCGAGGTACTCCAGGGTGCCGTCAGGCAGCCAGCGCGCCACGTCTCCGGTGCGGTAGAGGCGGGCGCCCGGCGTGCCGCTGAAGGCATCGGGGATGAAGCGCTCGGCCGTCAGCTCCGGCCGCTGTAGGTACCCACGCGAAACCTGCACGCCGCCGATGTGCAGCTCGCCGGGGATGCCCACCGGCGTCGGCTGCCCGTGCCCGTCCAGCACGTACAGCAGGGTGTTGGCTACGGGCTTCCCAATCGGCACTCGCTGCAACTGCGCGTCCCGAGGGCAGGGCCAGTAGCTGACGTCCACCGCGGCCTCTGTCGGGCCGTACAGGTTGTGTACCTGCACGCAAGCCGGTAGCCGCGCGTACACCTTCGTCACCAGCTCCGGCGCAAGCGCCTCCCCGCTGCAGACCACCCGCCGCAGCTGGGCCAGCTTCTCCAGCCCCGGCTCCTCCAGGAAGGCTCGCAGCATGGAGGGCACGAAGTGCACCGTGCTGATGCGCTCCTCCTTCAGCACCTTCGCCAGATACGCGGGCTCCTGGTGGCCTCCAGGCTTCGCCACCACCAGTCGTGCCCCGGACATGAGGGGCCAGAAGAACTCCCACACCGACACGTCGAAGCTGAACGGCGTCTTCTGCAGCACGGCATCCTCGTGCCCCAGCCCGTACTCCTGCTGCATCCACCTGAGCCGGTTGACGATGGCGCCATGCGTATTCATCGCCCCCTTCGGCCGCCCCGTGCTTCCGGAGGTGAAGATGACGTAGGCCAGGGCCTCCGGGCCCACCTGGGGCACGACAGGCCGAGTCACCGGCTGCCGCGACACCTCGGCTCGCTGCGTATCCAGACACACCACGTGGGCCCGCCGCGCCGCACCGGGAGCGCCGTCTCGCTGCGTGTCCATGGGCACCGCGGCGGTTGGTGGCGGAACGGCCCGCAGCGAGTCCACGTGTCCGGCGGCCGCCGCGGGCGCTCCCACCACGTCACGGTGCCGCTCATGCGTCAGCAGCACCGTGGCACCGCAGTCCTCCAGCATCCCCGCCAGCCTCTCTCGCGGGTACCCCGGGTCCAGTGGCACGTAGGCGGCTCCGGCCTTCAGCACCCCCAGCAGCGCCACCACCAGGTCCACCGAGCGCTCCAGGCACACGCCCACCCGTGACTCGACGCCGACTCCCAGCCCCCTCAGGTGGTGCGCCACCTGGTTGGCCCGCGCCTCCAGCTCCCGGTACCTCACGTGCTCCGACTCGAAACTCACCGCCACCGCGTCCGGCGTCCGCTCGGCCTGCGCCTCCACCAGCCCGTGCAGCGTCTCCCCTGCCGGGTACACCTCGCGCCGGCCCTGGAACTCCTTCAGCACCTGTTCCCGCTCTTGCTCCGACAGCATCGGCAACTCGTGGATGCGCGCGGTCGGAGCCCGGACCACGGCCTCGAGCAGCGTGCGGAAGTGCCGAACCAGCCGCTCAGCGGCCACCGGCGTGAAGAGGTCCAGGCTGTACTCCAGCGTGCCGTCCAGACTCCCGTCCGGAAGCTCCATCATGGACAGCGTGAGGTCGAGGCGGGCCGTGTCGGTCGTGGACTCCAGCATTTCGAGGTCCACGCCCGGCCATGCCGGCGGTTGCATGGGCGCGTTCTGCAGGACGAACATCACCTGGACGAGCGGTGTCCGGCCGCCACTGCGCTCGCCGCCCACGGCCTCCACCAACTGGTCGAATGGCACGTCCTGGCGCACGTAGGCCGCGAGCGACTCCTCTCGGACGCGAGCGACCAGCTCCGCGAAGGTGGGCGCGCCCTCCAGCCG
Organism: Pseudomyxococcus flavus; assembly: GCF_050038885.1. NCBI lineage: Bacteria > Pseudomonadati > Myxococcota > Myxococcia > Myxococcales > Myxococcaceae > Pseudomyxococcus > Pseudomyxococcus flavus. The sequence continues at coordinate 8,290,181 of NZ_CP143624.1, read as the reverse complement.
GGCACGGAGCACGAGCGTGTTGACGAAGAAGCCAATCAACGGCTCCAGCTCGGCCCGAGTCCGGTTGGCGATGGGACTGGCCACGCAGAAGTCGACCTGGCCGGAGTAGCGGGACAGCAGCGTCTCGTAAGCCGCCAGCAGCACCATGAAGAGGGTGGCGCGTTGGTCACGAGCCAGCAGGTCCAGCCCCTTCGTGAGCTCAGGAGGCAGTGTGAAGGCCAGGGTCGCTCCATGGTGCGTCCGAACCGGAGGCCGGCCGAGATCTCCGGTCAGCTCCAGTGCGGGGACGGCCTGGAGGTGGTCACGCAGCTCGGCGAGCTGGGCCTGAATGCCGGCGCTTCGCACCCAATCGCGCTGCCAGGCCGCGAAGTCCGCGTACTGCACCGCGAGCGGCGGAAGCGGCGAGGGCCGGTCCTCACTGAAGGCGGAGTAGAGGGCAGCGACCTCGCGCATCAGCACGCCCAGGGACCACCCATCGGAGACGATGTGGTGCAGGCACAGGAGCAGGACGTGTACGTCCGGCTCCATGCGCAACAGCACCGTGCGGAGCAGCGGCCCCGTGGTCAGGTCGAATGCATGGTGGGCCTCCTCCGCCACGCGTTGACGCAAGCGCGCGTCCCGGACCGGAGCGTCCAGATGCGACAGCTCCTCGACGGGCAGCTCCCACGTCTCGGGAGCGGCGTGGATGACCTGCGCCGGGAGCCCATCTCGCGAGGAGAAGGTCGTGCGGAGGACCTCGTGACGGCGGACCAGCTCCACGAAGGTTCGCCGCAGCACGCCCACGTCCAGGGGACCGGTCAGCTTCAGCGCGAAGGGTACGTTGTAGACGGCGTGGCCCTTCTGGAGCTGCGCGAGGAACCACAGGCGCTGCTGGGCGAAGGACACCGGAAGGTCCGCGCTGCGTGCCACTGGCAGCAGCGGAGGCATGGAGGCCCGCGACGACTGCAACATCAACGCCTCGATGCGCTCCGCCATCCCCAGGAGCGTGGGCGCCTCGAAGAGCGTCCTCAATGGGACATCCACCCCCAGCTCCGTGCGAATCCGCGTCACCAGCTGCGTCGCCAGGAGCGAGTGACCACCGAGCTCGAAGAAGTCATCTTGCGGACGGACCCGCTCGACGTGGAGGACCTCTCGGAAGAGCGCCGCGAGTTGCTGCTGAAGCATCGGCAGCGAGTCCGCGTCGTCATCGGCGGACGGCGCGGCCACTAGGTCTGGCGCCGGAAGCGCCTGTCGGTCCACCTTGCCGTTGGAGGACAGCGGCAGGGCGCTCAACGCAACCAGCGCCGAGGGCACCATGTACTCGGGGAGTCGTTGGCGGAGCTGCTCGCGCAGCGCCTGCGTGTCCACGTCCCCGGGAGTCACATACGCCACCAACCGCTTGTCCCCGGGCGCGTCCTCGCGCACGACGGCGACGGCGGCCTCCACCGAGGGGTGGAGTCGCAGTGCGGTTTCGACTTCGCCCAGCTCGATGCGGAAGCCGCGCAGCTTCACCTGGAAGTCCGCACGGCCCAGGAACTGGAGCGTCCCATCCGGCAGCCACCGGGCCCTGTCACCGGACCGATACAGGCGCGCTCCGAGAGGGCCAAACGGACAGGGCACGAAGCGCTCGGCCGTGAGCGCGGCGTTGCCCAGGTAGCCTCGCGCCAGACCGTCACCGCCGATGAACACCTCGCCGGGCACGCCCACGGGCACGGGGCGCAGCCCCGCGTCGAGCACGTACACCTGCGTATTCGCGATGGGCCGACCAATGGAGACCGAGTCGCCCACGTCTTCGCCAGGGCTCAACCGGTGGCAAGCGGTGAACGTGGTCCCCTCTGTCGGGCCGTAGCCATTCACCAGTCCGAGGCCCTGCGCCAGACGCTCACGGACTCGCTGCACCGGCAGGACATCGCCACCAGCGAGAAGCTGCCTGACCCGAGACAACGCCTCTGGCTGGTGCTGCTGCATCTGGTCGAAGAGGGCCGCCGTGAGCCACAGGGCGGAGACACGGTGCTGCACCAGCGCCTGTCCCAGCTCCTTCAGGTCCGGTGTTCCTGTGGGATGGAGCACGAGGCGCGCGCCATGGAGCAGCGCGCCCCATATCTCCAATGTAGAGGCATCAAATGCCAGCGGCGCCAGCTGGAGCACCACCTCGTCGGGCCCCAGGTCGACGAAGGTCGAGCCGATGAGCAGCCGCACCACGCCTCGGTGTGCAATGGCTACGCCCTTCGGTGTTCCCGTGGAGCCTGACGTGTAGGTGATGTACGCCAGCTGCTCCGCGCCCAAGAGCAGACCCGTCATCGGCTCCGTGGATTGGAGGGCAATCCGCGCCCATTCCGCGTCCACGCTCACCACGGGCTGCGAGCCCGCGGGCAGCTCGTCCTCCAGCGCCGCCTCGGTGAGGATGGCGGAGACACCCGCGTCGTCGGCCATGAAGGCCAGCCGCTGCGGAGGGTACGCGGGGTCGAGCGGCACGTAGCAGCCGCCCACCTTGAGGATGCCCAGCAGGCCCACCATCAAGTCCAGGCCCCGGTGCATGAAGACGCCCACGCGTGACTCGGGCCCGAGGCCCAGTGAGCGCAGATGGCGCGCGAGCTGATTCGCGCGCGCCTCCAGCTCCGCGTAGGTCAGCGTGTTGCCCTCGTACTCCACGGCGATCGCATGAGGCGAACGCGCCGCTTGCTGGGCGAACAGCGCGGGAATCGTCGCATCCGCTGGATAGCCAACCTGGGTGGCGTTCCAGGTCGAGACGACTTCCTGACGCTCACGGTCATCCATGATCGGCAGTGCACTGAGCCGCTGCTCCTGCGCTCCGTCCGCGACCGCCGTCAGCAGAACCCGCAAATGCTCGACCATCCGCCGGGCGGTGGCCTCCGTGAAGAGATCCCGGCTGTACTCGAGTTGCCCGTCGAGCCCACCGTCTCGGACCGTCAACGAGAGCGTCAGGTCGAAGCGTGCCGTATCCGTCGCGTGCGGCAGCACCTCCACGTCCATTCCTGGAGACGACGGGGCCTGGAGCTCGGAGCTCAGCAGCACGAAGAGGACCTGGAACAGCGGCGTGCGGGACAGGTCCCGCTCTCCGCCCAGCACATCGACCAGTTGTTCGAAGGGCACGTCCTGGTGGGCGAAAGCCCCCAGCGCCTCTTCCCGGACGCGGACAATGATGTCGGCGAAGGTCGGATCGCCGTCGAGCTGGCAACGCAGGGCGAGCGGATTGACGAAGAGGCCGATGAGCCCCTCCAGCTCCGGGCGGGCACGAGCAGCCACCGAGGTCCCCACGGTGAAGTCCGTCTGCCCGGCGTAGCGCGACAGCAGCGCCTGCCATCCCGCCATTAGCACCATGTAGAGCGTCGCGTTGTGCGAGCGGCCGACGCGTTCGAGGCCCGCCACCAGGTCGGCGGGCAGGGCGAAGAAGTGCGTCGCTCCCCGAGCGCTGCGAATCGCCGGCCGGGCGTGGTCGGTGGGCAGCTCCAGCGGCGGAGCCCCCTCGAGCCGCGAACGCCACCAGGCCAGCTGTGACTCCAGCGCTGGGCCCTCCAGGACACGGCGCTGCCAGGCGGCAAAGTCGGCGTACTGCACCAGCAGCTCCGGCAGGGCGGCCTCATGGCCTTGGGCCAGCGCCTCGTACAGCGTGCACACCTCCCGGACGAGGACGCCCATCGACCAGCCGTCCGAGACGATGTGGTGCGTGCCCAGGAGCAGCACATGCGCGTCGGGCCCCGTCTGTAGCAACACCGTGCGGAACAGGGGCCCCTGTTCCAGATCGAAAGCGCGGTGCGCCTCCTCGGTCATGCGGGCCTGGACCGCGGCCTCCCGGGCGGCGGTGTCCAGCGCGCTCAAGTCCTCCACGGGCAGCGGCCATTCCTCGGGCGGGGCGTGGATGCGCTGCACGGGCTGGCCATCCTTCGAGATGAAGGTGGTGCGTAGCGACTCGTGACGGCGAACGACCTCGGCGAAGGTGCGCCGCAGCGCCGACACGTCCAGGCGGCCCGTCATTCGCAGGGCCACGGGCATGTGGTTGACGGCCAGCCCTGGCTCGAGCTGCTCCATGAACCACATCCGCCGCTGAGCGGACGAGACATCGAAGATGTCTTGTCCCTTGCCCTGGCGAGGCAACGGCTGAAGCGGCAGGGCGTGCGAGGCGCCCGCGCTGGACTCGAACCGGGACGCGAGCTCCGCGACGGTGGGCGCTTCGAAGAAGGCCCGCAGAGGCAGCTCGACGTGGAGTGCCGAGCGGATGCGAGCGACCACCTGCGCTGCCAGCAGTGAGTGCCCGCCCAGCTCGAAGAAATTGTCATGTCGGCCCACGCTCGGGACGCGCAGGACCTCCTTCCACACCTCCACCAACCGCGCCTCCATGGGCGTGGCGGGAGGCACCGCCTCTTGCGAGCGGGCTCTCTGACTCAGCTCAGGAGCGGGAAGCGAGCGGCGGTCGACCTTGCCACTGGGAGTCAGGGGCAGGGTGGCGAGCGGCACGAAGGCGGCGGGCACCATGTACTCGGGCAGCCGCTGCTGGAGGTGCTGGCGCAGTGAGTCGCTGCTGACGTGCGCCTCTGGAGCCGAGACGACGTAGGCCACCAGTCGCTTGTCTCCGGGTGCGTCTTCTCGGGCCAGGACGACGGCGTCCCGGATGGAGGCGTGGGCGCGCAGGACGGCTTCGATTTCCCCCAGCTCGATGCGGAAGCCGCGCAGCTTCACCTGGAAGTCGAGCCGGCCCAGGTACTCCAGCGTGCCGTCCTCGCGCCAGCGGGCCTTGTCGCCGGTGCGGTACATCCGCTCGCCCGGCGTGGCGGCGAAGGGGTTGGGGACGAAGCGCTCCGCCGTGAGGTGAGGCTGGCCCAGGTACCCTCGGGCCAGTCCCTCTCCCGCGAGGTACAGCTCGCCCGCGGCGCCCACGGGCGCCAGTTGCTGGCGCTCGTCCAGCACGTACACCCGCGTCCCTGCCAGAGCGGCTCCGATGACAGGCACCGGCCCTTGGTGGTGCTGCACCCGCGCGGCGGTGGCGTACACCGTGCCCTCGGTGGGCCCGTACGCATTGTGCGCCGTGGTGCGCGCTGTCTCGGCCAGCCGCTGCCAGAGCGACGCGTCCATGGCTTCGCCCGCGCACAGAATCCTCGCGGGGACGTGACGCCGCTCCAGGAGGCCGACCTGGAGCAGCAGCGTCAATTGCGCGGGTGTGCAATCCAGTACGTCCACGCGCTGCGCCTCCAGCCACGCGACCAGTGCCTCGGGGTCCTTCCGCGTCTCTTCCGGCATCAGGCACAGGCAGTGGCCACCCTCCGCCAGATGGATGAGCTGCCCCATGCTGACGTCGAAGTAGAGAGGCGCATTGAGGCTGAGCCGCTGCCCCGCGGGAAGTCCGTCGAAGAAGGCGCGGACCGTGGCGTGGTGCAACGCCCCGAGGGAATGGTGCTGCACCACGACGCCCTTGGGCGTGCCGGTGGAGCCCGAGGTGTAGAGGACGTAGGCGGCGTTGTCGCCGTGGACATTCGCCGGGACGTCGTGCGCGGGCAGGGACGCAAGGTGCGCGCCTTCCGAGTCGAGGCAGACGCAGTGCTTCACCTCCGGCTGCCACGCGTCAGCCAGGTGCTGGTGCGTCACCAGCACCGTGGACTGGCTGTCTTCGAGGACGAAGGACCTGCGCTGCGCCGGCGCCGCCGGGTCGATGGGCACGAAGGCGCCTCCGGCCTTCAGCACCGCCAGCACCGCGACAATGGCCTCCGGTGTGCGCTCCAGGCACAGCGCCACCCGTGTCTCTGGCGCAACACCGAGCGTCCGCAGGTGGGCGGCCAACTGGTTCGCCCGCGCGTTGAGCTGAGCATACGAAAGCACGGTGTCACCCAGCACCACCGCCGGCGCCTCGGGCGTCCTGGACACTTGCTGCTCGAAGCGCACGTGGAACAAGGGGACGTAAGCAGCGCCGCCCTGAGCGGAGTCCTGAGTCCGTGCCCCTTGTGGGCCATGAGCACCAGCGCCACTCCAGTCCAGCAGCAGGCGCTGGCGCTCCGCCTCTGTATGAAGGGGCAGGGCGGCGGTAGCCGCATCCGACGCCGCCACCGCGCCTTGCAGCACCAGCGCCAGGTGCGTGACGAGCCGCTCCACCCGTACAGCCTCGAAGAGCTCGGTGCTGTAGATGAGGCTACCTCGGTATCCATCCGAGGCTCGGCCCAGCGACAGCTCCAGCTCGAACTTGGTGGCAGCGTGCGAGGGCTCAACGGTGCGCAGCGTCAGCCCGGGCAGAGACAGCTCCGAGCCCGGCGCGTTCTGCAGCGCGAAGAGCACCTGGAACAGCGGGCTTCGGCTCAGGTTGCGCGTGGGCTGGAGCTCCTCCACCAGCCGCTCGAAGGGCAAGTCCTGGTGCTCGTAGGCGCCCAGGGTGGTGTCGCGCACTTGCGCCAGCAACTGGCGGAAGGTGAGCCCGGGGGAGAAGCGCGCGCGCAGGACGAGGGTGTTGACGAAGAAGCCGATGAGGCCCTCAGTCTGAGCATGTCTCCGGCCGGCGATGGGCGAGCCCACCAGTACGTCGTCCTGCCCGGAGTGTCGGGCCAGCACGCATTGGAAAGCGGCCAGCAGCACCATGAAGGGCGTGACGCCTTCGCGCTGGGCCAGTGCCTCCACGGCCTCACTGAGGGCCTGCGACAGGTGCACCGTCACGGACGCGCCCTGGTGGCTCAGCACCGCCGGGCGCGGCTTGTCGGTGGGCAGCTCCAGCGCATGCGGTGCTCCGGCGAGTTGCTGCCTCCACCAGCCCAGCTGCCGCTCCAGCACCTCGCCCTGCATCCACTCGCGCTGCCACACCGCGAAGTCCGCGTACTGCACGGGAAGCTCGGGCAGCGACACCGGCAGTCCCTCATGGAACGCCCGGTAGAGCGCAGCCACCTCACGCACCAGCACGCCCATGGACCAGCCGTCCGAGACGATGTGGTGCATGCACACCAGCAGCACGTGCTCAGTCGGCGTCAGCCGCAGCAACGTCACGCGCAGCAGCGGCCCTTCCGCCAGGTCGAACGGACGAAGGGCGTCCGCGGTGGCGTGCTTTACGACCTCTGCTTCACGCAGCGCTTCATCCTGGACGCCCGAGAGGTCGACCACCGCCAGCGCCAGGGGACGCGGCGGATGAATGACCTGCCGTGGCTCACCATCCTCGGCGCGGAACGTCGTGCGAAGCGACTCATGCCGCCGCACCACCTCATCCACCGCACGCTGCAACGCAGGTACAGAGACTTCGCCTGACAGGCGCAGCGCCGCGGGCATGTTGTACGAGACGCCACCGGGCTGAAGCTGCTCAAGGAGCCAGAGCCGCTGCTGTGCGAAGGACAGCGGCATCGGCCCCTCCACCTTGGCCGGAACCAGGGGCGGCAGTTGGGCCATCGCGGTGGCGGCGCCCAGCCGTTCGGCGAGGTCCGCCACGGTCGGCGCCTCGAAGAAGGCGCGGAGGGGCAACTCCACGGCGAAGGCCTCTCGGATGCGCGCGACCACCCGCGTGGCCAGCAACGAGTGACCTCCCAGCTCGAAGAAGTTGTCTCGCCGGCCCACCGAGGGGACGCGCAGCAGGTCCTTCCAGATCTCCACCAGCCGCGTTTCCATGGGCGTGGCGGGAGGCTCGGAGTCTCCAACAACGGACAGCTGGGCAGCATCGGGCTCGGGCAGGGCCCGGCGGTCGACCTTGCCACTGGGCGTCAGGGGCAGGGTGCTGAGCGACACGAAGGCCGCGGGCACCATGTATTCGGGCAGGTGTTCGCGCAGATGCTCTCGAAGAGCCGTCGCGTCCAACCTCGCCGCTGCCGACTCTTCGGGTCGCGGCACGACATAGGCGACCAGTCGCTTGTCACCAGGGGCGTCCTCTCGCACGGCGACCACGGCGTCATGAACCGCGGCGTGGGCTCGCAGGGCCGCTTCGATCTCCCCTGGCTCGATACGGATGCCGCGGACCTTCACCTGCGCATCGCCGCGGCCGAGGTATTCGAGGCAACCATCGTCCCGCCAGCGCGCCAGGTCCCCGGTGCGGTACAGGCGCTCACCTGCACGGAAGGGAGATGGCAGGAAGCGCTCCGCCGTCAGGTCCGGCCTGCCCAGGTAGCCCCGCGCAAGTCCGGCGCCGCCAATGAAGAGCTCGCCGGGCACGCCCACGGGCACGAGCTCCCGCTCACCGTCCAGCACGTACAGGCGCACGTTCGTCAGCGCCCTGCCGATCGGAACCTCACGCCCCGTGCCCAAGGACTCGGAGGCCAGTTCCATGGAGGTCGCCACGGCCGTTACTTCGGTGAGTCCGTAGGTGTTGAGCAGGGGCACCGCGGCGCCCACACTTCGGCGCCACTGCGCGAGGCGCTCCGGAGCCGCGCGCTCGCCGCCAATCACCAACCACTTCAGCTTCGAAGGCAGGCGCGACGTGCCAGCATCCAGACTGGCGGCCACATCGTGCCAGAACGCCGTGGGCAGATTGAGCTGCGTCACGCCTGCCGCCTCGCACCTCGCGAGGAACACGTCAGGCGCATCGAGCATGTCCGGCGTGCGGAGCACCAGCGTCCCGCCTCGCGTCAAGCAGGGGTAGATCTCCTCTGCGCTGGTGTCCCAGCTGATGGAGGCGAACTGAAGGACCCGGTCGCCTGGCTCCACGGGGAAGGCCTTCCAGGCAGCTCGCGTGAAATTCACCAACGACTGGTGCTGGACGACCACGCCCTTCGGCCGCCCCGTCGACCCCGACGTGTAGAGCACATACGCCGACGCCTCCGGGGGGACGTCAATCGCGGGGGCCGATGCCACGCCAGCCGTGGACGGCCCATCCGCGTCCAGCCAGGTACGGCCCGGTGCATCGCCCAAGCGCTCACGGAGCGCCTTGCGCACCACGACCACCCGGGCTCCGCTGTCCTCCAGCATGAAGCCCAGGCGCTCCGCCGGGTACTCCGCGTCGAGCGGAACGTAGGCCGCGCCGGCCTTGAGCACGCCGAGAAGGGCGGCCAACAACTCCACCGAACGCTCCACGCACACCGCGACGCGAGACTCCACCCCCACGCCCGCTTCTCTCAGGCGCCAGGCAATTTCATTCGCGTGCGCATCCAGCTCCCGGTACGTCACCGACCTGGCGCCATCCACCACGGCCAGGGCCTCTGGCGAGCGAGCGACCTGTGCCTCGAACAGGGCGTGGATGCGATCGTCGCCCGATCGGGGCTCGACCGAGCCCTGCCACGTGTCGAGCAGAAGGTGGCGCTCCGCGGCCGTCATCATCGGGATCGCGGCCACGCGCGCGTCGGGCTGTTCCACGATGCCCGCCAGCAGTTGCTGGAAGTGAGCAAAGAGCCGCCGGGCCGTACCGACCTCGAACAGGTCGGTGTTGTACTTGAGCGTTCCCGTGAACCCCTCCGAGGTCCGGAACAGGTCCAGGCTCAGTTCGAACAGGGCGACGCCGGTGTCCATGATGCCGGCGGAGTGAACGGTCAGCTCGGCGAGGTCCAGCTCCGGCAGGGGCGCGTTCTGCAGCGTGAAGAGCACCTGGAACAACCGCGCGCGGCTCAGGTCGCGCACGGGCTGGAGCTCTTCCACCAACCGCTCGGGCAGGTCTTGATGCTCGTAGGCGCCCAGGGTGGTGTCGCGCACTTGCGCCAGCAACTGGCGGAAGGTGAGCCCGGGGGAGAAGCGCGCGCGCAGGACGAGGGTGTTGACGAAGAAGCCGATGAGGCCCTCGGTCTGCGCATGTCTCCGGCCGGCGATGGGCGAGCCCACCAGTACGTCGTCCTGCCCGGAGTGTCGGGCCAGCACGCATTGGAAAGCCGCCAGCAGCACCATGAAGGGCGTGGCACCCTCGCGCTGGGCCAGTGCCTCCACGGCCTCACTGAGAGACAGTGGCAGATGCACCGGCACGGACGCGCCCTGGTGGCTCAGCACCGCCGGGCGCGGCTTGTCGGTGGGCAGCTCCAGCGCATGCGGTGCCCCGGCGAGCTGCTGCTTCCACCAGTCGACCTGCCGATTCAGCGCCTCATCCTGCAGCCACGCGCGCTGCCACACCGCGAAGTCCGCGTACTGGACGGGCAACTCAGGCAATGAGGAGGGCTGGCCCGTACGGAACGCCCGGTAGAGCGCGCCTACCTCGCGCACGAGCACGCCCATGGACCAACCGTCCGAAATGATGTGGTGCTTGCACACCAGCAGCGCGTGCTCGGCCGGTGTCAGCTTCACCAGCATCACGCGCAGGAGCGGCCCCTCGGTCAGGTCGAACGGACGCCGTGACTCATCGGTGGCGCACTTCTCGACCTCCGCTTCCCGCTGTGCTTCCTCTTGAATGCCGGATAGGTCCACGACAGTCAGTGGAAGGGACCTGGGTGGATGAACGACCTGGTGAGGCTCTCCACCCTCGGCTTGGAACGTCGTGCGGAGCGACTCATGTCGACGCACGATCTCGTCCACGGCCCGCTGCAGGGCCTGCACGTCCAAGGTGCCCGACAGGCGTAACGTCGAAGCGATGTTGTAGGAATGACCACCGGGCTGAAGCTGCTCCAGGAACCAGAGCCGCTGCTGGGCGAAGGACAGTGGCACCAAGCCGTCCCTCGATGCCCGCTTCAGAGGAGGAAGGTCACGGCCTGACGTGTCAGCCCCCAGCCGCACCGCGAGCTCCGCGACGGTGGGCGCTTCGAAGAAGGCCCGCAGAGGCAGCTCGACGTGGAGTGCCGAGCGGATGCGAGCGACCACCTGCGCTGCCAGCAGTGAGTGACCGCCCAGCTCGAAGAAGTTGTCGTGTCGGCCCACGCTCGAAATGCGCAGGACCTCCTTCCACACCTCCACCAACCGCGCCTCCATGGGCGTGGCGGGAGGCACCGCCTCTTGCGAGCGGGCTCTTTGACTCAGGTCAGGAGCGGGAAGCGAGCGGCGGTCGACCTTGCCACTGGGAGTCAGGGGCAGGGTGGCGAGCGGCACGAAGGCGGCGGGCACCATGTACTCGGGCAGCCGCTGCTGGAGGTGCTGGCGCAGTGAGTCGGTGCTGACGTGCGCCTCTGGAGCCGAGACGACGTAGGCCACCAGTCGCTTGTCTCCGGGTGCGTCTTCTCGGGCCAGGACGACGGCGTCCCGGATGGCGGCGTGGGCGCGCAGGACGGCTTCGATTTCCCCCAGCTCGATGCGGAAGCCGCGCAGCTTCACCTGGAAGTCGAGCCGGCCCAGGTACTCCAGCGTGCCGTCCTCGCGCCAGCGGGCCTTGTCGCCGGTGCGGTACATCCGCTCGCCCGGCGTGGCGGCGAAGGGGTTGGGGACGAAGCGCTCCGCCGTGAGGTGAGGCTGGCCCAGGTACCCTCGGGCCAGTCCCTCTCCCGCGAGGTACAGCTCGCCCGCGGCGCCCACGGGCGCCAGTTGCTGGCGCTCGTCCAGCACGTACACCTGTGTCCCAGGCAGGGGCCGACCGATGTGGGGGACAGGGCTTTGGCTTCGGCGGACGGGAGCGGTGGTAGCGCAGACGGTGCTCTCCGTCGGGCCATAGGCATTGAATGCCACCGTGCGCTCTTCGTGGACCAGTCGGCTCCAGAGCGCCTGGGGCATGGCTTCGCCCGCGCAGACGATTCGAGCGGGGACGTGCGCCTTGTCGAGCAGCCCTGCCTGGAGCAGTAGCGTCAGTTGCGCGGGCGTGCAGTCCAGCACGTCCACGCGCTGCGCCTCCAGCCACGCGACCATGGCCTCCGGGTCCTTGCGCGTCTCCTCCGGCACCAGGCAGAGGCAGTCTCCATCCGCCAGGTGGACCAGCGGTTCGAGGGCTCCGTCGAAGTGCAGCGGCGCGTTGAGGCTGATGCGCTGTCCGCCCAGGCGGCTCGCCTGGAAAACCTGCGCGGTGGCGTGGTGCAGCGCAGCCAGGGAGCGGTGCTGGACCACGACGCCCTTGGGCGTGCCGGTGGAGCCGGACGTGTAGAGGACGTAGGCGGCGTTGTCGCCGTGGACATGCGCCGGGACGTCTTGCGCGGGCAGGGACGCAAGGTGCGCGCCTTCCGACTCGAGGCAGACGCAGTGCTTCACCTCCGGTTGCCACGCGTCAGCCAGGTGCCGGTGCGTCACCAGCACCGTGGACTGGCTGTCCTCGAGGACGAAGGACCTGCGCTGCGCAGGCGCCGCCGGGTCGATGGGCACGAAGGCGCCTCCGGCCTTCAGCACCGCCAGCACCGCGACAATGGCCTCCGGTGTGCGCTCCAGGCACAGCGCTACCCGTGTCTCTGGCGCAACACCGAGGGAGCGCAGGTGGGCGGCCAACTGGTTCGCCCGCGCGTTGAGTTGGGCGTAGCTGAGGACTTCATCGCCCAGCGTGACGGCAGGTGCCTCGGGCGTCCTGGCCACTTGCTGCTCGAAGCGCACGTGGAACAAGGGGACGTAAGCAGCGCCGCCCTGAGCGGAGTCCTGAGTCCGTGCCCCTTGTGGGCCATGAGCACCAGCGCCACTCCAGTCCAGCAGCAGTCGCTGGCGCTCCGCCTCTGTATGAAGGGGCAGGGCGGCGGTAGCCGCATCCGACGCCGCCACCGCGCCTTGCAGCACCAGCGCCAGGTGCGTGACGAGCCGCTCCACCCGTACAGCCTCGAAGAGCTCGGTGCTGTAGATGAGGCTACCTCGGTATCCATCCGAGGCTCGGCCCAGCGACAGCTCCAGCTCGAACTTGGTGGCAGCGTGCGAGGGCTCAACGGTGCGCAGCGTCAGCCCGGGCAGAGACAGCTCCGAGCCCGGCGCGTTCTGCAGCGCGAAGAGCACCTGGAACAGCGGGCTTCGGCTCAGGTTGCGCGTGGGCTGGAGCTCCTCCACCAGCCGCTCGAAGGGCAAGTCCTGGTGCTCGTAGGCGCCCAGGGTGGTGTCGCGCACTTGCGCCAGCAACTGGCGGAAGGTGAGCCCGGGGGAGAAGCGCGCGCGCAGGACGAGGGTGTTGACGAAGAAGCCGATGAGGCCCTCAGTCTGAGCATGTCTCCGGCCGGCGATGGGCGAGCCCACCAGTACGTCGTCCTGCCCGGAGTGTCGGGCCAGCACGCATTGGAAAGCGGCCAGCAGCACCATGAAGGGCGTGACGCCTTCGCGCTGGGCCAGTGCCTCCACGGCCTCACTGAGGGCCTGCGACAGGTGCACCGTCACGGACGCGCCCTGGTGGCTCAGCACCGCCGGGCGCGGCTTGTCGGTGGGCAGCTCCAGCGCATGCGGTGCTCCGGCGAGTTGCTGCCTCCACCAGCCCAGCTGCCGCTCCAGCACCTCGCCCTGCATCCACTCGCGCTGCCACACCGCGAAGTCCGCGTACTGCACGGGAAGCTCGGGCAGCGACACCGGCAGTCCCTCATGGAACGCCCGGTAGAGCGCAGCCACCTCACGCACCAGCACGCCCATGGACCAGCCGTCCGAGACGATGTGGTGCATGCACACCAGCAGCACGTGCTCAGTCGGCGTCAGCCGCAGCAACGTCACGCGCAGCAGCGGCCCTTCCGCCAGGTCGAACGGACGAAGGGCGTCCGCGGTGGCGTGCTTTACGACCTCTGCTTCACGCAGCGCTTCATCCTGGACGCCCGAGAGGTCGACCACCGCCAGCGCCAGGGGACGCGGCGGATGAATGACCTGCCGTGGCTCACCATCCTCGGCGCGGAACGTCGTGCGAAGCGACTCATGCCGTCGCACCAGCTCATCCACCGCACGCTGCAAGGCCTGCACGTCAAGCGCACCCGAAAGCCGCAGTGCCGACGGGATGTTGTAGGAGGTGCCACCGGGCTGAAGCTGCTCAAGGAACCACAGTCGCTGCTGGGCGAAGGACAACGGCATCGGCCCTTCGACCTTGGCCGGAACCAGGGGCGGCAGCTTGGGCGTGGAGCCCACCACGCCCAAGCGTTCGGCGAGGGCCGCCACCGTGGACGCGTCGAAGAACTCGCGCAGGCTCAGCTCCACATTGAAGGCCTCACGGATGCGAGACACGACCTGTGTGGCCAGCAGCGAGTGTCCACCCAGCGCGAAGAAGTCATCCTTCGCGCCCACGCGAGCCTGTCCCAGGACCTCCCCGAAAACGCGGGCGACCGCATCCTCGGTGGCGTTTCGGGGCGCGATGAACCCGTCCTCAGTGCCGAGCCGTTCAGCCTCCGGTGCAGGCAGTGCGCCTCGGTCCACCTTGCCACTGGGCGTCAGTGGAAGCGTTGGTAGCACCACGAACGCGGACGGCACCATGTGAGAGGGCAACGTCTGCGCCAACGCATTCCGGAGTTGCGCCACCGCGCGAGCACTCCGGGCTCCCCGCAGCGGGTCGCTCGCCAGTCCCTCCAGGGAGTCGCGCGCGTCCGCGGACGCAGGCGTCAGGTCCAGGGTGTCCGCGATACCGGGCCGGGTGAACACGACATCCACGGCGCCATCCGAGTGCGCAGCCGCCCAGCTGACCCGGACCTCGTATCCTGCTTCCGCTCCCAGGGCGTACAGATCTTCCGGCTCCACGCCTCTCGCACGCCCGCCATCGCGCAGCGCCTCTCGCACGCCCGCCACCGTGGGTGGCCGAATCGTCGCCGCGAGCAGCTCGACGAGCCGGGTGTGCTCCACGACACGAGCGTTCGGAAGCTGGCGTACGGCCAGCAACCCAGGCCGCGCGGCCAGCCGTTCGCGCAGCGTGTCCAGGGTGAAATCGGATCCGTCCACCCAATCGGGCCGTGTTCGCGAGACTCGGGGCTCGGACGGTTGACCCACATGGAGGATGACCTCGTAGCGGAAGCGGCTCAGCTCGTTGTCATAGCGTCCGTGCTTGGGCAGCACCTCCACCCGCTGGATTCCTGGGATGACGTTGGGGAGCGCCGTGAAGAAGGCAGGCGAGAGCACCAACTCCTTGTCGGCGAGGATGTCGCGCTGGACGCGGTCGGCGAGCTGGGACGTGGACACCTGGGGCGAGGTCCGATGCAAGCGCACTGACGCTCGGAACGCCTCAAGCAACTCCAGGCTGCGCACATCTCCCAGGAACACACGGCCGCCCGGCTTCAGGACGCGAACGGCGCCGCGCAGAACGTTGAGCAGGAAGTCGACGCTGGAGAAGGTCTGGATGACCGAGTTGAGGATGACGGTGTCGAACGTGCTTGGCTCCAGGCCGGAGAAGTCCTCCGCGCTCCGGTGAAGCAGGTGGACGGAGTCGAGGGCCCCCCCCATGCGCTCCCGCTGACGCTCGATGCGCTCCAGCGCGGGCCGAGCGAAGTCGACGCCCCAGTACGCTTCGCAATGCGGCGCCAAGCGGTACAGCAACAGGCCGGTGCCGCAGCCCAGCTCCAGCACGCGTTTCGGCCGGAACCCGAGAATCTGCGCGACGGTGGTGTCCACCCATTCGCGCATCTGCTCGGCGGGGATGGGGGCGCCCGTGTAGCTGTCGTCCCAGCCGATGATGTCGAAGGTCGGGTCCACGTCCTCGGAGGCGTCGCGCGCGTAGGCCTCGTCGTAGATGGCCTTCCACTGTGAGGACGGATCCACGGCCTCCGTTGGCGCCTTTTCGTCCAGAACGACATAGGCCACCAGGCGCGTGTCTCCTGGCGAGTCCTCCCGGGTCACCACGACCGAGTCTCGGACGCTGCGGGTTGCGTGAATGGCGGCTTCGATTTCACCCAGCTCGATGCGGAAGCCACGCAGCTTCACCTGGAAGTCGGAGCGGCCGAGGTACTCCAGGGTACCGTCAGGCAGCCAGCGCGCCACGTCTCCGGTGCGGTAGAGGCGGGCGCCCGGCGTGCCGCTGAAGGCATCGGGGATGAAGCGCTCGGCCGTCAGCTCCGGCCGCTGGAGGTACCCACGCGAAACCTGCACGCCGCCGATGTGCAGCTCGCCGGGGATGCCCACCGGCGTCGGCTGCCCGTGCCCGTCCAGCACGTACAGCAGGGTGTTGGCTACGGGCTTCCCAATCGGCACTCGCTGCAACTGCGCGTCCCGAGGACAGGGCCAGTAGCTGACGTCCACCGCGGCCTCTGTCGGGCCGTACAGGTTGTGTACCTGCACGCAAGCCGGTAGCCGCGCGTACGCCTTCGTCACCAGCTCCGGCGCAAGCGCCTCTCCGCTGCAGACCACCCGCCGCAGCTGGGCCAGCTTCTCCAGCCCCGGCTCCTCCAGGAAGGCTCGCAGCATGGAGGGCACGAAATGCACCGTGCTGATGCGCTCCTCCTTCAGCACCTTCACCAGATACGCGGGCTCCTGGTGGCCTCCAGGCTTCGCCACCACCAGTCGCGCCCCGGACATGAGGGGCCAGAAGAACTCCCACACCGACACGTCGAAGCTGAAGGGCGTCTTCTGCAGCACGGCATCCTCGTGCCCCAGCCCGTACTCCTGCTGCATCCACCTGAGCCGGTTGACGATGGCGCCATGCGTATTCATCGCCCCCTTCGGCCGCCCCGTGCTTCCGGAGGTGAAGATGACGTAGGCCAGGGCCTCCGGTCCCACCTGGGGCACGACAGGCCGAGTCACCGGCTGCCGGGCCACCTCGGCCCGCTGCGTATCCAGGCACACCACGTGGGCCCGCCGCGCCGCACCGGGAGCGCCGTCTCGCTGCGTGTCCATGGGCACCGCGGCGGTTGGCGGCGGAACGGCCCGCAGCGAGTCCATGTGTCCGGCTGCCGCCGCGGGCGCTCCCACCACGTCACGGTGCCGCTCATGCGTCAGCAGCACCGTGGCACCGCAGTCCTCCAGCATCCCCGCCAGCCGCTCTCGCGGGTACCCCGGGTCCAGTGGCACGTAGGCGGCTCCGGCCTTCAGCACCCCCAGCAGCGCCACCACCAGGTCCACCGAGCGCTCCAGGCACACGCCCACCCGTGACTCGACGCCGACTCCCAGCCCCCTCAGGTGGTGCGCCACCTGGTTGGCCCGCGCCTCCAGCTCCCGGTACCTCACGTGCTCTGACTCGAAACTCACCGCCACCGCGTCCGGCGTCCGCTCGGCCTGCGCCTCCACCAGCCCGTGCAGCGTCTCCCCATCCGGGTACACCTCGCGCCGGCCCTGGAACACCGTCAGCACCTGATGGCGGTCCTCGGCCGTCATCAGCGGCAGCTCGGACAGGAGGGCACCGGGGCGCTCGACCATGCCGCGGACCACGCGCTCCAACTGGGCCAGGAGCCGGTCCGCGGTCTCCGCATCGAAGAGGTCCGCGGAGTACTTGCAGCCAATCAGCAATCCTTCAGGGCGGTGGGTCGCCTCGAAGGTCATGTCCAGCTCGGCGGTGTGGTTGTCCACCAGCGACACGTCGAGCGTCAGCGCTCCGCTCGCGGTCAACGCACGTGGCCACGCGTAGTCGTCGAGGATGAAGCCCACGTTGTACAGCTCGCGGCGCTCCGCGCCGGGCTGCTGCACGGACGCGAGGACCTGATCGAAGGGCACGTGGCCGTGGGCCAATGCGCCCAGCGTGCGTGACTTCACCTCCGTGAGCAGGTCCGTCACGGTCGCCCCGTCCGGCAGGCGCACCCGCAGCGGAACGAAGTTGGTGCAGTCGCCCATCAGCTCGCGGGTGCCGGTGGCGTCACGCCCCGCAATCACCGTCCCGATGACGAAGTCGGACTGGCCGCTCCAGCGGTGCAGCACCGTGGACAGCGCGGACAGCACGCCCATGAAGGGCGTGGCCCCCTGGCGCCGCCCCAGTTCATGGAGCCGGGCGACCAGCGAGGCGGGCAACAACCGCACCCGGCGAGCCCCATGAACGGAGAGCCGCTGGGGCCGAGGCCTGTCCGTGGGCAGCGCCAGCAACTGGGGCACGCCGGCAAGCGTCTCCTGCCACCACCCCAGCTCCGACGCGAGCGCCTGGGGCGTGAAGTGGGCGCGCTGCCAGGTCGCGAAGTCCCCGTACTGGAACGCAGGCTCGGCGAGCGGTGACGGTCTGCCTTCCAGGAAGGCCCCGTACAGCGCTGCCAGCTCACGGACGAACAGGGCCACGGACGTGCCGTCCACGACCAGGTGATGCATGACGGTCAGCAGGACATGGTCCTCCGGACCGAAGCGCAGCAGGGTGCAGCGGACCAGCGGGCCCGCTTCCAGGTCCATGGGCTGCTGCGCGTCCAGCACCGCCTGTGCTTCGAGCGTGGCCTGTCGCGCCTCGCCCGTCTGCCCGGTGAAGTCCAGGCGCGGCAGCGACACCGGCGCGGGTTCCCGCACGTGTTGCAGCAGCTCGCCTCCGCGCGACAGGAACGTGGTGCGCAGCACCTCATGACGGCGCAGCACCTCCGAGAGGGCTCGCTCCAGCACGTCCACATCCAGCGCGCCGCGCAGCGCCAGGGCCACGGGGAGCTGGTTCGACGTCCACGTCGGGTCCAACTGGAGCAGGAACCACAAGCGCTGCTGCGCGAAGGACGCGGGCGCCGGGCCCGTCCCGCCGGGACGGCGCTGGAGCGGGGGCAGCTGGCGACCTGGGCCTTCGGCGGACACCGTCTCCGTCAGCGTCCGCAGGCTCAGGTCCTGGAGCAACGCGGCGATGGAGACCCGCACGCCCAGCCGCTTCTCGACACGTCCCTGGAGGTCCGCCGCGCCCAGCGAGTCCAAACCCAGCAACGTGAGCGGCGTCCCAGCGTCCTCACGCACGGCTTCGCTGCCCAGGACCGCCACCAGCTCCTCACGCAGGGCCGCTTCGACCGCCTCCCTCGAAAGCGCCGGCTTGATGGCAGGGGCCGCCACGGGAGGCGCCACGGGCTTCGACGCCGCTCCCGTTCCGCTGCGCCACACGATGGCCAGGTCCCCAGACGCGAGCGCGGCACGGCAGGCGAAGCGCTGAATCTTCCCGCTCGACGTCTTCGGCACCGAGCCCGGAGACAGCAGGGCCAGCGTGTGCGGCTGGACCTGGAACTCACTGACGATGGCCTGCCGCAGCGTGTCCGCCATGGCGCCCAGCGTGGCCGGGTCGGCGCCGTCCGCGAGGTCCCGCGCCACCTCCGCGACCACCGCGAGCGCCTCGCCCTCCGGCGTCTCGATGGAGAACGCGGCGACGCAGCCGGGACGCACCTTGCGGTGGGCCCGCTCCACGACGCTCTCCACGTCCTGCGGATACAGGTTCCGGCCCCGCAGGATGATGAGGTCCTTGCGCCGACCGGTGACGATGAGCTGCCCATCCTCCAGCAGCAGGCCCAGGTCTCCCGTGCGCAGGTACCGGGGCCCGTCCTCGCCGCCCACGGGGACAGCCTGGAAGACGGCCTCCGTGTCCTCGGGCTTGCGCCAGTACCCCTGCGCGACGCTGCCGCCAGACACCCAGATTTCGCCCACCTGACCCGGGGCGCGCGGCACGCGCGACTCGGGGTCCACGACGAGCAGCCGCTGCTCGGCCAGGGTGGTGCCGCAGCCGACGTGCGCCCGAGCCCCCTCCGTCCCAGCCGTGGCGCGGACGGCCTGCCCCCGGCTGAGCGCGGCGTCCTCCAGCACGTGCACGCGGGGGACGCGGCCCTTCTCCTCACCTGTGACGATGAGCGTGCCCTCGGCGAGGCCGTAGCACGGATAGAAGGCCTCCCGTCGGAAGCCGCTCGGCGCGAACACCTCCGCGAACCGGTCCAGCGTGGCGGCGCGAATCGGCTCGGCGCCGCAGAAGGCCACGTCCCAGGCACGCAGGTCCAGCGACTGGACATCCTCTGGCGTGGCCCGACGCGCGCACAGCTCGAAGGCGAAGTTGGGGCCGCCGCTGATGGTCGCGCCTTCCCGGGACACCGCCTCCAGCCAGCGCAGGGGTCGCTGAAGGAAGGACATGGGTGACATGAGTGTCACCGGGAAGCCCGCGAACAGCGGCTGGAGGATGCCGCCGATGAGCCCCATGTCGTGGTAGGGCGGCAGCCAGATGACGCCCGAGCTCTGCGGGCTCGTTCGGAAGGCGCCCGCGATCAACCCCAGGTTGTGGAGCAGGTTTGCGTGGCTGAGCATCACCCCCTTGGGCGTGCCCGTGGAGCCGGACGTGTACTGGAGGAACGCGAGCGTGTCCGGACCCACCCCAGGCTCGCGCCACGACGGCGCACCGTCCGCGGGCAGGTCATCGGTGGACAGCCAGCGCAGCGCCCGGAAGTCCGGCGCCTGCTCGAAGACGAAGTCCGCGAGCGACAGGATGCCGGAGGTGGTGAGCACCATCGTGGCCTGGGCGTCCTCGATGATGGCGCGCAGGCGGGGCAGGGTGCGCTCCAGCCGCATCGGGTCTGGCGGATAGGCGGGCACCGCCACCGCGCCGGCGTAGAGGCAGCCAAAGAAGCCGGCCACGTAATCCAACCCCGGTGGGTACAGCAGCAGGACGCGCTGGCCTTCGGCTCCGTGCGCTTGCAACAGCGCACCGATGCGCGTCGCGTGCTCATGGAGCGCCCTCGCGCTCAGCGAGACGTCCTCCCCCTCGGAGTCGCCGAGGAATGCGTACTGTTTCCGGTGCGCCGTCTCTCCAAAGGCGCGATGGGTCAGGACCTCGAGGAGGGTTCGCGGTGTCTCGTGCATGGAGCGCGCTCAGCTGTCCGGGGGGAGGCGAGGCGCTACTCATAGCAGGCAAGGTCAGACACTAAAGCTTGACTAGCAACACCGAAAAATTCCCCCAAACCCGCATGACGCAGAGAAAAGGCTCACAGTCACAGTGAGCGAATTCACGCGCGGCTGAAGAGTCCCTTGAGCCACTCCATGAAGCCTCTCTGCTTGGGAGTGACAGCGGCCGCGACGGTCTGTGCGGGCGGTGCGCCGCGGAGCGCCGACTGCACCGGGCGCACGGCGCCGGGCGTCACGGCGGACGTCTGCGCCAGCTGTCCCGTGGAAGCATTGACGGGCGCCGCGGGGCCCGTGGCCGTCGCTCCCACGTGACTCGCGGCGCGTCCGGGGGACACCGGGGCGCGCGCGGGAGCGGAGGCGGGCGCACTCTCCACCTCGGCTTGCGCCAGCCGCGCCTTCACGGCCTCGGGCGTGTCGCGCGTGGAGAAGGTGCTCGTCACCTCGCGGCCGGACGAGGCCTCCCGCGCGGTGACCTTCAGCAGCGACTCGTTGTTGACCTCGAAGGTGACGTTCACCTGCACGGCGCCGCGCGGAAGCTTGGGCAAGCCCTCCAGCTTCAGCGTGCCCAGGTACTCGTTGTCCGCCGCCTTGTCGGAGTCACCCTGGAACACGGTGAGCTCCAGCTCCGTCTGGCCGTCGCGGTGCGTGGCCAGGGTGTAGCTCTTGGTGGACGGCAGCGACGTGTTGCGCTCCATCACGGCCTTGAAGCGGCCCCCGGGCAGGCCCACGCCAATGGCCATGGGAAGCACGTCGATGAGCACCACGCCGTCGAGCTGCCCCAGGCTGTGCGCCAGCAGCGCCGCGCCCAGCGCCACGGCCTCGTCCGGGTGGACGCCCTTGCTGGGCGGCTTGCCGAAGAACTTCGTGATCTTCTCGTGCACCAGCGGGAAGCGGCTCTGGCCTCCGACGAGGATGACCTCGTCGATGTCCTGCGGCGCCACCTTCTTCGCCGCCAGCACCTCGGCGCAGACCTGGAGGGTGCGGTCCACCAGGCCTTCCGTCAGCTCCACCAGCTTCTGCCGCGTGAGCGTGACGTCCAGGTCACACGGCTTGTTGTCGATCATCGTCACGAAGGCCACGTGCACCCGCACCTCCGAGCGCTCCGACAGCGCGCACTTGGCGCGCTCGGCCGCGTCGTTGATGCGCTGCAGGGCCACCCGGTCGCCCTGGAAGGGCCGGCCCATGGCCTTCTCGAACTCCGCCAGGAGGTACGTGACGATGGCGTTGTCGAAGTCGATGCCGCCCAGGAACGTGTCGCCGCCGGTGGAGATGACCTCGTAGACGTTGTCGTTCAGCTCCAGCACCGACGCGTCGAAGGTGCCACCGCCCAGGTCGTACACCAGCACGCGCTGGTTCAGCTTGCGCCCGTAGCCGTATGCCAGCGCCGCCGCCGTGGGCTCGTTGAGGATGCGCTCGATGTAGAGGCCGGCCAGCTTCCCGGCCTCGCGCACCGCCTGCCGCTGGTTGTCGTTGTAGTAGGCCGGGACGGTGACGACCGCCCGGGACACCTGGTGCCCGAGCTGGTTCTGCGCCACCTCCCGGACCTCGCGGAGGATGAGGGCGGAGATCTGCTGCAGGGTGTAGACGTGCTCGCCCAGCTTCACGCCGGCGTCGCCGTTCTCACTGGAGGCAATCTCGTAGTGGAAGCGGTCCTTGATCTGCTCCACCACCGGGGACGCGAAAGGACGGCCCACCAGGCGCTTGGCGCCGTACACCGTCTGGCGCGGATTGGTGAGCATCTGCCCCTTGGCGGGGTGGCCCACCACCAGCTTCCCACGCGTGTTGACGGCGATGATGGAGGGCACCGTGTTGTGCCCCTCACGACTGGGCAGCACGCCCGGCTTGCCGTTGCGGACGTACGCCGCGCACGAGTTCGTGGTGCCCAGGTCGATGCCGATGACGACCCCCGCGCGCCGGGGCTCCTCCGAGGCCAGGTTCAGCGCCGCATTGGATATCATCACGGGCGGTGCGGCCGGGGCCTCGGCGCCTCCCCCGGTGGCAACCGCCGTGGCGGGAGTCAGCTCGGCGGCCGGCGTGAGGGGCGCCTGCGCCAGGGGTGGGACGGTGTAGTCAGGCGGGCCGACGCCGGAGGGGACCGGCGGAACGTCCGCCTGCGCGTGGGGGAGGGTGACGACGACGGAGTCCAGGAAGCGGCGGGTCGGCGCGTCCACGTTCAGGAAGCGCAGCCCCATGCCGGGCACACCCTGGCTGCCCTGGCCGGTGACGAAGTGGACGACGGCTGCCGCGTAGATGATGCGCTCTCCCCCCGCCAGCTTGAGGTCCAGGGTGACGGCCGTCCCGGGGGGCTTCACCGCGCGTGCGCGCAGGTAGATACCACCCCGGGTCACATTGGGGCCGTACTTCGCCAGGAACTCCTCGGGCGTCGCGAAGGGCAGCTTCACGACGAGCCCGACCGCACCCTGATTCGAATCCGTCAATGCCCGGTTCCTGAGACGAGAGGGGATACTGGGTTGCGATTATCGCCCGAACTCCGAGGGAACGGGCGTCAAAAACAGCGCCCTTCCCCGTTGCGCCGGGGCAGCGTACCTCGTATGGAACCGCACCCGCGGGCTCTGGTGCTCCGCGGGCCTTTCAGCCCACGGGAGCGCCGCTCATGCTCAACCCCGATATCCGGCTCGCCCTTACTTTCGATGACGTCCTGCTGGTCCCGGCCGAGAGCTCGGTCGTCCCCAAGGACGTCGACCTGTCGACCCGGCTCACACGCAACCTCCGCCTCAACATCCCGCTGCTGTCGGCGGCCATGGACACCGTCACGGAATCGCGGACGGCCATCGCCATGGCCCAGGAGGGCGGGATTGGTGTCATCCACAAGAACATGACGCCCGAGCAGCAGGCGCTCGAGGTCCTCAAGGTCAAGAAGTTCGAAAGCGGCATGGTGGTGGACCCGGTCACCATCGAGCCCGAGGCCCCGCTGGGCCGCGCGCTGGAGCTGATGCGCCTGCACGGCGTGTCCGGCATCCCGGTGGTCCAGGGCAAGCGGCTGGTGGGCATCGTCACCAGCCGCGACGTGCGCTTCGAGACCAACTTCACCCAGAAGGTGGAGGCGGTGATGACGCGCAAGCTCGTCACCGGCCGCGAGGGCATCACCCAGGACGACGCGCAGAAGCTGCTCCACGAGCACCGCATCGAGAAGCTGCTCGTCGTCAACGAGGCCTTCGAGCTCAAGGGCCTCATCACCATCAAGGACATCGAGAAGCGCCGGACGCACCCCAACGCGGCCAAGGACGGCAAGGGCCGCCTGCTGTGCGCCGCCGCAGTGGGCGTGTCCGCGGACCGCGAGGCCCGCGTCGAGGCGCTCATCAAGGCCGGCGTGGACGTCATCGTCGTGGACACCGCGCACGGCCACTCCAGCGCGGTGCTCGACGGCGTGCGCGACACCCGGAAGAACTTCAGCGGCTTCGAGCTCATCGCCGGCAACGTCGCCACCGCAGAGGCCACCCACGCGCTCATCCGGGCGGGCGTGGACGCGGTGAAGGTGGGCATCGGCCCCGGCTCCATCTGCACCACCCGCGTGGTGGCCGGCGTGGGCGTGCCCCAGGTCACCGCGGTGGATGACTGCGTGCGCGAGGCCCAGAAGCACGACGTGCCCGTCATCTCCGACGGCGGCATCAAGTACTCGGGCGACATCGTCAAGGCGCTGGCCGCGGGCGCCAGCACGGTGATGATCGGCTCGCTCTTCGCCGGCACCGAGGAGTCCCCGGGCGACGTCATCCTGTACCAGGGCCGCAGCTACAAGAGCTACCGCGGCATGGGCAGCCTGGGCGCCATGAAGCAGGGCGCCAAGGACCGCTACTTCCAGGCGGACGTGGAGGCCGTGAAGCTGGTGCCGGAAGGCATCGAGGGCCGCGTCCCCTACAAGGGCACCCTGGCGATGAACGTCCACCAGATGCTGGGGGGCATCCGCAGCGGCATGGGCTACGTGGGCTGCCGCACCATCGACGACCTGCGCACCAAGGCCACCTTCGTCCGCATCACCTCGGCCGGGCTCAAGGAGAGCCACGTGCACGACGTCATCATCACCGAGGAGGCGCCGAACTACCGCGTCGAGTAGCCCGGAGGCCCCGGGACGGGCGGCTGGTGTCGTCCGTCTCGCGCGGAGCCCTGGCCACGAAAAAAGGGCCCGCGCCACGAGGCGGGGCCCTGGGCTCCAGCCCGGACGGGCCGGGGCGTCCTACCGGCCGCGCCTGCGGCCACCCGACGCGGGCGCGCGGCTGTCCTCGGCGGCGGCGGGCGGCGCCACGCGCTTCTCCGCGGCATTCACCTGGTTGAGCAGCGACTCCTTGTCGTCCGGCTCCAGCGTCTCGATGGCCTGACGCAGGGTGTTGAAGTCGAGCCGGGCGATGGTGACGGTATTGCCACCCTTGATTTCCTGCACGGTGGGCACGCCCACCAGCTCGCGCATGTAGGTCTCGAACTCCACCCGCACGTCGGCCGTCTGCTGGACGCAGACGTCCTTGGCGTTGACCAGGTGCTGGGTGCCCTCGCGGTAGCTCAGGTCCGGGTTGCGGTTCATCGCCTCCTCGAAGGTGGCGGTCCGCTTGCGGAGGGAGGAGTACAGCTCGATGTAATCCACCAGCCGGTCCGTCTCCGGCCGGTTCACGTTGCGCGCCTTGGCCAGCGCCTCCGTGGCGTCATCACAGGTGATCTTCTCGAGCTCGGCGGCACCCGGCATTTCCTTCGCGGAGAGATTCTGGGTTTCGCGGTCCAGCCGCTCATCCGAGGAGATCTCCTTCACGCATCCGGTGGCGGACAGGAGCAGCAGGGCAGCAGCGGCAGTAGGGACGGACAGGCGGCGGGGCATCCAGGCCTCGAACAATTGAAGGTACTTGGGCGTTGTATTCCGGAAGTTTGTAGCGATAAGGGCCCCCAGCCGTCAACGACGCCCCTCTTGGAGATCCCCAGGTGGACCTGCACGCCGAAAAAATCCTGATCCTCGATTTCGGGAGCCAGTACACCCAGCTCATCGCCCGGCGCGTCCGCGAGCTGGGCGTCTACTGCGAAATCCACCGCCCGGACCTCCCGGCGGAGGACATCCGCAAGTTCGCCCCCCGTGGCATCATCCTCTCCGGCGGGCCGGCCTCCGTGGAGGCCCCGGGCTCCCCCCGCTGCGACCCCTTCGTCTTCGAGGCCGGCGTCCCCGTCCTGGGCATCTGCTACGGCCTCCAGCTCACCGCCAAGCTCCTGGGCGGCAAGATTGACCGGAGCGCCCACCGCGAGTTCGGCAACGCCGAGGTCGAGGTCCTGGCCCGCCGCGGCCCGTTCGCCGAGTTCACCCCCGGCGACAAGGTCCAGGTCTGGATGAGCCACGGCGACCGGGTGGAGGAGCTGCCCCCCGGCTTCGAGGCCATTGGCCGCAGCGGCAACTCGCCGTTCGCCGCCACCGCCCACGCGACGAAGCCCTGGTTCGGCCTCCAGTTCCACCCCGAGGTCGTCCACACCCCCCAGGGCAAGGCCATGCTGCGCGCCTTCCTCTTCAACGAGTGCAAGGTCAGCGGCTCGTGGACGATGAAGGGCTTCATCGACGAGGCCGTGGGCACCATCCGCCGCCAGGTGGGTGAGCACGGCCGGGTCATCTGCGCCCTGTCCGGCGGCGTGGACAGCTCCGTGGCCGCGCTGCTGCTGCACCGGGCCATCGGCCCCCGGCTCCAGTGCATCTTCGTGGACAACGGGGTGCTGCGGCAGAACGAGCGCGCCCAGGTGGAGGCCCTGTTCGTGGACCGCTTCCACGTCCCGCTCAAGACGGTGGATGCCCGCCAGCGCTTCCTGGACAAGCTCGCCGGCGTCACGGACCCGGAGAAGAAGCGGAAGATCATCGGCCGCGAGTTCATCGCCGTGTTCGAGGAGGCCTCCCGCGACGTGCAGGACGCGGAGTTCCTCGCCCAGGGCACGCTGTACCCGGACGTCATCGAGTCCGTGTCGTACAAGGGCCCCTCCGTCACCATCAAGAGCCACCACAACGTGGGCGGCCTGCCGGAGACGATGAAGCTCAAGCTGGTGGAGCCGCTGCGCGAGCTGTTCAAGGACGAGGTCCGCGCCCTGGGCCGGGAGCTGGGCCTGCCGGATGAGATGGTGTCCCGCCAGCCGTTCCCGGGCCCCGGCCTGGCCATCCGCGTCCTGGGCGAGGTCACCGAGCAGCGCCTGGAGCTGGTGCGGCGCGCGGATGCCATCGTCCAGGAGGAGATTCGCAGCGCCGGGCTCTACAAGGAGGTCTGGCAGGCCTTCGCGGTGCTGCTGCCCGTGCAGAGCGTGGGCGTCATGGGCGACGAGCGCACCTACGAGTCCACCTGCGTGCTTCGCGCCGTCACCAGCGTGGACGGCATGACGGCGGACTGGGCCCGGCTGCCGTTCCCCGTGCTGGAGCGCATCTCCACCCGCATCACCAACGAGGTGCGCGGCATCAACCGCGTCGTCTACGACATCTCGTCCAAGCCCCCCGCGACCATCGAATGGGAGTAGGGCGGGGAGGGGCAGGGCACCTGTCCCCCTGACGTGAAAGAGGCTGCCCGGAAACGTCACCGGGCAGCCTCTTCATGCTTCCGGGGCCCTGGCCTGAAGCGCGCCGGGGCCCCTATTGGCGGGAGCGAATCAGTTCGCCGGGGTGGCCTTCACGGCCGGGACCTTCGTGCTGCCCGGGCGCAGCTCCTCGAGCACGCGCGTGGCGCCGTAGATCTTCGTCAGCGCCTCGATGATGGCCTCGCTGTGGACGCTCACCGCGCGGTTGACGCTCTCGTCGAAGCCGTACTCGCCGCCCAGGGACTGGATGTTGCCGTCGAACACGATGCCGACGATCTCCGCGTCCTTGTTGATGACCGGCGAGCCCGAGTTGCCGCCGATGATGTCATTGGTGGAGACGAAGTTCATCGACGTGGTGCCGTCGAGCGCCTTCTCGTTCTTCAGCCAGGACTTCGGCAGCGCGAAGGGGTCCTCACCCGTGGCGCGCTCGAAGGTGCCGGCCATCTGGGTGATGGGGCTGATCTGCTTGCCGTTCTCCGTGTAGCCCTTCACCGCGCCGTAGGACAGGCGGAGGCTGAAGGTGGCGTCCGGGTACTGGTTGGTGCCGTAGATGTCGAACTTGGCCTTGGCCACCAGCTCGCTGTTCTTGCGGATGACGGACTCGACGTTCTCCTCGTACGTCTTGCGCACGGCGCGCATGTCCGGGTCCACCGCCAGGGCCAGCTGGATCATCGGGTCCTTGGACGCCGTGACGGCCGCCTTGCCGCCCTTGTAGAGGGCCTGGCGCGCCTTCACGTCACGCAGCTTGGTGCCCTTCACCAGCCGGGCGGCCAGCTTCTCCGGGGACTCCTTGCCCAGGACCTTCTTCACGAAGGGGTGGTCGGAGCCCAGCTCCTCGCGCATCTTGGTGAGGCTGAACGTCAGCCGGGCAATCTCCAGCTCCGGGTAGATGGGGGCCGGGCTGAACAGCTGGGCCTCCAGGGCCGGGACGTTGGCCTGGTTGAACTCACGCAGGCGCTGGCCGTTCGGCTTCGGGAGCTCCTCGGCGCCGCGCACCAGGGTGCGGGCGATGGAGAAGAGCGTGGAGGACAGGCCGCCGCCGTTCTCCATGTACGTCAGGTCCTGGCGGATGTTGCGCAGCTGCGTCTGGGCCTTGGCGATCTCATCCCACGCCGCGCCGTACTTCTTCTTCATCTCCGGGTTGGACTCGACCTTCTTGCGCAGCTCCTGCTCCGCGGCGACCTTCTGGGCGAAGAAGGCCTTGTCCAGCAGGGCCTCGTGCCGGCCCTTGAGGGCCTTCACCGAGTTCTCCACGCCGAACAGCATGTTGGTGGAGATGCGGCGCTGCTCCGCGCCACGGCGGCCGAACTCCGTCAGCATGCCGCGCATCTCGGAGAGCGTCATCAGCGTCTTGGGCAGCACCACGTCGCGCTGGAACTCCAGCTCCGCGATGGTGAGGCCACGCGAGGTGCGGCCCGGGTGGCCGGAGATGAAGGTCAGCTCGCCTTCCTTCGCGCCCTTCTCGGACCACTTGAAGTAGTTGTTCGTGGTCGCCGGCTTGCCGTCCTCGTAGACGCGCAGGAACGTCACGTCCAGCGTGTACCGGGGGAACTCGAAGTTGTCCGGGTCACCGCCGAAGAACGCGATGGCGTTCTCGGGGGCCATCACCAGGCGGACGTCCTGGAAGCGCTTGTACTGGTAGAGGTTGTACTGGCCGCCCTGGTACAGGGTGACGACGTCACAGCGCGTCTTGGCGTCGCCCGCGGAACAGGCCTGCTCCAGCTCGGACATCTTCGCCTTCAGGGTGTCCGCGTACTGCTTGCCCGACATGCCCTGCGTGGCCTTGTTCAACGTCTCCGTGACGTCGGTGATCTTGACCAGCTGGTTGATCTCCATCGCCGGGCACTTCGTCTCCTCGGCCTGCGTCTTCGCGTAGAAGCCGTTGGCGATGTAGTCCTTCTTCGCCGTGGAGAGCTGGTCGATGCAGCCGCGCGCGCAGTGGTGATTCGTCATCACCAGGCCGTTGGCGGACACGAAGCTCGCCGAGCACCCGCCCGCGAGCCGCGCCGACGACAGGCGCACGTTGTCCAGCCACTGCTGGGAAGGCTCGAAGCCGTACTTCTCCTTCACCTTCGCGGAGGGAAAGTTGTTGTAGGTCCACATGCCCTCGTCGGCCATCGCGGGAGCCGCGCCGAGGAGGGTGGCAATCACGAACAAACGCTTCATGAAACGGTCCTTTCCAGGGCCATGGGTGTCGCGGTTCTGCGGGAAGCTCCTGGCGGGGTCAAGCCAGGAAAAAACGCGGAAGATTTCCCGGACAACCGAACATTCGAGCGGTCTGCCGATTCCCGCCTTCACAGGTTGGATTCCGAGGAGAAATCGACCTGGAATCCAGCCCAAGAAGGAACAACGTGACGCGGCGGAGAAAGTCGCAAGCGTGACAGGATTTCCGGTCAACGCGACGTGTCATCCCTGTGAGTTCCAGGGCTGGGATTCCGCGTCCCGGGAGTGGGACGCGCGGGAGCCTGTCATTCCTTCCGGAGCGCCTGAAGCGGGCTCATTCGCGTCGCCCGCCGGGCGGGGACCCAGCAGGCCACGAGGGCCACGGCCGTGAGCAGCAGGGCGACCGCGCCGAACGTCCATGGATCTCGAGCGCTGACGCCATGCAGCTGGCTGGCGAGCACCTGGGAGAGGACGAGCGCCGCCGCGAGCCCCAGGCCGAGGCCCACGACGGTCATCTGCGCGCCCTGGGTCAGGACGAGCCGGAAGACGTCCGCGGGCCGCGCGCCGATGGCCATGCGAACGCCCAGCTCGCGGGTGCGCTGGCTGACGCGGAGCGAGACGACCCCGTAGAGCCCGAACGCGGCGAGCACGACGGCGAGGCAGGCGAAGCCGCCCAGCAAGCCCAGGACGAGCCTCCGCAGGGCCAACGACTGGGAGACGACCTGCTCCATGGTCAGGGCGCGGTGGACCGGAACCGTGCCGTCCACGCGGCGGATGGCCTCCCGGACGGCGGGCAGCAGCGTCTCCGGCGGCACCGTCGTGCGCGCCACCAGGACGAGCCCGTCGTCTCCCCAGGGCCTGCCGTAGGGAACGTGGAACTCGGCGAGCGGCTCCCGTTCCAGGCCCGCCTGCCTGACGTCGCCCACGACGCCGACGATGGTGTACGTCGCCGCGCCGATGCGCAGGCGCTGGCCCAGGGCGCCACCCGCCGGGAAATGCCTCCGGGCCAGGGCTTCGTTGACGATGACCACGCCCGGCTGGTCCGGCGCCGCATCCAGGGGCGTGAAGTCGCGACCCTGGCGAAGCGGGACGCCCATGGCCGCGAAGTAGCCGGGGCTGGTGGCACGGCGCTCGGCACGAGGCTCGTCTCCGGGCTCCGGGATGGGCGCGCCCTCGACCAGGTAACGGGCATTGTTCCAGGCCCGCTGGATGGGCAGCACCGAGGTCATGCCCGCGGCGGTGACGCCGGGGAGCGCTCGGACGGACTCCAGCACCGGCTCGAGCAGCCGCCGGGGAAGCTCCGCATCCAGGGCTCCATCCTTGAAGAACCGGTCGTCGGGGATGGCCAGGTGCAGCGTGAGGACCGGCCCCGGGGCAAGGCCGGTGGACGTGCCCAGGAGCTGGAGGAAGGCACGCCCGAGCAGCCCGGCGCCCACGAGCAGCACCAGGGACAGGGCCACCTCGGCGGCCACCAGGGAGGCCCCGAGACGGCGGCCGAAGCCCGGAACCGTGTTGGAGGCGCCCGCGGAGGCCAGTCCGCCACGGACGTCCAGCCGGGACACCTGGAGCGCCGGAAGCACGCCAAAGCCGAGCCCGCTGAGGACGGAGAGGCCGAAGAGGAACAGGAACGCCGTGCCGTCCAGTGCGATGGACTGCCGCCGAGGCAGGCTGTCCGGGGCGAGCGCGAGCAGCGCGTCCAGGCCCCAGCGGGCGAGCAATGCGCCGAGCGCGCCGCCCAGCAACCCCAGCAGCAGGCTCTCGACGAGGAGCTGCTGGACGACCCGGCCGCGGCCGGCCCCCAGTGCCATGCGGACCGCCAGCTCCTGCCGGCGGGTGCCCGCGCGGGCCAGGAGCAGGTTCGCGACGTTGGTGCAGGCAATGAGCAGGACCAGGGCCACGGCGCCCAGCAGGACCTGGAGCGGCGCCTGCCAGGTCCGCGTCTGGCTCTCGGCGAGCGGAATGACCCGGGCGCTCCGGTCCCGGTGCGCCTCGGCCTGGGCCGCCGCGGTGTTCGCGGCGACTTGCTTCAGCTGGGCGTCGGCGGATGCCAGCGACACGCCTGGGGCCAGCCGGGCCCGGAGCGTGAGCACCGTGGCGCGGGACCGCGCGGCGGCGTCCGGTGGAGCCACCAGGGGCAGCCAGACGTCGGTTTCAGGGTCGAAGGAGGACGGCATCACGCCAATCAGCGTGTGCGGCGTGCCATCCAGGCTCATGGACTGGCCGATGACGGCCGGATTGGCGCCGAAACGGGTGCGCCAGAGGGACTCGCTGATGACCGCGACGGGAGCCTGGCCGGGTTGGTCTTCGTCCGCCGTGAAGGTCCGGCCCAGGAGCGGCGGAACGCCGTGAACGGTGAAGAAGTCCGCCGTGCCACGGATGGCCTGGAGCCGTTCGGGCGCATCCTCGAGCCGGAGGGTGACGCCGCCGCCGGTGAACGCCGCCATGTGCTCGAAGGCCGGGGTGTGTTGGCGCCAGGCCCAGAACGTGGGCCAGGACACCGGACCGCCGTAGCCCTGGGGCCGGAGCTCGACCAGGCTGACCAGCCGCTCGGGCTCCGCGAATGGAAGGGGCCGGAACAGGACGGCGTGAACCACGCTGAAGATGACCGCGTTGGCGCCGATGCCCAGCGCCAGGCACAGCACGGCGGCCGCGACGAAGCCGGGTGAGCGGCGGAAGCCTCGCAGCGCGATGCGAACGTCCGTGGCGAGTGACTCGATGAAGCGCATGGGCGAGCTCGGGAGCTGATGTCGATGTGCCTGGGGGAGGCAGGACCGTCCCGAAGAAGATGCAATCGACGGACCGGGAACCGCCTGGCCACAATTGGAACCAAAGGGACGGGGGACGCCGGATTTCGCCCCTCG
Organism: Pseudomyxococcus flavus; assembly: GCF_050038885.1. NCBI lineage: Bacteria > Pseudomonadati > Myxococcota > Myxococcia > Myxococcales > Myxococcaceae > Pseudomyxococcus > Pseudomyxococcus flavus. Next base: position 8,258,232 of record NZ_CP143624.1, on the reverse strand, counting down.
GTTTCGCCCGCGCTTAGTTTACATAACGCATGTTATCGGACGTTCTTTCAGAAGGAGAGGTCACGTCGCGGACGTTATCTCGGGGCCCGTTGCCGCCAACCTGCGGCCTGGCTGGCTGGCCGGCACTCGGTACTTTCCGGCATCCGCTTCGGCGCATACCGTGGCCGCCACATGCGTCTTCTTCGATTCGGACTCGTCGCCGTCACCTGCTGTGGCGCTCTCGTCCTCGCGGGCTGTCCCGACAAGCCCGCGGCCGTCCCGGATTCGGGCGTCGCCGATGCGCCCCAGGTTCCCGCGGAGCCGCCGCCCACCCGGTTCTCGCTCAGCTACCAGGCCCCGGCCGCCAGCGGACTCTCTGAGAACGCCGACGCCGGCAGTTTGGACGCCAGCGTCGCCATCGCCGGCAGTTCGGATGCCGGCGTCGCCATGGACGCCGGTGCGGTCCAGGCCCAGCTGGCGCTGTCCGAAGTCCCCCTGGCCCCGGATGAAGCATCCGTCATCGAGCCGACCTCGCTCCTGGAGCTCCGGACGACGCGCCCGCTCAAGAACTACCGGGTCCGCCTGTTCGACGAGGCCGATCGGGCCATGGTCTCCGACGACGAGGTCGAGGAAACCGACGCCGGCCTCATCTACCGGATCCACCTGCCGCAACCCCTCAAGTCCGGCTTCAAGTACACCCTGGTCGTGGACGCCCAGACTGGCACGGCCTTTACCGATGGCCTGGGCCGCGACGTCGATGAGTTCCGGCAAACGCTCCAGATTGCTGGCGAAAAGGAAAAGCCAGCGCCGCCCAAGCCCGCCTCCAGGAAGAAACGCCGGTAGCCCGGCCCGTTCCTGGGCGCGGGCCCGGCACGGGCCAGAGGCGCCGCCAGCGACCTCCTGTCGCTCGTTACCGCACTGGCGCGAGCGTCAGCAGCCCGTCATTCACGCTGTGGCATTGGCTCACCCGGACCGCCGTGCGAACGCGGCTCGCGGCCCCCAACAGTCGCGCTCGCCGCGTTCAGCTCAAGCGAGTCCTTCGGCGCCCGCTCCGGATCACCGATCCGCGACCGGCGGCAGCCCCAGCGAGCTCTTCAGCTCGCGCAACTTGGCCTGGATGAGCCGCATGTTCTTCGGCCCCATGCGCAGCAAGTGTTTCTGCGCGGGGCTCAGCTGCTCCAGCTCCGGCGCCGCATAGGCATGGAGCACCCCTTCGGGAACGACCTCCACGGGACCTTCCTGCACCGGGACCTTGAGCAGATGCTGGATGGCGGCGCTCAAGGAGCTGTTGAACGTCTGTCCCGGCGGCGAAATCTCCGCGTTCGCCTGGTCAATCAGCGGCTTCAGCTCCCGGTACACGCTGGCCGCGCCATGCGCGTCGATGGACCCGATGACGCGGGCCACGGTGTCGTACCGCGTGTAGCTCGCTGGATCGATGACCGTGGTGCCGTCCACCTGGGTCACTTGAAATGCGCCGGTGGGCGCCAGGAAGCCGAGCATCGTCCGCGGGCTCGATCCCTCGGCGATGGTGGCCACTGCGGCCGTGAGGCGACGGATCAGGTCCTTCTCGCTCATCCACCTCGCGAGCTCGGGCTCGGGCGAAAGCTGGCTCGCCAGGCTGCGCACCTCGTCGTCCTGTTCGGGCAGCGACACTTCGGGGGGCGCCGCGGCGGTGGGCGCCGCGGCCGTCGTGCTTGCGGCGTCCGTAGGCGCCGGCAGCACCTCCTCCAGGGGACGCGATTCGTGCCGCCGAAGTCCGAAATACGACGCCACCAACGCAAGACCGATCAGCCCAAGGACGACGGCCAACGTTTTGGCCTTCGAGCTCGGAGTGGGTTCAGAAACCTCGGCCGGCGTCGGATTCGTCGGGTCGCTCATTCATTCCTCCGTGGTGGACCCTTCAAGCTACAAACGCCCCCCGAAGGCATTCCACCGAACCTCCGCACTTTGCGAGCCCGGGTGTTCACCGCTCGGAACTCATGCACGCACGGCTGCTTCGGAGGCGGTGAGCCGGACACAGTCACCCTGCCCGCTCAGCTGTCCTGCTCCATGGCCCGGACACGCGCGAGCGTCTGCAGATCCCGCTCCGTGGGCCCCAGCTCGAGGATGATCCGGCTCACGTCGTACAGCACGTCGCCGCGTTCGAACACCGGCAGCCGGGGGACGTCCTGGTTCAGCTCATCGGCACCGCGGTTGTACGCCACGTCCATGAGCGTCCGGAGCTGGAAGGCGTCGTACAGGTTGTACTCGACGAGGAACCGCAGGGCCTCCACGTCGCCCCGCCGCTGGTACGCGCGCCACAGCAGCACCGCGTCGTAGCCATTCACGCCCTTCATGTGCGGCGGGCGCTCGGCGCCAATCTTCCCCTCGATTTCCTTCAGGCCGCCGCCCATGCCCAGCCGCCGCGTCACGAACCGCAGGTCGATGTGCGCGTCCGGCACGGGAAAGCGGCCGGGGCCGAAGTAGTCCCGCAGCACCGGGACGTCGAAACACGAGCCGTTGAACGTCACCCACAGCCGCCGGGCCGCCATGGCCTCCGGCAGCGCGTCCATGTTCCGGCCCTGGATGAAGACGTGAAGCCCCTTCGAATCGAACAGGCTCACCACCGTGGGCGCCTGGGCCTCCCGGCCGTCCGTCTCGATGTCGAAGTACACGGCGTCGTCCTGGAACTCGGGATACAGCCGCCAGTGCTCCCGGGGCGGAATCAGCTCCGCGAGCTTGCGCAAGTCCCGGCGAGCCAGCGCGTCCTTCGTCTCGGCGATCCGCGCCCGGGCAACGTCATCGGACTTCCGGTTGAGGGCCACGCCCTGGCCTGCCGCCGGAAAGTCATCCCAGGTCCGGATGCCGCGGGACCACAGGTCCTTCTCCCGCCAGGGGCCGACGCCCGGGATGTGCTGGAACGTCCGCTGGAGCATCAATCGAGCGCGCCCAGCCTTCCCGCCACCAGGTCGTCCAGGAGCGGGATGTCCGCCTCACAGAACGGCAGTGACTGCATCTGCGCCGGCGTCTGGAACGCCAGGGCATGGGCACCCAGCGGCCGGGGCTCACCGGAGACGATCCGGGCCAGGTACAGCACCAGCTCCACCGTCAGGTCCGGATAGGTGTGCCGGCCCTCCCAGAGCCGCCGGCCCACGGAGAGCTCCACGTCCAGCTCCTCGCGGCACTCCCGAGCGAGCGCGGCCTCGTCCGTCTCCCCGGCCTCGACCTTGCCGCCCGGAAACTCCCACAGCAGGGCCCGGCTCCCGCCCGGGAGCCGCTGCTGCACCAGGAACTGGCGCCCATCGTCCGGCCGCGGAATCAGCGCCGCCACCACGCGGACCGTTCTGCGCGCCGGCGCCGTCACCCGCCCAGTCCGTTCAGGTCCAGCGAGTACAGGAAGCCGTTGTTCGACAGCACGAACAGCTGGCGGCCGGCCGCGAACGGCGGCGCGGTGATGCCCCCGCCCGGGTTCCACGACACCCGGGAGCGGCCCGTCTTGGGCTCCAGGAACAACAGCGCATTGGACGTGGGCACCAGGAGCATTCCCTTCGCGAACACCGGAGCGAAGGCCGCCCGTTCCCCCAGGGGGTGCGACCAGAGAAGCCGTCCCGTCTCCGCCAGGTAGGCGTCGATGCGGCCGTCACCCGCGGCGAAGAGCACCTGGCCGCTGACCAGCAGCGACGTCAGGCCGTTCACCGAGGTGTTCCAGACCATGTCGCCGGTCTCCGCCTCCAGCGCGAAGATGCCGCTCTTGTAGGACGCCACATAGAGCTGTCCGTTGGCATCCATCACCGGGCTGCTGTCCACGTCCAGGAACTCGGAGCCGGTGCCGGACAGCGAGCGCTCCCAGGTGACACCGCCGTCATCGACGCTCAGGGCCACGACGAAGCCGTCCGAGAAGCCCACGTAGGCGATGCCCTCGCGGACCAACGGCCGGGAGGCGCCCCGGACCGTGAAGCCGGTGGGCGGATCCCTGCGGTACTGCCAGGCCCACTGCCCGTCCGCGGCCTTCACCGCGAAGAGCGTGTCGCTCTCGGAGGCCACCAGCACCAGGCCCTCGGTCACCACGGGCACGGTCGCCAGGGCCTCGCCCGCGACGTACTTCCACTTCTCCTCGCCGGTGGCGGCGTCCAGCGCGTAGAGCACGCCATCACCGCCCGGTACGTAGACCACCCCGTCCATGACGCGGGGACCCGCGTTGAAGCGGCTGGCCGTCTTGTACGACCACTTCACCTTGCCGTCGCGCCCCACGCCGCGGGCGAATCCATCCCGCGTGAGCGCGATGGCCGTCCTGCTGACGGGGTCATACGCCGGAGAGGCCGTCTCGCGCGGGCCATACTCCAGCGTCTCCGGGGGCGCGAGCGACGCCCACCAGTTCACCGAGAAGTAGTCCAGCGGCGCTTGCGACGGCGGCCGCGGCAGCTCCGGGTTTCCGTAATACGGCACGCCACTGCAGCCGCCCAGAAGCCCCACCGCCATGGCACCACCCAGCCAACGCTTCCAGCTCACGTGCCGCATCGTCATGGCGTGTGTTTCTACCCCGCGTCCGGAACGGGTGCAGCCGCCGGAGCCTCCGGGGCGGGAATCTTCACACCTTCGGACGCCAGCACCGCCAGGCGCTCTCCGGCCTGACGCGCCGCCGCCGTGTTCGGGTGCGCGGTGGTGAGCTTCGACAGGACCTGGGCCGCCTCCTCCTTCTTGCCCTGGAGGATGAGCATGCGGGCCTTGTGGTAGTCGCCCATGCCCACCAGGAACGAGCCGCCGGCGGCGTTCATCTGCTCGAACGCCTTGATGGCGTCGTCGTACTTGCCCTCGGCCTCGAGCGCGTAGCCCTGGCCCTCGAAGGCGTCCGCGCGGAGCGGATCGTTCTGGGCCGCGCCCTTGAGGAACTCGCCGAAGGCCGCCTGCGCCGCGGCGAAGTTGCCCAGGCGGAACTGCGCCTTGCCCTCGGCCAGTGCGGCCGTCGCCGCGGACGGGGTGCCGCCGTGCTGCTGGCGGAACTCACCCAGGGACTTCACCAGCGCCTCGTCGCGCTCCTTCAGCGACTTGAAGGGCGGCTCGGTGTCGCCGGGCTGCGCGGGCTGCACGCCTTCCACGGGCCGGTCGAGGACCGTGAGCGCCTGGCCCAGGGCCTCGGCGGCCTTCTCCTCGCCGCGCTTGGACATCTCGCTGGCGATGGCCACACCCACGCCGCCCAGGAGGATCACGCCGGCGGCGAGGCCAATGATCTTCTGGCGCTGGGCAAGCCAGTCGCTCGCCTCGGTGCCCGCCTTCTGGAAGGAGTCCGGCTGGCTGAGCGCTTCCTGGCGAATCTTCTCGGTCTTGGTGGTTCCGGCCACGTCTGGAAACCTCTTCTATAAAGAGCGGCGCACTGTACGGAGCGCGCGCCGCGAGTGTCAACGCACTGACGCCTCAGCGCTTCCCCTGGCGCTGCGGCCGCTTGCGGGCCTCGCGCTTGGCCTGCCCGGGCCGCCCCTTGAAGATGAGCCGGATGGGCACGCGCAGGTCGAACGTCTTGCGCAGCTGGTTGGTGATGTACCGCTTGTACATGTCCGGAACGCCTTCCGGATGGTTCACGGTGATGGCGAAGGTCGGCGGCGCCGCCGCCACCTGGGCGATGTAGTACAGCCGCAGGGGCTTGCCCTTGACGATGGGCGCCGGGTGGTTGTCCACCATGTGCTCCAGCAGCCGGTTGAGCTGCGGAGTGGGCGCCCGGAAGCGGAACTGGTCGGCGAGCTCCGTCGCCACGTCCACCACCTTCTCCACCTTGGAGCCCGTCAGCGCCGAGGTGAAGAGGATGGGCGCATAGCCCACGAACTTGAGCGCGTACTTGAGGGACTCGCGGTAGGTCTCCTGCCGGCGCTGGTCCGCGCCCACCAGGTCCCACTTGTTGACGACGATGACCAGCGCGCGGCCCCGCTCCTCGGCCAGGCCCGCCAGCTTCGCGTCCTGGTCCACCGCGGGCTCCGTGGCGTCCATCAGCAGCACCGCCACGTCGCTGCGCTCCATCACCTTCAGCGCGGCGACGACGGAGAACTGCTCCACGCGCTGGGCAATGGACTTCTTGCGCCGGATGCCCGCCGTGTCGGTGAGCAGCAGCTTGCGGCCCTTGTACGTCAGCTCGGAGTCCACCGGGTCCCGCGTGGTGCCCGCCACCTCGCTGGCCACCACCCGCTTCTCCTTGAGGATGGCGTTGACCAGGGTGCTCTTGCCCACGTTGGGCCGGCCGATGATGGCCAGGCGGATGAGGCCGTCGTCCGGCGGCGACTCGTCGTCCTCGCCCTCCTCCTTGGGTGGCAGCCTGGCCGTGATGGCGTCGAACAGCTCCTGCATGCCCAGGCCGTGTTCGGCGGACAGGGGCTGCACGTCCCCCAGGCCCAGGCGGTAGAACTCGCCGGCCAGGGCCATCATCTGCCCGGACGTGTTGTCCAGCTTGTTGGCGGCCAGCACCACGGGCTTGCCGCTCTTGCGCAGGAAGTTGGCCACGGCCTCGTCCGCCGCGGTGAGGCCCGCGCGGGCGTCGGTGACGAAGACGATGACGTCGCACTCGTCCACCGCGAGCTGGGCCTGCTCCCGCACCTGCTGCAGGAGCGCGTCCTCGTCACCGGGCACGAAGCCGCCGGTGTCGATGAAGGTGAACTTGCGGCCTTCCCACTCCGCGTCCGCGTAGTGACGGTCCCGCGTCACGCCGGGCTCGTCCTGCACCAGCGCGAGGCGCCGGCCCGCGAGCCGGTTGAACAGCGTGCTCTTGCCCACGTTGGGGCGTCCGACAATGGCGACCAGGGGCTTCATCTCAGTCGTATCCCAGCTTCTTGAGGCCTTCGGGGCGCTCGCTCCAGCGCGGCTCCACGCGGACGCGCAGGTCCAGGTACACGTGCGCGCCCAGCAGCCGCTGCACGGACTTGCGCGCGTCGGTGCCAATGGTCTTCAGCATCTGCCCCTGCTTGCCGATGATGATGGCCTTCTGGCTGTCGCGCTCCACGAAGATGGACGCGGCGATGCGGATGAGGCCACCCAGTTGGTTCGGCGGCGTGCCCGGCCGGGGCTCGCGCTCGGACTCGTCGAAGATGTCCACCACCACCGCCGTGGAGTACGGAATCTCCTGGCGGCAGTGCCGCAGCACCTGCTCGCGGATGTACTCCGCCACCAGCGCGCGCTCCTGCTGGTCGGTGAGCATGTCCTCGTCGAAGACGTTCTCCCCCTCGGGCAGGTGCCGGAGCACGATGTGGAACAGGTGCTCCACGCCGTCCTTCTCCCGGGCGGAGATGGGCACCACCTCCGCGAAGGGGAACTCGTTCCGGTACAGGTCGATGAGCGGCAGCAACTGCGCCTTCGGAATCGAGTCGATCTTGTTGATGACCAGGAAGGTCGGCTTGCCGATCTTCTGCAGCCGCTCGAGGATGTGGCGGTTGCCCGGGCTCACCTCGGGCTTCTCGCCCGCGGGCGGCTCGATGAGGAAGAGGACCAGGTCCACCTCCTCGGCGGCCTGGAGCGCCACCTCGACCATGTAGCGGTTCAGCTCGCCCTTGGCCTGGTGGATGCCCGGCGTGTCGATGAACGCCACCTGCCCCTCCGGGCGGGTGACGACGCCGAGGATGCGGTTGCGCGTCGTCTGCGGCTTGGGCGAGACGATGGCGATCTTCTCGCCGGTCAGTGCATTGAGCAGCGTGCTCTTGCCCACGTTGGGGCGCCCGATGAGGGCGGCGAAGCCGCTGCGGTGGTTCTTGGGGGAGGCCATTGCTTCGAAGGTGGTCTGGGACACCGCATTCCACGGGGCCCCGAAGAGGGAACGTCTGGACAGCGCCCTATAACAGCCCACCGCCCGTCCCATTCGGGTCCGGACGGGCGGCGAGCGGGCGGACTACGGCTGGGTCGTCGAGATGGTCAGCTTGTTGATGACGACGTCCTGGCGGGGACGGTCGTTACCGTCGCGCGGCACGCCGGCGATCTTCTCCACCACGTCATACCCGCTCAGCACCTCACCGAAGATGGTGTGCCTGTTGTTGAGGTACGTCGGCTTGGAGGTGGTGATGAAGAACTGGCTGCCGTTGGTGTTGGGGCGGCCGATGTTCGCCGTGGCCAGCAGGCCGACTTTGTCGAAGGCCCGGCCGCTCTGGTACTCGTCGTCCACGTTGAAGCCCGGGCCGCCGCGGCCGGTGCCCGTGGGGTCACCGCCCTGAATCATGAAGCCCGGAATCACGCGGTGGAAGATGATGCCGTCGTAGTAGGGCCGCTGCGCCTTCTCACCCGTCTTCGGGTCCTGGAAGGGCAGCTCGCCCGTCGCCAGGCCCACGAAGCTGGTCACCGTCTTCGGCGCGTCCTTCGAAAACAGCTTCGCCACGATGGTCCCGTGCGAGGTGTCGAAGGTGGCGTAAAGGTCATTGCCCGCGCGGGCCTCGTCCATCATTCCCATGCTGCCCTCCCGTGTGGGGGCCCGTCGGAGGGACGGACCCGGAATGGTGTCACGGCTTTGGTGAAACCGTCTTCGCGCCCGCGGGCTTCGCGGGCGCTGCTTCCTTGCCCGCCGCGGGGGCCGTCACGCCCGCGGGAGCCTTGTCACCCACCACCACGCGCTGCAGCAGCACCGCGGTGCGGGGACGGTCCCGGTTGTCCCGGGGCACGTTGCCAATCTTCTCCACCACGTCGTAGCCCGCCACCACCTCACCGAAGATGGTGTGCTTGTTGTTGAGGTGCTCCGGCGTGGAGGTGGTGATGAAGAACTGGCTGCCGTTGGTGTTGGGCCCGGCGTTGGCCATGGCCAGCAGACCCGGCTTGTCGAAGGCCCGGCCGCCGTGGAACTCGTCGGCGAAGCGGAAGCCCGGGTCCCCGAGGCCGGTGCCCGTGGGGTCACCGCCCTGAATCATGAAGCCGGGAATGACGCGGTGGAACACCGTGCCGTCGTAGAGCGGCTTCTTCGCCATCTTCCCGGACTTGGGGTCGCGCCACGCCTTCTCCCCCGAGGCCAGCCCCACGAAGTTGGCCACCGTCTTGGGGGCTTCCTTGGAGAAGAGGCGGATGACGATGGCGCCCTCGCTCGTCTGGAGCGTGGCGTAGAGGTCCTTGCCGGCCGTCGCCTTCCGGGTCCACTTGCCGGTATCGGCGGCCAGGACGGTGCCCGCGAGCAGGCACGTCACCAGCACGAGCGTCTTTCGGAGGGAGGCGGGGGGCATCTTGGCGCGGCACCTTACGCGCCACCCCCTGCCCCTCCAAGGGGTTTCATGCCGGGGTGTCGTGTCCTGGCGTCCCGGGCGGGGGGGAGGTGGGACAGGCGGCGCCCTGCTGCAGCTTGTCCAGGGTGAGCTGCGCGGCGGACTGCTCCGCCTCCTTCTTGCTGCGGCCCGTGGCCCGGGCGAAGGCGGTGTCGCCCAGCACCAGCTCCACCTCGAACACCTTGGAGTGCTCCGGGCCGGACTCGGAGACGACCCGGTAGCGGGGCTGGAGCTTGAGCCGCTCGTGGGCCAGCTCCTGGAGCAGCGTCTTGTAGTCGAGCCGGCCCTGGCCGCTGGAGACCTCGTCCAGCAGCTCCGCGAAGTACCGGTCCACCAGCGCCACCGCCGGGTCCAGGCCGCTGGTGAGGAACACCGCGCCGAAGACGGCCTCCAGCGCGTCCGCCAGCACGGAGTTCTTCTCCCGGCCGCCGGACATCAGCTCGCCCCGGCCGAGCAGCAGCAGGTCGCCCAGCGGAATCGTCCGCGCCACGCGGGCCAGGCCGTCCTCGTTGACGACGCGGGCGCGCATCTTGGTCAGGTCGCCCTCGGGCATCCCCGGGCAGCGCGCCATCAGCCGGTGGCTGACGGCCAGGTTGACCACCGCGTCGCCCAGGAACTCCAGGCGCTGGTTGTCCTTCAGCTCCTTGTCCCGCGACTCGTTGACATAGGTCTTGTGCGTCAGGGCCTCCAGCGCCGTCTCCATCCGGGAGAAGCGCAGGCCCAGCCGCGACTCGAGCAACTGCACCCGCTCGGACGGGCTCATCTTGTCCGGACCGCTCAACCCATCACTCCTGAGGCGCGTCCGGACCCACCAGCCTCACGGCCGTGGGGGGGACCTTCAGGAGGTCCGCCACCATCCGCACGATGCCTGGAAACTCATCCAGTTCGAACCGCCCCGCCCACTCCTTGCCCTGGGGGCCCGCCAGCAGCCCCCGGAAGGTGCGGCCCGCCACCCGCGCGGCGGCGAAGCGATAGGGACGGCCCTCCACCTGCAACTGCGCCAGCAGCTCCAGGCTGCTCCGGGGCGGCACCAGCGCCTCCGCTCCGAACTTCTCCACGATGTCGGAGAAGCGCACCAGCCCGGCGCCCACGGGCGCCGCCTGCGGACGGGCCGCCGGCTCCCCGAAGAGCGCCACCAGGTAGCCCGTCAGCGCCGCCCGCTCGCGGAACTCGGACAGCTCCAGGGTGTGGCCCGTCCCCGCCTGCAGGTCCTCTCCGCCCCGGGCGACGCGGGCCACCCGGAAGTTGCCCAGCCGGTCCGCCACCAGCGTGACGGCCAGCTCACCGTCCACGACCTCCGTGGACAGCTCCAGCGTCTCCGGCTCCACCCGCGGCGTCAGCCCCAGGACCTGGAGCTCCGCGGAGCGGCGCTGGACGTGGAAGATGTGCTCGTTGAAGGCGTCCGCGAGCAGCGCCTCGATGTCGGACACGTCGCTGAGCGCGCCCACCAGGATGGGCGCCAGTCCCACCACGGCCGGCGGAGAGATGGGGATGAGCCGGTCCCCCATCACCTGGAAGGTCACCTCGGGGATGAAGGCCCGGGTGACGGGGTTGACCAGTGGCGACGCCTCGAGGTCCAGCACCGCCTCGGTGCCGGCCGCGTCCTCTCGCAACTGCAGCCCGAGACCTTCCAGCCGCGCGGTGTCCATCAAGTCCCTTTGAAGGTTTCCCGGGCAATGATTGTACGCTGGATCTCGCTGGTCCCCTCGCCGATCTCGCAGAGCTTCGCGTCGCGCAGGTAGCGCTCGACGGGGAACTCACGGGTGTAACCATACCCACCGTGGATCTGCACCGCCTTGTTGCAAGCCCGCATGGCGGCCTCGGAGGCGAAGAGCTTGGCCATGGAGGCCTCGCGCGAGTACGGCTTGCCCTCGTCGGCCAGCTTCGCCGCGCGGTGGACCAGGAGCCGGGCGGCGTCGATCTCCGTCTTCATGTCCGCCATCATCCAGCGCAGGCCCTGGAACTCGCTGATGGGCTGGCCGAACGCGGTGCGCTCGCGGGAGTAGCCCACCGACTCCTCCAGGGCGCCCCGCCCCAGGCCCACGGCCAGCGCGCCGATGGTGATGCGGCCGCGGTCGAGGATCTTCATCGTGTCGATGAACCCGTGGTCGATCTCCCCCACGCGCGCGGAGTCCGGCACCTCGACGTTCTCCAGGATGAGCTCGGCGGTGTCGGAGGAGCGCATCCCCAGCTTGCCGTGGATGGCGCGCTGGCTGAACCCCGGCAGGCCCTTCTCCAGCACGAAGGCGGTGACGCCCTTCTGGCGCTTCTCCGGCGACGTGAGCGCGAGCACCACGAAGACGTCCCCCACGGTGCCCTGGGTGATGAACATCTTGGTGCCGTTGAGCACCCAGTGGTCGCCCTTGCGCACCGCCGTGGTCTTCATGCTGGAGGCGTCCGAGCCGGAGCCCGGCTCCGTCAGGCCCCAGGCGCCCAGGAACTCGCCGGTGGCGAGCTTGGGCAGGTACTTCTGGCGCTGCGCCTCGTTGCCGAAGACGCGCAGGTGGCTGGTGCCCAGGCCGTTGTGGCTGGCCACCGTCAGCGCGAGCGAGCCGTCGTAGCGGGCGATCTCCTCGACGGTCACCGCCACGGCGAGCGAGTCCATGCCCGCTCCGCCGTACTCCTCGGCGACCAGGATGCCCATCACCCCGAGCTGCCCCAGCTCCCGCACGACGTCCATGGGGAACTTCTCGTCCTTGTCCCACTCGCGTGCGTACGGCTTCACCCTCCGTTCGCAGAATTCACGGATGGAGGATTGGAGGGCGCGGTGGCTTTCAGGAAGGTCGAAATCCATGATGTCGGCAGGATCTATAGCAAACGGCCCGGATGCAGCCCGGGACTTCGAGGTGAGGTAACGCTACCTACTCAAACTGGATAGACGCCGTGCTTCTTTTCCGCACGGGGTGCGAAGCGCTGAGCGTACAGCCCATAACGCTGGGCCAGCTCCCGGCGCAGCCGGTCGCCTGGGATGATGTCGTCGATGACGAGCTCGCTGGCCAGCTTGTAGATGTCCACGTCCTGCTTGTACTCGTCGCGCAGCTTCTGGACGTAGGCGGGCCGCTCGGCCTCCGGCAGCTCCTGGATCTTGTTGTAGTAGACGGCATTCACCGCCGCCTCTGGTCCCATGACGGCGATCATCGCCCCCGGCAGCGCCAGGGTGGCGTCCGGAGCGAAGCCGGGGCCGCTCATGGCGTAGAGGCCGGCGCCGTAGGCCTTGCGGACCACCACGCAGATGCGGGGCACGCTGGCCTCGGACACGGCGGAGATCATCTTCGCGCCCGCGCGGATGATGCCGGCGCGCTCCACCTTGGTGCCAATCATGAAGCCCGGCACGTCCGCCAGGTACAGCAGCGGGATGTTGAAGGCGTCACACAGCCAGATGAAGCGGGCCGCCTTGTCCGCGCTGTCCACGAACAGCACGCCGCCCTTGTACTTGGGCTGGTTGGCGACGATGCCCACCGGGCGGCCGTCGATGCGGGCCAGGCCCGTGACGAGCTCCTGGGCGAAGAGCTTCTTCACCTCGAACCAGCTGCCCTCGTCGATGAGCTCGTTGATGAGCTCGTGCATGTTGAAGGGCTTGTTCTGGTCGACGGGGACGATCTCCTCCACCTTCTTGCCGCCGGCCTTGGGGGCCCTGGGCTCGGCGCGCGGCGGCGCCTGGGAGAAGTTCTCCGGGAAGAAGCCGATGTACTTCTTCGCCGCCTCGATGGCCTCCTGCTCCGTCTTCACCAGCACGTCGCCGACGCCGGAGATGGAGCAGTGCATCTTCGCGCCGCCCATCTCCTCCAGCGACACCTTCTCGCCAATCACCATCTCCGCCATGCGCGGGCTGCCCAGGTACATGGAGGCGTTGCCCTCCACCATGATGACCAGGTCGCAGAAGGCGGGGATGTACGCGCCACCCGCGGCGGAGGGCCCGAAGAGCAGGCACACCTGCGGCACGAAGCCTGACAGGTGCACCTCGTTGTAGAAGATGCGGCCGGCGCCGCGGCGTCCCGGGAACATCTCCACCTGGTCGGTGATGCGGGCACCGGCGGAGTCCACCAGGTAGAACAGCGGGCAGCGCAGCTCGCGGGCCGTCTCCTGGATGCGGAGGATCTTCTCCACGGTGCGGGCGCCCCAGCTGCCAGCCTTCACGGTGGAGTCGTTGGCCATGATGGCCACGGTGCGTCCGGCCACCTTGCCCACGCCGATGATGACACCATCCGAGGGCAGGTCCGGGTCCAGGTTGTTGGCGAGCTTCGCGTCCTCCACGAAGGAGCCCTCATCCACGAGCATCCGGATGCGCTCGCGGGCGAAGAGCTTGCCCGCCTCCTGGTTCTTGGCGTGGTACTTCTCCGCGCCACCCTTCTCCACCTGGGCGATCTTCTCCAGCAGTTTCGAGTCTTGGGACATGGCCCGTGGCACATAGCAGAAAGGGCTACGGCTGGCTGCCTTCTCGCAGAGGGGGCAGCGTGGCATGGCGGACACACGACGCACCGCGCAGCGCCTGTTCGCTGGGGGATGCCGCGACTGGCCCCCCTGCCTACCTTGGAGCCTCAACGGGGGCGTGCTCGCGAGTGATGCGCACCCGGCAACCATCGGGTCCAGGAGGGACGCATGTTCGCAGCGAAGAGAGGCAAGTGGATGGCGAAGGGAGTCGCCAAGAGCGACCTGTATCGCAAGTGGCTGGCCCACAAGCTCATCAGTGATCTGCCCCGCGCGGCCAGGAACCGCTGGGACGATTTCGAGCCGGATGACATGCTGCGCTATGTCGGCTTGACGACCTATAAGCCGGCGCGCGCGAGCCTGGGTGGGCTGGGCGTGTTCCTGCTCGGCGTGGCCGTTGGCGGCGTGACCGCGCTCCTGATGGCCCCCAAGACGGGCACGGAGCTGCGCACCACGGTGAAGGACAAGGCCACGGCCTACATGAACAAGCAGAACGTCAACCTGGGCCAGGAGCGCACCGCCAACGCGTGAGGCGCGCTCGCGGCCTTCCCTGCATGACGTGCAGCGACTCCGGGGACGGGGACCCAGCCGGGCCCCCCGTCCCCGCTGTATTTCAGGGCCGGCGTGAGGACACGGCTAGCGGCCCTTGTAGACGGGGGCGCGCTTCTCCGCGAAGGCGCGCAGGCCCTCCAGCCGGTCCTCCGTCTTGAGGATCTCCTCGTACTTGCGCAGCTCCAGCGCCAGGGCGTCGTCCAGCTCCAGGCCCGTTCCCTCGTCGATGGCGTGCTTGGCCGTGGCCACGGCGATGGGCGCGTTCTCCACCACCGACTCCGCCAGGCCGTAGGCCACCGCCAGCAGGTGCCCTTCCGGCGCCAGGCGGTTCACCAGGCCCACGCTGAAGGCCTCGGCGGCGTTGATGCGCCGGGCGGTGAGGATGAGGTCCTTCGCGCGGCCCGGGCCCACCAGCCGCGCCAGCCGCTGCGTGCCACCGCCCCCGGGGATGATGCCCAGCTTCACCTCGGTGAGGCCCAGCTCCGCGGCCGGGGCCGCCACGCGCAAATCACACGCGAGCGCCAGCTCCGTGCCGCCGCCGAAGGCCGCGCCGTTGATGGCGGCGATGAAGACGCAGTCGCTCTTCTCCAGCGCGCGGAAGGTGCGGCGCAGCCCGTCCAGGAAGGCGCGGACCTCGTCCTCGGACATGGTCGCGCGCTCCTTCAGGTCGGCGCCGGCGCAGAAGGCCTTGTCGCCCGCGCCGGTGATGACGACGGCGCGGACCTGGCGGCTCGAGGACACGCGCGTCACATGCTCGCCGAGCTCCTTCAGCATGGCCCGGCTGATGGCGTTGCGGCGGCTCTCGCCGTCGATGGTCCAGATTTCGATGGCACCCCGTGCGTCGACCTTGAATTCCGGCATGTTCGCTCCCCTTTCCCGGCCTGGCAGCCGGGCTGCCCTGGGCCGGGGCAGAGTGCGACCAGAAGCCGGGTCTGGCAAGGCGGAAACGGTTAGCATGGGGGACATGGCCATGCCCCTGCGCTCCATCTCGCATCGACTCTCCCGGTGGGCCCCCTGGCTGCCCGCCCTGGCCTTCCTGGCGCTCACGCTCCCGCTGGAGGCCCTGGCCCGCGGCGGTGGCGGCGAGCACTACTCCCGCCCCTCGTCGGGCAATGGTGGGCGCGGCGGCGGAGACGGCGACGGCGTCGGGTTCTGGGTCGTCTACCAGCTCTTCAGCCTCGTGTTCCGCTACCCGAAGGTCATGCTGCCGCTCCTGTGCATCGGCGGCATCGCGTACTGGCTCTACCGGCGCAACCTGCACCCGGACGCCACCACGAAGCGCGCCCTGGAGCAGCGCGAGGCCTATCAGCGCACGCAGGTGTCCCAGCGCGACGTGCAGGGCTGGGTCAACGCGCTCAAGCTGAAGGACCCCGCGTTCGAGCTCGAGCCGATGCTCGACAAGACGAAGTGGCTCTTCCTGGAGCTGCAGAAGGCGTGGTTCCAGCGGGACATGACGCCGGTGCGGCCCTTCCTGTCGGACGCCACGTTCCAGCGCTTCGGCGTGCAGCTCCAGTTGATGCACGCGCAGGGCGTGCGCGACGCCATCACCGACTTCGAGGTGCTGGACGTCCAGCTCATCGGGCTGGAGCAGAGCCAGTGGTTCGACAGCATCCACGTCCGCGTGCACGCCCGCATGCGCGACACGGACGTGCCCGCGTCCTTCAGTGACGCGCAGGCCACCGAGGCCGCGAGCAAGGCGCCCAGCGAGGCCTTCACGGAGGTGTGGACCTTCGTGCGCAAGCCCGGGGCGCAGACGCGCATCGGCGCGGACCTGTTCCAGGGCAAGTGCCCCAACTGCGGCGCGCCGTTCAGGGGCGGTGCATCCAACAGCTGCGAGTTCTGCGGCGCGGTGGTGAACTCCGGCAACTACGACTGGACGCTCTCCGAAATCACCCAGGGCATCGAGCACGCGCCGTATCACAAGACGGTGGACGGGCTGATGCAGGCGCGCGAGGCGGACCCCGCGCTCAACCTGGAGATGCTGGAGGACCGCGCGTCGCTGCTGTTCTGGAAGTGGATTGACGCGCAGAGCCGCGGGGACACGAAGCCGCTGGCCAAGGTGGCGCGGGCGGACACCGTGCAGCGGCTGGACGCGGAGCTGGAGGGCCTGCGCCGCCAGGGCCGCCGCCGTGTGTTCCTGGAGTGCGCCGTGGGCGCCGCGGACGTGCGGGCGTTCCAGGTGGACCCGCAGGGCTACGACGTGGCGCACGTGGAGATTCGCTGGAGCGCGCGCATGGGCATTGGCCCCGTCAACGAGCGGCCCCCTTCCCTGCCCACGGTGCCCCAGCGCTTCGTCTTCACGCTGACGCGCAAGCACGGCGCCCAGACGAACACCGCCAACGGCATGTCCACGGACCGGTGCCCGCAGTGCAACGCGCCGCTGACGAACAGCGCCGCGACGGACTGCGAGTATTGCGGCACGCCGCTGGCGAGCGGTGAGCGGGACTGGGTGCTCGCGGCGGCGCGCTCGTTCGAGGCGTGGAACGCGGAGGAGGACGCGCGGTTCCGGGCGCTGCCCCCGCGCCGGGCTCCCGCCCCCCGAGCGGAGCGGAACGTGCACGCGCCGACGGGCGCGGGCTCCGACTCCGTCATGGACGTCCAGGAGCGACAGCGGCTGCTTTACATGATGGCGGCCATCGCCGCGGCGGACGGCGAGGTGACGTCGGCGGAGCGCAAGCTGCTCAAGCTGTGCTCGGAGCGCTGGGGCGTGGCCTGGGACAACGTGGAGATGGCGCTGCGCTCGGGCCCGCAGCTCTTCGAGCGACTGGTTCCGCGCGGCAGCCCCGAGGCCGAGGTGTTCCTGCGCAACATCGTGGAGATGGCCCTGGTGGATGGCCGCATCGACCGCAAGGAGCGGCGGATGCTGGAGAGCGCCGCCGCGCACCTGGGGATTCAGGACCGGCTGGAGGCCCTGATCGGCGGCCGGTAGGCGGGATTGCCGCCTGCCGCGCTGGCGTGTCGAGACACCCGGGGTGGTTCGTCAGGTGTCTCGACACGTCCCGGAGCGGAGGGCGTCCCTACTGCGGCTTGGGCGGGATCGTGTCGAACTGCGGCGCCCCGTCCGCGACGTCGTAGTAGTCCCCCTTCTCGGCCACGTAGACGTGGAGCGCCAGGCGGGTGCGGGTCGGGGTGTCGAAGGCGCCCATCGCGATCCCGATCCAATCGCGCTGGAGCGGATCCCAGAACAGCGACGCGCCGCATACGGAGCAGAAGCCTCGACGCGCCTTGTTGGACGACTGGAACCAGCCAATCTTGTCCTGTCCCTCGATGGTGACGGCCGAGCGCGGCACGTCGGTCGAGACGAAGAAATGGCCTGAGTGCTTGCGACACGTGTTGCAGTGGCAGGCGTCCGGGCCGCGCAATTCACCTTCCACGGTGAAGCGGACGGCGCCGCACAAACAGGACCCACGATGCATGGCAGACCTCGTTCGAAGCTTCGCTGACGGTTCGCTGCGCTCGTTCTAGCCCGAAGCGACAGACAGGCCTCAGGCTTCGGCCCCGTGATGTGTCGGAGGCGACGATGGCGATGTCCACGGGGGCATGTCCCGGACGCGAGTCACAGGGCGCACGCGAACCCTCCCCCCTCGCCTGCCCTCACGTCTGGGCGCGGCGGGACGCCTTCTTCTCGCGCTCGCCCAGGGCGGCCTGGAGGTACTTGCCCGCCAGCTTCCGGCCGATCAGCTCCTGGGCAATCTCCCCGGCCTCCACCAGCCGGTCCAGGTTGATGCCGGTGTCCACGCCCATGCCATGCAGCATGAAGACGGCGTCTTCCGTGGCCAGGTTCCCCGCCGCTCCCGGCGCATAGGGGCATCCGCCCAGGCCGCCGATGCTCGCGTCGAACGTCGTCACCCCCGCGGACAGCCCCACCAGCGCGTTGGCCAGCGCGGTGCCTCGCGTGTCGTGCAGGTGCAGCGCCAGCTTCTCCACGGGGATGTGCTTCAGCAGCGCCTCCAGGATGACCTCCGTCTGGCGCGGCGTACCGATGCCAATCGTGTCCCCCAGGCTGAGCTGGTAGATGCCCGCGTCCACCAGCTGCCGGCAGATGTCCACCACGCGCTCCACCGGGACGTCCCCCTCGTAGGGGCAGCCCCACACGGTGGACAGGTAGCCACGCACCTGCATGCCCGCCTGGAGCGCCGCGCTGGTCACCTCGCGCGCGCCCGCCAGGGCCTCGGCGATGCTCTTGTTGATGTTCTTCTTCGAGTGCGCCTCGGACGCGGAGATGAAGACGGCGGCCTCCTGCAGGCCCGCCTCCTTCGCGCGCTCCAGGCCCTTGAGGTTGGGGACCAGCGCGGAGAAGACCACGCCCTCGCGCCGCCCCACCAGCCGCAGCAGCTCCTCGGCGTCCGCGAGCTGGGGAATCCACTTGGGCGACACGAAGGACGTCACCTCGATGCGCTTCTCCCCCGCGGCCACCAGCGCGTTGATGAGCCGCGCCTTGTCCCGGGTGGGCAGCGTGCGCAGCTCGTTCTGCAAGCCGTCCCGGGGGCCGACCTCGTAGACGTCGACCTGCTTGGGCAAGCGGCCCAGCCAGCCCAGCCTCGTCCTGGAGTGTTCGTTCATCTCAGCCATGGCGGCGCTCCGCTCCCACGATGAGGTCGGTCGACTGGGGTCCCAGTGGCTCACCGTCCAGGCCACCGTGCACCCAGGCAACGGAAAATCCCGTGCTTTCCAACAGCCGCACCCAATCCGCAAGGGGATAGTAACGAAGCGAGTATGACGCGCGCAGGCAACGCCCCTCCGGCGTGGTCAGCGTTCGCAAGCCTTCGTCCCGCCCCGTCCGGGTGTCGAAGTGGCTCACCTCCTCCAGCACACTTCCATCCGGCAGCGTCCGCTGGAAGGCCGCTCGAGGCGACGCCGCCAACCGCTCGTACGGCACCGTCTGAAACACCCACCGACCTCCTGGCCGCAGCACGCGCGCGACCTCGCGGAGGATGTGCACGTGCTCGGCGTCCGTGAAGGCGGCCAGCGTCGAGTACCAGGCGTAGGCCCCAGCAAACGACGCTTCGCGGAACGGCAGGGCCCTCAAGTCCCCCTGCACCACCGGAAAGCCCGGGCGCCGCACGGCCAGCGACAGCGCGTCCAACTCCAGGCCGATGACGCGTCCCGCCAGCGGCCCCGCACCGTTGAGCCGCGCCGCGTGGCGGCCATGCCCGCATCCCAGGTCCACCACCGGTGCCGGGCCCGGCACGTCCGCGAAGGCCCGGGCCAGGAAGTCCACCTCTCGCGCGGTGACGGCCTCCGACAGGAACGGCAGCGTGCTGCGCAGGTAGAGCTCCCCGAAGAAGCTCATCGCGCCTTCAGGCCAGCGCGCAGGCGGCGCACGGCCTCGTCCAGCACCGCCTCCGTCTTGCAGAAGGCGAAGCGGGCCAGGCCCTGCCCCAGGTGACGGTGCCCGGGGCTGTAGAAGACGCTGGGCGGAATGGCTGCCACGCCCACGTCGGACACCAGGTGACGGCAGAAGGCCACGTCATCGGCGAAGCCCTGGCGGGCGATGTCCGCGAGGATGAAGTAGCTGCCCTCCGGGCTGAAGGCCGTCAGCCCGGCCTCGCGCAGCCCGGCGAGCAGGCGTTCCCGCTTCGACACATACGCGGCGGCCAGCGCGTCGAAGTACGCGTCCGGCAGTCGCAGCGCCTGCGCCATGGCCGCCTGCAAGGGCGCCGCGGTGGCGAAGGTGACGAACTGGTGGGCTCGCTGGACGGCGTCCCGGAGCGGCGGCGGCGCGATGACCCAGCCCACCTTCCAGCCCGTGAGGCTGAACGTCTTTCCGCCACTGCTCACCGTCACCGTGCGCTCGGCCAGCCCGGGCAACGTGGCCGGCCGCAGGTGACGCGCGGGCGCGAAGACGATGTGCTCGTAGACCTCGTCGGACAGCACCTTCACGCCGTGCTCGGCGCACAGCCCGGCCAGGAAGGTCAGCTCGTCCCGGGTGAACACCTTCCCCGTCGGATTGTGGGGCGTGTTGAGGATGAGCAGCCGCGTGCGCGGCCCGAAGGCGGCGCGGACCTCGTCCGGGTCGAACCACCACTGCGCGTGCCCGTCATCCGGCGGGCGCAGCGGGATGTAGCGCGCGGTGGCGCCCACGAAGGTGATGTTGGCGTCGTACGAGTCATAGAATGGCTCGAAGGCCACCACCTCGTCGCCCGGGTCCACCAGCCCCAGCAGCGTGTCGAGGATGGCCTCCGTGGCCCCGCTCGTCACCGTCACCATGGTGTCCGGGTCCACGGCCTGGCCGTAGAAGCGCGCCGAGTGCTCGGCGATGGCCACCCGAAGCTCCCGGGCCCCCGCCCCCATCGCGTACTGGTTCCCACCGTCGCGGATGGCACGCTGGGCGGCGTCCTTGATTTCGTCGGGCCCGTCGAAGTCCGGGAACCCCTGGCCCAGGTTCACCGCGCCGTGCTTCACGGCCAGGGCGCTGAACTCGGAGAAGACGGTGGTGGCGAACCGGGAGACACGCTGCGCGGCTACGGGCCTGGACATGGGCGTCGGCTCCTCGCGCCGGGAAGGTCCGGGCGCTCAGGGCCTGACGATAGCGTCCACCGGGACGGAACGCGCTGCCTTCACCACTTCCCGCTGCCGCGCCGCCCGGGAGGCGCCCAGGGCCAGCCCCGTCACCACCATCACCAGCGGCACCGCGCACAGCAGGTCCGTGGCGTAGTGGAAGCGGCCGACGAGCGTGGCGGCGATGAGCCCCAGGCCCGGCAGCAACATCACCCAGAAGACCCGGCGGGAGAACCGCCACGCGTAATAGAAGACCAGCAGCGTGGCGCCCGTGTGCCCGGACGGGAAGCAGTCCCGGGCGAACATCGGCGTGCGCATGATGGAGTCCAGCAGCGGCGTCACCGTGCCCCGCAGCGGCCCATCGAACGCGTCGATGAGGAAGTACCGGGGCCCCACCGCGGGCACCAGGATGTAGGCCGCGTAGTTGAGGCAGAAGAGCAGGCCCAGCGCGGTGAGGTACTCGTCGTACTCCGCGGCGCTCGGGCGGCGGTAGAGCACCAGCCCCAACACCAGCGCCCAGATGAAGTGGCCGTAGTAGCAGACCAGCAGCACGTCGTTGACCCACGGCGGGACGATGCGCGCCAGCACCACCGCGGCCTGCACGCCGAAGAGGCGCTGGTCGGCCGCCACCAGCTGCGCGTCCTTGAGGAGGGGGTTGATGGCGTCCACCACGGGAGACAGCCAGCCGTGCGACAACACCGCCGTGGGGAGCAGCCACCAGTCCGCGATGACGTGGAGCCAGCGGTGCCCCGGAAGCGAGGCCGCCAGCGTCCGCAGCACGACCGGCCCCACGCCCATCAGCGCGAACAGCCCCGCACAGCGCAGGGCCCCCGGCGCCCAGTGGCCCGGCCCCAGCAGGAACAGCGACGCCAGCGCGCACGACGCGACGATGAGGAGGTCCACCAAAGTGAACTGGACGCGAACCGCAGAGGGACGGCTCATGTCGACGGAACCACTGACACTTTGGGAAACCCAGGAACTCACGCCGACTTACGCTCCCCCGGCGGCGCGCGGTCCGCGCCGGAATCGCCGAGCTCGAGGCTCTGAACGACCGCTTCCTTCCCCGCCACCACATTCTCCCGTCCCTTCCACCGCTCCAGCAAGGCGAGCAACGCGGGGAAGAAGACCGTGGTCCCGAGAAAGGTGCACATGACCCCCAGTAGCGCAATCTGACCGATGCTGCGCAGACCCTGGTGGTTGGCCACCAGCAACGCGCCATACCCGGCCGCGTTGGACAGCGTGGCCACCACGGCCGCCAGCCCGGTGTGGCGCACCACCTTGCCAAGCGAGCCGGGCCCCTCCTCCTCGTACCGGTGGAAGAGATGCACCGAGTTGTCCACGGCGATGGCCAGCAGGTTGGGCAACACGACGGCGTTGATGAAGTTGAGCTGGACGTCGAAGAGGTACATGCCGCCCGCCAGGCACGTCATGCCCAGGAAGAGCGGGCCGGTGACGAGCAGCGCGCGCTTGAGGCTGCGCAGGCTGACGAGGATGACCGCGAACACCACCGCCGCCGCGGACCACAGGATGAGCGGACCGTCCGAGCTCACCAGCGCGAAGATGCGGGCGGCGATGCGGTTGCTGTCCAACACGGCCAGGTCGATGTCGCGGGCCTTCACGCCCTCCACCACCTCGTCGATCTGCGCGGCCCAGCGCCGCAGCTCCTCCGTGTCGGAGTTGGAGACCGACGGGAACAGCAGCAGGAAGGTGCCCTGTCCGTCCGTGGCCTCGAAGCGGCGGCGGACCTCCCGGGGCAGCGCGTCCAGCCCGTACGGCTTCGCGTCCACCATCCGGCGGAACTCCTGGAACTGCGCGTCCTCGATCAGCTCCGGGGCCATCCCGTCCAGCTTCTGGAACAGCTCGCGCAGTCCGGCCAGCTCCACCTCGCGCCGCTCCAGGTCCTTGGGCAGCAGGTCATTGAGGGACGCGGAGCCGAGCAGCGCCGAGTCCGCGCCGTGGCGCTGCATCACCTCGGCGATGACGGCCTCCACCTGCGCCGCCTGGGCCACGTCGTCCACCAGGAAGATGGCCGGGTTGAGCGGCTGACCGAGCTGCTCGGTCACGTGGTCGTCCAGGCGCGAGGCCGGCGACTCGCCCTTGAGCTTGCGCATGTCCGTCTCGAAGCCCAGCTTCGGGGCCACGGTGACGGAGAACGCGGCGAAGCCCACCACCGCCAGCGCGAGCGCGACGATGACGCCCGTGGGCCAGCGCCGCCACTCCCGCTCCGGCCGGACCTCGGGCGCGTCGTCCTTCACTGGCGCCGTATCCGCACGGGCGGGGCGCAGCCGCTCCGCGATGGCCAGCAGCGACGGGCCCAAGGCATACGCGGCCAGCACCGCCAGCAGCACGCCCAGGCCGGCCAGGAGGCCGAACTGGTTGAAGGCATGGAACTGGGCCAGCAGCAGCACGAAGAAGGCCGCCGCGTTGGTCACCGCGGACGTCATGGCGCCGCCGAAGGTGCCGCGCACCGCCGTGGCAATGGCCTCGCGCGCCGGCCGCGTGCGCCGCTCCTCCCAGTAGCGCATGCAGAGGTGGACGCCGTACTCGATGCCCAGGCCAATCAGGATGGCGACCAGGAAGCCCGTCACCACGTTGAGGTGGCCGATGGCGAGCTGCGCGAACGCGAACGTCAGCACCACGCCCACCATGACGGGGATGCCCACCACGGCCAGCGCGGAGATGCGGCGCGTCGCGAGCAGGATGAGCCCCACGGCGATGAGCGCGGACAGCATGCCGGCGCGCGACAGGTCGCCGCGCATCACCGCGTCCTCTTCGATGCGGCCCTGGAAGTTGCCCGTGGCCTGGAGCGTCACCCCCGGATAACGCTCCGCGGCCAACGCCTGCCCGGTGCCCATGGCCATGTCCACGAAGCGCCGCGCGAAGTCGAGGTCCCCCGCCGTCCCCGACGGCTTGATCATCAGGTAGACCTCGGTGCCGTCCTTGCTGGCGAGCGTCTCGCGCATGGGCGCGTCGGGCGCGTACTTCTTCGCGATGGCCTCGAAGTCCGGCGGCTCCGGCGTGCCCCCCAGGTCGATGAAGAAGGGGTTGGCGCGCTGCCGCTCGTATTGCACTCGCGCCGCCACGTCCTGCCGCAGCGCGGCGAGCTGCTCGACAGGCAATAGCAGCAGCGCGTTTTGACGGAAGAAGCCCACGTCATAGCGGTGCTCGACGTAGCGGACCTCCGGCATGGCCTCCAGCCGGGTCTGGAGCTCCCCGGCGAAGGACTCCAGGCGAGCCAGCGTGTCGCCCCGGGCGACGAGCACCAGGTAGCCATCCCCGCCTGCCTTCTCTGACACGCGTGTCAGATCCTGCACCTCGCGGGAGCCCTGGGGGAGCAACTCCACGAACGACCCGCGGAACTCCAGCCGCGACGCCAGCGCCATACCGCCGGCCGTCAACACCACGAAGAGGAGGAGGACCTGCCAGGGACGTGAGACGGCCGCCTCGATGAAGCCCTCGAACCACCGCTGTCGCTGAGACCTGGCCAACGTCGACTCCTCGGGTACCGGCCGGGGAGCAAATTCCCGGCCAGTCAATGGCTCCCTTGAACATCAGGCAAAGCGGAAGGCTTCCAGGCGCAGGACCCCGAGCAGCAGGTGTGCAGCCAGATGCACACCTTGTTCGCCAGTATCGACTGGAGAACACCGGGTGTGCGACGGCGGGGTGCCACCAAAGTCGCGGTGCTGTCAAGCCGGGCCCCGAAGCCGGCTGCTCCGCAAGGGATGAACGGCAAGGGGCGTGCCTTGACACTGCCGCGCTCCCTCTTTATTCACGCCCCCGCGTCCCCCGTGGGAGGCCGCCGGACGCAGACAGCCCGAAGCCGAAGCCTTGCAGCGGGACAGTCGCGACTAGGAGAGCCTCAGGCTCCCGGGCCGGTCCAATGCCTCCAGACGCAGCCTGAGAGAAAGACCGATCACCCATGAGCGACGTCTTCGACAAATGCCGTAACTGGAAGGACTACCGTATCGCGAAGGCCACGGGGCTCTACCCGTACTTCCGCGCCATCGAAGCGTCGCACGGCGCCACCGAGGTGGAGATCGAAGGCAGGCGCGTCATCATGGTCGGGTCCAACAACTACCTGGGCCTGTCCGCCGACCCGCGGGTGAAGGAAGCCGCCATCAAGGCGACGGAGAAGTTCGGCACCACCAGCTCCGGCTCGCGGCTGCTCAACGGCACGCTGGCGCTGCACGAGGAGCTCGAGGCCCGGCTGGCGAAGTTCCTCAACCGCGAGGCCGCCATCGTCATCTCCACCGGCTTCCAGACGAACCTGGCGCTGGCCTCCATCCTGGGCCGCCACGACATCGTCTTCAGCGACCGGCAGAACCACGCGTCGCTGGTGGATGGCATCCGCCTGTCCTTCGCCACCGAGCGCAAGTTCCGCCACAACGACATGGACCACCTGGAGCAGCTGCTGTCCCAGGCGGATCCGGACGCGGGCAAGATCATCGTCACCGACGGCGTCTTCTCCATGGAGGGCGACATCTGCAACCTGCCCCGCATCGTGGAGCTGGCGAAGCAGTACAACGCCCGGGTGATGACGGATGACGCGCACGCCATGGGCGTGCTGGGCACGCTGGGCCGGGGCACGTCGGAGTACTTCGACCTGGAGAAGGAGACGGACCTCGTCATGGGGACCTTCTCCAAGAGCTTCGCGTCGCTGGGCGGCGTGCTGGCGGGTCCCTTCGAGGTCATCAACTACATCCGCCACAAGGCCCGCTCGGTCATCTTCTCCGCGTCCATGACGCCGGGCTCCATCGCCGCGGCCCTCAAGGCGCTGGAGATCATCGAAGCGGAGCCGGAGCGCCGCGCGCGCCTGCTGGACATCGCGGAGAAGATGCACAACGGCTTCCGCGCCATGGGCTTCGACACCGGCGTGTCGGTAACGCCGGTGGTGCCGGTGCACATCGGCGACCAGGTGAAGTGCTTCCGCTTCTGGCGCGCGCTGCACGAGGCCGGCGTCTTCGCCAACCCGGTGATTCCGCCGGCGGTGGAGCAGGGCCATGCGCTCATCCGCACCTCGTACATGGCCACGCACACCGACGCGCAGCTCGACCGGGTGCTGGACATCTTCGAGACCATCGGCCGCAAGCTGAACGTGATTCCGGAGACGCGCCCCACCGTGTACGAGCCGGTGCAGATTGCCCGGCCCGGCACCCGCATCCTGGCCAACCGGGCCAGCGAGAAGTGGTCCGCGGGCTCGGCCGGACTGCTGGCGGACAAGGGCGGCATCACGCTGGACCAGCTGTCGCGCATGTCGTCGCGCGAGGTGGCCGGGCGGCTCTTCGACGCGGTGGAGCAGCTCACGTGGCGCGCGGCCAACCTCCAGCCGGAGGACCTGCGCAAGCTGGGCTCGGCGCCGATGAAGCTGTGGGAGAAGCGCGGCGAGCTCCCGGGCCTGCTGCTGGAGAAGGGCGCCCACTTCTTCATGCGCAACGGCGCCCACTCCGACCGGAACTGAGCTGCCCATGGCCCTCCACGCCGAGCCGTCCCACCCGACTCCTTCGCTCCCGAACATGCCCTCGGACGTGCAGGTCACCCCCGTTCGCGGCGAGGCGGAGCGGATGCAGTTCATCCGCCTCCCCTACGCCCTCTACAAGAACGATCCCCACTGGGTCGCCCCCCTGGAGATGGAGCGCAGGGACTTCCTGGACCCGAAGAAGAACCCCTTCTTCGAGTACGGCGAGGTGGAGCTGTTCCTGGCCCGGCGCGGCACCGAGCTCGTCGGCCGCATCGCCGCCATCCGCAACCCGCGCCACATGGAGATTCACGGCACGAAGGAGGGCTTCTTCGGCCTCTTCGAGTGCGTGAATGACGCGGGCATCGCCCGGGCGCTGCTGGACGCCGCCGCGTCCTGGCTGCGCCAGCGGGGCATGAACGCGATGCTGGGCCCGGCCAACTTCTCCTCCAATCAGGACTGGGGCCTGCTCATCGAGGGCTTCGACTCGCCGCCCGCGGTGATGATGCCGCACAACCCGCCCTACTACCTGCCGCTGCTGGAGGCGTGCGGGCTGACGAAGGCGAAGGACCTGTACGCCTTCGAGCTGTCCTCGTCCGCGCAGCCGCCGGAGAAGGTGGTGCGCATCTCCGAGAAGATCCGCCAGCGCGAAGGCGTCATCGTGCGTCCGGTCGACATGAAGAACCTGGACGCCGAGGTGAAGCGCATCCGGGACATCTACAACTCGGCGTGGGAGAAGAACTGGGGCTTCGTGCCCTTCACGGACGCGGAGTTCGACCACCTGGCCAAGGAGCTCAAGACGGTCGTCCGGCCGGAGCTGGCGCTCATGGCGGAGGTCCAGGGCGAGCCGGTGGCCTTCTCCCTCACCGTCCCGGACGCCAACCAGGCCATCCGCGCGGCCAACGGCCGGCTCACCACGTTCGGCCTGCCCATCGGCCTGGTGAAGCTGGCGCTCGCGTCCCGCCGCATCAACCGGCTGCGCCTCATCATCCTCGGCATCAAGGAGGGCTACCGGCGGCGCGGCCTGGACGCCATCCTGTACCTGGACACCCTGCGCACCGCGAAGCGGCTCGGCTACGTGGGCGGGGAAATCTCGTGGACGCTCGAGGACAACCACCTCGTCAACCGCGCCATCGAGTCCATGGGTGCCCAGCGCTCCAAGACGTACCGCGTCTTCCAGCGCGCGCTCTGAATCCTGCCCGACACGAGGAGTCTGCCATGCGCATCCTGCTCACCGGCGGCACCGGCTTCATCGGTCAGCGGCTCGCCCGCCGCATCGTGGAGCGTGGCGACACGCTCACCCTCATGGTGCGCGCCAGCTCGCGCCGCGGCCCCCTGGAGTCGCTCGGCGCCCGCTTCGTCGTTGCGGACCTGACCACCGGCAACGGGCTGGCCGAGGCCGTGCGCGACGTGGACGTCGTGCTGCACCTGGCGGGCGTCACCAAGTCGCGCGAGCCCTCCGGCTACATGGAGGGCAACGCGAACGGCACCCGCCGGCTGGTGGAGGCCATGGCCGCCCTGCCCCACCCGCCCCGGCTGGTGTACTGCTCCTCGCTGGCCGCCGCCGGGCCGTCCACGCCGGACCGTCCGCGCCGCGAGGAGGACCCGCCCGCGCCCGTGTCCATCT
Organism: Pseudomyxococcus flavus; assembly: GCF_050038885.1. Taxonomy (NCBI): domain Bacteria; kingdom Pseudomonadati; phylum Myxococcota; class Myxococcia; order Myxococcales; family Myxococcaceae; genus Pseudomyxococcus; species Pseudomyxococcus flavus. The sequence continues at coordinate 8,230,502 of NZ_CP143624.1, read as the reverse complement.
ACGGCCGCAGCAAGCTGGGCGGCGAGCAGGCCGTGCGCGAGCTCGCGGACAAGGTGCCCTCCGTCATCGTTCGGCCGCCCATCGTCTATGGCCCGGGGGACGTGGAGTTCGTCCCCTCGCTGCTGCCCATGGCGAAGCTCGGGCTGGCGCTGAAGAGCGGCTTCGGGCCCAAGCGCTACTCGCTCATCCACGTGGATGACCTCTGCACCGCCCTGCTCGCGGCGGCCGAGCGCGGCCCCACCGTGTCCAGGGACGACGTAGCCCGCGGCGTCTACACCGTGTCCGACGGCGTGGAGCACTCGTGGGAGGACGTCTGCGCGGCCATGGCGGGCGCGCTGGGCAAGGGGCGCCCCGCGGTGGTGCCGGTGCCCCAGACGCTCAGCTACGTGGTGGGGCTGGGCTCGGAGGCCGTGGCCCGGCTGCGCGGCACGGTGCCCATCCTCAACCGGGACAAGGTCCGCGAGATGACGTGCCCGGCGTGGACGTGCTCCACCGAGCGCGCCCGCCGGGAGCTCGGCTTCCTGCCCTCCATTCCCCTGGCCCAGGGGCTGGCGGGGACGCTGGCCGCTGAAAAAACGAAGGCCGAGGTCCCGTGAGGGCACCCCGGCCTGGGTGAAGGAGCGCCGGGTCCTAGCCCCGCGTCACGGCGCCGCCGTCGAGCCCGCGCTCTTCTGGGCGGACGCCGCGTTCTCCTTCTCCAGCTGCGCCCGCTTGCTCTTCAGCGTGGAGAGCAGCCCGTCGAAGCCCTTGTCGGCGAGCAGCTTGCGGAACTGCCCCTTGTACGTGTCCACCAGCGACACCTCGTCGGTGATGACATCGTAGATGCGCCAGTTCCCGGTGGCCGAGGTGCGGTACAGGCGGTACTCGACGGGGATGGCGTCCTTCTTCACGGTGACGGTGGTGCCCACGGTGGCCTCGTTGCCGTCGATGCCCTCGTCGCCGTACTTCACCTGCGCCTGTGCCTGTCCCAGGGCCTTCTGGGCGTAGGACGCGCGCAGCAGCCCCGTCATCGTCTCGGTGAACTCCTTGCGCTGCGCGGGCTTGAGGTCGGCCCAGGCCTTGTCACCCAGGGCACGCTTGGCCAGCTCCTCGAAGTCCACGAACTTCTCCACGACCGTGGCGAGCGACTGCGCGGTGGCGCCCGGGGCGTTGGCCGCCTTCTGCACGTCCGCGTTCCCGGATTTGACGACCGTGAGCGGGCCCGGCGCGGCGGCAAGCAGGGTGGCGGCAAGCAGGGAAGCAATCATTCATTCAGCTCCGAGTGAAAGGACAGTAGGGAAGACAGCGTTGAGCGCGTGGTTATTCACCCGGAGCCAGCGGCGCTCCGGTCACGCGTGCGAGGGCGGCCATTCCCACCCGAACATCGTGCCAGCTCTTGCCTTTGTCTCCTGAAGCCTGGGCATAGGCCGTGAAAGCGTCCACCAGATCACGCGTGTCGCCGGTCCCCAGGTCGAACGCGGTGAAGGCGGCCGTCACCCAGCGCCGCGCGTTCCGCTCGGCCTCCCCGAAGGACCGGGCGCGGCTCCAGGCGGCGACCAGCTCGCCGTGCACCTTGGCCACCTCCAGCCGGATGCCCGCGCGAATCTGCTTCTCCTGCGCACGCAGCTTGTCCAGCTCCGCGCGAGCCTGCTCGAGCTGCGCGTCCTTGATGGGGATGTCGAACGTCCCGCGCACCACCAAGCCCAGCCCCGCGGAGCGATCGTTGTACGGGTCGAACGCGAACGGGCTGCGCTGCCGCGTGGCGCTGCTGGTGAAGCGCACGTCGTAGAAGCCGGCGAGCCCCAGGTCCGGGAAGTAGCTTCGCTCGCGGATGAACACCTCCTGCTCGCGGGCGGCGATGCCCGCGGTGATGGCGGTGATTTCCGGGCGGTACTGCTCCGCGCGCGCCAGCGCCTGCTCCAGCGAGGGCACCGGCACGTCCTCCTCGAGCTCCAGGTCCTCTTCCACCACCGTCACGGCGTCATCCGGTCCCGCGTTGGCCAGCAGGCCAATGGCGGCGAGCGCAAACTGGCGCCCCTGCAGGGCCTCCGCCTTGCGCGCCTCCACCAACTGCCGGAAGAAGCGGACCTTGTACGAGTCCACCGCGGACACCTGCGCCGAGTCCTCCTTGAGGAGGCGATCGATGCGCTGGGCGGCGTCCTCGAGCCGCTTCGACACCTCTTCAATCTGCTGCAGTCCGTTCCGCGCGAGCTGGTAGCCGTAGTAGGCCTGCGCGGCCTGGAAGCCGACCTCGTTGCGCACGCGATCGCGCAGCGCGGCCCCGAGCACCGGCCCCTGCGCGCCCGCCTTCTCCAGCGCCGTCAGCTTGCCGAAGGTGTAGAGCGGCAACACCGCGTTGCCGGTGGAGAACACCGTGACACCGACGCGGCCGAAGTTGAGGTCGCCCTCGAGCGAGGCCTCGGTCGTGGGCGGCCCGCCCAATCCGTTGTTGCGGGCCTCGGGGATGGGGCCACCGGCGCCCACGGTGATCTCGAACTTGGGGAACCAGGCCCACTTCGCCTGCTGGTAGAGCGCGTGGAACTTGCGCAGCTCCGCAGTCGCTTCCTCCACTCGCGAGTCGGACTCCCGGGCCCGCTTCACCAGCTGCGCCAGGGTGAGCGGCGCCCGCCGCGCGGGCTTCGCCTCCGTGTCGGGTGACTCGGCCACGGTGTCCTGTACCTGCTCTGCCTCTTCACCCGGCTCCTGAGCGGGCGCGGGTGAGATCGCCGGTCCCCTGCCCCCGGCCTCCGGGGTCTGCTCGATGGAGCTGGGGGCGATGGAGGGCGGGCCCGGCGGCAGGTCCGGGCCTCCGGTGCCCACGCGAGGCGTGGGGCGCGAGCCTCCCGGAGCGCCGGTCCCCGGCATGGCCGTGGGCGTGTCCGAGCCGGGAGTCCCCAGGTCCGCCGGCGGCGGCGCGGGCGACGTTCCTGGCGCCGGGGCCGTCCCAGGAGAGGGAGTGGTGGGCGCGGGCGCACCGCCGGCGCTCGTTGAAGGGCTGCTCCCCGTCCCTACCGAGCCCGGGGTGAGCTGCGCTCCGGCAACGCCCGCCACGAGCACCAGCGCCACTGTCACGCCATGATCCAGGTGTCTGCGCATCTACCCGCCTTGAGGCGCTCCCCAATACCCGAGAACCCCTCGGCGGCGCAGCATGTCCGTTCACCGGCGAGCCGTCACCGGTGTTGTTCGTCCCATTTCCATCGTCAGGCGCCGCCCCGCTCCCCGCCCGGTGGGCCCGGGGGCAGCGCGCTGTCGTGGAACCCATGACACTCGCGCGTGAAAAGGAGTTGGTGGGACGTGGCGCATGCAGCAGATTGCGCCCTGTTCCCGAGACCGAGGATCCCCACACATGCCCCATACCGATCGCGTCAAGCAGATCCTGTCCTGGTACCCGTCCGACAACCCCGGCACGCTGACCAATCTGGCCCGCCTGCTGAACACCGGCACGCTGGCCGGCACGGGCAAGCTCGTCATCCTCCCGGTGGACCAGGGCTTCGAGCACGGCCCGGCCCGCTCCTTCGGACCGAACCCCGCCGGCTATGACCCCGAGTACCACATCAAGCTGGCCATCGAGTCGGGCTGCAACGCCTACGCGGCGCCGCTCGGCTTCCTGGAGGCGGTCGCCGGCAAGTACGCCGGTGAGATTCCCCTCATCCTCAAGCTCAACAACTCCGACACGCTGGCGAAGGTGGCCAACCCCATGTCCGCGGTGACGAGCTCCGTGAAGGACGCCGTCCGCCTGGGCTGCACCGCCGTCGGCTACACCATCTACCCGGGCTCCGGCGCGCGCAACGAGCAGTACGAGGCGCTGCGCGACATCATCGCCGAGGCCAAGTCCTACGGCCTGCCCACCGTCCTCTGGGCCTATCCCCGCGGCAACATGTCCAAGGAGGGTGAGACGGGCATCGACGTGGTGGCGTACGCGGCGCAGATCAGCGCGCAGCTCGGCGCCCACGTCATCAAGGTGAAGCCGCCGCAGGACCACATCGAGCAGGCCGAGGCGAAGAAGGCCTTCGAGAAGGCCGGCATCGTCACCAAGACGCTGGCGGACCGCGTCCGCGAGGTCGTCCGCTCCGCCTTCAACGGCAAGCGCATCGTCATCTTCTCCGGCGGCGAGGCCAAGGGCACCGACGCCCTCCTCGAGGAGATCAAGCAGATCAACGCCGGCGGCGGCTTCGGCTCCATCATGGGCCGCAACGCCTTCCAGCGTCCGCACGAGGAGTCCATCAAGCTCCTCAAGGACGTGATGGCCATCTTCGCCGGCAAGGCGTAGTCGCCAGGCGACAGCCGCTGCAGTCCCGAGGCCCGTCAGCCACCCGCTGGCGGGCCTTCTTCGTGCGCCGGGCGGTGATGGGCTGAGCTGCACGACGCCGGAAAACAAAAAGGCCCGCCGGGTTTCCCAGGCGGGCCTCTTCGTTTCAGAGTGGAGCTAACCGGGATCGAACCGGTGACCTCTTGAATGCCATTCAAGCGCTCTCCCAGCTGAGCTATAGCCCCGTCTTTCTCCGCTGAGCCGCTCTGGGGAGCGGCCCGACCGACGAAGTGCGTGCCTTCTACCGCTTCTTCGTCCCAGGCACCAGAACTCTTTGAGGCCTTTGTGCGTTTTTTTGATCCTTCAACCGCGCCGCCACCTCTTCACCTTCCATGAGGATGTCCGTGAGCTCGCGCGCGTGGGCCTCGGCCGCCTGCTCGGCGGCCTCGACGGCCTTGAGCGCCGCGGCGAATCCCGCTGGGAGCTCGAGGCGCCCCTTCTGGACCTGGCGCCAGACGGCCTCGCCCAGATCCTTGAGCGCCTTCTCCTTCTGATCCTTCAGCACGGTGGTCCGGGCATTCGCACGGGCCAGGTCCGTGTTGCGCTCCACCGCCTCTCGGAGCTGGGCCAGCCGGGCCTGCGCCTCCTGGAAGGCCTCGTTGATCTGCTTCACCACCTCGGACTGCTTCGAGTCGGCCGCCAAGTCAGTCACACTCCTTGAGGAATCAACGATTGCGTAGCGTGCGTCTTCGGAACCTGTCAACCCGGCCCCGCTCCGGTCCTCCGCAGCCGGGCCGCGAAGAAGCCTCCCCCGGGAACCCTGGGAGGCAGCGCCTTGAGATAGGGCCCGTGTGCCGCCAGCGCCGCCCGCTCGGGGCCGAGGACGTCCTCGACAGGCTCCAGCGTGAAGTCGGGATGCTTCGCGAGGAAGGCCTCGACCACCGCCTCGTCCTCCTCGGGCATCACCGAGCAGGTGGCATAGACGATGAGTGCGCCCGGCTTCGCCTGGCGTGAGACCTCTTCGAGCAACTCCGTCTGGGTGGCCTGGTAGCGCGCCACCTCCTGGGCCGTGAGCTTCCACTTCTGATCCGGCTCGCGGGCCAGCGAGCCCGTGCCGCTGCACGGCGCATCCACGAGCAGGACATCCGCCTCGGACAGCGGAAGCGGATGGGGGAACGCCACCTGCCGCAGGGAGAAGTGGCGCACGCGCTCGCGCGCTTCGGCCAGCCGGCGCCGGGAGCGGTCTCCCGCCAGCACCTTGCCCGTGGGCCCGACGAAGTCCGCCAGCGCCAGCGTCTTTCCCCCGGCGCCCGCGCACACGTCCGCCACGGTGAAGCCCGCCAGCGACCCCTCCCGGGGCCGGCACATCTCGGAGATGAGCTGGCTGCCCACGTCCTGCACCTGGAGCCGCCCGCTCTTCATCACCTTCGTCTCGAAGACGCGGTGGCTGGCATCCGTCACCCGCACCGCGTCCGGGGCCGCGGCCACCGGCTCGGCGTTGACGCCCTCTTCCTTCAGCGCCGCGAGCACCGCGTCCCGCGTCCCCGGCGGCCGCGCGCGGAAGTGCAGCGACGGCTCCTCATCCAATGACGCGAGCAGGCCCTCGAGCACATCGCCCGGGTAGACCTGGGCCAGGCGCTGCACCAGCCAGTTGGGGAACGAGTAGCGCATGGCCAGCCGCTCGGCCTGGGACTCCGGCAGCGGCGCTTCCGGCAGCGGCTGCTCCACCACGCGCTGGAGGAGATCATCCTTGATGGTGCGCGGACGCACCGGGCCCGGCAGCCGCACCTCGGGACCGATGCGGGTCCAACCCTCGCCGCAGAAGATGCGGCGCCAGAGGGCATAACGGACCAGCGCCTGGTCCTCCGTCAGCCCCACCTTTCCCATGGTGTGGCCCAGGAGCCGGGCCGCCAGGTCCAGCAGGCGCTGGTGCCGGGACAGCTCGCGCACGGCCATGGCGGTGAAGCGCCGCTCCTGCCCGCCCAGGCCATTGGCCTCGCGCAGGGCATTGGCGAGCGCGGCCTTCAAGGGCTCGCCCCGGAGCACGGCGATGTGGGCCTCCAGCGCCGCCGTCGCGCCACGCCGGGACGGACGACCCAGGCGCTCCGGGTCGAGGGGGACTGCGGGCCAGACGGAATCCACGTGCCTCAGCCCTGCCCTTTCAGTCCCACGGCCACGGCCAGCCCACCCGCCGGGCTGCGCACCCGGGCCCGCTGCCCGGCCCCCAGGAAGAAATACCCAGGCGCGGAATACGTCATGCCGTCCACTTCGAACGCCCCATCGACCACGCCCACCCCGGCGCCGCCGGGCGTGGGGTAGAACGTCCAGTCGAAATCGCCACCGGGCGTCACGGACACCCAGGCCGTCGCCGACGCGGCGTCCCGGGCAACGCGCACGTGCGCCCCCACCTCGCTCCAGGCGCTCGCCGGGGGCTGGAGCCCTGGGGAGGCGAGCCGCGCCACGTCCTGACGCAGCGCGAGGAAGCGCTCCACCAGCGCGACGATGTCGTCGATCTGGAAGGGCTTGAGGAGGATGGCGTCCGCCACCTGGGGCTGGACGGCCTGGATCACCTCGTCCGGCGTCGCGGCGCTGACAATGGCCACCGCCTGCTGGTGCTTCCGGGCGGCCTCGACGACCGTGCGGCCGCCCAGCTCGCCACCGGAGATGCGCAGGTCGGTGATGACCAGGACGAAGCGCTCCGCCTCAAGGGCGGCGACGGCTTCCTCTCCGGTGCTGACCGCATGGACCTCCGCCAGCTCGGAGATGAGCTCGCCCATGCCTTCCCGAAGGCTCGCGTCGTCCTCGACCAGCAACACCCTCATTATCGGGGTACCTCCGCCGCCCCTACCTGCTGGAGCCTGTCCTATATCAGGACCGGGCGCTTCCAGCGGAAGACCACCTCGCCGGTCCTGCCCATCGGATGATGGCCCTCCCCGGACTCGAACCGGGACGCGGGGTCAGCCGCAGCGGATTTTGAGTCCGCCTCGTCTACCAATTTCGACAGAGGGCCCCCTGCTGTCGCGACGGCCAGACGTATACCGCGAGTTGAAACCAAGTGCATCCGAAGATTGCGGTGCCGCACGCACATCGCTAAGAGGGGCCCCCCATGTACAACCTTCTCATCTCCCTCGGTGTGGGAATTGCCGTCGCGCTCCTGGTGAAGGTGACCGGCTTCTCCATCTGGGCCGGGCTCGTCCCCGGAATCCTGGCCTTCGTTGGCACCTACATCGTGCTCGCCCGCAGGGTGGCCAGCCGCGTCCAGGCCTTGATGACGGTGGTCCAGAAGGATCTGCAGTCCCAGCCCACGAGCCAGAAGGACGCCCAGGCGCGGGTGGACCGGGCGGTGAAGACGCTCGAGCAGGGGCTCGTCTACGACAAGTGGCAGTTCCTCGTCGGCCCCGAGCTCCACTCCCAGATTGGGATGCTGAAGTACATGGTCAAGGACCACGAGGGCGCCAAGGCGGCCTTCGACAAGGGCAGCTCCCGCAACTACATGGCCAAGGCCATGGAGGGCGCCCTGTACTTCCAGCGCAAGGACTTCGACGCCATGAAGAAGGCGTTCGAGGCCGCCGCCAAGAGCGGGAAGAAGGAGTCCATCGTCTGGGCGGCCTATGCCTGGTGCCTGCTGCAGAACAAGGACAAGGAAGGCGCGCTGCGCGTGCTCGCCCGGGGCGTGGAGGCGAACCCCAGGGACGAGAAGCTCAAGGGCAGCCTCTCCCAGCTGCAGAACGACAAGCGCCTGAAGATGAAGCCCTACGAGCCCATGTGGTGGCAGTTCGGCCTGGAGGCGCCGCCGCCGGTCATGCCGCCCATGGGTGGCCGCCGCATGCAGTTCAACACCCGACGCTAGTGCCCCGCGGCGCGGTCCCCAGCGTCGGCCCGCGCACGGGAATATCTACCGCTTCGCCTCTCAGCGCGCTGCAACGTCTTCCGACCCTGTACAACAGGGCGACGCAGTGGGTGTGCAACCGCCCGGAAACACTCTGACTGCCCTTCCTCACCGAAGGGCATGCTGCTTGCTCCTGTCCCCTGCACACGGATGGCGGGGAAAGGCCCCGTCACGCGGAGCCTGACAGGCTTGGCAGCCGGAGGTCTCGGGTGAAGGTTGTAGGCGTTGGGGTGTGCTTGCAGGACCGGGCGGCGGCGGATGCGCGTGGGGCGCAGGGGCGTTGGGAGCACACGGCAGGGCGTGGCACCCGAGACTTTCGGCCTGCCATTTCGCAGCAGCCGAATGAAGCGGAGTGGTGCATGGAACGGCGCGGCCGGACCTCTGGGCGGTCCCTTCTCCTCATCATCGAGGATGACGCGGGCGTCCGCGAGAGCCTCGTGGACCTGCTCGCCGCCCGCTTCGACGTGCTCGCGGCGTCGGACTCGGACGCGGGCTTGGAGCTGGCGCGCGAGCACCGCCCGGACCTCATCCTCCTGGACCGGTTCCTCCCGAGCGGAGACGGGCTCGCGGTGCTGGAGATGCTCCAGCGCGAGTCGCGCACGGAGGCCGTGCCCGTCATCTTCCTCACGGGCGACGCGGACGAGGCCACCCTGGAGCGCTGCCTGGAGATGGGCGCCGTGGACTTCATCCACAAGCCGGCCAGCGCGCGGGAGCTGCTGGCGCGCATCGACCGGGCGCTGCGCCAGAGCGAGCAGCAGCGCCGGCTGCAGATCCTCGCGCAGACGGACGGCCTCACCGGGCTGGCCAACTACCGCGCGCTGACGGTCCGGCTGGAGGAGGAGTTCCGCCGCGCCCGGCGCTACCAGTACCCGCTGAGCGTCGTCATCATCGACCTGGACCACCTCAAGGCCATCAACGACGGCCTGGGCCACGACGTGGGCAACCGGGCCATCCTGGCGCTCGCGGCCCAGCTGAAGAACGAGCTGCGCGAGTCCGACTTCGCGGCGCGCTTCGGTGGGGACGAGTTCGTCGCGCTGCTGCCGCATCAGACGGCCCTGGAAGCAGCCGTCTTCGCCGAGCGCATCCGCTCCGGGCTGCGCGCCGTCGGCGTGCAGAAGAACGACGGCCGCCCTGCCCCCTTTGGACTGAGCGTGAGCGTGGGCATTGCCGACCATACCTTCGAAGGACCACGGGAGGACCCGGAGTCGCTGATGAAGGCAGCGGACGCGGCCCTCTATGAGGCGAAGCGCGAGGGGCGGGATCGGGTGGTGGTGTTCGGCCGGCCCACGAACGCCCCTCCCGCACAACGGCACTGAACGGGCACGGCGAGGCAGGCAACGGCGGGGCAGCAGCGAGGGCGCGGATGATGCTGGGGAACAGACTGGCGACGGGTTCGAGGGTAGCGGTGGTGGGAGGCGGCATTGCCGGAGCAGGGCTTGCCGCCTCGCTCCTTTTCAACGGACGTGCGCGGGGGCTCGCCCTGGACGTGCGCGTCTATTCCGGAGGCACGGCGGAGCGCACCGCCCCGCCGGCCGTGCTGACACCTGAGTGCCGCTCCCGCCTGGCCGCGCTGGGCTGCCGCATTCCTCCCGAGTGGCGCACCCACGAGCTGCGCGGCATGGAGATCATCGCGGAGGGCCGGCGTGAGCTGCTCCCCTCCACGACCGGAGGCCTGTGGGTGGTGGACGGCTGGCCCCAGGGGCTGGGCGGCCTGGAGCAGGTCCGGGACGTGCTCGCCACCGCCGCCAGCGCTCAGGGCGCCCGCTTCCTTCCCCGCCACGTCGAGCGCGTGGAGCGCCAGGCGCCCGCGCCGGACGCGCCTGCTTCTGTGCGGGGCTCGGGCCCGCTGGTGGTGCGCGCGCAGGGCAGCGGGGACCGCTTCCACGCGGTGGCCCTGGCGGCGGGCGCCGGGCCGCTGATGGGTGATGCCTTCTTCAAGGGCTTCCGGCCCGCTCCCACGGTGGCGGCGGTCCAGGCCCGGCTGCGCCATGCCGCGCCCCGGCTGGAGCTGGCCCCCGTGGCCCGGCTCTGGATTGCCCCCCTGCCCTCCGTGGACGCCCTCTTCCTGCTGCCCGGTGCCAGCTCGGTGTACGCGCTGGCCTTCGGTCCCGCGGTGACGCCCGCGGACCTGTGCCAGGTGCTGATGATGGCGGCCCGCGATGGGCTGGTGGAAGAAGGCTTCGAGCTGGCCGCGCTGGAGACCACGCGCCTGCCCTACGGGCCCGGCCGGACGCTGGTGGCCCCGGGGCAGCTCGCCGTGGGGCCCGCGGCGTTCGGCCATCCGCTCCAGGTGGGGCTGTCGGAGACGCTAGCGTCGTGCAGCCGTGCCGCGGTGGCGCTGCTCGACGGCGGCCTGGATGCCGGGACACTGGAGCGCCGCTACGTGCGCGAAGGCCTGGGTGAGCTGCTGGAGGACGCCGCGGCGGGGTCGCGCGCCATCACCTGGCTGCGCCGCGCGGGGGCCCGGGCACCGGAGGCCTTCATCAAGGCGCAGGGACGGCGAACCCTGAGAGGCAGCTTCGGCGGCGGCGTGCTGGGCCTGAGCAGCCCCACGCCCATGGCGCTCCTGGGCGCCGCGCGGTGGGCCGGCCTTCGGGAGATGCTGGGCGCCTGGCTCCGCACCACCATGGAGCCGGTGCCCACGGTGGTGCCCGAGCTGGAGCCGGACCTGTACTACGTGGTGGATGACGACCCGGACGCCCGCGACGCGCTGACCGCGCTGCTGGAGAGCACGGGCGCCAAGGTGGTGGCCTTCGCAGACGAGCTCGCCCTCTTCTGCGCGGTAGCCCGGCGCCCGCCCACGGCCATCCTCCTGGACGTGGTGCTGCACTGGGTGGACGGCCTGCGGCTGGCCGAGGGCCTCAAGCAGCATCCCCTCACCCGAAGCACCCGCGTGCTGGTGATGAGCGGCCTCAACCGGCCCCACGTCCGCCAGCGCGCCCTGGACGCGGGCGCCGAGGCCTTTCTGCCCAAGCCCGTGGACCCGGACCGGCTGCTGCGCCTGCTCACCGGGCGCGTGCCGCTGCCCTCTTCCGAGGTGGCGCCCACGCCCGCGCCGCCGCTCGCCGGCGAGGCGCGGGAACTGGCAGCGGACCGCTACGCGTCCTGATTGCCGGAAGGCACGGCCACGGCGGCGACCGGGGCATGGACGGCCTCGGCGCTCCCGGGCATCAGCGCCTTGAGGTTGGCGCGGATCGTCTCGCAGATGCGCTCCAGCGGCAGGTCGTTGTCGTCGTGGCCGAACGGGTCCTCGATCTCGACGCCAATCTCCTCGATGCCGAAGAAGACGTAGGCGACGATGAACGTGGCCACCACCGTCAACCAGCCGAACGAGTCCACCAGGGCGAACGGCAGCGTGTAGCAGTAGAAGATGAGCGCTCGCCGCAGGTGCATCATGTAGGCGAACGGAATCGGCGTCTTGTGGATGCGCTCGCAGCCACCGATGTAGTCGATGAGCAGCTGGACGTTCTGGTCGAGCTGCATCTGGACGTATTCGGGGTAGTAGCCGCGCCGCCGGCCCTCATCGAGCGCGGCGGACATCTTCTGCGCCACCGCGAGCGGCACGTGCTGGCTGCTCAGCACCGCGTTCGCTTCGTCGGCAGCCAGCTCGGGGGCCACCGGCCCCAGGTCCCGCTCTCCGCGCAGCGAGGCGGTGGCGGCATAGGGGAATGCGCTGATCCACCGCAGCAAGGTGCTGTAGAGCGCCGCGTCCTGGCGCAGGAAGACGCCGGACGCGCGGGCCAGGTTGCGCGTCTCGTTGACGATGCCGCCCCACAGCTTCCGGCCCTCCCAGAAGCGGTCGTAGGAGGCATTCGTCCGGAAGACGAGCAGCAAGCTGAGCGAGATGCCCGCCAGCGTGTGCACCGTGGTCGGGATGTCCAGGGCCTTGAAGTGCAGATGGACCGCGGTGACGCCCGCGGCCCAGAGGACACACACCAGGACCCGGGCCACGATTTCGCGGACCATCGAGCCGCGGAGGTAATGGAAGTAGCTCCACCAACGGTGCGGGTCGTAGTCAATCATGGGCGCAGGGCGCGTACGCTGCCGCGCCAGCGCGGGACATGGCAAGCATCATCGCAGGGCAACGCCCGCGAAGCGTCCGTCCCCGACGGATGCGACGCGGGCGCCTGGCTGCCCGTCAGGACGCGACGGAGGCGGGGGTCGTCGGCCCCCCGGAGCGGAGCACCCGCCGCACGGTGAGCGCCCCCGCCATCAGCGCGATGCCGCGGAAGAAGATGCCGATTCCCACCAGCGTGCCCACCAGCCACACGGCGGAGATGGGCCACTGGCGCATGATGATGATGCCCAGGACGATGGAGACGGCGCCGTAGAAGAAGTCCCAGCCCCACCGGGCATAGCGATCCATCACCGAGGTGATGGTGTGGAAGAGCCCGCTGGCGAAGAAGTAGCCGGCCAGCAGGAGCGTCATCGCCCCCAGTCCGGCGGCCGGATACACGAGGATGAAGAGGCCCACGACCACGGAGAGGATGCCGCTCAGCAGGTACAGCCAGAACGGGCCGCCAGACTTGCGCTCACGGAAGGCGGAGATGACCTCCATGATGCCCGCCCCCGCCAGCAAGGCGCCGAACAGGATGGCCGACACCAGGCTCGTGAAGAAGGCGGCGCCCAGCGCGACGATGCCCAGGATGGTCATCAACAACCCCAGGATGAAGGGGCCGCCCCATGCGGCCGAGTTCACCCTCGGCGCCACGTCAGCGGTCGGGTTGTCCGTACTGCGTTCATCGGTGAAGGCCATGACGACTGCTCCCTGAGAGTGAGCACCACGGCGGCCGGGCTGCCTCACGGCACACGCACGCGAGGCCCTGGCGCATCCATCCTCGAACATGGACCGCTGTCCGGAGCCCGACAACGCTTGCTGGCCCTGCTCCGTCCCCCGCCTGTCCCACCCGCGCGTCGGGACGCTCAGGTGGCAGGGGTGGCGGCACCCGCGCGGCCGAGCGCGTCCTCGTAGGGCGGCGACAGGAAGACGGCGCCGGGCTCCTTGCGGAACCACGTCAGCTGGCGCTTGGCGTAGCGCCGCGTCTCCTGGGCCGTGTCGTGGATGGCCTCGTCCCGGGTCATCCGCCCCTCCACGACGGCACGCGCCTGCACGTAGCCCACGCTGCGCATGGGGGCCGCGTCCGCGTAGCCCCGCGCCAGCAGCGCGCGCGTCTCCTCCACCAGCCCCCGCGCGAAGAGCGCCTGCGTGCGCGCATTGATGAGGCGGTACAGCTCGTCCCGGGGCGGGGCCAGCACGAACAGCTGGAAGGGATACCGGTCCGGGGCGAAGGCATGGGCCCGGCGGAACTCGGAGGCTGGGACGCCCGTCTGGGCGTGGATCTCCATGGCGCGGATGACGCGGACCAGGTCCTGGGGCGGGAGCTTCGCCGCCGTCTCCGGGTCCACCTCCGCCAGCTTGCGGTGGACCGCCTCTCGGCCTTGCGTCGCCGCGAGCGCCTCCAGCTCCTCCCGCAGCGCGGGCAATGCGCCCGGTGCCTCGAGCACGCCATGCAGGAGCACGCGCAGGTACAGCCCGGTGCCACCGACGACGAAGACAGGGCGGCCGCGCGCGGCAATCTCCGCGATGACGGCGTCCGCCCGCCGCTGGTACTCGACGGCGGAGAACGCCTCCATCGGGTCCACGGCGGACACCAGGTGGTGCGGCACGGCGGCCAGCTCCTCTGCGGAGGGCTTGGCCGTCCCGATGTCGAAGTACCGGTACACCTGCTGCGAGTCCGCGCTGACAATCTCCCCACCGGCGCGCCGCGCCAGCGCGATGGCCAGCGCCGTCTTCCCCGAGGCGGTGGGCCCGGCAATCACCGTCAGGGCCGGACGGCCCGTACTCCCCTCACCCATCGCCACGCACTCCCCGGTCCGAGCCGCCACGGACGACCTCACCCGCGCCGACGATGAACGCGGCGGACCTCCCGGCCGCCATCCTGCGCTCACACATGCGCCAGGGCTCCTTGAAGCACGCTGGCCACGGAGGCGTCCCGCGCGAAGGTGAGCCGCACGGGAGCCACCTCTGTCAGCAGCCGCCCCGCGGAGGCGAGCAGTCCACCGCGCCCGCTGGGCGTCGCCTCGGGCAGCAGCGCGTTGAGCAGCAGCAGCCGTCCCACCTCGCCCGCGGGTTGGGATTCCCACCGGGAGGAGGCAGCCCAGGCCAGCGTGCCCACGGCCACCAGCCGTGCCTCCACGGGCAGTCCCACGTTCCAGGGCGTCCCGGCCACGCGCCACCCCAGCTCCGCCTCTGGCCAGACGGCCACCAGCTCGTCGGACAGCACCTGCCCTCCCGCGCTCGCCCAGAGCGTCCCGAGCGTGCTCTTCCCCGCCCCCGAGTGCCCCGTGAACAGCGCGGCACGCCCCTGATGCGCCACGGCCACGCCATGGACCAGCAGCCCGCCCCGGCGCGCCAGCGCCCGCGCGAGCATCACCTTCAGCGCCGTCTCCACGGGGAAACGCCCCTGTCCCACGACCTGGGCCTGGAGGCCGTCCGCGGACAGCGTCGCGTCATAATCCTCGCCCGCCAGTCCCAGCGCGCCGTCCGCCCGCGCCAACGTGTGGGGCAGCGTGCGAACCGGGGGCTCGGGACGGGCCTCGGCGGGGGGCACGGCCCGGAGCCGCGCCACCACGTCGCCAACCGCATGAGCGGGCACCACGAAACGGGAGAACATACGCCCGAGCGAGTCTCGCAAACCCGCATCGGGGACTTCCACCACAGCCGTCCACCCGGCGATGCGCAGGCAAAGCTCCGCGCCCGCCGTGGGTGCTCCCGGAGGAAGGCTCAGGGAATGCACTCCGATTCGCCGGGAATCTGGCACTGGGAAATCTGCGCCAGCGCCACGAACGGCTGCGCCCAGAGGATGGCCGGCGCCTCGTAGGCGCGGTCCGTGGTGGGCGGGGGTGTCTGGACGGCGTCCGAGGTCATGGGATGGTCGAGCGAAGCAGCGGGGACGTTCTTCACGGGAAAGGTACCGGGAATGCGCAGATGCGGCCATCCTCGGAGCCCACATGCAGGCGGCCCACGGTGTGGTCGACAGTGGGAGTCCCGATACGCTGCGCACCGCCGATCGAGACCTGTCCGGAGTCCGTCCCGTCATCCAGCTCGAGCTGGTGGACCTGGCCGTCGGAGCTGCCAACGTAGATGCGGGCCACCCCATTCCGGTTGAGGGAGAACGTGCCGGAGGGTGACGCGATGGGGGTGCTCCAGGCCAGCACCGGCGGCGAGTTGAGCGGGCCCGTCACGGTATAGAACTCCACGCGGCCCGCCGAGAGGCTGGCCACGAAGCCCGCGGCCTGGGGCCGCACGAAGCTGGTGAACGCGGGCGTGCTCGGCGCCGGACGCGTGGTCACCGGCAGGCTCCAGGCGAGCTGGAGCGTCCCCGCGTCGACGCCGTGGACGCTGCCATTGCTGTCCGTCACCAGGATGAGGTTGCTGTACGCGTTGCGCACCAGGCTCAGCTCGACGTCTCCCACCGGGAGCTCGGCCACCTGCTGGCCCGTCAGCGTGTCCAGCACGCGGAGCGTGTTCTCCGAGCCGGCATGCGACCGGGTCGCCACGAAGAGCCGGTTGTTGGCGTAGTCCACCACCATGCCGCCCGCGACCATGCCCAGGTTCCCCGGGCGGTATGTCCACACCAGCGTGCCGGTGGCGGCGTTCAGGGCCACCACCCGGTTCTGCGCCGCGTCCACCAGGCGGGTGGCGAAGAAGACCAGGTCGCGGTTGGGGTGCGCGGCGCGGTACGTCGCGTTCGCGTAGTCGTGGAGCTGCGTCACGGGGAACGACTGGATGGTGCCAATGGGCTGTCCGCCGTTGTCCCAGCGCCAGAGCACCTCACCTGTGGACGCATGGAGCGCGGTGGCCACGCCGCCCTGGTCACCCACGAGGATGTACTGGCCGGGCAGCCCATGTAGCGGCACCACCGGGAAGCGGCTGCCGATGAGCCCAGAGAGGGGCCGAGGCCGCCAGCGCTCGGCGCCGTCCCCGGACGGGTCCGTCGCCTGCGTGAGGTTCGCCACCACGGAGTCGTTGAAGGCGCTGAAGATGCCCACGCCCAGCTCGGTGATGGGCTGCTGCAGGGCACTGATGCCCACCGAGTAGCACCACAGCGGCGCCGCGCCCCCGCGGGCACGCGGCGTGGCCACCAGGGCCGCGGACGTGGGCTGGTTGCCCGGCGAGTACCACCGCAGGTCATCCGAGTTGAAGACGCGGTAGTAGTACGTCGTTCCGTTGGTCACCGACGTATCGGTGAAGCTCGTGGTGCCGCCCACGACGTCCGCGTGGACGACCTGCGCATTGCCCAGGGTCGCCCCGACGGCGTAGCTCAACCCCTGGGTGGGCGAGAGGTTCGGGGGCGCCCCCTCGGCGCGCAGCACCAGCACCCCTCCGTGCTCGGCCGGGTTGTCCCAGGTCAGCGTCACGCTGCCATCACGCGCCACGGCCGTGAGCCGCGACACCTCCGGCACGGAGCCCACCACGAGCGTCATCGGCACTTCGGCGCGGATGGCCGGCCCGCCGTAGTCATCGATGAGGTGGAATCGATGGCGGAAGGTGGTGGGCCCGGTGAGCGAGGTCCCCGCGCCGAAGTCCGAATACACCACCGTGAAGGAGCGCTCGCCGTTGACCGGGATGCCAGGGCCATTCATGGCCGCCTCCCACGTGATGCCCGTGGTGTTGTTGGCCGACACGTGCCAGCCCGTGGGCGCCTCAAGCGTGCTGCCGATGGTGAAGTAATTGAGGGCGGGACGCAGCAGCGTGACCTCGACCAGCGGCAGCGGCCCGCGGTTCTGGATGGTGTAGGTCACCGCCCGGTTCGTCGTGTTGGCGCTCATCGCACGGAGGTTCGCCCGCACGCGGTGCAGCACCAGCTGCCCTCGCTCCGACTCCACCAGGTCCGACGTCACGGACGCGCCGTTGCGCGTGGCACCCACCTGCCCCCGGAAGCGGTAGTCCGCGAACTGGGGCCCCGTGAGCTGATACGTCCAGACGAAGTGCGCGGAGGCGCCGGGGTCCAGCCGGGGAATGCTCGCGGGAAACGGCCCCCCAGCGAGCGACGCGGCGGCCGAGCCCTCGAACACCGGCGCCTGCGGCGTCACGTTCAAGTAGGCGTCCGTGGAAGAAGGATTGGTCACCGTCATCCGGACGCGCACCGACTCACCCGAGAACGCATCCAGGGTGTCCACGTCCATCGCCACCGGGAGCACGCCCACGCTGACCATGCGCGTGTCCGCCACCGGCGACGCCACGTTGCCCGAGTTGGTAGCGCCACGAACCTGGGCCACCAGCGTTCCCGCGGAGCTCGTCCTCGCGCGCGCAGCGAAAACACCGGCGTTCCGGCTGGGGATGTTCAGCCGGAACGAGCTCGGCTCGACGTCCACCACCTCGAAGGTCGCCGAACCCGCTCCCGTCGAAGGCCCCTCGATGGTGCTGTTGTTCTGCGGCGTGCCGGTGCGGTTCTCCAACACCATGCGGGCCTCGATATCGCCGCCGACCCCCGTGACGGTGGGCTGCACCTCCACCCGGGCGAGCATGCCGGAGCGAACCCAGCTCGAGC
The DNA here is from genome assembly GCF_050038885.1 of Pseudomyxococcus flavus. Taxonomy (NCBI): domain Bacteria; kingdom Pseudomonadati; phylum Myxococcota; class Myxococcia; order Myxococcales; family Myxococcaceae; genus Pseudomyxococcus; species Pseudomyxococcus flavus. The sequence continues at coordinate 8,212,831 of NZ_CP143624.1, read as the reverse complement.
CCGAGCCAGACACGGACGTCGCGAAGTTTCCGCCCATGCACGTGTCGCGCGCCCGCGTGGTGCCCGAAACGAAGCGCTCGTTGGTCTGATCCCTGTTGGCCGACGGAGGCACCATCCGGAGCGTGAACCGGACCGTCTCGTCCTGTCCCAACCCGTAGTCACCACTGCCGTCACAGGGGTCCAGGTTGTAGAAGATGATCCAGCGCTCCGTCGCGATGTAGTCCACGCGCCAGCCCGGAGGCGCGCTGGTGGCCAGCACCACGTAGCCGTTCGGCAGCTCGAAGGTCATCTCGTTGATGCGCCGGAACGCGGGCAACGAGCTGATCGTGTCGTTGCGAACGTCGACGGTCAGCTCGGAGGCTTCATCCATCACCACCTGGGCCCGGGACTCGCCGGGACGGGGAACCACGGTGATGACAGCGGTCGGGGAAGTCGACTGCGCCCACCCCAGCGAAGGCGCCAGGAGCGCGGCGGCGACGGCGAGATGCGCGAAGAACAGACGCATGGACACTGACCTCACGGGTCCAGGGTGAAGGAAGCCGCCGTCAGGGGCGCTCCATCGAGGAAGAAGCGCGCCTCCCACGTCCCGCTCATGCCGGAGGTGGCCACCGCCGTGCCGGCCACCGGCAACGAGAAGCGGACCGTTTGCGCCTGGTCCGCGCGGGCAACGACCTCCGCGGCGCGCCGCTCATAGGGAAGGCCGGAGGGCGGAACGAACTCCACCGACACCTGGCGCCGGCCGCGAATGCCACTCACCGTCAGGTCGACGTCCACCTGCGCCATCGACAGTACGCCCCGGCGCCCCTCCTCCAGGCCGATGAAGGAGGCTTCGCCCCGGGGAACCACCGGCGCGGGCGGTGGTGGCACGGCCGTGTCCCCACGCGGAGGCAGCACGTCCGTCGGAGCCACCGGCTCCTGGGGCGTGCGAACGGGGGCATGGGGCGCCTCCCCCTCCGTGCACGAGGCCAGCCACAGCGCCGACGTCAGGAACGCCATGCGAACCCGCATCACGCGACCTCCTTCAGCTCGTCGATGAGCCCCAGCCGGGCCAGCTCCGTCAGGAACTTGAGCGTGTCCGCGAGCACCTGCTCCACGTTCCACCCGTGCCGCTGGACCAGCTGCTCCACCAGGGCCCGCGCGGTGCGCGTCCCATCACAAAGCTCCCAGACCTCAATGGCCGTCCCGTTGAGGCCGCGCAGCGTGTTCCCCTCGGCGTCCAGAACGATGAAGTCCCTGCCGAACTGCTGCCCCGAGACGCCCTCGCGCCACCGCGGCGCGTGGTCCGCGGCGAATTCCGTGCTCATTGGCCACCTCTCCGACCCAGCAGCGCGGCCAGGCGCCACTTCACGGCCACGCGAACACGGCCCAGCCACCGGGGGCCGCAATCCCAGCCCGTCTCCAGCACGACGCCGCCACGGCGCACGCGGCGCACCCGTCCCAGCACCCGCGACGGGGGCAGCGGCGGATCCTCCTGGGACGCGTTGTCGCCGCACAGGGCCACCGCGCCGGCCTCCCACCGCCGCAGCCGGTGCAGCACCAGGGCATGATCGAAGCGCGCCAGGAGGACGTCACCGGGCCGTGGCATTTCCTCCAGCGGCTCGATGCCCGCGTGGTCGCCCGCGCGCAGCGACGGCCACATGCTGTCCCCCTGGACGGGGACCCAGCTCAGGGCCGAAGGCACAACGGGAGCGGAAGTGTCGCGCGGCATCGCAGGCCAGTCTACCCGACCCGGCCTGCCCCCGCGAGTTCCCACCGAGGCAATACCCCTGCGTTTATCAGGGGTTACGCGGCTGCCTTAAATTCTCAGATCTGGCAAACTGCGCGCGGAATACTGTTCTCCGTCCGACAACGCCTAGCCGTGAACGGTCCGCTGGGCGCGCACCACCTTCGCGACCTCGTCGAGCGCCACGGGGATGGGCTCCCCTCCAGCCATGGGCTTCAGCTTCGCCTGGCCGCTGGTGCGCTCCAGCTCGCCGAGCACCAGGGTGTAGTGGGCGTTGCTCTTGTCCGCCCGCTTCATCTGGCTCTTGAGGCTGCCACCCCGGGTGTCGAACTCCACGCGGAGGCCGTCACGGCGCAGGCGGCTGGCCAGCACGAAGGCGGCATCCTGTGAGCCCGGATCCGCCACCGCCACGAAGACGTCCGGGCGCACGGAGAACTGCTGCCCGCTCTCCTTGAGCAGCAGCACCAGCCGGTCCAGGCCACAGGCGAAGCCCACCGCGGGCACGTCCGGGCCGCCCAGGCTCTTCACCAGCTTGTCATAGCGCCCGCCGCCGCCCACGGTGCTGGCGGTCCCCAGCGCGGGGTGCGAGGCGATGAACTCGAAGACGGTGCGCGTGTAGTAGTCCAGTCCGCGCACCATGCGCGGATTCACGACGTACTGGATGCCCAGCGCCGTCAGCTTCTGCTGGACGTCGTCGAAGTGCGCGCGGCAGGGCTCGCAGAGGAACTCCAGCACGTTCGGCCCAGAGGAGGCGATGGCCTGGCACTTCTCGTTCTTGCAGTCCAGGACGCGCAGGGGGTTCTTCTCCAGGCGCTTCTGGCAGTCGCCGCACAGCTCCTCGCGGTGGGCCTGGAGGTGCTCCACCAGCTTCGCGTGGTAGGCCGGCCGGCACGCCTCGTCCCCCAGCGAGTTGACGTTGAGGGTGATGTCCTTGAGGCCCAGCCGCTCCAGGAACTGGACCACCATGTCCATCAGCTCGACGTCCTGGGCGGCCTCCTTCGCGCCGTAGGCCTCCGCGCCGATTTGATAGAACTGGCGGTAGCGGCCCGTCTTCATCCGCTCATAGCGGAACATGGGCCCCATGTAGAACCAGCGCGTCAGGGGCTCCTGGTTGCTGATGGAGTGCTCGATGTACGCGCGGGCCGCGGGCGCCGTCCCTTCCGGCCGCATGGACAGGCTGCGGTCGCCCTTGTCCTTGAAGGTGTACATCTCCTTGCCGACGATGTCCGTCTCCTCGCCCACGCTGCGCACGAAGAGCGCGGTGTCCTCCACCATGGGCGTGCGGATCTCCCCGTAGCCGAAGCGGCCGAACAGCTCGCGGGTCAGCCCCTCGACGTGCTGCCAGATCTCGATCTCCCCGGGGAGGAGATCGTTCATGCCCTTGACGCCGGCGACCTTCTGGCTCACGCGATGACTCCAATCCGCTTGCCCAGGCGCACCACGGCCTCCTCCTGGAGGCTGTCATCCCAGATGACCCGCTTGGGCTCGAACAGCAGGATGACGGTGGAGCCCATCTCGAAGCGCCCCAGCTCGCCGCCCTTCTCCACCGGCTTGGCCGCCTCGTAGGTGTGCACCTTCCCGGGCTGGCCGGTGTGGGTGATCACCTCGTCGTACGCCGCCTTGATGCGCGACACGCAGGTGGCGCCCACCTTCACCACCGCGCACTTGCCCGCCACGGTGTCCAGGTACGTCACCAGCCGCTCGTTGACGCAGAACAGGGACTGCTTGTTCTTCACCGACGCGGGGTTGACCGGCCAGAACTCACCGGGGATGTACGCGTAGCCCGTGATCGTGCCGCCCAGGGGCGCGTGGATGCGGTGGTAGTCGCGGGGCGACAGGTAGATGGTCGTCCAGGCGCCGCCGTGGAAGGGCTTCGCGGCCTCGGCGTCCCCCAGCAGCTCGTCCACCGTGTACTCGATGCCCTTGGCCTGCAGGCAGCGGCCGTGGTCGGAGTAGCCCACCTGGGACACCCGGCCATCCACGGGCGAGACGACCACCTTCTCCCCCGCGTCCACGGGACGCAGGCCCGGCTTGAGGCCGCGGGTGAAGAACTGGGCGAAGGTCGGGTAGTGCTCGAAGGAGTGCTCGGCCTCCTCCATGTCCACGTTGTAGGCCTTGGCGAAGGCGCGCATCGCGGCCTGGTGCACGGGCGCGGGCACGGGCAGGCGTGTGGCCATCCCCACCACGGTGGAGAGGGCGGACTTGGGCAACACCTGCATCAACTTCATGAAAGTCTGGTCGTTCATGGCGGTGAATCGTCTCTAGCGGCCCGCGTCGGGCGCGGGTGCCGGACCGCCGTCTGGCATGACGGGCACGGTCTGCACGGCACTCTTGGGGAACAGCGCGAGGACCTTCCCCTCTTCGATGAGGAGGATCGAGTCTCGATGCGACGGGTACTCCAGCTGACAGGCAGTCCGGTCGGCGAGCTGCCAGGTCTCCCGCATGCCCCGCCCCTGCACATCGATGGGCGTGCCGCGCTGGAAGCAGCCGCGGAAGCCCGCCACCAGCTCGGAGGCCGGGGTGCCCGCCTGGGGCCCGCCGCCCGTCCCCGCGTCCTCGGGACCGGCATCCGGCGCCTCCGTGGGCGCGGGAGGCGGCGCTGCCTGCTCGGTGGTGGGCTCCCCGATGAAGCCCGGAGGGGGCTCTTGCGCGCTGGCGACCGCCTCCTCACGCTCGGCCGCCGCCGCTTCCATCCGCTGGCGGCCCTCCTTGATGCGCTGGAGCAGCTCACGGGCGCCCTGGGCGTCCAGGCTGTCCGCGGGCACGCGCTGGAGCTGGGCTTCAATCTCGCCGACCTGCGGATCCAGGTAGGCGTCGTCCAGCTTCTGCGCGTACAGCGCGCGGAAGCGGCGGGCAGCCTCCTCGTACTCGGCGGAGGGCGCGGGCGGCTCGCGGCGGCAGGCGGTGGGCGCCAGCGTGAGCAACACGGCGGAAACGACGCCCACGAGGGGCCTGAGGGACGCTCGGAGGACCAGGGTGCGCACGGTACGGGTTTATGTCATTTCCCCGCGCCTGTCCGCCTTTTGTGCCCAGGTGGCCGCTCAGACGCCCAGGAACAGGCGCTTGCCGAAGTTGAGCGCCAGGTCGGCGTCGAAGATCTTCTGCGCCGACGTCTCGATGTCGTACTCGACGCGGATGTACTCCACCGTGCGCGCGTCCGTGTCGCAGATGACGAAGCACGCCCGGTTGTCGTAGTCGCGCGGCTGGCCCACGCTGCCCACGGAGATGATGTACTTGTAGCCTCGGCGGATGCCGAACTTCTGGGCCACCACGTCGTTCACCTCGCCATTGCCGATGGCGAAGGCGCGGCACAGGTGGCTGTGGCCGATGAAGGTGACCTCCGGCAGCTCCGCCACGTAGGGCGTCAGCTCCCGGGCCTGCTCCAGCGCGAAGATGTACTCGTACGCCTTCGGGTCGATGGGCGAGCCGTGGCAGAAGCCCACGTCGCCAATCCGGTACGTGTACGGGAGGCTGCGCAGCCAGGCCATGTTCTCGTCGGTGAGGACATTGGCGGACCAGTCCAGCGCGTGCCGGGCGGCGTCGTAGTAGTACGAGTAGTCCATCCGCCCCGCCACCGCGGCGTCGTGGTTGCCCAGCAGCGTGACTTCCGCCACCGAGCGCACCAGGTCACAGCAGGGGTTGGGGGACGCCCCGTAGCCGACGATGTCCCCCAACGAGACGAACCGATCCACCTTCTGGTGTTCGGCGGCGCGGAGCACCTCGGTCAGCGCCTCGATGTTGGAGTGGATGTCGGAGATGACGGCGATACGCATGGGGGGCCTCGGTCCGGTCGCTGGGGCTCAACCCGCCCAGCCGGCCTTCACCTGGTTCTGCTTCTGCTGCGAAATCATCTGACGAAGCCGTCCCAGGGTATCGCTGTCCAGGGACTCGAAACGCAACCCCATCCCCGCGGGAAACGCGCGCTCCTCCGTCTCCCTCGACCAGACCACCGTGGCATGGGCCTGGATGTCCGGATGCCCGGCCGGCGACAGCTTCACCACCGCGCGTGAGCCCCGGGCCAGGGGCGTGCTCGTCCGGAGGAACAAGCCGCCCTCGCTCAAGTTCGAGATTCGCGCGTAGAGCGTGACATTGTCACCCTCGCACCAGCACCGCAGCTGGGTGGGAATCCGTGTGGACTTTCGGTTTTCGCTCAACCCGGAACCTTCTTGCGTCACCCGAATCCCCAGCCTAGGGACGGCCTGATTCCACCGTCAAGCAAAGGGATTGGACTTCCGCGCCTCAGCCCTCCAGGGGGCCCAGGTCCTCGAAGTGGGTCAGCTTGCGGAACTCCGCGAAGCGGGCGTGAATCTCCGGGCGGGTGACCTCCCGCAGGCGCTCCAGGCTGAACTTCTCCACGGTGAAGGAGGCCATCACGCTGCCCATGACCATGGCGCGGCGCAGCAATGCCTGATCCAACACGCCGTTGGAGGTGGCCAGCGCGCCCATGAAGCCGCCGGCGAAGGTGTCACCGGCGCCGGTGGGGTCGAAGACCTCGGCCAGGGGGAAGGCGGGGCACGCGAAGACGTGCTCGGCCTCGAAGAGGAGCGCGCCGTACTCACCGCGCTTGATGACCACGCGCTGCGGGCCCATGCCGAGGATGGCGCGAGCGGCCTTCACCACGTTGTGCTCACCGGCGAGCTGGCGCGCCTCCGCGTCATTGACGAACAGGAGGTTCACCCGGGACAGCGTCTTGATCAGCGCCTGCCGGCTGCCCTGGATCCAGAAGTTCATGGTGTCGGCGGCCACCAGCTTGGGCGACTTCACCTGATCCAGCACCTGGGCCTGGAGCTCCGGGTGGATGTTGCCCAGGAAGACGTAGGGCGTGTCGCGGTACGACTCCGGCAGCTTCGGCGAGAAGGCCTGGAAGACGTTGAGCTGGGTGTCCAGCGTCTGCGCCTCGTTCAGCTCGTAGCCATAGCGGCCCTTCCAGCGGAAGGTGCGGCCCGTCTCCCGCGTGAGGCCCTCGAGGTCGATACCCCGCCCGCGCAGGAAGTTGAGGTGCCCTTCGGGGAAGTCCTCCCCCACCACCGCCACCACGCGCGTGGGGCTGAAGAACGAAGCCGACGTGGAGAAGTAGGTGGCCGAGCCCCCGAGGATGTCCTCCTTCTGGCCGAAGGGGGTTTCCACCGAGTCCAGGGCGACGGAGCCGACGACGAGCAGGGACATGCGAGCTTCCTGGGGGGATATGCCGTGAAAACAGGCACGGCGCTCCCCGGGGCCCCGTGCCCATGCCGGGTACGTTGTTTCCCGTTTTCCGTCAAGCGCCGAGCGGCGGGATCAGGGCGTCGGAATGCCCGTCAACGTGAGGAGGGCCTTCAGGTCGTCGTCGGTGAAGAAGAGGCCGCCGCCCACGAAGAAGTCGCGACCGGCCACCAGGCGGCGCGTCGCCAGGTCCCGCTGCTGGGCGTTGAGCATGTCGTCCATGCCCGCAATCAGGTAGAGGTGGTCGATGGGCTGGGCGCGCAGGCTGGCGCGCAGGCGGGGGTAGCGCAGCTCGTCGTCCGCGAAGTTGAAGGCGTCCACCTGGAAGCGGAGCGCGTCGTTGAAGAAGTGCAGGTCGGCGCCCACGCCGCCGGTGGACTCGATGAGGCCCACGCGCAGCGTGGTGAAGTACCAGCGCTTGGCGAACTGCGCGCTGACCTTGAGGCTCTCGCGCGTCACCTTCCGCGTCTGCACGACGGGGTCGCCCTCGGACGGCGGGTTGTTCTGCACCACCTCCGTCGTCACGCTGCCGCGCGGGTCGTCCACCAGCTCCAGCAGGTAGTACTTGTCCGGCTTGGGGATGAGCCGCACCGAGAAGATGTTCTTCGAGTTCCCCTGGGCGGCCAGGTAGGTGCTCTGGATGCCAATCTCCGCCTGGAGCTCGGTCAGGCGGGAGGCGAAGCGCGACACGTCCTGCACCGTCTCGCGGAGCTCCCGGCCCACGGACTCGTCGGCCAGCAGCACGCCGGCGGCGCCCTCCCCTTCCTTCACCTTGCGGGTGATCTCCTCCAGGTTGCCCAGCGTGCCGTCCAGCTTCTTGAGCGTGTGCTTGAGGCTGGCGACGGACTCCTTCATGTCGCCCCCCTCCGTGCCCACGATGTTCTTCACGCTGGCCAGCACCTCGCGCACGTCGCGGGTGATGAACTCGATGTTGTCGATGATGCGGGTGATTTCGGCCTGGTTCCCCTGGGTGATGCCACGCACGTCCGTGGAGATGGCCTCCACGTTGCCGACGATGGTGTCCAGGCGGTCCGCGTTGCGCCGCACCGTGGCATCCACGGAGTCCGACAGCCGGACCAGGTTCTCCACGATGCGCTGGAGCGAGCCCGCCCCGCGCTCGCCGCCCAGCACCTCGCGCAGGGCCCCCGTCACCTCCTGGATGTCGGCGGTGATCTGCGACAGCGACTCGAAGACGGCCTCCATGCCCTGGGTGTCGATGACGCGGCGGATCTGCTCGCCGCTCTCCAGCTGGGGCGCGCCCTCCGTGCCGGGGTTGAGGTCCAGCAGGTAGTCGCCCAGCAGCGACTCGGAGCGCTTGGTGACGACGGCGTCCTCGCGCAGGTCCACGTCGTTGCGGATCTTCAGCCACACCTTCGCCCGGGTGCCCTCGAGCGAGATGCTGTCAATCTCACCCACCGGGATACCGGCAATCTGCACGCGCCCGCGCACGGCGAGCCCCGAGGCATCCCGGAAATAGGCCCACACCCTCGTGGATTCGCTGTCGCTCAAACCACCCTTGCGAGCGAACAGCACGAAGGTGACGAGAAATGCCCCCGCGGCGATGACCAGCAGGCCCACACGGAAGGGCGTGACGAGCTTCTTCACCTGTTGTGACTCCGAGCGCGACCGGCCGCCGCGACTCTAACGTTTTGCATCCTGAGTGCCACATTTTCCTGTGGCCCACCTGCCCCCCGTCGCACGGCCCCCCGTCAGTTCTTCCCGAACCAGGTCTCCAGGAACACCTTTACCGCGGGGTGATCCGACTCCCGCAGCTGCTCCGGCGAGCCGCTGGCCACGATGACGCCCTTGGAGAGGAAGGCAATCTGGTCCGCCACGTTGAAGGCGGAGGAGATGTCGTGGCTGATGACCACGCTGGTGACGCCCAGCTCCCGCTGCGCGGCCAGGATCATGTCGTCCACATAATCCGTGGTGATGGGGTCCAGGCCGGTGGTGGGCTCGTCATAGAGGACCACCTTGGGGTCCATGACGATGGCCCGCGCCAGCCCCACCCGCTTGCGCATGCCGCCGGACAGGTCCGCGGGGAAGCGGTCCTCGACGTCCTTCTTGAGGCCCATCAGGTCCAGGCGCGCCCGGACCTTCTGGCGGATGACGTCCTCCGGGTCGTCGGTGTGCTCCCGCAGGGGGAAGGCCACGTTCTCGAAGACGGTCATCGAGTCGAACAGCGCCGCCGCCTGGAACACCATGCCGAACTTGTTGCGCACCTGCTGGAGCGCTTCCACGCCCATGGGGACGATGTCCTCCCCATCGATGATGACCTTGCCGCTGTCCGGCTTGAGCAGGCCGATCATGTGCTTCATCAGCACCGTCTTGCCGGAACCCGAGCCGCCCAGGATGACGCAGGTGCTGCCCGCGGGCACCGTGAGGTTGATGCCGGTGAGCACCTTGTGGTCGCCGAACGTCTTGTGCAGGTCCACGACCTGGATCATCGGCCGGGAGGCGTCGGACGGGCTGGAGGCCGGGGGCACCATCAGAAGAAGAGCACGCCGAGCATGAAGTCGAGGATGAAGATGGACAGCGCGCTGGCCACCATCGCCTCCGTGGTGGCCTGCCCCACGCCCTTGGCGCCGCCCGACGCGTTGAAGCCCTTGAAGCAGCAGATGAGGGCCACCGCCAGGCCGAACACGGCGCCCTTGATGAGCCCCTGGAAGACGTCCTCGGGCGCCAGCCACTGCTGCGTGCGGGAGAGGAACGTTCCGGGGGAGATGCCCAGGCCTCCCACGGCCACCACGTAGGCCCCGGCCATGCCCATGGTGTTGAAGAGCATGGTGAGCGCGGGGACCATGAAGAGGCCGGCCAGCACCCGGGGGACCAGCAGGTACTGCACCGGGTTGACGGCCATGGTCTCCAGCGCGTCCACCTGCTCGGTGACGCGCATGGTGCCCAGCTCGGTGCACATGGCGGAGCCGGCGCGCATCGTCACCATCAGCGCGGAGAACACCGCCGCCAGCTCGCGTGTCAGCGTCAGCGCCACCGTGGGCCCCACCAGGCTCTCCGCGTCGAAGAGCTGGAAGGCCGTGGACGTCTGGAGCGCGAACACCATGCCCGTGAAGGTGCCGGTGAGCGAGACGATGAAGATGGAGCCCACGCCCACGAAGTCGAGCTGGGCGAAGAGGTTGGCCAGCCGGTAGGGCCGCCGCACGCTCCAGCGGAAGACGTCCAGCCCCATGGCGAAGATGCCGCCAAGGGTGCTGACGACATCGATGAGCCCCTGCCCGAAGCTCGTGACTGCCTGGGTGAAGAGCCCGGGCTCGCGCGCCGGCTTGCTGGGGGTCTGCGTGGTCATTCGTTCGGGGCTACTCTTATGGCGGCGCGGAGGCTGGCACAAGGCCTGGGGAGGCAGGCGACGAAGACTCTTCCTCCCTTGGAAGCGATGCCGTTATGTTCCGCGCCCCTTTCCTCCCATGCCCGGCGGCGTCCCCTGCCGGGCCGAGAAACAGACGAACGAACATGGCAACTCATAAGGTCGGCGGCGAGGTGGATGCGCTCTGTACCCGCTGCAAGCTCACCCTGGCGCACACCATCCTGGCGATGGTGGGAACGAAGATTGTCCGGGTGCGCTGCAACACGTGCGGTGGCGACCACGCCTACCGCGGCGCACCCGGCGTGACGGATCGCCCCTCCTCCAGCACCACTCGCACCGCTCGCACCTCCAGCAGCAGCACCAGCTCGGCGGCCAAGGCGGAGAAGATCATCATCTCCTTCGACGAGCAGCTCGCTGGCAAGGACGTGGCCAACGCCCCCCGCTACAGCCCCAAGGACACGTACCGGGTGGACCAGGTCATCCAGCATCCCACCTTCGGGACGGGGTTCGTGACGGCGGTCCGCGGCGACAAGGTGGACATCACCTTCCGCACCGACACCAAGACGCTCGTCCATGGACGCGGCGGCGCGCCGGCGGAGAGGCCCGTGTTCAACCCGCCCAGCCGGCAGACCACCGGCCCCGCCGACAAGCCGCTTCCCGCCAGCGAGGGCACCGAGCAGGCGCCCGCCCCGGGTGACGAAGCCTCCCCATCCTCGGGAGACTGATTCCGCCTCGAACCACCAGGAGGGGCCCGGACGATGAGACTGCGCGCGCTGCCCCTCCTGCTGTGGCTGCTCGCCACGCCGCTGGCGAGCGCCTCGGCTCCGCCCGGGGTCCGGGTGTCCTGGACGCCGGAGCGCATCGTGCTCGGCGAGGCTCCCCAGGTGTCCCTCGAGGTCCACGTGCCCGAGGGCGCGGGTGCGCTCCACGCCGCGGTCTCCACGGGCACCCTCGTCCACGACAGGCTGGAGGGAGGCCCCGTTCGCACCTTCCAGTGGCGGCCCCCGTCCGTGCGCTATCCGCAGGTGGCGGTGTTCCTCTTCTGGCTGGACGGCGCCGGACCGGACGCAGATGCGCCCCGGGTGACGGTGGCGCGCCTCCCCTTGCACGGGCAGACGGAGCTCGAGGTTGCAACCGCCCCCGGCGCACAGGTCGAGGTGGAGGTGGCGGACCGGCGCTTCGGGCCGGTGCTCGCGAATGCGCAGGGCAAGGCGCGGGTGCCGGTCGAGGTGCCGCCTGGCGTCCAGCGCGCGCGGGTGCTCGCCACGCGTGGCACGCTCCGCACGGATGCGACGGTTCCATTGGATGCGCCGCCGGATTCACCGCTCGTCGCGGTGCTCATGACGCGGCCCCTTCCGGCGGATGAGGGGGGCTTGCTGCTGGTGGCGGGCACGGAGCCCCTGCGGCCCGGTGACGTGGAACCGCGGGCCACCGGCGCGATGGTGGAGCCGGCCCTTGAGCAGTCCTCTCCCGCCGCCGCGAACCTCCAACCGCAGGACGTGCTGCGCTTCCGCGTCATGCCGCGCCCCGGCGCCACCACGGTCCAGGTGCGCGTCCGACGCCATGGCCAGCCGCACGAGGCCCTCGTGGAGGCGGGTGTCGTCGCCCGAGGCGCCAGCGTCGGCGCCGCGCGGGGCGCGCCCGAAGAGCCCTCCTGGCAGGCGTCGTACTTCCTGCTGGCGGGCGGCGTGCTGGCGGGCGGGTCGAACACGGGGCCCGCGGGCTCCGTGGGCGTCACCGTCGTCACGCCGCTGTGGCAGCAACGGCTGGCGGCGGAGCTGGAGGTCGGCGCCCGCTCGGCCACCCATGACGGGCCGGTGGACTCGTTCGGGACGGTCCACTCACAGGTGGTGGCCCTCCCCGTCCTGCTCTCGCTTCGCGCCGAGCTCGTTCATCACAAGGCCTTCACCGTGTACGGCAGGGCGGGAGGAGGTCCACTGCCCGTACATCACTACCTCTCCAGCGATTTTCAGGAGGAGGTGAAGGAGAGCAGGATCAAGGGCATGGCCTTCCTCTCCGTACAAGCCGCCCACCGCTTCGGCCGCTGGAGCGCGCTGGCGGAAGCGCGCGCGGCCTGGGCGCCCGTGCATACGCCCTGGCTGGACACCCAGCTCGGCGGCCTGGCCCTCTACCTCGGCATGAGGTTCGAGCCTTGACCCGGGCCCGGGCCCTGCTCGCCCCGCTGCTGCTCTGCGCCTGCGGCGAGAGCATGTCCCTCCCCGACCCGGCAATCCTCTCCGTCAGCCCCAACCACGTACCGCTCGCGGGCGTGGAGCCCGCGCGGGTGCGCATCTCGCTCGACGCCGTGCTGCCCATCCACGTCGACTACGGCCGCCAGGAGGCCCGTGCCACGCCCGTGCGGGTGTGGATTGGAGAAGCGCCGGCGCAGGCCCACCACGATGGCCTGGACGGCACGCTGGATGTCGCCGTGCCCCCGGGGCTCGCCGCGGGCACGTACGACCTCCGCGTGGCCCTCGCGGATGGGCGCGATGCGGTGAAGGCTGGCGCCCTCACGCTCGTTCCACCCGCCCTCGACGGAGGCACAGACGCGGGCGTCCCACCTCCGCGGGATGCGCCCCTGCAGCGCGGCGACGTCACCGGCTTCGTGCTGGAGCCCCTGGAAGACCAGCGCCGGGGTGAGCCCTTCCTCGTGGTCATCGGGGCCGAGGGCCCCCGCGCACTTCCGCGACACCGTGTCGCTGACCGTCAACAAGAAGAACGGCACCGTGGGCCCGTTCGACGCGGGCGTCCACACGGCGCTCGTCACCGTGACGGCGCACGGCGGCAACATCAAGCTCACGGTGACGGACGCCTTCGGCGCGCAGGGCACGTCCAACGGCTTCAAGGTGAAGTGACGGCGCCGCGAAGCAGCTCGCGGGCCCGGCCCATGTCCTGGGGGAGCGGGGCCTCCACGGCGCGCGCCGCGACGCCCGGAAGCGCGGGCCACTCCACGCGCGCGGCATGCAGGGGCGTGCGGGCCAGCACCACCGAGTCCCCTGCCCCGCCCAGGTCCTGCTCCGTCAGGGGCGCCTCGCGGCCGTACTGATGGTCCACCAGCAGCGGGTGGCCCAGCGACAGGAGGTGGACGCGAATCTGGTGGGTGCGTCCGGTGAGCGGCTCCGCCTCCACCAGCGACGCGCGCTCGAAGGTCTCCACCGGCCGCACGCGGGTGCGCGAGGCCTTCGCCCCCGTATCCCCCGGACGGGCCACCCGCATGCGCCCCTTGCGCGCGGCCACCAGCGGTGCGTCCACGAGCTGGGGCGCCTCTACCCGGCCCTCCACGAGCGCCAGGTAGCGCTTGCGGACCTTGCCCGTCTCGAAGGCGCCGGACAGCGCGCGGTGGACCTGGGCATCCAGCGCGAAGACGAGGGCCCCCGAGGTGTCCCGATCCAACCGGTGCACCACGAAGACCTTCTGACGCCGCTGCGTCTCCAGCCGCTCCCGGAGCGAGGGCCCGCCCTCGCGCCCGGGAATGACGAGCATGCCGGGCGGCTTGTCCACCACGAGCACGCCCCCGCCCTCGAAGAGGATGCGGACGTCGGTCACTCGTACTCCGACGCCGGCACCACGGTGATGGGACCCAGGCCCTTGAGCAGCTTCTTCGCCGCTGAGGCCTTGCCCAGCACCACCACGGCGGGAGCTTGCGCGAAGCAATACTTCTTCGCCGCCGCGGCCACTTCCTTCGGCGTCACCGCGCGCAGCCGGTCCCGGAACTTCTCCACCCAGTCATCGCCCAGGCCGTGCAGGCGGGCCTCGGCGATGCTGCCCGCGATGGACTCGTTCGTCTCCGTGCGCAGCGGATAGAGGCCCGCGAGGTACGACTGCGCGTCCGCCAGCTCACGGGGCTTGAGCCCCTTCTCCCGGACACCGGCAATCTCCGCCAGCGCCACGTCGATGATCTCCCGCGTGGACTCCGTCTTGGTGAAGGTGGACAGCGCGAACACGCCGCCCACGTTCATCGAGTCGAACCACGAGCTGACGCCGTAGGTGAGGCCGCGGTTGACGCGAATCTCGTTCATCAGCCGCGAGGTGAAGCCGCCGCCCAGGGCGATGTTCATCGCCGTGGCCGGGAAGTAGTCCTCGTGCCCCATGCGCATGCCGGGGCCGCCCAGCCGGACCTGGGACTGCGTCTGGTCCGGCTTGTCCACGAGGATGACCCGCCCGGCCTGGGCGATGCGCCCCGGCGCCGGGATGACGGGCGGCGCGTCCGGGCCGCCGGTCCACTCCGCGAAGGCCTCTTCCGCCGCGGCCGCCACGCGGTGCGGGGCCACCGCGCCCACGACGATGAGCATGGCCACCCTGGGCCCCATGCGCTCCTGGTGGAAGCGCACCACGTCGTCGCGCGTGAAGGTGCGCACGGACTTCGACGAGCCGCCCACGTCGTGCCCGTAGGGGTGGTCTCCCCACAGCGCACGGACCAGGGCCCGGTCGGCGATGATGGAGGGGTCATCCAGGTCGTTGGCGAAGTGCGCCAGCTCGCGCTCGCGCGCGTCATCGACCTCGGACTCCGGGAACGTGGGCTCGCGCACCAGCTGCCCCAGCACCCCGAGCATCTGCACGAAGTGCTCGGCCGGCGTGGTGAGGGACAGGGACACGGCGTCCTCGCTCACGCCCACGCCCAGGCTGGCGCCGACGAACTCGACCGCCTCGTCGATGGCCTGCGCGTTCAGCCGGCGGGTGCCCCGGCGCAGCAGCCGGGCGGTGAAGTCCGCCAGGCCGTGCTTGCCTTCGGGGTCGGTGGCGCTGCCCGCGCGAATCACCAGGCGCACGGAGACCAGGGGCAGCGGACCGCGCTCGGCGGCGATGACCTTCAGGCCGCTGGACGTGGTGCTTTCGTGCAGCGTGGGCAGCGTCAGCGCGCTCGAGCTGGCGCGGGGCGCGGCCCGCTTGGACGCGGACTTGCGGGCGGAGGGGGCCGGACGCCGGACGGCGCGCTTCGCGGCCCGGGCGGTGGACTTCAGGGTGGAGCTCTTGCGAGAGGCCATAAAGAGAGGGCTTTCCTTTTCCAGTCCGGGCTCAGGCTTCGGTGGCCGTGGGAACCAGCGTCACCACGGAGCGGCGCTCGGGCGCGAAGTACTTCGCGGCCACGGCCTTCACCCGGTCGTTCGTGATGGAGGCATAGGCGTTGGGCAGCGTGAGCACGCGGCGCCAGTCACCGAGCAGCGCCTCGTAGTGGCCCAGCGCGTGCGCCCGGCCGCTGTTGGTCGCCAGCTCCCGCAGGTGGTCCGAGCGCAGGTTGTTCTGCGCCTTCTGCAGCTCGCGGTCGGTGATGCCCTCGCGCGCCACCTTCTCCAGCTCGGCGTACAGCGCGGCCTCCACCTTCTTCGGATCCGAGTCCGGCTTCAGCGCCAGGTAGAAGAGGATGGTGCCCGGGTCGATGCGCCAGCTCCAGTCGAGCATCAGCGACACCGCCAGCTTCTGCTCGTACACCAGCGAGCGCACCAGCCGGCTCCCCTCGCCCTTCGTGAGGACGTACTGGATGACGTCGAGCACCAGGGTGTCCTCGTCCCGGGCGGAGGGCCCGCGGTAGCCCAGCATCAGCGCGGGGGACTGCGCGGGGTGGCGGACCTCGGCGCGGCGCTCGCCCTTCTGCTCGGGCTCGGCGTTGAGCACCGGCGCGGGCGCGGGGCCCCGGGGGATGTTCCCGTAGTACTTGCGCACGAGCGCCAGCGTCTTCTTCGGGTCGATGTCCCCGACGATGTAGAGCACCGCGTTGTTGGGGGCGTAGTAGGTCCGGAAGTACTCCTGGCAGTCCTCGCGGCGGATGGCCTCGATGTCCGCCATCCACCCGATGACGGGCCAGCGATACGGGTGCGCCTTGTAGACGAGCGTGCCCAGCTCCTCGTCCATGATGCCGAAGATGTCGTTGTCCACCCGGACGCGGCGCTCCTCCTTCACCACCTCGCGCTCGCTGGTGAGCGTCTCCTGGGAGATGCGCAGCGAGCGCAT
Source organism: Pseudomyxococcus flavus (assembly GCF_050038885.1). Taxonomy (NCBI): domain Bacteria; kingdom Pseudomonadati; phylum Myxococcota; class Myxococcia; order Myxococcales; family Myxococcaceae; genus Pseudomyxococcus; species Pseudomyxococcus flavus. The sequence continues at coordinate 8,196,635 of NZ_CP143624.1, read as the reverse complement.
CCGGTCCGACTCCAGGTCCAGCACCGTCTCCAGCGCGTCGGCGGAGAAGTCGTCGTAGTACACCGTCAAATCGTTGGAGGTGTACGCGTTGGAGCGGCCGCCGCTGGACTCCAGCGTCTTGTCGAACATCTTGGGGCCGTACTTCTTCGCCCCGTTGAACATCATGTGCTCGAACAGGTGGCTGATGCCGGTGATGCCGGGCCGCTCGTTGCGGCTGCCCACCTGGAACACGGTGTAGAGACTGACGACGGGGGCCTGGTGGTTGGCCAGGAGCCGCACCTGGAGGCCGTTGGGAAGGGTTGCCTCGTGGACGTCGAACAGGGACTCGAGGGCGGGGTCCACCACGCGAGTCGGGACTTTGCTCGGAGAAGCCTTGGGCATAGGTCCCCGAACCTAACCAGAGCGTGGCTATAGATCCACGACACCCGCGCGCAGGGCCATCACCACGGCCTCCACGTGAGAGTTGACGCCCATCTTCCGGTAGATATGCGACAGGTGCGTGCGCACCGTCCGGCGCTCCAGCGTCATCACCTGCCCCACCTCGGCGTTGGACAGGCCCTTGGCCACGTACCGGAGCACGTCGAACTCCAGCGGCGTGAGGTTCCAGGGGTTCTCCGGCTTCTTCTCCTCCTGGGCGGACTTCGCCTGGACGGACTGGAAGTAGTTCCAGAAGCGCCGGGCGATGATGGGCTCCAGCACGGTGCCCCCCTCCATCACCTCCTGGATGCCGGAGCGGATCTTCTCCGGCCCCACCCGCTTCACCAGGTAGCCGGACGCCCCGGCCTGGATGGCCTCGTACACCTTCGTCTCGTCGTCGAAGGACGTGAGGATGAGGATCTCCACCTCGGGCGCGCGGCGCTTCACCCGCTGCGTCACCTGGATGCCGTTGATGCCGGGCAGCTCCAGGTCCAGCAGGACGAGCTGCGGGCGGAGCTGGACGATGTCCTCCACCGCGGCCTCGCCCTCCTGGGAGGTGCCCACCACCTCCAGCTCGGGAAAGGTGGCCAGGACCTTCACCAGGTTCTTCAGGAGCTGGGGTTGGTCCTCGACGACGAAGATGCGGGTCGGGTTCATGGTCACCGCCTCGGAGACGTGAACGAGTCCACCAGCACCTTCTGGTGCTGGCCCCGCCTCAAGCGCAGGTCCAGCTCCTTCGGCTCTCCGGTGGCGACGGACACCAGCTTGATGTGCCGGGTACCCGCCCTGACGGGATATCGATTGAGGGGCGTACGACGATTCAACCGCGCGCCATCGATGTACACGGTCGCTGGCACATTGGTGGTGATGGTGACGTAGGCGCGCTGTGACTTCGGAGGCGGCTTCGGCTCGGGCGCCGCGGCCTCCTCATCCTGCGCGGGCGGAGCGGGCGCGGCGGCGGGCGGCGGGGCCGCCCGTGGCGCGGGCGGCGGCACAATCGGAACAGCCGGCGGAGGGCCCACGGGCGCCTCGGCCACGGGTGCCTCGGAGGCCACGTCCTCGGGCCCCTCCGCGTCGTCGCCCCCGAACTGCCACGCCGCCACCAGGAAGGTGACGAGCCCTACCCCGGCGATGGCGGCCGCGACGCTCACCCACCGGCCATACCGGTGCTCCGCGATGGACAGCCGCCGCTCCGCGCTGTTCAGGCGACGCTGGACGTCGGAGGGCGTGGGCAGGACGGGCTCGGACGGCGGCGGCATCGCGATGTCGTCGCGCTCGCGGGCCCGCTCCGGCTTCATCGCGGCGGGGATGCTGTCGGGGAGCGTCTTGGGTCCGCGGGCCTCCGCCAGGGGCCGCCGATGCCGGACGCCGCGCCGCCCCGGCGTGGAGACGGAGACCGAGCCCTCGTCATCGTCGGAGCTCCCCGGACCCGAGAAGTCCTCCACCACCTTCAAGCGCGGGTTGCGTCCGACGCGCGTGTGGCCGCCGCCCCCACCGTGCCCGGACTGCTGGCGGCGCGGCTTCGGCGGCGCGGCCCCGGGCGGCGCCTCCCAGCCCTGCTCCAGGGGCCCGGCGTAGCTGGGCCCGGTGTCCTCCGCCTCCGGCGGGGCGGAAGGGGCGGCCCGCGCCGGCGACTTCACGCGCGTGGCCGCCGCGGCCACGTCCGCATCGTAGTCCTCCGGCCGGTACGCCTCGAACATGGGCTCGGAGGCTTCCTGCGTCTCCGCGTCGGCTTCGTCCTCCGTCAGCGCGCGGCTGTACGGCGCACGCTGCACGACGGACCGCTCGAGCTCCTCGGCGCGCAGGTCGTCCATCTCCGCGCCGGAGATGGGCTCCAGCGAGAAGGGCTCCTTGAACGGCGGGGCCCCTCCGCTGACGAGGCTCATCTCGTTGGGGAACAGCTCGCTCACGAAGCGGCGCACGTCCTCCGCCGTGGGCATGCCCCCGGTGGCGGAGAGGTGGTTGCGCAGCGACGACGCGAACTCGCCACACGAACGGAAGCGGCGCTGGGGCGTGGGCTCCAGGGCGCGGAGGATGATGGGGTCCAGCCGCGCGTTGATGCGCCGGTCCACCCGGCTGGGCGGCGGCAACGTCTCGCTGCGCCGCGTGGACACCCCGCCGCTCCCGGACACCACCGGCTCGCGCTGCGTCAGCAGCTCGTAGGCAATGGCCCCGAGTGAATAGACGTCCGACTGGGCGCTGTGCGCGTCACCCCGGGACACCTCCGGCGCGCGGTAGGTGCCGCGGCCCCGGTGGCCGAACGACTTGCGCAGCTGTGGCACGGCCATCAGGGCCCGCAGCGCGCCGAAGTCGCAGACGGCGGGCAGGCCGTCGCGCGACAGCACCACGTTGCCCGGGGTGATGGCGCCGTGCACCACGCCCGCCTCATGGGCCTGCTGGAGCGCCTCCAGGAGCTGGACGACGATGTAGAGCGCCACCATGGGCGGCAACACCACGTCCTTGGAGTGCAACCGCTGGAGCGCGGTACCCAGCGTGAAGCCGTCCAGGTCCTCGCGGACGACGGCCAGGCGCTGGCGGATGACGCCCAGGTCCACCACGTGGAGGATGCCCGGGTGGCGCACGGGCTGGAGCAGCCGCGTCGTCTCCGCGAGGTCGTGGGCGTAGGCCGGGTCCGACGTCCGGGGATGGAACAGCTTCACCACCACGGGGACGCCAGGCAGCCCGATACCCTGGTACAGCTCGGCCAGCTCGCCGCCTTCAATCTTCCCCGTCAGCCGGTAGGTGGCGCTCATCGCTTCTTTCGCGCCGGACGGCGCCGCGTAACGGCGGAAAAGACGAAGCCACACCAGACACACGACTCACCGCGGCGGCCGCGTGGCAGCTCCAGGGTGCACCCCGGGCAGCGGGGCCGGGCCCGGGCGGGCGGCGTGGGCTCGGCCGCACGCCGGCTGCCCTTCCGGGCGACGGGTGCCAGGGTGGCGACCTTCAGGCGGAGCCGCGCTTCCAGGAGGCGGACCCGGTCTTCGAGCGCGGCAATCCGGGCGGACAGGCGAACTTGAACCGCCTCGGGGGCCTCCGAGGGCTGTCGTCGGTTGGGCGAGCGCATCGCAGGCCCCGAAGCGTGCCATGCCGACTCCAAACCCCGCAAGGAGAGAGCCGGCCTCGTGGCCCGCGTGTTATGTGTCTCAGTCCCTTGGCACCGTCACTTTCCCCGTTCCGCCCCATCCCGGGTGGGCCCGCGCCGGACCCGCTTCACGGGAGCTTCCGTTCTCCACTCAACCGAACGCGCGCCGAGGAGGCCGCGCGCCGGGCCGAAGGGCTCCTGTCCGACGAGGAGCTCACCCGGTTGCTCACGACGCCGCGCGAGCGCCGCGAGGTGGTGCAGCGCGCGCGGGAGATCTTCGTCAACCGCAACCTGCGGATGTCCAGTGTCGAGCTGCTGGGCTTCGACATGGACTACACGCTGGCCATCTACCACATGCGAAGGCTGGAGCAGCTCTCCTTCGACATGACGCTGGCGAAGCTCGTGAGCGAGTACGGCTATCCCCCGGTGGTGGGCGGCCTGCTCTACGACCACCACTTCGTGATGCGCGGGCTCGCGGTGGACCGGGTGAACGGGAACATCCTGAAGATGGACCGGTTCGGCCACGTGGGGCGCGCCTACCACGGGCTGCGTCCGCTGAAGCGGGAGGTCTGGCGGGAGCTGTACCGCAACAAGCGGGTGCGGCTGCGCAACCCGCAGTTCGCGTGGAACGACACGTTGTTCGCCCTGCCGGAGACGTGCCTCTTCGCGGGCATCATCGAGCTGCTGGAGTCGCTGGGCCACCCGGTGGACTACGGCAAGCTGTACGACGACATCCGCGAGGCCATTGACACGGTGCACCGCGACAACTCGCTCAAGCGCGAGGTGCGCAAGGACCTGCCGCGCTACGTGTTCCAGGACCCGGAGCTGGGGCCGGCGTTGCACAAGCTGCGCTCGGGCGGGAAGAAGCTGTTCCTGCTGACGAACTCTGCGTGGGACTACACGGACGCGGTGATGAAGTACCTCCTGGACGGACAGCTCGCGGAGTACCCGAGCTGGAGGAACTACTTCGACGTGGTGGTGACGTCCGCGGGCAAGCCGGGCTTCTTCACGGATGCGCGCCCGTTCCTGGAGCTGGACGCGTCCACGGAGGAAGGCCGCGTGGTGGGCGAGGCCACCTCGCTGGAGCGCGGCAAGGTCTACGCGGGCGGCAACCTGGCGCGCTTCGAGGACCTGACCGGGTACCGGGGCGAGCACATCCTGTACGTGGGCGACCACATCTACGGCGACATCCTGAAGTCGAAGAAGGCGTCGCTGTGGCGCACCTGCATGGTGGTGCAGGAGATTGAAGACGAGATCACGTACACGGCGACGCGCCAGGAGGAGATTGTCACGCTGTCGCAGGTGGAGGTGCTCCGCGAGCGCCTGGACGACGAGGTCAACCACCACAAGACGATGCTCAACATCCTGGAGCGGCGGCTGGAGCGCGAGCAGCTATCACCGGACGAGCGCCTGGGCGTGGAGGAGCTCCGCAAGCAGACGAAGCTGGAGCTGGACCGGATGCGGCGGGCCTTGAAGGAGGCCAACGAGATCGCGGACACGCTGGAAGAGGACGTGGAGGCAGGCTTCAATCCCTACTGGGGGCTGCTGTTCAAGGAAGGCAACGAGAACAGCCGCTTCGGCTACCAGGTGGAGCAGTACGCCTGTCTGTACACGAGCCGCGTGTCGAACTTCCTGCACCACTCGCCCATGCAGTACTACCGCTCGCCCCGGGACAAGATGCCCCACGAGCAGGCCGGCGCGCTGTCCGCACGCCTCTCCCCCATGGGCAGCGAGGGCCCCGCGAAAGGCGCCAGGAACGAGTAGCCGCGGGCGACGTGTCAGACCCTCCCCTGGAATGGGAACCTATCAGGTAGCCACCCCTGGACATCGGGTGCTACCCTGAGAACCTCAGAGGTTCCATTCGTGGGGAGGCGTCGACATGGGGCGTGACAAGAAGCAGAAGCCGGCAACGTACGAGGACATCGAGCAACTTCCTGTCGGCTGGGTCGGCGAGATTGTCGACGACACGCTGTATGCGTCCCCCAGGCCCGCCTACGGGCACCTGCGTGTCGCCAGTCGACTGAATGGGTTGCTCATGCCACCGCTTGAGCTTTCTCGTTCGGGCCCGGATGGCTGGTGGTTCCTCAACGAGCCCGAGCTGCACTTCGAGCCCAACGTCGTCGTGCCCGACCTGGCCGGGTGGCGCCGCGAACGGCAGCCCGAGCCCCCCGACCCGGAGCTGCCCTGGCTGACCGCCGCGCCGGACTGGCTGTGCGAAGTGCTGTCTCCGTCGACGCGAACACTGGACCGGGTGCGGAAGCTCCCGCTGTACTTTCGCGAAGGCGTGATGAACGTGTGGCTCATCGACCCTGTCCGTCGGTCGCTGGAAGTCTACAGACGCGGTGCGGCCAGCTGGGTGCGCAGTCAGCTCTTCGAGGGCGATGTCACCGTGGTCGCGGAGCCGTTCGAGGCCGTGCCCCTGCAATTGGGCCTGCTGTGGACGCCCCGCCTCGGAGGCCCCGCGCATCCGTGAGACGCGGCCGCCGCTTCACGGCGCCGCCGACGGCCCCACGCGCCCCCAGACGACATCGGTGAACCGCGAGCCCGGCTCATCGGAGAGCCCGAGCTTGCGCAGGTCATCCGTGTACTTCGCGCCCTTCACCACCACCCACCGGCGCGCCACGCGCCGCGCCTCGTTCAGCGTCTCGAGCGTCAACGGCGCGTGCTCCGCGAAGCGGCGGAGCATGTCGAAGGCCGGCTGGGCCTTGCGAGGCTTGGCGAACATCGGGTCGAAGAAGACGACATCGAAGGCGCGCGACGGCAACGCCTTCAGGTACTCGCGTGCGTCCGCGTGCAGCACCTCGATGGGGCCGGAATCTCCGCCCAGCTCGTAGCGCCGGAGCCCCTCCCCCGCCACGGCCGCCAGCGCCAGGCTGCGCTCCAGCCCCACCACGCGCCCCGTGGGCCCCACGGCCAGCGATGCCACCATCGCGTCCTGCGCCAGCCCCAGCGTGCAGTCCAGCACCGAGTCGCCCGCGCGAAGCTCCGCCACCCGAACGAAGGCGTCCGGCTCCCCCGCCCGCAGCCGCATCCGGCGCAGGTGCGCCATGCCGGCGTGGAACCCGAACGAGCCCTCCGCGTCCCACAGCGTCACCCCGTCCCCACCCACCACCAGGAGCGCCGACGCCTTCGTCCCCAGCCACGGCGCCACGCTCTCCTTCGCGCGCCGGGGGAGGAACGGCACGCTCCAACGCGCCCCCACCGCGCGCGCCTCGCGCACCAGCGCCGCGTCCACCTTCGTGCTCGTCGTCACCGCCAGCGGTACCAGGGCCACCCTCCTCGAATGGCATCCACCATGCCCGCCGCCCGGGAGCAATCGATTCCTCCCGACACGACACCTCGCGCCACGACACGGATGGCCCGATGCGTCAATCGTGGATTGCCGTGCCGACCACCGTCGCCCGGCCGACAGGATTAGAACGAATTAACGAACTCCATAGGAATCCGCGCCTCGCTGCCTCAAAATCGGACTTCCTTCGGACGATGGAGAATCTCCCCAATCCGCGCCCGGAGTGGATCGCTTGGAGAGGACAACGATGCGCAACAGAGCAACTGGAATGGCCGTTGTCGTACTGGTCGCAACCCTCTTGGTGGGCGACGCGTTCGCAGCCACCTACGGAGTCACGCCTTCGGGCTCGTCCGCCGTCTTCTACGTCGACACCACCGCGTGGGCGGACATCCACTACGTCCGCAACAACCAGGGGCAGCTCAACTATCGGATGGCCATCGTCAACGGCCGGAACCAATACACGGTGACGGGCCTGTCCGCGGGCGACACCATCGACTACTCATTCACGTACTGGGACGTGCCCTGCAACTGTGCGCGGGATACCGCGTGGACGCGCTACACGCACTCTGGCACGAACCCGCCGCCTCCCCCGCCGGACGCGGGCACCGACGCAGGCACGCCGCCGCCCGTCGACGCGGGGACGCCCACGGGCCCCATCGTTCCGCTCTACAACAGCACCACGCCGCTGGAGCCCTCCACGGTGCAGGAGACGGCCACGGCCATCATCACCCGCGTGGGCGACCGCGTCCGCGACCGCCACGCGCGCGAGGACATGTTCCAGGCCTATGACCACTACCTGTCCCTCTACTTCCAGCACCGCACGCACCACATCGAGATCATCGACGAGGTCGCCAAGGGCGGCAGCCGCATCACGGTGAACCTGCACACCATCTACCCCTACGACCGCCCGGACTTCCGCGCCTTCTTCCGCGGCCTCAACACGGTGGCGGAGTACTTCCACAACGCCCAGTTCACCGCGGTCAACGACTACCTCTACACCGCCAGCGTCAACTACAACGCCAAGGAAGGCCGCGCCATCCGCGTGGGCGACCGCATGGAGCTCGAAGTCGGCGTCTTCCTTCGACAGCCGGTGGAAGGCCGCTTCAACTACTACTCCACCACGTACCTCTACATGGTCGGCTCCGGCGGCGTGGTTCCCTTCGACGTGACGGGCGCCATCCGTGACTCCATCCCCATGCCCGAGGCGGGGTGGCTCGGCGGCCGCACCACGCTGAGCTCGCCGCAGTCCAACGAGCCCGACAACCGCTTCCTCCAGATGGCGAACAACCTGGCGCCGGTGAGCGCGCAACCCTTCGTCGAGGGCCGCCGCATCCACCACACGCACTTCGGAGACGGCAGCCACTCCGAGCCGGGCAACCCCGCCCTCACGCAGCACCAGGGGAAGCTGGGCCCCAACTACGTCGCCCCGTCCTGCGTCGCCTGCCACGTGCAGAATGGCCGCGCCCTGCCCCCCGCCACCAACACCACGCTCACGAAGTACGTGGTGAAGGTGGGCCAGGCCAACGGCGCCGCGGACCCGTTCCTGGGCTTCCGCCTGCAGCCCCGCCGCACCAGCGGCACGCCCGAGGGCGAGGCCCGCATCGCCAACTGGACGTACACCAGCGGCACCTTCGCCGACGGCACGCGGTACGAGCTGCGCAAGCCCAACTACAGCTTCCTCAACAACACGCCCACGAACTTCTCCGCCCGCATCACCCCGCAGCTGGTGGGCATGGGCCTGCTGGAGGCCGTCCCCGAGTCGGCCATCCTCGCGCTGGCGGACCCCACTGACAGCAACGGCGACGGCATCTCCGGCCGGGCGCACCAGGTGCGCGACCCGCTGACGGGCGTGACGCGCCTGGGCCGCTTCGGCTGGAAGGCCAGCACCGCGTCGGTGCGCCAGCAGGTGGCCGAGGCCCTCAACAGCGACATCGGCGTCACCACCTCCGTGTACCCGTCGCTGGACTGCGGCCCCTCGCAGCAGGGCTGCTCGGGCACCAGCAACGAGCTGAACAACACGGACCTGGACAAGCTCACGCGCTACATTTCCCTGCTGGGCGTGCCGGCGCGCCGCAACCTGAGCGACGCCACGGCGCTGCGCGGTGAGACGCTGTTCAACAACGCCGGCTGCGCCCGGTGCCACACGGCCACGCTGACCACCAGCGCCTACCACCCGCACGCGGAGCTGCGCAGCCAGACCATCCGCCCCTACACGGACCTGCTGCTGCACGACATGGGCGCGGGGCTGGCGGACAACCTGCCGGACGGCCAGGCCACCGGCGCGGAGTGGCGCACGGCGCCGCTGTGGGGCATCGGCCTGACGGCGGGCGTGAGCGGCGGCGAGGCCTACCTGCACGACGGCCGCGCGCGCAACCTCACCGAGGCCATCCTCTGGCACGGCGGCGAGGCCCAGGCGGCGCGAAACAACTTCGCCAACATGAACAGCGCGGACCGCAACGCGCTGCTGGCGTTCCTGCGCTCGCTGTAGGCCGCTGAAGCGCCAGGGGGCCGCGCGTCACGGGCGGCCCCCTTCGAGCGCTCAGGACGCGTTCGCCGCCTGGAGCTTCCGGCCGCCCTGCATGATGGCCACGGTGACGGACTGGTTCCGGCCGTTGCGCTTCGAGTAGTAGAGGCACTGGTCGGCCAGGTCGATGAGCTGCTGCTTCTCCATGGCGCTGTCGGGGAAGGTGGCGATGCCCAGCGACATGGTGATCTTCAGCGGCCCCATCTCCGTCTGGAACGTCTCCGCCTTCACGGCCTCGCGGATGCGCTCGGAGATGGTGAAGGCGCCCTTGGCGTCCGTCTCCGGCATGATGATGACGAACTCCTCGCCGCCGTAGCGGGCGACGATGTCCGTGTCGCGCGCCATCGACTTGATGATGCGGGCCACGCCCTTGAGCACCGCGTCTCCCGTCGGGTGGCCGTAGGTGTCGTTGACGCTCTTGAAGTGGTCCACGTCGGTGAGGATGACCGAGAACTTGCGCTGATAGCGCCGCGACTGGGCCAGGACCTCATCCGCCTTCGCCTGGAAGGTGCGGTGGTTGTACAGGCCGGTGAGCCCGTCCGTGGTGGCCATGCGCTCCATCTGCTCGTAGAGCTGCGCGCGGAGCACCGCCTGCGCCGCCTGGATGGCGATGACCTCGATCATCCGCAGCACGTCCTGCTCGAAGGCCGCCTTCTTCCGCGAGCCCGCCACCAGCGTGCCCAGGATGCGGTCACCCGCCACCAGCGGGAAGATCTTCAGCGCGCCCAGGCCGCGAATCTGCGTCTCGTCGTCGAAGATGATCTGCCGGTCCATGGCCTTGATGTCGCGGCCCGGCAGCGGCGCCCCGTAGCGGACCACGTTGGCCACCAGCCCGTTGTTGTCCTCGAAGCTCTGGCCGGACAGCGCCTGGCCCTGCGCCGTCACGCCGGACATGCGCACCACGCGGTGCATGCGCTTGCCCTCGACCTCGGACACCAGCGTCACCGCGCAGAAGTCCAGGCCCGCGAGCTGCCGGGTGCTCTCCAGCACCGCCACGAACACCTGGTCCGGGCTGCCCGCGCGGTTGAGCTCCTCGATGGCGCGGAAGAAGCGGTCCTTCTCGTCGCGCGTCTTGCGGATGTAGCTCATCACCCGCTCCACCTCGATGGAGCGCAGCACCTCGCCGGCGATGGTGGTGAGCAGCTTCTCGTCCTGGTCGCTGAAGGGCTCGTTCGCCAGCCGGTCCGCCACCAGCACGCCGCGCACCAGGCCGCTGGCCTCCAGGATGGGGACCGCGAGCAGCGCCTGCACCGTGGGGCCGCCGCTCTCGTAGTGCGTCACGCCCTTGAGCCCGTGAGGCGAGTTCATCCGCACCGGCGCGCGGCGCTTGAGCACGCCGCCGATGATGCCCTCGCCCGCGTTGAAGCGCTCGCGCTGCACGCGCTCGGAGCCGGAGCGGCAGTCATACAGCTTGAGGCTCCGGTCATCCGAGGTGAGCAGGAACGCGGCGCAGGTGTACGTGCGCAGGCCCGTCTCGGCGATCTCCAGCGCGGCCTGCACGGCGCCCTCGATTTCCTTCACCGAGGCCACCAGCCACTTCTCGTCCGAGCTCATCCCGCTGAAGCTGTCCTGCGTGCCGGAGGACACCAGCCGGAAGGTGCGGGCCCGCTCCTCCACCTCGCGGATGCGCTTCTGCACCGCGTCGCTCTCCGCCTTGCGCGCCGCGGCGATCCGCGTGGCCAGCACCAGGTGGTAGAGGCCGGAGAACAGGGCCAGGAAGGCCACGTGCGTCAGGTAGCCCGCCGGGTTGGGCACCGGCCCGCCCAGCGTCACCAGCGCGTCGAACACCAGCGCCACGCCCAGCAGCGTGAGGCCCGCGTTGCGCGGCAGGAAGGCCACCAGGAACGCCATCAGCAGGTAGACGATGGGGAACAGGTCTCCACCGCCAATGGCCACCACGACGAAGGCCGCGGAGATGAGCGCCCCGCCCAGTTCCAGGTCGTCGCGCAGGTCGATGACGGCGCCCACCGCGCCGCGCATGGCCCGGCGCCAGGCGGCCACCGCGATGCCCACCAGCAGGAAGCCCACCAGGGCCGCCTCCGTCCACCCCAGCGTGTGCAGACCGCGGAAGCCGCCGCGCGCCAGGTGGATGAACGTGGCGAGCGCCGCCGCGGCGGGGATGGAACGGACCGCGAGACGCAGCAACCTTCCGGGAGACGGAAACTCGGGCAGCGACGTCATGGGGACTCCAGGTGGAAGACGATCTCGCCTGGCTTCACGTAGCCAAGCTCCTCACGCACGGCGCGCTCCAACGCGGCCGGGTCCTTGCGCAAAGCGGCAATCTCGCTGCGCAGGGCCTCGTTCTGGGCGGCCAGGGAGCGGTTGCGCGCCTGCACCGACTCCACGTCCTGGCGCAGCGAGAGGTAGCGGCGGAAGCCCTTCGCGTCCACGACGGACACCAGGCTCAGGGCCGCAGCCACCCCCACCGCCACCACCAGGAACTTTCGCCTCGCCGTCATGAGCGCGGAGGACCGTACCAGTGGCCCCCTGCCTCGCAAGATTTCCGCTCCAGGCCTGTAGCAACGCCGCGACCTCAGGGCGTCTGGGCGAGCAGCTTCTCCACGGCCTTGGCCATGTCGGCGTGCGACTCCACCCCGTGCCACCCCGCCACGGCGCGCCCGCGGCGGTCCAGCAGCACGGTGGTGGGCAGCCCCTGGATGGTGCCGAACGCGCTGTGTCCCTCGATCATCGCGGTGTCGGCGACGAGCACCGGGTAGCGCAGCGCGTAGTGCTCCGCGAAGGGCGCCAGGACCTTCTCCCCTTCCAGGTCCATGCCCACCGCCACCACCTGGAACCCGCGGGGCCCGTAGTCCTTCTGGAGGGCCTCCAGGGTCGGCATCTCCGCCAGACAGGGAAAACACCACGTGGCGAAGAACGAGACGAGCACCACCTTGCCGTCCAGCGCGCGCACGTCGTGCGGCGTGGGCCCCACGGACGGCAGGTTCAGCGCGTTCAGGAAGGCATGACCCGCATCCACGGGGCGTGTGCCCCGGCAGCCGGCCAGCACCACCACCAGTGCCACCAGGGCGGCCCGTCGCAGCGCGCGGGACATGACCGTCACGCCTCCGAGGTGATGGCACCGCCCCGCTGGCAGTCGCGGCACAGCCCGTACAGCTCCATCTTGTGGGACGTCACCTTGAAGCCGTGCCGGCGGGCCACCGCGTCCTGGAGCGCCTCGATGCGCTCGTTCTCGAACTCGATGATGGTGCCGCAGCGGGTGCACACCAGGTGGTCGTGGTGGTCGCGGCCCGCCGCCGCCTCGTAGCGCGTCTGCCCGTCGCCGAAGTTGCGCGCGTGGGCCAGGCCGCACTCGCTGAGCAGCTTCATGGTCCGGTACACGGTGGCGACGGACACCTTGGTATCCTGCTCGCGCACCTTGTTCCACAGCTCCTCCACCGACAGGTGGCCTCCCACCGCGAAGAACGTGTCGATGATGAGGCTGCGCTGCCGCGTACTCTTCAGCCCGTGCTGGGCCATGTAGCGAGCAAGCACCTCGTCCTTGTCGCGGTCGTCGTGGTGGTGGCTGTGGCTGTTGCTCATGTCGAATCCTTCAATGTCGCCGCGGCTCCGCGCCTGCATCCGGCGCTGTTGGGGAGGCCCGCCGCTGCCCCACCCTCCGCTCGTGTTGTAACCAATCCGGGGAGCCGCTGCGACCCGGCCATTTCCCACCAGAGACACCCCGCCGGAGAAGAAAGCGTCACCGGCAAGTGTTGGTCTCCGAACGGGGCGGGCCTGATACTCCCGTCCCTCTCTCGCCGCAACGTCCGGGACGCGGCCACAGGGGGCGCCTCCCCTCCTGCCCGCTCGTCCTCACGACTTGCACTCGCCGTAGGCTGTTTAGATTGGACCCGGACTGGCTCATTGACACCCGTCTGTTGGCGAAGATAGAGGCATCCGCCCTCGTAAACGAGCATTTTTCCGCTACTTTCATGAACAGTCCCTGGCAGAGAAGACGGCAGCCCGATGACGTCCCCACCCCCGTGGCGGTTGCCGTCTCGGACTTCTGCCGGCGCGCGAAGGCGCCCGCTCCGGCACCCGAGGTCCGCGAGGCCCTCGCCCTCCTGACCGAGGCGGATGACTTCCGCGTCCGCGCCCTGACGGACGCCGAACCCGAGGCGTCGCCCCTGGGGCCCTTCGCCGTCATCGACATCCTCAACGGAACCCAGCCCTCGATGGCCGCCCAGCGGCAGGCCTGCGGCTTCTACGAAGTGGCCCGGGAGCTGGCCCACGTGCGCGAGCAGAAGGCGCCGCCCCCGGCGCCCGCGCCCGCCGAGCCGCTCACCTTTGCCCCGCCCCCCGCCCCCGCGACGGACGCGTCCGCCGGGAAGAAGGGCGGCAAGGCGTCCAGGGACGAGCTGGAGGCCACCGTCAAGGAGCGCATCGCCCCGCGCAAGCGCGCCCCGACCGAGGAGACCACCTCGGGGCCCGCCGACTTCGCCGAGGAGCCCGCCTTCCCCCGCAGGGACCTGCCACGCCCCCGTGGCCGCTTCACCCGCGTGGAGGCGCCGCGCGCGTCGTTCATGGAGCTGACGCGACTGTCCGGCAAGCCCACCGTGGAGGCGGCCCTGGAGGCCAACGAGCACCGCTTCGCGATGCTGCGAAACCTGTCCCAGCAATTCAACGGCGCCCGGGGCGAGCTGACCCTGGTGGACCTGGAGAACGTGCTCCGCGACCACGGGCTGCTGGAGGCCCTGGTCGAGAAGGAGCGCCGCATGGTGCTGGACGGCTACACCGCCCAGCGGGGCGCCACCGGCCGCGTGGCCTGGGCGCTGGGGCTGAGTCCGTCCGAGCTGCAGCGGCTCGTCTCGGTGCTGAAGCTGACGGAGGACGTGGAGGCCCTGCGCGAGCGCTTCCGCCGCGAGGCGCTGGCCACCCCGCACCTGACCCACCGGCTGGATCTGCTCGGGCGCGAGAAGTACCTGACCGACCTGGGCATCCAGAAGAAGTTCGCCGACACGCTCCGCAAGGAACTGGAGCGGCTGGTCGGTGACGCCCTGCCCGATGCCGAGGACCTGCACGGACTGGCGGACGTCGTTGGCCGCAAGCACGGCGCCCCCTCCGAGCTCGTCTACCGCGCCTTCGAGCGACTGGGCCTGGCGGAAGGACTGCGCAAGCAGCTCCTGGCCGCCTCCCGCTGAATCACCACCCTGACGAGGCACTGAGAACCATGCCCATCTACGAGTACTCCTGCCAGAGCTGTGGAAAGATGATCGACGTGCTGCAGAAGGTCTCCGACCCCGCCCCCGCCACGTGCAGCGCGTGCGGCGCCGAGGGGTCGCTGTCCAAGGTCGTCAGCCGCTCGAGCTTCGTCCTCAAGGGCGGAGGCTGGTACTCCGACCTGTACAGCTCCACGAAGAAGGACGGCAGCTCCTCGTCGAGCAGCAGCGGCTCGTCCTCCGCGTCTTCGTCCAGCACGTCGTCCGCGGCCAGCACGCCCGCTCCGGCCCCGGCCGCCGCGGCATCCGGCGACAAGAAGTAGGCCGCGCTGGGGGGGGCGGGGAGCCGAAAATTCGCTCTGGGCATGGGAGCGACGCACACTCACGTCCCGTGCCCTTCCCCCCCTCCAAGCGTCCTCCCCGTCACTGCGCGCTGTGTGGCCACCCGGAGCTGACGGACACCCGTGGGCTCGGTCGTTTCCTGCTCGTCGCGGACCCGCATGGCCGAGGTCCCATCTGCCCGCCCCAGCGCGGGTGCCGCGGCGGCAAACCGCGAGGCGCGGGCCCCGTTCCCGCTGACGCAGCCGGCCCGGTGAGCTAATCAGGACACCTACCGCGACCTGTCTCCGCGGAGGTGCCATGCCGCTCGCCCCACTTCGAAGCTCCTTCCTGCCCGTCCTCCTGCTGGCCGCGCTCGGCGCTGGCTGCGCGTCGCAGACCCGCATGCCGCCCGAGGCGCGGACGTCGCTGAACCAGGCCCTCTCGGGCCCCGAGTCGGAGCAGTACCTCCGCATCTCCAGCAACGTCACGCCCCTGTTCGGCGACGCCTCCAAGCGCCTGCTGACGCCCTACGCGCCCGAGGACGTGCAGCTGCTCGACGATACGAAGGGAAAGCCCATCAATCCCGGCGCCGTGGAGCGCGTGCTGCCCGCCGGGACGAAGCTGCGCATCACCAAGGTGGAGTTCCCCACGTCCTGGGTCATCACCGAGCGCGTCCTCTACAGCCCCCGCAACTGGCCCTGGGTGTACCTGGCCGAGGAAGGCGCGCCGCCCTCCGCCCCGCCGCTCATCCTGGTGCTGCCGCCCAACCTGGAGCGCCCCGAGGACTTCCGCACCGAGCTGGAGAAATACCTCTCCGCCCGGGACCTGAAGCCCACGCTGGACGCCCTGCCGCCCGCGGTGCTCGAGGCGGTGCGCGCGAAGCGGCTGGTGGTCAACATGACGGCGGACGCGGTGCGCATGGCCTGGGGTCCGCCCGAGACGGTGCGGCGCTCGCTGGAGGGCACCACCCGGCACGAAGAGTGGACGTACCCTGGCGGCCGCCGCCGGGTCTTCATCACGGATGGCCGGCTCGCGCGCGCCGAAGAGAGTGGCGCCCAGCTCGTCCCCTGAGCCGCCCGCCGTCCCTATCGGGGTAACGGCTAGCGGCGGCGGCGCTTGCCACCACCGCCGCGGCCGCCGGACTTGCGGGCCGCCTGGGCCTCACCGGGGCGGGTGAGCCGGGGCAGGTCTCCGGCCATCACCGGCCAGAACTCTCCCTTCAGCAGCTCCGCCACCAGCTCGGCCTGCGTCTGCACTGGCCGCTTGAACAGCGTGGCGCCGCGCCCCACCTCGTCGAGCGAGCCCCGGGCGTCACTGCCTCCCACGCAGGGGAGCTTCATGGCCGCCGCGGCCTCCACCGCCAGGTCATTGGACGTCTGCTTCACCCGGGCGTTGTAGCCCTCCACGGCGCTCAGCACGCCCAGGGAGCGGATGAAGTCCATGGCGGGATGCTGCGAGTCCCGGTCGTACGGCCGCGCGGCGACGATGGCGGCCCCCAGGGCCTTCACCTTGGGGAGGCACTCGGCGGCGCTCCACGGCTTCTCGCGGTTGCTGCCCCACATCTGCACCGGCTCGGGCGCCAGCTCGGGCTTCGGAAAGAAGCACAGGTACTGACCGCGGTCGGTCAGCAGCTCCAACCCGACGAAGACCTTCAGCTTCGACTTCGCGCCAATCTCGAAGAGCTCGTCGCAGCCGTCCTGGGTATTCGTTTCGGTGAAGGCCACCCCGTCCAGGCCGAACAGTGCGGCCCGCTCCAGCACGGCGCGAGGGTCCAGCTCGCAACCCTTGGACAGGTGGGAATGGGCGTGCAGGTCAATGAGCATGGGCGCTGCTCCCTAACAGGCTCCCCCGAGGCCTGTCGAGCCTGCAACGCCCCGCCGGCGGCTCAGGCGAAGGCGTACGACTGGAAGGCGCCCTGGTTGGCCTGGGTGTTCTTCTCCTCGTAGGTGCGGATGAGGTACCCCATCAGCATCAGCGAGGACGTGTTCTCCAGCACCCGGGACGGGTCCTTGGAGATGAGATTCGCACTGTAGTTCAGGAAGAACTGGGCCAGCTCTTCACCTGCTTCCTTGACGATGAGCGCATTCAGCGCGGAGGGCTCCATCGTCCGGATGGTGTTGATGAAGTCTACGGCCAGATCCTTCTTCGTCTTCATGTCCACGGGCCTTCCCCCTTCCCCACTCCGCCACCACTCGCGGCCCCCTGCCACGAGCGCCCCACCGCAATCAGGTGCGACCCGAGCAACATAGGCACGCGCGGGAGGCTGAAAACCCCCAGGCGCGGACGATCAACCGCCTTGCGGCAGGGAAGCCGGGTTTTTGACACCCCGGAATGGCGCGTGCGATAACCTCCTATTGTCCTGAATCAGCACCGCACAAGGAGTGGCAGGCGATGTTCACGGGCGTGAAGGTCTTCTCCGCCACCAAGGCGAAGGAGCGCGAGGAGCTGGGTGAGAACGTCACCCGGTGGCTGAAGAGCAACTCCGACCTGGAGATTGTCGACCGGGTCGTTTGTCAGTCGTCCGACAACGAATTCCACTGCTACACCCTCGTGCTCTTCTACCGGCACGGCAAGGGCGAGCAGGCGGCCCCTCAACCCTGAGCGGGATGCACCGGCGGAAGGGGACGGCCCACCCCTCCACCGGCACATCCCCATGCTTCATTCCTGCCTGGGCACGTAGACCGCGACGCCGCGCGCCGGGACCGCCAGGACCGTCTCCGTGCCGGCGAGCTGAAGTGGCTGCCCCGTGAAGATGTCCTCGTAGACGTCCGTGCTGGCGGCCAGGCCTCCCATCAACTCCACCACCAGCGAGCGCTCCACGTCGCCGCGGTTGATGGCCACCACGGCACCCCGCCCGTCCGGCAGATCGCGCTGGAACACGTAGAGGTCGTTCTCCACGCGCAGCGTGCGCCGCGCGCCGGACTGAAGCGCCGCGTGCGCCACGCGCGCCTGCCCCAGCTTCTGCACGAAGGCGAGCAGGTCCGCCTCCAGCGGCGACAGCGCCTCACCGAAGCGCATCAGGCGGCGGTTGTCCGGGTCTCCCGCGCCCGGCAGGCCCACCTCGTCCCCGTAGTACACCAGCGGCACGCCCGGCTGGGTCAGCACGAAGGCGAACCCGTACTTCGCCTTCTCGAAGGCGGCCGGGTCCGTCACCACCGGCGCCGGCCGGTTGGGGCTCCAGGGGTCGCTCCCCTCGCCCTGGAGCTGGCCCGAGGCCTGCGACATGAACCGCGCCACGTCGTGGTTGCCCAGGAACGGCGAGTTGAGCGTGCCCGGCGCGTAGAACACCTCGTTCGCGCGAACGGCGTCATCCACGCGCTGCAGGCCCTGCCCATCCGCGAAGGCCTCGCGCACCGGCCAGTACAGGGGGAAGTCGAACTGGCCGTCCAGCTCGCGCGGGCTGATGTAGCGCGCAATCTGCGAGCGCCCGTCCGCGCCGACGAAGGTCTCGCCCACCAGGTAGAACTCGGTGCCGGTCATCGCGGTGATTTCCTTCAGCTTCCCGCGGATGGTGCGCCCGGCCACCTGCTCCATGTGCTTCACCGCGTCCAGGCGGAAGCCATCGAAGTCCGCCTGCTCCAGCCACCAGAGCGTGTCCGCGGCGAACTGGTCCACGAAGTCCGACGAGCGCCAGTTGAAGTCCGGCAGGTAGTCCGTGAACTTGCAGATGAGGCGCTGGGCCTCCCAGTCACAGTCCTGGGTGCCGCACACGCAGCTCGCGGCGGTGTTGAACCAGCCGTCCTGTCCGTGCTCCGTCCAGTAGGGGTGCTCCTGGTGGACGTGGTTGAGCACCAGGTCGGCGATGACGCGGATGCCCCGCTTGTGCGCGGCGGCCGTGAGCGCGCGCAGCTCCTCCAGCGAGCCGAAGCGGTGCTGCGTCTCGCGGGGCTTCGACGGCCAGTAGCCGTGATAGCCGGTGTAGTACTTGCCGCCGGTGCCGATGAAGCGGCCCTCCGGGTTCTGGTCCACGGGGGAGATCCACAGCGTGCGGATGCCCAGCGCGTCGAAGTACCCCTCCTCCAGCTTCTGGGTGATACCCGCGAAGTCGCCGCCCAGGTAGTTGGCGATGGGGTCCACGTCCGCCACCGGCCCGTCGTTCTCCGGCCGGGCGTTGTGGAAGCGGTCGGTGAAGGCGAAGTACATCAGCCCGGAGTCCCAGCGGAACTTCTCCGGCTCCACCCAGAACGGCAGGTAGAGCGGCGCCGCCTCGCGGCCCGTGCTGTCGCGCGCCACCACCTTCACGTGGTGCTTGCCCTGCTCCAGCCCTTCCAGGTGCAGCACGAAGCGGCCCGTGGAGGCGTCGTACGCGTCCGGCCGCGCCACGCCGTCCAGCGACAGCGCCACGCCCTCGCTCGCCGGGCCCGCGCGGTCGGTGCCGTCGAGGTACGCGACCTCGACGTCCAGCGTGCCCTCGGGCGTCACCGCGAAGCGCTGCAGCTCCAGCACGGGCTGGCGGCAGTCCGGCACGGTGAGCCGCGAGTACTCCTCCGAGCGGACCCAGCGCGAGTACGGATTCTCCGGATCCAACTGCTGCTTGTTGCCCACCACGAACCGGTAGCCGTAGTCGCGGGGCTCGAGCCCCTCCAGGCGCAGCGTGTAGACGCCATCGCCCCGGTCCGTCATCGGCTGCGCCAGCGCGGCGAAGTTGGTCCACTCTCCAGTGACCTGCACGGGGCCCGCGACCGACTGCTGCGGTGCGTAGGTCAATGTCACGTCGCAGGTCCGAACAGGGATGTTGTCAGACTCTCCACAGGCGGCGGCCGTCAGCAGCGCTGGGAGCGTCAGGAGTCGAGCGAGGCGGAAGTGCGTCATGTGAGCCCCCTTCTACGGGAGGGGCGCTCGCTTTTCCAAGCCCCCGGCTTGGGGGCGGATGACTCGACGCGTCGAATTCTGGACGCACTGCGCGGAGTGGGCCTAGCGCGCCTCGAATTCCTCGAGGATGCGCAGGACGGTGCTGGCCAGGGGGTGGTCCGACGGGGCCAGCTCCAGGAAGCGGTGATAGTGCCGGGCGCCCTGCTGGATTCTTCCGAGTTTGACCTCCACGGCGCCCAGCAGCAGGTAGCACTCGGCATTGGCCGGCTCGAGCCGGGCACACTCGCGGGCGGCGTTGCGTGCCTCCGCGTACTTCCCCTTGCGCTGGAAGGCTCGCGCCGACGCGAGCACCCGGGAGGCGGGGCCCGCCTGGAGGGAATGTGACGCGGATGCAACGTCCCCCTCGGCCAACGGCGTGCCGTGGGCGAGCCGCGTCTGGCCCCGGGCGCCCGTGCCCACCCCGGACGCCGGTTGGGTGGCCCGCACCGTCGACGCAGGGCGCCCGGCGTTGGCGCGCACGGGCGCGGCCGGCGCCGCCTCGTCGGAAACCTCGGACACCTCCTCATCCGCCTGCGTGTCGTCGGAAGGTGGTGGCTGCGCGGGCGCGGCTTTGGGAGCCTGCGCCACGGCGGCCGGGGCGGGCGCGACGATTCTCACCGCGGCGGGAGGACCGGACTCGCGGCGCTCCTCGCGCGCGGCGGCCATCAAGTCGGAGACCACCCATGTCACCGCGACCGCGGCCAACACCGCGGCCAGCATCAGGCCGACGCCCGTCACCCACTGGGCGGCACGGCTCCCTTCCGCGAGCAGACCCAGCCGGGTGACGCGGGTGACGCGCGAGGCGGCCTCGTCCTCCTCCTCATCCTCCGGCGTTGATGCCTCGGACCGGAACTCGGGCTCCAGGGCGGGAACACCGTGCACGGTGGGCGCCGGAAGCGCCGGTGCCTGCCGCCAGATGGACACCTCCTCGATGAACGACGCCGGCACCTTGGTGTCGAGGCCCAGAGCCTCCATCTCCTGCCGGTACAGCTCGCGAAGCAGGTACGCCACGGACATGGGGGAGAAGCGCGGCGTGGACGAGTAGAGGAACCCGGCCAGGGCGTCGCCGAAGGCGTGGGCGGACTCGAAGCGCTCCTCCTTCTTCATCGCGAGCGCTTGCTGGAGGATGGCGTCCAGCGCCACGGGCACGTCGGGCCGCAACTCCCGGGGCGTCGGCAGTGGCCGCCCGTTGTTCAGCCGGCGCAACACCGTGTGCACCTGCCCCTCCACCGGGAGCCGGCCACACACCAGCTGGTACAGCACCACGCCGGTGGCCCAGACGTCGGTCCGGGCGTCCACCGCCTCGCCCCGAGCCTGCTCCGGCGAGAAGAACAGGTACTTGCCCTTCACCACGCCGGGCTCGGTGTCGTAGCTGCGCAGGGAGCGCGCCTTGGCGATGCCGAAGTCGACGATCTTGACCTGTCCCTCGTAGCTGATGAGGACGTTGTCGGGAGAGATGTCCCGGTGGACGATGCCCAGCGGCTCACCACGCTCGTCGCCGCGCGTATGGGCATAATGGAGCCCACGGCACATCTCCATGGCGATGTAGACGGCGGAGGGCACCGGCAGGCAGTGGAAGCCGGAGCGCAGCGCCCGCTTCAGCACGCGGTGGAGGGGCTGTCCGTCCACCAGCTCCATCGCCAGGAAGTACTGGCCGTCCACCTTCCCGAAGTCGAAGACCTGGGCAATCGCGCCGTGCGACAGCGTGGCGGAGATGCGCGCCTCGCTGATGAACATCGACACGAAGGCCTCGTCGTTGGCGTACTCCGGCAGCACCTTCTTGATGAGCACCGGCTTGGTGACGCCCGCGGCCCCTCGGAGCCGGGCGCGCCACGTCTCCGCCATGCCACCATGGCCCACCCGCTCCTGCAGCTCATACCGGCCGAATCGCTCTCGCGGCGCATGCGTCATCGTGGGTGGCACCCCCTTGCGAACTTTACCGCATAACCGGGGAATGCAGCGCCCAACCCCGCATGATGGCTGTGTTATTGTCCGCGCCGTGGCGAGTCTGGGAGACGAGGAAGGAAACGACGAGCTGGTCCGCACCGATGCGCTGCCGGCCGTTCGCGTCCAGCGTGTGCGCACGCGGTTGGTGGTCGTATCGGGGCCGGACACCGGACGCGACTGGCCGCTGATGCCGGGGCGCTACCGCGTGGGCTCGGGCCGGGACGTGGACATCCTCCTGGCGGACCGCGCCGTGTCGCGCCTGCACCTCCTCCTGGACGTGAGCGAGGCCGGCGTCCGGGCGGTGGACCCGGGCTCGCGCAATGGCTCGTACTGCGAGGGCATGCGCTTCCAGGAGCTGGAGGTCCGCACCGGCGCCGTGCTGAAGCTGGGCACCACCGAGCTGAAGCTGGTGCCGGAAAGTGAGCGCCCCCGCGCGCGCCCCCTGTCCGCGCGCAGCGCATTCGGCTCGCTGGTGGGCAACAGCCACCGCATGCGGGAGCTCTTCACGCTGCTGGAGCGCCTCTCCGCGGGCGAGTCGGACGTCCTCATCCAGGGCGAAACGGGCACCGGCAAGGAGCTCTGCGCGGAGGCCATCCACATGCACAGTCCGCGCGCCAAGGGGCCCTTCGTCATCGCCGACCTGGCGGGCATCGCGCCGTCCCTGCTGGAGAGCGAGCTGTTCGGGCACGTGAAGGGCGCCTTCACCGGGGCGCACTCGGACCGCGCGGGGGCCTTCGAGCGCGCGCACGGCGGAACCCTGTTCCTGGACGAGGTGGGCGAGCTGCCGCTGGAGGTACAGCCCCGCCTCCTGCGCGCGCTGGAGCGCCGGCAGGTGAAGCGCGTGGGCGCCAACGACTATCGGACGGTGGACGTCCGCGTCGTCGCGGCCACGCACCAGGACCTGGAGGGCGCCGTCCAGGCAGGGCGCTTCCGCGGGGACCTGTTCCACCGGCTCGCGGTGTTGCGCGTGGGGCTGCCGCCGCTGCGTGAGCGCCCCGAGGACATTCCGTTGCTCGTCGACACCGTGTTGACGCGGATGGGGCGTCCGCCCAGCGCGCTGTCGGATCAGACGCGCGCACTGCTCGCGCAGTACCCCTGGCCCGGCAACGTGCGCGAGCTGCGCAACGTGGTGGACCGGGTGGTGAACCTGGGCGACGAGGCCCTGCCGGACATTCCGGACGTGCCCGCGCCCGCCGAGGACCCCACCACCCTGCCCCCGCCTGCGGACGACCCGGAGAGCACGCGGCCCATCTCCCTGGACATGCCGTTCAAGGAAGCGAAGGACCGCATCATCGACGGCTTCGAGCGCGACTACCTTCGCGCGCTCATCGACCGCTGCGAAGGCAACGTGTCGCGCGCCGCCCGCGAGGCCGGCATCGATCGCGTCTACCTGCGCAAGCTGCTGCGCAAGCACGGACTGGACACGACCTCCGCCTGAGCAGCACAGGGGGGCCGCGTGCCCCGTGTCTGCGCGCCAGGCGGCCAGGTGGGCTGAGCGGCACAGGGGGCACGTCCCCCGTGTCTGCGTGCCACGGCGAACATGTGGGCGTGGCCGGGCGGACACCGGCCGGGTCATTCCTGGTCGAAATGGCCCGGCATGTCGCCGGGTCCTGTCCCGTGACGTGTCGACCATGGCCAACTTCTCGCGATTGCGCACGCTGCTGCTCGCCCTGTTCCCCGTCGCCCTGTTTCCGCTCCTCGCCTGCGGCGGCGGCGACGGCAAGGTGTCCGTCCTGCTGACGGATGCTCCCGGTGACGACATCCAGACCGCCGTTGTGACCATCTCGGAAATCTACCTTCAGGGTGGCAATGGCGAAGGCGACGGTGGCCGCGTGGTGCTGCGCGACACGCCCGTCACCGTGAGCCTGCTG
This sequence comes from Pseudomyxococcus flavus, assembly GCF_050038885.1. Lineage (NCBI taxonomy): Bacteria > Pseudomonadati > Myxococcota > Myxococcia > Myxococcales > Myxococcaceae > Pseudomyxococcus > Pseudomyxococcus flavus. Next base: position 8,173,174 of record NZ_CP143624.1, on the reverse strand, counting down.
GACCTGGCCAACTCGACGTCCGAGCTGGTGTCCGAGGCCGTGGTTCCCCAGGGCGACTACTCCGAGCTTCGCTTCGTCATCACCGGCGGCTACATCGAGGTGGCGAACGAGGACGGTTCGACCACGGTGTTCGCATCGTCGGACGACTACGCCGAGCTGCCCGAGGGCACGTCCGTCGGCGGGCGTCTCCACATGCCCAGCTACGGCGCCTCCGGGCTGAAGGTGAAGTTCTCCGAGCGGCTCACCATCGAGGGTGAGCAGAAGGTGCTGCTCGTCGACTTCGATGTGGGGCAGAGCTTCGGCAAGGAGGCGGGCAACTCCGGCCGCTGGGTGATGAGCCCCGTCATCAAGGCCGCCGAGGTGACCGCGTCCGGCAGCATCCAGGTGACGGTGGACAAGGAGTCCTCCGTGGAGCTGCCGGAGGTGGACGGCCACCAGGTGACGCTCGGCGACTTCCACGTGGCGATGACCAACGAGGCGGGCAGCATCGAGCGGCTGGCCCTGACCGACGAGAACGGCGACGGCGTCTACGAGGCGACCTTCAAGTTCCTCTTCCCGGGCCGCTTCACCCTGGAGGTCGTGGCCCCCGCCTTCGTCAGCGCGACCACGTCGCCGAACGGCCCGGTGCCGGTGGACCTGGGCTCGGGCCGCGAGGTGACGCACCACTTCACCGTCACCGGCGCCACGCAGCAGTAACGCGCGCCCACAGCAAGGTTTTATGGGGATTGGCGCGGGGTCGGTCCCCATAGCGAGGCGTCGGGGCGAGTTTCCCGACGCCTCGTTTTTTCTGCCGCGAAGGCTCAGTAGACGACGAGCGCCTGCGGCGCGTGGTAGCTGACGATGGTCAGCACCGGGATGCGCGGCGCCTCGTCGTCCGTCTCCGCGCCCCCTGACGTCAGCCGCACGCCGTCGAAGCGCGCGAGGATGACGTAGTCGCGGCGGGTCTCCAGGAACGGGTCGGCCTGCGTCAGGCGCCCGAGCGCCTCGCGGCCCGTCTCGTCGGAGATGTTCTCCACGAAGCGCCGCGTCGTGGTGCGGCCCGAACGCTGGTACGTGTTCACCGTTCCGCCCAGCTGCCCCGGCCCCGTGAGCACCGACTGCCCGGACAGGTCGCCCGAGTACACGCTGGCGGAGTCGGTGCGCTCGCCGTAGCCCACGGCCTCCTCCGTCTGCACGGAGCTGAGGGCATGCTCCACCAGCCACACCGTGGGGCGCTCACCCTCCGAGCGCTGGTCCGCGACCTGCGCGCGCAGCAGCACATAGCGCCCCTTGTACGTGTCCGGCCGGTCCATGGCCGAGGCCAGGGAGAAGATGGGAATCTGCTTCTCCTGCAGGTAGCGCAGCTCGCCGGTGACGCTGCCGCCGCGCTGGGCCACCACGCGGGCAATCAGCTTCGCGCCCTCCGCACGCATGCTCAGGTCCTGGGCCCAGGCGCGCCCCAGCAGCGCGTTGAGCTGCGTGAAGGGCATGTGCTCGACACAGGCCTTCAAGCCATCCCAGGCCTCGTCCCGAGAAGCCCCCTGGAGCCTCCGCGCGGCGGCCTCACACACGGCCGGGTTGGGATAGCGCGCGGCGAAGCCCTTGGGGTCGGCCGTGGGGCTGGGCGCGGGCGGCGGCGGGGGCGGCCGGGCCGCGAAGGACATCTCCTGCTCGGGGGGCGGCTCCTCCGACCACGTCACATGCGAATGCGAGGCGCTGCACCCCGCGGCGAGGGAGCCCAGCAGGGCTCCGGTGGAGAGCATCCAGGAAGGACGGCGCATGGTGCGGAACTCCTAGAGAGAGGCGGAGCCAGGGCTGACGGAGCTGCTGCGCTTCTGGACGGTGGGTGACGGCGGGTTGCCCGAGCGCGGCAGCGGCAGCACGACAGCGCACGCATCCGCGCACCGGTCGCTGAGGCAGGCCTGCGTCTGCGGCGCGGTGGCCTGCTGCGAGACTTCCGCGTAGCACCGGTCCGCGGTGCCGGGGCAGTTCGCGCGGGCGGCACACTCGCAGCACGGCGACGCCACCGTGGCCATGAACTGCACTTCCTGGAGGACGTTGGCCAGCGCCCGGTAGCAGGAACGCGCCTCGGGCGCGAACCGGCCCTTCGAGTCCACCACGAACGACGTGCCGTCCAGGCCGCACTGGTCCACGGCGGTGATGTAGCGGCGCTCACACAGCGAGACCAATGTCGCGTCCGGGCGACCTTCGCGGATGTTGCCCACGGCCTCCGAGCACAGCGCGCGGCCCACGTCCTGGAGCAGCTTCTTGTTGGACGTGTCCTGCGAATCGCTGGGCGCTCCGGCGGAGAGGTCCGCCTCGAACACGCACTCCTTCCCCGCGCGCAGTGTGTCGACGGTGCAGGACCACGCAGTGGGGGACTCATCGGCCACCGGCGGCGCCGCGAGCGCCTCGGGGGGAATCGCCGGAGCAGCGCCTTCCGGCGTGGAGCCCAACAGGAACAGGGAGACGAGGATCGCCTTCATGGACATGGCAGGTTAGGACGTTGCCCTTCCGGGCACAAACCGGTCCCGCGCTGATTGTTCCATGGGTGGCGACGTCCTCCTCTTCCCTACCTCCGCGTGTCTGAATCCGCGTTCGCCGTGGGACGCAAGCCGGGGCCCGGAGTCCTGGCTCCCCTGCCCCGGTCCGCAGATGATGCCGCGCGGATTCCTTTCAAGAGGTGGGTGGTGGGAAGCTCGGAAGACGCGGTGTGGAAGCCGTATGAAGGCGGAAGCTCCCTGGGCTGGATGGGCACGCAAGGTGGCACCATCACCCGGGATGAGGACTTCCAGGGTCGGCTGCGCCTCACCTACGAGCAGGACGACACCCGCTCCTTCCATGCCATCACCTGCTCGGTGACAGGCTGGCTGCTCTACCACCGCTTCTTCGACAACGCCGCGGCGGCCACCGCCGCCTTCGAGGAGATGAAGCCCGCGCTCGAGACGCTCCTCACCCAGCTCCCCGAAGGCGGTCCCAGCCAGCCCGGTAATGCGCGTCTGGCGGGACCAATCCTGGCCGCCTTCACCGTGCGCTACGGATAGGCCGTGCGAAATGGCTTGGCCCGCGCGGGCGTCCTGGCGTTAGTGGCGGGCACATCATGTCCGCACCACGCCTCCAGACCGAAGCCGCCTTCGAAGACGAGACCTTCGCCGACCTGAACCTCCAGGAAGCCGACCTCCGGGGGAAGGAGTTCTTCCGGTGCACCTTCCGCAACTGCACCTTCCAGGAGAGCCATTGGGGGCGCGCCCGGCTGGAGGAATGCGTCTTCACCGGCTGCGACCTGACCCGGTCGAGGTTCACGGACACCTCGCTGCGCGGCGTGCGGTTCGAGAGCTCCAAGCTGATGGGCATCGATTGGACCGACGTGGGCACCTTTCCCGAGCTCACCTTCGAGGGGTCGAACCTGCGCTACTGCACCTTCGCGGGGCTCAGCCTGCGCAAGACGGTGTTCCTGCGCTGCACGGCGCTGGAGATGAACTTCATCGACACGGACCTGTCCGAGGCGGACTTCAGCGAATCGGACATCACCGGCAGCAACTTCCGTGGCTGCACGCTCACGAAGACGGACTTCGGGAGCGCCCAGGGCGTATTCATCGACCCGACGCGCAACCGCGCGAAGGCGACGCGCATCCCCGTGGAGGCCGCGGTGAACTACGTGCAGACACTCGGGCTCGTGGTGGCCGGCCACGGCGATGCCCGCACGGCGCCGAAGACCGAGCGGAAGAAGAGCCGGTAGGCGCCCACCGTCTCGGGCGCAATCTGGGAGGACTGCTCCGTTGCGGATTCAGCCCAAGGGTGCTCAGAAGTCCGGATGGCGCAGAACATCTACGACGATCCAGGTTTCTTCGAGGGCTACAGCCGGCTGCGGCGCTCCATGGAAGGGCTGGCGGGCGCGCCGGAATGGCCCGCGTTGCGGGCGATGTTGCCTGCGCTGCGCGGCCTCCGAGTCCTCGACCTCGGCTGCGGCTACGGCTGGTTCTGCCGGTGGGCCCAGGAGCAAGGGGCGCGGCAAGTCGACGGGCTCGACGTGTCGGCGCGGATGCTGGAACGGGCCCGTCAGCTGACACCGGCCGGCGGCATCGCCTACACCCAGGCCGACCTGGAGACGGTCGAGCTACCGCGAGCCAGCTACGACCTCGTCTACAGCTCACTCGCGTTCCACTACATCGAAGACCTGCCAGCCCTGCTCGCGAAGGTGCATGACACCCTGGTACCGGGCGGCGCCCTGGTCTTCTCCATCGAGCACCCCATCTACATGGCCCCGTCCCATCCCGGCTGGCACGTGGACGAGCGGGGCCAGAAGACCTGGCCCATCAACGGCTACCAGGTCGAGGGGCCTCGCACGACGGACTGGCTCGCCCAGGGCGTCATCAAGTACCACCGGACGCTGGGCACCTTGCTGAACACCTTGATGGGCACAGGCTTCACCCTTCGGCATGTCGACGAATGGGGGCCCACCGATGAGCTCCTCGCCGCCCAGCCCGAGCTGGCCGAGGAGCGGGAGCGGCCAATGATGCTGCTCGTGTCCGCGCGGCGATAGGCGCGCCCTCCCAAACGCAGCACGCGGTCATCGCCCCTGGGCTCGACGGGCAGCCGATTGGCGGCGGCGTGGCGCCACGACGACGCCCACCCGCCCGTCCCACATCGGCATTCTATCCGGATGTAATTGACCATGGATTTCACCCGGGTAATATCTGGCGCCTCGCGCTCCCGCGACGCCGGAGATGACCATGACTTCGACCACCTGGACCGCCTTCGCCGGACAGCGCCTGCTTGCCTCCGGCCCTCCCGCGGAGGTCGTCCTCGCGGCCCGCCGTGCGCTCGACACCGGGGAGTCCGCGCCGCTGTTGCTCTTTGACGACACCACGGGCCGGACGGTGGACTTCCACCTGCGTGGCTCCACGGAGGAGCTCCTGGCCCGCCTTCAGCCCGCGCCTGCTCTGGCGGAGGGTGACACGGGGCATCGGGGCCCTGGCAGGCCGAAGCTGGGGGTGGTGGCGCGCGAGGTGACGCTGCTTCCCCGGCACTGGGAGTGGCTGGCCGCACAGCCGGGCGGAGCCTCCGTGGCGTTGCGTAAGCTGGTGGAGGCAGCGCGCGCGAGCAGTGGCGATACCGACCGCCGCCGCCAGGCGCAGGCCGCCGCGGACCGCTTCATGACCACGATGGCCGGAAACCTGCCCGGCTACGAGGAAGCCGCCCGCGCGCTGTATGCCGGAGACCGCACGCGGTTCAACAAGTGGACCCGGCCATGGCCGGACGATCTCCGGAACCACGCCCGCCGCCTGGCGGCGCCCGCGTTCGGAAAGGAGACGCCATGAGCACTCGCATCAATCGGCAGTGGGTGTTGAAAGCCCGTCCCCACGATGCGGTGTCGGACGAGTGCTTCGAATGGCGCGAGGGCCCCGTGCCCACTCCAGGTCCCGGCGAGGCGCTGGTTCGCGTCACCTGGCTCGCCATCGAGCCCACTCAGCGCACCTGGCTCAACGCGAACGCGACGTACATCCACCCCGTCGCGCTCGGCGAGGTGATGCGTGGTGCCGGCGTGGGACAGGTCGTCGCCTCCCGCTCGGAGCGGCTGGCGGTTGGGGACTGGGTGGCCGGGCTCACCGGCTGGCAGGACTATGTCCTGGCTGGCGACTCGGGCCTCTTCGGCTTCAACAAGGTGCCGGACGGTGTCTCGCCGCGGGCGATGCTGAACCTCTTCGGCGCGAGCGGGCTGACCGCATACTTCGGCATGACCGATGTCGGCCGCATCGCGCCGGGAGAGACGGTCCTCGTCTCGGCCGCCGCCGGCAGCGTGGGCTCCATCGCTGGCCAGGTGGCCCGGCTCCGGGGCTGCCGTGTCATTGGTATCGCAGGCGGCCCACACAAGGCCGAATGGGTCACCCGCGCCGCGCGCTTCCATGCCTGCATCGACTACAAGTCCGAAGACCTCCGGACGCGACTCCGGGCCCTCGCGCCGCGGGGGGTCGACGTGGTCTTCGACAACGTGGGCGGCCCCATCCTGGAAGCCGCGCTGGACCACCTCGCCCGGGGCGCGCGGGTGGTGCTCTCTGGCAGCGTGTCCTCGGGCTACAAGGACGGCGACTACGGCACCGCTCCGCGCAACTACATGCAGCTCGGCTTCAAGCGAGCACGGATGGAGGGCTTCATCTTCCTCGACTACGTCTCCCGCTTCCCCGAGGCATTCCGCGAGCTGGCCGCCTGGGAGGCCCAGGGCGTGCTCCACTGCGCCGAGTCCGTCGCCGAGGGGCTGGAGCAGGCGCCCTCGGCCCTGCGAGGTCTGTTCGAAGGCCGCAACCTGGGCAAGCAGCTCGTGCGCGTCACCGCGGGCGAAGGCCAGTTACCCGGGCCCGCGCAGTGACCCAACCAGGGGGAAAGATGTGGATGGTCCGGCTGCTGTACCAACCCGGGAAGCACGTGTCGAAGTTCACCCGGCCGTTGGCATCCGTCGTCTGCACGCCTCGAAACCACCGCGCCGCGCGGGCCTCGGCGTCGCCGGAGGTGCAGAAGTCGCTGGCGTAGCACGGCCCCAGCGTTGCCTCACAGGTCAGGGCGCAGGCAGTGCCGATGCCCGAAGCGAACGGGTCCGGATAGGAGGCCGCCAGGGTCATCGCGGCGGTGCCGCCGGTGGCCCATGCCGTGGCCCCCGTCCCGGAATCGGCACCATTGCTCGGCTCGGTCCCCTCACCGCAAGCCATCACCAGGCGCGCGAGCGGCAGGGTCGCCAGCGCCACGCCCATGCCCTTGAGGACCCGCCGGCGCGTCATGACATCGCTTTACATCCAGAGCCTCCGTTCCAGTCGGTGACGTGCCCACCGCTGCGGGCACCACCCCGTTCTGGACGGCAAAGCTTGAGCGAACCTTAAGCGCTGGAACGGAGCCCGCCGAGGCCGCCGGCCAGCCAGGGGACCCGGCCCCCGCTACCCCGACGGACGGAGCACGTCGAGCAGGCCCCCCAGCTTCTCCAGCGCCAGCCGCGCGCGTGTCTTCACCGTCCCCAGCGGGTCACCGGTGCGCTCCGCAATCTCGCGCTGCGAAAGGCCCTCGAAGTAGGCCAGCTCCACCACCTCGCGCTGCTCCGGAGGAAGCTGGGCCAAGGCCGCCCACACCCGGATGCGCGATTCGCCCTGCCCGGCTGCTTCATCCGGCGCCGTGGGTACCGCGCTGACGGGAGGCCCCTGATGCGCCGCGCCCTCGACGACGCGCGCCGCCGCCCCCAGCGTGCGCAGCCGGTCGATGGCGCGCGTTCGCGCGATGGTCGTCACCCACGACTCCAGGCCGCCGCGGCTCGGGTCGAACTCGCGCGCGCGGCGCCAGACCTCGAGGAAGGTCTCCTGCAGCACCTCTTCCGCGTCCGCGCGAGACGGGAGCAGCCGCAACGCAATGGCGAAGGACCGGCCGCCGCAGCGCGCGTAGACCTCCCGCATCGCCTCGGCGCTGCCCAGGGCCACCTGCCGGATGAGGGTCAGGTCCGCCGCCAGGTCGCTCGCTCGGGGCTCAGCAGGGGGAGGAGGCGCCATGTTCGTCCCGGATAGCTCATTCAGAAGGACAGTTCCCAGCCTCAAGTATCGGCAGGCGGGCACCCGGGCGCGCTGTGCCTTCCAGGGTGGGCAGCGCCCATCCCCATCCTTAACGTTCACGAGCCAACGCGGCCGGCACGGAAGCCGTCCAGCATCGACATCAGGCGCGAATCGCCGCGAGGCCATGACAACCCAAGACCTATAAGGGCCGCCAGCCACCATGACTGAACGACTCGGAAGCGTGTTCATCGAGGGAGTGAGCCCCGAGCTGGATGCCGGTCGTCACGCCGTGAAGCGCGTCGTCGGAGAGCAATGCACCGTCAGGGCGGATGTCTTCAAGGAAGGCCATGATGTCCTGGTCGCCGTCATCCGCTGGCGCCAGGTGACGCCCAGGTCCCAGCAGACCGACTGGGTGGAAGTGCCCATGCGCTTCCTCGGCAACGACCGCTGGGAGGGGGAGTTCCCCCTGCGCCACAACGGTCGTTACGAATACACGATTGAAGCGTGGCCGGACCTCTTCCGGACCTGGACCTCCGAGCTCAAGCGCAAGGTCGACGCGGGCCGCGACGTGCGCAGCGAGCTGCTGGAAGGCGCCGCGCTGCTGGAGGGCGCCGCGAAGCGGGCCCGTGACGCGAAGCAGGAGGAAGACGCCCGGCTGTTGAGCGAGGCCGGCGCCCGGCTGCGCCAGCCACCCACGCCGGACCTCATCGCCGTGGCGCTGGCCCCGGAGCTGGCCACTGTGGCTTCCACGTATCCGGACCGGACGCTGGCGCGGCGTTACGACAAGGTGCTGGAAGTCTTCGCGGACCGCGAGAAGGCCCGCTTCAGCGCCTGGTATGAGTTCTTCCCGCGCTCGGCGAAGCGGGACGGCGTCACCCACGCCACCTTCCGGGATGCGGAGGCCTGGCTGCCCTACATCCAGGAGCTGGGCTTCGACACCGTGTACCTGCCGCCCATCCACCCCATTGGCCGGACAGCCCGCAAGGGAAAGAACAACAGCCTCACCGCGGGCCCCGACGACGTGGGCAGCCCCTGGGCCATTGGCGCCTCGGAGGGTGGGCACAAGGCCGTGCACCCCAAGCTGGGGACGTTGGAGGACTTCCGTCACTTCGTGCAGACGGCCCAGGCCCACGGCATCGAGGTGGCGCTGGACCTCGCCTTCCAGTGCTCACCGGACCACCCCTACGTGAAGGAGCATCCGGAGTGGTTCCAGCACCGCCCGGACGGCACCATCAAGACGGCGGAGAATCCGCCCAAGCGCTACGAGGACATCGTCAACTTCGACTGGATGGGCCCCGCTCGTGAGTCGCTCTGGGCGGAGCTGGAGTCCGTGGTCCTCCACTGGGTGAAGCAGGGGGTGAACACCTTCCGCGTGGACAACCCCCACACCAAGCCCATGCAGTTCTGGGCCTGGCTCATCCGCCGCGTGCAGGAGGCCCATCCGCAGGTCCTCTTCCTGTCCGAGGCCTTCACCCGCCCCAAGGTGATGAAGGCCCTGGCCAAGGTGGGCTTCACCCAGTCGTACACATACTTCACGTGGCGCAACTTCAAGGGTGAGCTCCAGGAGTACCTGGAGGAAATCACCCAGCCGCCCGTGTCCGACTACTTCCGCGGCAACCTCTGGCCCAACACGCCGGACATCCTCCCGGAGTTCCTCCAGAACGCGGGGCCCGGCGCCTTCCGCCTCCGCGCCGCGCTGGCGGGGACGCTGTCCTCCGTCTGGGGCATGTACTGCGGCTACGAGCTGTGTGAAGGCCGTCCCATCCCGGGCAAGGAGGAGTACACCGACTCGGAGAAGTATCAGCTCGTCGCGTGGGACCTGGACCGGCCCGGCAACATCCGGGACTGGATTGCGCGCCTCAACGCCGCGCGCCGCACGAATCCCGCACTGCACCAGTACGGCACGCTTCAATTCTTCACGTCGAACAACGACCGCGTCCTCTTCTACGGCAAGCGCACGCCGGACCGCACCAGCCTGGTCCTGGTGGCGGTGAGCCTGGACCCCTATGCCCCGCAGGAGGCGCTGCTGCACGTGCCCCTGGAATGGCTCGGCGCGCGGCCCGACGAGACGTATCAGGTACACGAGTTGATGTCGGGCCAGCGCTCGCTGTGGCAGGGTCCCGACGTGCAGGTGCGCCTGACACCCGAGCAGCCCGCGGCCCTCTGGGCCGTCCACCGGTTCCGCCGTACCGAGAACGCGTTCGACTACTACGAGTGACAACCCGAGAGGCGTATGGACCAAGATCCCCTCTGGTACAAGAAGGCCCTTATCTACGAGCTGCACCTCCGCGCCTTCCATGACTCCAACGGTGACGGCCACGGGGACATCCCGGGTCTGATTGAGAAGCTGCCGTACCTCCAGGACCTGGGCATCAACTGCCTCTGGCTGCTGCCGCACTACCCCTCGCCGCTGCGCGACGACGGCTACGACATCGCGGACTACTACGGCGTCCACCCGGACTACGGCACGCTCGCGGACTTCCAGCGGCTGGTGGACGAGGCGCACAAGCGCGACATCCGCATCATCACCGAGCTGGTGGTCAACCACACCAGCGACCAGCACCCCTGGTTCCAGGAGGCGCGCAGTGACCCCAACAGCCCCAAGCGCAACTGGTACGTCTGGAGCGACACCGACGACCAGTACAAGGGCGCGCGCATCATCTTCCTCGACACGGAGCGCTCCAACTGGACGTGGGATCCGGTGGCCAAGCAGTACTTCTGGCACCGCTTCTTCAGCCACCAGCCAGACCTGAACTACGACAACCCCGAGGTGCAGGAAGCCATGCTGGACGTCATGCGCTTCTGGCTCAACATGGGCGTGGACGGGTTCCGCTGCGACGCCGTGCCCTACCTCTTCGAGCGCGAGGGCACCAACTGCGAGAACCTCCCGGAGACGCACGCCTTCCTCAAGCGCCTGCGGAAGACCATCGACTCCGAATACCAGGGGAAGATGCTGCTGGCCGAGGCGAACCAGTGGCCCGCCGACGTGCGCGTGTACTTCGGCGACGGCGACGAGTTCCACATGGGCTTCCACTTCCCGGTGATGCCCCGCCTCTACATGGCCGTGCGCCGCGAGGACCGCACGCCCATCGTCGAAATCATGCAGCAGACGCCGGACATCCCGGACACCTGCCAGTGGGCCATCTTCCTGCGCAACCACGACGAGCTGACGCTGGAGATGGTGACGGACGAGGACCGGGACTACATGTACCGGGAATACGCCACCGACCCGCGCATGCGCATCAACCTGGGCATCCGCCGCCGGCTCGCGCCGCTGATGGACAACGGCCGCCGGCGCATCGAGCTGATGCACAGCCTGCTCTTCACCCTGCCCGGCACGCCCGTCCTCTACTACGGGGACGAGATTGGCATGGGTGACAACATCTACCTCGGCGACCGAAACGGCGTGCGCACGCCCATGCAGTGGACGGGCGACCGCAACGCGGGCTTCAGCCGCGCGGACTACTCGCGCCTCTACGCGCCCGTCATCGCCGACCCCGTCTACGGATACCAATCCATCAACGTGGAGGCGCAGGAGCGCGTGAAGTCCAGCCTCCTGCACTGGATCAAGCGGATGATTCGCATCCGCCAGCGCTACCCGGTGTTCTCGCTGGGCAACCTGCGCTTCCTCCAGACGGAGAACCGCAAGGTGCTGGCCTTCGTGCGTCAGTGGGAAGGCCAGACGGTGCTCGTGGTGTGCAACCTGTCGCGCTTCGCGCAGCCCGCGGTGCTCGACCTTCGGGAATGGGAGGGCGCCGTGCCCGTGGAGCTGATTGGCGAAACCCCCTTCCCGCGCGTCAGCGAACTGCCCTACCAGCTCTCCATGGGCCCCTACATGTTCCTGTGGTTCCGCTTGGACAAACCACTTCAGGGAAGGAGCCTCGAGTGAACAGCCTGGATTTGACGAAGCTCCCCGACTACCTCAAGCACCAGCGCTGGTTCAGCGGCAAGGCCTGGCCCATCAAACACGTGACGGTGATGGACCACGCCACCATCGAGTCCGGCGGCTGCGCCTTCAGCCTCGCCGTGGTGGAGGTCGTCTACGAGCTGGGCAGCCCTGAACGCTACCTGCTGCCCGTCCAGCCCTCCTCCGAGGGCGTGCGCGATGCCCTGGAGAGCGACGAGTGCATGCGCGGCCTCTTCGACCTCATCCGCGCGGGCGGCCAGGTGGCCTCCGCGGGCGGGCACGTGCAGGGCGAATGGATCGCGGCGCCGGACAACCTGCTCGCGCTGCCCTCGCCACCGAGCGTCCGGCGCCTCATGGTGGAGCAGAGCAACACCTCGGTGGTGCTGGGCGAACAGGTCATCCTGAAGATCATCCGGAAGCTGGAGGCCGGGGTGAATCCCGAGCACGAGGTGGGCCGCTTCCTCGCCACGAAGACGTCGTTCCGCGCCACGCCGGTGCTGCTGGGCGCCCTCCACCTGGAGGGGGCGGCGGGCGCGACGCTCGCGGTGGCCCACCGCTTCGTGCCGAACGCGACGGACGGTTGGAAGTACACCCTGGACCGGCTGCGCGAGGAGCGCGCGGTGGGCCCTCGCTTCCTGACGCAGATGCGGGAGCTGGGCATGCGCGTGGGCGAGCTGCACCTCGCCTTCGCCTCCGCCACGGAGGACGAGCCCGCCTTCACCCCGGAGCCCCTCCTCCAGGAGGACCTCCAGCGGTGGAGCGCCTCCATCGTCGGAGAGCTGGGGGTGACTCTGGCGGAGGCCGGCCGGCTGCACCCGGACCTGGAGGGTCGGCGAGAGGCCCTCATCGACTCGGCGAAGCGCCTGGCGCAGGTGCCGCCGGCCGGGCAGAAGATTCGCATCCACGGCGACCTCCACCTGGGCCAGGTGCTGCGCGCCAATGACCAGTGGCTCATCTTCGACTTCGAGGGTGAGCCCGCGCGCTCCTTCACCGCGCGCCGGGAGAAGTACAGCGCGCTGCGCGACGTGGCGGGGATGATCCGCTCGTTCGACTACGCGGAGGCCACGGTGACGTTGGAGGGCGGCACGCCGCACGAGCGCGTGGGCCCCATGCGGGAGGCCTTCGTCGAGGGCTACCGGCAGGTGACGCGCGGGGCGGCCTTCCTGCCCTCGGACGAGGCGACCTTCGACGTCATGCTGCGCGCGTTCGAGCTGGAGAAATTGCTCTACGAAGTGAGATACGAACTGCAGAACCGGCCCGACTGGGTACGAATCCCCGTCTCGGCCCTCTTGCGCATGGAGGCATCCAAGTGAGGAAGCCAGCCGACAAGGCCCAGGTGGACGCGGAGCTTCAGCGCGTCGTGGAGCTGAGGCATCCGGAGCCTCACTCCGTCCTCGGCATCCACCCGGATGGGGACGGTGTGGTGATTCGCGCCTTCCGTCCGGATGCCGTGGCCATCCACGTGCTGCCGGAGTCCGGTGGCCGCGTCGCGATGACCCACCGGCTGGGCGGCGTCTTCGAGGCCCGCATCAACGGCAAGGACCAGACGTTCAACTACCTGCTGGAGGTGGAGTACCCCGGCAAGCGCGTCTTCACGCTCCGCGACCCGTACAGCTTCCTCCCCACCCTGGGCGAGATGGACCTGTACTACGCCGGCGAGGGCCGCCATGAGCGGCTCTGGGAGCGCATGGGCGCGCACCTGATCCACCACAACGGCGTGCGCGGCACGTCCTTCGCGGTGTGGGCGCCCACCGCCGCGGGCGTGTCCGTGGTGGGGGACTTCAACAGCTGGGACGGCCGCCTGCACGCGATGCGCCGCATGGGCTCCTCCGGCATCTGGGAGCTGTTCGTCCCCGAGGTGGGCGAAGGCACCCGCTACAAGTTCGAGATTCGCCCGGGCCACGGGGGCGCCAACGTCCTCAAGGCGGACCCCTTCGCGTTCCGCACGGAGGTGCCGCCGGCCACCGCGTCGGTGGTGCACGACCTGGCGCGCTATTCGTGGGGCGACGCGGCGTGGCTGGAGCAGCGCTCGCAGCGCCATGACGTGCACAACCAGCCGTGGAGCGTCTACGAGGTCCACCTGGGGAGCTGGCGACGGGTCGTCGAGGATGGTGACCGGCCCATGACCTACCGCGAGCTGGCACCCGCGCTGGCCGAGTACATCAAGTTCACCGGCTTCACCCACGTGGAGCTGCTGCCCGTGGCCGAGCACCCCTATGGCGGCTCCTGGGGCTACCAGGTCGGCGGCTACTACGCGCCCACGGCACGCTTCGGTCACCCGGACGACCTGCGCTACTTCATCGACCACATGCACCAGGAAGGCATCGGGGTGCTCGTCGATTGGGTGCCCGGACACTTCCCGCGCGACTCGCACGCGCTGGGGCAGTTCGACGGCACGGCGCTGTACGAGCACGCGGACCCGCGCAAGGGCGCTCAGCCGGACTGGGGCACGCTGGTCTTCAACTTCGGCCGCAACGAGGTCCGCAACTTCCTCATCGCCAATGCGCTGTTCTGGATCGAGGAGTACCACGTCGACGGCCTGCGCGTGGACGCCGTGGCGTCGATGCTCTACCTCGACTACAGCCGCAAGCAGGGCGAGTGGATCCCCAACCGCTGGGGAGGCCGTGAGAACGAGGAGGCCATCCACTTCCTGCGCGAGCTGAACGAGACGGTCCGCCGCAAGCACCCGGGCGTCGTCGTCATCGCCGAGGAGTCCACGGCCTGGCCCAAGGTCTCCGCGCCCGTGTCCGAGGGGGGCCTGGGCTTCGACTTCAAGTGGAACATGGGGTGGATGCACGACACGCTGTCGTACTTCTCCAAGGACCCCATCTACCGGCAGTACCACCACAACCAGCTCACCTTCGGCCTGCTGTATGCGTTCAGCGAGCACTTCATGCTGCCGCTGAGCCACGACGAGGTCGTGCACGGCAAGGGCAGCCTGTACGGGCGCATGCCCGGCGACCCGTGGCAGAAGCGCGCCAACCTGCGGGCGCTCTTCGCGTGGATGTGGGCCCACCCGGGCAAGAAGCTCGTCTTCATGGGGGGTGAGTTCGGCCAGCCCGCGGAGTGGAACCACGACAAGAGCCTGGACTGGCACCTGACGCACGAGCCCGGGCACCACGGCATCCTGAAGCTGATGGCGGACCTCAACCGCATCTACCGGGACATGCCCGCGCTGTACGACGCGGACAGCGAGCCCATGGGCTTCCAGTGGCTCCAGCCGGACTCGGCGGCGTACAACGTCTTCGCCTTCGTACGCCGCGCCCGGCAGCCTGGGCGGCATGTGGTGTGTATCGCCAACCTGTCGCCGACGGTGCGGGAGAACTACCGCGTGGGCTTCCCGCTCCAGGGCCGCTACGTGGAGCTGCTCAACACGGACGCCGAGCAGTACGGCGGCTCCAACCTGGGTAACATGGGGCAGATTCACACCGAGCCCACGGGCTGGGATGGTCAGCCCGCGTCGGCCACGCTCACCCTGCCCCCGCTGTCCGTGTTGTGGTTCACGCCGGGCTGAGCCGTCTGGTTGGGGAGGTCACCAGAGCATCACCGCGGACTCCCCTGCCCGCTCCTCGTAGTACAGCCGGACTCGCAGCGCGTACTCGCGTCCCTGGAAGAGCTTGAGCTTCAGGGACGCGTTGACGTCCTGGCCGCTGTCGTCGGAGCCCATCAGGTATTGATACCCGTCGGGCGTCTTCTCGAAGAGCACCATCACGGTGTCCGACGTCCCGAAGGTCCGCATCTGGTATTCGCGCGTCTCCTGTGCGGTGAAGCTGAAGTTGCGCTGCTGGCCGGGCTCGAGCGCCAGGGTCTCGGAGTGGAAGGGCTGGAGCGACGTCACGTCCTCTCCTGTCAGGGGCGGATAGAAGCGCTTGACCCAGTCCTTGTCTCGATTCGAGATGCCCCCCTTCGGAGTCAACCCGTTCTCGAAGTAGGGCTTGGGCTCCTTGATGAGCCCGGGCTTGAACGGATAGTGCATGACGGAGTCGGGGTCCCAGGTGGAGCCTTCCACCTTGCTCGGATCCAACTTCCGGATGATGTTGAAGAAGGTCGTCTCCCGGCTCCAGCGATTGGGCGGCTTGGCAAGGTCCGCATAGACGGCCTCCTCGTCCCAGACGATGCCGGCATGGGGATTCTGGTGCTCGTGCGGAAAGCCGAGCGTGTGGCCAATCTCATGGATGGCCGTGTCGAGCTCCTCGCTGCTCTCCGTCAGGTCCCAGCCGAAGTTCATCGTGCGCTCGTCCGGCCCGTGCCGGAGCACATCGCGCCCGACGTAGGACCAGGCGCCGTCCCCTCGCATGAAGCCGATGCGGATCTCCGCCTCGCTTCGGGACGTCACCTCCTCGAATTCGAGGCCAATCCCCACCTCCTTCCAGCGGCGGAAGGCCTCACGAACGACCTTCTTCTCGTCATCCGTGGTGGTCCAGGGCATCCAGTGGGTACTGCCGTCCTGGAGCCGGACCTCTTCTCCATCCGTGTCCTTGTCGAAGAAGTAGTAGTGCAGCACGGTGCCGTTGGCCCACTTGGCCTCATTCTGCCGAATCAGACGCATCCGGTGAGGATTGAGGTCCGCGGGAAGCACGCGCTCGGGCTGCGGCTTCAGAGCGCAGTAGGCGAACCCGGAAGCCACGGGCCGCCGACGCCGCGCGGGAGGTTCGGCGCCCCCTGCGGCTTTGCGTCCCTGCTTGCGGTCCGCCTCCTGTCCCCTCCTTGGCTCCGATTCCGTACGGGCCGTCCGTCCTCTGCTCCGCCCGCCCCGCCGTCCGGTCGTGTTTGTCTTTGCCATTCCTTGTGCTCCCAGTGGCATGGGTTCACACGGCAATGTGCCCCCGCCCTGGCGCACGAGACGACGCCCGGCCAGAGAAGCCGACGCCCGGCACGTTCTACAGGCTGCGCTCCCGCGAGCCCTACTTCGTCTTTTCGAGCGGACACCGAAACACACACACAATTCACGCAATCACAAACACAAAAATGCAATCACAAACAAACACAGAACAAGCAAGCCAGAAGGGTGTTCAGACTGCCTGAACATCAGAACATGTAGGCATTGCCCGGCACGACGCCAGGAGAGGCACCCAACACTGAACGCATGCGCAAGCAGGTGCCTCCAAGGAAGAGGTGGCAAAAACCACTGAACATCAGCACAGGGGAAGTCGAGGATCAGGGGAGCCCGACATGCTAAACAGGGGAGCATGTAGGCATTGATGAGAAAATGCCTGCCACTTTGTTCAGCCCGCCATGTCCCTCAAGGAGTTGTCACCCCTACTGAACGTCCAGTCAGTTCGCCACAACGGATCAGCAACGTCGCAAGGGCTGGTCTTTTGTTCATGTAGGCATGACGCCCCAGGCTGCACGAAGAAATGCCTGATGATTCGTTCATGTAGGCATTGTGCCGCATGGGGCTCGATCGGCCGCCAGCCCTCCAGTCGCGCAGCCAGCAACGCTTGCTCCCCTCCCCTTCGATTCCCAGCGTACCCATGGGTGATCCAACTGGAGGACGGGCGATGACAAAGACGAAGATCGTCGAGGGATACGGAGGCACGAGCGAGCAGCGCCAGCGTCACCTCCACAACGACAACTTCTCCGAACGAGCGCCGGAGACACCAGAAGAGGTGGACGCGGTCCGCAGCTCGCCCGACAAGGACGGGCGCGAAGTCACCATCCATCCGCTCGCGTCCGAGGACTCGGACGACGTCTAGCGCGACGAGGCGTGAGCGCCGCCGGACAGGCGGCGGAGCCCGCTGTCAGCGCATGAACAGGAAGTAGAGCACCGCGCTCAGGGCGATGGAGACCAGGATGCTGCCGATACAGCCGAGCCGGTTCGAGAAGAAGAAGAACATGCGCGCAGACCAAGCTGTGCACGCCCGGCCCGAAGGGAAGCCGGGCGCGGCGGGCACTGTCCTCCGGTGTACGCGCCGGGGGGGCGGCGCCTACTCGCCCCGCTTCAGGCGCTCGACGTAGTCGGCGGGCAGCCCTGCGGCCTGGGCCCCTCGCACCAGCGCATCGACGAAGCGCGTGCTGACCGGGCCGTCGCTCGAGGCGCGCCTCGGGTTCGTGACGAAGGCCGTGGCCTCCACGTCCTGCCCGTCCACCCGGACTCGGACCGGCCGCTCCACGCACATGCTCGTCACGAAGCCTTCCTTGTGCTGGATGATGGGCCAGTCCTGGCCGCGAATCTCGAAGAGGCGGCCGTACACCTTCCGCTCCGCCGCATCCGTCAGCCCCGCGACGCGCCCGCCCCACCAACGGGACGGGAAGTCATAGACGAGGTCCACGTCCAGGGCCTCGGCCAGCCGTCCTTCGGGCAGCTCGAAGAAGTCGTAGCTGTGCTGCGAACGCCACTCCTCGAACGCCGCGCGGTCCAGGATGGTCGAGTACGCGAAATAGAGGCGCGTGGCGGACGGGTCCGCGGCCGCGCGCGCCTTCATCACCTGGTCATAGTGCGAATCCATGTCCGCCCTCTCCGGCTACTTCGAACCCCGGCGAGTCCCCGAGGCGTCGTCCCGGAAGACGGACAGCACACCGGAGACGTCCAGCCGGGACGTCTTGATGAACAACCGCAGCGCGCGCTCCACATGCTCGGCCAGCGTCGCCATCTTCTCCAGGCGCTGGAGCCGGTCGCGCGGGAGGTCCTCGTGGGCCTCCGCCAGCCGGCGGGCCTCCGCGAGGTCGGCGCGGATGCGCGCGACGAAGCCCGCCTCGCGCTCCTCGATGACGTGCGTCACCATCCGCACCAGGTCATTCTCGGCGCCGTAGCGCCACACCGTGTCCTTGGGCAGCCGCACGCGCTGGATGACACCCCAGCGCTCCAGGTCGCGCAGCAGCATGGAGACACCGCCCTTGGACAGGTCCAGCTCCCGCTCGATTTCACCCGCGGTCAGGGGCTCACCGCGCAGGTACAGCAGGGCCCACACACGGCCCTGGTTGCGCTTGAACCCCCAGAATTCGATGACGTTTCCCACCGCGTCCACCGCGATGGCTTCCCAGGGCGCGAGCCGGCCGTCCGCCAGCGGCGCCTCCGAGGCAGGGCTCCCGGGTCCCCCCGTCCACAGGTAGCCCTTCATGCGGCGCGCCCCTGGACTTGCTCGGCGATGCCGGCCGACAGCTTCCGCGCCCAGCTCACCAGCTCCGCGCCGGCGGGCTCCTGGGCGAAGTGGCCCAGCTTGTCGAGCGCGGCATCAATCTCCACGTTCATCCGCTCCATGGACGCATCCACCGCGCCCGTGGCCTCGATGGCCGCGCCAATCTCCTTCGTGCGCTCGGGGGTGATGGCGGAGAACGCCCACGCGTCCTTCAGCTTGCGGCGCAGGGACTCGTCCTTGGCCACCGCCAGGAGGATGGGCATGGACGGCGTGCGCGAGTGCACGTCCGCGTAGCGCGGCTTACCCACGTCCGTACCCAGGATGTCCCGGATGTCATCGGCAATCTGGAACGCCACGCCCAGGTGCCGCCCGAAGCCATCGAAGCGTTCCACCGCCTCCGGGTGGTCCGCCAGCGTCGCCGCCGCGTTGCCACACCAGCCGAAGAGCGAGCCCGTCTTGCCCTCGGCGATGAAGCGCAGCCGGTTGAGCGGCAGGTCCAGATCCCCGCGGGCCTCCACCTCGGCGATGGCGGCGCGGGTCATCTCGGCGACGACGGACAGCGCGCTGCGCGTCAGCCGCGCGTCCAGCAAGGACAGCTGGTGCAGGCCCGTGGACAGGATGAGGTCGCCGCTCATCACCGCGACGATGTTGCCCCAGCGGGCGTTCACCGTGGGGCGGCCGCGCCGGAACATGCCCGCGTCCACCACGTCATCGTGCAGCAGGCTGGCCGAGTGGATGAGCTCCGCGGCCACCGCCACGTCCACCAGCCGCTCCGCTGGCACCCCCACCGCCCCGCCGAACAGCCGCGCCAGCATGGGGCGCGCGCGCTTGCTCCCGCTGCCCAGACACAGATGACGGGCCGCCTCCATCAACGTGTCACCCTTCACGCCCGGACCGGCATCGCCATCAACCAGGGTGCTGCCAAGCCGCTGCTCCACCGCCCCCAGAAAGTCCGTCAGCTCCCGAGCCAAGTCCATGTGCGCCGTCTCCTCGTTCGTTCATATAGTTCAAGACCGCTTGAACTGCACCTGATTCCAGCGCTGCTCAGCAGCCAGGCGCTGGCCGGTGACAGGAGATGTGGGACAGCCGGTCCGTCCCGCCCGGAGAGCGGCCGGCCTTCCTGGGGGCTCTCGAGGGTGGATTGAGGGGGCCCGGCGGGGCGTGCGACAGAACGCGGCCCCGTGACTCGCGCAGCCCTCCGTCGGCAGTTCCTCCGCAGCTTCGCCTCCCTTGCCACCGCGGTACCGCTGTTCCGGCCGGGCTCCTCGCTGCCCGGCTCGTCGGCTCCGCTCCTGGGCGCGCCGCCCGCGGATGGGCCCGGTCCTGGCGCGCAGACGACTCACGGCCGCCTGCGTCGGACGCTGGGTGTCTCCGTGGTGGAGGGCATGTTCTCGGAGGTCTTCACCGCCTGCGCGGGCGCGACGGCGCTCACGGCCTGGGCCATTGCGCTGAAGCTGGGCCCCTTCCTGGTGGGGGTGATGACCGCCCTGCCCTTCTTCGCGCAGTTCGTCCAGTTCCCCGCGGCCTGGCTGACCGGCCTGTTCGGACATCGGAGGGTGGCGCTCACCGCGGTGTGCCTGTCGCGCGTGGTGATGTTTCCCCTGGCCGTGCTGCCGTGGCTGGGCCTGCCCTTCGAGTCGCAGCAGCGCCTGCTGCTGATGGTGGCTGGCGTCTCCGCCGCGCTGAGCGTGGTGGGCAACAACGCATGGGTGGCGTGGATGGGGGAGCTGGTGCCTCGCGCCGTCCGGGGTCGCTTCTTCGGCAGGAGGACGGCTCTCACCACACTGGCGGGCACGCTGGCCTCGCTCGGGGCGGGCCTCTTGATGGACCGCCTGCGGCCGGCCACCGGCGTCGGCGTGGCGCTGCCCCTGCTCGCGCTGGGCGCATGCGTCATGGGCATCGTCACCACCCTGCTGATGGCGACGCAGCATGACCCGGCTCCACCCGGCACCACGCCGCCGCTGGAGCTGAAGGGCGCGCTGGTGCCTTTCAAGGATGACAACGCGCGCCGCGTGCTGACCTACCAGGTGGCCTGGAACGCGGCGGTGGGCGTGTCCGCGCCCTTCTTCGCGTTGCACAGCCTGCAGAACCTCAAGATGACCTTCGTCATCATGGCGCTTCACGCCGCCGCGGTGGCCGGCGTGCGCATCCTCGCGGCACCGCTCTGGGGCCGCGCGATTGACCGGTGCGGCGCCCAGCCGGTGCTGATGGCGTGCTCCCTGGGCATCGGCGTCATCCCCGCGCTGTGGCTGCTGCCCTCCGCGGGGACGCTCTGGCCCCTGCTGTTCGACATCCTCCTCGCCGGCGCGCTGTGGAGCGGCCACGGCCTGGCCATCTTCGAGCTGCCGCTCGCCGTCGCTCCGCGGAAGAACCGTCCCTTCTACCTCGCCGCTTTCGCCACCGCGGGCGGACTGGCCTATGCCGCCGCGGCCGCGCTGGGGGGCGCCATCGCCGCCGCGCTGCCCGCGAACTTCACGCTCGGCGGCCACGCCTGGGTGAACCTGCACGTCCTCTTCGTGCTGTCCTCGGCGGCCCGCCTGGGCGCCGCGATGCTGGTGGTGCGCATCCCCGAGCCCGGCGCCCGGCCCGTGCGCTCCGTGGGCGCGCTGCTGGAACGGCTGCTGCCTCGCCCAATCGCTGCTCAAAGCAACATCCTGGGCAAACGTTGATTGCCAATCACAACAGCAGCATTGCTTGTCATCCTTCGGGGCTGTGCAATTCCTTTGCACCCAGGCATATATTTCCAGAATAGCTGGTGATTTGCCATTTTCACTCAAAGTGTGTTTTCTGCCGCGCCAGTACCGCGCCCCCAGAGGGAGCGGTCAACCCGCAGTGCAGGAGCACGACATGTCCTCAGGTCCTTACCGAAGGCGCCTTTTTCATGCGGTGTTTCTCATTGGAACCCTCTCGGGTTCTGCGGCAATGGCAGTCAATTCGGATCATCGCGGTCATCGCAACTACGACGCGCGTGACGCCTACAACGCGCAGGCGCGGTTTGGCATCTCGAGCACCCAGACGGCCAGTCAGGAGGCGCTGCGACAGGCGGTGCCCGAGCTCATGGTGGAGTTCGACGCGTCCAATGGACTGGTGCGCTCGCTGACCAATCCGGTGGGGGCGCTGTCAGGCCCGCGCAGCGGAGACGCATTGGCCATCGGCCTGGACTTCGTCCAGAAGCACCGCGATGCGTTCGGCCTGGGCCTGAACGACCTCGCGAACCTCGAGGTGACGGACCGCGTCTATTCGAAGGTGAGCGGCATCACCAACCTGTACCTGCGCCAGACGTACCGGGGCCTGCCCGTGTACAACGCGCAGCTTCAAATCAACGTGGATCGCGACGGGCGCGTGCTCAGCGTGCACAGCGACTTCCTGCCGGCCCTGGAGACCGCCATCGCCGGCGCCACGCCGCGGCTGAGCGCCGCCGAGGCGGTGGCGGGCCTCGCGAAGCACCTGGGCGTGCGGCTCGCCACGGCCCCCGAGGCCCTGAAGCCTGAGCCCGGGGTGCGTCAGCGCACGCGCGTCGCGGTGGAGGGCCTGTCCACCGAGCCTGTCGACGCGGAGCTGGCGGTGCTGCCCATCCGCCAGGGTGAGGCGCGCCTGGTGTGGCGCTTCCAGGTCCACACGCCCGACAACGACCACGTCTACGACGTGACGGTGGACGCGCAGACGGGCGAGGTCTGGACGCGCTTCGACTGGGTGGCGGCGGATTCCTACCGCGTCTATCCCATGCCTGTGGAGAGCCCCAACCACACCACGCCGCTGCCGCCCTCGGATGGCCGCGTGCTGGTCACCAACCCCGCCAACGCCACGGCCTCCCCCTACGGCTGGCACGACACCAACGGCGTCGCCGGGGCCGAGTACACCATCCCGCGCGGCAACAACGTCCACGCCTACGAGGACACCAACAACGATGGCGCGCCGCCCACCACGCAGCCCAACTGCGGCGCGTCCCTCGCCTGCGACTTCACCATCAACCTCAACAACGCGCCCTCCACGTACATCCCCGCGGCCGTCACGAACCTCTTCTACTGGAACAACATCATCCACGACGTCCACTACCAGTACGGTTTCGATGAGGTGGCCGGCAACTTCCAGGTGAACAACTACGGCCGGGGCGGCAGGGGCAACGACGACGTGCGCGCCGAGGCGCAGGACGGCGGTGGCCGCAACAACGCCAACTTCTTCACCCCGGCGGATGGCCAGCGTCCGCGCATGCAGATGTACATCTGGAACACGAAGACCCCGAACCTCGATGGAGACCTGGACGCCGGCATCATCGTCCATGAGTACGGCCACGGCATCTCCAACCGCCTGGTGGGCGGCCCCAGCAACGTGTCGTGCTTGAGCAACCGCCAGCAGCCCGGCGAGGGCATCAGCGACTTCCTCTCGCTCTTCTACACGGCGAAGGCCACCGACACCGGCCCGCAGGGCCGTGGCGTGGGCACCTACGCGCTGAACCAGCCCACCACCGGCGTGGGCATCCGCGGCCAGCGCTACAGCACCGACCCCACCGTCAACACCTGGACCTACGCCAGCATCCGCAACATGGCCGTGCCGCACGGCGTGGGCTCGGTGTTCGCCCAGGGCATGTGGGAGGCCTACTGGGCCCTGGTCGACGAGCACGGCTTCGACGCCGACCTGTATGACGCCACGGGTGACGCGGGCAACCAGCGCATGATGCTGTACTTCACGCAGGGCCTGAAGAACACGCCGTGCAGCCCCACCTTCACGCAGGTGCGTGACGGCATCATCGCCGCCGCCACCGCGCTGCACGGCGGTGAGGACGTCTGCCGCCTGTGGACGGCCTTCGCCGCCTTCGGCCTGGGCACCGACGCCGTCTCCAGTGGCTCCGGCGGCCTCACGCCCACCAACGGCTTCGCGGTGCCCGCGGCGTGCGCGGCCCTCGGGCCGTCGGGCGAGGCTCCGGCGGACGTGACGCTCTAGTCCGTGGACACTCCGGGCCGGAGCTCCCACGAGGGCTCCGGCCTGCTTCCCTGAGAAAGCACTACCTCCGGTGCATTTCTCCGTTTCCAGCACGTTAGCGACGAGCGCGTCGCGTCCAAAGCGCCTTGCTGCATCCGCTCGGCGAATCGAACCTCCCATCACGCATCTCACACGCAGCGCAACGAGAGAATCCGCGTGATGAAGGTCATCAACCTGCCGGACAGGCCCGCCCCCGAGTTCTACAGCCACGCCGTCGAGGTCACCGGCGCGAAGCGGACGCTGTACATCTCGGGCCAGGTCGGCGTCGCTCCGGACGGGAGCGTTCCACAAGGTATCGAGGCGCAAGCGCGCCAGGCGTTCGCGAACCTCAACACGCTGCTTCAGCAGGCCGGCATGACGAACCGCGACATCGTCAAGTCCACCATCTATCTGACAGACCCTGCACACCTGCCGGGCTTCATGGCCGCTGGGGCCGGCACGCTCCCTTCGCCGCCGCCTGCGACCACCCTGCTCATCGTGAAGGGACTTTCTGACCCAGCGCTGCTGGTCGAGATCGAAGCCATCGCGGTGGGCTGAGTCGCGGCGCTGACCTCGGCGTGAGAGGTCGGCGCAGCGCAAACGGTTGGAGCATTGCAGGCGGCGCGCCATGAGGTATCAACGTCGCCGATGCGCCTCTTCACCGCCTGGCCCCTGCTCATGCTGGCCCTGACGCCGCTGACGTGGGCGTGCAAGCGCGAGCCACCGCCTGCCTACGTCCGGCTCCAGGGACCTGCTCCAGCGCTCGACCAGGCGCCGTCATCCCGCGCGCTTCTCGTCGTGTTCTGGGCCACCTGGTGCCCGCCCTGCATCCAGGAGACGCCCCAGCTCCTGGCCCTGGCCAAGGCACCGCCCGAGGACCTCCAGGTCGTCGTCTTCAGCCATGACGACTCGCTCCACGCCGTGGAAGGCTTCTTCGGAGGGCCGGCGCCCGCGCCACTCCACCTGCGCCTCGACGCCAACAAGCAGACGGGCAGCGCGTTCGGCGTGGAGCAACTCCCCGTCAGCTTCCTCCTCGTCGACGGCCGCCAGGTCGCTCGCTTCACGGGCGCTCGGGACTGGGACTCCCGCGAGATGCGCCGTCTGCTGGAGAAGTTGATCCACGAAGCCCCGCCGCCAGCGGCCACCCCGTTGGATTGACACCGCCGCCCCCCTTTTTGTAAGCCGCTCGTGGATGCAGTCCCTTCTGCGAATTCTCGCGGTGCTCCTGGTCCTGACGACCGGCGGCGTCTTCCAGACGCTGGCCCTGGCGTCGGACGAGCACTCGGATTGCGCGGAGGAAGTCACCGACGATTGCGAGGACTGCGCTCCAAGCTGCGTGCTGTGCGTGTGCTGCCCGCTGAGGGCCGCGCCCGGCCCCGAGTCGCCCATCGCGCGACTCATCCCTGCTCCCAGGCCGCTCCCGATTCCCTCGCGCGTGGATGAGCCGACGCTCTCCGGCGTGGGAACGGACATCTTCCAGCCGCCCAGAGCCTGACACCGCCCTTCACGGGAGAAGTGTGTCTCGCGCGGGCCGCTGGAGCGCGTGTGCGCTCGTACGCCCTCGCCCGCCCAAGCCCTGTCCAACCGCTCCGCGTACTTTCGCGCGGGGCTTCACCGCCGTGGGCACCGCCCCGGCAGGAGCGCCCCATCATGCACTCGCTGCGTCGCCTGTCCGTCGTCCTGTCCCTGTTCGCCGCTCCCGTCCTGGCCGAGGAAAGCAAGCCCGCCCCTCAGTCCCAGGCGCCCGCATCCGAGAAGCCGCGCTGCGAGCACGGCGTGCAGAAGTCCCTCTGTGCCCGGTGCAACCCAAAGCTGGCCCCCGTCTTCAAGGCCAAGGGTGACTGGTGCGCCGAGCACGCGCGACCCGAATCCCAGTGCGTCCTCTGCAATCCGGAGCTCGCCAAGAAGGGAGTGAAGTAGATGCGCGCCTCCCGCATCGGCTCCAACATCCTGGCGGTGCTGCTGACCCTGGGGGCTGCCAGTTGCACCCAGCAAGCCAGCCCCGAGCTGACCAAGGAGCAGTCGCCACCTCCAGCCGCCGCGGGAGGCGCTCCCACCGCTGCCGGGGTCGCGCTGTGCGAACACCGTGTCCCATCGGAGCTCTGCACCCGGTGCAACCCCGACCTCATCGATGTCTTCAAGGCCATGGACGACTGGTGCGCCGAGCACGGCGTCCCCGAGTCCCAGTGCCTCCAGTGCAACCCGGGCCTCACCTTCACCGCGCAGGACACCGCCCCCAGGGATTGGTGCAAGGAGCACGCGGTTCCCGAGTCCCGGTGCACGAAGTGCAACCCGGCGCTGGTCGCGAAGTTCATCGAGGCCGGGGACTACTGCCGTGAGCACGGCTTCCCGGAGTCCGTCTGCCCCTACTGCCACCCGGAGCTCGTGAAGGCCGCGGGGGCCGAGCCCCCTGCCTTCCCCGAGCCAGGCATGCGCGTCCGCCTCGCCTCCGCGGAGACGGCCCGCGAGGCGGGCATCCAGACGCGCCCTGTCCAGAAGCGTGTCTTCGCCCGGACGCTGGACGTCGTCGGCCAGCTCGACTTCAACCAGAACCGGCTGGCGCAACTGTCCGCGCGCAGCGAGGCGCTGGTGATGGACGTCCGCGTGGACGTCGGTGACGAGGTGAAGGCGGGACAGCCGCTCGTCCTGGTCGCATCCGGAAGCGTGGGCGCGGACCAGGGGCGGCTGGCCGCGGCGCAGACCCGGCTGACGGTGGCGCGCTCGGCGCTCGAGCGCGAGCAGGCCCTGGCCGCGCGAGGCATCAGCGCGCGAAAGGACGTCGAAACCGCTGAAGCCGAAGTCGCCGCGGCCGAGGCCGAGCGCAATGCGGCCCGCGCGGCGCTCTCCGCCGCGGGCGCGACGCTCCATGGCCAGCAAGGCACCTACGCGCTGTCGGCGCCCTTCGCGGGAACGGTGGTGGCGCGCGACGCGGTCGCCGGCCGGTACGCGTCCGCCGGCCAGCCGCTCCTCCAGGTGGCGGACCTGAGCACCATGTGGGCCCTGCTGGACATCCCCGAGGCGGACGCGGCCCAGGTGCGCGCGGGCCAGCGCGTCACCCTCACCTTCGACAGCATGCCCGGACAGACGCGAGAGGCCACGCTCACCCGGGTGGGCGCGTCGGTGGACCGGGCGTCCCGCACGGTGCGCGCCCGCGTCGAGCTGCCCAACCCCGATGGCGCCCTCAAGGCCGGCCTCTTCCTCCGGGCGCGGGTTCAGGTCGCGCCCGAGCACGAGGCGATCCTGGTTCCCCACGCCGCCATCCAGCGCGCGGAGGGCCGGACGCTCGTCTTCGTGAAGAAGCAGCCCGGGCTCTACCAGCCCGTCGCGGTGGAGCTGGGCGCCAGCACGCGCGAGGAGGTGGAGGTCGTCAAGGGCCTCTCGGCGGGGGCGGAGGTCGTCACCACCGGCGCCTTCCTGCTCAAGACGGAGATTCTCAAGGGCTCCATTGGCGCGGGCTGCTGTGAGACGGGCGGAGGCGAATAGCCCATGCTGACCCGCCTCATCGAATGGTCGCTGTCCCACCGCTGGGCCGTCCTCCTGGGAACGGTGGCCATCGTCGTCTCGGGGCTGCTCGCGTTCCGCGCGCTGCCCATCGACGCCATCCCGGACACCACGCCCACGCAGGTGCAGGTCAACACCGTCGCGCCCGCGCTCACGCCCCTCGAGGTGGAGCGCCAGCTCACCATTCCCGTCGAGCAGGCACTCGCGGGCCTTCCTCGCGTCAGCGAGCTGCGCTCCCTCTCCAAGTTCGGCCTGTCCCAGGTCACGCTCCAGTTCGACGACGGCACGGACCTGTGGTTCGCGCGACAGCAGGTGTCCGAGCGGCTGGGCCAGGTGCGGTTGCCCGCGGGCATCGCGCCCCCGTCGCTTGGCCCCGTGGCCACCGGCCTGGGCGAGGTCTTCCATTATCTCGTCAAGAGCGAGACGAAGAGCCTGGAGGAGCTGCGCACCCTGCACGACTGGGTCATCGCGCCCCAGCTGCGCAGCGTGCCCGGCGTGGCGGAGGTGAACGCCTGGGGCGGCGAGGAGAAGCAGTGGCACGTCATCGTCGATCCCCGGCGCCTTCTGCAGTTCAACCTTGCCCTCGGCGACATCTACCGCGCGCTGGAGGAGAACAACGCCAACGTCGGCGGCGGCGTGATGGAGCGGGGAGGCACCGCGACACTCGTGCTTGGCGTGGGGATGCTGGCGGACGGGAAGTCCATCGAGGACGTCGTCATCGCGGCGCACCAGGGCGTGCCCGTGCGCATCCGGGACGTGGCCCGCGTCGAGGTGGGCCATGAAATCCGGAGGGGTGCCACCACCGCGGATGGCGAGGGCGAGGCCGTCCTCGGGCTGGGCTTCATGCTGGTGGGCGAGAACTCCCACACGGTGACGAAGGCGCTGGCCCAGCGGCTGGAGGAGCTCGAGCGGACGCTGCCCGAAGACGTCCGCGTGGAGCCCGCCTACGAGCGGACCGAGCTGGTGGACCACGTGCTACGCACCGTCCGCACCAACCTGCTGGAGGGCGCGCTGCTCGTCATCGCGGTGCTCTTCGTCTTCCTCGGAAACTGGCGCGCCGGGCTCATCGTCGCGGCGGCCATCCCGCTGTCCCTGCTGTTCGCCTTCAACGCGATGCTACGCTTCGGCATCGCCGGCACGCTCATGTCCCTGGGCGCCATCGACTTCGGGCTCGTCGTCGACTCGTCCGTCATCCTGGTGGAGAACGCGGAGCGGCGCCTCTCCGAGGCCCGGGACGGGCGCTCCCTGCAGGACATCGTGAGGGACGCCGCCATCGAGGTGCGCAAGCCCACGCTCTTCGGCGAGCTCATCATCATGGTGGTGTACCTGCCCATCCTCGCCCTGGAGGGTGTGGAGGGGAAGCTGTTCCGCCCCATGGCGCTCACCGTCATCTTCGCGCTGCTGGGCAGCGCGCTGCTCTCCATGACACTGATGCCGGTGCTGGCCTCCTTCGCGCTGAAGCGAGGAGGCGGCGTGCACCGCGAGCCGCGGCTCGTGCGCTGGCTCCAGCGGTGCTACAGGCCCGTGCTCGAATGGGCCCTGGCCCACACGCGCATCGTCCTGACGGGCGCCGCGCTCCTCGTCGTGGGAGCGGGGCTCGCCGCCACGCGCCTGGGCAGTGAGTTCGTCCCCCGTCTGTCGGAAGGCACCATCGTCATCAACACCGTGCGACTGGCGGAAGTCTCCCTCTCCGAATCCGTCCGCTATGGCACCCAGATAGAGCGGGTGCTGCTCTCCCGGTTCCCGGACGAGGTGCAACGTGTCTGGACGCGGACCGGCACCGCGGAAGTGGCCACGGACCCCATGGGCATCGAGCTGTCCGACGTCTTCATCTCCCTCAAGCCCCGGGACGCCTGGAAGCGCGCCAGCACCCAGGAGGAGCTGGTGAACGAGATGAAGGCCGAGCTGGCGGACATGCCGGGCATGCGCATGGCCTTCCTCCAGCCCATCGAGATGCGCGTCAACGAGATGATCGCCGGCGTGCGAAGCGATGTGGGCATCAAGCTCTTCGGGGACGACCTCGACGTGCTCAAGGCGAAGGCACGTGAGCTGGAGACCCTGGTGAGGGCCATTCCCGGCGCCGCCGATGTCACCGTGGAACAGGTCACCGGCCAGCCCGTGCTCGAAGTCACGGTGGACCGCGCCGCGGTGGCCCGCTACGGCATCCCCGCCCGCTCCGTGCTCGACGTCGTGGAAGCGGTGGGGACGCGCCATGTCGGCGAGGTGCGCGAGGGGGAGCGGCGCTTCGACCTGGCCGTGCGCCTCTCGGAGGAATATCGCGAGGACCCCGCGCGCCTCGCCACCGTCACCGTGGACGCGCCTGGAGGCGAGCGCGTCCCCATGGGACGACTGGCGACCCTCCGCGAGACCTCCGGCCCCACCACCATCCAGCGCGAGTGGGGCAAGCGCCGGCTGGTCGTCCAGGCCAACGTACGGGACCGGGACCTCGGCGGCTTCGTCGCGGAGGTCCGCCGCACGCTCGACGACAAGCTCGACCTGCCCACGGGCTACTACCTCCGCTATGGCGGCCAGTTCGAAAACCTCGAACGCGCGCGGACGCGGCTGCTCATCGTCGTGCCCGTCGCCCTGGCCCTCATCTTCGTGCTGCTCTACCTCACGTACCATCGCGTCCTGGACGCCGTGCGCATCTTCGCGGGCGTCCCCTTCGCCCTCGTGGGCGGCGTGCTCGCGCTCCTGGTACGCGGCCTGCCTTTCTCCATCTCCGCCGCCGTGGGCTTCATCGCGTTGTCCGGTGTCTCCGTCCTGGGTGACATGGTGCTCGTCTCGCGGGTCCGCGGGCTGCTGGAGCAAGGGCTGCCCCTGGGCGACGCCATTCGCCAGGCGGCGGTGTCCCGGCTGCGTCCGGTGCTGATGACGGCCGCCGTGGCGGCCATCGGCTTCGTGCCCATGGCGCTCAACACCGGCGTGGGCGCGGAGGTCCAGCGGCCCCTGGCCACGGTCGTCATCGGGGGCGTCCTGTCCTCCACCCTCCTGACGCTCCTGGTGCTCCCGGTCCTGTATCGGGTCTTCGGCGCTGGACAGGACACCTCCCGGACCGACGTTCCTCCATCGGGTTCCACCGATGACACCGCCCTCGCCCCCATGCCCATCCACGGGCAAGCCAGAGCCAGCGGCATGCGCGCCCTGTGGATGCCCATGCTCCTGCCGGGGCTCGTCGCCAGCGCGCTGCTCTTCGCTCCGGCGACGGCCCTCGCGGCTCGCCCTTTGACGATGGAGCAATCCGTCGCGCTCGCGCTCGAGCACAGCCCCCGCCTCATCGACGGCCAGGCCGAGGCCGCATCCGCCCGGTCTCGATGGGATGCCGCCTCCCGCCTGTTCCAGAGCAATCCGCAGCTCCAGGCCTCCGTGGGCCCACGATTCCGCGACGAGCCGGACACCCTCGAGCTCAATGTGGGCCTCAGCCAGCAGCTCGAGCTCTTCGGTCAGCGCGCCGCTCGCGAGGACGCCGCACGCGCCGCCTCGGCGGCGAGCCACGCGCGATTGGAGTCCCTGAAGGTGGAGCTCGCGGCGGAGGTCCGGGAGTCCTTTGGCAGGGCACTGGCCGCCGATCGCGCCTTGCGACTGGCCGAAGACGCCAGCGCGCTCGCCGAGGAAGGCCGAAAGACGGCGGAGGCGCGGTTCAAGGAAGGGGCCGCCAACCAGATTGAAGTGAACCTGGCGCGGGTGGAGCTGGGCCGGGCCCAGCGAGAGAAGGTCCGCGCCACGCAACGGCGAACGCAAGCGCTGGCGGAGCTGAAGCTCCTGGTGGGCTTGGACCCGGGCGAGGACCTCACCCTGGAGGGCGAGCTACAGGTCACGGCGGTTCCCTTGCCTGACACGTCAATGCTCGTCGAGCAGGCGTCCCGCCAGCGGCAGGACGTGATAGCGGCGCGGGCAGAATGGGAAGCCGCGCAGGCCGAGGTCCGGTTCGCCAACCGTGACGCCCTGCCGCGCCCCAGTCTGGGCGTCAGCTACGGCCGGGAGGAGAACGACACCATCATCCAGGGCACGCTCAACCTCGACCTGCCCCTGTTCAACCGGAACCAGGCCGAGAGAGGCACGAGCAGCGCACGTGAGCGACAGGCCCGGCAGCGCCTCGCCGTCACCGAGCGCTTCGTGCGCACCGAGGTCGAGCTGGCCGTCAACCGGTACCGCCTGGCCCAGGCGTCCGCGGAGGCCTTCAGCGCCGACGTGCTCACCGCGCTCCAGGAGAACCTGGACCTCGTCACCGAGGCGTACCGGGCCGGCAAGGTGGACGCCCTGCAGCTGCTCATCATCCGGCGCGAGGCCATCGAAGGACGCCGCGACTACATCGACGCCCTGGAGGAACTCAACGCCGCCCGTGCCCAGCTCCTGCGGGCCCTGGGCACGCTGCGCTGAGCACCTCCCCTCTCCCGCCTGCCGTCGAAATGCCCCCAGCAAGCCGTGGCCAGCGCACCGGGCACGCTCTACCCTGGGGGCATGTGCCGGAACATCAAGCCGCTCTTCAACTTCGCGCCTCCCGCCACCGACGCTGACATCCGCGCCGCGGCGCTCCAGTTCGTCCGGAAGATTGCGGGGACGCGCGCGCCCTCCAAGCAGAACACCGAGGCCTTCGAGCGGGCCGTCGAGGAAATCTATGAGAGCTCGAAGCGCATGCTCGACAGCCTGGTGGCCACGACGCCGCCCCGGGACCGGGCCCGGTTCGAGGAATTGAAACGCCTGCGCTTCAAGAAGGCCGCTGCTCGCTGACCGCCTCCCCGTCCCGGGAGGCCGTGCTTACCCTTCTGCTCCAGCAGGCTCCTGACGGAGGGGTGGGTGTGGCGACACGAAAGCGGTTGTCCAAGAGCAAACGCTCGGACACCGCGCTGTTGATCATCGACGTCATCAACGACCTGGACTTCCCCGGCGGAGAGAAGGTCCTCCCCTGGGCCCTGAGGATGGTGGAGCGCCTGGGCCCCTTCGCCGAGCGAATGCGGCGGGCCGGCGTGCCGGTCATCTACGTCAACGACAACTTCGGCTACTGGCGCAGCAACTTCCGGGACATCTACACGCACTGCACCCGGCGTGGCAGCCGCGGCCGGGACGTCGCCCGGGCCCTCAAGCCCCGGCCGGACGACTACTTCATCCTCAAGCCCAAGCACTCGGCCTTCTTCGCCACGTCCCTGGTGCCGCTGCTGGAGCACCTGGGCACCAAGAAGCTCATCCTCGCGGGACTGGCCACCAACCTGTGCATCTTCTTCAGCGCCCATGACGCCCACATGCACGAGTACAAGCTCACCGTGCTGAGCGACTGCTGCGCGGCGGAGAGCGATGAAGACCACGATGTGGCGCTGTCCCAGCTCCAGCGCTTCCTCCACGTGCGGGTGTGCCGGAGCGACGAGGTGGGCCTGCACGCGAAGCGCCGCCGCCCCACGGCGCGGCGTTCTTCCAGGCCCCGTCAGACGTTGTAGGCCCGGACCACCTGGGACACGCGCTCGGAGAGCAGCTTCAAGGACGCAGCGGCATCGCTGGTGGTGGAGATGCGCGACACCGTGTCCGTCATCAGCGTGTTCAGCTCGTTCACGGCGGTGAAGATCTGCTCGATGCCGGTGGCCTGCTGACTGACGGTCCGGGCGATCTGCCGCGCCGCCGCCGTGCTGTCCTCGACGATGGTGGTGAGCTGCTTCAGGGTCTCCCCGGACGTGCGGACCTGGGTGAGGCCCGCCTCCATCCGCTCGGTGCCCTCGGCGGTGATCTCCACCGTGCCGATGATGGCCTCGTTGATGTCCAGGAGGATGCGCCGCACCTGGTTGGTGGCGCGGATGGACTGGTCCGCGAGCGCCCGAATCTCCCGGGCCACCACGGCGAAGCCCTGGCCATGCTCGCCGGAGCGGGCGGCCTCGATGGCGGCGTTGACCGCCAGCAGGTGGGACTGGTCGGCCAGGTCCTTCACCGTCTCGGTGATGCCGCTGATCTGCTTGGTCCGCTCGCCCAGCGAGGTGATGCGCGCGGCGATCTCCGCCACCTGGTTGCGCACGTCCTCCATGCCGTCGATGCTGGCGGCCACGGCTTCCTCGCCGGTGCGGCTCAGTTGCTCGGCGCGCTCCGCCACCTGGATGACGGACTCCGCGGAGCCCGACGCGACCAGCGCCGTCTGACGAATCTCCTGCGCCGTCACCTGTGTCTCCTGGAGCGCGGCGGCGTGCCGGGTCACCATCTCGGACTGCTGCTCCGCGGACTCCGTCAGGCCCCATACCGAGTCACTCAGCAGCTCCGTGGAGGACTGGAGCTGGTGCAGCAGCTCCTTCAGCTTGCCCACCAGCAGCCCCACGGCCCGCGCGAGCTGCCCGACCTCGTCCTCCGAGTCGATGCGGATGACCTCGCGCAGATCACCATGCACGGCGATGCGCCGGACCACGGCTTCCAGCCGGACCAGGGGCGCGACGATGACGCGGCTGACGAAGAAGGCCGCCACGGTGAACACCACGAGCGCGACGAGGACGACGAGGCCCACGTTGGCGATCGCCCCCTCCACCCGGCCGCGCGCCTCGGTACGGTCGAACCCCACGTGCACCCGGCCCGCGCCGCCCGGCACCAGCGCCACCAGGTCCTGGAGCTCCGTGTCGCCGTCCCGGAGGATGAGCCCGTCCTCCGCCGTCAGCAGCTGGTCGCGCGCATCGCGGAGCACCTGCGCCTTCGCGCCGGCCACGCCCAGCAGCTCGCCGCTCGGGTCGAAGGCGGCCACGTAGGCCACGCCGCCATGCTGGGCCACGGCGTCCAGCGTCTGCTGCACCTCGGCGTGCGCGCCTCGCTTCATGCCGTCCGCCAGCGCGGACGCCAGCATCGTGGGCAGCGCGCCGCTCAGCTCCCGCCCCTGTGCCTCGAAGGCCTCCTGGAGCCGGGGCACGCTGTAGCCCTGGGAAAGTAGGACGAACACGAGCGCCACGACGGTGGGCGCCAGGGTGATTTTATGGGTCAGTGAGAGTCGCATCCGACCGTGCCCGATCCGGGCTCAAAACGGGGAGTGATGCTTTAGCCAACAATCCAGACGCGGCGCATTGTGGGCTCCGGCGTGCGGGCGAAGCAATCCCTCGGGAATCCACTATTCCCCAGACACGAATGACTGCTTTCACAGCGTAATTTCACACAAGAAGCGGCATGCAAGCCTTTGACGGACTGTCTCGCTTCGACGACCCGTTCGCCGCCCGCGAACCACCAGGACAGCTCGCGCGGTGATCTCGGGCAGCTGCGGCAATACTGAGTCCGCCGCCACCCATGGCATACACGCTCAATGAAATGTTATATGGCCACCACTCTGTATCGGGGGCCGTTTGAAGCCGCTTTCGCTTGTCTGTCTCGTTTTACTCACCGCACTTCCAGCCACGGCGGTTGAGCGCAGCGCCCCATGGGAAGGGGCCGCCTTCGAAGCAACGGGCGCCGCCATGGTCCGGGCCGCCGCGAAGCTACCGGCTCCCGAGGAGGGCACCGACGTAGAGGTCCTCCTCAAGGAAGGGCGCTACACGGAGCTTGCCCCCCACCAGTGGAGGGCCACCAACCGCACCGTCTTCCGCATCCTGACCAGCGCGGGCGTCCGTCAATGGGCGGAGGCGCGCGTGGAGTGGTCTCCGTGGCGTCAACAGACGCCCCGTATTCGCGCCCGGGTCATCTCGCCCGACGGCAAGGTGCACCTGCTGGACGAGCAAACGCTGCACGAGGCGCCCGTGGAGGACCCGGGCCCCGACATCTACACGGATACGCGGGCGTTGAGGGCACCGCTTCCCGCCCTTCGTCCGGGCAGCATCGTCGAGATGGAGTCGGTCGTGGAGGACACGAAGTCGCTCTTCGACGCGGGCGTCGTCACGCACTTCTACTTCGCCAGCCCCGTGCCCGTCCGCATGGTGCGCCTGGACATCGACGTGCCTCCGACGACCCAGCTCACACTTCGCGTCCAGGGACTTCCCCTGGAGCCGCTCCCCCAGCATCTCTCCGACCGCAAGCGCCTGTCGTTCGAAGGCGGCCCTTACGCGCCCGTGGCGCCGCTGGAAGCGGACATGCCGCCCAGCCGGGCCTTCTACCCGCACGTGGCCTTCTCCACCGGCCGCTCGTGGAACGACGTCGCCAACGCCTATCACCGCATCATCGAGGAACGGCTGGACGGCGCTCCACTCCAGGCCAGAGCACGCGGAGTCATCAAGGGCACCAAGGACCGGCGTGTCATCGCCCAGCGCCTGCTGGAGCACGTGCGCCAATCCATCCGCTACACCGGGCTCGAGTTCGGAGCGGCGGCAATCATCCCGGCCAGTCCCCAGGAAGTACTCACGCGGCAGTACGGAGACTGCAAGGAGATGTCCACCCTGCTCGTGGGCTTGCTGCGAGCGTCCGGCATTCCGGCACATGTGGCCCTCGTCCGTATCGGCCGTGAGGACGTTCCCCAGCTCCCGGGCATGGGCTTCTTCAACCATGCCATCGTCCACGTTCCCGGTGACTCGGCCATGTGGCTGGATCCGACGGACCCTGGGGCCGAAGTTGGCGTCCTGCCTCCGGAGCTCCAGGGGCGCCACGCACTCGTGGCGACGCCCGACACGCAAGGCCTGACCCGCATCGACGAACAGGCGCCTGAGCGGAATACCGCCGTCGTCACGCGCGTCGTGACAATGCCGGACGAGGGGCCCGCGAGCGTGCAGGAGACCCGCGAACTGGGCGGCGCCCTGGCGGTTCAGTACCGCCGGCTGCTGCGCGCGATCCGGCCAGCGGACTTCCGCCGCAGCATGGAGAACGTCGCCACCGCGCAGTACCAGGGCGCTCTGCAGCGCATGCAGCACACGCCCCTGGAGGAAGACGCGGGCCCCTTCCGCCTCGAGCTGGCTGTGTCCTCCGCGCGCTTTGCCAGCACGAGCTGGCGGAGCGCGAAGGTCCCCCTGCGCATCGAGTCTCCCCTCTCCTGGTTGCCGGACACGCTCAGCGACGTACAGGACCTGCTCCCGGACGAGCTCGGACGTCTGCGCCCACCTCCAGCCCGGCGCCAGGCGGACCTCGTACTCCCCGTGGCCTACCGTTCCGAGGTCCGCTACAAGCTGAAGCCACCCCGCGGCTTCGCCGTTCATACGGTTCCCCGGGACGAAACCCTGGCGCTGGGCCCCGCCGCCCTCTCACTCCGTTACGTGCGTGAGCAGGACGGAGGACTCTCCGCGACCTTCTCCTTCGACTCCGTCAAGCGTCGCTACACGCCCGAAGAGGTCACCGCGTTCAGGACCGCCCTGGCGGCGCTGGTCCGCCGCGAGCCGGTCGTCGTGGAGTTCGAGGACCGGGGCTCAAGGCTCGTTGACGGCGCCAGGGTGAGGGACGGACTGGCGAGCTACGAGAAGTGGCTGACGTCCCGGCCGGACTCGGCGCTCGTGCGCGCCCGGTATGCCGGCACCCTGCTCCGGCTTGGATATGGTGAACAGGCCCGCGTGGAGGCACGCCGTGCTGTCGAGCAGCGTCCGGATTCGCCGCTGGCCCACCATGTCCTGGCCTGGGTGCTTCAACATGACCTGCACGGCAGGCTCCGCAGGCCGGGGGCAGACCTGGAAGGCGCCATCACGGCCTCCCGCAAGGCCATCAGCCTGGAGCCGGAGAACATCGCCGCCAACATCCTCCTGGCCGACCTGCTGGAGCTCGACGCGCACGGTGAGCACTTCGGTCAGGGGGCGCGCCTCACCGACGCCATTGCCACCTAGCGCCACCTGCGCGACGCGCTGGGTGCTCGGAACGTCGACGACCGGCTGATCCGGGCGCTCTTCCGCTCTGGCGCTTCCAAGGAGGCCCTGGAGGCCGCACGGGCGGCGGCGCCGTCCGACCTGAGAGACCGCGTCCTCGTCATGACCACCGCGGAGCTGCAGGGCCCCTCCGCCGCAATCTCCCTCGCGGAGCAGGAGCTCGAGGGACTCGACGCGAGACGCGAGGCCCTGTCCCTGGCGGGGGACCACCTCCTCACCAAGGGGCGTGCCGACCCCGCGGTGAAGCTCTTCGAAGCCGCGCTGAAAGGCGCCTACGACCCGGACCTTCAGTCCCGGCTGGAGCTTGCCCGGCTGTCGTTGCGTGCCCAGTCACCTCAGAAAGACACCGGCCCCGAGTCCGTCGTTCGCCGCATCGTGCTGGCGGCATGGACTGCGCCTGACCAGGAGGCGTTCGAAGCCGCCATCCGTCCCCACCTGTCTTCGCGGGACAGGAAGACCAGCGAGTTCCACCGCAAGCTCAACGCCCTGCACACCTACGCCTCTCGCCACGCGAAGTCCTACTGGGACGTCACGGATGCGAAGTTCCGGGCGGAGCTCGCGGTGGCCGCGCTCGACCTGAAGCCCGATGGACAGGAGAAGGTCGGGTACCGCGTTCGGCTGAACCTGCTGCTCGGCGACCAGACCTTCGAGGACGTCTGGTATGTCGTGCGGGAGAACAAGGAGTACAAGCTGCTGGCTTCGGCGGATGACCCGCGTCCCCTGGGTGCGGAGGCCTTGAGGTGGCTGGACGCCGGACACCTCAAGGAGGCGCTGCTGTGGATCGGGTGGGCCGTGGAGGATGCCCGCGGCGTCCCTCCCGAAGGGCTCTCTCCGCTGGCGTCGTTCGCGAACACGCTCCGGGGCTTCTCGGGACTGGAAGGGGTGACCCACCTCCGTGCGGCCTCCGCGTATCTGGGCGCGAGCACCGGTGACGCACGCGTCCTGGCGACGCTCCGCAAGCAGGCCACGTACGCCTCGGGCAGCGAGCGTCACCGCCTGATGATCGCGCTCGCGGTGGCGATGAAGGCCGCCGGCAATGGGCCTGACGCGGAAGCCCTGCTGGATGAGGTCCGAGAGGACATCCCAACCTCTGCCGAGGCCTTCAGCATGAAGCGAGAGTTCCTGTCAGAGCGAGGCCGGTGGCGTGCACTGCGCGCCGCGGCGGATGGCCGGCTTGGCCTGCTCCACAGCGATGCACTGGGCATGGAGACGCTGCTGGTTGCGGCGTTGAACGAGCAGCAATGGGAAGACGTGGCTCGCACCGGCAAGTCACTCGTGGGTCAAGGCACCGCGAGCGCGGACGCCTACCGGACCCTGGCCTGGGCAGCGCTGCTCCGAGGGCGCGTCACCAACGAGGATGTCCAGTGGGCGCAGCGCGCCGTCCGCATGAGCCCCACCGGTGACACGGACGCGCTGGCGCTCCTGGCAACGGTGCTCGTGGAGACGGGGAAGCTGGAAGAGGCACGGAAGCTGGTGGACGGCGCCCTGGAGCAAAGCAGCTCGGCGATGGTGGACCCCGGCATCCTTTATGTGAAGGCGCGCCTGGCCGACGCGTTCGGACTCCGCGACGCGGCGCAGACGCTCTACCGCGCCATGCCTCCAGCAACAGGCGTGGACGCACGCTCGTTCCAACGGCTGGGCCAGACGCGTCTGAGCCGTGGCCCTGGTACCAGGAGCGCACGGCCCTGACGGAATCCGCTTCAGAGGGCCTAGGGCGCATCCTCCGCGACAGCGGCCTGGACGGAGCTCCACCACGCCGTCTCGGCGCGCTCGCGCGTCGGCTCCACCGGCTGGCCCAGGATGGGCGTGAGCAGCGAGACCCCCTTCTCCCGCGCCTCGGCCACCAGCTCGTTCGCGGGCGCGTCCCAGGCATGCAGGGCCA
Source organism: Pseudomyxococcus flavus (assembly GCF_050038885.1). NCBI lineage: Bacteria > Pseudomonadati > Myxococcota > Myxococcia > Myxococcales > Myxococcaceae > Pseudomyxococcus > Pseudomyxococcus flavus. The sequence continues at coordinate 8,134,622 of NZ_CP143624.1, read as the reverse complement.
GGTTGAAGGTCCCCCAGTGGATGGGCAGCAACACGCGCCCGCGGACCATCTCATGCGCCTGCAGGGCCTGATGCGGCCCCAGGTGGATGCTCCCCCAGGACGGGTGGAAGGCGCCCACCTCGAACATGGTGACGTCGAAGGGGCCGAAGCGGCGGCCCACCTCGGCGAACTCGTCCGTCAGCCCCGTGTCTCCGCTGAAGAAGACGCGGTGCTGAGGCCCCAATAGCGTCCACGACGTCCAGGACGTGCTGTTGCGGTCCGTCAGGCCGCGGCCAGAGAAGTGCTGGGCCGGCGTGGCGACCATGCGCAGCCGGCCCTCCCCCAACGACACCTCCTGCCACCAGTCCAGCTCCACGACGCGCTCCGCGGGCACGCCCCACGCCTCCAGGTGCGCCCCCACGCCCAGCGGCGCGTAGAACGTCACCTGGCGCGACGCCAGCGCGCGGATGGTGGGCATGTCCAGGTGGTCATAGTGGTCATGCGACAGGAGAACCGCGTCCACTTCCGGCAGCGCCTCCAGCGGAAGCGGCGGCGGATGGAAGCGCTTGGGCCCGGCGATGGTGGACGGCGACGCCCGCTCGCCCCAGATGGGGTCGGTGAGGACGCGGAAGCCATCGATCTCCACCAGCAGCGTGGAGTGCCCCAGCCACGTCACGCGCAGCCCGGTCTCCGGCGGCTTCGCCAGCGCCGCGGCCACGTCGCGCGCCATGGGCAGCGGCGCGGGCGGCGTGCGCTGCTGGGTGCCGAAGAGCATCTCCTTCATCACGCCCCAGCCTGGCCCGTTGAGCGCGACCCGGTCCCCCGCGGTGTTGGCGAAGACGCCGTCCTTGTAGCGAGGCGACGCCTTCATCCGCTCCAGCCGGGCGCCCTTCGCGCTCGCCCCGAAGGACTGGAGCCCCTCCGTGGTCGTCCACGTGAGGACGCCGCCGAGCGCGACGCCCAGCCCCACGCCCCACAGGGAGTACCGCCACCACCCACGCCGCTTGGGACGCACCGAGGACTGGAACGCGTTGCTCATGGCCCCAACGTGTAGCGCTGACCCGAGGTCAGCGCCCGGGAAATCGCCGCTGGGGCCCCCTACCGGCCGCTGGTGACCTTCAACCCCACGATGGACACCAGCAGCAGCGCCAGGAAGAAGAGGCGCGGCGGCGTGGCGGGCTCATGGAAGAGCACCATGCCCAGGATGGCGGCGCCCGTGGCGCCAATGCCCACCCAGACGCCGTAGGCGGTTCCAATGGGCAGGCTCTTCGCGGCCACGCCCAGCAGCACCATGCTGGCCACGATGGCACCGCCCGTCAGCACGCTGGGGACCAGCCGGGTGAAGCCTTCGGTGTACTTGAGCCCGATGGCCCAGCAGACCTCGAGCAGACCCGCGATGATGAGGAGAATCCAGGACATGACGTACGACTCCGGTTGTCGCGTCGTCTTGTCCTGACCGGGTACGGCGCGCCTCGTCCGGGCCAGGCGGCCTCACGATGAGGGCGCTGGCGGCCCTTGTATAAAGCCCCAGCGCCTCCGGTTCAACTGGCCTCACACCGCCACTGTCCCCTGGGGAGGGGGCCCAGGCGGCGCGGCATGCGAGCACCCGTGGGAGGGCTCGCGCCGGAGCACGGCTGGCTTGGGTTGAACCGGGCTCTCCACCGTCCCAGCTTCTGACGGAACAACCCAGCGGTCGGAGGCACTCGAGATGAAACGAATCCAGGCACTGGTCGTGGCGGGCGCGTTGTGCGGAGGCGCGGCCCTGGCCAAGGATGACGCGAACATGCGCGGCCTGACGGTGTCCGTGGGTGGCGGCGTGGAAGGCTACAGCGGCGGACTGGCGCCTCGCATCGACCCCGGCGCGGCCTATGGCGCCACGGCGACGCTCAAGCCGACGCGCGTGCTGGGCCTCGAGGTGGGCTACACCGGCGCCATCAACAAGATCGACCGGCGAGGCCTGGAGGACCTGGCGCGCAACCCGGACATCATCCGCAATGGCGGTCAGGCCGTCGCCACCCTCGGCCTCACGGCGAGCGCCATCCAGCCCTACATCCTCGGCGGCGTCGGCCTGAACCGTTACAACGTCCGGCGTGGCGCGGAGGCGCTCGGCTACCGCGACGACACCGCGGGCTCCGTCCCCCTGGGCGCGGGCCTGCGCTTCTACACGGGCAGCTTCACCGCGGACCTGCGGGCCAACTACAACCTCCTCTTCGACCAGGAGCTCGTCCCCGACCTGCCACCCGCGGAGAACCAGCCCCTCTCCGATGTCACGTTCGCGGGCGGCTCCAGCTACAACGCCACGCTGAACGTGGGCGCCACGTTCTGACGCGACTTGCGCGCACGCGGAGGGTCCGGGGTGCGGACAGGCACCCGGGCCCTTCCCGCGTCACCACAACCCGTGGTGGATGAACTTCAGGACGGACAGGAACTGGCGGTCCAGGACCAGCAGGATGAGCAGCGGCGCCAGCGCGGAGCCGATCACGGCCTGGAGCGCCATCAAGTCCCAGGGAAGCAGGCGCATCCTCCGGGACAGCGAGTAGGCCGTCCCGATGTCCGCCAGCGACGACATCTCGGGCGCCCCCAGCAGCTCGGTGTTCGGCCCGCCCGGGAACCACTTCTGCTCGAACTGGCGGGAGTGCCGCGACGCGAGCGGCGAGAATCCCGCGTCCCCCCGCCGCTTCGCCTGCACGAGCTGCGGGACGAAGAAGGCCATGGGCGCGAACACCAGCACCACCGCGACGGCCGCGATGACCGCCAGCGGAATCACGTAGGCCATCGGGTTGGCCGCGAGCCCCTTGGGCTCGACGCGAGACGTGTACGCCGCCACCACCACGGCCAGGGAGAACACCACGGGCGAGAAGCTGGCCTGGCAGACGGGGAGGAACCCGAGCCCGCCCATCATGTCCGGGTGGGTGGGCACCAGGGTCAGCGGCAGCCGGGACACCCGCAGCAGGAAGGCGCTCCACACGAAGCCGCGCCATATCCAACGCAGCGCCAGGAAACGGAACAAGGGCTGGCTCACGGTGAGGTTCCACCACCCCGCCATCGACATCCCCCCCACGTCATCGCCCCCCATCGTCCACTGCCGGCTGGCATCCGTCGGCGTGATGAAGCTGAGCGCATAGGCGAGGACGAGCAGCAGGACCTCGACCAGGTAGCTGTCTCGCCAGCGCATGGCCCGCCGGGCATCCGCTTCGAATGTCTCCAGACCGTCTGCCCTCACCAGGTTCGAATGGAGGAAGTGGCGCGCCGCGAACGCCAGGCGGCCGTCGATGTAGGGCTCGGCGCCAACGAGCACCGGCAGGGCCACCAGCAGCTGGGCGTGGATCTGCATCTCCCTGAACAGCGAGGCCACGCTGGGTCCACCCTTCGGCAGGCTGAGCAGCAACAGGGGGAGCCAGGCGACCATTGCGACGGCGAGCGCCCGCCAGATCGGGTCATAGCGACTGCGAGGCGCCCGACGCAGCCGCCGCTCGGTCTCGAACAGCAGCCCGCCCTTCACGAGGGAGAAGTCGGCAAGCGTCGCGTGTGCGGTCATGGCGCGGTGGCACCGGCACGGGCGGCACCGTCACCACGGTGGGGATGCGTCCAGCACCGCACAAGCGCCCCTGGGCCGGATGCCAGGGCCGTCGGGGAGGAGCAGGCACGGACACGAGGCCTGTCCCCGAGGGCCGGATTGTTCCCTGCCGCGCGGCCCCACACGTTTCGTCCGGGGCCCGGCGCGCCCCTCCATTCTCGGAGAGAAGGAGGCACGCACATGAGCATCGACGTCGCCGATGAAGTCACGGCCCGGGACGAGCGCCCCGTGACAAATGGAACGGGGCAGCAGACCCGCTCCCTGCCCGGCATGGTCTACATCCCCGGCGGCACGTACTGGATGGGCTCGGACCACCACTACCCGGAGGAGCGCCCCGCGCACCAGGTGACGGTGACGGACTTCTGGATGGACAGCCATCCGGTGACGAACGCCGACTTCGCCCGCTTCGTGGAAGCCACGGGCTACGTCACCGTGGCTGAACGGCCGCTGAATCCCGAGGACTTCCCCGGCGCGAATCCAGCGCTCCTCGTCCCCGGCTCGCTCGTGTTCCGGAAGACGCTCGGCCGCGTGGACCTGCGCGACCTGACGCAGTGGTGGTTCTACACGGCGGGCGCCTGCTGGAAGCACCCGGAGGGCCCGGACAGCTCGTGGGAGGGACGCGAGCAGCACCCGGTGGTGCACGTGTGCTTCGAGGATGCGCTCGCGTATGCCTCGTGGGCCGGCAAGGCGCTCCCCACCGAGGCGGAGTGGGAGTACGCCGCGCGCGGAGGTCTGGACCGGAAGGTCTACGTGTGGGGCGACGAGTTCGCGCCGGGCGGCAAGCTGATGGCCAACACCTGGCAGGGTGAGTTTCCCTGGCAGAACCTGAACACGGACGGCTTCGAGGGCACCTCCCCCGTGGGCAGCTTTCCGCCCAACGCCTACGGCCTCTTCGACATGGCCGGCAACGTGTGGGAATGGACCACGGACTGGTACCAGGAACGCCACCAGGGCAGCGGCGGCAAGCCCTGCTGCATCCCCATCAATCCCCGGGGCCCGGCCACGTCGGAGCGCAGCCTGGACCCGTGCCTGCCCAAGGTGAAGATTCCCCGCCGCGTGCTCAAGGGCGGCAGCCACCTGTGCGCGCCCAACTACTGCCTGCGCTACCGCCCCGCGGCACGCTCGCCGCAGGCCGTGGACAGCGGCACCTCGCACATCGGCTTCCGCTGCGTCGTCCGGACCTGACGCGGCTACAGCTCCAGGAGGATCTTCCCGAAGCTGGCATTGGACTCCATCCGCCGGTGCGCGTCCGCCACGCGCTCCAGCGGAAACGTGGAGTCGATGACCGTGCGCACCCGCCCGGCCTCGAGCGCGGGCAGCCAGCGCTCCCGGAATCGGCGCGTGACGGCGACCTTCTCTTCCAGGGGCAGCGGGCGCAGCGACATCCCCCGGAGCTGGAGCCTGCGCATGATGGCTTGCTTCACGTCCAGCGCCCCCTCCATGCCTTCCAGGACGCCCAGCAGGAGCAGGCTGCCCCCGAACTTCAGCACCGACAGGTTCCGCGCCAGCGCGGCGCCGCCCACGAAGTCCGCCACCACGTCCACCCCCGCGCCCTGGGTGAGGCGCGGCAGCTCACGCGCGAAGTCCTGCTCGGTGCGCAGGATGCCGGCCTCGGCCCCCAGCGCGAGGCAGCGCCGCCGCTTCTCCTCCGTGCTCACCGTGACGAACACCCGCGCGCCCACCTCGCGGGCCAGCTGGATGCAGGCCGTGCCCACGCCGCTGCCTCCCGCGTGCACCAGCACGGACTGTCCCGCACGCAGGCCCCCCACCTCCAGCAGGGCCTCGTGCGCCGTGAGCCAGGCCTCCGGAGCCGCCGCCGCCTCCACGAAGCTCCAGCCGGAGGGGATGGGGACGGCCATCCCCTCTTCCATGAGGCACGCCTCCGCGTAGCCCCCGCCGTCCACCAGGCCGAAGACGCGCTGTCCCGGCTCGAAGACGCGCACCTCCGCGCCGCAGGCCTCCACCTCGCCCGCGACCTCCACCCCCAGCAGCGGGCTGCTGACGCCGGGCGGCAGCGGGTAGCCGCCGCTGCGTTGAAGGAGGTCGCCGCGGTTGAGGGCGGACGCGCGCACCCGGACCCGGAGCTGGCGCGGGCCCGGCACGGGGCGGGGCAGCTCGCACAGCCGCAGCACCTCCGGCCCGCCCGGGGCGTCCTGCACCACCGCTCGCATGGGCGCGTCAGTAGTTCGCATCCACGTCCACGCTGTGCTTCTTGAGCGGCACGAGGAACGAGCGCTCGAAGGTCATGAACACCGTGCCGTCCGCCTTCACGCCCTTCGTCTCCACGGAGACGATGCCTTGCGTGCGGCGCGAACGGGACATGCGCTTGTCCAGCACGCGGCTCTCCGCGTAGATGGTGTCGCCCACGAAGACGGGCGCGGTGAGGCGCACCTTGTCCCAGCCGAGGTTCGCCACGCCCTTGGCGCTGGTGCTGTTGAGGCTCATGCCGCCGACGATGGCCAGCGTCACCAGGCTGGACATCAGCGGCTTCTTCCACTCCGTCTTGCTGGCGTACACCGCGTCGATGTGGAGCGGATGCGTGTTGAGGCACAGCAGCGACTGCCACATGTTGTCCACGTCGGTGAGCGTCCGGCCCGGGCGGTGCTCGAACACGTCCCCGACCTCGAAGTCCTCGTAGTAGAGGCCGTGCGTCTCGCGGTAGCGCTGCTTGCCCACCTTCTTGTGGGCGGTGACCATCTTCTTCATGTGTCTCCCGTCCTGGAGCTCGGCCTCCGCGGGGACGACTCCAGCTCTTCCATCAGGTGCTCGTTGGCCAGCAGGCGCCGCGCCGCCGTCACCAGCGGCGGTCCGACCATGGCGCCACCCAACCGGCGGATGCCGCCCATCCCCTCCTCCGCCTGCGCCACCACGCGGCGTGCATGGTCCACGGTGCGCGAGCACGGACGCAGCGCCCGGTGGACCGCCGCCACCTGCTGGGGGTGGATGACAATCTTCCCCACGAAGCCCAGCGCGCGAGCCCGCCGCGTCTCCTCCTCCACGCCCGCGAGGTCGTCCAGGTCGAAGCAGGGGGAGTCGATGGCAGGCAGCCCGGCCGCCCCCGCCGCCATGGCGATGCGCGAGCGCGCGTACAGCATGGGCTCCCACGTCAGCGGGATGCCCAGCTGCGCGGACAGGTCCGCCGCGCCGAAGACGAGCGCCTGGAGCCGCGGCGTGGCCGTGGCGATGGCGTCCACCGCGGACACGCCGCGCGGCGTCTCGATGATGGCCAGCAGGGCCACGTCCGGCAGTCGCGGCTCCAGCAACGCCTCCAGTTGCTGGAGCTCCACGGGCGACTCCACCTTGGGCAACAGCACCGCGTCGGGCCGGGCTCCTGAGTCCAGCAGGGCCAGCACGTCGCGCAGCCCCTCTTCGGTGCGGAGGCTGTTGATGCGCAGCGCCATGGGACGCGCCCAGCGGCCTCGCGCCAGGTGCTCGGTCGCCAGGCGGCGCGCCTCGGACTTGAAGGCCCTGGGCACCCCGTCCTCCAGGTCGAGCAGCCCCACGTCCGCCCCCACCTCGGCCGCCTTGTCGAAGCGCGACGGCTCCAGCGCGGGCGTCACCAGCAAGGACCTGCAGGCAATGGACCACGGCATGACGCCACCTCCATTCACTCAGGCGGTCGGAGCGGATATCTCCCGCACGGCGTCGCACAGCCGCTCGAGCGCTTCTCGCGACACGTTGGCACGCAGCATGATGCGCAGACCCGCGCGCCCCCTCGGCACGATGGGGAAGAACACCGCGGACGCGTAGAAGCCACGCGCCAGCAACCGGCGCGAGCGCTCCACCGCGGCCTCCTCCGGGCCCACGTCGATGACCTTGATGGGGAAGTCCTCGCCCGCGGTGCGCGTGGGCACCCGCTCGTCGAAGTAGCGGATGTTCGCGCGCAGCGCCTGCTGCCGCTTCGCCAGCTCGGGCGAGCCATGGATGCGAGCCGAGGCCAGGCCGGCCCCGATGGCCGGAACGGCCAGGCTCTGGGACCAGCCCAGCGGCCCGGCGAAGCGGCCCACCAGGTCCGCGTGCTGGCGGGGCCCGAGCATGACGGCGCCCCCCGCGGTGCCAAAGCCCTTGGCCAGCGACGCGATGATGACGGTGCGTGGATTCAGCTCGCTGCCCAGCAGCGGCCGCACGAAGCCCTCCCCCGCCGCGCCGGAGATGGACAGCGCGTGGGAGTCATCGAAGTAGAGGAACAGGCCGTAGCGGTCCTGGAGCGAGAGCAGGTCCTTCACCACCGCCGCCCCGCCCATCGAGTAGAAGCCGTCCGCCACGTAGGCCACACGGGCGTTCCGGCGGCAGACGTCCTCGAGGAAGCCGAGGTCGTTGTGCGGCGCCGTGAGCACCTCCGTCTCGTCCGCGCAGATGGGCTTGATGAGGTTCATCGAGAAGTGCGCGGACTTGTCGAACACCATCACGGGCCGCCGGCCATCCGGCAGCAGGTGCCCGGAGGCGATGAGCGGCAGCAGTCCCGCGCTCGCGGCGCTCGCCGTGGTGGTGACGATGACCTGGGCGCGCCACAGCGCGGACAGGCGCGCCTCGAGCTCGTCCAGGACGGCCAGCCGGATACGCAGCCGGGAGACGGACATGTCCAGGGTCCGCTCCTGCTGGAGCACGTCGATGGCCCCCTGGACCACGCTCGGCTCCGAGTCCAGGCCCAGATAGGAACACGAGCACATGTTGATGAACTCGCGGCCGTCCGCGAGCGCGAGCGTACCGCGCCCGGTGTGGTGCACCACGAGGTCCAGGAGCCCTGCCTCCTTCGCGGCCTGGAAGGACGGGTTGCCATGGACAATCATCGACTCGCTGTTGCGGTAGCGGTTCTTCCCTTCCATCGACGCCTCCTTCGCGAGACGGCGCTGGCCATGTTCTGACTATTCACGGCTTCCTGTGAAGACCAGGCCACGGATTGCTCACGAGACACCGCTCTCGCGCACAACCGCAGTGGAAACTTGGAGCCAGGACACGGGTGCCAGATTGACCCGCCCGCTCTCGGTGGATGCCTACGTGCGCATCAGCTGACCGCTGAGGCCGGTGGGCGAGTAGCCAAGCATGCGGCGGCAGGTGCGGGAGAAATGCGCGAGGTCGGCGAAGCCCACGGCGTGCGCGGCCTCCGTCGCGCCGTCGGGCCGCAGTGACGCCACCGCGGCGAGCAGCCGGCGCCAGAGCCGATACGTGCGGATGGGCATTCCCACGTCACGCACGAACAAGGCCTGCAGGTGCGCCGGCGAGATGCGAAGGCGTGCGATGACCTCGCGGCTGTCCTCGCATGGGTCACGCAGGGCTTCGAGGACGCGCGCGACACGGCCATCGATGGGAGCAGGCACCGTGTCGCGGGGGAGCCAGTGGGCGAGCTCGCGTGCCAGCCCGTCCAGCACGGCGGGATTCGCCAGGGACGCGCGGTGCGCGAGCAAGGCGCCGTGGAGACGCGACGACAGCGCACCCTCCATGGGGAAGGCGCCACCCCGTGCACGTGAATACGCCGCCGCGCGCGGCATCCGCTCCGGGTCGAAGAGCAGCCCCAGCGTGGGCCCCGGTGAAGCGACCGCGTGGGTGAGATGGGGCGGCACCACCACTACCCGACCATGAACCCGCGTCCCCGTCGCCTCCGTCAACTCGACGTCCGCGTCCAGCCCGATGAGGATGGCGGCCCCGTGCTGGGCATGCGGCGTGGCGTGGGTGGACGTCGAGGCGCGCACCGCGAACGCCTCCGTGAGGACCGCGCCCATCCGGGATTCGTTCAAGCGTGCCATGCCGCGCCTTCCTACCGTCTCCGGCAGACGCCACGAAGGCCAAGCCCGGAGGTCATGAGCACTCATGAACATCTTCTCGGAAGCGCACCGCCGCAACCCCTACGCCGCCTATGCCCGGCTCCAGCGTGAGTCCCCCGTGCTCCGGGACTCCGCCACGGGCCTGTGGATGCTCTTCGACCACGACAGCGTGAAGCGGGCCCTGCATGAGCATGAGACCTTCAGCTCCCGCCTCTCCCCGCCGGGCAACCAGACGTCTCAGTGGCTCGTCTTCACCGACCCGCCACGCCACACCCAGCTGCGCGCCCTGGTGATGAAGGCCTTCACGCCCCGCGTGGTCGCCAACCTCGAGCCCCGGATTCGCGCGCTGGCCCACGAGCTGCTCGACGCGCGCATCGAGTCAGGAGGACTGGAGCTGGTCGAGGACTTCTCCCTTCCCCTCCCCTTGCGCGTCATCGCGGAGCTGTTCGGCGTCCCCGCCGAGGACCGGCCGCGCTTCCAGGACTGGAGCGACGTCATCATGGCCCAAGGGGCCACGCTCCAGGGCGGCGAGGCGCAGGCACGCGTCCAGGCCGCCTTCTCGCGCGTCACCGCGGAGATGAACGCATATCTCCAGGACCTCGCCGAGCAACGGCGAAGCGTGCCTCGGGACGATCTGCTCACCCGGCTGGTCGAGGCCGAGGTCGACGGCGAACGCCTGAGCGCCGACGCGCTCCTCGGCTTCTTCCAGCTCCTGCTGTCCGCGGGCCACGAGACGACGACCAACCTCATCAACAACGCGGTGCTCTGCCTCCTCGAGCACCCGGACGCGCTCGCCCGGCTGCGCGAGGCGCCCGCGCTCACCGCCTCCGCCATCGAGGAGGTGCTGCGCTACCGCGCCCCCGTGCAGTTCATGTTCCGTGTCACGCGCCGCGACGTGACGATGCACGGGCAGGTGATTCCCGCGGGCAGCATGGTGCTGCCCATGATGGGCGCGGCCAACCGGGATCCACGCCGGTTCCAGGACGCGGACCGCTTCGACATCACCCGGAACCCCAACCCCCACGTGGCCTTCGGCCATGGCATCCACTTCTGCATCGGCGCGCCACTCTCACGGCTGGAAGGTCGGGTCGCGCTCGGCGTCCTGCTGGAGCGCCTGAAGGACTTCCGCCTCGCGAGCGACGCCCCCTGGGAGCCGCGGCAGGCCATCCATGTCCTTGGGCCCACCCGCCTGCCCCTCCTCTTCACGCCCAGCGGCCGCGCCATCGCGTGAGCCCGCGTGGCCGGAGCGCGTCAGCCGTCGGCGCGCAGCGCCTCATGCGGGGGAACACGCGCCGCCCGCCGAGCGGGGAGCCAGCTCGCGAGCAACGCGACCCCGCCCAGCAAGGCGGGCACGACCGCGAAGGTGACGACATCGAAGGCGCTCACGCCATGGAGGACGCTGGACAGGCTCCGCGCCAGCACCGCGGCTCCGGCGAGCCCCAGGACGACGCCCACCAGCGTCAGCCGGAGCCCCTGGCGCACCACCGACCAGACCAGCCTGCTCTCCGTGGCTCCCAGCGCGATGCGGATCCCCAGCTCGCGCGTGCGCTGGCTCACCGAGTACGCCAGCACGCCGTAGAGCCCCACGCCGGCGAGCACCAACCCCAGCGCCGCCAGCGCCATCAGCAGGGAGCCCAGCACCCGGGTATCCCCGATGCTGGCGTCCACGACCTCCCGCAGGGACCTCACGGTGGGCCTCGGCAATGACGGAGCCACCGCGCGCAGTTGCTCCCGCAACAGGGGCGCCAGCGCCGCGCTTTCCTGCGAGGCGCGCACCGTGAGGAGCATGTGCAGCCCCCAGAGCTGTCCCATGGGGACGAAGGCTTCGCTCACGGGAGGCTCGGCGAGGCTGTTGTGTCGGACGTCACCGACCACGCCGACCACCTCGCGGAACGGTTCTCCGTCGAGCATCAGCTGCACGCGCTGGCCCACCGCGCTCCGCCCCGGGAAGTAGCGGCGGGCGAACGTCTCGTTGACGACCACCACCGGCGCGGTGCCCGTACCATCCCAGGTCTCGATGGCGCGCCCCTCCTTCAGCGGGATGCCCAGCGTGCGGAAGTAGCCGTCACTGGCGGTGCGGAAGTGGACCAACTCGCGAGTGTCCGCCATGGACGCCGGCTCTCCCGGTAGCAGCACCGGAGCCAGGCCGTTCCGGCCCCACAGCGGCACCGTGCTGGACATGCCCGCGGACGTCACGCCCGGCAAACCACGGACCCGCTCCAACAAGGTGGAGAAGTGCGCGCGCTGGGCCGCCTCGTCCTGGTACCGCGACGCAGGCAGGGACAGGTCCATCACCGTGACGCCCCGCGGCTCGAACCCGAGCGGCACATTGGCCAGGGCATGGAGCGTTCGCAGCATCAGCCCCGCCCCCACCAGGGGAATCAGCGCGAGCGCGACCTGGGCCACCACCAGCACGACCCGCATGCCCCCGCGCCCGGTGGCCCCTGCCCCTCCTCGCAAGCCCCCGAGCGCCCCCCGGGCATCGGCCCGCGACACCCGCAGCGCCGGAAGCAGACCGAAGAGCAGGCTGGTCAGCAGCGAGAGCACCAGGGCAATCCCCAGGACATGCGGCTCCAGGCGCATCGCCTCGGGCCGCACCACCTGTGGCGGCAGCAGCGCCCGCAGCAACTCCAGGCTCCACATCGCCACCATCAACCCCAAGGCGCCCCCCGCGAGCGCGAGCAGGCCACTCTCCACCAGGAACTGCCGCACCAACCTGCCGCGGCCCGCCCCCAGGGCTGCCCGCACCGCCACCTCGCGCTCCCGCGCCGTGGCGCGGGCCAGGAGCAGATTGGCCACGTTGGCGCACGCCACGAGCAGCACCAGGGCCACCACGCCCGCCAGGAGCCAGAGCCTGTCCCGGACGCCCTCCGCCACCTGGGCATGAAGCGGAAGCAGCCGCACGCCAGCGGGCTCCTCGGTGAAGCCAGGCTCACGAACGAGCGCCGTGCCCAGGGCCGTCATCTCCGCTCGCGCCTGCTCCAGCGGCACACCCGCGCGCAGACGCCCCACGACGCGCATCCAGATGCCGCTGGCGGCCTCCCCCTGGCCCAGGGCCAGCGGCTTCCACACCTCGACGTCCGGAGCGAAGCGGAAGTCCGGCGGGAGCACGCCCGCCACGGTGTGGAGCTGATCGTCGAGCAGCACGGTCCGGCCCAGCACGTCCGGACGGCCCCCGAAGTGCCGCTGCCACGAGGCATACGACAGGAGCACGACCGATGCCGCATCCTGCCCCTCCATGACGGCCGACAGGTCCTGCCCGAGCAAGGGCCGGACCCCCAGCAGCGAGAACAAGCCCGCCGTCGCCCGGCCCGCTCGCACCCGCTCCACCTCCCCTTCCACCGCGAGCGTGAGGTCGCGGATGGCCAGGCCCTCCAGCCCCTGGAACGAACGCGAGCGCTCGCGCCAGGCCTGGAGCGACAACCACGACACCCCCAGCCGCTCACGCTGCGGCGTCGACTGGTACAGCGTCACCAGCTCCTCCGGCGCGGGATACGGTAGCGGGCGGAGCAGCACCTGATACACCGCGCTGAAGACCGCGGTGGTGGCACCAATGGCCAGCGCCAGCGTGGCGACGACGGCCAGCGTGAAAGCGACCTCGCGCCGCATGCGGCGCAGGGACTGACGGATATCCTGGAGGAGCTGCGACATGAAGCTCGCGCGGCAATGCAACTCCAGCGCCATCAACTGCGGCCCCGGGTCAGCGGTGAAACAGACCGCTCCATCACGTGAAGCGCGTTCGGCTGTGGCACGCGAATTCCCACCAACGAACAGTCCATCCTCGCGTCATGGGCATCGCACGCGCTCACGCAACTTCCGGAGCACATGGAGGACAACTCCTACAATCGCATGAGTTTTCACACCTCATGCTTCATCGACCCAGGGGGAGGTCACCATGTTTCGTGTTGGGCTCAGAGCCGGTTCTCGTTCGAGTCAGCCACTCCGGACGTTCTCCACCACCACCGTCACCAGGACACCGCCTCGACCACCCCCCGTGGAGACACGGCCGGCGCCCACGCCGAAGGCGCCCGAGCCCATCTTCACGCAGCCGAAGGCACCTGCGCCAACCAAGACGCCATCGCAGATTGCCCATGAGGTCCGGGACCGGAACAACTCCATGGACCTGATGAGCAGCATCATGGGCGCCGTGGACCGCCGCGATGGTGGCAACAACGCCGCCATGCCGCGACAGACGCCGGATGTCCCCCTGTCACGTCGGGAGGACTTCGCCTTTGACGCCGTCCAGCCGGGCTACGGCACGTCCAAGTCCGCCATCGACAAGTCGGGCACGCTCCGGCCCGCTGGCAACAGCCCGGACATCTCGATTGCCGACCATGTCGACGGCGAGAAGTCCGTCAAGGCGAAGACGCCATGGACCTCCTTCAGCGGCCCGCCGGTGGGCGTGGATGGCAAGGCCACGGGCCCCCTGGTCGACAACCCGCTCTACGGAAAGGACCGCATCGTCACCAATCCGTCGAGGGACCCCGGTATCGGCGTCGTGGCCGACCCGTTCGACATCCAGCGCGAGCTCCGGACCACCGTCAAGCCCGGCTTCGACGACACGGCCGTGCTGCGCACCGCGCCCCGGCCGCAGCCGCTGTGGACGCCCACCGACGAAGAGCGCGCCATCATGCCCCACGTCGGTGTCGACCCCGCCCAATCCAGCTTCACCTTCCGCGAACGCGCGATGGTGAACTCGGCCCGAGACAACGAATACCTGGTCCGGGGGCCCATCCGCGAGTTCGACTTCTCCCAGGGCGGTCCGGACGGCGGCCTCAAGCCCCTCTCCAAGCAGGAGGTGATTGAGGAGGCCCTGAAGAGGGCGAAGTCCTGAGCGGACCGTCGACGCAGCCACGCGGCGCGAAGCATCGCGGCGGCGCGGCTGCTTCCGCGGACCGACCGAGACAACACCGGTCTCAGCCTATTGGAAATTTGCCTTACCCATAATCCCGCACTTCCCGCCTTGACTCCGCTTCTGCCGCGTGGCACAAATCCGCGCCATCAGGATAATGAGAATCATTATCATTATCTTGACACGCAGTGTGAAGAGCCCGCTGCGAAAGTCGAGGGAACTGCACATGGGATTGCCCACGCGGGTCGCCCTGGTCACGGGGGCTGCCCAAGGGATTGGCGCGGCGGTGGCACGCGCGCTCGCGGAAGACGCCATCATCGCCGCGGTGGACACGAACGCGGAGCGCCTGTCCGCGCGCGTTGCCGACCTCCGCGCCCAGGGCTTCCACGCGGAGGCGTACCCCGCGAGCGTGAGTGACGTCACGGCCGTGGAGGCCGTGGTGGACCAGGTCGAACGGACGCTGGGCCCCATCGAGGTCCTCGCGAACGTCGCGGGCGTGCTCCGCACCGGCCCCACCCTGAGCTACCGCGATGAGGACTGGGCCTTCACCTTCTCGGTCAACACCCTGGGCGTGTTCCAGGTGTCGCGCGCCGTGGCCCGGCGCATGGTGCCCCGCCGGCGCGGCGCCATCGTCACCGTGGGCTCCAACGCCGCCTCCACGCCCCGCACGCAGATGGCCGCCTATGCCGCCTCCAAGGCCGCCTCCAGCATGTTCACCAAGTGCCTGGGACTGGAGCTGGCCCCGCACGGCATCCGCTGCAACGTCGTGTCGCCCGGCTCCACCGACACCGAGATGCAGCGCGCACTCTGGTCCGACGAGAACGGCGCCCAGGCCGTGATTGCGGGGTCGCCGGAGGCGTATCGCCTGGGCATCCCGCTGCAACGCATCGCCTCCCCCGAGGACATCGCCCACGCGGTGCGGTTCCTCGTCTCGGACGCGGCCCGCCACATCACCCTGCATGACCTCCGCGTCGATGGTGGCGCGACGCTCGACGCTTAGTCCCCTCGCGGCTTCGAGGGCTGCGTCCATCTTCAAATTGAGAATGATTATTAGGATCCAATTCATCCCCCACCCCATTCCCTGTGAGCCAGGAGCGTCCCCGTGGACCTCCCGGGCAGGCCGTCCGCAGCGCTGAAGGAGCACCCATGGGACCGCAGACACTCGCCGCGCAGTTGCTCGAGAGCTACGAGGCTGGCTCTTCGTTCTTCTTCGCCACGCCCCGCCGCACGCTGCTCGCGCGCGGCACCTTCGCCACCGTGCCGCACGTGGGCGGCGCGGGCGCCCTGGCTCGGCTGCCCGAGCGCGTGACGGCGGTGCTCAACGACGCCCGCCAGGCGGACCACGACATCCCGGTGGCGGTGGGCGCGGTGCCCTTCGATGGCTCGGTGCCGGCGCAGCTCGTGGTGCCCCTGACGCTCCAGCGCGCGGGACCGCTGGCGTTCGAGCAGGACGTCCCGGTGCAGCGCCCGCTGTCGTCCAGCTACACCGTCCAGCCCGTGCCGGAGCCGGCCGCCTACCTGAACGGTGTCGCGCAGGCCCTGAAGCTGATGCAGGACGGTCCGCTGCAGAAGGTGGTGCTGTCGCGCTCGCTCCACCTGAACGCCGCCGCCCCCATCGACCTGCGGAAGCTCCTGCGCAACCTCGCGCAGCGCAACCCCTCCGGCTACACCTTCGCCGCCGACCTGCCCGTCCCGGACGGCGCCCACGGCGGCCTGCGCACGCTCATCGGCGCCAGCCCGGAGCTGCTCGTCTCGCGCTCCGGCTTCCAGGTGGTGGCCAACCCCCTGGCGGGCTCCGCCGCGCGCAGCCCGGATCCACTGGAGGACCAGGAGCGCGCCGCCGCGCTGCTCAAGTCCCCCAAGGACCTCCACGAGCACGCCTTGGTCATCGACGCGGTGGCGGAGGCGCTGCGCCCCTACTGCAAGACGCTGCACGTGCCCGCGGGCCCGTCGCTCGTCAACACCGCCACCATGTGGCACCTGTCGAGCCGCATCACCGGCGAGCTCGCCGACCCGTCCATCTCCTCGCTGACGCTGGCGGCGGCCATGCACCCGACGCCCGCCGTGTGCGGCTATCCCACGCGGCTGGCGCACCAGGCCATCGGCTCCATCGAGCCCTTCGATCGCGGCTACTACACCGGCACCGTGGGCTGGTGCGACGCCACGGGTGACGGGCAGTGGGCGGTGACCATCCGCTGCGCCGAGGCCAGCGAGCGCACGCTCCGCCTCTTCGCGGGCGCGGGCATCGTCGTGGGCTCCACGCCCGAGTCCGAGCTGGCGGAGACCGAGGCCAAGTTCCGCACCATGCTCCACGCCATGGGGCTGGGCCAGAGCGCCGGAGCCAGCTCGTGAGCGACACGCACCTCCCTGGCTGCCCCACTTGGCCCCAGGCCTTCGCGGACCGCTACCGTCAGGCCGGCTACTGGCGCGGTGAGACCTTCGGTCAGCTGCTGCGCGAGCGCGCCGAGCGCTTCGGCGGCCACACCGCCCTGGTCTCCGGTGACCGGCGCCTCACGTACAGCGACCTGGACACGCGCGCCAGCCAGCTCGCGGCCGGCTTCCACGCGCTCGGCATCAAGGCCCGGGACCGGGTTGTGGTGCAGCTGCCGAACATCGCCGAGTTCTTCGAGGTCATCTTCGCGCTCTTCCGCCTGGGCGCGCTGCCGGTGTTCGCGCTGCCCGCGCACCGCTCGTCGGAGATTGGCTACTTCTGCGCCTTCACCGAGGCGGCGGCCTACGTCATCGCGGACAAGCACGGCGGCTTCGACTACCGCGCGCTCGCCGAGCAGGTTCGCGGCGCCTGTCCCACCCTGAAGCACGTCATCGTCGTCGGGGACGCGGGGCCCTTCACCCCGCTGAGCCGCCTGTACGCCGCGCCCACCGAGCTGCCAGCGGGCCCTTCCGCCAGCGACGTGGCCTTCTTCCAGCTCTCCGGCGGAAGCACGGGCGTGCCGAAGCTCATCCCGCGCACGCACGACGACTACATCTACAGCCTCCGTGGCAGCGTGGAGATCTGCCAGCTCGACACGTCGAGCGTGTACCTGTGCGCGTTGCCGGCGGCCCACAACTTCCCGCTCAGCTCGCCGGGGGTGCTCGGCACCTTCTACGCGGGCGGCACGGCGGTGCTGGCCCCCAACCCCAGTCCGGACACCGTCTTTCCGCTCATCGAGCGCGAGCGCGTCACCATGACGGCGGTGGTGCCGCCGCTGGCCATGGTCTGGATGGACGCCGCCAGGACACGTCGTCACCAGCTGGCGAGCCTGCGCGTGCTCCAGGTCGGCGGCGCCCGCCTCAGCACGGAAGCGGCGCGGCGGGTGAAGCCCACGCTGGGCTGCACGCTGCAGCAGGTCTTCGGCATGGCCGAGGGGCTGGTCAACTACACGCGCCTGGACGACCCCGAGGAGCTCATCGTCACCACGCAGGGCCGTCCCATCTCCCCGGATGACGAGATCCGCGTGGTGAACGAGGACGGCGAGGACGTGCCGCCGGGCGAGACGGGCCTGCTGCTGACGCGAGGCCCCTACACCATTCGCGGCTACTACAACGCGGAGGCACACAACGCGCGGGCCTTCACCGATGACGGCTTCTACGCCACCGGTGACGTGGTGCGCGTGACATCCGAGGGCTACCTGGTCGTCGAGGGCCGGGACAAGGATCAGATCAACCGCGGCGGCGACAAGGTCGCGGCCGAAGAGGTCGAGAACCACCTGCTGGCCCACCCCGCCGTGCACGACGCCGCGGTGGTGGCCGTGCCCGACCCGTTCCTCGGCGAGCGCACCTGCGCCTTCGTCATTCCGCGCGGCCCGCCGCCGGCCACCTCCGTGCTCACGGCCTTCCTGCGTGCGCGGGGCCTCGCGGCCTTCAAGATTCCCGACCGCGTCGAGTTCGTCGAGTCGTTCCCCAAGACGGGCGTCGGCAAGGTCAGCAAGAAGGCGCTGCGCGACGTGCTCGCCAGCGCTCCCTCTCCCCGCTGAAAGGACCCTCCCATGGCACTCCCCGCAATTGCCCCCTACCCCATGCCTCGCCTGGAGGACCTGCCCAAGAACAAGGTGTCCTGGACGCCCGACCCGCGTCGCGCGGTGCTGCTCATCCACGACATGCAGCGCTACTTCGTGGAGGCCTTCACCGCGGGCCAGTCGCCGGTGACGGAGCTGATCGCCAACATCCAGCGCCTGCGCCAGCACTGCACCGCCCTGGGCATCCCCGTCGTCTACTCGGCCCAGCCGGGCGGCCAGACGCCGGAGCAGCGCGGCCTGCTGCTGGACTTCTGGGGCGCCGGCATCAACGGCGGGCCGGACCAGAAGCGCATCATCGACGCCCTGACGCCCACCGACGGTGACATCCAGCTCACCAAGTGGCGCTACAGCGCGTTCCGCAAGACGGACCTGATGGAGCAGATGAAGCGGCTGGGACGCGATCAGCTCATCATCTCCGGCATCTACGCGCACATCGGCTGCCTGCAGACGGCCAGCGACGCGTTCATGAGCGACGTGCGGCCCTTCCTCGTGGCCGACGCCCTGGGCGACTTCTCGCTGGCGCACCACCAGCTCGCCCTGAGCTACGCGGCCCAGCTCTGCGCTGTCACCGCTACCACGCAGCAGGTGCTCGACGCGCTGGGTCCCGTCCCGGCCACCGGCACGCTGACCCGCGAGGCGGTGCGCGCCGCCGTGGCCGAGCTGCTCCAGGAAGCGCCGGAGGCCCTGGGCGACGACGACAACCTGCTCGAGCGCGGCCTCGACTCCATCCGGCTGATGACGCTGGTGGAGACGTGGAGGAGCGCCGGCGTGGAGACCACCTTCGTCGAGCTGGCCGAGCGGCCGACGCTCGCCGATTGGTACTCGATGCTGTCCCTGAGTGCGCCGACCGCTTCCCGGAACGCCGCGTAGGTCCGCGGAGCGCGAGCCCGCTCGCGCCCCTGACGCCTGAACACACGGGAGCCTCTGCCGATGGGCGACTCACACGAAGCAGGCTGGCCGCTCTCCGCGGCCCAGCACGGAATCTGGGTAGGCCAGCAATTCGACCTCACGAGCGCCGTCTACAACGCGGGCGAGTGCATCGAGATTCGCGGCCCGCTCGACGTCGCGCACTTCGAGTCCGCCCTTCGGCAGGCCATCGATGAGGCGGACGCGCTGCATGCGCGCTTCCTGCCGGGGGCCTCGGGCCCCCGGCAGTTCGTGCAGCCTCGCGCGTCCTGGCAGCTCCACGTCGCGGATGTCAGCGCCACGCCCGACCCGTGGGCGGCCGCGCAGGCGTGGATGCGCGAGGACCTGACGAAGACGGTGGACCTGGCCCAGGGCCCCCTCTTCGCCCAGGCCCTGTTCCGTGCCGCCCCCGACCGCTACTTCTGGTTCCAGCGCGTGCACCACATCGCCCTGGACGGCTTCGGCTTCTCCCTGGTGGCGCGCCGTGTCGCGGACCTCTACACCGCGCGGGTGACGGGCAAGGCCGCGACGTCCGGGTTCGGCGCCCTGCGCGCCGTGCTCGACGAGGATGCCGCGTACCAGGAGGGCGCGCAGCACGCGGCGGACCGGGCCTTCTGGGTGGAGCGCTTCGCCAACAGTCCCATGCCGGTGACGCTGTCGGAGCCCGCGCCCATGTCCGCTCAGTTCGTGCGCCAGAGCCGGCACCTGTCCCCCGCGGACCTGGAGCGGATGCAGGCCGCGGCGAAGCAGGCTGGGCTCACCTGGCCGGACCTGGTGCTCGCGACGACGGCGGCGTGGCTGCACCACCACACGGACGCGCCCGAGGTCGTCCTCGGCCTGCCGGTGATGTCCCGGCTTGGCTCGGCCGCGCTGCGCGTGCCGTGCATGGCGATGAACATCGTCCCCCTGCGCGTGCCGGTGCGTCCTGACGCGGGGCTGTTCACGGTCGCTCGCGAGGTGGCGGCGGAGCTGCGCGCCATGAGGCCTCACCTGCGCTACCGCTACGAGCAGCTCCGGAGGGACTTGAAGCGCGTGGGTGGCCAGCGGCGGCTGTTCGGCCCCGTGGTCAACATCATGCCGTTCGACTACGCCCTGCGCTTCGCGGGGATGCCGGCCTTCGCCCAAAACATCTCCGCCGGCCCCGTCGAGGACCTGTCCATCGGCATGTATGCCCGCTCGGACGGCAGCGGCCTGCGGGTGGACTTCGACGCGAACCCGGCCTGCTATCCGGCGGATGTGCTGGAGAACCACCAGCGCGGCTTCCTCCAGCTCCTGGAGTCGCTGGTGGCGTCCCCCGAGCAGGCCATCGGCACGGGCGCGCGCGGCCGGAAGGCACCGTCTGCCCCCAGTGGGCAACCGTCGATGGTGGACGGCGGCCCCCTGCCCGTCCCCGCGCGGCCGGTGCTGACGCTCTTCCTGGAACAGGCGCGCGCACGGCCAGATGCCATCGCGGTGGAACACGGCGACCACCGGATCACCTATGGCGAGCTGCTTCAGTCCGCCCGGGCGCTCGCGGAGCGGCTGCGCGCTGAAGGCGTCCAGGCGGACACGCTGGTGGCCGTCTCGCTCCCCCGGAGCATCGACGCCATCGTCGCCACGCTGGGCGTCCTCTTCGCGGGCGCGGGCTACCTGCCGGTGGACCCGTTCGGTCCGGCCTCCCGCACGAAGGCCATCCTGGACGATGCCGCCCCTCGCGTGACGGTGAGCAGCAGCGTCAAGGACCTCAGCGCCGGCATGCCACCGCTGGCGCCGGGCCAGCTCGCCATCCACACGCACGCGGGCACCACCGCCGAGCCGTCGCCCCGGCCCGAGGCCGAGCATCTGGCGTACGTCATCTACACCTCCGGCTCCACGGGTCAGCCCAACGGCGTGCAGATTGGCCGCGATGCCCTGGCCCATTTCGTCGCGGGCGCGACGTTCCGCTACGAGGTGACGTCGGAAGACCGGGTGTTGCAGTTCGCGCCGCTGCACTTCGACGCGAGCGTGGAGGAGATCTTCGTCACCCTGTGCGCCGGCGCCACGCTGGTGCTGCGCACCGACGAGATGCTCCAGTCCGTGCCTCGCCTGCTCGAGGCCTGCGCCAGCCACGGCATCACCCTGCTCGACCTCCCCACCGCCTTCTGGCACGAGCTGGCCTACAGCGTGTCCACGGGCGCGGCCCGGCTGCCCCCGTCGCTGCGCACCGTCATCATCGGCGGCGAGGCCGCGCTCCCCGAGCGTGTCGCCCGCTGGCGGGCCTCCGCGGCCCCTCACGTCCGGCTGCTGAACACCTATGGCCCCACCGAGGCCACCGTGGTGGCCACCGTCGCCACACTCAGCGGTGGCCCTGAGGCGGAGCCCCAGCGGGACGAGGTCCCGATTGGCCGGCCCCTGCCCGGCGTCCGCGCGGTGCTGCTCGACGCCCAGGGCGGCATCGTTCCCGCGGGTGAGGAAGGCGAGCTGCACCTGCTGGGAGGCGCGCTGGCGCGGGGCTACCTGGGCCGGGAGGCGCTCACCCACAAGCGCTTCGTCACGCTCGACGACCTGCCTGGCAGCCCCCGCGCCTACCGCACGGGAGACAGGGCCCGGCTGCGCGAGGACGGCCAGCTGGTGTTCGTGGGCCGGGTCGACGACGAGTTCAAGATCAGCGGCCACCGCATCGACCCGGCGGAGGTGGAGACGGCGCTTCTCGGCCACCCGGGCGTTCGCGAGGCGGCCGTCGTGGGACAGGTGCTGGCCAGCGGCTCGCGCAGGCTGTGCGCGCACGTGGTCACCACCCAGCCCGCGCCCACGGTGGCGGAGCTGCGGAAGCACCTGCTGGGCACGCTCCCCGCCCCCGTGGTGCCGGGCACGTTCATCTTCTCCGAGCGCCTCCCGCGAACCAGCACGGGCAAGCTCGACCGCGCCGAGCTGCGCCGACTGCTGCCCACCGACGAAGCAGCCGTGGCGACGGCCGACCACACCGCGCTGGAGCGCCTGGTGCTGAAGGTCTGGGAAGAGGTCCTGGGCGTGGCGGCGACCTCGGCTCAGGACGACTTCTTCGACCTGGGGGGGCAGTCCCTCCAGAGCATCCAGGTCGCGAACCGGCTCAGCATCGAGCTGGGACGCGAGATTCCCGTCGCCACCGTCTTCCGACACCCGACCGCCGCCGGACTGGCCCGAGCCCTGGACCAGGGCACCGACGCGTCGGCCGAGACCGGAGGCCTCACCGAGCGCATGCTCGCGGATGCCGTGCTGCCCGCGGACATCGTTCCCCAGCTCACCGGCGAGGCCATGGAGAGCAACCGCCTGCGGCAGGTGGTCCTCACCGGCGCAACCGGCTTCGTCGGGGCCCACCTGCTCGATCAGCTCCTGCGGCAGACAGACGCGCGGGTGGTGTGCCTCGTGCGCGCACGCGATGAGGCCCACGCCCTGGAGCGGCTCCGCGCCGCCATGGAAGGCCAGCAGCTCTCCTCGCGGCACCTGAGCGGGCGCGTGGTGGCGCTGCCCTCCGACCTCACCCAGCCGTGGCTCGGCCTGGGCGAGGCGCGCTTCCACGGACTGGCCTCCGAGTGTGACGCCGTCATCCACAACGCCGCCGTGGTCAGCGTGGTGCGTGAGTACGGCAGCCTCCAGGCGGTGAATGTCCGGGGCACGCGCGAGCTCTTGAAGCTGGCCGCGGCCATCCGCGCGAAGCCCTTCCACTACGTGTCCACGCTCGCGGTGGCCCCTCAGACGAACCTCCGCCCGGACGTGCCCGAGGCCTTCGTCCCCGCCCACCCGGGCCTTCGCGACGGCTACCAGCAGAGCAAGTGGATCGCCGAGCGGCTCGTCGAGCAGGCCGGGGAGCGCGGCCTCCCGGTGTCCGTCTACCGGCTGGGCCGCGTGGTCGGCGCGCCCGACACCGCCATTGTCAACACGCAGGACCTGGTCTGGCGCATACTGCTGGCGGGCATCCCCGTGGGTGCCCTGCCCCTGCTCGACGTCTCCGAGGCGTGGACACCGGTGGACTACGTGGCCTGCGCGATTGTCCGCATGGCGCGGGACATGCGGCCTCCCACGGTGTTCAACCTCTGCCCGACGCCGGAGGTCCGGCTCGGCGAGCTGTTCGGCTGGGTCCGCGACTACGGCTACCCCGTGGAGCTCTGCCCCATTGGCGAGTGGCGCAACCGCGTGGCGGACCGCGCCGGCACGGGCGAGCACCAATCCACGCTGGCCTTCTTCGACCTGCGCTCGGGCTCCGACGGCCCCGTGTTCGGCCTGGGCCCCATCCGCAGCGAGCGGGTCCACGAAGCGCTCAATGGAACGGGCATCACCTGCCCACCCGCGGACCGCGCGCTGCTGCACCGGTACCTCGACGCCTGCATCGCGCGGGGCCTGTTGCCACCGCCTCCTCGGCCCTCGGCATGACGCCCGCGCCCATCACCCGACTTCCCACTGAAACGGCACTCCCGTGACGAATCGAACCTGGACGCCGGACTCCTGGCGGCACAAACCCGTCGGCTACATGCCGGACGACTATCCGGACGCGCAGGCGCTGGCCCGCACCGAGGACGAGCTGTCCCGACTGCCCCCGCTCGTCTTCGCGGATGAGACACGCCGGCTCACGTCCAGGCTCGGACTGGTCGCCGAGGGCAAGGCCATCCTGCTGCAAGGCGGCGACTGCGCGGAGAGCTTCAAGGAGTTCACCGCCGACAATATCCGTGACACCTACCGCCTCATCCTCCAGATGGCCATGGTGCTCACCTTCGCCAGCGGGCGCCCGGTGGTGAAGGTGGGCCGCATCGCCGGCCAGTTCGCCAAGCCACGCTCCAGCCCCACGGAGACCGTGGGCGACGTCACCCTCCCCAGCTACCGCGGTGACAACATCAACGGCATGGCGTTCGACGCCCAGGCGCGAACGCCCGACCCGCGCCGCCTGCTCAAGGCCTATCACCAGGCCTCCGCCACCTTGAACCTGCTGCGCGCCTTCGCCCAGCGCGGCTACGAGGAGCTCATCGAGCCTCAGCGCTGGCCCCAGGAGGGCATCAATCGCCTCCTCGCGAACCGCATCCTCGAATCCCTCTCGTTCATGCGCGCCCTGGGCGCCAACCCCGAGCCGCGCCAGGGTTTGAATGCAATGGACTTCTACACCAGCCATGAAGCCCTGCTCCTCAACGTCGAGCAGGCCATGACGCGCGCCGAGCCTGACGGCAGCGGCTGGTACGACACCTCCGCGCACATGCTCTGGATTGGCGAGCGCACCCGCCAGCTGGACGGCGGCCATGTGGAGTTCATGCGCGGCATCCAGAACCCCATTGGCCTGAAGTGCGGCCCGACGATGGAGCCGGATGACCTGCTCCGGCTGATGGACGTGCTCAACCCCCAGGGCATCCCGGGCCGCCTCACCCTCATCGGCCGCTTCGGCGCCGACAGGGTCGCTGACCGCCTGCCGCGGCTGATGGCCGCGACCCGAAAGGACGGCCGCCCCGTCGTCTGGGCCATCGACCCCATGCACGGCAATACCCACAAGGCCGGCAACGGCTACAAGACGCGCTCGTTCGACCGCATCCTCCTGGAGGTGTGTGCCTTCATGGATGCCGCCGCCGCGGAGGGCGTCCACCCGGGCGGCCTGCACCTGGAGATGACCGGGCAGAACGTCACCGAGTGCCTCGGTGGGCCCCAGCCCGTCACCGAGGACGACCTGTCCAGCCGCTATCACACACACTGCGACCCGCGTCTGAACGCAGACCAGGCGCTTCAGCTCGCATTCATGGTCGCCGAG
Organism: Pseudomyxococcus flavus; assembly: GCF_050038885.1. Lineage (NCBI taxonomy): Bacteria > Pseudomonadati > Myxococcota > Myxococcia > Myxococcales > Myxococcaceae > Pseudomyxococcus > Pseudomyxococcus flavus. Next base: position 8,109,808 of record NZ_CP143624.1, on the reverse strand, counting down.
TCAATGCCTTCTCTTCGCGGCCACGAAGCCCGGGCCGCGTGAACGCATAGACATTCCTTGACACTCCATTCCCCCAACGTCTACACGTCCACGCCCTGCAAATGAGAACCATTTTCATAATCAATTCTCATGCCGGCAGGCCGACACGGTGGCGTGCGAGGACCTGGGCCTGGACGGCTCCAGGCCTGCTGGTAGGCCTTCTCACCTGGGGAACGGCGCTCGCGGCCGAGCCTCCCGCGGCTGCGCACTCGACTTCTTCCGCGCCCACGGTGGGCGACACGGGCGTCCAGGAAGCGTCTCCTGAGTCACCGCCGGCGGCGCCCGCCGAGGCCAACAGCAGCGCCAGGCCGGTCCCCTCCTCCAATGACAACACGGAGCCCCAGCAGGGAACGACGGACGGCGTTCCCACCGTGTCCGAGACGGACATCGGCGCCGCCACGGATTCCGACTCCGAGGAGAACCTGCTCCCCTCCTACGCCATCGATGCGGTCGAGGTCAGCGCCGAGGCCGAGTCCGCGGCGGAGCGCCGGCAGAAGTCCGCCGAAGCCGTGCAGGTCATCGAGACGCAGCAACTCCAGCGCGAGGCCGTGGACCTGGGCCAGGCGCTGGCGCGCACGCAAGGCGTCGGCTTCCGACGAGCGGGCGGCCTGGGCAGCACGGGCCGCCTGACGCTGGCCGGCCTCTCGGATGACCAGGTCCGCTTCTTCATCGACGGCGTGCCACTGGAGTTCGCCGGCTTTGGTCCCGAGTTCGCCAACGTCCCGGTCAACCTCGTCCAGCGAATGGAGGTTTATCAAGGCGTGGTCCCCACCCGCTTCGGCTCGGACGCGCTGGGCGGGGCCATCCAGCTCGTCACCGCGGACGACGTGGAAGGCACCCGCGCGTCGGTGTCCTACGAGTACGGCTCCTTCAGCACCCACCGCCTCACGCTGAGCGGGCAGCACCTGGACGAGACGCGCGGGCTCTTCGTCCGCGCCAACGGCTTCTTCGACGACACCCCGAACAACTACCTCGTGGACGTGCAGGTCACCGACACGTCGGGCCGCGAAGCCGACGCGCGCCTGCCCCGCTTCCATGACGCCTACCGCGCGGCGGGCGGCGGCGTGGAGGCCGGCTTCGTCAACCAGCCCTGGGCGCGGCGGCTCCTGCTCCGGGCCTACGCCAGCACGTCCGCGAAGGAGATCCAGCACGACACGACGATGAAGGCCCGCTACGGCGAGGTGGACTCCGGCAGCGCCTCCGCTGGCGGCACGCTCCGCTTCGAACACGTCTGGAGTTCGGGAATCGTCGCGGATGCCGTGGGCGGCTACGTCTATCGCCGCGCCACGCTCGAGGACCTGGGGATGTGCGCCTACGACTGGTACGGCCGCTGCGTCCGCGAGCTCCCGCAGCCCGGGGAGATGGAGTCGCGGGCCATCGACCGCAACGTCAACCAGCACACCGCCTTCGCCCGCATCAACCTGGGCTGGAGCCCCGCCGAAAACCACGACGTCCGGCTCTCCATCGCGCCGACGTGGGTGTCGCGCAGCGGCGAGGACCGGGCGCTCCGCGAGCGCGGCGAGCTGGACCCGCTCTCCGGCAAGCGTGACATCACCACGCTGGTCGCGGGCCTCGAGTACCAGTACGACGCCTTCGACGGGCGGCTGGAGAACATCGCGTTCGTGAAGGAGTACATCCAGCACCTGAGCGTGGACCGGCTGCTGCCGAGCAACGAGTTCACGCCCTTCCGTCGGACGAATCAGCGGCCCGGAATCGGCGACAGCCTGCGCTTCCGCTTCACCCCCGAGCTCACCGGCAAGGCCTCCTACGAGTGGGCCACCCGCCAGCCGCGCCCGGATGAAATCTTCGGCGACGGCATCCTCGTGAGCGACAACCTCGACCTGGTCCCCGAGACGAGCCACAACGTCAACCTGGGCCTGACGCTGGACCTGCCCACGGAGACGACGGGCTCCTTCCGAGGCAGCGTCATGGGCTTTGGCCGCATCGCGGACCAGCTCATCGTGCGCCTGGGCGAGCTGGGCTACTTCACCTATCAGAACGTGCTCGCCGCCCGGGTGCTGGGCGTCACGGGCTCCGCGGGCTGGACGTCACCGAAGCAGCTCTTCGCGCTCGACGGGAACGTCACCTGGCAGGACATCCGCAACCGCTCCGACGGCGGCCCCTTCGGCGAGTTCAACGGCCAGCGCATCCCGAACCAGCCCCACCTGTTGGCCAACGCCAGCGCCCGCTTCCAGCTCGGCAGCGTCGTGACGCCAAACGACGAGCTGTCAGTGGCTTGGAACACCCGCTACGTCCACGAGTTCTTCCGCGCCTGGGAGGACCTGGGCCAGTCGGACACGAAGGACGTCGTCGAGGCGCAGCTCCTGCACGCGGTGGCGCTCACCTACGTCCTGCGCAGCGGCGGCACGACCCTGAGCTGGACGCTCGACGTACAGAACCTCACCAACGCCAGGGCCTTCGACTTCTTCGGCGTGCAGCGGCCCGGCCGCATCGTCTCCGCGAAGTGGATCGCCGAGTTCTGAGTTCCCAACCCTCACCCTGAAAGGACCGCCGCATGAAGCACTCACCCCTCCTCCGAGTCTCGCGCCTGTTCGTGGCGGCGCTCGCCCTCAGCCTTGCCCCGGCTTGCAGTGACGACGATTCGGATCCGCAGCCCAACCCGCCAGACAGCGGTACGCCGGATAGTGGCACGCCCGACAGCGGCACCCCTGAGACGCCCGTGTACAGCGTCATCACCCAGGTCCGGACGGCGCAGGGCTCGCAGAGCTACATCGTCCTCACCGACACGCTGGAGCGCACGGAGCCGCTGTCGCTCGACAACGCCATCGAGGTCTCCGGCCGCGCGCTCGGCCACGGCATCCCCGGCGCGGGTGCGCTGTACATCAGCAGCGACGAGGGTGCGACGGTCACCCGGTACGACCTGGTGGACGGCAACCGCCTGGAGCAGGGCGAGACGGTCAGCTTCGAGGGCGTGGGCGTCAACTCCATTGGCGAGTACCAGCACAACTTCCACTACGTCTCCCCCACGAAGGCCTACTACTTCGACGGGCGCACCTCGCAGGTCATCGTCTGGAACCCGACGGACATGACGCTCACGCGCACCGTGCCCATCCCGAACCTGGCCGTCAGCGGCGCGCTGACGTCCTTCACCACGCACCCGGTGACGTCCGGCAACCTGGTGATGGTGGCGGCTGCCTGGCGCCCCGCCACGGGCATTGGCATCACCCCACGCGCCGGCATGGTCGTGGTGGACACGGAGACGGACGCCGTGACGTTCGCCACGGATGACCGCTGCGGCTACGTGCGCGACGGCGTCCTGGGCCCGGATGGCGCGGTGTACGTCGCCACGGAGACCTACGGCTCCGCGGTGTATCGCGTGTCGACCAGCAGCGCCCCGGCGCCCTGCCTGCTGAAGTTCGACCCCGAGACCAAGGCGTTCGACGCGGCGTTCTACCGCGAGCTGAGCTCCTTCACGGGTGGCGCGGCCACCGGCTCGCTGCTGCCGGGCCCCAACGGCGCGGCGTACCTCCGCGTGCTGGATGAGACCCTCTACACCGTGACGTCCGAGACCGTCCCCCGCGCGCTCGCCAGCGCCCAGGTGTGGACCTGGTGGAAGCTCGACCTGAGCGCCTTCACGGCCACCCACGTCGAGGCGTTGCAGGCCGGCGCGGGCAGCTCCTTCGTCCACCCCGTCGAGGATGACCGGATGGTCTACGTGGACTTCATCAACAACTCGTCGGCGACGGCCTACCGCGAGCTGACCGACGAGAGCGGCACCGAGCTCTTCACGCACCAGGGCATGTCGTTCTCGTTCCTGCAGCTGCGCTGAGCCGACTCACCTGGCGCCGGGCGTGGCCACATCCGCCCGGCGCCGTCCTTCCCCGCGCCCGCCTTCGCTGGAGCCTTTCGTGACCGCGTCCATCTCACCGCGCCAGGAGCGTCTGCTCATCCTGCTGCTGGCGGGCGTGCAGTTCACCCACCTGCTGGACTTCATGATCGTCCTGCCGCTGGGACCGGAGTTCATGCGGCTGTTCAGTCTGTCGGCCGCGCAGTTCGGAACGCTGGTGTCCTCCTACACATTGGCCTCGGCCGCCATGGGCGTGCTCGGGCTGATGTGGGTCGACAGGTTCGGCCGCAGAAACACGTTGCTGGCCATCCTGGGGGGGTTCATCACGGCCACGCTGGCCTGCGGCGCGGCGCAGAGCCACGCGTGGCTGCTGGTGGCCCGCAGTGTGGCCGGCGGCTGCGCGGGCCTGATGGGCGCCGTCATCATGTCCATCATCGCGGACGTCGTTCCGGGTGAGCGCCGCGGCCGGGCCATTGGCACGGTGATGTCGTCGCTGGGGCTCTCCGCGGTAGCAGGGGTCCCCTTGAGCCTGGGCCTGGCCAACGCGCTGGACTGGCGCGCCCCCTTCTGGGGCATCGGGCTCCTCGGCGTGATGCTGTGGTTCGGCCTGCTCGCCGTGCTCCCGCGGCTCGACGCACACGTCACCGCCGGCACCGAGCGCCAGGGGCCTCCTGTCTCGGCGCTCTTCACGCCCGGCTTCGCGCTGGGCTGGCTGCTGACCTTCAGCGTCGCCTTCTCCAGCTTCCTGCTGATTCCGTACCTGAGCGCCTTCATGGTCGGAAACCTCGGGCTGTCGCAGACCGACCTGCCCTGGGTGTACCTGGCCGGTGGCGCCGCCACCCTGCTCGCGGCCCGTCAGGTGGGCCGGTGGGTGGACCGGTTCGGCCCCGCCCGGGTGCTCGGACTGCTGCTCGTTGGAACGATGGTTCCGCACCTCGGCTTCACGCACCTGCCGGCCTCGCCGCTGCCGGTGGTGATGGTCGCCTTCGTCCTCTTCATGTCGATGACGTCCACGCGCCCCATCCCCACCATCGCGCTCATCTCCGCGCGGGTGCCGCCGCCGCTGCGCGGTCGCTACATGGCCATGAACATGGCCGCGAGCGACGGCGCGTCCGGGCTCGCGGCGTGGGCCAGCGGCCTGCTGCTGACCACCGCACCGGGCGGCGCGCTCGTGGGCTTCGGGCTCGCGGGGTGGCTCGCCGTGGGTGTCACCACCGTCTCGCTCTTCATCCTCTGGACCTTCGGCCGCGGCGCCGTCCCGCTGAACGCGGCGCCCACGCCTCCGTGACACGCAGTTCCCGCCTCGCCTCACAGAAGGAGATGTCCATGGACACCCCTGCCAAGAAGCACCCCTCCCTGCCTCGTCCCATCCAGGGCGAGCTGAAGCTCGACCGCTCCAACCAGCTCCTCGCCGAGGCGAAGCGTCTGGTCCCCGGCGTCACGCAGTCGATGATGAAGCGCCCGGAGATGTTCGCGCCCGGCGCCTTCCCCGTGTTCCTGGTCAAGGGCCAGGGCGCGCTGGTGGAGGACGCGGACGGCCAGGAGTACATCGACTTCATCGGCGGCCTGGGCGCCAACATGCTGGGCCACAACCACCCCGCCGTGGTGAACGCCATCCGTGAGCACCTGGAGGAAGGCGTCCTCCACTCGCTGCCCACCCCGGTGGAGGTCTCCGCCGCGCAGGCGCTGGTGGACATCATCCCCGGCGCGGAGATGGCGCGCTTCTTCAAGACGGGCGCGGATGCCACGTCCGCCGCGGTGCGCCTGGCGCGCCACATCACCGGCAAGCAGAAGATCATCACCGTCGGCTACAACGGCTGGCACGACCACTTCATGTTCGACACGCCGGGCGTCCCGGCCGCGCTGGCGTCGCTCACCATCCGCATGCCGCTCTTCACCCCGCCGGACGAGGCGGCGCTGCTGGCCTGCATCGAGAAGAACGCCAGCGAGCTCGCGGTGGTGCTGCTGTCGGTGCCCTACAACCGCCCCCTCACCCCGGCCTTCATGCAGCAGGTGCGCGCCACGTGCACCGCGAACAACGTCCTGCTCGCCATGGACGAGGTCGTCACCGGCTTCCGGCTCGCGGTGGGCGGCGGCCAGGAGTTCTTCGACGTCCGCGCCGACTTCGTCACCCTCTCCAAGAGCCTCGCGGCGGGCATGCCGCTGTCGGCCATCGTGGGCCCGACGAAGCACCTGAGCCGGCTGACCGAGCTCCAGGTGTCCACCACCTTTGGCGGCGAGCTGCTGTCGCTGTACGTGTGCGAGGCGGTGCTGAAGGGCTACAAGGACGGCGCCTACATCCAGCACCTGGCCCGGCTGGGCCGCAAGCTGCGCGAGGGCGTCAACGCCCACGCGGAGGCGGTGGGCTCGCCGCTGCGCGTGATTGGCTACGACGCGATTCCCTTCTTCCTCTTCGCCAAGGACCCCACGGAGCACGCCAGGCTGATGCAGCCCTTCCAGGCGGCCATGGCGCGCCGGGGCGTCCTGCTGCGCCGCGACGTCACCTTCCTGACCACGGCGCACACGGAAGAGCAGATCGACTACACCATCGAGATGGCGGGCGAGGCGCTCCGCTCGCTCGCCCGGCCGGCGGCGGCCTGAGGCCGCCCCGGGGGCCGCGGTTCAGCCCTTCGAGTCGTGGTGGTCCGAGGTGCCGCGCTTCCAGTAGCCCGTCACCCGGACCCAGCTCTTGTTGGCGCCACGCTCGTTGATGAGGTGGTCCTTGATGGGGCGCACCGTGTGCGCCTCACCCGCCACCCACGCGAAGTAGTCACCCGGGGGGAACTCCAGCCCCCGGATGGCCTTCTGGAGCACATCCGAGGCCCCCGCCTCCGCGCCGTTGCGGTGCAGCCACGTCACCGTCGCGTTGGCGCGGGTGGTGAACCGCTGCTCCTCGGAGGCATCGGGGACCTCGCAGAACACGATGGCGCGCGTGCCCTCCGGGAGCTCCTCCAGCATCCGGCCAATGGCGGGCAGCGCCGACTGGTCACCCGCCAGCAGGTACCAGTCGAAGTCCTGCGCCACGTACGTGGAGCCACGCGGCCCACCGACGGCCAGCAGATCGCCGACCTGGGCCTTGCTCGCCCACGTCGTCGCGGGCCCGGAGCCATGCAGCACGAAGTCGATGTCCAGCTCACCCGCCGCGGCGTCGTACCGGCGCGGGGTGTAGTCACGCGAGTCCGGCTTGCGCTCGCCTTCCTTCAGCACCAGGCCCGTGGGCGTCACGGTGGGGATGACGGGCATGCGCTTGCCCTCTTCGGGGAACAGCAGCTTCACGTGGTCGTCCGCGCCGGGGCTGTAGAAGCCCTCCAGGTCCTCTCCCCCCAGGGTGATGCGGACCATCTGCGGCGTCACCCGCGTCACCCGCTTCACCTCCAGGAGCCGGAACTTCACGGGGAACGGCCCCCGCCGGTACACACGCTCTGTGGTCGTCGTCGTCACGAATGCTCCAGATATCGATATTGACTCTCATTTTCGATACCATGTAGAGCCCGCTCGGGCAACGAATGAAGGCGCCCCCGCGGCGGCCGCTGTCGAGCGGGCGGGCAGCCGCGGGAGCACCCGGCTCGTGTCCCTCGCGTCGCGCGAGTCACGAGCCGGTGGACGGCCTCAGCCGCAGGTCAGGGTCCAGCGGCAGTTGTTGGACAGGCACTCGCGGTTGTTGGCGCACAGCGAGCCCTTGGCCTTCTTGTTCATGCACTTGCCGGCGTTGAGGCCCCAGCCGCAGTACTGGGTGCTGGCGCAGTCGCCGTCCGTGGAGCAGGTGGAGCTGGACGGATAGTTCGCCTCGCGGACGGACTTCGGCACGTAGGGCGCCACGCCGCTGGTGTCGATGTTCGTCGCCGCGTCCGCCATGCCGGTGCGCGTGCCGGTGGCGCGCTCCCACATGCGGATGAACGTCTCCGCCGAGCCCTCCAGGCCCGTGGTGTTGACGCCGAGCTGCTTCAGGTCACGCACCACGTCCGGCAGCAGGCCCACGTGGGCCAGGCCGTAGTTGTCGAAGTCCGTGCCCAGCGGCGGCGGACCGGAGGTGAGCTGGGCCTGGGCCTGGGCCGCCGCCTCGGCGGGGAAGCCGGCCGAGCAGGCGCCGTGCGGACCGAAGCGCGGGCGGGTCTGCTGGATGAAGCCGTTGAGGTCGGCGCCGAAGCCCATGTTCACCTTGAGGCCCAGGCGGCCGAACTCGTAGGCCTGCGCCAGCGAGCGCGTGGAGCCCTGGCAGTTGTTGGCCACCGGCGTGCGCGTGTAGTCGCGCGTCTCGTCGTGCGCGGTGCGCAGGCCGAACATGCCGCCCGTCTGGCGCAGGTAGCGGATGATGGACGCGGGCGTCGTCTTCTCGTTGGCGGCCAGGCCCGGGTGCATCACCTCGCGGAAGTGACCGTGGGAGATGTAGATGGGGTAGTAGTTCCGGCTCTGGGCGATGGCGAAGGTGTCATCCACCGAGCGCTCGGACATGTGCGCCACGTCGACGAGCATGCCCTTGTTCATCATCTCGGCGACGAGCGCGCGGCCCTCGGCCGTCAGGCCCTTGGTGTTCTTGCAGTTGGCGTCCACGTCGAAGCCCAGCGTGAAGCCGTTGCCCGTGAGACCGCAGTCAGTGTCGATGTGGCAGTTCTCCAGGAACTGGGAGACCTGGAAGATGGCGTTGTGCGGCGCCGCGCCACCGAAGCGGTTGTCGAGCTGGTGCACCGGCTGGATGGAGCGCACGCCCAGCGAGTAGACGCGGTTGAGCTCGGTCTGCCAGTTCTTGGTGCCGAAGAGCTTGCTCGACTCGATGGAGAGCACCATCGCCAGCTTGCCGGAGTTGATGATCTGCCGCGCGTGCGCGGGGGACAGCGCAATCTCCGCCCAGGGCGTGCGGGCGTCGAAGTCACGCGCCATCTGGAGCTGCACGTCCACGTCCGTCATCTCGTCGCAGGGCCGCTTGATGTTCTGGTACGGCAGCGCCTTGCAGAGGAACTCGTTGCTCACCAGGGAGATGGTGACCAGCGACATGCCACCCTGATGCGCCTGCTGCAGCCAGCCCTCCCAGGACTGCTGGTGCGCGATGGTGTCCCAGCGCGGCCATTGCGTGGGCACGCTCATGCGCCCCAGGTGCAGGCCCGTGTCGCCTTCGGTGCCTTCAATCTGGCCGATGATCTCCGAGGCCACCGCGCCGCCGATGCCGAACATCTCCGACAGCACGGGCACCCCGCTCAGGTCCACCCCGCCCGCGTTGGGGCACACGTTGAGCATGGAGCTCAGGTCCATGCGGACCCGCGCGTGGTCGCTCTCGGGGAAGCCACCGTCACAGCTCACCAGGCTCCCGGTGTGCTTGCCGTGGAACCAGCCACCGCTGAACGCCTCCTCGGCGAACATGTGGTGGTGCATCTCCGCGAAGCCCGTGACGGCAGCAGGCTGAGCCATCTCGGCCGTCGAGGGCTCCTCGACGGGCATGTCCTCTTCGGTCGGCTGGCACCCCTGACTCAGCGTCAGGGCGGACACGAGGGAGAGGGTCAGAAAACGCCGTGGATCAGGTCCGAGACATCGCTGCATACAGTGCACCTTTCCGGTACCGCGGGGAGGTGCACTGGGAGTATCAGGACCGAATCTCGTTTTTCAATGATTACTACTTTTTCTCGGGACCTGAAACAGATGGTGTGAAGTATCACGTTACAAACGCCTCGCTGGACCCCTGGGCAGGTGGGGCAAGCGCGCACCCTTCACAGATTGACGCTCCCAAGTGGTCTCGACCTCACGGAGCTGCTGATGAAGAAGCCCTGGCGTTCGTTCCCGATGTTGCTGTCCCTCCTCGCCGCCTGTGAGCCGCTCCCGGTGGACGACACGCCCTTGTACTTCGGGGAAGGTCCTGCGCGGCCCTCCGCTGACCATCGCCCGTGGGAGCCCTGCGGACTGAGCGCGCGTGGGCTCCTGGACATCCATCCCGGCCCTGAAGGCGCATTGATAGAGGAGACCGTCCACGGCGATGGCGCCCTCTTCTTCACCGCGGACGACGGCCGCCATGGCACCGAGCTGTGGACGAGCAGCGGCACGCAGGGCGAAGGAACGCGCTTGCTGAAGGACATCGCACGGGGCCCCGAGGGCTCCGACCCCACGGACCTCACCCGGATCGGAGACCGGCTCTACTTCATCGCGGACGACGGGGTGAATGGCCGCGCCTTGTGGACCAGCGACGGGACGACAGAGGGGACGCGCTTGTTGAAGCGGGTCCTCCCCGTGGGCGCCGGCCAGGGCGAAGGCCAGACGCTGGTGGCGTACCAGGGCCGGCTCTACTTCTCCGCGGAGGACCCCCGTGGTGCGCATGGCAACGAGCTGTGGACCAGCGACGGCACGGAGGCGGGCACGCACGAAGTGGCGGACCTCATCCCCGGGCCAGACAGCGCGTTCCCTCGGCGCTTCGCCGTCCACGCCGGCTCGCTCTACTTCGTCATCAGCGTGGACGAGGAGAACTGGCTGGTGCGCAGCGAAGGCGGCACGGACTACACGCCGCTCCTCGAGGTCTTCGAGGACACAGTCATCTTCCGCATGAAGTCCGTGGGCGAGAAGCTCTTCTTCCTGGTGGACCCGGACGAGGGCGAAGCCACGCTGTACGTCACGGATGGTACGCCCGACGGCACGCGCCGCCTGCGGTTCTTCCCGGGCCGGTATCCCCATGACCTGGTGGTGCTGGACGGCAAGCTGTACTTCAGCGCGGGCTCGGGCACGCCAGAGGGCGAGGAGCTGTGGGTCAGTGATGGCACGGTGTCCGGGACGCGGCGCGTGAAGGACATCCGGCCGGGCGCGGAAGGCTCGGCGCCGGCGTTCCTGACCGTGGCTGGCGAGCGCATCTACTTCGCCGCGGACGATGGCCGGCACGGCCGCGAGCTGTGGGTCAGCGATGGGACCTCGAAGGGAACGAAGCTCTTCAAGGACCTGGTGCGAGGAAGCGAAGGCGCGTCCCCCACCGAGGTGACGGCCATCCAGGGCTGGCTCTTCTTCGGCGCGACGACCCGGGGGAGCGAGCCCGAGCTTTGGATGAGCGACGGCACCGCCTCCGGGACACGGCGGTTCACCGCGGGCACTGCGCACGCGCCGCGCGGCTTCATCCACTCCGGCTGGGACGTGTTCTTCACCGCCGAAGGCAACGGTAGCGGCCGAGAGCTCTACGCCCTGCCCTTCCGTCCCTTCGGCGAGTGCGCTCACCCTGGCAGGTGAGCGCCTCCCTGGCGTGGCACGGAGTCCCGGGGCGACGCATCGTTTCCTGGAGGTCACACGCCCGCGAGCCGTGCGGTGACCTCCAGTGCAACGGAGGGGAAACGCATGCCTGTCTACGAGTACTTCTGCCGCCAGTGCAAGGAGCCCTTCACCGAGGTCATGAGCGTGAAGGAGCACGACGAGAAGCTCCCCAGGTGCCCGAAGGGCCACGAGACGAAGGAGGTGGAGAAGCGCATCTCCACTGTCAACGCGGTCACGACCCGCAAGTCCGTGACCTACTGAGTGCCTGACAGCCTGTCCGCTCGTCGCGAATGGTCTCCCTCTTTCTCTGCGGCGACGTGATGACGGGGAGGGGCATCGACCAGGCGCTGCCCCACCCCGCCGCTCCCGAGCTTCATGAGTCCTACATCCGGGATGCTCGCGCCTATGTCACCCTGGCGGAGGAGCGCAACGGCCCGTTCCTCACGCCCCTGGGGTTCGCCGACCTGTGGGGCGACGCGCTCGTCGCGCTGAATCAATACGCCCCCGATGCGCGGATCATCAACCTGGAGACGAGCGTCACCACGAGCGACGAGTGGTGGCCGGACAAAGGCATCCATTACCGGATGAACCCTGCGAACGTGCCCTGCCTCACGGCGGCGCGAATCGACTGCTGCGTCCTGGCCAACAACCATGTGTTGGACTGGGGCTATCCAGGACTCCGGCAGACCCTGGCCACGCTGCGCGGCGCGGGCATCGCCACCGCGGGCCTGGGCGAGAACCTGGACGAAGCCTTGCGCCCCGCAGTGTTGGACGTCGGGCCTCGCGGGCGAGTCCTCGTGTTCTCCGTGGGAGAGGAAGGCAGTGGCATTCCTCCGCGGTGGGCAGCCACCGAGCACCGCCCCGGCGTGGCCTTCCTGCCCGACCTGTCCGTCGAGACGGCGCGGCACCTTGGCAGGCAGGTGACCGCCCATCGACGAGAAGGCGATGTCGTCGTCGTGTCCGTCCACTGGGGCGGAAACTGGGGCTATGCCGTGCCTGAAGCACAACGGACCTTCGCCCATGCGCTCATCGATGAGGCCGGTGTGGACATCCTCCACGGCCACTCTTCGCACCATTCCCGAGGCATCGAGGTCCACCAGGGCAAGCTCATCCTCTATGGCTGCGGAGACTTCCTGAACGACTACGAGGGCATCCATGGTTATGAGTCGTTCCGGAGCGACCTGGTCTTGATGTACCTCGTTTCGTTCGACGCACGGAGTGGACGGCTCGGTCACCTGAGAATGCGCCCCATGCAGTTGCACCAACTCCGGCCCCGACACGCGTCGCGTGAAGATGCGGAGTGGCTGCGGCGCGTGATGGATCGCGAGGGGCGGCGCCTGGGGACACGCGTGCACCTCGACGACACGGGTGCGCTGTTCCTCCAGTGGGCGTGACCTCCTGCGAGTGCAGTGAACGCCGCTGATGCGCTGCTGCCCCTTCTGAACATTGATGATGGATGCCCGATGCTTTCTCCGTGGCCGCGGCGAGGCGCCAGACCTACCCATGGCGCGCGGTCGTCCAGTTGAAAGCGCGGGGGGAAGCATGCGTGCATGGCGTCAGTGGATGGGTGTCTGGCTTCTGGCGATGGGCTGCGGGGAATCGGGCATGGATGAATCACCGCCTGACACGATCACTCCAGCGGATGTCTCGGCGCAATGGGAGGAACCGCTCCCCGAGCTCGGGCCGGCCTTCCTTCTGAAAGACATCTATCCTCCCCCTGAGGATCCGTTCCCGGGCCCTATCGGCGGACCATCCCCCACGGACCTGGTGGCGTTCCGCGGCAAGCTGTTCTTCTCCGCCATCGACTTCGAGGCAAGCCGCGGCGCGCTGTGGCGCAGTGAAGGCACGACCGCGAGCACCCGCCCGGTGAAGCGCCTCGTCGATCCGCCAGGACGCCTGACGGTGGTGGGAAAGAAGCTCTTCTTCACGGGAGGCTTCAGTGAGGAACATGGGAATGAGCTGTGGGTGAGCGATGGCACCATGGCGGGCACGCGGCTGGTCAAGGAGCTCTCGCCCGAGTCCGGCAGCGCGTTCCTGGAGAACTTCATCGCGGTGGGCGACTCGCTCTACTTCTTCCGGGTGGTCCGCCCGGCCATCATCGTCTCGGGCAACCTGGAGCTGTGGCGCAGCGACGGCACCACGGCGGGCACGGTGCGGGTGAAGGACCTGGGCCCGGAGGACGCCACGAACGGCCCGCTGGACCTGGAGAGCGTGGGCAACCGCCTCTTCATGAGCTTCGGTACGACGGAGACGGGCACGGAGCTGTGGGTCAGTGATGGGAGCGCCGCGGGGACCCATCTGGTGAAGGACATCCAGCCCGGGCCCGGGTCCTCGTTCCCGTTCAACCTGACCCAAGCGGCCGGAGTGCTCTACTTCTCCGCGGACGACGGCGAGCACGGTCGCGAGCTGTGGCGCAGTGACGGCACGGCCCAGGGAACGGAGCTCGTCGAGGACACCCGGCCCGGGCCCGAAGGTTCGGGGGCGCAGCCCTTCACCGTGTTCAAGAAGCGCCTCTACTTCGCGACGTTCACCCCGGACTACAGCGAGACCGAGCTCCGCAAGCTGGATCCGGATCCCTCCTGCCACCCACGCTCGCACCGCGTCGCGACCATCCCCAACCCCTATGCGGACGAACCGCGCGAGTTCTTCATCTTCGTGTCCTCGTCCACGGTGACGGAACGGAAGCTCTATTTCACGCTCTTCTACGACGTCGGCAGTCCTGCTCCGGCCGACGTCCAGCTCTGGAGGACGGACGGCACGGAACAGGGAACCAAGCTGCTGTACCAACCGCTGATCGTCTCGCCCGACCTGCGCGTCCCCACGCCGGTCCCCACCAACGACGGCCGCGTCGTCTTCTACGCCTTTGACGAGGCCCACGGTCACGAGCTGTGGGTGAGCAACGGGCAGCCCAGTGGCACGCGACTGCTGCAGGACATCCGTCCGGGGCCCGCGTCCTCCTATCCGCAGGACCTGATTCGAGCGGGCGACTTCATCTACTTCACGGCCCTGGATGACGTGCACGGCCGGGAGATCTGGGTGCTGCCCCTTGGCTGCGACGCGGACGGCCGCTCGGCGGCTGGCAAGGCCTGCCTTGCGGAACAGGGCGGCCTCGTCACCATGCCTCGATGACGGGCGCTCCCGGTCCGCGCCCTGGCGCAGTTCGAGAGGAAGTCTGAGGCCTCCTGCTTGCCGGGGGGCGCCAGCGACGGATGCGCATCACGCGTTGGGTGCGTGTGTCTGTTCCCGACAGGCGCACCGCCCTTGTCTCTTCCAAGGTCGGCCGGTGGAGTCCTCGGCCACTGTCACGGCGCCTTCTGGAAACACCGTCTGCGCTCCGAGCACCACGGCTCTCGTCGCTGGTGCCCCTTGTCCTACAGGAGCTTCCGGATGGCGAAGAGGGTCTGGTCAATCGAGTCCGACGGGCGGGCCCATGCCCCCGGGCTCAGCCTTTGAGCACCGCCAGAGGCACCAACCGCGCCACCTTCCGAGCGATCCCAGCCACCTCGACGACGTCCACCACCCGGTCCACGTCCTTGTAGGCCAGGGGCGCTTCCTCCGCGAGCTCCGCATTGGAGGGGCACTCCACGACGATGCCCTGACGATTCAGGGCTGCACGCAGCTCACGACCTACCACCTGGCGCTTGGAAGCAGCCCGGCTCAGGCGCCGGCCCGCCCCATGACAGGCGCTGCTGAGCGAGATGGTCTCGGATGCCCCCTGCCCCACCAGCACGAACGACGCCGTGCCCATGCTTCCGGGGATGAACACCGGCTGGCCGACCTGCCGGTAGGCTGCGGGCAGTTCGGGGTGTCCGGGGCCGAATGCCCGCGTCGCACCCTTGCGGTGCACGCAAAGCCGTTGGCCTCCGTGCGGCTCCAACTTCGCGATGTTGTGGGCCACGTCATAGACGATGCGAGGCCACGCAGCGGAACGGTCCCCGAGCCACCGTCGGAACACCTCGCGCACCCGGTGGGTGAGCACCTGCCGGTTGGCCCAGGCGAAGTTGGCCGCGGCGCACATGCCCGCGAAGTAGTCCTGGCCCTCCGCCGACGACAGCGGTGCACAGGCGAGCTGACGGTCCACCAGCCGGACGCCATCCTGGGCCAGAACGCGGTCCATGGTGCGCACGGCGTCCGTGCAGACCTGGTGCCCGAGTCCTCGCGATCCCGTGTGGATGAGCACGGTGAGCTGCCCCTCGAACAGACCGAGCGCTGAGGCGGACTCCGAGTCGAGGACGCGCTCCACCCGCTGCACCTCCAGGAAGTGGTTACCACCACCGAGCGTGCCAAGCTGGTCATGCCCGCGCTCCCGGGCCCGGACGGAGACCTTGGCCGCGTCGGCGCCCTTGAGGCAGCCGCCGGCCTCCAGGTAATCGACGTCCTCCCGTGTCCCCAGTCCCAGCGAGTCCACCAGATACGGGACGCCGTCGGTGAGCACCCGGTCCATCTGCTCGGGAGGCAGGGACAGACGGCCATGCCTCCCGAAGCCCGTGGGAATGCTACGAGCGAGGTCGTGAGCCACCTCCGGCAGGATGTCCTTCACGTCCTCGTGTCGAAGCCCGGTCGCCAGCAGCCTCACGCCGCAGTTGATGTCGAACCCGATGCCACCCGGCGAGATGACGCCGTCGGGCAGCAGCGTTCCTGCCACGCCGCCCACGGGGAAGCCGTAGCCCTCGTGCATGTCGGGCATGCCGATAGCGAAGCCCTGGATGCCCGGCAGCGTGGTGACATTGACGAGCTGGGGCACGCTGCGGTCCTGGACCATCTGCTGGAGCAGCTCCGAGTCCGCGACGATGCGGACTGGGACGCGCATGTCCTCTCGGAAGCCCTGACCCAATTCGTACAGGGCGGGCCCAATCTGTCGAATGAGCGGCTCGAGCCGCTGCGGGACTTCGGAAGTCGTCTCCATGCTTGCCTCACGACAAAGGGGGCCGGGGTGTCAGACGTCGAGGACGACCGTGGCCGTGAAGCCGTCGTCGTGCTCACTCAGCTCCAGGCCATGGAAGGTGGCGGCCTTCACAGCGGTCTTCAGCACGGAAGGCGAGACGCCGCGGATATGAGCGCGCAGCGACCGCGTGTGGAAGTCATCCACCACGAGGTCCGTGTAGACGCGCTTCTTCAGGTCCGAGCGGGCGATGAGCTCGTTGAGCCAGTCGACGAGCAGCGCTTCAGTGTCCGCTGCCACGAGCGTGACGCGCTCCACCGCCGAGTCCGGAGAGGGCTGCGGCAACGGTGCCTCGCCGAGCATGAGCTCCGCGAGCGCGAACCCGGCTTCCTCGAAGAGCTCCGGTAGTCCCGTGCCTGAGATGCGAAGCTGCACCTCACTCACGTGCGGTTCGAACTCATGCGTACCTGGCTCCACGGCCAGCTCCTTCCCGGGCCCGAGGTAGCCTCGCTCCCATCAGGCGATAACGTCGTTGGCGGATCACGAAGGCGACGGTGGAGCAGCGTCCTGCTCCTCAATCCCCGTGAGCCGCGTTGCTGGTTCGAAGTCGGCGTCCGACGGCGGGCCTGTCCGCACTGGAAGCTCCAGGCGCTGCCATGCCGACATGCCGCCCAGCACGTTCAACACTCGCTGGAAGCCGTTACGAAGCAGGATGCTCGTGGCGAGTCCAGAGCGGTAGCCGGTGCTGCACACCACCGCGACCGGAAGGTCGTCGCGCGGCCCCAGCTCGGGGAGGCGCTCCTCCAGCTCTGTCACATATGCATGCCGGGCATTCGGGATGTGGCCGTGCTCGAACTCCGAGCGCTCGCGCACGTCGAGCACCTGAGAACCCGCCAACTGGGAGAAGAGTGCCTCGGGTGTCAGCGTGCCGCTGCTCTCAATAGGCAACCCCGCGTTGCGCCATGTTCCAAATCCACCCGCGAGGACACCCTCCACCTGGTCGAGGCCGACCCGGGCCAGAGCCAGCACGGCGTCCCTTGAGTCCGCGTACTCAGGCAGGACGAGGAACAGCGGCGTGTCCGGCTGCGCCATCTGTCCACCGAACACGGACAGGCCCTGCATCCAGACATTCAGCGAGCCCGGAATGTGACCCCCCGCAAAGGCTTCGGGCTCACGCGCGTCCAGAACGAGGCCACTGTGGGATGCCCACTGAAAGCGGTTTGGATCCAGAAAGGGAATGGCGAAAGCGTCGGCGGAGAGCGGCACGCCCCCGCGCAGGTTCACCTCCTCCATTCGTGAGAAGTATGAGGGCCGGTGAATCCGTTCCATCACCTTTCGCTGTATGAAGTCGCTCCGGCTGGACGTGAACACGGGATTGTGCAGACGTTCGAAGCCCAGCGTCGTCAGCTCCCGATCCGCGATGCCGCTGCCACATACCGAACCTGCCCCGTGGGCGGGGAAGACGATCGCCTGGTCGCCCAAAGGCAAGAGCTTCTGGTGGAGGGAATCGTAGAGGAGTGCAGCGTTCTCATGAGTCCGCTCTGGCGCCGCCAGGTCCGTGCGCCCCGTCTCTCCAGCAACGAGCGCGTCGCCCGTAAAGACGCCCCAGGCCTGCGCATGGTGGGGGTCCAGGTAGACGGCCCAGCTCATGCTCTCCGGGGTGTGGCCCGGCGTATGGAACGCCACCAGGGTCAAGGAGCCGAGGTGTAGCCGCTCGCGCTCGCCCATCCGCACATCCGCATGGCCGGTGATGGGGTGCCGACCAGCCACCACCTGAGCGCCTGTAAGGCGCGCCAATTCCATGGTTCCCTGGATGAAGTCCTCCTGGCGGTGCGTCTGGAGAACGTAGCGCAGCCGCAGCCCGCGCCGCAGGAGCACGTCGAGGTAGACGTCCACTGAGGTGGACCCCATCGGCTGGACCACTTTGGGGCAATCCATCTTTGCGCCTGAGCCGACGGTGAGAGTGTGTTGATACGTCGTCGTCGTGGTCGTGTCGAGGGGGGCGCGGGGGGAGACTCGTAACCTGTGGATAGCTGTGGAGGCCTGTGGAGTCACGCCGCGTGCTCGATGAGGCCGGTGCGGTAGACATGCATGGGCGTGCGGTACCCGAGCGCCTGGTGCGGGCGCTCGAGGTTGTAGAAGCGCAGCCAGCGGCCCACGCCCGCCCAGGCCTGGCGCACGTCGGCGTAGGCGTTGAGATAGACCTCCTCGTACTTGAGGCTGCGCCAGAGCCGCTCGACGAAGATGTTGTCCACGCACCGGCCCTTGCCGTCCATGCTGATGCGCACCTGCTGCCCCTTGAGCACCGCGAGCCAGTCCTTGTCCGTGAACTGCGCCCCCTGGTCGGTGTTGAAGATGCTGGGAGGTCCATGGTGGCGCAGGGCCTCTTCGAGAGCCTCGATGCAGAAGTCCGTCGAGAGCGTGTTGGACACGCGCCAGGCCAGCACCGCCCGGCTGAACCAGTCCATGATGGCCACCAGGTACGCCCACCCGTACGCCAGCGGCACGTACGTGATGTCGGCCGCCCAGGCTTGGTTCGGCTTCACGATAGCCAGCCCTCGAAGCAGGTACGGGTAGACGGGATGCTCCGGGTGGGGCCGGCTGGTATGCGGCCCAGGTGCCATCCCCTCCAGGCCCATGAGGCGCATGAGCCGCTGCACGCGCTTGCGGTTCACCTCGTGCCCCTCGTGCTGGAGCACCACCGTCATGCGGCGGCTGCCGTAGAAGGGCCGCGCCAGGTACAGCTCGTCGATGCGGCGCATGAGCTGGAGCTCCTCGGCGTTCACTTCGATGGGCTGGTAGTAGAGCCCCGAGCGCGAGACCTGGAGCAGGTCGCACTGCTTGCGCACCGAGAGCGTGTCGAGTCCGGGCTGCACCATCGCTCGCCTCTCGCTCAGCGGGAGCGCTGCAGCCCGCGCGCTAAAAAATCGCGCTCCACCGTCAGCTCGCCGATTTTCCGCAGCAGTTCGTCCTGCACCTTCTCGGCGTCCCGCCCCGCGGCCTCGGTGGTGAAGGCCGTGGCCGCCTTCTCCAGCAGCTGCTTCTTCCACTGGCCCACCAGCACCGGGTGCACCCCGTGCCGGCGCCCCAGCTGCGCTCTCCTTCTCCTGCAGCGCCTCCAGCGCTACGCGCGCCTTGAACTCCGGGTCGAACCGCTTCTTGTTCCTCTGCTTCATGGCCGTTCTCCTACGTGGGAGTCGGCTCAAAACGCAAAGATGGGGGTGGTCCAAAAAACGGGGTCCACTTCACACGTCACGCCGAGGGTCGACGACGAGTGCATCGCCCTTACTGCCCAGGATGTAGGCGAGATGGGCAAGGCCCTCCGTCTTGATGGCCTGGAAGTACATGACCTGTTCTCCCCTCCTGACGATGGTCGCCAGGCCTGGGGAAGAGGAGCGTGGACACGACGGGGCACTGGCTGCCTGTCACGGCCGGAGCCGGGCCAGGAACGGGTCGCCGCCCCAGCCTCCGTGCTCCCGGATGCCTGAAGACGTTGACCGCTGTCTCCGCGAGCGCCCGCCGCTTCGCCATGCCCACGGGCGAATGCGGAAAGCAGGGAGTGTGTCGAGCGTCTACATGCAGCAGGCCACCTTCGCCTCGCTTCGGACTTTCAGCGCGGTTGCACTTTGGGTGTGCGCCTTCACACCGTGCACGCCTCAAGCATTGCGAGTCAGCCCGGGCCGTCAGGGTTGCGATTCGCACTAGCCGAGGGTGGCTGACTCAGCAGGTCGGAGGATGGTTCTAAGTCATTTCCAGCAGGCCGATTCGCTCATCCATGCTGGCGCGGCACACGGCGGAGCAGGGACAAAATGGCGGGCGAACCTACCCAACTTGCGAAGTTGAGGTTGAGGTACGACCCGACTCCGGGAAGCCACGAGACTGGCACAACAACCGCCCAGGAGAGCCCTGGCATCTCCGGTTCAAGCGCACGAGAGATCCTGGCGCAACCTGGCAGGAACGAGCACCTGCGAGAGCAAGACGTTGCCAGAAATGAGAAGAGGAGTTGATGGAAAATCCCCACCAACCCCCCTCTGGTAATCTGAAACGAGGAACGCCCAGACTCAACAGCGGGCGTCAAAACGACTGACTACTAGCGCGCCTTCGGGCCGCCGCGAACGTGGATCTTGATCTTCATGTCGTGCCTCCTTTCGAGTTGAACGCTATGTGTAGTGGAAACTGAATGTCAAATCGAACCAATGAATAATGTGCAACGCATTGCGGCGATGCGGACGACGTCCTGCGTCGCATCGAGGTGCCCGTAGTCAGACAATGGGGCGTGAATTACAAAGCAGTGGCCGAGGTGTTGACAGGGCGCGGCCATTAAGGCGACTTTGTTTGACGGACCATGGCATATCCCTTCGAGCGGACCCTTCGTTCCCTGAACTACGAGTCGGACACGCGCCTCGTGTTCGTCGCTCTGATGGTGTTATGCGCTGGCGGGCTCATCGCCTGGTCGCTGTTCGCCCAGGTCCCGCTCGTCAAGGCCAGCTCACAGGCCCGGATCGAGCCACACAATGCCGTCCATCGCATCGAGCCGCCCAGCGCGGGCAGGGTCGTGCTCTCGCGGCTCAAACTCGACCAGGAGGTCAAGGAAGGCGACCTTCTCATCGAGTTCGACGCACGGGCCGAGCGCCTCGAACTCGAGCGGACCAAGGCGACGCTCGCCGCGACCGAGAAGGAGCTCGCCATCATCCGCCAGCAGATCTCCAACAAGCACGAAGAGGCGGCTTTGACGGCGCGGGTGGACGAGGTCGCAGTCAAGGAGGCGCTGGAGAGGGAGCAGGAGCTCGCGCCCAGGCACCGGCTCGCGGTGGAACGCGCGCAGCTTGCCCTCAATAGCCCGACGGGCGCGGTCTCGGAGATGGAGAAGCTCGAGCGCAAGACCGACGTCGACGCGCTCCGCTTCGCGCAGACGGCGCAGGGCCTGGCGCTCATTCGACTGCGGCGCGAGCAGGACGTGCGCCGTCAAGCCCTCGCCGCGCAGCTGCTGGAACTCGAGCGCGAGGCGCTGGGCGCCGAGGGGCGGATCCGGGAGCTTCAGGGCACCATCGACCGCCTTGAGTACCAGATCGAGCGGAAGCTGTACCGGGCGCCGGCCACGGGCCACATGGTCGACGTGGCGGAGCTCGGCGCGGGAGCGTTCATCGCCGACGGGCAGCGGGTCGGCACCATCGTCGCGAGCAATGCCGAGGTGCGGGTGCGCGCCCGTTTCCCGAAGGAGGTCGTCGGATTGATCCATCCCGGTCAAACGGCGCGCCTCAAGCTCGACGGCTACCCGATGACCATCTACGGGACAGTCCCCGCCAGGGTGACGGCCGTCGGGACCGAGCCCGGCCAGACCGCCACGCCCGAGGCCATCCCCGGTACGGTGCGCGTCGAGCTCAAGTTCGCACCGCCGGACGATCCGCGCATCCAGCTGCGCCACGGCATGACCCTGGCGGTGGAGGTCGAGGTCGCGCGGGCGTCGCCTGTCGCGCTGCTGATGCGGGCGGTCGGCGAATGGAATCCGCAGCCTGAAGCACTGCCCGTGACCGTGTTCCGGCCCGAAGCCGAGGCCCGCTGACCATGACTCCTCCCAGGCGCCGGCGCTCGATCATTCCCGAGGTGATCCAGATCTCGGCGACGGATTGCGGCCCCGCTTCACTCAAGAGCCTGTTCGCGGGGATGGGCGCCGAGCTCAACTATCGCGTCCTTCGCGAAGTGTGTCAGACGGACGTCGATGGCACCTCGATCGTCACGTTGGATGAAGTCGCGAACCAGCTCGGGCTCGACTCCGAGCAGGTGATGCTTCCGCTCGATCACGTGATGGTCCCCGAAGCCAAGGCGCTTCCCGCCATCATCGTCACGCTCAGCGCGGGAGGACGGCCGCACTTCGTGGTGCTGTGGAATCGCGTCGGCCCGTTCATCCAGGTCATGGATCCTGCGGCGGGCCGTCACTGGACCCGGATTTCGACGCTGCTGAGCCACCTGTACCAGCACACCACGTCCGTTCCGGCGACCGGCTGGCGCGAATGGGCCGGGTCCGAGGAGGCGGTCGCGACGTTCGAGCGCCGCCTGCTGAACCTGGGTGCGACGCAGGCGCGGGCGCTGGTTGCCCGGGCGCTCGAGGACCCCGGGTATCTGTCGATCGCCAGGCTCGACGCCGCGTGCCGGGCGTCCGAAGCGATGATCCGCGCGGGCGCCGTCCGGCGAGGCCGGACGGCGGCGGGTCTGCTGCAATCCATGATGGCGAAGGACGATTCCGGCGAAGTGCCCATCCCCGCTGCCTATTGGTCCGTTCGCCCCAACCCCGAGGTGGAGGGCGAGCTGTCGATGACCGGCGCGGTGCTGATGCGGGTTCGCGGTTGGCGCGAGGCTTCGCGCGCGGGCGAAGACGCGCCGAGAGCCGTGCTCGCGAGCGACCTGGCGACGGAGATTGTCGCCAAGCAGACGAGCCCGGCGCGAACGCTGCTCCGCCTGCGAGGCGAAGATTCGTGGGTCGTTCCGGGCCTGATTGCGGTGGGGCTGGTGTTCGCCACCTTCGGGCGAATCCTGCAAGCGCTGATGCTCCGTGGCGTGCTCGACCTGGGGCGCGACCTCGGCACGTTCGCGCAGCGTGCGACGGGCATGGCCGTTCTCGCGGGCGTCGCGCTCTGCTTCATGCTCATCCAAATCCCCATTTCCTTGGGATTGCTCGGCATCGGCCGCCGGCTCGAGGTGCGGCTGCGGAAGGCGTATTTCGAGAAGCTCCCCGAGATGGAGGACCGGTATTTCCAGAGCCGGCTCGCCTCCGACATGGCGTCTCGCACGCACAACATCCAGGCGATGCGGTCGCTGCCGCTCCTGCTCGCGCAGGCATTGATCCTATCGCTCGAAGTCGCGAGCATCACCGCCGCGCTCATCTGGGCCGCACCGCACGAATGGCACCTCGTGCTCGCGCTCGCGGCGGTCACGCTGCTCGTGCCCCTGGTCGCGCAGAAGCTGCTCTTCGAGCCTGACCTGCGCGTGCAGATGCACGCAGGCGCGCTCAGCGGATTCACCCTGAACGCGCTCGTCGGGCTCACGCCGATCCGGATCCACGGCGCCGAGCGGTCGCTGCGCCGCGCGCAGGAGACCTTGCTCGTCAGCTGGACCAAGGCGCGCTATTGGCTCCAGACGCTGTCGGTCGGGTTCGAAGGCGGGCTGATGCTGGTGAGCTACGGCCTCGTCATGCTGCTCGTCTATTCGTACCTCGCGGGCACCGATCGGGCTTCGCTGGTGCTGTTGGTCGTCTATTGGGCGCTGCGGTTGCCCATCCTCGGCCAGCGGCTGATGCTGCTGAGCCGCGCGTTCCCGAATGCGATGAACCGGGTTCGCCGGCTCCTCGACATCATCGGCGACATCAAGGATCCGCCGGCCCGGCCCGAGGCGCCAGTGCAGGAACCTGTCGCGTCCGCGGACGCCGCGAGCGGCGTTTCGATCGTGATGGAGAAGGTCCGCGTGAAAGGTGGCGGTCACACCATCCTCGACAAGGTCTCCTTGAACATCGCCCCGGGCGAGCACGTGGCCGTGGTCGGTGTCTCCGGAGCAGGCAAGTCGACGCTGGTCGGCCTTTTGCTCGGCTGGCTCCGGCCGGCGCGCGGCGAGATCAAGGTCGACGGGCAGGTGCTCGATCAGGCCGCTGTCGAGCGGCTGCGGCGCACCACCGCCTGGGTGGATCCGGCAATCAGTCTCTGGAACCAGAGCCTCATCGACAACCTCCGGTATGGCAACGACGGCGCGCACGGCTGGTCACTGTCGGGGGCGCTCAAGGGCGCCGAGATGCTCGACCTCCTCGAGGCGCTTCCAGACGGGCTGCAGACGTCGTTGGGCGAAGGCGGAGGGCTGGTCTCGGGCGGCCAAGGTCAGCGCGTGCGCCTGGCTCGCGCGATGCTTCGCTCCGGCGTGCGCCTGGCCATCCTCGACGAGCCCTTTCGCGGTCTCGATCGCGACCGGCGCGCGCGGCTCCTCGCCGAGTCCCGGCGGCTCTGGGCGGACATCACGCTCCTCTGCGTCACCCACGACGTCGAGCACACCCAGGAGTTCGATCGCGTGCTCGTGATCGAGAACGGTCGGATCCTCGAGAACGGGCCGCCGAAGGAGCTGCTCGCGAACAAAGAGTCGCGGTACGCCGCGCTCCTTCGCGCCGACCAGGAGAATCGCACACTGCTCTGGGGCGATGGGCGCTGGCGCCATTGGTGGCTTTCGGACGGCCAGCTGGTGGAGAGGCCGGCGCCGAAGCCAGTGGAGACGCCGGTCGCGGAGCCCGTCGCAGGCGAGTTGGAGCTGGTGGGATGACGCGCTCGCACTCCGACCTGTTGTGGCCGGTCGAGCGACTGCCCGACGCGCTGGAGCAGCTGGCGCAGCGGCAAGGCTATGGCAGGGCCGCGGGCGAGATCGCCCCGCCCGCGGCGGCCGTCGAGCCGAGCCGGGTCTGGATGTTCGCGCTCGGAGATCGACTCGGCGTGGAGCTCGAGCCGATCACGCCGCTCTACCACGAGCTGCCCGACGTCCTCGAACGCGCCGCGCCCTGCATCCTCCAGGTCCGGCGAGACGGCGTCCCGTCCTATCTGGTGCTGCTGGGGACGCGGCGCGGGAAGCTGCGCCTGCTCGCGCGCGACGCCACGGTGGTTTCGGTCCAGCGGAAGATCGCGCTCACGCTCCTGCGCGAAGAGCAGGAAGCCACCGTCGCCGAGGTGGACCAGTTACTCAGCGGCGTGGAGATGTCACCCCGTGCGCGCGAGCACGCCCGCTCACAGATGCTGCTGCAGCGGCTCGGCCAGGCGCAGCTGCGCACCGGCTGGATCATGCGCCCCAGGCGCACTGCGAGCCGGCGGACGCTGCTCGGCGACATCCCGTCGCTCGTCGCCGGCATCCTCGTGAGCCACACGCTCCTCTCGCTGGTGCTGGCTGGCTCGTTCTGGTTGCTCGGGCGCGCCGCGCTCCAGGCCCGCCTCGAGACCGGCTGGTTCCTGGGGTGGATCGCCGTGATCGCGTGCTCGATTCCGCTCCGCATGCTCGAGGTGTGGTGGCAGGGCGTGTTCTCGATCCGGCTCGGAACGCTGCTGAAGCAGCAGCTCCTTGCGGGAACCCTCAAGCTGACCCCCGACGAGGTGCGGCTCGACGGCATCGGCCGCCACTTCGGCCGCGTCGCCGAGGCCGACGTCGTCGAGCAGCTCGCGGTCGGCGGTGCCCTGCTCGCGGTGTTGTCGCTCGTCGACTTGATCCTGGCGGGCGTCATCCTCGTGCTCGGGGCGGGAGGGTGGCCCCAGGCGATGGTGCTCGTCCTGTGGGTCGTGGTCGCGTTCGTCCTCGCGCGCCGCCACTACGGCGTCCAGCGGGCGTGGTCGAGCGCGCGCGTCGATATCACCCACGACCTGCTCGAGCGCATGCTCGGCCATCGAACGCGGCTGGCGCAGCTTCCGCTCGAGCGCTGGCACGATGGCGAAGACGTCCGCTTGAGCTCCTACTCCGAGCTCTCGAAGGTCATGGATCGCCGGACCATGCAGCTGACCGCGCTCCTGCGCGACGGCTGGTTGGTGCTCGCGCTGCTGACCTTGCTGCCGGCGTTCAGCATCGGTACGGCCAATGCCAGCGCGCTGGCGGTGTCCGTGGGCGGCATCTTGCTCGCGCTGCGAGCCTTCGACGAGGTCGCCGTCTACTTCCAGCAGGTCTCCCAGGCGGCGGTGTCGTTCGAGCAGATCCGCGACTTGTTGCTCGCGGTGGGCCGCCCCGAGCTCGAATCGAAAGTCCCTCTCGAAATGGAGGGAGGCAAGCCCACCGACGCCGCCGGCGGACCCCTCATCGAGGCGCGGGGCGTGACCTTCCGGCATGACGCGCGCACCCGGCCGGTGCTCGAGAACTGCTCGTTCCAGATCGCGCAGGGCGACCGCATCCTGCTGGAGGGCCCGTCGGGCGGTGGCAAGTCGACGCTGGTGTCGCTGTTGACGGGCCTGAGGACACCGCAGGGCGGTGTGATGCTGCTGCACGCGTTGGACCGCGCGACGTTCGGCGCCTCGGGCTGGCGCAAGCGCATCACCGCCGCGCCGCAGTTCCACGAGAACCACGTCCTGTCCGGCAGCTTCGCGTACAATCTCCTGCTCGGGCGCGAGTGGCCGACCTCGCCCGAGCTGCGGGCCAAGGCCGCCGCGCTGTGCAAGGAGCTCGGGCTGGACGAGCTGGTCGCCAAGATGCCCTCCGGCCTCGAGGAGATGATCGGCGAGACCGGCTGGCAGCTCTCGCACGGCGAGAAGAGCCGGCTCTACATCGCGCGCACGCTGCTGCAGGGGGTCGAGCTGGTCATCCTCGACGAGAGCTTCGCCTCCCTCGATCCCGAGACCATGCGGGTCGCGCAGCGCTGCGTCCTCAACCACGCGAAAGCCCTCGTGGTCGTCAGCCACCCATGAGACTTCGATCTACGCTCGCCCTCCTCGCGATGACCTGCTCCGGTTGCGAGCTGATCCGTCCCGTCGTCGTCAAACCGCCTCCGACGCCGAGCAGCTACTCGACCGCCAGCGAACTGCGCACCGAGCCGCCTCAACCGTCCAGCGCACCCGAGGGCGGGGTTCCAAGCCCTCGGCCGTCGAAGGAGGGCGTGCCCGCGCAGCCAGCCGAGCGCGTCACCCAGGACGCAGTCTGGTGGACGGCGTTCGCCGATCCGGCTCTCGACGCGGCCATCCAGGAGTGCTTCGGCGACAACCTGGTCCTGCGCGAAGTGCGGGAGCTGATCTACGAGAACCAGCTCGACCCCAACGTGCCGCAAGGTTGGTGGTACCCGCTCCAGGTCGGCATCCTGAACCCGGCGGGGCTGAGTCATGTCGTCGCCAACGCCAACCTTCCGCCCGCGCCGCCAACCCGGGCCGAGTACAACCTCGCCAACGTCGGTTTCGGCCTGACCTACCAGGTCGACCTGTTTGGAGCCCTCGGTGCGCAGCGGCGCGCGGGATTGAACTTCGCCGAGCAGCAGCGGCAGCTCACCGAGGGCCGCATCCAGGACCTCGCGGTGCGGGTCACCCAGGTCTGGTTCGACATCCTCGAGGCCCGCGCGCTCCGGGACCTCACGCTGCGGCAGATTGACTACAACAAGGAACTGCTCCGGCTGATTCGAGCGCGGTTCGAGCAGCACCTCACGCCCCGGCTCGTGGTGCTGCAGCAGGAGCAGTTGCTGGTGAACCTCGAATCGCAGGTGCCGCTGATCGCCACCCGGAACGCGCTCTTGAATTCGGAGCTGAAGGCGCTGCTGGGCCGGGTACCCACCCCCGCCGACGACGTCATTCCACTCGATCGACAGCTTCCCGATCTCCCGCCCCCACCGAAACTCGGAACGCCGGGCGACCTGAACGTGAACACGCCCGAGATGCGGCTCGCGGAGCTTCGCGTCGCCGAGGTCGAGCACCGCATCAACGCGAACCTGGCGAGCTGGCTTCCGACGATTCAACTGGTGGGCAACGTGGGCGCTTTGAAGGTCGGCCTCTCGGAGCCGGCCCTGGCCGAGTCCGTCGTCGGGGTGAACCTGACCTGGGCCCTGTTCGATGGAAGGCGCGTCACCGAGTACATGCGACTGCCGATCCAGCTCCAGCGTCGCGAAATCCAATACCAGCTCGCGCTGCACACCGCGATCGGACGGGTGCAGGATGCCGTGGTTCGGGAGGAGAACGAGGCGACGAGCCTGCGCAGCCTGCGTGCGCAGGTCCAGCTCGGGCAGCAGCTCCTGAACGAGGCGAGGCGGCTCTTCGAGCAGGGGCATTCGGACTATCTGACGGTGCTCACCGCCCTGACGAATCTGGTCGGGCTCGAGCGCGCAAGTCTGCAAGCGCAACGGCTGCTGCTCAACCATCGCGTCGAGGTCTATCGCTCGCTCGGCGGCACCTGGTCGCGCGACGTCACACTGAAGCGGGAGTGAGAAGCCATGGCACAGCTGCAAGCGGATGAGATGCTCTACATTCCCAATCGAAGGCGGCTCACGCACGACCGGCTCGATTCAGGGAATGGCCAGCAGGTCCTGCACCTCTTCTATGGCGAGGTGGAGCTCATCTTCGACGAGCCGGACATCGCGCCCCTGGGCGAGAAGCTGCTCCAGGTCGAGCAATTTCAAGCCTCCGACGCCATGGCGTGGTCGGACGGCGCGCCCCATTCCTGGGACAAGATCCGGGACCTGCTCGAAACATTGATCGAACAGCGGGTGTTGAGGCGAGTCTCGGATGCGCCCACGGGCCGCACCGCGGTGTCCTTCCCTGAGCGGTTGGGTGAGGTGCCAGCTGGGCGTGAGCCGCTCACGTTCAGTGCCCGCGACAACCGTTGCCCTGTGCTGACCGAACAGGCGTTCGGACGGGCGTTCGAGCTCTCGAACCTCGAGGTGGTCGTGCCGGTCTACCGCGTGGCGCATCCGGCGCTCGACGGTGACGGCCGGCAAGTGGGCGAGAACAACGTCGCACCGCGCACCTTGTTCCTCGATCTCCCCACCGTGCGCAAGCAGTGCCACTACGCGGGGAGCCGGTACCAGAGCGAACGCCCGATGAACGTAACCGCGATGAAGGCCATGGCGCGTCAGTGGCCGGACCTGCTCTCGCTGACCGAGCAGTTCCGCAGGGCCTTCCTCGCGCGCATGCCGCCCCGGACCCCGGGCGTGCTCACCGCGGGCGAGCTCCACATGATGGTCGTCTGCACGCTCGCGTCGGTCGGGTACGTGCTGGTGCGGGGCACCCATCCGGTGCCGAACGGAGAGCTCGACAGCGGGCTCGCGGCCATGTTCCGGCTGATCGACGGAGTTCGCCTGGTCACCAACGACCTGGTGCGCGACGCCCCCGAGCAGCCCGTCACCGCGCAATCGATCGTGGACTATGCCGAGCGTCACGCGGTCTTCCATGGTCCGCACGGCGTGTGCGCCGGGCCGCCGGCGCTGATCAACGAATATATGCAGGTGTTGACCGGCTCGGCCCCGGCGCCCATCGAGGCCCAGCCCGACATCGCAGCGCGCCTCGGCGATCTCGACGCCGCGCTCGATTACGGCCTGCTCGGGCAGCGCGTCGAATCGGTGGTCCGCTTCCTCGGCGCGACCCAGGGGCTGCTCCACGAACGGCTCCGGGCGGCGTTCGCCGGACACCTCCCGCGCACCGCGCTGCAAGAGTGCGTGGAGGCGCCCATCGATGTCGCGCATTACCCGTTGCTCCGGGACGATTTCCCACTCGCCGAGACATACCAGCGCGAGATCAAGCTCAGCCGCTGGTTGTTCGCGCGCATCGGCGAGGCGTTCCCCGGCACGCCACAGGGCACCTCGCTGGATGAGCTGGCGAAGCTGGATCCCGCCGAGCAGGCCACGAGCCAGCGGCGACTGGCCGAGCTCTTCGCGCATGGGCTGCCGGGAGACAAGGTCGTGGCGGAGCCCCTCTGCGGTGAGCTCGCTGGCGTCGCTGCCAGCGCGTTCGCCCTCGAGCGCCGGTGCCTGCGCGTCGTCGAGCGCGAGCAAGCGATGCTGAACCAGCGGCTCCGGCGCCCGGATCATCCCCTGACCGGCGCAGACCTGGCTGTGTTCACGCGGCCGCGCAATGGCCCCCCGCTGGCGGAGACCCTCGCGCGCGGCCTGGGCGTCTCGGTCACCAGCGACTCTGCCTCGACAGTGCTGGGCTACGGTGAGAGCAGCCTCACGTTGAAGGACTAGAGGGTTCGATGCATCCAGAGCTTGTCCGCCGCTTCCACGAACCGATTCGCGATGAGGCTGCGCGCCGGTATGGCCTGTCGCCCGAGCAGCTCACCGAGCTCGCGGCCTTCGAGAACTTCGTCTACGAGGCGGAGAACGACGACGGCGAGGGCCTGATTCTGCGCATCTCGCACAGTACGCGGCGAACGATCGACTACACGCTGGGTGAGGTCGAGTTCGTTCGCTATCTGGCCGCCGCGCGCATTCCAATCGCCTCGCCGATCCTCTCCGATTCGGGGCAGTTCGTGGAGCGGATCGAAGACCGCGAGCCCGGCAGTTACTTCGTCGCCACCGCGTTCGAGCGCGCGCCAGGCATCGTCTTCGACGACGCGCCTCCGCTCAAGGAGCGCTACTGGAAGCCCCCCCTCTTCCGCGACCTGGGCCGGCTGTTCGCGCGGCTCCACAACCGCGCCCAGACCTACGCGCCTTCGAGCCCCAGGCTGAAGCGCCAGGAATGGCATGAGTACGACGTGGTCGACATCGACCGGTTCGCGCCTCCCGAGGAGAAGCTCGTTCGCGAGCGCACCGCGGCGATCATCGCGCGATTGAACCAGCTACCGCGAACACCGGAGAGCTACGGGCTGATTCACGCCGATCTCCACATGCACAACTTCTGCTTCGCCGAAGGGAAAGTCACCGCGTTCGACTTCGACAACTGCGAGTACGCGTGGTTCGTCAAGGACATCGCGGTACTCCTCTTCTACATCGCGCGAGGCGAGGCTCGAGAGGCGCGCGACGAAGCGGTCGCTGCGTTCCTGGGGCCCTTCCTCGAAGGGTATCGGGAGCTCCGACGGATGGAGCGCGAGTGGCTCGCGGCCGTGCCGGACCTGCTCGCGCTCCAGCGCTCGATGAATTACGCGCTGTTCCACCAGTATCGCGACCCGGCCGTGCTCGACGAGAGCACGCTCGACCGGTGGGGACGGTTCCGGCGCGACATCGAAGCGGACACACCCGTCCTGCAGATCGATTTCACGAGCTTCTAGGCGCCTGTCGCGGTAGTCGCGAAGGGGCCTTGCCCTGCAGGAGATGAGGGGGCTCAGTCCCCGGCAAGAGCAAGAAGTTCCGTCCCTGGAATGTGCAGCGGGATTTCCCGCTGCCGCCGTCGCTGCTGGATTGGCTGCCGGAGCACGGCTCAGCCATACAGCTCGCTCAGCGGTCCCGGCGCGATGCGCGTGCTGCCCTCCTGCCCGAAGGTGTTGAAGTCCGCGTCTCCGAACGCGTGGCCGAGCGTGTTGAAGAGGTTCGAGACCTGCCGGTTCCGGGCCGCGTCGTACTTCGGGTACACGACCGTGCGCCCGTCGGTCTTCAGGCCCAGCGCGTTGCCGCCCACCACGAGCTTCGGCCACTCACGCGCGGTCGAATGGTGCTGCTCGCCGTTGTCGGACATGAAGACGATTGCGGTGTGATCCAGCATCGAGCCGCTCGCGCCGACCTCGGGCGTGGCGGCCAACGTCCTCGCCAGGTTCGCTACCAGTTGCACGTGACGGCGGGTGATCTCGGCGACGCGATCCCAGTTCTGCCCCGCATCCAGACCGTGCTGCAGATTGTGTCGCGGGATGTCGGTCACGTCCGGGCCGTAGGACACATCGAAGCCCGAGGTGCCCGTCGCCAGCACCACCGTGTTCGTCAGCCCGCCCAGGAGGGACGCCGTGGCGATCTGGAACTGCGCTTCGAACCACTTCAGCGAGTCGGGCGGTGAGCCCGCGCCGGTGATGAGCGGGTTGTCCTTCGGCGCCGGTGGCAGGTAGGGCCGCACGCGGTTCGCCATGCCTTCGAGCTGATCTTCCCGCGTGCGCAGCGACTCGAGCGAGGCGACGTAGCGCTCCAGTTTCAGCCGCTCGTTGGAGTTGCCGCTGAACTCCGCCAGCGCCTTCCGCGAGTCGGCCAGCGCGAAGTCGAAGAGCATCTTGCGATCGCGCCCGTTCGTTGAGCCGCCGAGCAGCGAGCCGAAGGTGCTGTCGAACGCGAGCGACGGGTTGACGATGATGCCCGCGGGCTTGCGTGGTCCGAGCGCGCAGGTCTCGTACACGATCGACACGCGCGCGGAGCTGGTGCCCAGGCGCAGCACGTCGAACGGTGCACCCCGGCGCAGGCGAGGTGCGATCACCGCGTCGAAGGTCGCGCCCGCGCCGTTCACCGCGCAGCTCAGCCCGCCCGTCCCGCTGGAGTGCCCGCCGCCCGCGATGAGGTTCGAGAGCCCCAGCAGCACGGCGGAGCGGCTCACCAGGTCGATGTTGCCGGAAGACGCCGCCAGCGGCCCGAGACTGATCGCGCTGGCAAGATCGTCGCCCTCACGTACCAGCGGCGTGTCCTTGTACGCGTCCCAGAAGATGCGGTCGGAGGTGTTGGCGCGCCCACCCAGCGCCGCGCGGGTGCCCGTGCTCAGGAGCGCGCGGGGGTAGACGCCATTGCACTCGAGGACCAGCACCAGGCGCGCTGGCAACGCTGACGACTGGGCGTAGACGTCGTGGAAATAGGGCGCGAAGAGGCCGGCGGCCATGCCCTTCAGGACGGTTCGTCGCGAGAACATGGCAGTCACTCTCCAGCCTGCGGCACACGCCGCGTCTTCCAGGTGTCGCTGGTCATCAGCGTGGTCAGCATCTTGGAGAACGAGCCGTTGTTCTGATCATAGGCCTGCTCCATCTGCGTCAGCGTACATGCGTCGCTCAGGTTCTCAGGGCGGCCCATGAAGTAGCGGAAGACCTGTCGCATGAAGCAGCGCTTCACGTGCCGCGAGGTCGCCAGGCGCTCGCTGAACTCCACCGCGTCCCGCACCGGGCCGTCCAGCCCGGGGTCCGGCATCGACGTGAGCGTCGAGCTCCCGTCCGGCGTGGTCCAGCCTCCGCTGGGCGAGTGATCCCGCGCCCGCAGGAAGCCCGCGTGGTTGTAGATCTCGAAGGGCAGGCCGAGCGGCTCCATCAGGCGGTGACAGCCCTGACACTGCGCTCCGGCGGTCGCCTCCTGCAGGCGGCGGCGCGCGTTCTTGTCGGCAGCGTGAGGGCCGACCTGGGCTGCCACCTGCACGCTGCTGAGCGGTGGGACGAAGCCGCACAGGAGGTTCTCACGCACCCACTTGCCGCGGTGGACGATGGATGGATCGTCCTCGAAGTTGCCGCCGTGCGCGGCCAGCCACACCGGGTGGGTCAGCACGCCGGCGCGCTCGTTGGCAGGCAGCGTCTTCCAGCGGCCCTCGACGGTCGCCGGGAGGATCTCGCTGACGTTGTAGGGGTGCGAGAGGCCCTTGTGCGAGTCGTACGCCGCGTGCTGCATGGAGGGCACGTAGAAGGTGCGTGTGGTGAGCAGGTTCGCCAGCACGTCCCGATCCTCGACGACCACCCGCGCGATCAGATCGTCGAACTGCTGGATGAAGGTCGGCTCCAGCGGATGGAAGTTGGTGAGCAGGTTGTCGTACGAGACCGTGCTGATGTAGCCGAGCCCCTCGAGCTCGAAGCGCGAGGTCGCCGCCGGGGACTCCTTGAACACCGAGGCGACGTGCTCGTAGCCGAGCCACTCGCGGAAGAAGCCCGCGACGCCGTCACCCAGCCAGTACTGCCCGCGCTTGGAGCGCTGCTCCTCGTTGTAGTCCTGCACCAGATCGAACCGCGGTGTCCCGTTCTGGTGGGTGTCGACGCCGCCCA
The DNA here is from genome assembly GCF_050038885.1 of Pseudomyxococcus flavus. Taxonomy (NCBI): domain Bacteria; kingdom Pseudomonadati; phylum Myxococcota; class Myxococcia; order Myxococcales; family Myxococcaceae; genus Pseudomyxococcus; species Pseudomyxococcus flavus. Next base: position 8,076,536 of record NZ_CP143624.1, on the reverse strand, counting down.
GGTACTTCTCGATCAGGGCGGTGGTCGTCGCATCCTGCTTGAGCGAACCATCCTTCGCGGCGGTCGCCACGTCCGCCAGATGCCCCTCGAGGGGCGCGGAGAAGTACGGCCACACGAAGCTCGGCGTGGCCGAGGGCGCGCGCCCCGCCAGCGCGTAGGCCAGCTGCGAGCCCAGCTCGAGGCTGGTCAGCTCCACGCGACCGTCGGCCGGCTCGCCGCCCATTTCACGGCGGAACATGGCGCCGGTCATCATCCACGCTGCGTTGGAGATCCGCGTGATGGAGTCCGCGCGGATTTGCGGGGAGTGACTCGGCTCCTGCGCGATGACCTCGGTCGCGAAGGCGGTGAGGCGCGTGAGCTCATCCTCGGTGGGCGGGCGGAAGAAGACGCCGAACTCGAGCATCTGGCTGAGGTGGAAGCGCTTGCAGCTGTCGCTCGGGTTCGCGTCGTCGAACATGCAGCTGAAGCGTCTGTCGGTGTAGACACGCTCCATCCGGTTGCCGTCCGGGTAGTTCATCGTCCACGGCGCGGCGGCCGAGGCGACCACCGGCAGGAAGAGCTCCACCGTGGCCTCGTCCAGCGTCTCGTCCGTGGCCCAGGAGCTGTACTGCTCGATGGCGCTGGGATCGAGCGGGTTGTCGTAGAAGCTGAACCCGGTCCAGTTGCGCTCGACCGAGCCACCGACGTTGCGAGTGAACTCGCGCCGGTTCAAGCGGCGGATGCGCGTCGGCGCATCCGAGCGCACGCCTTCGGTGCAGCTGAAGAGCGCAGCCTGATCGAGCAGGTTGGGCTCGGGCACCACGGTCACGGGCGGGCCGCCCGTGCCATTGCAGAGGGGCATCCCCTCCCCTATCCAGGTCTCGAGCGCGGCGAGATCGGCTGCGCTCGCGCGCGCATGCGGGGCCGGCGGCATCGGAGACGCGTCGTCGCGCATGCGGATGAGCGCGCGCTGGGCGTTGCTGAGCCTCCCATCCATCGCCGAGCTCACCCGCATGTCATGCAGGTTGCGCAGCGGCATCGTCGCCCCCTGGGTCGGCATCGCGCCGTGACAGCTGGCGCAGCGCTCGGCGAGCACCGACTGCACCACGCACGCGGCGGCCAATTCTCCCCCGGGCCCACCGGGCCCCCCTGGGTTGTTGGGGCCTCCGGTGTCGGGGTTTGGCGCGTTGGAGCCCTTGCACGCAGCGAGGCTCAACAGTCCGGCCAGCAAGAGGACGCGGTTCATCCGGCCAGACTGGCACGGACGGCAGGTGGGATAGCAAGCAGTCTCTGCAAAACGGGCTCAGACCTGCCTGGGCACTCTGTGGTGCCGCCGGTGGGGGCGCGCAGGTTGTGAGCTGGTCGTGTCCCTATAAGTGTGTAGATGGCGAGGAGGGACGAGCGGGAAAGAGGGAAGCTCCTCGGTGAAACCAACCGAGCCGGTCTCCTCCTGGCAGAGGAGCCGAGGAGTTCCCCGACGTGGACGTTAGCGAGTTTGAGTCCCCCGCGCACGAAGAGGTGCAGGCCGACCTGCGGGCGCTTTTCCGCGGAGCCATCCGGATGACGCTGGAGGCCCTGCTGGAGGAGGAGGTACGGGAGTTGGTGGGGGCCGGCCGGTGGCAGCGGATGGTGGGCCGGGCGGACGTGCGCAACGGCAGCTACCTGCGCACGCTGGTGACGACGGCGGGGGCCGTGGACGTGGCGGTGCCACGCACGAGGCACAGTGGTAGCGCGGGGGACGTGCTGGGCCGCTACAAGCGGCGCAGCGGGGAACTCGACGAGGCGATTACCAGTGCGTACGTGCAGGGCGTCTCCACGAGGAAAATGGGCAAGGTGACACGGGCCCTCATGGGCGAGGACGTCTCGCGTTCGACGGTGAGCCGGGTGACACGGACGTTGGAGGAGAAGGTGGAGGGCTTGCGCACCCAGCCCCTCACCCAGGCCTTCCCCTACCTCTACCTGGATGCCACCTTCCTGGACGCCAGGTGGGCGCGCACGGTGCAGAACGTCTCGGCCCTGGTGGCCTACGGCGTGGGCGAGGATGGGCACCGGCACCTGCTGGCGGTGACGCTGGGAGGCAGCGAGTCGGCGGACTCCTGGCTGGACTTGCTGCGCCAGCTTCTGGAGCGAGGGCTGAAGGGCGTGCGGCTCGTCATCGCCGACGGGCACTCGGGCCTGGCTGCCGCGGCCCGGCAGGCCCTGCCCGAGGCGCGGCTGCAGCGCTGCACCGTGCACCTCACCCGGAACGTCCTCGCCAAGGCCCCCTGGAGGCTGCATTGACGCCTCGGCAAGGAGACGTCGGCCGTCTTCGAGGCCGCCTCCCTTCAGGACGCCAGGAAGCGGCTGGAGGCCCTCCAGGAGGGACTGGGGCGGCAAGTCCCCGAAGCCATGGAGTGCCTGCGCGAGGGCTTCGCCGCTGCCACCTGCTTCTTCGCCTTCCCCAAGGCCCACTGGAAGCGCCTTCGCAGCACCAATGGCCTCGAGCGCCTCCACGGTGAGGTGAAGCGCCGCATCCGCTCCGTGGGCGCATTCCCGGACCGCGCCAGCGCGCTGCGCCTCATCACCGCCGTCGCCCTCGAAGTCACCGGCGTCTGGGATGACCGCCGCTACCTCGACATGTCTCTGCTGAATTCAACCCCTGACACTGTCGCTGCTTGATGCCGCCAAGGAGCATCCCTCCCCCGAACCCCCTCCGAACCAACTACACAAGATTCGGGACTTGACCGGTGAGCTTGCCCGGGTTCAGTGGTAACCGTCCGGCCAGTGACGTGGCGCGAGGGGTTGCGGGCGGACGCGGACCGTGTTCGGCGGCGCCGCGATGAGCGGGCTGTTCAGGCGTGGGACTGGACGAGTGAGTCGGGCGGGTCGGCGGCGCGTCGCCGTTTCCACTCGTGGGGCAGCAGCTCACCGATGCGCGAGTTGGGGTGCGACTGCACGCGGAGCAAGACGTCCGCGAGGTACGCCTCGGGGTTGGCGCCATTGGCCTCGCAGGTGGCCACCAGCGCGTAGAGGCCCGCGAGGTTTTCGCCCGCGGCTTCGTGGCCGACAAAAAGAAAGTTTTTACGGCCCAGGGCCGCCTTTCTTAGCGCCGCCTCCGAGCGGTTGTTGTCGAGGGGGAGCCGCTCATTCTCCGCGAAGCGGGTGAGGGCCTCCCACTGCTTCAGCGCGTAGGAAATGGCTTGGCCCAGTGGACTCTTGGGCGGGTGACGCGGCGCCTGGGCTTCCAGCCAGACGCGCAGCCTGGCGAGGACGGGGGCGCTGTGCACCTGGCGCAGCTCGCGGTGGGCGGCCGTACGCACCACGCCCGCCTCGCGCGCCTGGGCTTCCACCCGGTAAAGCTCGAGGATGAAGTCCAGGGCCTCACGCGCCTGGGGGGCGGTGGCCAGCGCGTCGAAGAAGCGGCGGCGGACGTGGGCCCAGCAGCCGACGCGCACCCGGCCCTTTGGCAGCGTCACCGCGTTGTAGCCGGTGTATGCGTCCACCACGAGGGCGCCCGAGGTGCCGCCCAGGACTTCCTTCGGCGTCTTGCTGGCCCGGCCCATGCTGAAGCGGTAGCCGATGAGCCACTGGCCTTCCTCATTCTGGGTGAGGAACGTCCAGAGGTAGCCCAGCCGCGTCTTCTTCACGTCCAGCACACGCAGCGGTGTCTCGTCGGCCCACACCACGTCCGCGGACGCAATGCACTGCAAGAGGTGCTGGGAGAGAGGCAGCAGCACCGAGGCGGCCTGGTGGAAGAGGTCCGTCAGCGTGCTGCGACTCATGGGCACGCCGCCTCTCTCCACCCGCTGGGCCAGGCGGTGCAGAGGCATGGCGTCCGCACACTTCGACGTCACCACGTGCGCCAGGAATCCAGGGCCATACTCGCCCCTGTCCACCGCCCTGGCTGGAGGCGGAGCGGTGACGACGCCCCGGCCGCACGTGCACGCCAGGACTTCCTGCACATGCACCTGCTTCTCGAAACGCGCGGGCACGTACTCGTACACCACCGAGGCACGGCCTTTTCCCAGCGGCTTCAGGTCCTCGCCGCCGCACGCGGGGCAGCAGCGCTCCTCGGCTGGCACCGCGTGGCGAATCTCCCGTGCGGGTGCCTCCTCGGATTTCCGGGCCGCCCTTTCCCGGCGCTTCTTCTTCGCCGCCTCGTCCCGGGCCGCCTTCGAATCCGCCTCGGACGCGGCCCCACGAAGCTCGGCGGCCACCGTGGGCAGCTTCTTAAGTCCTGCGGCCGAAGACGTGGCGCTGCAGGGCCGCCAGCTGCCCCTTGAGCGCGTCCACCTCTCCGCCGATGCGGCTCACCTCGGCCTTGAGCTCCTCGGCTTCCTCGCGCCAGGGGCAGAGATGGTCTTGAGGCAGCACTCGCGGCACGTGGCCTCAACACGCTGCCGCCGCGCTGCGTCCCGAGCCGGGCCCGTCAGGTGCCCGTGCGCCCGGGAGGCGTCCAGGCGGGCTGACGCCGCACCTGGGCCACGTCAATGCCGTCCAGCAGCATGGCCAACTGCGTGGCGTCCAGGTGCACCACCTGAGCGCCCGCGTCCACTGGCGGCAGCCGGAAGCGCCCCGTCTCCAACCGCTTGTACAGCAGCACGAAACCTCCCCGGCTCCACGTCAGCACTTTGACTCTGTCGCCCTTGCGCGAGACGAAGGCGAAGAGGTGCCCTGAGTAGACGTCCTCTCCCTACTCAGCGCGCACCAGCGCCATGAGGCCATCTATCGACTTGCGCATGTCCACTGGCTGAGTTGCCAGCACCACGCGCACCGACGCAGGCAGGGCGAACACGTCTCAATGCCCCAGCGCGGTGACGAGCCGGGCCACGTACTCCACGTCGGTGTCAGTGGAGAACCGCAGGCACGCCCCGCTGGCCAGCACCACCTCGAGCAGCGCCGTGCGCGGCTGCGGCGTGCCAGCTACCTCCACCGGCAGCAGGCGCACCGGCTCCGCCTTCCTGGCCAGCTGGCGCCTCCGCCGGTACACCCACGACTGAAGCGTGCTCAGCCGCAGCCCCCGCTGCGACGCGAACTCCTGCTGCGTCAGCCCGCTCGCCTCGAAGGCTTCGGCAACCCGGAACCACTCCTGCTTCTCCACCGGCTTCGACATGCCCGCCAGGGTCCACGGCGGCGACTCCTCACTCAACGCCCCTCAGCACGTCGTTGGCCGGACGCTTACTGAGCACGAACATGATGCCGCGCAGCGCCGCCCGGTCATCGCACCTGGGCCGCCCTCGCATGGAGGCCCGGCGACGACGCGGTAGCAGTGGGGCTATCCGCTTCCAGAGTGCCTCAGGCACCAGTTCACGCCTCATGCCCCCGAAGGTGCGCACGCCAGGACGCGGACGCATCCTGGCGCACCTAAGGGACTTTTTTGAAAGGAACTCTTAGTCCCCATCCCACGCTTCGTCTGTCCGACGAAGGGCCATTCTGAGCCCAGTTCTACCCTCCACGCGCTCGTCGTTCCGACACAGGATTCGCATCCCAGACGAGTTCTTTGTACTTATCGAGGAGGTACGTAGAGAGTTGCCTGATGTCGGAGGAAGTGTTCTCAATCTCGTTCCATTTGACCTTTTGCCCCACTCCTAGATCCCAGAACCCATCGGTCCACCGACAGAGACTCTTCAGGGGCAACAGATCGTGGGCGAACAGGTCCCGCTTGAGGTGAATTCGGTTCCGATACCGATCGGCGATGGCATCCATGAGCAAGCCCATGCTCAGAATTCCAGCCCCATGCATTAGGCGCGATTTTGTGGGCTGCTTCCCCCAAGCCTCCGGGAAGACGTCACTGACGGCGCCCCAGTAGGCGCAGAGAACAGTGATCATTGCATCCACGCCTCCTCCCTCCCCATTTTTCGAGCGGAATCGATACAGGGCACCCTCATTCAAGCTGTTCTCTAGCATTCTCAGGATGGAGTTGTCCTTGATGATGCCTCCTGGGTTCGTTGGTGTCTGAATGAGCCCGCGGAAGGGAGAGTGTCTCTTGGCATTGAGGATAGTGAGAAGCTGGGACGGAAACCGCTTCTTGAGCAGGTTCGTCGGAAGGCGAGACTCCGTGTTAGGTAGCAGTTCATAGACCAAGCCCTTCGCAAGCGGCTTGGTGGAGTTAACCAGGATGAATTGGTCTGTCTGTTCGGACACGTCATCCGTGATGAAGGCCACGACGCTCAGTGGGAACGAGTCGACGTTAGAATCACGCACTGCAGCAAGCCTTTGCTGCCCATCCACGACAAAAGCAGGCTTGTCCTCATCGAGCATTTCCTCTTCAAAAGGGACACTCAGGGTTCCAGGCCGAGAGTGACTCTCGGGATGAAACTCGCTAGCCCCAGGCTCAAAGTGTACGCTAGAATTGAAAGCCAGCACGACAGCGTTCGGAATCATCGGGTTGGGACCCTCGATGAATCGCCTGATTTCGTCGATATGAGACAGAACCTCGGGCCGTTGATAGCCGCGAAGCGCTCCTTCCTCATCTCTTCTCACTCGAGAGATGGTCGCAAAGCGGTGGACCAACTTCCCGTCTACGGAGAAAATATACAGCATTCGCTTCGGCCCTTGTTTCACCTGAAGCGCTGGAAGCCGAAGGTCTCGCTTGTTCGCCATTGCCCCATTCTCCATGTCAACAGAAAGCCGCATTCCGCTAGGCGGCATCTTCCAATCCCAAGCCCAATTCGCTGCGAAGCCTTCGATAAAAAACCCAGACGTTATGAAACCCACGCCGCCTGTTGCGCTCCGCCCCACGGAAGAGAATCACGTGGTGCCCGATGGAGCGACAGACCTCGCAACCGCATTTTCTCCAGGGTCGGTCTGACAACACCTCGCGATACACATCCGCCCTGCTGTACCGCCTTTTGGCCGAACCGGCTTTCTTCTCCATGGGTGTGCTCTCGGCACAAAGTTCCTCGTATTCGATCAACGCCGCTACCGTTGCGTCAATGTCTAAACTCCCCTTATCGAACGCCGCCATAGCCGCGAGCGCGGATTTCTCTAGCTTACGAGCCGTCTCCTGGCGGATGACACCGGATGAGATCTTCTTCTGAAGCTTTGGGTTTCCCTCGACCTGTGGAATACGGATCGCGCTGTAGGTCCGACTCAATGTATGATAGTTGTCGGATGCATCTTTGAAGGCCTGCCTCAGCGGCGACGTGCCATCAAGGCTCGCCACACCCAGGTTCGAAAATTCGGTCATGTGGTCGGGACGGGTCACTCCCAAAAGGTGAAGCCGCGTCTTCGACTTACGGACTTCTGCAATCTTTTCAAGAGACGCAAGGATCTCTGCAGTCTTAAGCGGGACCATCCCTCCAAGCGCGATATATGTGTACCCCATCGCCTGTAGTTCCTTGACGGCATGTGCATATGACTTTGGGCTCCATCCTTGAGCCACGCCGATCGGAACAAAGCCTTCCTTCCGCGTTTTGCAGCGCATCCAGAACTCTTCTGCGATACTTAGAGTAAGAGCCTGCCGATCTTTGACATCGTCGGGAGGCTTGGCCCCCCTCTTGTCCCAATCAGGTTGGTAGGCCAGGATCACATGATCTACGGACAACCCATAGTCAAAGCGACAGTCTGCGTAGAAGTTGATGACCTCGTCGGCGGTGTACGGGGGTTCCTTCTCCTTGACATAGGTGAAGGCACCGCAGTCACCCATGACTTCAAGCGGGTAAGGCACCGACTCGAGACGCAGAAACTCTTTTACTCCGTTGCGGATCAGTCGGTGCTTCTGGCCAATCGTATAGCGACTGCCTACTTGGCCATAACCATCGACAATGCCTTTAGAGACCAGCAAGCCATCATAGGCCCGCGAGCGGAAGACTTCGTGAGCGTATAGGTCGTCACGTTGGCGAACTCTGAGATCATCCCGCCGTTCGGACTCGAAGTCGAAACTTGGGTCAACTAGGTCTTGGCTATCCGGGAAAAAGAACTTCATGAGGCTTTCCGTTGGTGCTGGGCAATGTATTTTCGGACCAGATGGTTGCTGAGCAACCCGATGTCCTGGGGCGTGTTCTGCAGGGCGTTCCACCTGACCCCGCCGATCCCCTCCCAGACCCCGGTTGTCCAGCGGCACACGTCTTTCAGCGGTGCAAGTTGTTTGCGGATATGGGTCTCCGCCTTTGGATCGAACGGGTCGATCCCCGCCATGACCCAATCCATCAGACGACCCATGGAACGAATGCCGATGCCGTGCATCAAGCGACTCTGCTGAGAGCGCTTACCCCAAGCATCCGGGAAGGTGTGCTTCACTGCATTCCAATAGGAAAAGAGAATCCGGCGAATGGCCTCGTAATCGGTCTCTCGGGTCGCGGCATTGGTATAGGGATAGAGGCACCCCGAGGCGGCGTTCAAACTCTCCGCGATCATCGCCACTACCACTGTCCCAGTCACCACCGCATCTTTGCGCTCCCGGGGGGGAGTCGAGGCGAACTGGATGAGTTTGTAGAACGGCGAGTTGGGGTCGTTATTGAGGACCTCGCAGAGCCGGGCGGGAGCCTTCTTCACTTCGAGCCGCGTCGGCAGGATCGTATCTACATCGGGGAGGAGTTCGGTGATGAGCCCCCGCGGGAGCGGCCGAGTGTTGTTGATGCGCAGGAACTGGTCTTTCTGGAGTGAGATCTCGTCCGCGACGAATGCATTCACCGGAATTGGAAGGTCCGCGTTCTTCGCCTGGGCGAGCGCGAGGGCCCGCTGCTGCCCATCCACGATCCAGGCGGGCTTGGGCTGCCCCGCTCCGGCCAACGGGATTGTTAGGGTGCCAGACTCGGCCAGCCCATCGGAGACGTTCGGACCGCGTGAATGGACGAACGAGACCGCACTGTTAAGAGCCAGGATGATCGAATTCGGGAAGAGCACGCTTCCACTGTCGAGGTACTCGACGATGCATTGCACGTGCTGCCGCACCTCGGGGCGCTGATAGCCAATGAGCTTTCCCGCTTCAGTCCTCGATACTCGCGAGACATCCGACACCAGAAGAAGCTCCTTCGCCGACAGTGTGAACATGTAGAGCGGGTGCTTGCCGTCCTGATTGACGCGAAGCGCCCGGCGCTTGAGTTCCTGGTCAGCCACGGCCTCCCCTTTCTGCCACTGTGGCAAAGAACCGATTGAAGCGCTCCATCTGGCACCTCCGCCCTGAGTCTCGAAATTTTCGGAGCAACCCGCTGCGAGACTGCTCCGGCGCCGCGCGGAGCTCGGTTTGGATGAACTGCAGGACCTCTTGATCGGTGGCTGGCCTCCGGAGGTTCTCAGGCCAGTCCCCCGCTTGGCGAATCAGCGCAGCAACTTGCTCGCGCACGGCCTGGGCCTCAAGGCCCGTCTTCCAGGCCCCGTGAAGCAGACGGCGTGCTACCCGGGCGTAGAGCGAAGCCACCCCACCCCCCAACTTAAAAACCAGCGCACCAGGACATTCGATCCAGTGAGTACCAAGGGGGCCGGACTGCAGCGATGAAGCACTTGAGATGACGAGGAGCTTCTCCTTGGAGCGCCCGCATTGCCCGGCTCGAATCAAGTCGGGCTCCATCGCATCCACATAGGTGGGAGGGGCCACAATCATGAGGACCGCATTCCGATCGTACTCCGCCAACTCAGCGAACGACCGCGGTTCCTTCTTGGGCCGATGCTCCCCCTGGGCAAGAGTGTTCCACCAAGCTTGGCGTTTTGCACGGCCGCTCTTTCCAGCAGGCGCCACTGCGTCCCGTGACGTCCCCGAGAAGGTCGCCGAATAGGCATGAGCGAGCCATTCGCAATTCCAGAGGCCGTAGCCCGCCGAGGCCACCCATAGCCGGATATCAAGCCCGGCTTTGGCCCCATCTACGGGAAGCGAGCGGACAACCGACCAGTGCTGCCCGCCGTACAGGTCCAGCGCGGGAACCTTTCGCGTCTCAGAGCCAACGAGCCGTTGGCACCAGGCAGCAGCGCGGACGGAGACCTCCCCTGCCGGGACTCGGGACAACCGGAGTTCCGGAGGCACCTTCAAGAGTTTTTTATCCGTGCAACTGGCAACCACGTGTACTCGCATAGAGCACCGAGGGAGCAGCCTCTAGCCGCGCCCCGCATCCTCCCAAGCGTGGATACACCCACTCGTGCAGGTCTCCCGCGCCACCACGCGGCTCAACTCGGGGGGCAACCATCGGCACTTGTGCCCCTCGGGCGTGAAAGGGATCCGGTGTGCAGCCTCGAAGCTAAACGCTTTGAAGATCTCCATCTGTCACCTTACGGGATACCGAGGAGTTTGTGGGTCTGCAGGCTGAGCCGCCAACGCGGATTCGACAGGCAGAACTCCACGCAGGCCTGGGCGTTCCGATCGCGGTCTGGTCCATCGAGTGGTTGCAGGAAGAAGTGGGTGAACGCGAGGGACTCGAAGCTCTCGGGAGACAGACCCTGCTGGGGGTAGATCAGCTTGAGTTCCTGCCCCTCACACAGAACCAGTTTGCTGTTCGCCTTGGGGCTGACGCAGATCCAGTCGATGCCCGAGGGCGGCAGGAGGGTTCCGTTAGTCTCGATCGCGATCTCGAAAGAACGGTGGTGGAGCTCCTCCACGAGATTCTCGTCGAGTTGCAAGAGCGGCTCGCCTCCGGTGCAGATCACCAACTTTCTGCCGTGATGACCACGCCAGGTCGCATCCACCGCTGCGGCCAACTCCCCGGCATCCTGAAACCGTCCGCCTCCTGGACCGTTGATGCCGACGAAGTCGGTATCGCACCACTTAGAGCAGCCTCCCGCACCGTGGGGGCGGTCGGCCTCCCGTCCGCTCCAAAGGTTGCAGCCAGAGAACCTCAGAAAAACGGCTGCCCGGCCCGTCTGGGCGCCTTCGCCCTGAAGGGTATAGAAAATCTCTTTGACCGCGTAGGCCATGCCCTACTCCGCCCGGTACCGTGCTGGCTCCTTCACCTCGGCTTCACGGACGCCCTTGAGGAAGCTGGCAGGAAGCGTAGTAGCCGCCGGCTTCGCCAAGGAGCAACGGCTCGTAGCAAATCGAGGTGGAGCCGTAGTCAACCTCCAGCGAGAGCCCCGAGCGGATGATTTCCGCCTTGCTGAAGGGAATGAGCGGGGTGTGGCTCCGAAGCCGCTGGTGTCCCTCCATACCGGACTTGGCGACCAGGTTCGTCATCCGCTCAATGGCCGGTGCCGTGGCCGAGTTGATCCCTCCGCCCAGGAGCACTACAGCCCTACGTTCCGTGCCGGACATGCTCATCTCCTAACCGCGCCTGGTCCTTGAACCGCGGCCACCAGCAATTTGCGGCCTCCCGATAGCACACTCGGAGTTCTCAGGCGCAGTTTTCCCAGCGCGGCCTTCAAAAAACTGTGCCTCGACCGTCCGTACGGAGGCGCGAAAACTCCCTGCCATTCCTGAGGGAGGCTGAGCATCCGCTCAGGTATCATCCCACCTCACAGGTAGATAACACCTGAGGCGCCACATGCCACTTAATAGGTCACCTCCGTGACTGTTCCCTCGCCGGGTTCCTAAGCTTACGAAGTGCTCTTCAAGGAGAGTTGGAACAAATCCACGTCGTTCTGTTCCGACAACCACTTCAGGAGTTCGCGGTCGACGTGGGCGAGCGTCGCTCGTCCTTCGGCGATCCGGAGCAGGAACTCGATGGTCTCTTCGTCCGTGCCCATCTGCTTCATCTTCCGAACCTGCGTCACGCTCGCGTAGGCACTGCTCCAGGTCCTGGCGGAGGACTCTGTAAGGGTGAGGCGCTGGCGCAGGCGGCAGTAGGAAACCGGTTCGGTGCAACCAACTCCCCATGGTGGAGGCAGTCCCGCTGGTACGAGAGGGCGGCAAGAGTCTTCCCTGGGTCGCCAAGGACCTGGACCTGACCATGTCGGTCCTGCGCAGCTGCTCTTTCGGTGAACGCACCGCGCCTTGGCTCGTCTCCCGAACGAGGAAGATGTACGATTCCCGGAGATATGTGGGCTCTGAGGATACTCAGGTTACTGAGCGTTGGTAACGGAGCGATCATCCAAGTGGAGCAGGGCGGATGACGCTTGAAAGGGGCGCATAGGTTGAAGCCAGGGGGATTCGTCGAATCAGAAGAGAATGATCTCGGGGTCGGCAAACTGGTCGAGATAGTTGGCCGCAGCGCAAGCATTGAGTACTTCGTCTCGCCTGCATCTAACGCGCGACAGTTGCTCCGCGTTGCCGTCACAAGTCTCCGGCCCGCCGTACTCCATGCCCAAAGCAGGGTCTTCTGCTGGGATGGCGGCCGATCCGTCTGGCGTGCGGCCCGTCTCCTCGATGGTGAGCCCATCTCTGGCGCGACGCTGGGGACGAGAGAGGAGCACTACTTGGTCGCCTTCCCCAACAAGCAGGAGGCCAGGATCCCCGCCTCCAACATGTTCCTTCGATGGAGGCGCCCAGTCGAAGACCCGACTGACTGGCTCGCCGCCACCATCACGGAAACACCCTACTGGCATGAGCGCAGATCCCGCTTCATCCGCTTTGTGACCGAGCAGCGCTCCCGATTCGGCGGCCTCTCCGGGCTTGCCTCCTCAAGCGTCGAACTCCACCGACATCAGGTCGCCGTAGTGCGCCGCGTCCTCCGCGACCCCGTGCAGCGATTCCTCCTCGCGGACGAAGTGGGGCTCGGCAAAACCATCGAAGCTGGAATCATCCTCCGCCAGTACTTCCTCGATCACGCGCTCGATGCGACCGCTCTCATTGTCGTCCCTGAACATCTGGTTGATCAGTGGCGCAGCGAGCTCCAAGGCAGGTTCCATCTGGGGGACGAACTGGACGACGCCATCCACGTGATCGCCTCCAGCAAGCTTGCCGAGATGAAGTTCCGCGCCGACCCCGGAATGGTCATCATCGATGAGGCGCATCAAGCCGCCAACTGGGCTTATTCTCCCCAGCACCGGGCTCGGGCGACCTACGAGATACTCAAGAAGTTGGCGAACAAGGTACCGCGCGTCCTGCTTCTGTCCGCCACTCCCCTCCTCCACAACGAGGACGGCTTCCTGGCAATGCTCCACTTGCTTGATCCCCAGGTGCATCGCATTGAAGCCCGTGAGCGATTCCACAAGCTAGTGGCCAGCCGTCAAGAGATCGCCGAGCACATCCAATCCCTCCAGGACGGTGTGGGAGGGCTGTTCCTGGAAGAGACTCTCGACGGGCTGGCACGGCTCGCACACGAGGACTCGCGCCTGCGAGAGCTTATTGACGCTGCCCGCCCCCTGGTCGACGAGGATGAATCCAGCGAGGAGCGCATCTCCGCCATCCGTGCCCTTCGTGCGCATATCGGCGAGACCTACCGCATCGATCGCCGCCTGCTACGGACCCGCCGCGAGTCCGATCACGTGGCAGGAGATCTGCCTGAGCGGACAGGGGCAAACCTGGTGGACCATCCGTGCGAAGCCAGGGCCGCCGCCACCAAGCTTCTCGAGCAGTGGCAGGAGCGTGCCTCGTTCCATGTTCGTTCGACGGGAGAGTCGGCCTTCGAGAAGGAGATCCGGCTGCTCTTCACGCACTTTGTGGAGGCATTCCTGTCCCACCCTTCAGTGCTCCGGGAGCAATTCACCCAACGCGGGCTCGCCTTAGACAAGGGGGGGCGGCCCGCCTTCGACACGGAACGCGAGTGGCTGCGCGACGCGGAGGGGTTACTCGAACTTCCGCTCGAACGGGATGAGCGGCTTGGGGCGCTGGCCGAGGTGGTAGCCGCGCACAAGGCCAAGAAACAACGCGCCGTGATCTTCGTCGATGACCCCCGTGTCGCCGAGGCCGTGCATGCCTCGCTCTCGGCGCGCGCCATCGGCAAGGTGCTCCGGGCCCCCTTCCCGGTCAATACGGATGCAGGCGCCGTCGCGATAGTCTGCGATCGGCGCGCCGAGGAGGGGCTCAATCTCCAGAGAGAGCGAGCCGTGGTCGTCCACTACGATCTGCCGCTCTCGCCGAACCGGATCGAGCAGCGCATCGGCCGCATTGATCGCATTGGGGCTCGCGGAAACGTAGGCTCCATCCTCCTACTGTCGGGAACACGATGGGAGGAGGCATGGGCCACCTGTTTGAACGAGGCCGTGGGTGTCTTCACGCGCTCAGTAGCCCCTCTGCAGTACGTGCTCGAGGAACAGATGCGCCTGATGGCCACGAGCCTCCTCCATGAGGGAACGGCGGCAATCGACCAATCCACTAGCCGGATGCGCGACATAGAGACGGGGCTTGAGCGTGAGCTAAAGCGCATCCGCGCGCAGGAAATTCTGGACTCCACAGACCCGGCTGAATTGGAGGACGGTTTCTCCTTCGAGAACCTGGAAGAGCACGACGATGAAGACGGCGCGGTGACCGAAGCACTGCGCGCCTGGGCTGTTGAAGGCCTGCAGTTCGAGCTTCGGCCTGAACGGGGCGAGCCCAAGTTCTTTCGCTACACCTATGCACACCGGCAAAACGGGTCGAACACCCTCATAACGGCGATGGAGCTCGTTTCGTGGCTGGGCAATGCTATCGAGGGAGGAGGCCGTCAGGGCGAGTGGCGCACCTACAAGATGACCTCAAGCCGCCGCGCGGCTGCCCTCTCCCACACTCCGCTGCTCCGCGTAGGGCACCCCTTTCTGGACGGACTCATGGAGTTGGCGCGCAGTGACGACCGGGGGATTGCCTGGGCGGTCTGGCGCCAGGTTCCTGGTTACCAGACGAGTGCGGTGGCCGATGTCTTCTTCCGCTTCGACTTCCTGGTCGAAGTGGACCTGGCCCCCGCGCTTAAGCTCCTTCTGTCATACGAGGAGGGCATCCACGCAGTCCGCCGCCGGGGTGATGAGGCCTTCCCTCCTATCCTCAAGACGATATGGGTTGATCGGGATGGAGAGCCCGTCCGGTCGCAGGAAGTGCTCGCCCAGATAGAGGGCAGCTACAAGCGGGAGTCTCATGGAGGGGCTGACTTCAACCTCAATCCTGGGCGCTGGGAAGTGGTATCCAACATGGGCCTGCTCTCCGGGTGGGAGGGCACGTGCCGAGCTGCTCGCAAGCAGGCGGAGGCCCTGCTGTCCGCCGATGTCGGCCTGGCCGAGCTGACCGAGGAGCATGCCGCACGTCTCGACCAGCATGCCGCCATGGTGGCGGCAAGGCTCTCAAGCCGCCTGATCCATCTAGAGGAAGGCCCGTCGCGAGCTGCCGAACAACGCACCCTGGAGTTCGAGAACCAGCTCGCCGCGGCGCTTACGCGGGGTATTCGCCAGCCTGGAATCCGGCCCGACTCCGTCGGCGCCGTGTTCCTCTCGGGGCAGAACCCGTTCGAGAATCGATGAACTCCTTCTATACGCTCCAGTCTCTCCTGGCGAAATGGCCGGACGACCCGATCCCTGAAGAACCATTCAAGGAGGCCATCCACGAACGGCTCCGGCTTGCGCTCATCGGTCTTCGAGAGAAGCGAACCGGCCCTGGCGATCTCGCCGGCCTTATCCGCCATGTCCTCGCCAGACAGGCTGCGCTAGAAGGATCGGGCCAAGTATCACCCTACTTCGCCGTCCCCCGCGGCGCAGGATGGCCGGATAAGGCCACTTGGAGCGCGTTCGGAATAGAGATCCTCTTTGAGTCTCCGGACCGGTTCAAGATCCGGGCCCTGCCATGGCAACCGGCTTGGCTCGATAGCCCAAAGACAGATCCCACGGTTGGAGCGCTTGCGGAACTACCACGGCGGCGCAATGCCGTGCTCCCCATGGATCCGGCTGTTGCAGAGTTGCTCGCTCCCTCTCAGAAAGGGCTGGGAACCTACACTTCTCCCGGCCAGCGCCAAGCTATTCGTGCAGCGTTCCTCATGCCCCCAGGCGCTACGTTGCTCGTGAACCTGCCTACCGGCGCAGGCAAGAGCCTCGTCTTCCAGTCACTCGCCTTGGCGGCTAGGCAGCGCGGCCAGATGACCGTCGTCATCGTCCCGACCGTAGCGCTGGCCAAGCACCAGGCGCAACGCTTTGCCGAGTTGGTTGGTGAAAGTGAAGTGGAATGGGCTTACCACGGAGGGCTGAGTCAGGAAGCCAGGCAACTCTTGCGGCGGAGGATCCGCTCGGGAGAGCAACCCATCATTTTCACCTCGCCTGAAGCAGCCGTGGGCACCCTTCGGGCGGCACTCTTTGACGCAGCGAGGACCAACAGACTCGCCTACCTCGTCGTGGACGAGGCGCATCTCATCGCCGAGTGGGGCGCGGACTTCCGCCCCGAGTTTCAGCTCCTCTCGGGGCTTCGTAACGGATTGAAGAGCGAGAGTTCTGGGCAACTACGCACCGTCTTGGCGACGGCGACATTGACGGAGGACACTTGGTCGACGCTGGACCTCTTGTTTGGGGACCTAGACATCATTTCGGCCGTCCACCTGCGCCCGGAGCCGAGCCACTGGATCCACCGTGCCGAAGATGAATACGACCGCACAGAGAAGCTCGCGGAGGCCATTCGCCGTGTCCCACGCCCGTTCATCCTCTACACCACACGCCGCCAGGATGCGCTCATGTGGGAGGTACGGCTGCGCGCGATGGGGATGTTGCGCGTGGCCTGCGTGCGTGGAGGCGATCTCTCCACAGATTGGGGCACACGTATTCTGGAGGGATGGGCCCAGCGGGAGATCGACGCAGTGGTCGCCACTTCGGCCTTCGGCCTAGGAGTAGATCAATCAGACGTGCGAGCGATCCTCCACGCCTGTGTGCCAGAGACGGTTGATCGGTATTACCAGGAGGTGGGCCGGGCTGGGCGAGACGGCAAGGCTTCCATTGCCCTGATGGTGTACATCCAGAGCGATCTCCAAATCGCGCAGCAACTCGCAGACGAGCGGCTCATCGGCGTCGATAAGGGTCTGGCTCGCTGGAAGGCGATGTGGCAGAGCGCCGAGCGGGTTCCCGAGCGTGATGGCGTCTTCCTGGTGCGCCTGGATGCACGTGCCCCCCATGTCACAGGAGACTCTGAGGAGAATCAAGCGTGGAACCGCCGCACGCTGGTCCTCATGGCCCGCCTCAAGTTGCTATCGCTCGATGCGGTCGTGCCGCCTCTCCTCGACCCCGAGGAAAACGAGAGTGAAGCCGCCTTCGAGCAGCGCTGGCGCGACACGTTGAACCGGTTCTATGAGACGAGCGCCGTAAAGTTGCTCGAAAGCGGGCACCACCTGGATGAAGTGTGGAGCGAGAGGCGTTCCGCCATGATTCCAGCAGGTGACCCGCTAGCGGGAATGAGGGGGATCCTCTCGGGCCAGCGCGCTCTCTCTTCCATTTTCAACCGCATTTATACAGTGCACGGACTCGGGATCTTCCCGGAGGGCGCATCCGGAGACTGCCCGGTCACGCGACGAGACCACCGGGTCTCCCATAACTACGTGGTCCCGCAGGCCGCGCCACCTCGCCGGGTAATCGATGTGTTCGATCGAGCCCAATGGATGGGGGCTCCCCCCAACGGTCTGGTCATCATCCCCTATGAACTCCCGATACCAGGGGACAAACAGTCCCTGAGCGTTTGGCGCCGCAAGACCATCGATCTGCTCGGCGTGCTGGTTGCCCGGGGGTTCCTCGAGGTCGCCACTGGACGCATGCTCTCGGAACAGAAGGAGATCCGGGACCTCTGGCGTAAGTCGCCCCTGCGCTTCCTCATCCACCGGGACATCGCCGATGAGGACTCGCCATCAGGGGAGCCTTTCGTGCGCAGGGTCAGTGTCATCGAGCCGCAGGAGGACCGACAGCACAACCTCTCGTATCTGTTCTCGCTCGACCGGCCATCACACATCCTGGTCCTTCCGGCGAGCTTTCCCGAACCTGGCGGCCGCGGCCGTCGGTTAATCGACCTCCACGAGCACATCCCCCTGGATCTCTTTCTCCGAAGGCTTGACTAATGGGTCTCCTCAACCGCGCAAGTGATGGGCAACTCAGTGTCCTTCTGGCTCTCCGCCGTGCGTTGCTTCACCGAGGCCCCCTTCCAAAGCAGGAACTCCTCGACCTCTGCGCTCCCAAAACGCTCTGGTCATCGGCGCAGTCCACCAGCGAGGACAAGAAGGACGAATCCAGCAAGAAAGAGCAGCAGCAGGCCAAAGCCACGCTGACCCGGTGGCTCGAGATCGGTTTCTTCTCGCAAGCGGACGATCCTGACAAGACCATTTCCCTGGCGCCCGCTTTCAAGGAACCCAACCGTGAATCGATGGACCCAGTTCCCTTAAGAGCAGCGATTCGCCAACTGGTGCTCTCCCCCACGAACAACACCAATATCCTCGCGGAGGAACGGGACTCCGAGGTTGCCGGGCAGTGCGCCGACCTCACCCGCGGAGCGTGCTGGGTACTCACCCAAGACTCGTACACCTTTCCCGGGGGTAAGTGGTCCGAGGTGGACGAACTCATCAAGAAGCAGGTCTCCTCTAAACCTATGCCCTTCCAGAACGACACACGCTGGTACGCATACCGTGACGACTACGCTCCATTTCTCGGGCTGGGCTGGCAGAGCCCTTTGCCAGGGGGCGGTGTCCAGTTGATCTCCGATCCAGCGGCGGCCGTGCTCGACGAGCTACCAGGCATTTTCGATAGCACTCGTGAACTCCCCATCGACCGCTTTCTGGAGCGGCTTGCCGCGCGGTTGCCGGTCGTTGATGGAGGAACCTACCGCCATCAGATGGAGGAACACCTCCGCAAGCGGGATACATGGCAGCCTCGCGGCCCGCATGAAGTCTCCACCAGCCTCTCGCGGGCCCTTATCCGCCTTGAGGAGTCGGGAGCGCTTCAACTGCCCGCCCGCTCCGATGCTCCCGTGGCGAAGATCCTGCTCGGCAGAGACAACACGACCCTCCAAAGGGTTTCCCACGTGGTGTGGACGAGAGCCTCATGAGCATGACCTCCCTCCTGCCTTATTGGCCGACGCTCGAAAACGTCAAGGCGTGCATCTCCGCCGAGGCGGAGACGAGTAGCAGCGCCATCTTCCTAGCTGCCCACCAGCGCATGAAGTTCGAATGCATGCGCGTGGGTGGCGGCCAGGAAACCGAGATTCGCGACGAGCGCGTCTTGCTCGAAGCCTTCATGGAGGATAAGCCACCGGAAGGCCGGGTCATCCTACCCATCATCGGAAGCTCAGGAGTCGGCAAGTCCCATGTCATCCGCTGGCTAGACGTGCAACTGCAGCGGCACCCCCGATATGAGCACCTGCACATCATCCGTATTCCCAAGGGCTCCAGCCTCAAGGGAGTGCTTCGCCTGATCCTTGAGAAGCTCTCCGGGCCTGCCTACGCCGCCTTCCGTAAGAAGCTGAACGAGGCCCACGAGCAGCTCGATCCGGATCTTGCGGCGAAGATGCTGCTGACGAACCTGCGGCACCTGTTGGTGAAGGCCTCCGAGGCGGCTACAGAGCGGCTGGCCGCCAAGCGATCGCAGGATCCGGATCGGGACAAGCTTCTCAAGAACTACGGAACTCCGCGTGCTCTGCCCGCCCTCCTCGGAGATCCCGTGCTTGAGAGCGCGCTCTTTCTCGGCACCCCAGCCAAGCCGGGCATCGTCACCCGGCTGGCGGAACAGGTCACCAAGGAGGGGGGCTCTGACGTCGACCAGCGGGTTCACCAGTTTGAGTCGTCGCATTTCCGGGTCCCCGACGAACTCGTACCGGAGATGAATGCCCAGGCGCGCAATTTCTACAGTCAGATCGCCAAGGAGGGAGAGCACCATCGAGCCCATGCAGCGAGCCTGCTGAACGGGTTGCTCGATCAGGCCAAGCAGGAACTACTCCGAATGGGGGACAACACCCTCACGGAACTGTTCGTGGACGTCCGTGCCCAGCTCTTCAAGGAGCAGAAGGAACTCATCCTATTGGTCGAGGACTTCGCCGTGCTGTCTGGCCTGCAGGGCGCGCTCCTAGACGTGATGATCCGCGAAGCCTACCGAGACGGAAAACAGGTGCTCTGCACCATTCGCAGCGCGCTGGCCTACACCGAAGGTTACATGTTGAAGGACACGGTGCGCACCCGGGCGCGCATCGAGTGGCTCATCCCCGAGAGGGACAATGATGTGATCAGCCGCGCGGTGGATCTCGTGGGCGGCTACCTGAACGCGGCACGCCTCGGCCGCGACACCCTCACGGAGACCTTCAACGCACGGTCGCTCGGTACCACTGGCGAGTGGTCCGCCGAATGGGCTCCTCGCTTCGAGCACGATCTCGATGAGCCGTCAGCGCAGGTCCTCGATGCATTCGGCACATCCTCACAGGGGCATCCTCTCTTCCCCTTCAATCGCCCAGCCATCGAACGGCTCGTAGGGGCGGGCTCCCAAGGTCCGGATGGCCGCCCCTTGTTCAACCCGCGCAACATCATCAACAACGTCCTGCGCGAGACACTCGCGTACCGCCCGGAGTTCCAGCGTGGAGAATTCCCGAACGAGACATTCGGAACCACCGAGGCCCTCTCCGTCGATACGCTCGCCGAGATCCGGCGCCTCCAGCCAAGCCAGTGGAAGCGGTATGCCCGGGTGGCGGCCTACTGGGGCCCGCTCCCCGAGGCCTTCCAGGCCTTCGGGCTCTCCGCACTCGACCTGACAGGGCATTTCACCATCGAGGAGCCTAAAGGCAAGACCTCTGTGTCGCCCGCGGCTCCCAAACCTCCCGCGGTCAACGCCCTGACTTCGAAGATCCAGAACTGGGATCAGAAGCTTACCGAGTGGCATCGAGGCAGGAACTTCACTCAGGCCGAAGCGCGCGACCTGCGGAACTGGATCGCTCCCAGAGTGATGACGTTCATTCCTTGGTCCCTGCACATGCTTCAGCCACCGTGGGATGCGAAGGAGGTGGCCGACAGAATCTTCCTGCCGGGAGGCTCGACAGCGGAGACCACCGAGGGCAACGCTCTCTTCATCGTCTGCACGCAGCGGGAGCGCGAGGACGAGCAGGCCTCGCTCGGCATCCGCAATGCGTTGCTCGCCATCATCCGCCACGAACTGAATGTGAGAGAGTGGAACTACGAGGGGGCGGAGCGAGATAGCGTGCGTGTAGCTCAGTTCTTGACGGACCGGATCAACAGGACGGTCGAGTCCGCCCGAGCGCAAGCGGATGAGTTCATTGCTCCGATGGTGGAAGTCCTGCTCGTGGGTGCACGGTGCCTAGGTGCCAAGGTCGGCCACTCTTCGGACCGGATAGCGTTGGTGGAAGCCCTGTTCGAGAAGCTCACTCCCCCTGCTCCTAGGCCTGATACCCAGCGGCTCGAATGGCGCAGGTGGGACTCCGTGTTGGAGAAGAGCGCAAGCGTGCGCTCACAAACTCAAGGACGTTCGTCCGCGCAGGACATCCTGCTCCAGCAGGTGGGCGCCAGGCAGGGTGACGGAAAGGACGTGCATGCCCTCGACGTCGTGCGCCTCCTTCCAGCGCTGGAATCGGTCAAAAAGAGTTGGAGCATCACCTCACAATTGAAGGGGTCTCCCTCGAAGACGCTGCGCGCGCTCTCGAACGAACTCTCTGGCTTGAAGACCGATCTTCAACCTGCAATGAAGAAGATGTCCGAAGAGTTGATCGAGTTGCGCCGGGTGACTCTGGCATTCCTGGGCGAGCCGTTCGAGAAGGAAGAGATCAGGACCGCCTTCATCGAACTCGTCGAGTCCACCTCGATGCTAGGCGTGGTGCAGGGGATCGATCCACAGGCACTCCGGCAGTCTATTCAGTTGTTCTACGAGAGTCCGGTCAAGACAGTGCTCGATCAGGTTGCCCGCCTGGAGACGGAGAAAACCCCTGGGCAGGCGCTCGGCCTGCTCGCGCAACTCGATCGCAACGCCCTCTTCGTCATCGAGACCTTCATCGATCAGATGAATGCCCTGCTGAGGAATGCCGGCCAAGCCATCAAGGCGCATCTGGATGCCAGCGGTCCGGATCCCATCGAGGCCGCCCGGAACGCGCTCGTGGGAGAACTTGAAACCATCGGACGACACCTCCAGAGCCTGCGGGGATCTACCTTATGAACAACGCCGTCACTCGCGCCCGGGAGTTGCGACAGCAAGCCGATAGGCTCAAGAACCGCCAAGCCGACGAGGCCAAGTCCCAGCAACTCGAGAAGCGCCGGAAGGAACTCGCCGAGCAGCGGGAACGGATGGAGGAGTTTGCACTTCCCGCGGGAGTGCTTTCACGCAACGGGAATATCCTTCCCGATGACATCCCCGACACCGCTGAGCTCGAAAGCCTGCTGCCCAAGCTCTTGCTCAAGGCCCGCCAGGAGGCGCCAGAAGACTTCACCAAGGGCAGCGAATACTCCCGGCTCCGCAAGTGGCTCGAGGCGTACAACACCGAATTGGAGAGCCTCGTCAGCGAAGCTTGGAAGCAGTTCCTGGCGGAACTCCCCCAGGTCAACGAGAAGCTGCTCGATGACATCGCCACTGTCCCTGGACAGGAACTAGCGGTGAAGCAGGTGCGGCAGCTGAAGAGCGAGTTGCAGGCCGCTATCGTCCGCCCCCCAAGGGTGGATGACGAGCTCAAGGGCATTCTCAAGCGGGCGGAGGCACTCCGTGCCCGGCTCGCAGACCTCAGCGATACGCACTATCCCCAACCGGTGCGCCAGTTCCTCCGGGCTGCCCAGCAGTCAGGAGGCGCGGCGCTCACGCTCTTCACGGATGAGGTGCGCCAATGGCTCGAGGCTCGGGGCCTTATTGACCGAATCCGTCTGCGCTGGAGCGAATCTCAAGGGGGCAGGAGACCATGAGCCCGGACGATTTGCAGCGCCGTGGGTTCGACTTCCTGAATGAGCTTGAGCGCGCCGAGGCGGCGCTGCTCTCCTGGGGCATTGTCGATGGATTCTTCTCGCAGGAGGAACTCCTGGAGAGAGCCTCAAGATTCCTCGAGCGCACAGATGAGCCCGGCTTCGATGATCCCCAGGAGCTCATCGACTGGCTGGAGAACGAGCGTCTGCTGTGGCCAATCCACAGCGAGGAGGGGCGGTACCGCACGAGAATGGCGGAGACGTTCCGGTTGCTGGCGAGGCTGCGCCAGATCTTCGCCAAAGACCCCTCCACCCGCTGGCGAACGGGGAAGAACCTAGTCGCAGACTTCCGCCTGCTGCTGCGCCCACGCTCCTTCCCCAAGCGCCGGCTCACTGTGCCAGAGGTGCTCTCGGCTCTCAAGGGCTCCAAGCTCGACAACCGTCAGACAACCGTAGTGGAGGCCATCCTGAGGGCTAACTCGAAGGAGCCCTTGAAGCTGGCCCAATTCCAGCTCACCGCAACAAAGGCCATCTTGAGTCAGCGCGTCTCGAGTAAACGCGCGGTCGGAACCATCGTCTGCGCGGGAACCGGCAGCGGCAAGACGCTGGCATTCTACCTGCCGGCCTTTACCGCCATAGCCAGCTGGCTTGGCGGTCAGCCCTGGACCAAGTGCTTGGCCTTGTACCCCCGCAACGAGCTGCTGAAGGACCAGCTCCGCGAGGCCCTCGGGCAGGCGAAGCGGGTCAACTTGGCTCTTCCCATTGGAACCCGGCTGTCCATCGGCGTGCTGTATGGCGATGTCCCCAAGGCCGCTAAGGATCTGCTCGATCGCTCGCCTCAGAAGGCAAAGCAGTTCGACGCGTGGGAGCAGATCGGGGACAAAGCGCTCCGGTGTCCCCTGAGCGACTGCCCCCGCTGTAACCGCAGGCTCCTCTGGCGGCTGGATGACATCCAGGCCGGCATCGAGCGGCTCTCGTGTGAATCGAAGTCATGCGACTTCAAGGTGGGACCGGACGAGGTGCGCCTCACACGAGATAGGCTCTCCCAGAGCCCACCGGACCTGCTGTTCACCACCACCGAGATGGTAAACCAGCGGATGGCTACCTCGCTGGGCAAGCTGTTCGGATTCAAGCAACCCGAGCACCAGCGGCCGCGCCTCGTCCTGCTCGACGAGGTGCATACCTACGAGGGGGTTCACGGCGCCCAGGTCGCCCTGTTGCTCCGCCGATGGCAGAGACTTACCGGGGCCCGTCCTCACTTCGTGGGACTCTCTGCGACCCTGGCCGACGCGGAGCGCTTCTTCGCGGAACTCGCCGGGGTGCGGCGGACGGATGTCATCGCCGTGGGGCCGGACGAGTCCGAGATGGAGTACGAGGGCATGGAGTATCAGGTGGCACTCCGTGGAGATCCGGTCTCTGGCGCAAGCCTCCTCTCCACCTCCATCCAGACGCTCATGCTCATGCGCCGGATGCTCGAACCGAACGACGTCTTGCGTCCGGCCTACGGCAAGAAGGTATTCGCCTTCACCGATAACCTCGACGTAAACAACCGTCTCTTCTTCGATACCCTGGACGCGGAAGGCTGGAAGCGCCCCAGCCAGCCCGACCCCAAGAAACCATGGGGCTCGCTGGCTACCCTCCGCGCTCGCGAGCATCCCGACCACACCACCAGGCTGGCCCAAGGTCAATCCTGGGTCGCTGCGGAGTGGATTGGGCACTCGCTGGCCCCAGGAGCGCGCGCGGCGGTCGACCGCGTGAGTTCCCTTGATCGAGGCATCAACCGAAGCGCGGAGATTGTCGTAGCCACCGCTTCGCTCGAAGTCGGGTTCGACGACCCAAACGTGGGAGCTGTAGTGCAACACAAGGCGCCACGCAGTGCGGCCGCCTTCTTGCAGCGAAAGGGGCGCGCGGGCCGACGCCGCGAGATGCGTCCGTGGACCATCGTCGCTCTTACTGACTTCGGACGTGACCGGCTCGCCTACCAGGCCTACGAGCAGATCTTCTCTCCCGTCCTGGCGCCCAGGCACCTGCCCATCGGAAACCGGCATGTCCTGAAGATGCAGGCCACGTACACCCTGCTGGACTGGATGGCGGCGGTCTCCGCGGCCGGCAATACATGGCTGGACTCCTGGCTCATCCTCTCCACCCCCGATCAGGGCGGCCACCTGCTTCAGCGTCAGCAAGCAACTGCCGCTTTGCTACGCAATGTCCTGGAGAGCCCAGCGAGCCGTGAGCGCTTCACTCGCTATCTCCAGCAGGCGCTAGCACTCGATGAGTCCACACTCCAAGCGCTGCTCTGGGAGCCTCCCCGGCCCCTTCTGACCACGGTCATCCCGACGGCCCTTCGCCGGCTCGAGCGCAACTGGAAGATGGCCACTGAAGGGAAAGGCGAGACACAGGAGCCCTCCACGCCGCGTGCTCCGCTCCCAGAGTTCATCCCTCGGGCACTCTTCAGCGATCTGAACGTGCCTGAAGTGCAGATTATCTTGAACAACGCATTCCGGCGGCGCGAGGAGTGGATGCCTGTAGCTCAGTCCCTGCGCGAGTTCGCTCCGGGGCGGGTGTCGCACCGCTTCAGCGTCCAACACCAGAACCAGCGCAACTGGGTCCCGCTCCCCAATGAGGATGACACGGTCTGGCTCGATGTCTTCTGTAAACCGGAGTACGTAATCGAGGTCGGCCGCTTTGAGGTGCCGGAGAGCGTAGCCAAGGAACCGCTTACGGTCATCCGTCCGCTCCAGATCAACACGGTCGAACCACCGGAAGAGATCCTCTCGTCGTCCAATGCATTTCCCGTGTGGCGCACAACGGTTCGCACCTCGGCCGAAGGACTCCGGCTGACTCTACCCCGAGGTTCGAGGTGGCAAGGGTTAGTTGATGATTTGAGAATCCACATCCACGCACTGTCTGACCCCGTGGAGATCACCCGCTTCACTCGCGAAGTGAATGTTTCGTTGAAGATGAAGAGCGGAGAGGTATCCGAACGAGTGGTGCACTTCAAACGGCGAGTAGGCCAGGAGGGCCAGGAGCCCATCGCGCTGGGATTTACAGCCGATGTCGACGCGCTGGTGCTCGATCCGAAGCTCCCCAATGCGCTCGTTGGGCCCTGCACCGCCGACCCCAAGCTGCTGCGCGCGCTGCGCCCAGCGCTTTTCCGCCAGCGGATTCAGGACGAATCACGGCTCGATGGTATCGCCAACCGGTTTCAGCGTGACTGGCTCGCTGATGCATGCTTCTCGGCACTAGCTATTGAGGCTCTCAAGGCTGGAATCACGCTGGAGCAAGCATGGACACTGCTCCGGGCGGATGGGAAGCCCCTGACCCGAGTGCTGGATACGCTCTTCATGGCACTCCCTGCGACGGAGGATGGCAATGAGGAGGCCACGGGCGAGGTCGAACGAGGGCGGCGCCACCAAGAGTTGCTCGATCTAATGGGTGACCAGACCGTCATCACGGCCCTAGGCGAGGCAGCCTCGGTACTGTGGGCCGCTCCCGATGCCTCGTGGGAGCCCTGGATCCGAAGGCGGCTACGCTCCACGCTGGGAACGGCATTTTTGGAGGCCATCCACATCCTCTGCTCCCAGATCGATGCGGGAGACCTGCTGCTCGATCTGGATGCTATGGGAACTGGACCAGAGGACAGGATCTGGCTGACTGAATCCGCGCTAGGGGGGGCAGCCGTTATCGAAGACTTCTTGTCGCGCTATGGGGATGATCCACGCCGTTTCTTTGGGCTGCTCGATTCGGCGCTCGCCCCCTCGGACTTCGAGGAGATCGACTTCCAACTCCGCACTCTCATCTCGCGCCTGTGCGCGCCCGTGCCCAGCCGAGATGAAGAGTTGGTGACAGCAGTGGAGGCTGTGCGACAGTCTGAGACGCACCAGGAATGGGTGGAGCATTCGAATGGTCTGCGGCGCCTGTTGTCGGATCGCGGCTTCCTAGTCAGCCAGCCATTCGTCGCCGCACTGTTCGCCCGGATTTTGCGGCCTGGCAGTTCCTCGGCCACGGACACTCTGCTCGCACGGCTGCTTGCCTCATGGGATGATGCGGAGGCGCGGCTTGGCGTCGAGATCGACCCCCGGCTCGTGGCCTTGTGGGAGAGCGAGAATGATGCGCTCGATTCGACCCTCACTCACACCAACGAGCTTCCATCGGGAGATCGGCGCGGGTGGCGTTTCTCAACCCTCCTGGGGTTACTGTGGCCTCGGGGTGCGGGCGTTCGTGCCGAGACCCTCAAGGCTTCCAACCCCTACACCAGCCTCCCTGATTCCGACCGTCTCCTCGTGGAGGCCCTGATCCCACAGCAGGACATCGAGGTGCGGTTGGAGGAGCCGGAGTGGCTGATGCTGCTGGCGAACCTGCTCATCACACATGGCAATGCTATGCTCACGGCTCCAGAGACCGATCCCGTGAGGCTCCGGGAAGCGATGCTCGCCATGCTAATTGAGCCTCTGGATATTGGCGCACAGTTGGTCCATCCGCGAATCCGAGGCACGCGTCGGCAAAACGGTCGCATTGCTATCATGTTTGATCTGCTGGAGGCAGTGCAATAATGCTGGCTTCCACGCGACACATCCTGCGCAGTTCCTCCGCCTCGCGGCACGAAATCCGAGAGCTACTTCAGGGAATCTTTGTCCGCGAGTTGCTCTTCCCGAGCCGCTGCGTGTGGCTTGTATCTCCCTGGATCAGGAACATCGAGGTCATCGACAATAGGGCGGCGACATTCCGGAGCTTGGCGCCAGACCTGCCACCGACCGGTATCCATCTGCATCAGGTTTTGTACAAGCTGCTTGAGCGTGGCACCCAAGTGGTGCTGGCGGTGCGTCCGGAGCGCGAGAACATTCACTTCGGCATGAATCTCCGAAATTCTCTGGAGGGACGTATTCCGATGGACGCGCTCACCGTCCATCAACGCGACATCTTGCATGCCAAGGGGTTGATCGGCGATGACTTCGGGCTCACCGGCTCTATGAACTTCACCTTCAACGGCGTGGAGTTACAGACGGAGTTGGTGGCGCTGGAGCGGGACAAAGCCGAGGTTGCCAAGCTGCGGCTCGACTTCCAGGCGGAGTACGGGGGACTTCTATGAGCGCGCCCGAAAATGCGTGGCCTCCCCCGGACTTCGCCGGCCGGTTCTTTGGCCCGGGCAACAAGCTGCGGTGGGACGCGATTGAAAAGGGAACCCTCAAGCCTGATACCTTGGAGCGCATCGCTCCCTGGATTGAAGATCTGCGCACGGGCGCTGAGTTCCTCTGCCTGCCTCGAGTCCAGGAGAATGGCAGCGTGGAGTGGTACGTCCTGGCCAGCACCGACAGCGGCGCGCGATCCCTCCGGGAGCAGTTGGTGGCCTTTCTGGGGCCTTCCTTGGTCGGCCCCTGGCTCTCGTGGAGCCGGTTCGATGACAAGGACGCAATTGATGTGGCAGTACAGAAGGCAGCACCGCGACGAGTCTACCGGCTCCGAGTCCATGACCGAGCCCTGATAGAGCAGGCACGAGCGAAGCTGTTACTCTTCCGGGCTCTACGCGAGGAGCGCCCCGCGCGTACCGCAGCGACGGCTCGGCCAGTGGGACGGATCCTCGGTGATTTCGAGTACACTCTGCGGACCCAGGATGGCGAGCAGGCGGCAGAGTACATCGCCGAGTTGCGTCGTCTGGGCCGTTTGTCGGCCCAGAACCATCTCTTCCTCGAGATCCTCCGGCTGGAGAGCCTACACGCCTGGGATGAGATTCTCCAGGAACCGAGGCTCAACACCCTCGTGATGCTCACCCGGCCCCGGCGCGTGACCCAGGCGCTCATCCGGGCGCTCTACGCCCGGGATCTCCAGCACTTCGAACTCACTGGTGATGCCCAAGGAGCGGTGGCACGGTTTAGGGAGAGCATCTGGCCTCGCTGGTCCGTGCTCTTCCGAGTGCGGCAGGGGATGGACGCGCCAGAAGCCTTGAAGTGCTTCATGATGGTTGCCGCGGTTGCAACCCCAGCTCGCCCATCTTTGCGCGACGAACTCCTTACCGTGTTCGCATCCGGAGCCCCCGATCGCCACTACATGGAAGCACTGGGGGCACTCGTGCCTGCCACGGAACCGCCCGCGCATGCCGTGAGTGGCCTAGAGCATGTCCGGACCGCATACGAACAAGGAGATGTCGACCGCGCATTCGGACAGGCACTGGGACTTCCAAGCAGTCTCGCACGGTTGGTGCTGCTGCTACGCTGCGCGCGAGAGATCGACACGCTGGATATCGCGGCTCGAGCTATCGCGGAGGTGGAAAGCGCGCCCCCAGCACTACGAAAGGAGTTGCTCGATCGCGCTCCGATGCGGGCCCTCTGGGAGAGACTCCTTGACCTGACGACGGGCACTTACCAAAGACAAGCTCCCGCTCCTGTGGGTTCTCCGCCTAGCCCCACGGTGCCAGGGGAACTCGTGGACTGGCTCGAGCGCTTGCTCCGTGAGACAGAATGGCCCGCCGCCCTCGATGTGCTC